>CAWIUF010000056.1:0-244309 GCA_963839095.1 uncultured Actinomycetota bacterium | reverse complement strand
AAAGGTCATCTCCCCGCCCGTTGTTACAGTGTAATCCTGTAATCATCAACGGGCTGGGAGATACCATGGAGTCCAGTCGACCTCTGGACGCATATTCGCAAATCGTCACCGGCGTGGCCGAACGGCTCACCCCTAAAGTCGCCAGCCTTCGTGTACCGCGAGGAGAGGCACGAGCAGAGAGCCTCGGCTCCGGCGTGGTCTTCACCGGCGACGGGTTCCTGCTCACCAACGCCCACGTCGTGGGCGCGTCGACGAACGGCACCGCGGAGTTCTCCGACGGCACGTCCGCGCCGTTCCGCGTGGTGGGCGCCGACCCGCTGTCCGACCTCGCGGTCCTGCGCGCCGACGGCCCGACCCCCGAACCCGCCGAGCTCGGCGAGGCGGACGCCCTGAAAGTCGGCCAGCTGGTGGTCGCGGTCGGCAACCCGCTCGGGCTGGCCGGCTCGGTCACGGCCGGCGTGGTCAGCGCGCTCGGCCGGTCCCTGCCGGCCCGCGGCCGCGTGATCGAGGACGTCATCCAGACCGACGCCGCGCTCAACCCGGGCAACTCCGGCGGCGCGCTGGCCGACGCCGAGGCGCGCGTGGTCGGCATCAACACGGCCGTGGCCGGCGTGGGCCTGGGTATGGCGGTCCCGGTCAACGACACCACCCGGCGGATCATCTCGGCGCTGATGCGCGACGGCCGGGTCCGCCGCGCCTACCTGGGCCTGGCCATGATCCCGGGCCCGGTCCCGGCTCAGTGGCGCGAGCGCATCGGGAGGCAGAAGGGACTGCTGGTGGCCCAGGTGGTCGCGAACGGCCCCGCCGCCAGGGCCGGGCTGCGGCCGGGTGACCTGCTGCTGACCGTCGCCGGGAAGCCCGTCGCGGTCTCCCAGGACCTGCAGCGGCTGATGTTCGACGAGGCCATCGGCCGCCCGCTCGCCATCACCGTGATGCGCAACGGCGCCCTGGTCGACGTCATCGCCGAGCCCTCGGAGCTAGTCGCCGCCTGAGCCGGAAGCGAGGAACCGCCGTACCTCGCCCGGGTTTTGCAGCCGAACAAAGTGGAGCTTCGCATTGACGGGATCGGCCATCGCCGCCGCCAGCTTGGCCCGGGTCGCGGCGTGCGTCTGCCAGGCCCAGGCCACGACGGACTCCTCCTTGTCCACCGAGAACAGGTTCCGCCAGCGCTCGCGGTTGCCGTTCCACAGCTCGACCCGGCGGGCCGCCCGCTGGAACGACCGCCAGATGATCCGCCGCATCACCGTGCGCTTCGGCAGGTCCAGCCAGACCACGGTGTCCGCCCGCGCCCAGACCAGGTCCTTGACGTTGCTGGTGTAGTTCCCGTCGATGACCCAGCGCTCGCCGGCCACCGCCTCGCTGACCCGCCGCCGGAACTCTTCCCGGGGCAGCGGCACCCAGCCGGGCTGGTGATACACCGAGTCCAGCTCGAGGAAATCGCCGCCGATACGCGCGGCCAGCGCCTTCCCCACAGTGGATTTGCCCGCACCGGAAGTGCCCACCACCGAGACCCGTCGCAAGGGAACAGACACGGGGGCCGAAGTTAGCAACGGACGAGCCTCCTTGTCACCCGGATTTCCGCACCGCCATGATGGGCTCATGATCCACGAACCGGTACGGTCACCCCGCGGTACCCAGCTAACCTGCCAGAGCTGGGCCACCGAGGGCGCCATGCGCATGCTGATGAACAACCTCGACCCCGAGGTGGCCGAACATCCCGACCAGCTCATCGTCTACGGCGGCTCCGGCCGCGCCGCGCGCAGCTGGGAGGCCTACGCGGCGATCATCACCACCCTGCAGGGCCTCAAGGACGACGAGACCCTGCTGGTCCAGTCCGGTAAGCCCGTCGGGGTCATGCGCACGCACGAGTGGGCCCCGCGGGTGCTCATCGCCAACTCCAACCTGGTCCCGCAGTGGGCCACCTGGGAGGAGTTCCGCCGCCTGGAGTCGCTCGGCCTGACCATGTACGGCCAGATGACCGCCGGCTCCTGGATCTACATCGGCACCCAGGGCATCCTGCAGGGCACCTACGAGACCTTCGCCGCCGTCGCCGCCAAACGGTTCGGCGGCACCCTCCAGGGCACGATCACGCTGACCGCGGGGCTCGGCGGCATGGGCGGCGCCCAGCCGCTGGCCGTCACCATGAACGGCGGCGTGGCCATCTGCGTGGACTGCGACCAGTCCCGGATCACCCGCCGGATCGAGCACGGCTACCTCGACGAGCAGGCCGACGACACCGCCGACGCCGTCCGCCGTGCGTCCGCCGCCCGGGACAAGGGCCTGCCGCTGTCCATCGGCCTGCTCGGCAACGCCGCCGACATCTTCACCGAGCTGCTCGCCGGCGGCGCCCCCATCGACATCGTGACCGACCAGACCTCGGCCCACGACCCGCTCAGCTACCTTCCGCAGGGCGTCGCCTTCGAGGACATGCCCGCGCTCCGGGCCGAGGACCCGGAAGGATTTACCCGCCGGGCCCGCGAGTCGATGGCCGCGCACGTGGCCGCCATGGTCGGCTTCATCGACGCGGGGCGCCGAGGTCTTCGACTACGGCAACTCGATCCGCGGCGAGGCCGAGCTGGCCGGGTACACCCGGGCGTTCGACTTCCCCGGCTTCGTCCCGGCCTACATCAGGCCGCTGTTCTGCGAGGGCAAGGGCCCGTTCCGCTGGGCCGCGCTGTCCGGCGACCCGAAGGACATCGCCGCCACCGACCAGGCCATCCTCGACCTGTTCCCGCAGAACGAGGCGCTGACCCGGTGGATCAGGCTGGCCCAGGAGAAGGTCCACTTCCAGGGCCTCCCGGCCCGGATCTGCTGGCTCGGCTACGGCGAGCGCAACCTGGCCGGGGTGCGCTTCAACGACATGGTCGCCAAGGGCGAGGTCAGTGCCCCGATCGTGCTCGGCCGTGACCACCTGGACTGCGGCTCCGTCGCCTCGCCCTACCGGGAGACCGAGGCAATGGCCGACGGCTCCGACGCCATCGCCGACTGGCCGCTGCTGAACGCCCTGGTCAACACGGCCTCCGGCGCCTCCTGGGTGTCGATCCACCACGGCGGCGGCGTGGGCATCGGCCGTTCCATCCACGCCGGGCAGGTCTGCGTGGCCGATGGCAGCGAGCTGGCCGGCCAGAAACTGGAGCGCGTCCTGACCAACGACCCCGCCATGGGCGTGATCAGGCACACCGACGCCGGCTACGAGCGGGCCTCGACCGTGGCCGCCGAGCGCGGTGTCCGGGTCCCGATGGCCGAACAGTGACGTTTGCCGAGCTCTGGCCCGAACTCGCGCCGATCGGCCGGGACCCGGGCACCGGCGGCTACCGCCGCTACTCGTGGACCCCGGCCGACGCCCAGGGCCGCGCCTGGTTCACCCGGCACGCCGAGGCGCTCGGCCTGTCCGTGGAGCCCGACGGCAACGGCAACCTGTGGGCCTGGTGGGGCGAGGCCAGGACCGGCGCCATCGCCACCGGCAGCCACCTGGATTCGGTCCCCGACGGCGGCGGCTACGACGGGGCCCTCGGCGTCGCATCGGCCCTCGCCGCCGTGAAAATGCTGAAAGACAAGGGCTTTCATCCCGAACGGGCGGTCGTTCTCGCCCTGTTCACCGAGGAAGAAGGCGCGAGGTTCCGCGTTCCCTGCCTAGGCAGCCGCCTCATGACGGGTGCGGTCGACCCGGACGCGGCGCGCTCCCTCGCCGGCGATGACGGTGTCACGCTGGCCGAGGCGATGACCGCCGCGGGCGCCGACCCCGCCCGGCTCGGTCCCGACGACGACCTGCTCGGACGGCTGGCCGCGTT
This sequence comes from uncultured Actinomycetota bacterium, assembly GCA_963839095.1. Taxonomy (GTDB): domain Bacteria; phylum Actinomycetota; class Actinomycetes; order Streptosporangiales; family Streptosporangiaceae; genus Palsa-504. The sequence continues at coordinate 240,518 of CAWIUF010000056.1, read as the reverse complement.
CGTCGAATTGCACGTCGAGCAGGGCCGCGCCCTGGCCCCGCTGGACGCCGTGATCGGCGTGGCCGAGGGGATCTGGCCGCACGGGCGGTGGCGCTTCGACTTCGGCGGCCGCGCCGACCACGCCGGCACGGCCAATTTCGCCGACCGCAACGACCCGATGCTGCCCTACGCGAGCACCGTGCTGGCCGCCCGCGAGGTCGCGGCGGCGAACGGCGCCCTGGCCACGTTCGGCAAGGTCATCGCCGAGCCGGGCGGCGCCAACGGGGTCAGCTCGTCGGTCCGGGCCTGGCTGGACTCCCGCGCCCCCGACGAGGACACGCTCGACGCCACGGCTTCACCGCCATCCATTCGGCCGCCGCGTCACGCCGCGGCCGATAGCACGGAGTCACACTAAATGTGCGCAGGGAGTCATACACTCCCCTCGTGCGCTTCGACGAGACCCTGCGGGACCGGATCACCGGCGTGCTCGCCGCGGCCGGGACCGACGCCCCGGTGCTTCCCACCGGCGCCGGCCACGACGCCGGGATCCTGGCGGCCCGGATCCCCGCCGCCATGCTGTTCGTCCGCAACCCGACCGGCGTTTCGCACTCCCCGGCCGAGCAGGCCACCCTGGCCGACTGCGAAGCCGGCGTGCGCGCCCTCGCCCTCGTCCTCGAGGACCTGGCGGGCTCCGCGTGAGCGTCCGCCGCTGGCTCGCGGAGCTGGCCTGGCTCCCCGGCCAGGGCGTCTGCCGCGACGTCCTGATCGAAGCCGACGGCGACCGCTTCACGTCGGTCACGGCTGACTCCCCGGCTGTCGGCGCCGAACAACTCACGGGCCTCACCCTCCCCGGCTTCGCCAACGCGCACTCGCACGCCTTCCACCGCGCCCTGCGCGGCGTCACCCAGGCCGATCGCGGCACGTTCTGGACCTGGCGCGAGCGGATGTACGAGGTCGCCGCCCGGCTGGACCCGGACAGCTACCTCGCCCTGGCCCGCGCCGTCTACGCCGAGATGGCCCTGGCCGGGATCAGCTGCGTGGGGGAGTTCCACTACCTGCACCACCAGCCGGACGGCCGTCCCTACGCCGACCCGAACGCGATGGGCCGGGCCCTGGTCCAGGCGGCCGCCGAGGCGGGCCTGCGGATCACCCTGCTCGACACCTGCTACCTGGCCGGCGGCCTCGACCAGTCCGGCGTGCTGCCGCTGGCCGGCCCGCAGATCAGGTTTGGCGACGGCGACGGGGCGCGGTGGGCGGCCCGGGCCGAAGCCCTCTGCTCGGACGGACGGGGCCCGGACGCGCACGGCCTGGACGCGCACGGGCTGATCGCCCCGCACGCGCGGGCCGGCGCGGCCATCCACTCGGTCCGCGCGGTGCCGCCCGAGCACATGCACCCGGTCGTGACCTGGGCCAGCCGCCACGACGCGCCGCTGCACATCCACCTGTCCGAGCAGCGGGCCGAGAACGACGCGTGCCGCGCGGTCTACGGCGTCTCGCCGACCCGGCTGCTGTACGACGAGGACGTGCTCGGGCCGCGCACCACGCGTGGTGCACGCCACCCACCTGAGCTCCGCCGACCTGCAGCTGCTCGGCGGCAGCCAGGTCTACGCCTGCCTGTGCCCCACCACCGAGCGCGACCTCGGCGACGGCCTGGCCCCGGCCCGCCCGCTGGCCGCGGTCGGCTGCACGCCTCACCCTCGGCAGCGACAGCCACGCGGTCATCGACATCCTGGAAGAGGCCCGCGGGGTCGAGTACGCCGAACGCCTGGCCCGCCGCTCGCGCGGCCACTTCACCGCCGAGGCCCTGCTCCAGGCGGCCACCTCGGCCGGCCACGCCAGCCTGGGCTGGCTGGACGCCGGGGAGATCACCCCCGGCGCCCGGGCCGACCTGGTCACCGTGTCCCTGGACTCGGTCAGGACCGCCGGCACCAGCGAGCGAGCTGGCCCTGGAGGCGGCGGTATTCGCCGCCGCCAGCCGCCGACATCCGCACCGTGGTGATCAGCGGCCGCGACGTGGTCCGGGACGGCATCCACCAGCTCGTCCCCGACGTGCCCGGCGAACTGGCCCGCACCATCCGCGCCGTCCTCAGCTAGCGGCATGACCCCCGCGTCATGCTCGGCACTATCTTTCCTGGCCCTCCTGGGGACAATTGGCGTATGACCGATATCCCCGCAGTGGACCTGGGGCGCGGCGTCGCGATGCCGATGGTCGGGTTCGGCACCTGGCAGCTGCACGGCGAGCTCGCCTACGAGGCCACCCGGCACGCCCTGCAGGCCGGCTACCGGCATATCGACACCGCGACCATGTACCGCAACGAGGAACAGGTCGGCCGCGCCCTCGCCGACAGCCGCGTGGACCGGGCCGACGTGTTCATCACGACCAAGCTGCCGCCCGGCAACGCGGGCCGCGCCCGGGTCACCATCGCCGAGAGCCTCAAGGCGCTGGGCACCGACTACGTCGACCTGTGGCTGGTGCACTGGCCGCCCCGCGGCCGCCACCTGGTGCCGCTGTGGCGGGACTTCATCGCGGTCAGGGACGAAGGCCTGGCCCGCACGATCGGCGTCAGCAACTACAGCATCGCCCAGATCGACGAGCTCACCGCGGCGACGGGGGAGCGGCCCGCCGTGAACCAGATCCCGTGGAGCCCGTCTCGCTCCGACGCGGACCTGCACGCCGCGCACGCCGAGCGCCACGTCGCGCTCGAGGGCTACAGCCCGCTCAAGGGCACCCGCCTGCGCGATCGCACGCTCGGCGAAATCGCCGCCAAGTACCACGTCAGCCCGGCCCAGGTCGTCCTGCGCTGGCACATCGACACCGGCGTCATCGTCATCCCCAAGTCCGCCCGCCCCGAGCGCATCGAGCAGAACATCGACCTCTTCACCTTCTCCCTAACCCCCGAAGAAGTAACCCTCCTCAACAACCTCTGACCCCGCCCCACCCACCCCCCGTCCCCTGTTCCCACCCCCGCCTAGCCCCGCCCCCGGCCCCGCTCCACCCCCCGCCCCGCGCCCGCCTCCGCCTCCTGCATCCCCGACCCGCGTCCCCTGCCCCGCCGCGTCGTCCCCCCGCTCGCGGCCACCGCTGGCCCCGCCAGCACCAGCGTGGACCCACCCCTGCCTCGGCCAACCACACCCGTCTCCCATGCCCCGTCCGCACCATTTCGGTTCAATGGTTGTGGCGCCCTACCGAATAGGGGGGTAGAACGCCACAACCACTGAATTTCCAAGGCCCTCAGGAAGGTTCCGCGCGGGCCCGCCTTCCGGCTGGGCGGCGCATTGTCCCCCATCCCGGTGCGATTGGCAAATAGTTGTCCACAGGCGAACCGTCCCGTGAAAGTTATCCACAGGCTCGCAATCCTCCCGGCGCCGCGAAGCGCCGTCCGGCACGGTGAAGGGGACCCGGTGGCGTAGGGCCGCCGGGATTCCAAGGAGGAACCAAAATGAGCCAGGGCGGATATGTGACCCTCGTCGGCTATGTGGCCCAGGACCCGAACATCCGTACCACCGCGACGGGCAAGCAGCTCACCAAGGTACGGGTGGGCACCACCCCCCGGTATCGGGACAACGAGACCGGCCAGTGGAGGGACGGCGAGTCGTCCTACTTCACCATCACCTGCTGGAACAAGCTGGCTGATCACGTCCGGGCCAGCCTGCACAAGGGCGACCCGGTCATCGTCAAGGGAAAGCTCAGGACCAGCACGTTCGAGGACAAGACCGGCCAGCTGAAGACCTCGGTCGAGATCACGGCGGACACCATGGGGCACGACCTGAGCCGGGGCCCGGCCAACTACATGCGCGTGCAGTCGCGGCGCCCGAGTTCCGAAGAGGACCAGGCCCACGGTGAGTTCGGCGAGAACCCGGAATACTCCGGGACGCTCGCGGACCCGGACGAGCTGCTCGACGAAGACGCGATCGAGCGGTTCGGCCGTGACCTGGAAGACGACGAAATCGCGGCGCGTGCCGCCGCGGAAAACGAGGATGAGAACGAGGCCGACGCAGCCGCGGTGCCCGTGGCGCCCTTCTGAACAGCGCCCCGGCCAGGCGTCCTGCGCCTGGCGGCTGTCAGCCCCCGTATACGGGACGGGGCCCCCGGCCCCGCTCCTCACGCACCTCAGCTCCCCTGCTGAGGGCTAACCCCAGATAACGCCTCGCATGAATCCACTCTCCTCCGGATCTGCTGGGCCTTGTCGTCACGCCGGTCACACGCCGCACGGAGCGGGATACGCCGACAGCATAGCGTAACCGCTCCGTGGGGTGCCAGGACACGCTACGTGACAGCTGACATGTCTGTCCGTAGTACTGACATATCTGTCCGTAGTAATCGCGTACTTCCAGGTCCTAGGCCGTGCCTTTGAAACCACGCTGGGCAACCTACCGGTTTCGCGACGCGCTGGCACGCCTCGCATCTATTATGTTACCTAACGTGATGGGCGGCCCCTGGCCGCGGAATCCTGGCTCATGATGGGCAGGGTGCATGTCAGCAGTACAAGAGGCGATGGGGTACCGGGAACGGGCCCTGCAGCGGCTGTTCCGGTGGCCGCGGCACTGGCCGCTGCTCCAGATGCCGACGTCACTCATTGTGTACGTGCTCACGATCATCGCCAGCGACCTGGCCCTGATCGGCTGGGAGCTGGCCGACACGATGATCCACGTGGGCGACCTGCTGCTGTTCGGCTCCCTGCTGGCGGCCGCGGTGACCTGCATCGAGGCACTGCGGCGGCTCGGCCAGCCCACCGGCGTGTCCCGGGACCTGCTCTCCGCGTGGTGGCTGCCGATCGCCCTGCTGCTGCCGCCGCTGTACGCGCTGCTCGCCCCGATCGTCATCGGGGCGGTGCTGTACCTGCGCGCCCGGCGGATGCAGCTCTACCGCCGGGTGTTCAGCGCGGCCGCGCTCGGCCTGGCCGGGGCGGCCACGTCGGCCACGTTCCACCTGGTCGTCCCCAGGACCGACTTCCTCGCCGCGACGGCCTCGCGGGCCTGGCTGACCCGGCCGCCGGTCATGGCGGCCGCCGTCGCCTGCGCGGTGGTCTTCGCCGTGGTCAACTCGTTCACGGTCGCGGTCGCCGCGTACCTGGCCGAACCGGACACGGCCGTCAGGAAGCTGCTCTGGGACCGGGAAGCCCTGCTGCTCGACCTGACGGAGACCTGCGTCGGCATCCTGGTCGCGGTCACCTGCGCCCTCAGCTACCTGCTCCTGCTGGTCGCGTTGCCGCCGGTCATCTTGCTGCAGCGGAGCCTGATGCACCAGCAGCTGGCTGCCGCGGCCCGCACCGACCCGAAGACCGGGCTGCTGAACGCCACCGCCTGGCAGCGTGAGGCCGACGCGGAGGTCACGCGAGCCCAGCGCGCGAACTCGCCGTTGGCCCTGCTGCTGATCGACGTCGATCACTTCAAGCGGGTCAACGACGGCCACGGCCACCTGATCGGCGACGAGGTGCTGCGCGCGCTGGCCACTGAGCTCAGGCAGCAGGTCCGCGAATCGGACGTGGTGGGCCGGTTCGGCGGCGAGGAGTTCACCGTCCTGCTGCCGCGGACCGACGCCGCCGACGCCCACGGCATCGCGGAGCGGCTGCGGGCCAGCGCGAGCCGGCTGAGCGTGGCCGCCGCCGACGCGCGGATCAAGGTCACGGTCTCCATCGGGGTCGCGCTTCTCGGCCAGCACGGCGGCGACCTGTTCGAGTTGCTCGCCGCGGCCGACGTGGCGCTGTACAAGGCCAAGGACGCCGGCCGCGACCAGGTGCACGTATACGCCCAGGCCGCGCCGACGGCGATAGCGGACGCCAAGGAGGACGAGGCAACGGACGTGTGCCCGTAGGCTTGACTACATGCCCGAGTACATCTATCAGATGCGCGCTGTGCGCAAGGCGCACGGCGACAAGGTCATCCTCGACAACGTCACGCTGGCGTTCCTGCCTGGCGCGAAGATCGGCGTCGTGGGCCCGAACGGTATGGGCAAGTCGACCTTGCTCAGGATGATGGCGGGCGTGGAGCAGCCGTCCAACGGCGACGCGCGGCTGATGCCGGGGTTCAGCGTGGGCATCCTCGCCCAGGAGCCCGAGCTCGACGAGACCAAGACGGTCCTGGGTAACGTCGAGGACGGCGTGGCCGAGACCAAGAAGCTCCTCGCCGCGTACAACGAGGTCGCGGAGAAGATGGCGACCGACTACTCCGACAAGCTGCTCGAGGAAATGGGCCAGTTGCAGGAGCAGCTCGACCACCGGGACGCCTGGGACCTGGACAGCCAGCTCGAGCAGGCGATGGACGCGCTGCGCTGCCCGCCGCCGGACTCCGATGTGACCAGCCTGTCCGGTGGTGAGCGCCGAAGGGTGGCCCTGTGCCGCCTCCTGCTGTCCCAGCCCGACCTGCTGCTGCTCGACGAGCCCACCAACCACCTGGACGCCGAGAGCGTGCTGTGGCTGGAGCAGCACCTGGAGAAGTACCCCGGCACCGTCGTCGCGGTCACCCACGACCGGTACTTCCTCGACGACGTGGCCCAGTGGATCCTCGAGCTCGACCGCGGCCACGCCTACCCCTACGAGGGCAACTACTCCACCTACCTGGAGACCAAGGCGACCCGGCTCAAGGTCGAGGGCGCCAAGGACGCGAAGAAGCGCAAGCGCCTGGAGGACGAGCTCGAGTGGGTCCGGTCCAGCCCGCGGGCCCGCCAGACCAAGAGCCGCGCCCGGCTGGACCGGTACGAGGAGATGGCCGCCGAGGCCGACAAGAACCGCAAGCTCGACTTCGAGGAGATCCAGATCCCGCCGGGGCCCCGCCTGGGCAGCGTCGTCGTCGAGGTCGGGAACCTGGTCAAGGGCTTCGGCGACCGGTGCCTGTTCGAGAACCTCTCCTTCACCCTGCCCCGTAACGGCATCGTCGGTGTCCTCGGGCCGAACGGCGTGGGCAAGACCACCCTGTTCAAGATGATCGTCGGCGAGGAGAAGCCGGACAAGGGCACGATCAGGATCGGCGAGACGGTCACGATCTCCTACGTCGACCAGTCCCGCGGCCGCATCGACCCGAAGAAGAACGTCTGGGAGGCCATCTCCGACGGCGAGACGTTCATCCGCGTCGGCAACGTCGAGATCCCCAGCCGCGCCTACGTGGCCGCGTTCGGGTTCAAGGGCTCCGACCAGCAGAAGCCGGCCGCGGTCATGTCCGGCGGCGAGCGGAACCGGATGAACCTGGCGCTGACCCTCAAGCAGGGCGGCAACCTGCTCCTCCTGGACGAGCCGACCAACGACCTGGACGTCGAGACCCTCGGCAGCCTGGAGAACGCGCTGCTCGAGTTCCCCGGCTGCGCGGTCATCACCAGCCACGACCGGTGGTTCCTGGACCGGGTGGCAACGCACATCCTGGCCTGGGAGGGCGGCGCGAACTGGTTCTGGTTCGAGGGCAACTTCGAGTCCTACGAGAAGAACAAGATCGAGCGCCTCGGCGCCGAGGCCGCCCGCCCGCACCGCGTCACCTACCGCAAGCTCGGCCGCGACTAACCGGACCAGCCGGAGCTCGCCCCAGTACCGGATGTCGGTCAGCTCAGCCTCGGGCACGTCGAGAAGGAACGGCAGAATCTCCTGTCCCATGAATCGACCCTATGCCCCGATAGCATGCCTCTATGACGATCACCCCGGACACCAAGGACTGGACCTGGGTACTGAAGCGCACCTGCCCCGAGTGCGGCTTCGACACCCGGGGCTTTGCCGTCACCGCCGTCCCCGGCATGATCATGGCCAACGCCGCCGCCTGGCAGCGCGCCCTGGAAGGCGACGCGCGGACCCGCCCGGAACCGGGCAAGTGGTCGCCGCTGGAGTACGGCTGCCACGTCCGCGACGTGCTCCGGCTCTATGACCAGCGGCTCGAGATGATGCTCAGCCAGGACGACCCGCTGTACCCGAACTGGGACCAGGACGAGACCGCCGTCGCCGACCGCTACGGCGAGCAGGATCCGGCCGAGGTCGCCGCGGCGCTGCGCCGGGCCGCCCTCGCCATCTCCGGGCGGTTCGAGAGCGTCACCGGCGACCAGTGGGAGCGGCCCGGCCGCCGCAGCGACGGCGCCCGCTTCACCGTGGAGACCTTCGCCCGCTACTTCATCCACGACCCGGTCCATCACCTCTACGACGTCACCGGCCAGCGCGCGGTAACGACCTGACCCCGGTCACGGTGCCGTCGGGGCCGGTCTGGAAGGTGCCCTTGGACAGGTCAAGGAGCACAAGCGGATTACCGAACGGGTCGGCCACCACCGCCACCCTGCCAACCGGAATGTCCTCCGGCCCGGAAAGCACCGTCCCGCCGAGCGACACTACCCGGCGCGTCGCGTCCTCGGCCGAGTCGACCAGGAAGTCCACCTCGGGTCCTGGTCGTTCGGTCTGCAGCACGAGCTCGCTGTCGCCGAGCCGCAGCCCGGCCTGAGTCGCGTGCCGCCACTTCAGCTCGAGCCCGAGCCCGTCGCGGTAGAAGCGCAGCCCCGCGTCGAGGTCAGGCACCGGGATCTGCACGCAGTCGATCCCGCGCAGCAGCGGATCCACCTCAGGCGGGCCGCAGCCCGAGGTCGGACCGGCCGTGAGTCGGATCCACGTTGACCAGGCTGTGCGCCGCCATCACCAGGTAGTCCCACAGCTGGATGTCGAGGGCCTCCGGCAGGTCGGCCTCGTCCAGGGCGACCCGCATGTGATGCAGCCAGGCGTCCCGCTCGGCCTCGCCGATGGCGAACTTGACGTGCCGCATCCGCAGCCGGGGATGCCCGCGCAGCTCGTCGTAGGTGCGCGGCCCGCCCCAGTACTGCATGAGGAACAGCCGCAGGTGCTCCTCGGCGGGCCCGAGATCCTTGGCCGGGTAGACCGGCCGCAGGGCGGGATCCTTCGCGACGCCCTGGTAGAACCGGTGGACCAGGCGGGTGAAGAACTCCTCCCCGCCCACCGCTTCGTAAAAGCTGACCGGCTGGCTCATGGATGAAAGCTTACGAGGTCTCCGGCGTCACGGTTTCGTCCTCGTCTACTACCACCTCGGCCCGGGACTCCGGGGATTCCGGGGGAGCAGCGGATGGCGTGATCGCGGGCGCCGACGGCGCCGAGATGAGGATGGTGTCCGGCCCGGCTGGCTGCACCCCGGCCGCATCCAGCGCCGCCTTCACCCGGGCCCGCAATTCGCGGCCCACCTCCAGCTGCCGCATCGGGGCGGTCTTGGCCACCAGGCGCATGGTCACCTCCTTGCCGGACAGTCCCTGGGCGCCCCACACCTCGGGCTTCTCCAGCATCAGGTCCTTCCAGCCGCCCTCGCGGTAGAGCCCGTTCGCGGCCTGCTCCATCAGCATCCGGATCCGGGTCAGGTCCTCCTCGTAGGGGACCGGGTAGTCGATGACGGCCCGGGACCAGCCCTGCGACTCGTTGCCCACGCTTTCGATGGTGCCGTTCCTGATGTGCCAGACCACCCCGTTGACGTCCCGCAGCCGGGTGGTGAGCAGCGTCATCGCCTCCACCGTGCCGGTGGCGACCCCGGCGTTGATCGTGTCGCCGACCCCGTAATGGTCCTCGACCAGCATCAGCAGGCCCGCCAGGTAGTCGCGGACCAGGTTCTGCGCGCCGAACCCGAGGGCCACCCCGAGCACCGCGGTGCTGGCCAGCACGGGAGCCAGGTTGAAGCCGAGGATGGACATGATGGTGAGCGCGGCGACACCGAACACGATGACCGAGACCGCGCTGCGCAGGATCGAGCCGAGGGCGAGGGCGCGCTGCTCGCGGCGCTCCGTGCCGGCCAGTTGCACGGCCGCGGCTTCCTTGTGCGCCCGGCCGTTCACCGCCAGCGTCGCCGTCGCGGCCCGCTCGGTGACCTTCTTGATCAGCCGGTTGATGACGGCCCGCACGAACAGCGCCAGCACCAGGACGAACGCGATCCGCCCGGCCTGGCTGACCGGGCCGGCCAGGTAGATCTTGACCACCTGGGTGGCGGTGCTGCTGTGGCTGATGTCCCAGGCGGTCCGGCAGGCGATCCCGGGTTCGCCGCCGCAGTTACCGGTCAGGGTGTCCGGCACGTTGGCGATGACCAGGCCGGTGACGTCGAACACAGAACTCCCCTCGACTGCCAAGATTGCCACCCGCGAGGCTACCGGCGGAACCTGCCCTCGGGGGGAGGGTTCGCCCGGTCAGGTCACGAAACGGTCTCCTTGCGGGCGGTGAAGATGAGGTTGTACCCGACCCGCAGCGTGATCTCGGCGAAGCCGGCGACCTGCAGCCGGGTCAGGAACGCGGCCGGCTCCACCGGGTTGTACGTGTCGCCCTCGTGGAACTGGTGCAGGCCGTCGCTGGGCAGGCTGTCCGAGCCGAGGAACGTGCCACCCGGCCGCAGCACCCGGAACGCCTCGGCCAGCACCTTGTCCTGCAGCGCCCGCGTGGGCACGTGATGCAGCATCGTGCAGGTGACCACGGTGTCGAACGACGCGTCCGGGAAGCCGAGCGCGGCCGCGTCGCCTGACGTCACCTCGACGTTGGTCCCCGCGAACCGTTCGGTCAGCTTGGAAACCGCCGCCTCCTCGTGCTCGACCGCGACCAGGCGGCCGACCCGGTGCCGCAGCCAGTCCGTGGCCGCACCCGGGCCCGCCCCCAGTTCGAGCAGGTCGGCGCCGAGTTCGACCCTCTCCGTCGCCAGCGGCAGTACCTCGTCCTGGATGTGCGCGGCCCACTCCGGGCTCGGCATCAGCTTGGCGTGGTTCTCGTTCATGGCACCGACGCTAGGCTTCGGGGCCGCCCGCAGGTAGCGCGTAAGCTGCCATGTTGTGTCGCGAGCCGGACAAACTCCTGGCTGCCAAGGGGACGACCGGGACCCTGGGACCGCCGTCTTCGTGGCGGACTTCCCGATGCCCGCGGGCACCCGCTTCGACTGGCACACGCACGACGACCATCAGCTGGCCTGGGCGCCCAGCGGCGTGCTCACGGTGCTGACCGCCGACGCCACCTGGATCCTGCCGACCACCAGGGCCCTGTGGATCCCGGCCGGGCTGCGGCACGAGACCGCCTCCGACGGCGGCCGCGCCACCATGCGCTCGCTGTACATCAGGCCCGGCCTGTTCCCAGTCAGCTGGAGCGAGACGCCCACGCCAGTCAGGACCAGCCCGCTGCTCGCCGAGCTCATCGGGTACCTCCGCCAGCCGGACCTGGACCCCGCCCGCCGGGCGCACGCCGAGGCCCTGCTCGCCGACCTGCTGACCCCAGTGGCCGTCACCACGATCACCGTCGCGCTGCCCACCTCAGCGACCGCCGTGCGGGTAGCCGAGGCGCTGCGAAAAGACCCGGCCGACCGGCGCACGCTCAAAGACTGGGGCCACGAGGTAGGTGCGAGCGAGCGGACACTGGCCCGCGCATTCACCGCCGAGGCCGGCCTGCCATTCGGCCGCTGGCGGACCCGGCTGCGGCTGCAGGCGGCCCTGTCCATGATCGCCGCCGGGGACCCGGTCAGCCGGGTGGCAGGCCGCGTCGGCTATGACACCCCGAGCGCGTTCGCGGCCGCCTTCCGTCGCGAGACGGGCCAGACCCCCGGGACGTACTTCAGATCCTGAGGCCGGTGTGGTGGGCGGCGAACGCCAGCGTGTCCCCGGCCAGCCCGGCCATCCGGCTCACCGCCCGCGCCCCGTGGCCCACCTGGTCCTCCATCCGCAGCAGCACCGGCCGGCCCGAGTCAGCCCCCGAGCCAGCCACCGCGTACTGCAGCGCCGCGCACATCTTGTACGCGTGCACCGGGTCGACCCGGGTGTCGCTCGTGAACACGGTGAACAGCACGGCCGGGTACGCCGTCCCCGGCACCACGTGGTGGTACGGCGAATAGCCCAGCAGCCAGCCCAACTGCTCCGGATCCGCCGCCGAGCCGTACTCGACGTTCCACGTCTGCCCGAGGCCGAACCTCTCGTACCGCACCATGTCCAGCAGCGGCGCGGAGCAGATGACGGCGGCGTACAGGTCGGGCCGCTGCGTCAGCGCCGCGCCCACTAGCAGCCCGCCGTTCGAGCCGCCCGAGATGGCCAGCTGTCCTGGTGTGGTCCAGCCCTCCCTGATCAGCGTCTCGGCCGCCGCGTGGAAGTCGTCGAAGACGTTCTGCTTGCGGTCCAGCATCCCGGCCCGGTGCCACTCCTCGCCTTCCTCGTTGCCACCGCGCAGGTTGGCGACCGCGTACACGCCGCCCGCCGACACCCAGGTCAGGATGTTCGGCGAGTAGGCCGGCGTCAGGGAGATGTCGAACCCGCCGTACCCGTACAGGATCGTCGGCCGCGGACCGTCCGGGGAAGCGCCGGAGCTGATGACGAGCATCCGCACCGTGGTCCCGTCCTTGGACGGGTACTCCACCTGCCGGGCCGTCACCGCCGGGACCTGCACGCTGCCCGGCGCGGCGGCCCAGGTCGTCACCGACGAGTCCCGCGCGTCGAACCGCAGCACCACCGAGGACGTCGTGTAGTCGGTGTAGGCGAACCACGCCTCGTGGCCGCCCTCGGGCCGCTCGCCCAGGCCGCCCGCGGTGCCAAGCCCGGGCAGCGGCACCTGGCCCACCCGCGCGCCGGTGGCCAGGTCGTGCACGGTGATCTCGCTGAGCGCGTGCCGGGTCCACCCGGCCAGCAGCACCGGGCGTTCCAGCTCGGGTCCGTCCAGGATGGCGTACCCGCTCAGCACCGCCTCGGGATCCTCCGCGATCAGGTCGCGCCAGGCGTCCGGACCCGGATCAGCGGGATCGGTCACCGCGATCCGGCCCCGCGGCGCGCCGAGATCGGTGAACACGTAGAGCCGGCCGTCCCGGCCCGCCCGGATGCCGGTCTGCGCGTCCACGCCCTCCTGGATCACCCGCAGGTCGGGCGCGGCGGGATCGGACTCGGACAGGTCGGCGATCCACAGGTCGTTGCGCGGCGCGGTGCCCCGCGAGGCGCTGATGAACAGCCACCGGCCGTCCCGGCTGACCGAGACGCCGTAGTAGTTCGTCTTCTCCCGGCCCTCGCCGAAGATCAGCGCGTCCTCGTCCGCCGGGGTGCCGACCTGATGCAGGTACACCCGCCGGTGGTACTGGCTCTCGCCGTCCGGCACGGCGTCCGGCGGCAGCCGCCGGGTGTAGTAGAACGCCTTGCCGCCGGGCAGCCAGGCCACGCTGGAGTACCGGCACCGGTCGATCGGCCCGTCCACCACCGAACCGGTGGTGACATCCATCACACGCAGCAGCGACTCCTCGTCGCCGCCCTCGGAGAGCTGGTAGGCCAGCAGCCGCCCCTCCTTGTCCGGCTGCCAGGCGTCCAGCGTGGTCAGCCCGGACGGGTCGATGGCCATCGGGTCGATGAGGACCTCAGCCGGGCCGTCACCCGCCTGCAGGTACAGCGCGCCGTGCTCGGCGCCGGGATCGCGCCGGGTGAAGAAGTACTGCTCGCCCCGCCAGGCCGGCGTTCCGACGTGCCCGGTACCCAGCAGTTCGCGTACCTGGGCGGACAGCCGGTCCCGGCCGGGCAGTTCCGCGCGGTACGCGCCGAACAGGTCCGCCTGCGCCGCCAGCCAGCCCGCGCGCTCGTCGCTGGCGGCGTCCTCCAGCCACCGGTAGGGGTCACTGACCCGGAATCCGACCGATGTCTTCGGTGAGATCGAGCCGGCCCGCCGCCGGATACCGCAGCTCTGTCATGCCTGCCTCCCCGTGCCCATGCTCCCTGCCTACGCTGGCACTCTACGGTCTCCCGCAACTTGTACGATTATGTGGTGGCGGATGCGCGTACCAGGCGACACACTGGGAGCATGAGGTTCAGATAGCGGCCCACTTCAGCGGGAGGTGCGGTGCGACGAGTGCTGCTGCTCAACGTGACGTATGAACCGCTGACTACCGTGGGCCTGCGAAGAGCCGTGTGCCTCGTGCTCGGCGGTAAAGCCGAGGTAGTGCACGACGACGCGGCCGGTGCTGTCCTGCACGCGGCCACGGTAGCCCTGGCGACGCCGTCGGTGATCCGGCTCAGCCGCTACGTGCGCGTCCCGTACCGCAACCGCGTGCCGCTGACCCGCGCCGCGCTGATGCGCCGGGACAACTACAAGTGCGCGTACTGCGGCCGCAAGGCCGAGACCATCGACCACGTGATCCCGCGCAGCCGCGGCGGCCCCCACGCCTGGGAGAACTGCGTCGCGTCGTGCACCATCTGCAACCACCGCAAGGCCGACCGGCTGCTCGAGGAACTCGGCTGGTCCCTGGCGGTGCCGCCGGTGGTACCGCGCGGCGCTCACTGGCGGCTGGTGGGCGCGCACCACGACGGCGACCCCCAGTGGGCCGCCTATTTGCGCGAGCCCTCTGCTGCCTGAGCGACGCCCGTAGCAACGCTGTCCTCAGTGGCGCCGAACCGGCGGAACTCCCGCTGCGTGAGCCCGAACAGCATGGCCACCGCGACCAGCCCGCCGGCCACCGGGAAGAACGGCACCGGCCCGAGGTGGCGGACCAGCACGCCTGATACCGCCACCGACAGCGGGAAGCTGCCGAACGAGCAGAGCATCAGCGTGCCCATCACCCGTCCCAGCAGGCCGGGGGAGACCCATTTCTGCATCGCCGTCAGGAAGATGACATTGCCCAGCCCGTTGCACACGCCGGTCAGGCACAGGAAGGCCGCCGCCCCCGCCTCGCCGCCCAGGTAGGGCACCAGGGCGATGCACACGGACTCGGCCATGAACATGGCCGAGGCGAACAATGCCGGGGCGCGCAGGCCGCCGGTGCGGGCCGCCGCGAGCGTCCCGGCGATCCCGCCGACGGCGAGGCAGGCCAGCAGCGCGCCGTAGCCCGCCGCCCCGTACTTGGCGTGCGCCAGTGCGGGCATGGCGATCTCGCCCATCCCGCCGTTGGCCAGGTTGGCCGCGATCACCACCACCAGGATGACCTGGAGCACCCGCGACCGGCGCAGCAGCGCCAGCACGCCGCCGGCCGGCGCCTCCCGCCCGGCCTCGGCCGCGGGCCCGCGCGGGATCAAGAGCAAAGTCAAAGTCGATATACCGAACGAGGCAGCGTCCACCGCGAAGGCTGCCGTCGATGCGTGGGTAGTGGCGACCAGGGCACCGCCGAGGGCCGGGCCGAGTAGCGAGCCGGCCTGCACCATCGCGGTGGACAGCGCGTTCCCGGCGGCAAGCTGGTCGCCGCTGAGCAGCGACGGCATGATCGCGTACGAGGCCGGGATGAACAGCCCCTCCCCGGCCCCGATGAACGCGGCGATCGGGCCCAGCGCGGCCAGCGAGACGATGTGCCTGGCCGCCAGCACGGCCAGGGCGGCCACCAGCACGCAGCGGGCGGCGTCGGCCGCGAGCATCAGCGAGCGGGGTCCCACCTTGTCCGCCAGCATCCCGCCGACCGGGATCAGCACCGTGCGCGGCACGCCGTAGCAGGCCAGCACGATGCCGAGCAGGATCGCCCCGCCGTGCTCGGAGAGCACCAGCCACGGCAGCGCCACCGCGTAGCAGAAGTCGCCGATGGTCGAGCTGAACTGGCCACCGCACAGCAACCGGAAGCTCCGCACGCTCAGCGGTCCCGAGCGCCAGGGGACTTTCACGACGCCTCTTCGGGCCCGAACCAGGGGAACAGGTCGAGTGTGATCCGGACCGGTCGCGCCCCGGCCGGCTGCTCCGGCTCCATCCGCACGTAGGGAGCCATCACCTCGATCACCTGCTTACGCATCCGCTCCAGTTCCTCCGGCGTCACGTGCGCCACGCTGAACAACTCGCCCGCCGCGGCCTGCCACGCGGCGGAGTACTCCGCCTGGCGCGCCAAGTACCGGACGCGGACTTCCTCCGCCGCCGCCCGCATGTTCTCCACCAGCAGCCGGCTGGCGACCTGGGTGGCGGCCGGCACCTCCGGACCCTGGTCGATGTGGAACGCGAGCATCCGGGCCCGCCACGGCCGCTCCCGTCCGTCGGCGGCACTGGCCGGATCCTCCTCGACAAAGCCGTACCGGGCCAGCGTCCGCAGGTGATAGCTGCATGCCGACGGGGACAGCCCGGCGATCTCCGCGCACTCGGTCGCCGTGGCCGGCCCGTGCAGCCCCAGGTACGTCCAGATCGCGATCCGCCCCTGATGAGCCAGCGCCCGCATCATCTTCGGGTCGGTCACCTGAACCGGATTCCCCGGCGTCCCCGGCTCGGCCGTCTTCTCCTCGTCACCCATACGTGAAAGACTACTTTCGAAGCAACTCTTTCACAATGCAGACCGCGAGGGTACGGCGGCCGACGTCCCGGAGTACCGGATTGTCTTCCGAGTGGGCCAGGAACACGATCGCGAGGTTCAGCGCCCACCCCCTGGCCCGCGCCCGCAGGGCGTCGTCACCGCGGCCGCCGGCCTCCTGGTAAGCCTTCCAGAAGTTGCCCTGGGCGTCCGCGGGAAGCAGCATCCAGGCCACCGACAGGTCACTGGCCGGGTCGCCCGCGGTGATGTCGCCGAAGTCGATCACGCCGCTGACCTGGCCGTCATTCACCAAGATGTTCGACGGGTGCAGGTCACCGTGCAGCCACGCCGGCGGCCCGTCGTAGCCCGGGGCGGCGAGCGCCGTGTCCCACCCGCGCAGCACCGCGTCCTCGTCGACCTGGCCGCGGATCAGCGCGAGGTTGGCCGCGACGCTGGCGGCGCGCTCGGCCAGCGGCACGCCGCGGAACGGGTTGGCCGGCGCGTCCGGCGGGGCCGGGACGTGCAGCGCGCCGAGGAACCCGCCGACGGCGGCCGCGGCGCCCGCCGGGTCGAAGGGGCCGGCCTCCGCCGCGGGCACGCCCGGCAGGTAGGGCACCACGCTCCACGAGTACGGGTACCCGCAGGCGGGTACCCCGGTCCGTTCCGGGGCCGGGATGGGCAGCGGCAGCCTCGCGGCCAGGCCGGGCAGCCAGCGCTGCTCGTTCCTGATGATCTGGGCGCCCAGGGCGCGGCGCGGCAGCCGCGCGATGAGCCGGTCGCCGACCCGGTAGAGCTCGTTGTCCCAGCCGTTCGCGAGGAACTCCACCGGCAGCCGCGCGAGGTCAGGATGCTGGTCGGCGAGCAGCCGCCGCACGAGCTCCGCCGATATCTCGACCTCGGCGGCAGGCATCTGGTTCACAGCCGGGCATTCTCGGTCGTCGTGATATGCACGTCGGAGTTCAGCATCCGGTGAACCGGGCAGTGTTCGGCGATCTTCAGCAGCCTGACGCGCTGCTCCTCGGTGAGCTCGCCGTCGAACTCCAGCTCGCGCTGGATATGGTCCACCTGTCCGATCCTGGTCTCGCAGTCCGCGCAGTCGGCGGCGTGGATACGCCCATGGCGCAGCCGCACCGTGACGTGGCGCAGCGGCCAGCTCTTCCGCTCGGCGTACATGCGAACCGTGATGGCGGTGCAGGCGCCGAGGGCCGCCAGGAGCAGGTCATAAGGGTTGGGGCCGCTGTCGGCACCGCCGGCGTCGGCCGGCTCGTCGGCGGTCAGCTGATGGCCGCCCGCGGTAATGAGCTGACCGTACGGGCCCGCACCGAACTCGGTCACGACCACCGCATCGCCGGATGTCGGGCTCTCTGTCACCCTCCGACGGTACCCGCGCTCGCCGGGCGGTTGCATCGCCGCACCCATCCGCTTACCATCCATATGGATGGTAAGGAGAGGGTATAGCGGATGGCGAGCGGTGAGACCGAGAAGACCGAGAAGATCACTATCAACCTGGGCCTGGTCGATCTCGGCCAGATCGACCTCCTGGTCCAGGAGGGCTTCTATACCAACCGCACCGATTTCATCCGGACCGCCATCCGTACCCAGCTCGCCGCCCGGGGCGAGGCGCTCGACCAGACCGCCGCCCGGCGTACTCTCACGCTGGGCAGCTGTCACTACACCCGTCGCGACCTGGAGGAAATCCGCGACACCGGGCAGATGATCCATATCCGGGTGCTGGGACTGGCAAGTATCGCCGCCGATGTCTCCCCTCAACTGGCCCTGGACACGATTGCCTCGGTGGAGGTGCTCGGCGCCTTCCGGGCTCCATCCGCGGTGAAGGCCATCTTGACGGCTCGCACCGTCTGAGCCGCCGAAGGCAACCCCCAGAAGGGAACCGTCATGAACGCACGCCAGACAGCGGCGATGGCCGAAGCCACCCGCCTGACCCGCCAGGGGCGCCTCGTCGAGGCCACCGCGCTGATTCAGCAGACTCTGGCCAGCCCGGGGACGATACGCCGCCTGCGCTCCTTCCCCGGCCGGAACGCGACCGGTCCCGTCCTCGCGCACCAGCCCGCCCCGCCGGCTGCCACGCCGTCAGCGGGTGAGTTCGGTGCCCTGTCCTACACCAGCGCGGCCGGGACCCGCGCCTACCGGCTCTATGTCCCGACTGGCTACACCGGCGCCCCCGTGCCCCTGGTCGTGATGCTGCACGGCGGCACCCAGGACGCCGCCGCCTTCGCCGCCGCTACCGGCATGAACGACCTCGCCGAGCGGGAGACCTTCCTGGTCGCCTACCCCGAGCAGGACCGCTCGGCGAACCCGGGTCTGTACTGGAACTGGTTTGCCCCCGGCCACCAGCGGCGCGACGCCGGCGAGCCGTCGCTGATCGCCGGGATCACCACCGAGGTCATGGACAGCTACGGAGTCGACGCCGACCGGGTGTACGTGGCCGGCTTTTCCGCCGGGGGCGCGATGGCCGCGGTGATGGCCGCGGTCTACCCCGACCTGTACGCCGCCGTCGGCGTCCACTCCGGGCTGGCCTACGCCGCCGCCCGTGACCTGCCCTCCGCGCTGACGGCGATGCGGCAGGGCCCGGCGCGCCCGGCCCGGCCCGCGGAGCGACCGCTGCCGCTGATCGTCTTCCACGGCGACCAGGATGCGACCGTGGCTCCCGCCAACGCCGCGGGCCTCATCAACTACGTCCTGGCGGCGGGCCGCACGGGCCGCACGGGCCGCGGGCCGGGCACCGCGGCCGCCACCGTGACCAGCCGCGGGCAGGTTCCCGGCGGCCACGCCTACACCCGCGCCTGCCATCAGGACCCGGACGGGGCCACCATGGCCGAAAGCTGGACGGTGCACCGGAGCGGGCACAACTGGTCCGGCGGCGCCCCGCACGGGTCCTACACCGACCCCCGCGGCCCGGATGCGAGCGCCGAGCTCGTCCGCTTCTTCGCCGAGCATCCCGCCTCGGCTGGCCGCTGACCCGAAGGCGCTCCGGCCACGGCGACGCCGGCGCTGCCGCAGCCGGCCGGGCCGGATCAGCCGTACCGGGCCGCGACCGCCGCGACCAGGGCGGTTCGCATGTCCTCCACCGGTCCGGGCCGGCCCGTCATCAGCTCGACCTGCGCGACCGCCTGGTGCAGCAGGAGCGCCAGGCCGCTGACTACCGGGCAGCCGGCCGCCTGGGCCGACCCGGCGAAGGAAGTCGGCCACGGCGCGTACACCACGTCGAGCACCGCGGTGTCCGGTTTCCAGCGGGTGGCGCTCAGCGGATCGGCCGCGCCGCCCGGCAGCGTGGAGATGACCAGGTCGGCGGGGGGCAGCGGCCCGGTGAACAGGCCGTCGGAGATCGTCGGCCGGATCCCGAGCCGCTCGGCGGTCTCGCGCAGGTCGCCGGTGCGGGCCAGGTCGCGCACCAGCACGATCGGCGTCTGGTGGCCCAGTTCGCGCAACGCGGCGAGCGCGCTTTGCGCCGTGCCGCCTGCCCCGAGAATGACTGCCTGCTCGACCCTGGTCAGCCCGGCTTCCTTGAGCGCTCCCGTGATGCCGGCCACGTCCGTGTTGTGCGCCTGCCTGCCGGCGCCCGGCCCGCCCGGGGAAAATACCAGCGTGTTCGCGGCCCCCACCGCCTCGGCCAGCGGCGATACCGTGTCGGCGACGGTCAGGGCCACCCGCTTGAGCGGCATCGTCAGCGACAGGCCCGCCCACTCGGGTCCCATGCCGTCCACCATGCGCGGCAGGGCCGTCTCGTCGCACTCGATCTTGCCGTAGCGCCAGCTGAGCAGGTCGAGCGCCTGGTAAGCCGCACCATGCAGCACCGGGGAAAGCGAGTGCTCGATCGGCGACCCGAGTACGGCCGCCCGCCGCACCCTCTGACCGGCTGCGGTGGTGGCACCGTCCACGTTCACTCGCCTCTCCTCGGGTTCCGTCCATGCGGCATGTCGTCAGGCGCACCAGGCTATTGGTCCCGCCGACCCGGATGAGCGTTGCACCCGCCGCGCTACCCGCGCGGCCGGTCAGGCCTGACCGCCGGCCTTCGGCCTGCGCCCCATGTTCAGGAACCGCTGCTCGACATCGGCCCAGGACTTGCTCCACTGCGCGAGCGGGCCCAGCATGCTCTCCAGCACCGCGAGCTGCTCGTCGAACGCGGACAGCTGGGCCTGCAGGGCCGCGATGCTGCGGCGCTGGCTGGCGATGCTATCGGTGATGGCCGTCATCTGCGCCGCCGACAGGGCGCCGGGCGGCGCGGGCAGGCCGGAGGACCCCGGCCAGGCCGGCTGAGGGACGCCCGCCTTCTCGGCGGCCGCGCGCAGCTGGGCGAGGAATTCCCCGATCATGCCGGGAACGGAACCGGGCGTGCTCTTCTCGTCGTCGGCCATGACTCCAGCGAACCCGATCGCGGGCGCCAGGGATACCCCTTTCCCGGTCAGCGGCAGATTCCCGGCGCTCAGGTGCTCTCCTCCAGCTCACTGGCCCGGTCGCGGAGCACGTTCTTCTGGATTTTCCCGGTGGAGGTCTTGGGCAGCTCACCGAACTCGAAGCGCTTCGGCACCTTGAACCGGGCCAGCCGCTCCCGTGCGTACCCGGTCAGCGCCTCGGCGTCCACTTCGTCCTTCCTGAGCGTCACGAAGGCGACGGGCACCTCGCCCCAGCGCTCGTGCGGCATCCCCACCACGGCGCTTTCCACCACCGAGGGGTGGCTGTCGAGGACCTGCTCGACCTCGACCGAGGCGATGTTCTCTCCGCCGGAGATGATGACGTCCTTGCTCCGGTCGCGGATCTCGACGTAGCCGTCGGGGTGCATGACCGCCAGGTCGCCGGTCAGGAAGCAGCCGCTGCGGGTGACCTCCCGGGTGGCCTCGTCGTCACGGTAGTAGCCGAGCATGACGTCGTTGCCGCTGACCGCGATCTCGCCGATCGTCTCGCCGTCGGCCGGGACGTCCCGGCCGCCGGAGTCCAGGATGCGCAGCGGCCGGGCGATGATGTTCGGCGCTCCCTGCCGGGCGCGCAGCGCGGCCCGCTGGTCCGGCTCGAGGCTGTCCCATTCCGGCTGCCATTCGTTGATCGCGAGCGGGCCGTAGGTCTCGGTCAGGCCGTACAGGTGGGTCACGGCCAGGTTCATCGCATCCATCCGGGCCAGCAGGGTGGCCGACGGCGGCGCGCCGCCGGTGTCCACGTGCACCGGGTGGTCCAGTTTCCCGGCCGCGGGATCTTCGGCGATCATGGTCAGCACGGTCGGGGCCGCGCTGAAGTGGGTGATCCCGGCGTCGCGGAGCAGGCGCCAGATCTCGGCGGTGTCCACGGTCCGCAGGCAGACGTGGGTGCCGCCGGCCGCGGTGACGGCCCAGGTGAAGCACCAGCCGTTGCAGTGGAACATCGGCAGCGTCCACAGGTACCTGGCGCCCGGGCCGAGCCGGGCGTGATAGGCCATCGCGGTGGCCTGCAGATACGCGCCCCGGTGGTGGTACATCACGCCCTTGGGGCGCCCCGTCGTGCCGCTGGTGTAGTTGATGGCCAGGAGCTGGCGCTCGTCGGCCGGCACCGGCTCGGCCGCGTCGGCGCCGGCGATCCACTCCTCGTAGGAGTCGCCGTACCCGCCCGCGACAAAGCACGGCAGGCCGGCCTGATCGGCCAGGCGGCGGGCGCGGTCAGCGAACTCGCTGGTCGCGACCAGCACCGACGCGCCCGAGTGATCCAGCAGGCCGGCCATCTCGCCTTCCGACAGCCGGGTGTTCAGCGTGACCAGCGCGGCGCCCGTCGTCGGCACCGCGTGGTGCAGTTCCAGCATCACGTGGCTGTTGGCGCACAGCGCGGCGATCCGGTCCCCGGGTTTCGCGCCCTGCGCGACGAGCGCGCCGGCCAGGCGGCGGCACCGCCCGGACATGTCGCGGTAGGTGAAGCTGCGGTCGCCGTCCACGATCGCGGTCCGGTCGCCGAAGACCGCGGCCGCCCGGTCAAGGAATGAGGACGGCGTCAGCGGGGCGAAAGTGAACTCTGCCATCTGGTCCGTCTGCCCACGACGACCGGCTGAAACCGGCCCGGGAGCCGATAAGTACGGGCCCCCGGGCCCGGGCCGGCCGGGAAGCCGCCGTTAGCGCAGCGTCCGGAACGCGGCCCGCATCTCGGCGCTGAACAGGTCGGGCTGCTCCCAGGCCGCGAAGTGGCCGCCCCGGTCGACCTGGTTGAAGTAGAGGAGGTTGCCGGGGTAGGCGCGCTCGGCCCAGCTGCGCGGGGCCTGGTAGAGCTCGTCGGGGAAGACGCTGATGGCGTACGGGATGGTGATCGGCTTGGCGTCGAAGAAGGCCCCCTTGTTCTCCCAGTACAGGCGGGCCGCCGAGATTCCGGTGTTCGTCAGCCAGTAGAGCGTGATGTTGTCCAGGATGTCGTCCCGGGTCAGGGCGCCGGGCAGCTCTCCCTGCAGGATCTGGCCGAGGAGCCCGGGCTGGCCGCTGCCGTCGCCGTGGTCGAGCATGAACGCGGCCAGGTCGACGGGGGAGTCCGCCAGCCCGTACAGCGTCTGCGGGCGCGTCGTCATGATCTGCGAGTAGGCCACGTGCTTGGCGAAGAAGCCGCTGAGCTGCTCGTACGCGCGCAGCTCGTCGCCGGACAGATCCGGCGGCGGCGGGTCGCCGCGCTGCACCGCGGCGTTGATCTCAGCCGGGGCGGTACCGGGCATGTTCGAGTGAATGCCGAGCAGTTCCGGTGCGGCCTGGGCCCCCATCGCCTGCGTGACGGCCGCGCCCCAGTCACCGCCCTGCGCCACGAACCGGGTGTATCCCAGGCGCTTCATCAGCACGACCCAGGCCCGCGCGATGCGGACCGGATCCCACCCGGTCGCGGTCGGCTTGGCCGAGAACCCGTGCCCCGGCAGCGAGGGAATCACCAGGTCGAACGCGTCCGCCGCGGTGCCGCCGTGCGCCATGGGATTGGTCAGCGGCTCGATGATCTTTAGCTGCTCGATGACCGAGCCGGGCCACCCGTGCGTGACGATCAGCGGCAGCGCGCCCTCGTGCTGGGAGCGGACGTGGATGAAGTGGATGTCCAGCCCGTCGATCTCGGTGATGAAGTTCGGCAGGGCGTTGAGCGCCGTCTCGCACGGACGCCAGTCATAGTCCGCCGCCCAGTAGCGGGCGAGATCCTGCACCATAGCCAGCGGCATGCCCTGCGAGTCGTCGGTAACCGTCTCGCGCTCGGGCCACCTGGTCGCCTCGACGCGCCTGCGCAGCTCGGTGAGCTCCGCCTCCGGGAAACTGATCTTGAACGGGTGGATGGTGCTGTCTGCGGCGGGCATTTTCTTCTCCCAACACGTGCGATGAGGGCCGGTATCAGAGTCACACGCCCGGGCGGCACGTCGCCCCCGTGAGACCACGGGCCGAGACCCTGGCCTGGCTGCCGTCACCTCGCCAGTGGTCGTGAATACTGGGCCGTGGGAGGTGGTCCGGTGGATGACCCGCCGTTGTCCGGGCGCCGGGACGTCAGGTCCCGGATGCCAGGGGCCGAAGTGGACGGCCGTCCGGCCGCCGAGCTGACGGACGAACTGCTCGATCGCCGCGAGGCCGTGGCGGAACTAGGCGCCGAGCTGCGGGCGCTGGCCGATCTGGTCACCCGCACCGAGGTCGGCGCCGACGTGCTCCGCGACAGCGCGCGGCGGCTGCGCGAAGTGGCCCCGGCCCTGCGCGAGCGCATCCGGGATATCGCCGAGCCCGCCTCGGTGGACGACCTCACGGGCGGGGTCCGGATGTTCAACCCGGTGATCGGGGAAGGCAACCCGATCGCACCGCCGCTGCGGACCGAGAGCGACTCCGACGGCGCCGAGGGGTGGTGCACGCTCGGCCAGGTCTACGAGGGTCCGCCCATGTACGGCCACGGCGGCATGAGCGCGATGCTGATCGACCAGTTGCTCGGCCACGCCGCCGCGGCGTCCGGCCACCCCGGCGTGACCACCGACCTGTCCGTCCGGTACCGGCGGCCGGTGCCCCTGGATGTCCCGCTGCGCGTCTGGGCTCGCGTGGTCAAGGTCGAAGGGCGGCGCATCTCAGCGGTAGGCGGCATCACCACCGCCGCCGAACCAGACGTCCCCCTGGTCGAGGCCGAGGGCCGGTTCGCCCGGCTCCGCCTCGACCAGGCCGGCCGCCTGTTCGGCCGCCTCGCCAGCCCCGACGCCGCCAACCCCGACCTAGCCCACGACTGACCGCCAGCGCCCCCACCCCGAGCCGCGAGGCCCCGTACTTCGAGCCCAGTACCTCGAGCCCAGTACCTCGAGCCCAGTACCTCGAGCCAGCCTCGCCGGTTCCACCGCCCGATATGCCGTCGACTTCAGAACTGGCCGCCCGAGCGCGAGGTGGCTGAGGCTCGAGGGCTATATGGGGAAGGGGAGGCGCTCACCGGCGCCCCAAAAGGAGTCTGTGTGCCCCTGAGTACCTTCTTACGTACCCAGGGGCACACCGACCGCGCGTCGATGCCACACCCGCGCCCGCGTCGATGCCACACCCGCGCCCGCGTCGCGTCACTCGTCTCGCACCAGTCACGTAGTCCACGACTAGCGATCGCCAGCCGCCTCGGGGTCACCGCGCCGCGGACGCTCTTTCATCAGCTCGGCGCCAAGCTGCCTATACCACCCGACTACACGTCATCATGAGGCCAGGCGGGGAGAGGCAGCCGGCCGGGCAGCCGCGCGTGTTAAGAGGCTGATCCAGCCGGTGACGACCGGAGCCTGGTCCGAGCCAAGCCGGCAGCGCAAGCTGACCTGGCCGAACGGGACTTCCTCGGCGCTGAACCGGCCCAGTGAATCAGCCTCGACGGTGATCACGCCGCGGCCGTGCCTGACGTCCACCACGGCCGATTGCCGGGGGATCAGCTGGCCGATCAGCCGGCGGTAGTCCCCGCTGCCGGTGATCTCGAGCTCGATGGTCAGGCCGCTGGCCCGGAAGGACAGCTGCCGCCACTCCGGGCCGCCCCGCACCGCCGAGCCGGGCGGGACCTCTGACGACAGGGCTTGGGGGTCAAGTTCGGCCGACCCGGCGTCGTGATGATTCACGCTTATGTTCCTTCCCGTTACTGGCCGGTACGGAACCGGAAGCCTTGGCCTGTCCGCACGTAAGTAGTCTACATAGCACGACCATGGCCGACCACATTCTTGCGCTACCGCCCGGGCGCGCGCCGCGGCCAGCACCGCGTCGGCCGCGCGGCGGCCGTTCTCCCCGGTCCGGGCCATCCGCACCGGCGCCGACGAGCTGCTCGGCCTGGCCAGCGCCCTGCTACCGCTCGGCACGGCCGACAGCGTGGCCCAGGTCGGCGACCGCACCGCCGCGCCCCTGATGCTGGCCCTGCACCGGCGCCTGCGGACCGCGCCGGTGACCCTCGCCGCCGCGCTGCGCGACGCCCGGGCCGAGGTCGGCACAGAAGACCCGGAGGTCACCGCGGCCGGCTGGTCCTTTATCGCGCTGGGCGCGTGATGACCCCTTCCCACGGCCGCAGCACGTCCGGCGGCGCATCCCCGGCCGGGCCTGATCGCAGCACGATCTCGCCCGCGGGCAGTTCGGCCGGCTGATCGGTGAAGTTCGCCGCCACCACCAGGGGACCGGTCCGGTACCACCACCGCCCGTCGTCCACGTGCAGGTTCTCGAACGCCGCGAGGCCGCCGCCGAGCTCGGCCCGGCGCAGCGCGAGCAGGTCCCGGGTCAGCGCGAGCACCGAGCCGGCGTCGTCGCGCTGGCTGGCCACCGTCGCCGCGGGCGGGTCCGCCATCGGGAGCCACGGCGTCACCCCCGGCCCGGTGAAGCCGCCGCCCGGGGAGCCGTCCCACGGCATCGGGGTCCTGGCCCGGTCCCGGTCGGCGCCCGCGGCCACCTCCAGCGTCGCGTTGTCCCGGCGCAGCGCGACCGGGACCTCGACGTCGGTCATGCCGATCTCGTCGCCGTAGTAGAGCACGCTGGTCCCGGGCAAGGTGGCCAGGACCAGCAGCGCCAGCCTGGTCTTGCGCTCGTCGCCGCCGCCCCAGCGGCTGGGGAACCGGCCCAGGTCGTGGTTGGAGCCCATCCACACCGGGCACGCGCCCGGCGGCAGCGCCGCCAGCGTCCACTCGACGATCTGGGCCAGCTGGTCCGGGTCGAAGGACGCGAAGGCGAACGGGAAGTTGAAGCCGAGCTGCAGCTCGTCGTGATTGCCGTAGTAGGCGGCCAGCCGTTCGGCGTCGGGCACCCAGGTCTCGCCGAGCAGCAGCCGGGCGGGGGAGTAGCTCTCCGCGATCGTGCGCCAGTCGTGGTAGACGGCGTGCGTCTCCGGGCGGTTGGTGCTGTAGGTGAAGCGCAGGCCGAAGTTGCCTTCCATCGGGTCGCCGTCGCCCAGCGGCGGGTTGTCGCGCAGTTCGGCGTCCTTGTACAGGCCGTTGGCCACGTCGATCCGGAAGCCGGCTATCCCGCGGTCGAACCAGAACTTCAGGATGCGGCGGAACTCCGCGTGGACCGCGGGTTCCCACCAGTTCAGGTCGGGCTGGCCGGGCAGGAAGTTGTGCAGGTAGTACTGGCCGCTCTCGTGCCACTGCCAGGCGGGCCGCCCGGTGAAGTCGAGCCAGTTGTTCGGCGGCCCGCCGTCCGGTTTCGGGTCGGCCCACACGTAATAGCTCCGGTGGGCCGCCTCCCGGCCGGACGCGGCGTCGGCGAACCAGGGGTGCGCGGAGCTGGTGTGGTTCGGCACCAGGTCGAGCAGCACCCGCAGGCCGCGCCGGCCGGCCGCTTCGATCAGCTCGTCCAGGTCAGCCAGCGTGCCCAGCTCGGGGTGGACGCCGGTGTAGTCGCTGACGTCGTAGCCCCAGTCCTCGTCGGGCGAGGGCATGGTGGGGGACAGCCAGATGGCGTCCACCCCGAGCCAGGCCAGGTGATCGAGCCGCTCGATGATGCCGCGCAGGTCGCCGTAGCCGTCAGCGTCGCTGTCCCGCCAGGACCGCACGTACAGCTGGTAGATGACGGCGCCGTGCCACCACGGCGGGCCGGACCCGGAAACCTGTGCCTGGCTCACGTTCCTCCTTACCCGGTCAGGAACGATTCGACCAGGGAGGCGAAGGGCGTTCCGTCCTGGAACAGGAAACCATGCCCGGCATCGGGATAGAGCACCAGCCTGGCCCGGGGGATGAGGCGGGCGAGGATGTGGTCGTTGGCAACCGGGTCGAGCTGGTCTTCGGTACCGTCGGCGATGAGCGTGGGCACTGACAGCGCGGAGGTCTTGTGCCCGGCTGCATCGGTGCCGTCCTGCCAGTCGGCTGAGGCGATCCCCTGAGCCGCCTTCGCGCCGGCCGGCGCCGCCGGGGCGGCTGGGTATTCCGAGATCGCTGCCTTGAATGCGGCGTAGGCCTTGACCTGGTTGGCAGGAAAATCGCTGCCGGACTGGAGTGCCGCCTGCGAGGGCGGCACGGCCGCGCCGGTCCCGGGGTAGGTGGCGCACAGCACCAGGCGGCGGACCTGGGCGGGGTGCAGGACCGCCAGCGCCTGGGCGATCATGCCGCCCATCGACCAGCCCAGTACGTCCGGCCGGCCGAGGCCGAGGGTGTCGATGAGCGCACTCGTCTGGTCGGCCATGGCGTCGACCGTCACCGGCGGAGGCAGTTCCTGGGTACGGCCGACGCCGGAGTTATCGAACATCACGACCCGGTTGTGCCGGGCGAGGGAGTGAACCAGCCGCGGATCCCAGCCCTCCATGGTCCAGCCGTAGCCCATGATCAAGACCAGCGGAGGACCGCTCCCGACGGCCCGGTACCCGATGGCGCCGAGCCGGGTGTGAGCGATCCGCACTGGCGCCGACACCACCGAGGCCGTTCCCGGCGCCTTCCCCGGTGCGGAGCCGCACGCGCTCAGCGTGACGGACATCAGCCCCGCGGCCAGGCCCGCAGCGGTTGCCCGCAATGCCCGCCCGCGGCCGGCCGCCCGCATGCGGCTAGCCGGTCCGCTCGCCGCCGTGCCTCCTGGCCTGCCTGCGCTGCCTGGGCGACAGTTCGGCGTAGTTGTCGTACATATTCTCGGCAGTGCGGTCGGTCCTGCGCGACAGCCATTGCGTCCTGAAGCCGACGATGCTGGCGAAGCCATAGATGGCCAGGATCACTGCGGCGAAGAACAAGACGATCTCCCACCACGGCATTTCGATCACCACGATTCGTGCTGCTAGGCCATCATTTCCCCTACCCGCCCGGAGCAGACGAAACCTGGCGGCCGCAGGTCGGCTATGCGCTTGCTTTCGCCTGGTGCTGAGCCGACACTGGACAGGTGAGCTCGGTCGTCGTTTACCTGCTGGTCTTCGCGCTGCCCACGGCGGTGGGCTTCGCGATCATTGGCGCGGTGCGTGCCTCCCGGTGGCTCGGCGAGGCGCGCAGCCGGTCCCGCTCCCGGGCTCTGAGCCCGGAGCCGATCGAGCGTCTCCAGGCTGACCTGCGCCGGCTGCGGGCTGAGCTCGAGGACACGGAGAATCAGTCCGGCCTGACCGCCAAGCACCACCGGGTGCAGGCCCTGCGCGGCGCCTACGCGGACGCGCTGATGTCGGCCTGCCAGCGGCTGGAAGTCAGCCCGCCGGCGGGCGGCGATCGCGCTCCGCAGGCCGAGATCTACCGGGTGGAGGCGGCGCTGCGGCAGCGCGGGCTCGAGGTACGCCAGGATGTGCGGGAAAGCGCCGTATCCTGAGGGGGTTCGCCAGGAAAGGCCGTGCCGTGCGCGTACCACCTCGTGACCGGGAAATCGTCCGGGTGCTCGCGGTGTCCGACGAGGTCGACGACGCGCTGGTGGCCGACCCGGCCGCGGCGCACGGGGCCCAGCTGATCCTGGCCTGCGGCGACCTTCCGTTCGACTACCTGCGCGCGCTGATGAACGCACTGGACGTCCCGCTGGTATTCGTGCCCGGCAATCATGACCCTGACGTTTCCGGGTACCGCTCGTCCCGGGCCGGCCTGACGCTCAAGGCCGGCCTGCCGGTCCGCCCGCCCTGGCCGGACGGTGCCGTCAACGCCGACTGCCGGATCGTCGACGTAGCCGGCCTGCGCCTGGCCGGGCTGGGCGGGTGCCGGCGCTACCGCGCCGGCCCGAACCAGTACACCGACCAGCAGCAGGCCCGGCGCGCCTGGGCGCTGCGCAGCCGGGCGTGGTGGCGCCGGCGCGGGGACGGCCGCGAGGTCGACGTGCTGCTCACCCACGCGCCGCCGCGCGGCGTCGGCGACGGTGACGACCCGCCGCACCGCGGGTTCCGGGCGCTGCCCGGCCTGGTCGCCGCGCTCCGGCCGACGGCGCTGCTGCACGGTCACGTACATCCCTACGGGGCACCCGTCCGGCCGGCCCGGCTGGGCCGGACCGCGGTGCGCAATGTCACCGGCTGGCACCTGCTCGAGATCGAGCCGGGCACCGGCCTCGCCGAACTGCTACCGGGGCGTCGCGATGCCCGCTGATACCGGCTTCCCGCGCTCCGACGTCGAGAACGACTTCGAGCGCGCCCGGCGCCGGCAGACGCTGGCCCGGCTCGCCCACTGGCTGCGCCGGGAACCCGACGACGTCAACCTCATCCTGCCGCTGGACGAGGTGGTCGAGGCCCTGGGGATGCGCGGCGAGCGCCGGCTGGGCCTGCAGACCATCCGGCTGGACACCATCGTCGGCACCGTCGACTCGGCCCGGGATTTCGACCGCAAGTTCCGGCCCACCAGCACGCGCGTCAGAGAGCGGTGGGAGCGGCTCGCCCTGGCCCAGCGGCGCGGCGAGCCGATCCCGCCCATCGACGTCTATCGCGTCGGTGACCTGCACTTCGTCCAGGACGGCCATCACCGGGTCTCGATCGCGATAGCCACCGGCGCCACCACGATCGAGGCCTACGTCACCGAGATCCTCACGGTCGTGCCCGCGGCCGGCATCCGCCGTCGCGGTGACCTGCTCGTCAAGGACTACCAGCGCCTGTTCCGGTCCCGGGTCCCGCTGCCCGAGCAGGCCTACGCCAAGATCACCGTTACCGACCCGTGGTCGTACGCCGAGCTCGGCGAGGCCGTCGAGGCCTGGGGCTGCCGGTGCATGCAGCACGAGCACCGGTTCATGGACCGCGACGAGATCGCCCGGAGGTGGTTCGCCGAGGAGTACCGGCCCGTCGTGCGGATGCTCCGGGCCGCCGACATGATCGGATCCGGTACCGAGGCGGAGGCCTACATGCGGGTCGCCGCCGAGCGGTACCGGCTGATCCGAACACACGAATGGAACGACGAGATCATCGAGCGGCTGCGGCGGAAGGTCAGGTAGCCTCCCCCGCCGGGCCGGCCTGGCCGGGAACCGCGCGTACGTCGGTAGCCGTGGCATCCGGGTCGGCCGCCGGCGGCTGGACGGCGTCCGCCTGGCCCGAGACCGGCTGCACGGTGGTCGGCCCGTCGTCGCCGTCACTAGCCAGCGACAGGTTGCGGCCGGTGGCCGGGTCGAAGACGTGGATGGCCCGGGCGTCCACCCAGAGCTCGGCATCCTGGCCCTCGCTGATGCGGGTGGCGGCGTCGAGCCGGGCGACGATCGTCTCGCCGCTGGCGCCGGCGCCCGCGCGCCCGGAATCCTGCGCCAGTTCCTCGAGTTCGGCGCTGCTCACCCCGCGCCCGACGTCCTTCGTGAAGTAGACGAACACGTCGGAGCCCAGGGACTCGGCGACGTCGATGCTGGCGTGGAACGTGATCCCGCTCGGGCGGTTGTCGGGCGATACCAGCGTCGCGTCCTCGAAGTTCTCCGGCCGCAGGCCCACGATGACGTCGCGTCCGGTCCCGGAGCGCTCCACCTCGCGCCGCATCCGGTCGCTGATCCGGAAGTCCCCGAGGCTGGTGCGCAGCATGCCCTCCTCGAGCGTGCCGGACATGAAGTTCATCGCCGGCGACCCGATGAAGCCGGCCACGAACAGGTTGACGGGCCGCTCGTAGAGTTCCTTCGGGGAGGCCACCTGCTGCAGCACGCCGGTGCGCATGACCGCGACCCGGTCGCCGAGCGTCAGGGCCTCGACCTGATCGTGCGTGACGTAGACCATGGTGGTCCCCAGCCGCCGCTGGAGCCGCGACACCTCGGTGCGCGTCTGCACCCGCAGCTTGGCGTCCAGGTTCGACAGCGGCTCGTCCATCAGGAACACCGCCGGGTCGCGCACGATCGCCCGGCCCATCGCGACCCGCTGCCGCTGGCCGCCGGACAGGTTGGCCGGCTTGCGGTCCAGGTACTGGGTGAGGTCCAGGATCCTGGCCGCCTCCTCGACCTTCTCGGTGATCACGTTCGGCGCGGTCTTGGCCAGCTTCAGCGCGAAGCCCATGTTCTCCCGCACGGTCATGTGCGGGTACAGCGCGTAGCTCTGGAAGACCATCGCGATGTCGCGGTCCTTGGGCGACTTGTTGTTCACCACCTGGCCGCCGATGCGCAGCTCGCCCGAGCTGATGTCCTCCAGGCCGGCGATCATGTTCAGCGTCGTCGACTTCCCGCAGCCCGACGGGCCGACCAGGATGACGAATTCCCCGTCGGCGATATCCAGGTTGAAGTCGTTGACCGCGAGCGATCCGTCCGGGAAACGCTTGGTGATGTGGTCAAGCACGATTTCGGCCACTTGTCTCTCCTTACTCTGCTATTCCCATGGCGCTAGCCCTTGACCGCGCCGGACGTCAGCCCGGCCACGATCCGGCGCTGGAAGAACAGCACGAAAATGACGATGGGGATGGTGATGACCACCGCGGCGGCCGCGATCGGACCCGTCGGGACGGTGAATACCGATCCGCCGCTGAAGTACTGCATGGCGGCCGGAGCCGTCCGCGAGTTGATCGTCGAGGTGAACGAGATCGCCAGCAGGAAGTCGTTCCAGCAGGCCAGGAACACCAGGATCGCGGTGGTGACCATTCCCGGCGCGGCCAGCGGGGCGATGACCCTGATGAACGCCTGGAAGGGCGTGGCCCCGTCGACCTTGGCCGCCTTCTCCAGCTCCCAGGGGATCTCACGGAAGAACGCCGACAGGGTGTAGATGCCCAGCGGCAGCCCGAACGCGACGTAGGGGATGATCAGGCCCGGCCAGGTGTTGAACAGGCCCAGCGCCCGCTCGATGGTGAACAGCGGGGTCACCAGCGCGATCAGCGGGAACATCGCGATCAGCAGCGCCATCCCGATGAGCACGCTCTTGCCGGGGAACCGCAGCCGCGCGACGGCGTAGGCCGCCATGGAGGCCAGGACGACGGCGATGAGCGTGGAGATGATGCCGATGCCGATCGAGTTGACCAGCGGCCGGATGAACTGGGACGAGGTCAGGATCCCGCTGTAGTTCCCGAAGGTCCACTGGGACGGGATGAAGGACGGGTCGAGAACGGCTGCGGGCGTCTTGAAAGACAGCGAGAGCAGCCAGAGCACCGGGATCAGCGCCAGCGCGATGACGACGAAGTTCGCCGTCGCCCAGCCAGTCCTCTGGCGGGGAGTGGTGACAGCCATCAGCGGGTCACCTCTTTCCGATGTCCGAGCCGGGGGCCGCGGTACCGAAGCCCTTGATGAAGAGGAAGGCGATGATCGCGACGCAGATGAAGATCAGGATCGAGATCGTCGACCCGATGCCCAGGTTCAGCGCGTTGAACAGGTTGTCGAAGCCGAGGATCGAGACCGACCCGGTGCCGTTGCTGCCCTGGGTGAGGATGTAGATGTTGTCGAAGATCCGGAACGAGTCCAGGGTCCGGAACAGCAGGGCGACCAGGATGGCCGGCTTCATCAGCGGCAGCGTGATCTTCGTGAAGCGCTGCCAGCCCGTGGCGCCGTCCACCTTCGCGGCTTTCTGCAGGTCTTCGGGCACCAGTGACAGCCCGGCCAGCAGCAGCAGCGCCATGAACGGCGTGGTCTTCCAGATCTCGGCGATGACGATGACGATGATGGATTTCACCTGATCGGTCAGCGGCGCGCTGTTGTTGAATATCGAGGACAGGTAGCCCTGACCAGGCGTCCACGCGTACTGCCAGCTGTAGGCGGCCGCCACCGTCACGATCCCGTAGGGGATGAGCGAGGTGGTGCGGACTAGTCCCCGGCTGAATATCGTCCGGTGCAGGACGAAGGCCAGCAGAAAGCCGAGCACCAGCGTGATGGCCACCGAGAAGACCGTGATGATCAACGTGACGATCAGGGCGTGCCACCAGTACGGGGAGCTGAGCACCGCGCCGTAGTTGCCGAACCCGATGAACTTGGTGGCCTGCGGGAGGGCCAGGTTGTAGCGCTCCAGCGACAGGTAGATCGCGTATCCGACGGGGTAGGCGGTGACCGCGATCATCACGATGACCGCCGGCGCGATCAGCATGAAGCCCAGCCTGCGCTCGGCCCGCGCGCCCTCTGATAGCTGCGGTTTGCCCTTGGGCGGCGCTTCCGCCGGGGCGCCGGTGGTGACCGTCTCCGTATTGGTGCTCACCGTCCCCCTCCTTTCCTCACGGCCAGGCCGCTATCTGCTAGGTGGCGGCTCACGGGACCAGGCCCTTCGATTGCAGGGCGTCGTTGAGCTGGCTGGTCATCGTCTTGCATCGTGCTCGCCGGGTTGATGCTGGAGGCCGGCGAGATCAGGTGCGAGATGTCGATGGACACGACCTGGTAAACGGGCGACTTCGGCCGCACGCTCGCGTTCTGGAGCGCCGTCAGGATGTCGGCGTGGAACGGGTAGTTGGCGAACAGCTTCGGGTCGTTGTAGAGGTCGGCGATCGTGGGCGGGACGCCGCCCACGTTGGCGCCGATGAGCTGGTTCTGCCGGTCACGCAGGCACAGCGCGGCCTGGAAGGCGAGGTCCTTGTGCTGCGAGTACGCGCCGACCGCGAGGTCGATGCCGCCGATCGTCACCTTGGCCGGCTGGCCGGGGTTGACCTCCGGGTAGAGCGCCCACTTGAACGACCTTGAACAGCTTCGGGTTGTCCAGCTTCATGCCGGGATACACGAACGGGTAGTTCAGCTGGAAGGCGGCGTTACCCGCCTCCATCGGCAGCCGGTTCTGGTTCTCCATCTGCACCGACATGCTCGGGTCCGCGGCGGTGGAGGTAGCGAGCTGCTTCATGATCGACAGAGCCTTGACGGCCGGCGCGCCCAGCGTCACCTTGGTCGCGTCCGGGTTAAGCACGGTGCCGCCCGCACTGGCCACCATCGTGTTGAACCAGACGGTTCCGCCCTCGTACTGCGCACCCTGGATCTCGATGTAGTGCGGCTTGCCCTCCTTGGCCAGCTGCTCCGCATCCGCGATCATCTCGGACCACGTGGTCGGCGGCTTCGGTACCAGGTCGGACCGGTACCACAGCAGCTGGGTATTGGTGTTGTCAGGCACCGCGACGAGCTGGCCCTTCCACATCGCGGTGGCCAGGGCGGGCGCCAGCGTGCCGGCCTCTGCCTGCGCCTTGTAGGTGCCGGTCCACGGCTGGATCCAGTTGGCCTGCGCGAACTCGGGCTCCCAGGTCACGTCGAGGCCCAGGATGTCCATGGTGGGGTCGTGCGCCGCCAGCCGGCGGACCATCTGCTGCCGCTGGCCGTCCGAGGCCTGGGGCAGCAGCTGGTAGGAGATCTTGTACTTGCCGCCGCTTTGCTTATCGCAGTTGCTGATGGCCTGTTGGGTGGCCCCGGAATTGTCCGGGTAAAGGTAGTAGTTCAGCGTCACCGGGCCGGTGCCGGCGCTGGCCGAGCTGCAGGCGGCCAGTCCCGTCGCGGCCATGACGGCGCTGGCCACGCCGGCGACCATGCGCTTGCGCGAGTACCGCCTGCCGCCTCGCCGGTGAGCGCGCCCGATGGAAGCGCTCGTTCTGCCACTATCGCCTATCATCATCCCTCCAGCTACCGCCAGTTACCGGCTAGCGCGTCAGCGCGCTGCCTCGCTGGACGACGAGTAACGTTTCTCTTCTCCGGCCGCCCAGCGGGCTGGCCCGCGGACGCCATGCTGCCCTTGGCCCGGCCGCCGGGCCGCGGCCGGACTGCTTCTGATCTGGCCGGCGGTCTGTTCATGCGAAAGCTGGCCGTGCTGGCGCGGTGCACGACCTCCAGGGCGAGCTGCTGCCGCAGCGGGCGGATCCGCTCGCCGCGCAGCAGCGCGCAGAGCCGGCGGGCGCCCTCGGCGCCGCTGTCCTCCAGCGGCTGGCGGACCGTGCTCAGGCCGAGCAGGGCCGCCGATTCGATGTCATCGAAGCCGATCACCGAAAGCTGCCCGGGAACAGCCAGGCCGCATCGGTCCGCCGCGGTGAGCACGCCCATCGCCTGGGTGTCCGACGCCGCGACGATGGCCGACGGCCGGTCCGGCCGCGCCAGCAGCCCGGCCGCCAGCGCCTCGGCGTTCGCCGGGCCGAACGGGCCGCGCCGCACCAGCCCGGGGTCGTAGCCGACGCCGGCCGCCGCCAGTGCCTGGCGGTATCCGCTCAGCCGGTGCTGCGACGAGGTGAAGCCCAGGTTGGTGGCGGACATGCGGTGCGCCGTGTCACCGACGAAGCCGATCCGCCGGTGGCCGAGCGACAGCAGGTGCTCGGTGGCCAGCCGGCCGCCCGCCACGTCGTCGGTGATCGTCTGCGGGACGCCGGGAGCCAGCACGCCGACCGTCACCAGCGGCACCCCGGCGCGCCGGAAGGACTCCAGCTGCTGCCGCGACAGCCGTAGCGACACCACCATCACGCCGTCGGCGCGATGCCTCCTGGTCAGCGCGGCCAGGTGGTGATCCCGCTGCTGGGGGGTGTCGACGTTGCACACCACGGTGTCGTAGCCCTGCTCGTCCAGCACCGCCAGCGCGCCGGCCAGCTGCATCACCACTGATGGCCGGGTCAGGTGCGGCACCACGATCGCCATCGTGCGCGCCGTGCCGCGCGACAGCGCGGCGGCGAGGTGGCTGGGCCGGTAGCCCAGCTGATCGATGACCTTCAGCACGGAAACGCGGGTCGCTTCCCGCACGTTGGGCGAGCCGTTGATGACCCGGGAGACCGTGCCCACGCCGACGCCGGAAGCGGCAGCCACATCCGCGATTGTCGCCCGACGCGGTGACGGCATCGTCACACTCCAGAAACGTGCGGTTGGAACCGGTTCCATCGAATTAGCTCATAGTCGCGCCGCGCCGCTGTGCCGTCAAGAGCCGGCCTCTCCGCGACCGCGCGCCGGTATGCGCTGGTGAGGTGCCATCCGGGAATTTCGAGTGATCGTTCACGCACCGTGCCCTCCACTCAAAGTAGTTGATCAGTGACTCTACGTAATAGCACCGGTGACCCGCCTACCGGGGTAGGTGCCGCCCGGTAGCGGCTTCCGGGATCCGGCTCCGTCCGGCCTGCCCGGCTTTGATCAGCGGATCAGGGCTGGCCGGCCCTCGTGGCGGTCAGCCCTGGCCGTGTCAGCCATCGCGGATAATCTGGGTCAGCTGCCCGGCCATTTCCGTCAGGGCCTGCCGGGGTTTCTGCTGCTGGGTCAGCGCCTGGTAAACCGTGCTGGAGATGGCCAGGCTGGCCTGGTCGTAGTTGGTGATCGCCGGGCGCGGCTGGGCCGAGTTGATGGCCTGCTCGAGCACTGGCAGGTAGGGATACCTGCTGATCAGGCTCTTGTCGGTGTAGAGGGTGGTCCAGACCGGGGGGAACGACCCCTGCTCGAGCATCTGCCGTTCGTTGTCCAGGTTCGTCATGTACTTGATGAAGTTCAGCGCCGTCCGCTGGTGCTGGGAGTACGTGCTGATCGCCAGGTTGGCCCCGCCGAGCGAGCTGGATCCCATGCCGTCAGGACCGGGCAGCGCGGCCACGCCGAACTTGCCGTACACCTTGTTCTCCGGCCCCGGCACGGACAGGGCCGCGTACACGTCGGGCCAGTTATCGAGGAACAGGAACTTGCCCGCCGCGAACGCGTCCTGCGACGACTGTTCCTCGTAGCCGAGCGTGACCTTGGGGATCCAGCCCTGCCTGAACCCGTCCACCAGGAACTCCAGGCCCTGGAGCGCCTTGGCCGAGTTCACGGTGACCTTGGTGCCTTCCGGGGACAGGATCGACCCCCCGGCGGACTGGACGGCGGTCGCGAAGTTGACGGTGAGCCCCTCGTACGGGGCGAACGTGCCGGCGTACCCGTAGAGCCCGAACCTCGGGGCTACGGTCGTGGCCAGCTGCTGCAGCTGAGCCCAGGTCGTGGGAGGCTGCTTGCCCGCCCGGGCGAGGATGTCCTTGCGGTAGTAGAGGAGATCCGCGTTGCTGTAGTCGGGCACCGCGTACAGACGGCCCTGGTACATGGCGGTGTCGACGGCCGGCTTGAGGAAGTCGCCGAGCGGGAACTGGCTCTGCGGCAGCGGGATGATCCAGCCGTTCGAGGCGAACTCGGCGGTCCAGATGACATCCAGGTCCATGACGTCGTACAGGTCGCTCTTGGCCTGAAGGTTGGCGACCAGCTGGGCGAGCTGGTCGTTGGCCGCCTCGGGCAGCAGCAGCAGGGTGACCTTCTGGCCGGGGTGATCGGTGTTCCAGCCGGTGATCACGCCCGGCAGCCAGCCGGAGTTGTCCTTGCCGATGGCGAAGGTGATCGGGCCGATGCCGTCCGCCGACGGGGCCGGACCGCCGGCCGGGACGCCGCCCGCGGTGCAGCCCGTGAGGTACATGAGTCCGGCCGCAAGGACCGCGATACCGGGTATCGCACGCCTCATGCTCGGCCTCCGCCCAGATACCCCACGGTCGTGTTAGATTCGTAGATGCATGTTATGCACGCCCGTTAGGCATATGTCAACAGCATCACATAACGAGTCAGACATGTTTCGCGGCGCCTGAGCGAGGCGTGTCACCGGTCAGGCGAAGACGCAGTCAACCGCGGTGTTACCCCCGGTAGGCGGCACTTATCCATGACGCTGGGTCTTACCCGTAAGTAGTGTGCGGCGATAATCTGAGCGCGGGTCCCGGGGGGCCCACGGAGGTGACGGAACGTGCGGCAGCCCCTGCTGGCCCTGCTCGCCAAGGAGCCGGCTCACGGTTACGAGCTGAAGCTCGCGCTCGAGCAGACCTTCGGCCAGGCGTACCCATCGCCGAACATCGGGCAGATCTACGTCACGCTGAAGCGCCTCGAGCAGGACGGCCTGGTCCGCAGCGAGGACGTCGAGCAGGCCACCCGCCCCAACAAGCGGGTCTACGAACTCACCCCGGCCGGCCGTGAGGCGCTGCGCGCCTGGATCGCCGAGCCGAGCGACGGGCCGCGGGTCCGCGACGAGTTCTTCACCAAGCTCATCCTGGCCCCGATGGCGGGACTCGCCGACCGCATGGCGCTCATGAACGCCCAGCGCAGGCATTATCTGGGCATAATGCGTAGCCTGACCGAGCTGCAGGCAGAGGCCGACCCGGCCGACGCCCCCGCCCGGCTCCTGATCGAGGGCGCCATCCTGCACCTGCAGGCCGACCTCGACTGGCTGGAGAGATGCCAGGAGGAACTGGTGTGAGAAGAAGCCGTCCGGGAGGCCGAGACCCTGATCCTCCCGCAACTCCCCGCGTCCTCGGGGGTTCCGCCCCCTCAGACCTCCCTCGCCTCCCTGACGCCCTGCTCCGCGCGTCGAAGCTGGTGAAGGTCTACCGGGCCGACGGGGTCACGGTGGAGGCGGTCCGCGGGGTGGACATCGAGCTCGGCGTCGGTGAGTTCGTCGCCATCATGGGACCGTCAGGCTCGGGCAAGTCCACCCTGCTGCACGTTCTCGGCGGCCTCGAGCCTGCCACCAGCGGCGAGATCTGGCTGCGGGGGCGGCGCGTGGACGGGCTCTCGACGGCCGCCTGGGCCATCTTGCGGCGCCAGCACATCGGCTTCGTGTTCCAGTTCTTCAACCTGCTGTCCAACATGACGGTCGCCGACAACGTCGAGCTCCCCGCGCTGCTCGCGGGCGCGACCCCGCGGCAGGCCAGGAAGCGCCGCGAGGAGCTGCTGACCGAGCTGGGCATCGCGGGCAAGGCGGGCACCGCCCCGGCCCGGCTATCCGGCGGTGAGCAGCAGCGGGTGGCGCTGGCCCGGGCGCTGGCCAACGAGCCGAGCGTGCTGCTGGCCGACGAGCCGACCGGCAACCTGGACAGCTCCAGCACGCGCGACGTGCTGCGCCTGCTGCGCCAGGCCCACGACCAGGGCCAGTCGATCCTGATGGTCACCCACGACGCCCGGGTGGCCAGCCTGGCCGACCGGGTGATCAACCTGTTCGACGGGATGGTGGCCGACGACGCCAAGATCGTGCCGATCCCGCGCGCGATGAACGGCGTCGGCGGCATCCTGGAGCTGAGAGGCTGAGAGCCGATGCGAGGCACACTCCGGTGGGCGCGCGCTGACCTGCGTGCCCGGCGGGGTCAGGCGCTGATCACGGTGGCCGTCGTGGCCGGGGTGGTAACCGCGCTGATGCTCGCCACCATGCTCCTGCAGGGCGCGGTAAACCCCTGGCAGCAGCTGTTCTCCCGCACCCACGGAGCGGACGCGCTGATCTATTTCCAGAACGGCACCGACACCAGGGAGCTTCGCTCCGTGCCGGGCATCCGGGAGATCGGCCAGCCCTACCAGGCCGCGTCGGCGACGCTCGAGCAGAGCGCGGTGAAATCACCGGTCGAACTGCGGGCCATGACGTCCGCGCTGCCCGGCATGTCCGCGCCGCTGCTGGTGGCGGGTACCTGGCTGCGGCCCGCCGTGCCGGACGGGGTGGTCATCGAGGCGTCGTTCGCGCAGGCCGTGCACGTGGGCGTGGGGATGCGGATCACCGTCCTCGGCATCGACGGCATCACGGTGCGGATGCGGGTGATCGGCGTGGCGGACACCGCCGACCAGGGCTTCTACCCGCAGTGGACGCCCGGCCTGATCTGGGTGCAGCACGGACTGCTGACCCAGGTGGAACCGAACCCGAGCGAGACCCGCCAGATCGTCGGCCTGCGCCTTTTCGACAAGTCCGCGGTCGCCACCGGGCAGGTCGTCCAGACCATCTGGAACCTCTACAACGGCTCGGGCGAGTACTCGGCCGTCGAGCGCTACTCCACCTGGCAGCAGGTGAAGGACTCGATGGCCAGCAATGACCGGCTGCTCGGGCTGCTGCTCGCGCTGTTCGGGATCATCGCGCTGGCCGCCGCCCCGTGCGCCATCGCGAACGTCACCGCGGGCCGCGTCTTGCTGCAGCGTCAGGACATCGCGATGCTGAAGGCCCTCGGGTTCACCCCCGGACAGGTCGTCCGCATGCTGCTCGCCGAGCAGACCCTGCTCGGGGCGGCCGGGGCCGCCCTCGGGCTGATCGCGGCCCTGGTCATCACCTCGCCGGCGTTCGTCCGGCCGCCGGGCGGGACCCCGGTCGGCCTCGCGCCGCTGTCTGGCACCTGGATGGCACTGATCAGCGCGGGCACCGTCCTGACCGTCGCGGTCGCGACCGTCATCCCCGCCTGGTGGGCGGGCCGGCTCTCCCCGGTCGCCGCGGTCCAGCCGAGCCCGCCCCGCGGGCACCTGTCGCTGATCGCCCGGCTCAGCCTGCTCGTCCACCTGCCCGCGGCGCTGGTGCTCGGGGCCAGGGACTCGCTGACCCGGCGGCTGTCCGCGGGGCTGACCGTGGTGGGCGTGGCCATCCCGATGGCGATGATCACCATCGCGCTGACCTGCTGGTCGACCATTGACGGGTTCACCAGCGACCCGGGCAAGATCGGCCTCGCCTCCGCGGTCACGGTCAGCCAGGGCGGTCTGGAGAACCGGCAGCTGCTGGCCCTGATCGACCGCGACGACCAGGTGCTCGCGGCCTACCCTGGCGCCCAGTTCCTCACCCTGCTGCCCGGCGACAACGGCACCTTCATCGCCCGGGCCATCGGCACCTCGGACCGGCCCTACCCGTTCCGGGCCGTGCAGGGGCGGATGTTCCGGGCGCCCAACGAGGCGGTCGCCGGGCAGGGCTTCCTCGACCTGATGCACATCGGCGTCGGCGCGTGGATCTCGCCGACCATCGACGGGGTGCCGGTGATCCTGCACATCGTCGGCCGGACGATCGAGCCCGACAACAACGGGGACGTGCTCGACTTCGGGCTCGACGCGCTGAACCACGCGGGCAGCGCCCCGCCGCAGCTTGTCTATCACCTGGTTCCCGAAGCCGGGAGTGACGGCCGCGGCGGCGCGGGCCCGGCTGCTCGCCGAGTCCGGCGACCGGCTCGACGTGCAGGTGGTGACCAACCCGGCCAGCGGGCTCCGGGGGCTGCAGGTGGTGATCGCGGTCTCGGTGGTCATCCTGGCCGTGATCGGGCTGGCCAGCCTGCTCACCGCGACCGTGGTCGGGATGCGGGATCACCAGCACGAGATGGGCGTGCTCGCGGCCATGGGCCTGACGCCGCGCCAGGTGGTGGCCACCCTGGTGACCAATACGATGATCCTGACCCTGCTCGGCGTGACCACGGGCACGGTGGCCGGCCTGCTGATCGCGCCGCGGCTGATCAACATGCAGGGCGAGACGAGCGGCATCGGCTCGGGCATCGCGGTCAGCCTGAGCGCGGCGGCGATCGCGGCGATCCTGGCCGTCGCGCTGGCCACCGCCGCGACTGCGGCCCTGTTCCTGGCCCGGCGCACGACCAGGAGCCCCGGCTCCGCTCACCTGCGCACCCCGGCCGCCCTAGCGGCCCGGACCCGCGCGGCCCGCGGGGGTAACGCTGGGTCGCTGGCCCTCACCGCCTGGTTTAGCGCCGTGACGGCGGGTAGGTCAGCGACAGAGGTGATGGGTATGCGGCGGTATCTGCTCGTGCTGGATATGGACTTGCTCGCCGTGGATTCCGAACTCGACCTGGAGCCCATCAACCATCTCGTCGCCCGGCAGGAGCAGGAGCCGTGCGAGGTGGTGGTGATGTCCCTGGTCAGGTCACGCCAGGCACAGCTGCCGGCCATGGAGCTCCTGCTTGGCGCCCGAGCCGGAAAGTTCCCGGTCGCGCCCCAGCCGGATCATGACATCAGTGCGGCCGCTGAGAATCGCATGAACCTGGCCCTGCGGCACCTGAAGACAATCGGCTGCCAGGCCAGCGGCTTGCTCAGCGACGAGGACGACTTGGTCAAGGCGGTGTCCGCCGAGACCCAGCGTCATGACTATGACGAGGTGATCCTGGCCACCGGCAGGCAGGACGCCTCATCGCTGGCTCGCGCACTGCACCTGGACCCGGTTCACCGGCTGCGCCGGCAGCTGGGCCGGCGGCTGGTCGAGTTTCCGCGTGCCCCGGGCGCGCCGGCGGTCTGAAGGCCGGGGCCGGCCGGTGCGTGTAACGTTCCGGCCCCGCCCGACGATCCCTTTAGTGAAGGGCGCTGACGTGGGTACCCCCGAGCTCACGTCAGCCCCTCGCAGCCGGGCCGGGGGGACGCCCCCAGATTCCCCCCGCTCCCTGGGGAGTACGTCCCCTCGGCCCCTGGCCCCTTGCCCCGCACACCCTGCGGGGGCCAGGGCGTGGCGGGATTTCTCAGCCAGGGCGACGGTAAGCCGCCTACTCAGTGCACCTGGTAGCGGGTAGCGTTCGGGTATGACGACGAATCCGGCTCCCTTTGGCCAGATGGTGACAGCGATGATCACCCCGATGAACCCCGACGGGAGCGTTGACTTCGACGGGGCCGCCCGCCTGGCCGACTACCTGGTCACGGACATGCGCAACGACGGCCTGGTGATCAACGGCACCACCGGCGAGTCGCCCACCACGACCGCCGCGGAAAAGGAGCAGCTGCTCCGGGTGGTGCTCGACGCGGTGGGCGCCCGGGCCAAGATCGTGGCCGGGGTCGGCACCTACGCAACCGCCGAGACCATCGAGCTAGCCCATTCCGCCGAACGAGTGGGCGTCCACGGCCTCCTGGTGGTCACCCCGTATTACAGCAAGCCGCCCCAGCCCGCGCTCGAGGCACACTTCACCGCGGTCGCGGACGCCACCGGGCTGCCCGTGCTCATCTACGACATCCCCGGCCGGACCGGCGCCGCCGTGGCCACCGAGACCCTGGTCCGGCTGGCGGCCCACCCGCGGATCGTCGGCGTCAAGGACGCCAAGGACGACCCGGCCGCCACCGCCCACGTGCTGGCGCGCACCGACCTGGTGTACTACTGCGGCACGGACGTGCTGAACCTGCCGTGGCTCGCCCTCGGCGCGGCCGGCTTCGTCAGCGTGGTCGGCCACGTGGTGGGGGACCGGCTGCACGAGATGATCGACGCGTTCGGCGCCGGTGACGTCGCCCGGGCCCGCCAGCTCCACTACGACCTCATCCCGGTCTACGACGGGCTGTTCCGCAACCAGGGCGCGGTGATGACCAAGGCCGCGCTGGACCTGCTCGGCCAGCCGGGCGGCGCGGTCCGCGGCCCGCTGCTCGCGGCCACCGAAGCGGAAAGACAGCAGCTCATGCTGGATCTCACCGCGGGCGGCGTGAAGCTGCCCGGGACGGCGGGGATGACGTCTTGAGTCACCCGCATCCCGACCTCGCCCTGCCCGCCCGCCTTCCCCGCAACGGCCTGCGCATCGTCGCGCTCGGCGGCCTGGGGGAAATCGGCCGGAACATGACGGTCTTCGAGTACCGGGGCCGCCTGCTCATCGTGGACTGCGGCGTCCTGTTCCCCGACCCGGACCAGCCCGGCGTGGACCTGATCCTGCCGGACTTCGGCTACCTGGAGGGGCGCCTGGACCGGGTCGAGGCGCTCGTCCTCACGCACGCGCACGAGGACCACATCGGCGCGGTCCCCTACCTGCTCCGGCAGCGCAAGGACATCCCGCTGGTGGGCTCCAAGCTGACCCTGGCCCTGGTCAAGAGCAAGCTGGCCGAGCACCGCCTGGACCCGGCCACCGTCGAGGTGGTGGAGGGCGAGCGCAGCTCGTTCGGCCCGTTCGACTGCGAGTTCTTCGCCGTCAACCACTCGATCCCGGACGCGATGGCGGTGGCCATCCGCACCCCGGCGGGCGTGGTCCTGCACACCGGCGACTTCAAGATGGACCAGCTCCCGCTGGACGGACGGCTGACCGATCTCGCTGGGTTCGCCCGGCTCGGCACCGAGGGCGTCGACCTGCTGATGGCCGACTCGACCAACGCCGAGGTACCCGGCGTGGTGACCTCGGAGCGCGACATCGCGCCGGTCCTCGACGAGATCTTCAGCCACACCACCCAGCGCATCATCGTGGCCTGCTTCGCCTCGCACGTGCACCGGGTCCAGCAGGTGCTCAACGCCGCCGTCAAGCACCGGCGCAAGGTCGCCTTCGTGGGCCGGTCCATGGTCCGCAACATGGGCGTCGCGCGCGAACTCGGCTACCTGCGGGTGCCCGGCGGCCTCCTGGTCGAGCCTGCGCGAGGCCGAGGAGATGCCGCCCGGCGACGTGGTGCTGATCTCCACCGGCTCGCAGGGCGAGCCGATGTCGGCGCTGTCCCGGATGGCCGGCCGCGACCACCCGATCAGGATCGCCGCCGGCGACACCGTCATCCTGGCCTCCTCGCTGATCCCCGGCAACGAGACCGCGGTCTACCGGGTGATCAACGGGCTGACCCGGCTCGGCGCCCGGGTCGTGCACAAGGCCTCCGCGCTGGTGCACGTGTCCGGGCACGCCCCGGCCGGCGA
This sequence comes from uncultured Actinomycetota bacterium, assembly GCA_963839095.1. Classification (GTDB taxonomy): domain Bacteria; phylum Actinomycetota; class Actinomycetes; order Streptosporangiales; family Streptosporangiaceae; genus Palsa-504. Next base: position 195,929 of record CAWIUF010000056.1, on the reverse strand, counting down.
GCTGCTCTACGTGCTGAACCTGGTCAAGCCGCGCAACTTCATGCCGATCCACGGCGAGTGGCGGCACCTGCGGGCCCACGCCCACCTCGCCTCCCAGGCCGGCGTCCCCGACAACAACATCGTGATCGCCGAGGACGGCGTGGTCGTCGACCTGGTCGGCGGCCAGGCCAGCGTGGCCGGCAAGGTCCAGTGCGGCTACGTCTACGTGGACGGCCTCACCGTCGGCGAGGTCACCGAAGTCGCAGCTGAAGGACCGCCGCATCCTCGGCGACGAGGGCTTCGTCTCGGTCGTCATCGTGGTCGACTCCAGCTCCGGCAAGATGGTGGCCGGCCCCGAGATCCACGCCCGCGGATCCGGCATCGACGACGCCGCCTTCGGCGAGGTCCTGCCGAAGATCGAGGAAGCCCTGGCCGCCGCGGCCGCCGACGGCGTCGTCGACTCCCACCAGCTCAGCCAGCTGGCCCGCCGCATCGTCGGCAAATGGGTCAGCGACAATTACCGCCGCCGCCCCATGATCATCCCGGTGGTAATAGAAGCCTGACCCCTGCCCCACCCCACCCCCGGACAGGCCTTCGGACCACCCACTCAGCATCCACCCCGCCCGGGCACCGCCTCCGCGCGCCCGGGACCCATCCCACCAGTCCTACCCGCAACACTGCCCCCGTTTGTCCCAAGCCCCGCCCTCCCGCCGCCACCGCAATGTGACTCTGCGGTGGTCAGCACAACAGCAGCGTCACATTGCGGTGGTTTCGCATTGCCCCGATAACCGCCGCTGTGGCGCTTTTGTCGTACCCGGCGCCCATCATGCGTACATGACCCGAACGACCCAGCTGAATCGAGATGCGCTGGACCAGATCCTCATCCAGCAGCTTGACGTGATAGCGCGCTATCAGGCGCAGGCCGCGGGTTTGTCCGCGAACGCACTGCGGCACCGGCTCCGACCTGGGGGCCCCTGGCGCAAGCTGCTGCCCGGCGTTTACCTGGCTATGACGGGAGCGCCGACCACGCTTCAGCAGGAAATGGCCGCGTTGCTGTACGGGGGCAACGGCAGCCTGATCACGGGTCCCGCCGCGCTGCGCTGCCATCACATCGGCAAGCTCGTGCCAGACCTGGTCGACGTCCTGGTACCCGCTACCCGGCAGCGGCATGACGCGGGATTCGTCCGGCTGCATCGCACGATCCGGTTGCCGGCGCGGATCTGGCAGGCCGGTCCGGTCCGGTACGTCCCGCCGCCGCGTGCCGTCGCTGATGCGGTACGCGGGATGGACAGTCTCCGGGACGTCCGGGCGATCGTGGCCGACGCCGTACAGCGCAAGCACTGCCAGGTAGGGGACCTCGCAGCCGAACTGGCCGCCGGGCCGAGCACCGGCTCGGCCCTGTTCCGGGTGGCGCTGGCGGACGTGGCGGAGGGGATCAGGTCTACCGCGGAGGCGGATCTCAAGGATCTGCTGGTCAAGGGAAGGCTGCCGATGCCGCTGTTCAACCCGTCACTGTACGCCGCCGACGGGACCTTCATCGCCCGGCCCGACGGCTGGTGGCCGGAACTGGGCATCGCCATCGAGGTGGACTCGCAGGAATGGCACCTGTCCCCGCAGGACCACGCGGATACGCTCGCCCGCGGCCGGCGCATGGCCAGGTACCAGATCGTCGTGCTGCGCTTCACGCCCAGGCAGCTCCGAAGCGATCCGGCCACGGTCATCAGGGATATCAAGGAAGCCCTGGAAGGTGCCCGCGGCCGCCCGCTGCTGACAAACCTCCGTACCGTCGCAGCCGAAGATGTGAGTCAGCTGCTCAGGGAACCGGCGGTCGTGGCGTAGCGGGTCGGCGGGATTCCGATGGTGACGGTGAAGTCCCGGGTCAGGTGGGCCTGGTCGGCGTAGCCCAGGTCCGAGGCCAGGCAGGCCCAGTCGACCGGCTCGCCGCTATCGGCGTGTTCCGCGGCCTCGTGCAGCCGGGCCCGGCGCATCACCCACTTGGGGCTGACCCCGACGTAGTCGGCGAACAGCCGCTGCAGCGTGCGGGCCGACAGACCAGAAGCCACGCACAGCTCGTCGACCCGGCGCAACCCGGGGTCATCGGTGATGCGCGACACCAGCGCGGCAACCTGCTCGGCGGCCGGATCCCGTTCCGGCAGCACGGAACCCAGCAGCGACTCCGCCAACCCGATCATCCGCGCATCATCCTCGTCCAGCTCGCCGTCCCAAGCCGGCCCGCCGTCCCGAGCCGGCCCGCCGTTCAAGGACGGCGAAGACTGCATGATCGCCTGCCGCGTCTTCTCCGCCCGCGACCCGAACATCCGCGCGGCCGGCACGACCCGGTCGGTCAGCTGGGAGATCGGCGCCTGCCAGAACGGCCGGAAGCCGCCGGGCCGGAACCGCACGCCGAACGCCAGGCCCAGCCCGGACAGCGACCGGGTGAAGAGCCTGCGGTCCACGCCGAAGATCCCGGCCCCGGACGCCTCGAAGACCAGGTGCACGTTGGGATGCGGTAGGACCGCCTGCTCGTAAGGGGGTGACCCGCGCAGGTCCCAGCGCGGGATCCAGTAGTAGTCCACGAACGGCGCCAGCGCGTCCGACGGCTGGTGCCGGTCCAGCCGGAAATGGGCCGCCGCGAGATCCGGGCGCAGGACGCCGCGACCCATGGTCCCGGCGGCGACTTCTGGCACGTCATAAGCCTAATCTGTCGCGTTTGTTCAAGACCGCAGAACCCCGGTCGCGGTAACGTCAACTACATGGAAAAGACGAATCTCAGCGCGGAGATGGCCGACGCCGCGGCCGAGGCGGCCCGTGTGGTGCAGAACATCCCGGACACCAAGAGCCTCGATGACCCCAGCCTGTGCGGCGACTGGGACCTGCGTACCCTGCTCAACCACACGATCTTGTGGACCTCGTACTCGGCCGAGCGCCGGGCGCACGGCGAGAGCGTCGCCGAGGACCTGATGAGCAAGGACTTCACCGCCGACCCTGGCTTCCGCGAGGACTACGCCAAGCAGATCAAGAAGGCGGTCGACGCCTGGAGTGAACCGCAAGCCTGGGAAGGCACCCGGGACATGATGGGCTCCGCCACCCCGGCCACCGACATCGGCGCCATGCTGATCATGGAGATGGCCCTGCACGGCTGGGACGTGGCCCACGCCACCGGCCAGGAGTACCACGCCACCGACGCCCTCGCCGCGGTCGTCCAAGAGACGGTTAACAAGCAGGCCGAGCTGTTCCGCCAGTACGACGGCTTCGCCGACCCCGTGACGACCAGAGACGACGCGACCGCGTTCCAGCAGGCACTAGCCCTGTCCGGCCGCAACCCGAACTAGAACGCAAGAACGCAAGAACGCAAGAAGGCTCAGACGCGCCGCGCCCGCGATCGCCCCGAGCCGCAGCGCCGCCGAGAAGGGCGGCGGTACCTGGGCAGCGTATGCCCGTCCCGGGCAGCATGGTCGAGGTCGCGCTCACAGCCGGGCAGCGAGCCGCTCGATCATCGTCGTGTTGCGCGCGGTGGCCGGGTTGTCCGGCAGCGCCTGCTTCCACTCCTTCGGCCCGAGCGAGGTCTCGGTCGACTTGTCCCGGATGAGCCAGTGGACGTCACGCCCGACGATGACCACCTCGTCCTGCTTGTTCGACATGGCCTCGACCGCCCGGCGCTCCGCCGCGGTGAGCGAGGTCAGCGGGAGCAGCACGAAATGGGTGTGACCCGGCCGCAGCTTCCCGAACGGCTTCTCCGTCGCCAGCGCCTGCACCTGCGCCGCGGTCCGGACGAACGTCGTGATCTCGAAGCCGAACGTGTCCTCGAGCGCCGCCCGGATCTCCTTCTCCAGCTTCGCGGGCTTGCCCGTGGCGGTGAACAGCAGGTTGCCGCTGTTGACGAAGCTGGCGACGTCCGTATAGCCCAGGGACTCGAGCTGCTCACGGGCGGTCGCCATCGCGACCCGCCGCTTGCCCACGTTGACCGCGCGCAGGAACGCGGCGAACCGCGCCGCCATTACGACAGCACCCGCACCGGCGCGCCGTTGGCGAACGCCACGATGTCCTCGGCCGCGTCGCCGTAGAAGACCCGGTAGGTCTCCTCGGTGACATAGCCGAGGTGCGGCGTCAGCACCACGTTCGGCGCGGACCGCAGCGGATCGCCCAGCGGCAGCGGCTCGACGTCGTACACGTCGAGCGCCGCGCCCGCGATCGCCCCGGACCGCAGCGCCGCCACCAGCGCCGCGCTGTCCACCAGCGGTCCCCGCGAGGTGTTGACCAGGTACGCGGACGGCTTCATCAGCGCCAGCTCCGCCGCCCCGACGATCCCGGAGCTGCGCGAGCTCAGCTTGTAGTGCACGGTCACCACGTCGGCGGAGGAGAACAGCGTCTCCTTGCTGACCGCCTCGACCTGCTCCTGCGCCGCGACCGCCGCGTCCAGGTTCTGGCTCCACGCCACCACCTGCATGCCGAACGCCCGGCCGATCCGCCCCACCTGCTGCCCCAGCCGCCCGAAGCCGACCACGCCCAGGCGCTTGCCCTCCAGGCCGGTCCCGACCGTCTGCTGCCAGCTGCCACCCGCCCCGAGGGCCGCGCCGCCGGGCCGCCCGGCCAGCTTCAGCTGCCGGTCTTCCTCCGGGATGTGCCGCAGCAGCGCGAGGATCAGCCCCCAGGTCAGCTCGACCGTCGCCGACCCGACGCCGCCCGTCCCGCACACGGTCACGCCCCGGGCCGCGCAGGCGGCGAGGTCGATGGCCGCGTTGCCCATGCCCGTGGTGACCAGCAGCTTCAACCGCGGCAGCTGGCCGAGCCGCTCGGCGTCGAAGGAGGTACGCTCCCGCATCGCCACCACCACGTCGTACGGCTCCAGCGCGCTGACCAGCGCCTCCGTCCGCGCGATGTGCGTATCGAACACGTCGATCTGCCCGAGAGAACGCACCGCTGACCAGTCTGCGCTGGCCAATGAAACCTGCTGATAATCATCGAGGATCGCGACCCGCATGGGCTGACACTACCGCGCGGGGCGAACCCGAAAAGCGACACCGCTAAGGTGTCCCCATGACCTGGCTCGACCCGCTGACCACCAAGGCCCTGGCCCGGGAACTGCCCACCCGCGCCGAGCTCCTCGACGTCCTGCACAGCGGTGACGACGAGCTGATGGACGTGGTGGCGGCCGCCTTCAAGGTCCGGCGGCGCTATTTCGGCCGCCGGGTCAAGCTGAACTACCTGGTCAACATCAAGTCCGGGCTGTGCCCCGAAGACTGCTCCTACTGCTCGCAGCGGCTCGGCTCGTCCGCCGACGTGCTGAAGTACACCTGGCTCAAGCCCGACGAGGTCCTCAGCAACGCCGAGGCCGGCGTCCAGGCGGGCGCCAAGCGGGTCTGCCTGGTGGCCAGCGGCCGCGGCCCGAACAACGCCGACATCACCCGCGTCTCCACCGCGATCGAGCAGTTCAAGGATCAGCACCCCGACGTCGAGGTCTGCGCCTGCCTGGGCCTGCTCTCCGACGGCCAGGCCGAGCGGCTCGAAACAGGCCGGCACCACCGCCTACAACCACAACCTCAACACGGCCGAGAGCAACTACGCGGACATCTGCACCACCCACGACTACGCCGACCGGGCCGACACGGTTAACAAAGCCAGGCAAGCCGGCCTGTCCCCGTGCTCGGGCCTGATCGCCGGCCTGGGCGAGACCGACGACGAACTGGTCGACGTGGTGCTCGCGCTCGCCGAACTCGACCCCAACTCGGTCCCGGTCAACTTCCTGATCCCGTTCGAGGGCACCCCGCTGGGCGGCCAGTGGAGCCTGACCCCGCAGCGCTGCCTGCGCATCCTGGCCATGGTCCGGTTCGCCTGCCCGGACGCCGAGGTCCGGCTGGCCGGCGGGCGCGAGATCCACCTGCGCAGCCTGCAGCCGCTGGCCCTGCACATCGTCAACTCGATCTTCCTCGGCGACTACCTGACCAGCGAGGGCCAGGCCGGCGCCCGTGACCTGGAGATGATCGCCGACGCCGGGTTCACCGTCGAGGGCGCCGACGAGCGCACCCTCCCCGAGCACCGCCGCGACCTGGTCAAGGTGCGCCGCCGCGGCCCCGGCACGGCGCTGCCCGCGAATGCCTGACCCGCACATAGAAAACCTCGAGCGCGCCGCCGCCCGCCACTGGCAGGCCCCCGACACCGAGCCGCTGGGGGAGTGGCAGCTCCGCGCGGCGGCCGGCTTCACCGGCCGGGCCAACTCCGCCCTGCCCCTCGGCGACCCCGGCCGCCCGCTGCCCGACGCGATCACCGCGGTCGAGCAGTGGTACCGCCGCCGGAACCTGCGGCCCATGATCGTCCTGCCCCAGGGTGCCGGTCCGGCCCACCTCGAAGACCATTTGACCGAACGGGGCTGGCTTCCCCGCCCCGGCCCCGCCTTCGTCATGCTCGCGGACGACGGAATCGCTGCCCGCGAGCCAGGCCGAGGTCGAATTCGCCCCGGAACCGGACGAGGCCTTTCTCGGCCTGTATCGCTACCGCGGCCAGGACCTGCCGCCGATCGCCCGCACGCTGCTGATGTCGGCCCCGTGGCAGGCCTTCGGCAGCATCCGCCGCGACGGCCGGGCGGTCGCCGTCGGCCGCGTCTCGGTGGCCGATGACCTGGGCGTCCTGACCGCGGTGGAAGTGGACGCGGCGTACCACCGGCAGGGCGCTGGGCACCGCCATCACCGCCGGGCTAGCCGCCGCGGCCGCGGCCCAGGGCGCAACCAGGATCCTGCTCCAGGTCGAGACCGGCAACGACCCGGCCCGCGCGCTCTACCTGCGGTGCGGCTTCCAGGACTCGCACCGGTACCACTACATGATGGCTCCGTAAGGCGACACGCCCCGGCCGCGCATCCCCCGACCACGACTGGGTTCTCGCTACCGTGGTGTGATGGCGACCCGTGCCCGGAACGGATCTTCCCGCTCGCGCGGCGGGCTGGACGAGGCTGCCCAGGACGCTATCAACGTGACGTCGGCGCGTCCCGCCGCGCCCAAGCCCGCTGCCCGCCAGGGCTCGACGGGGTAAGCCGCGCGCGACGACGACCCGTTCGGGACAAAAGAGCCCGGTACCGAAGAAGAAGAGCAGCCCGGGTACGGGCCGCAAGCCGGCTACGGCGAAGGGCCGCACCACCAAGACCGGTACGCGGAAGGCCAGCGGAGCCAAGGGCCGTCCGGCCGCGCCGCCGCCCGATCCCGTCGTCATCTTGATCGGGTGGATCGGCCGGGCCATCGCGGCCGCCTGGATGGCGGTGGCCGGCACGCTCGGGTTCGCCGCCCGGGGCATCGGCCGCGGCGCCCGCGACCTGGACCCGCACCACCGCCGGGACGGCCTGGGGCTGCTCACCCTGGGCGTGGCCATCGTGCTCGGGGCCGCGCTGTGGGCCCGGATGGACAACCCGGTGGGCCGGGCCATCCACGCCGTGGCGGTCGACGGGTTCGGCTCGCTGTCCTGGATCATCCCGGTGCTGGCGGTGCTGCTGGCCTGGCGGTTCCTGCGGCACCCGGACCACAACTCCGAGACCGTCCGGGCCTCGATCGGCTGGACGGCGCTGCTGCTCGGCGTGCTCGGCCTGATCCACATCGCCAAGGGGGCCCCGCGTCCGTCCGACGGCTCCCGCGCCATCCACCTGGCCGGCGGGTACGTGGGCTACGCGGTGGCGGGACCGCTGGCGTCCGCGCTCACGCCGTGGGTGACGGCGCCGCTGCTCGCCCTGCTGGCCTGCGTTCGGCCTGCTGGTCATCTCCGGCACCCCGCTGCACCGGGTTCCCGAGCGGTTCGCCGAGGTGCGGGAGATGTTCGGCCTCGGCCGGCCGCACGCCGGGTATGACGACGACGACCTGGAGATCGACGAGGACTACGAGGGCGGCACCGGCGCGGTCCGCCGGGCCCGCGGCCAGATCGCCCGGCAGATCAGGCTGCGCCCGGCCATCGAGCCGGGGGAGCACGTCAAGCCGTACGACACGCCGCTGATCGAGCCGGAGGCCAAGCGCGGCAAGCTGGTGGCCGGCGGGGCTTCGGGCCGCCGCCCGGACGGCGCCGAAGGACTGGCGGAGGCGCTGGCCTTCGACGGCGGTGACGGCCCGGACGCCCCGGCGCGCCCGGCCCGGCCGGAGCCCCCGGCCCCCGAGCCCGCGCCGCCCGCCTTCACCGTGCCCGCGCCGTCCGCTCCGCTGCGGAACCCGGAGCAGCTCACGCTCAACGCGGGTGACGCGGTGGCGTACACGCTGCCGCCGACCGCGCTGCTGCGGCCGGGATCGGCGCCCAAGCAGCGGACCCGGGCTAACGACATCGTGGTCGAAGCGCTGACCGAGGTGCTCGAGCAGTTCCAGGTGGACGCGGTGGTGACCGGGTTCACCCGGGGGCCGACGGTGACGAGGTACGAGATCTCGCTGGGCCCGGCGGTCAAGGTGGAGCGGGTCACCCAGCTGTCCAAGAACATCTCCTACGCGGTGAAGTCGGCCGATGTCCGGATCATCTCCCCGATCCCGGGCAAGTCGGCGATCGGGGTGGAGATCCCGAACACCGACAAGGAAGTCGTCAGCCTCGGCGACGTGCTCAAGTCCCAGGTGGCGCTGAGCGACCATCACCCGATGGTGGTGGGCCTGGGCAAGGACGTCGAGGGGCACGTGCTGGTGGCCAACCTGGCCAAGATGCCGCACGTGCTCATTGCCGGTGCGACTGGCGCGGGCAAGAGCGTCTGCCTCAATGGGCTGATTACCTCGATCCTGACCCGGTCCACGCCGGATGAGGTGCGGATGATCCTGATCGACCCCAAGCGGGTCGAGCTGACCATCTACGACGGCATCCCGCACCTGATCACGCCGATCATCACCAGCCCGAAGAAGGCGGCCGAGGCGCTGGACTGGGTGGTCGGGGAGATGGAGCGCCGCTACGACGACCTGGCCGCCAGCGGGTTCCGGCACGTGGACGACTTCAACAAGGCGGTGCGTGCGGGCCAGCTCAAGCCACCGCCGGGCAGCGAGCGGGTCTACCAGCCGTACCCGTACCTGCTGGTGATCGTGGACGAGCTCGCGGACCTGATGATGGTGGCCCCGCGCGACGTGGAAGACTCCGTGGTCCGGATCACCCAGCTGGCCCGGGCGGCCGGCATTCACCTTGTCCTCGCTACCCAGCGCCCGAGCGTGGACGTGGTGACCGGCCTGATCAAGGCCAACGTGCCGTCCCGGCTGGCGTTCGCCACCTCCTCGCTGGCCGACTCGCGGGTCATCCTGGACCAGCCGGGCGCGGAGAAGCTGGTCGGCCAGGGCGACGCCCTGTTCCTGCCGATGGGCGCGTCCAAGCCGGTCCGGCTGCAGAACGCGTTCGTGTCGGAGAAGGAAATCCGCGACATCGTCGTGCACTGCAAGAAGCAGGCCGAGCCGACCTACCGCGAAGACGTCGCGGCCGTGCCGGAGAAGTCCCGCGAGATCGACGCCGAGATCGGCGACGACCTGGACCTGCTGATCCAGGCGGCCGAGCTGATCATCTCCACCCAGTTCGGCTCCACGTCGATGCTGCAGCGCAAGCTGCGGGTCGGCTTCGCCAAGGCCGGGCGGCTGATGGACCTGCTGGAGAGCAGGGATGTCGTCGGGCCGAGCGAGGGCTCCAAGGCGCGCGACGTGCTGGTTCGGCCCGAGGACATGGACGCGACGATCATCCTGCTGCGCGGTGGCTAGCAACTCATACCTCTATGCTGTCTCCTGACAGCGACTCATGGGGACGTGGAGGCGGGCGTGAGCATCGGCGAAACCCTGGCGGAAGCCCGCCGTCAGGCCGGTCTCAGCGTCACCCAGGTCAGCGAGCAGACCCGGATCAGGGAATCGATCATCCGGGACATCGAGCAGGACGACTTCTCCCAGTGCGGCGGTGACTTCTACGCTCGCGGGCATATCCGCAGCATCGCCGGCGTCGTCGGCACCGACCCGGTCCCGCTGGTCAGGACGTACGACACGGAGCACGGATCGCCCGGGTCGATCAGGGCGGCCGACGTGTTCGAGCCGTCCCGGCCGGTCAAGCTGCGCGAGCGGCGGCGCGGGCCGGGCCTCGGCCTGATCGTCGGCGTGGTGCTGCTGGCCATCATCGGGTTCGGTGCCTACCGGCTGGTGTCGGACAACGGCTCGGGCGCTGGGTCCAGGCCCGTCGCGGCGCCCGCGCACCCGGCCACCGCCTCCGCCAAGGCGTCGGCCCGGCCCACGCCGTCGCCCACGCCGACCGCGGACGACGTGGTGATCAAGCTCACCGCCACCGAGGACTGCTGGGTCCAGCTGACCAGCAGCAGCGACGGGACCCAGCTCTACATGGGCGTCATCCAGGCGGGCGCCTCGATGAAGTGGACCGAGAAGCAGGCCGTGGCCGTCCGGCTGGGCAATCCCGGCGGTGTCATCCTCACCGTCAACGGCCAGCGCCAGAACCCGGACAGCACGGTGCCGGTGACGTTGAGCTTCAGTCCCGGCGAACGAGTACCCAGGCCGCTGGGTAGGCTCTCGGTGTGTCTCCACGTCCGGCGTCCGCGCCCCGCACCGTCAACCTGGTCACTCTCGGCTGCGCGCGTAACGAGGTCGACTCCGAGGAACTCGCGGCGCGCCTGACCGCGTCCGGCTGGGAGCTGACCGACGACGGCGACGCCAGCGTCGTCCTCGTGAACACCTGCGGCTTCATCCAGGCGGCCAAGCAGGAATCCATCGACGAGCTGCTGGCCGCCGCCGAGTCGGGCGCCAAGGTCGCGGCCGTCGGCTGCCTGGCCGAGCGGTACGGCACCGACCTGGCCGGCGAGCTGCCCGAGGCGCAGGTACTCAGCTTCGACGACTACGGCGAGATCGGCGCCCGGCTCGACGACGTGCTGGCCGGCCGCAAGCGCCCCGCGCACGTGGCCAGGGACCGCCGCACCCTGCTGCCCATCAGCCCCGCCGACCGCCAGCCGCTCCAGCGCCCGGCGCCGCCCGAGGCTCCCGCCGCGCCGTGGACGGGCCCGGACGGCGGCGTGTTCCGGCGCCGGCTGTCCGGCGGCGTGGTCGCCCCGCTGAAGATCGCGTCCGGCTGCGACCGCCGGTGCACCTTCTGCGCCATCCCCTCCTTCCGCGGCGCGTTCGTCTCCCGCCGCCCGCCCGAGATCTTGGCCGAGGCCCGCTGGCTGGCCGCCAACGGCGTGCGCGAGCTGGTCCTGGTCAGCGAGAACTCCACCTCCTACGGCAAGGACCTGGGCAACCTGCGGCTGCTCGAGGAGGTCCTGCCCGACCTGGCCGCCACCGAGGGGATCGAGCGGGTCCGGATCAGCTACCTGCAGCCCGCCGAGCTGCGGCCGGGGCTGGTCGAGGTGATCGCGGGCACGCCCGGCGTCGCTCCCTATTTCGACCTGTCGTTCCAGCACGCCAGCGGCCGGGTGCTGCGGGCCATGCGGCGGTTCGGCGACCGCGAGCGCTTCCTCGCCCTCCTCGACCAGATCCGCGAGCTCAGCCCGCAGGCCGGGGTGCGGTCCAACTTCATCGTCGGCTTCCCCGGCGAGACCGCGGACGACCTGGCCGAGCTCGAGGCCTTCCTGAGCCACGCCGGGCTGGACGCGATCGGGATCTTCGGCTACTCCGACGAGGACGGCACCGAGGCGGCGTCGCTGTCCGGACAGCTGGACGCGGCCGAGATTTCCCGCCGGGTCGAGGAGTTCGCCGCGCTGGCCGACGAGCTGATGACGCAGCGGGCCGAGAACCGGCTGGGCGAGACCCTGGACGTGCTGATCGAGGAGCCGTCCGAGGACGGGCCGGACGGAAGTTACCTGGGCCGCGCCGCCCACCAGGCCCCCGAGGTCGACGGGGTGACCACCGTCATCTCCGACGCCCCGCTAGCCGCCGGGGACATGGTTCGCGCCGTGGTCACCGGCTCCGACGGAGTCGACCTGATTGCCGACGTGAAGCCGCGGTGACCCACGAGGCCGGACTCTGGAATGTGGCGAACGTCCTCACGATGGTTCGCATCGTCCTCGTCCCGGTCTTCCTCGTCTTCCTGGTCACGGGCGGCACGGCCTGGCGGCTGGCGGCGCTCGGCACGTTCTGCGTCGCGTCGTTCACCGACCTGCTGGACGGGCGGCTGGCCCGCAGCCGCGGGCTGGTGACCGACTTCGGCAAGATCGCCGATCCGGTGGCCGACAAGGCGCTGACCGGCGCGGCCCTGATCGGGCTGTCCGCGCTCGGCGAACTGCCATGGTGGGTCACCGGCGTGATCATGTTCCGGGAGCTCGGGGTGACCGCGCTGCGGTTCTGGGTGATCCGCCGGGGCGTGATCGCGGCCAGCCGCGGCGGCAAGCTCAAGACCCTCCTTCAGGTCGTCGCGATCTGCCTGTATGTGCTGCCCGGCCGCGCTGAGCCCGCCGGGGGTGGTGCGCGAGCTCTTCATGGCGGCGGCGGTTGTGGCTACGGTGGTGACCGGTGTCGACTACGTGTTCCAGGCGGTGCGGCTCCGTCGTTCGGGACCGGCGGCGGGAGCAGCCACCGGGCCGGCCAGGGTTTCAGGATCAGGGGAGGCATGATCGTGGTTGAGGAGTCGGGGTCACCGGGCTCACCGCCGGCTTCGGGGTCTGGCGGGTCGCCGGGGCCCTCGGGTGCCCTGGGGTCGTCCGCGGGCGAGGCGGCCCGCCAGCTGGCGGGCCAGGTCCTCGAGCGGCTGCGGGCCGGCGGCCAGACGGTGGCCGTGGCCGAGTCGCTGACCGGCGGGCTCGTCGCGGCCGCGCTGACCGACGTGCCCGGCTCCTCCGAGGCCTTCCGCGGCGGCGTGGTCGCCTACGCCACCGAGCTGAAGGCCGAGCTCCTCGGCGTCGACGCGGTGATGCTCCGCCGGCACGGCGCCATCTACCCGCCGGTCGCCGCGGCGATGGCCCAGGGCGTCCGGGCCCGGCTCGGCGCCACCTACGGGGTGGCCACCACCGGGGTCGCCGGGCCCGCCTCCGCCGACGGCCAGCCGGTGGGCACCGCGCACATCGCGGTCAGCGTCGCCGACGACACGGTGGTGCGGACGATCGCGCTGGCCGGGGACCGGCACGAAATACGTAGACTGACAGTGGAGCATGTGCTGGGGCTGTTGCTCGGCCGGCTTCGGGAAGAGAGTTACTGATTACAGCGTTACGTTGGCAGCGAACACGAACTGGCATGATCTCGCGGACTCACGGTTAGTCCAGGTACGGTGGAGGTGTCGGCGGTATCGGCCACGGGGAAGGGAGTGCGGCGATGGTGTTGCTCCGTCAGCTGCTAGGTGACGTGCTTCGTCGGCTGCGCTTGCGGCAGGGTCGCACGTTGCGGGAGGTCTCCGCCTCGGCACGCGTATCGCTGGGTTACCTGTCGGAGGTCGAGCGCGGGCAGAAAGAGGCTTCTTCCGAACTGCTCGCCGCGATCTGCGGCGCCCTCAACACGCCCTTGTCCCAGGTGTTCCGTGAGGTGTCGGACAACTTCGCCCTCGCCGAGCTGCAGAGCGAGCCGGTTCTCGGCGGTCCCCGCGAGCCTGGCCTGCGGGTCCCCGCGGACGCGAACGTCAGGCTGAACGGCGAGCGCGGCTTCGTGCCGATCAGCACCATGGTCCCGGACGACGACGCGAGCCTGGAGTTCGCGGGCGACGCGCCTGGCATGGTGTCGGTCTGAAGGCTGGCGGCCCGTCCGGCCGGGCCTGAATCCCGGCCCAGCTGAGAACTGAGCCTCAGGCGGAAACGGGGAACTGAGCCTCAGACCCAGGCGCTGGGGTTTTCCGTCAGGTGCTGGACCATGTCCGGCAGGGTCCCCGACACGATGTCGGCCAGCGTCACCTGCTCGAGCACGGCTCGCTCGTTCGCCCGTAGCGCGATCCACACCTGCTGCAGCGGCTCGGCCACGCCCGGGTAGGTGACGTTCTCGGGACGCTCGCCCCGGACCCCGAGCAGCTGCCCGTCGATGGCCCTGATGATGTCCGCCAGCGAGATCTCGGCCGCCGGGCGCGCCAGCCAGAAACCGCCGTCGGGCCCGCGCTGGCTGCGGATCAGCCCGGCCCGCCGGAGCTGGGTCAGGATAGTCTCCAGGAACTTGCCCGGAATCTGCTGAGCACGGGCAAGCTGATCGGCCGTAACATGGCCGCTGCTGGCCGCGGCCAGCTCGATCGCGGCACGCAGCGCATAGTCAGCCCGGGCAGACAATCGCATGAGGGCCATTATGCACGTTCCCCACCGCTTTTCTCGCATTACGCCGCTGGCCGTCACCGATCGCCACCGTCCGGTAGCCTCTCTAACGGACGTCAGCGACCGGCCTGGGGGATCATGTCCGAGCCAGAATCCGGGTCACGAGAAGAGCCGCCGGCCACCTCGGCCGTGGCCGTGGCCGACGCCGGGGATGTGCCGCAGAGCGCCCCCGGCCATGCGGCGGACGACTCCGCACCGGGGCGCCGTCCGTGGTGGCGTGCCCGCTGGGTGATCCGGCTGGCCTGGCTCGCGGGCCTGATCGCCGTGGGCATCGGGCTCTACCTGTGCTACCTGCACCTATCCCGGACCGCGGGAGTCGGCTCGGACGGCGCGTCGAACGCGCTGCAAGCATGGGACATGCTGCACGGCAACCCGATGCTGCGCGGCTGGACCGTCACCGACGTGTCCTTCTACACCACCGAACTGCCCGAGTACATGCTCGTGGAGCTGGTCCGCGGGCTGCAGGCGGACGTGCTGCACGTGTCCGCGGCGATCAGCTACACCCTGGTCGTGCTGACCGGGGCGATGCTCGCCCGCGGCCGCGCCACCGGCCGCGAGGGCGTCGTCCGGATGCTCGTCGCGGCTGGCATCATGATCGCGCCGCAGCTCGGCCCCGGCGTCTTCATCCTGGTCTTCCAGCCCGACCACATCGGCACCCAGGCGCCCCTGCTGCTGACCTGGCTGGTGCTCGACCGCTTCCCGCGCCGCTGGTACACCGCCGTCCTGATCAGCGTCATGCTGGTCTGGGTCGACATCGCCGACCAGCTGGCCCTGCTGATCGGAGTGGCCCCGCTGGCCGCGGTATCCGGCATCCGGGCCTACCAGGCCCTGGTGCAGCGCCGCGAAGGCCTGCGGTCGGCCTGGTTCGACCTGTCGCTGATACTGGCCGCCGGAGCGTCGGTCGTGATCACCTCGAAGGTGGTCAAGGAGATCGGTGCCCACGGCGGGTATTCCGTGCTCCCGGTGCAGAATTCGCTGGCCCCGGTCAGCGAGCTGTCGGCCCACTCCTGGCTCGCCGTGGAGAGCGTGTTCGGGCTCTACGGCGCGGATTTCTTCGGCATCACCGCACCCGGCCTGGACGCGGCCATCGCGTTCCTGCACCTGGTCGGACTGGTCCTGGCCGTCACCGGGCTCTGCCTCGTCCTGCGGCGCTTCTTCCGCTGCCCGGACCGGGTCGCCCAGATACTGACCGTCGGGATCCTCGTCAACGTGGCCGCTTACCTGCTCAGCACGGTGCCCGCCACGTACTGGAGCGCCCGCGAGATGGCCGGCGTGCTGCCGGCCGGCGCCGTACTCGCGGGCCGGATGCTCGGCCGCCGCCTGATGTCCGCCCGGCTGACCCCGGCCCTGGCCGTGGTGCTGGCCTGCTACCTGGCCGCGCTCGGCTACTCGGTCGCCCAGCCGTCCCGCCCGGCCGTGACCCAGGACCTGGCCGACTGGCTCGTCGCCCACCACCTGACCTACGGCCTCAGCAGCTACGGCATCGCCAACACCACCACGCTGGCCAGCGGCGGCGCCGTCAGCGTCCGGTCGGTGCGCTTCTACAACAGCGATGTCGGCGCCGGCCCGTACGAGTTCGACCAGAACTGGTACGACCCGAGCCGCCACAACGCCAACTTCGTGGTCGTGATGAACCCGCCGGTCCCGCTGGACCCGATCGCCCCCTGGCAGGTCCGCAACCGGTTCGGCCCGCCGTCCCACGTCTACGAATTCGGCCCGTACATCATCTTGACCTACGACACCAACCTGCTCACCGACCTGAGCCCCTCCCTGCCCCCGCCACCCCAGCCCGGCGCCACGCCGACCCCCTCGACCACCCCCACCCCCGCCGCCCAGCTGTATCCCACCGCCACCCCCGCCCGTCCGACCCGCACCGCCACGCCGTCCCCCTCAGCAACCCCCACCTCCACCCCGTACGCCACCCAGCATCCGACGCCCCCCCAGCCACGTCCCACCCCCACCCCGTGACGCCACCCCAGCCACCCCGTGACGCCACCTGGCCAGCTACCCCGCGACGCTCCCGGCCTGGCCCTCCCGCCGGAATCTCAGCCCGATCGCACCAGCCCCGCCGTCACTCACCTGGGCCCTCCGCCGACGGTCAGTACGACATCAATGTGGCGCTGATGTCGTTACTGCGACATCGATGTGGCATTGAGTGTTAGTCGCGCCCACCCGGGACACCCTGGCACCCACACCATGGCGTCACTCGTCCTACGCGCCGGACGCGCCGCCGGAGCACAGGATCGCGTACTTCCTGCGGTCCGAGATCCCTCGCGTTAGCAGGGTTCCTCGCTACACCAGCCCCAGGAGTTCGGCGGCGGCGGTCGCGCTGGCCCGGGAGGCGCCGTAGGTAGCCAGGTAGGAGGTGCCCTCCGGAGGGTGCCAGAACGGCAGGCCCATCTCGACCAGGACCAGATCGGGGCGCGCCGCCAGCAGGGCGCCGACCAGCGACCGGGTCTGCTGGTCCCGGTGCGCGTCGCGGACCGCCACGACGAGCGAGCGCCCGGCCGCCGCGGCCAGGATCCCCGCGACACCCGTGTCCCCGGGTTCTCCGTTCCCGTCCGGCCGGGACCTCGCGTTACCGTCCGTCCCTGGTTCCGCGTTACTGTCCGGCCTCGGCTCCTTATCACCGTCCGGCCCTGTCTCCGCGTTGCCGTCCGTCCTGGGCTCGATGACGCTGACCGGCCGCCCGGAAGGGCCGACCCGGTACACGCTGCCGGGCGGCGCCCACGGCCCCAGTCCCCATCCGAACCGTCCCGCGGCGATGTTCTCCCGCGGCTCGACCTCGATGATGACCGGGCGGTCCAGCGTCCGGCGCGGCCCGGAAACCCGCACCGCACGCCGGGCCGCGACCAGCCCCACTCCCGGAGCCGTACCTTCCAGACCCGCATTATCCAGACCCGGACATCCAGATCCGTGATCCGGGCCCGTACTGTCAGTACCGGCGCCAGCCGTGACCGGCCCGGCTGCGACCGGCCCGCCGTGACCGGCCGGCCGTGACCGGCGCGGCCGGGTCCGTGCCGGACAACCGGGCGCGCGCCAGGCCCCCGCGCAGGCGCGCGACCCGGTCGGCGGCCTCCTCCAGCCGCGCCCCGTCCAGCGTGCCGTCGCGCACCGCGGCCACCAGCGCGTCGCGGACCGCGAGGTACTCGTCCTCGCCCCCGTCCCGGCCCAGGCAGAGCAGGTCGGTGCCTGCCGCCACGGCCAGCACCGCGGCCCCCGGGATGCCGAACATGTCCCTCGTCGCCCGCATCTCCAGCGCGTCGGAGACGATCACTCCGGTAAAGCCGAGCTCGCCGCGGAGCAGCCCGGTAATCGCCGCGGCCGACACCGTGGCGGGCAGGTCGCCGGTGAGCTCGGGTACCCGCAGGTGGCTCGGCATGATGGCGAGAGTGCCAGCCCTGATCGCCGCCTCGAACGGCGGCAGGTCGACCAGGCGCAGCTCGGCCAGGCTGCCCTCGATGGTGGCGATGGCCTCGTGGGTATCGGTGCCGGTGCGGCCGTGCCCGGGAAAATGCTTGGTGCACGCGGCCACGCCCGCACTCTGCAGCCCGGCCACGGCGGCGGCGGTGTGCCGTGACACCAGGCCGGTATCCGCGCCGAACGAACGGGTTCCGACGGCCGGGCTGTCCGCCGTGCCCAGCACGTCGGCGCACGGCGCGAGGTCGAAGTTGATCCCCAGCGCGGCCAGGTCGGCGCCGGTCGAGCGGTACACCGCCTGGGTCAGGGCGATGTCGTCCACCGCGCCCAGGGCGGCGTTGCCCGGGACCGGGCTGCCGTCGGCGTAGGCGACCCGGGTGACGTCGCCGCCCTCCTCGTCGATCGCGATCACCGGGTCGTGCCCGGCGGCTGCCGCGCGCAGCGCGGCGGTGAGCGCGTGCACCTGCCCGGGCGCCGCGATGTTCTGCCCGAACAAGGTGACGCCGGCCAGGCCCCGGCCGAGCGCGTCGAGCATCCAGCCCGGGGCGGTCGTGTCGGGGAACGGCGGGATGAGGATCGCGTCGGCCAGGCGTCCCAGCACCGGGTCCGCCGCCCTGACGTCCGTGTCCTGGCTCATCCCTTCACCGCCCCGGCCACCAGGCCGTTGGTCATGCGGCGCTGCACGATGAGGAAGAAGATCATCACCGGGATCGTGAAGAGGGTAGAAGCGGCCATGATCGACCCCCAGTCCACCGTGCCGCGGCCGTAGAAATAGGTGACGTAGATGGGCAGCGTGTACTTGGCGGTGTCGGTGCCGAGGAACGTCAGCGCGAAGATGAACTCGTTCCAGGCGAAGATGAACGCGAAGACGCTGGTCGCGACCAGGCCGGGCGCCACCAGCGGGAGCATGATCCGCCAGAAGATCCGCATCGGCCCGGCGCCGTCGATGGCGGCTGCCTCCTCCATCTCGCGCGGGACGGCCGCGACGAAGTTGCGCAGCATCCAGATCGTGACCGGTAGCGAGAACGCCGTGTAGACCAGGATCAGCCCGGCCAGGTTGTCCAGCAGCCCCAGCGAGCGGAAGTCGAGGAACAGCGCGATCACCATCGCCTGCTGCGGCAGCATCTGCACGATCAGCAGCATGATCAGGTACGAGGTGCGGAACCGGAACCTGAACCGGGCGACCGCGATCGCCGCGAGCATCGCGATCAGCATCGACGCGATCACCGAGGACAGCGTGACGAACAGGCTGTTCTTCAGGAAGTTCCAGTACGGCTGGCCGATGACCTTGCCGTCGATAACCGAGCGGAAGTTCCCGAGCGTCGGGTGGGCCGGGAACGGGTGCGGGGTCAGCGAGTAGATCTCGGTGGCCGGCTTGAACGCCGTCGACACCATCCACAGGATCGGGAACAGCGTCACCAGCGCGACGAGCACGCCGAGCACGTTCAGCCCGGCCCGGCGCAGCGGACGAGATGTCAGCCTCATTGAACGGCCCCCTGACGGACGGACGCCCGGACGTAACCGATGGTGATGATCAGCAGGATGACCGTGAGGATGAGGGCCAGCGCCGATCCCACCCCGTAGCTCGGCGGCAGCGTGAACGCCCGGTCGTACGCGTAGATGCCCAGGTTGTACTCGTCCCGGTTACCGAGTTCCCCGGTGACCAGGTAGGCCTGGGTGAACACGCCGAAATCCCAGATGATCGACAGCAGCAACAGCACCAGGAAGATCGGCTTGAGCAGCGGGTAGGTGATCCGCCAGAAGATCCGCCACGCCCCGCCGCCGTCCACCCGGGCGGATTCGTGCAGCTCGGCCGGTATGGTCTTCAGCCCGGCGAGGACGCTGACGGCGACGAACGGGAAGCCCTGCCAGACGACGAGCACGGTCAGCAGGGTGTAGGCGGGCAGCGCCGAGTTGGTCCAGCTGAAGCCGGTCCAGTGGGCGCCGCCGCCCAGCCAGGACGGCATCTTGGCCAGCGCCCAGTCGACGATCCCGCCGTCCGGGTCGGTGAGCCAGATGAAGATGACGCTCGCCGACACGGCGGGCGTGGCCCAGGCCAGCATGGCCGCGCTCGACACGAACGTGGCCATCCGGCGGCCGAGGCGGTTGAGGAGCAGCCCGACCGCGGTGCCGATCAGCAGGGTCAGCGGCACTACCACGACCGCGAAGATGAGGCTGATCCGCAGCGACAGCCAGAACTCCGGATCGGACAAGATGGCGCTGAAGTTGGCCCCGCCCACCCACTGGGTCGGCGCCACCCCGGTGACCTGCGGTAGCCCGTAGTTCTGCAGGGAGAGTTCGGCGATCTGGATCGTCGGCCAGAACAGCAGCAGGCCGATCGCGGCCGCGGACGGCAGCAGCAGCGCGTACGGAGTAAGGCGATGGCGGCGGATGAAGAGCGCGGCGCGCTGCCGCGCTCCGGCGGGTCCCCCGGGGCCCAGCGGGCCCCGGGAGGCCGGGCGGGCCGCCGGGGAGGCGGGACCCGAGGATCCCGCGCCCCTCCCCGGCGGGCCGGAAACGGTTCTCACCATGGGAGATTAGCCCGGCTAACCCTGGCTGCCGTTGTTGAGGACGTTCTGCAGCTTGGTGTTGGCGGCGGTCACCGTCGAGGTGAAGTCGGCCCCGTTCATCAGCTGCTTCATCATCGTGGGGATGACCAGGTTGGTCGCGTCCGCGGTGGCCCAGTTCTTGGCGTTGAGCGGGGCGATCTGGCTGTTGGTCGCCGCCTTGGCGAAGCCGGAGAGCAGCTGGCTGCTGGCGTAGGTTCCGCCGTTGAGCTGCGAGGTGTAGGGCGGGAAGAAGCCCTGGGAGTTGGCGAACGACGTGGAGTTCGGCACCGAGTCCATGACCTGGACCAGTTTCCAGGCCGCCGTCTTGAACTTGCTACCCGACCAGACCGCGAGGTCCGAGCCGCCGGAGAAGACCGGCGCCGGGTTCGGGCCATTCTCGCTGGGGATCGGGAACGAGGCCCAGCTGGACTTGCCCACGGCGTTGGCCGGGAAGGTGCCCGAGGCCCACGGGCCGTCGATGTACATGTCCAGCTTGCCAAGAGCGAAGTCCTCGTTCGCGCCGCCCGAGGTGGCGCCCACGTTGCCGAGCTCGGTCTGGCCGATGTACTTGGACGGGGAGACCTTGTCGGTGCGGAACAGGTCGACGTAGAACTTGATGCCCGCCTCCGACTGCGGGGAGGTGAGCTGCGCGGCCCACTTGCCGCCCTGCTGGGTGGCGATCTGGCCGCCCGCGCCCCAGATGAAGCTGGCCACGGCCGGGGTGTCATAGGTGGGTGCGCCCAGCCCGTAGGTACCCGGGTTCTTGGCCATCAGCTTCTTGGCGTCGGTGACCAGGTCAGCCCAGGTGGCGGGGGGGCTGGTGATGCCCGCGGCCTTGAACTGGTCGGTGCGGTACCAGATGCCGCGCACGCCGCCGAACCACGGGACCGCGTAGATGGTGCCGCTCTGCGTGTCGTTGGCGAGCATGCCGGACACCACGTTGGACTTGTTGGTCCAGCTGTTCACGTTGGTGGTGATGTTGGCGAGCATGCCGAGCGATGCCTCGGTGGGCGTGTCGGTGTTGCCGAGCTCGGTGATATCGGGAGCGTTCTTGCCGCTGGACAGGGCGTTCGTCCAGTCCTGGGTACGGTTGGTCCACGGGACGAAGACCACCTTGACCTTGGTCTTGGCGTAGGCCGGGTCGCTCTGGTGGAACTGGCTGATCACGCTGTTCATCCAGGTGACCTGCGCGGGGGTGGAAGAGCCCATGCGCCACACCGTCAGCTGCGCTGGCGCAGCCGATGAGGACGAGGACCCGGTCGTCGACGAGCCGCCTGAGCTGCAGCCTGCGATGGCGAGGGCCGCCGCGCCCAGCGCGGCGATCGCGGCCGGTGTCTTCCTGAGTCTCATTGCTGGCTCTCCTTCCGGTGATCCGGGTGGTTCGGGGAGATGATCCGGTGATTCGGGGATGATCCAGATGGTTCGGGAGGTGAACCCGAGAGTGCGATGCGAGCCGTCGAGGGGAAACTATCAGGAAACTTTCCTATAAGATAGCCTCGGTTGTCGTATGTTGCCGTTTAGAGACCAAAGTCTTCTCTGCGCCAGCGTGACCTGGGCCGGGAATGCGGAGACCGGGCCGGTTACGGCACACTGAGCCACGGGACCATCAGAAGGCCGCGGGACGACAACCAGGCCACGGGACGACAACCAGGCCACGGGACGACAAGCGGCAAGCGCGGGACGACAAGCAGCAAGAAGGGAGCCCGATGCAGTCTCAGCCCGGAACCCGGGGCCGGCCAGGTACGCCGAGCCTCCTGCGCGAACTGAACGACCGGGCTGCCCTCGACCTCCTGCTCGGCGGTGAGATGCTCACCCGCTCCCAGATCAGCGAGTACACCGGGGTATCCAAGGTCACGGTCTCGCAGATGCTCACCCGGCTGGAGGAACGCGGCCTGGTGACCGTCGCGGGGGAGCAGGCCGGCGGCCGCGGCCCGAACGCGGCGCTGTACTCAGTCGTCCCCTCCAGTGCCTACGTGGCGGGCCTGTACGTCGAGTCGGACCTGGTGAGCGCCGCGGTAGCGGACGTCACCGGCCGCCGGGTAGCCGAGCTGAGCGGTAACCCGAACGGGTCCGGCGATCCGGTCGAGCTGGTCCGCTCCACGGTGGAGCGGGCCTGCGCGGCCGCCGGGCTCGACGTCACCCGGCTGAGCGCGCTGGTGATCGGCAGCCCGGGCGTGGTCGACCCGCGAACCGGCGATCCCCAGCTGGCGGTGAACCTGCCCGCGTGGCACGAGGGCGCGCTCGACGCGCTCAAGAGCGCCTGGCACACGCCGGTCGTGATCGAGAACGACGTGAACCTGGCCGCGATGGCCGAACAGTCCGATGGCGCCGCCGCCGGAGCCGACGATTTCGTCCTGGCCTGGCTCGGCGTCGGTCTCGGCCTGGCCACCATGCTGGGCGGGCGGCTGCACCGCGGCACCACCGGGGCGGCGGGCGAGATCGGCTACCTGCCGGTGCACGGCGCCCCCCTGCACACCGATATCAGGCACCCGGCCAGCGGCGGCTTCCAGTCCCTGGCCGGCGGCAGCGCGGTGCGCGAGCTCGCGGCCCGGCACGGGTTCGCCGCGCCGACACCGGGTGAGGCGGTCCGGGCTGCCCTCGACGCGGCCACCGGCGGGGCGGCCGGGGAGAAGGAAAACTCCGAGGCGTTCCTCGGCGAACTCGCGCACCGGGTGGCGGTCGGGATCGCGTCCGTCTGCGTTGTGCTCGACCCGGAACTGGTGGTGCTGGGGGGGGAGGTGGGACGGGCCGGCGGGACCATCCTGGCCGACCGGGTTGCCGCCGCGGTGGCCAGCATCTGGCCCTCGCGGCCGCGGGTCGTGCCGACCAGCGTCCCCGGCGAGCCCGTGCTGCGCGGCGCCATGCAGGCGGCGGTGGCCCAGGCCCGGACGGCCCTGCTGGCCTCGGTCGCCGACCGCTGACCGCCTTAACCTCAGTAGTTGCTTACTGCACGCCAGTAACAGGGAGTCCTCACCCTCCGTAGCGCCGCTACTCAGTGGCGTCACGTCTTGTCCCGACCTCCGTTACATGGGTATGGAAACTCCACTGCACGTGCATAATGGTGTGTTAGTGAAGATCCCGAGATGGATAAAGCGCCCCGTGTCGGCGCCCCCTCGTGTTAATGATGGAGTATTCCGAGGAGGTTTTCGACACGCCATGAATAGTTGGGGGTAGCGGGCTGTGGTGCCCTCCGGAGGAATGCCGGCTGAGCAGGCTGCTCTGCGATTCCGCGTCGGCGAGGTACCTCCGCTGGCCGAGGGTTACACCGACCGGCCCGATACCGCTCGCGGCATCATGGACTCGCTCCACCCGGGAACCACCCTGGCTCTGGTGCCGGGGTCGGCCTTCGCCGAGGGTCCGTCGAACTGGCTGGGCGCCTGCGGCAAGACCCAGATCGCGGTGATCATCGCGGAGTCCCTGTGGCGGTCCGCGGCCATCGACGTGCTCATCTGGATCTCGGCCACCAACCGGGCGTCGGTGCTGTCCGGGTATATGCAGGCCTCGCTGGCGGCCTTCGGCATCGAGCCGGTCGGCACGGCCGAATCGATCGCGGCGCGCCTGGTCAGCTGGCTGGCCGTGACCGGCAAGTCCTGGATGGTCGTGCTGGACGACCTGCAGGACGCGACGGACCTGGACGGCCTGTGGCCGGAGGGGCCGTCCGGCCGGGTGCTGGTCACCGGCACGCAGTCCTCGCTCGCCGCGGGGCGGCGCGGGATCCAGGTCGTTCCGGTCGGCTTCTTCAGCGTCCGCGAGGCGCTCAACTGCCTGACCGAGCGGCTCAGCGTCAACCCCGCCCAGCGCCAGGGCGCCATTGACCTGATCGAGGCGCTCGGCCGCGAGCCGCTGGCCCTGGCGCAGGCCGCCTCGGTAGTGGCGAACTCCACCCTGGCCTGCCGGGACTACCGTGACTACTTCGCCCGCAGGCGGCAGCAGATCGGGGTGGCGGCCGGCGAAGTGCCGTCCGCGGCCGCGGTCACCTGGACCCTGTCCCTGGGGCAGGCGGAGTCGCTGCTGCCCGGTGCGTCCGTACGGCTCATGCTGGTGCTGGTCGCCCTGCTCGACGGGCACGGTATCCCCGGCGCCATCTTCAGCACCCCGGCAGTCGCCGCCTACCTGGGCGGCGCGGTAACCCCGTTCGCCCCGGCGGTAGACCCGAAGCCGGCCTGGGACGCGCTGCTGGCCATCGAGCGGGCCGGCCTCATCAGCGTCAACCGGGCCGTGTCGCCGCCGACGATCGGCATGAACTCGGTACTGCAGGCCGCCATCAAGCTGGCCGCGCCCGCGAACGTGCAGGAGCCCGCCGCCCGGACGGCCGCCAGCGCGCTGCTCGAGTCCTGGCCTACCGACGAGCCCGAGCCGTGGACGGCCAATGTCCTGCGGGTGAACGTGGCCGGCCTGCAGGCCTCGTCGCCCGACGTGCTATGGGCCGACGGCTGCCACCCGGTGCTGCTGCGGGCGGGCCGCAGCCTGGACGAGGCCCGGCTGGTCGGGCCCGCCGTGGAGTACTGGCGGGACCTGTCCGCCCGCTGCGACACCAAGCTGATGCCGGGCCACCCGGACGCTCTCGTCGTGGCCGCCCACCTGGCCGCGGCGTTCCTCGCCGCCGGGTACGCCGGCGAGGCCGTGCACTGGTACCAGCGCGTGCTGGCCGAACGCGGCCGTGAGCTCGCGCCCGGCCACCCGGCCATCATCGCGGCCCGGATCAACCTGGCCAAGGCCCTGGTCCTGGCGGCCGAGCCCGCCGACGCGGTGACGGTCCTGCTCCGGGCGGTCAGCGAGTGCGAGCAGTTCCGCGGCCCCGGCCACCCGGACACCCTCAGCGCACGGGACGAGCTCGCCGCCGCCTACCAGGCGGCCGGGGACGTGCCGGCCGCCAGCAGGCTGCTGAGCCGGAACCTGACCGACCGCGAGCGGCTGCAGGGGCCGCGCGACGCGGAGACCATGGCCACCCGGGACCGGCTGGCCGCGGCCTGCCTGGCCGAGGGCAAGGTCAAGGACGCGATCTCGCACTACAAGCGCGCGCTGTCGGACCGCGAGAAGGTACTCGGACGCGGTGACCCGGACACGATCACGACGACCGCGAACCTCGCCGCCGCGTACCAGGCGGCCGGCCGGATGCCAGCCGCCATGCAGCTCTCCGAGCAGTGCTGCGCGGAATCCGAGCGGGTTCTCGGCGCCGATCACGCCGATACGCTGGCCCGCCTGGCCAACCTGGCGCACCTGTACTACGCGGTGGGCCGGGTCGGCGACGCGGTGACCCTGCTCCGCGATACCGCCGCGCGCTGCGAGCGCGTGCTGCCTTACGGGGACCCGCTGATCCAGGCCGTCCAGCAGAGCCTGGCGAACATCGCGGACAGCTGACCGGAATTCCGAACGGCGGGCCGCCGGATTAACGGATTACCTAGCCCGCCGTGATTGGCGATGAGATCCGATTGGTGCATTGCGTATTCCGAAAATAGATGTTTCATCCCGCGCCCGGCCGTCATGTCCGGCGACACCATCGGGGGCCGCTTCCCCGGTGCCGCCGGCATTCTGCGGCCTGATCCGCCTCCCGCCGCCTCACCAGGGAGAAAGCCGCGCCTGGCCGGCCGGGCGCCCCTCATGATCATCATTAATACGCAAAGCCGGACCTGCGGCTAACCACAGCAATTTTTGTCCGGATCACCCGGTACCGGAATATTGGTCCGCTATGATCCCGGAGTGAGGCATGCTGGGGTCCCGCTTGACCTGGGCTCATCAGGCTGCGCACAGTTAAGTGTCGAGCAGGATGCTACAGGAGAGCACATGCGGGATCACTCTGCCGCAACTGCCGCGGGGATTACCCCGGCGCCAGGGGCAAAACTTGAGCCTGATGCCATCGGCGCGGCCCAGGACACCATCATCGGCATGGCCTCGTCGGCCCCGGCCGCCACGGTCGGGCTGTCGCTGGCCGCACTGGCGGTCGCCACCGCCTACGGCAGCGGTCCGATCCTGATCCTCACCGCCATCCCGATGCTGATCATCGCCAACGCGTACCGGCGGCTGAACCTGTGGAAGGCGAACACCGGCGCCTCCTTCGAGTGGGTGGGCCGGGCGATCAACCCGTACCTGGGCTTTCTCACCGGATGGCTGATGATCGCCGCCTACATCATCGGCACCGTCGCCGAGGTCCTGCTGCTCGGGCCATCGGTGCTGGCGGTGTTCGGCTCGACGTCCACGAGCACCTGGGCGTACGTGGCCATCGGCTGCGCCGTCGGCCTGATCATGCTGCTGATCGCCGTAATCGGCATCAAGATCACGGCCCGGGTCCAGGTCAGCATGGCCCTGGTGGAGTACCTGATCCTGATCGGTCTGGCCATCGCCGGCCTGGTCTGGGTGCTGGGCCACCACCCCGGCTCGGTCCCGCTGACCAGCGGCTGGTTCAGCCTGTCCGGCGTCAACGGCAAGGGCGACGCGGTGGCCGGCTTCCTGGTCGCGGTGTTCGTCTACGGCGGCTGGGACGGCACCCTGTACGTCAACGAGGAAGTCAAGCACCGCCGGGTGAATCCCGGCCGGGCCGCCATCCTCGCCGTCGCGCTGCTCACCATCATCTACACCCTGTCCCAGATCGGGTTCCAGGGCGTGCTCTCCCCGGCCAAGCTCGACCAGGCCAGCCAGAGCGGCACCGCATTGGTCGCCGTGGCCCAGGTCCTGGGTGGCGGCTTCTGGGCCAAGGCGATGGCGCTGTCGATCGCCCTGTCGGTAATCGCCACCACCGGCACCGGCATCGTGCTCGGCGCCCGGATCGTCTATGGCATGGCCAGCTACCGGACGCTGCCGGAGTTCCTCGGCACCGTGTCCCGCCGGTACCAGACCCCGGTCGCCTCCAGCATCCTCGTCGGCCTGCTCATCGTGATCCTGAGCGCGGTCTACTACCTGGCCACCTCGGTCCAGAACGCGTTCTTCGACGTGATCGACGTGACCGGCCTGCTGTTCTCGATCTTCTACATCCTGACCGCGCTCGCGGCCGTCGTGTACTACCGGCGCCGCATCGTCAGCAACCCCTGGGACTTCGTGTCCGCCGGCCTGCTCCCGCTGGGCGCGGCCGGCTTCCTGGGCTGGATCTTCGTCAAGTCGCTGGGCGAGGCGCCGTGGGAGCAGCGCTGGTCGCTGATCGCCGTCGTCCTCATCGGGCTGGTCCTGATGGTCTACGCCCGGTTCGGCCTGCGCTCCGCGTTCTTCCAGCTCGCGCGCGAGAGCGAGGTCAGGAGCAGCCACCGCCGGTCACGGCACTAGGGCGTGCCCCGTAGATCATGAACGTGCCCCGTTAGGTCATGAAACGGGCCTCGGCGGATCATGAAACGGCCTCATGCCCCGCCGGTCTGGCCACGAAGCACCATCAACCCCACCTGCCCCTTGCGCGCCATTTCTGAGGTAGCTGAAGGGACTACGGGACACGCCTTAGCCGCCGGCCCGCACGAGCTGAAGCACACAAAACCTTTGACCGAACGGGGCAGGCCACCCGCCGTCTCTACCGTGCGTGCCCCGAAGGGCCGGCGGCCCCGCGCGAGTTCCTCGATCAGCCGGACGATCGGGAGTGGACCGAGGCCATCGTCCCGGAACGGTAGCCGTCAGGCCGCCGGATCGGCCGGCCGCTGGTCATACGTGGTGCGTGCGGCGGCGATGTCGACCCGGTGGCGTTCGGCCCAGCCGATCAGGCCCGTCAGCGTGTCGTGCAGCTCGCGTGCCATCTCGGTCGCGGTGTACTCCACCTTCGGCGGCACGGTCGGGTAGACGGTCCTGATCAGCAGGCCGTCGCGCTCCAGGTTGCGCAGGGTAAGCGTCAGCATGCGCCGGCTGATCCCCTCCACCATGCGCTCGAGCTGGGAGAACCTGACCGGGCCGGCGATGGCCGCCAGCAGGATCGAGACGCTCCACTTGCCGCCGACGTGATCCAGGACCTGGCGGACGGTGCACGCCTCGGCCAGCAAATTCGTGGCGCACGCCGCCGGGTCGGTGACCTGGAGGGGTACATCGGTGTTCCGCTGTGACACGAAAGTGCCTCCTTCCGCCGGGATTCATTGTCACACATCATGGTGTCCGTAACAAAGAGAGTCACAGTAACAAATAGTTTCCTGTGAAGGAGGGATCCTGATGGGACGATCCCACGCACCAAAGTCTCGCGGGCTGGCACCTGACGGGCTGGCAACTGGCGATCTGGCATCGCGCTGGCTGGCGCTGACCGTGCTCTGCGCCACGATGACGATGATCATCCTGGACGGCACCATCGTGACCGTCGCGCTGCCGGAGATCCAGCGTGACCTCGGCTTCTCCTCGTCCGGGCTGGCCTGGGTGGTGAACGCCTACCTGATCGCGTTCGGCGGCCTGCTGCTGCTCGCCGGGCCGGCTGGGTGACCTGATCGGCGGGAAGCGGGTCTTCCTGGCCGGCCTGGCCGTCTTCGTCGCGGCCTCGCTGCTCTGCGGGCTTCGCGATGAGCCAGCCGATGCTGATCGCGGCCCGGTTTGCCCAGGGCACCGGTGGCGCGCTGGCCTCGGCCGTCAGCCTGGGCATGATCGTCAGGCTGTTCCCCGAGCCGCCCCTGCGCTCCCGGGCCCTCGGCATTTACAGCTTCACCGGCGCGGGCGGCGCCTCGGTCGGCCTGGTCCTCGGCGGCGTGCTCACCCAGACGCTGAGCTGGCACTGGATCTTCTTCGTCAACGTGCCGATCGGCGTGGTCGCGATCGCGGCGGGCGGGCCGGCTGCTCGCCGCGGAGCGGGGGCTGGGCCTGCGGGCGGGCGCCGACGCCGCCGGGGCCGCTGCTGGTGACAGCCGGGCTGATGGTCGCGGTCTACGCGGTCGTGGAAACCGCCCGGTACGGCTGGGGCTCGGCGCGCACGCTCGGCACCGGCGCCGCCGCGGTGGTACTGCTGGCCGCGTTCTTCCTCCGGCAGCACCTGGCGCGCACGCCGCTGCTTCCGCTGCGGATACTGCGGTCCCGCGGTATCGCCACGGCCAACCTCGTGCAGGCGCTCACGGTGGCGGCGGCGTTCGGGTTCCAGGTGCTGATCCCGCAGTACATGCAGCGGGTCCTCGGCTACGGGGCGGCCGGCGCCGGGCTCGGGATGCTGCCCGCCGCCGTCGTGATCGGCGCTCTGTCGGCCGGGCTGTCGGCGCGGCTGATCGCGCGGTTCGGGCTGCGGGTGATGCTGATGGCCGGCCTCGCGCCCATCGTCGCCGGGTTCGCGCTGCTCACCCTGATCCCGGCCACCGGGTCCGCCGGGACCTACCTGCTCCACCTGCTGCCGACGATGCTGCTAACCGGCGGGTTCGGCCTGGCCTTCCCGGCGATGATCACGCTGGCCATGTCCGGTGCCCCGGACGCGGACGCCGGGGTGGCCTCCGGCCTGGTGAACACGACCCAGCAGGTCGGAGCCGCCCTGGGCGTGGCGGTGCTGTCCACCCTGGCCGCCTCGCGGGCCGGCCACCTGCTGGCCGCCGGCCGCCCGGCCGCCAGTGCCCTGACCGGGGGATATCACCTGGCCTTCGGCACCGGCGCAGGCCTGGCCGCGGCCGCCCTGGTCCTCGCCGCCGTCGCCCTGCGTCCCGCCCGCCCCGAAGTCATGCCGGGTCCCCAAGCCGCGGCGGCGCCCGAAGCCACGGCGGAACCCCAAGCCCCACCCCTCCTCCGCGCCCCCCAACCCGGCGCGCCCCAGCCCCTGCATTTCCATGATCATCGAGCAGTTCGGCACATATCGTGCCCGAAACTGCTCATGATCATGAACCCGCTGTGGTCGCGCCGGGCGGCACGCTGCGGGTGAACATCCTTGCGCTGCCCGGGCTGACCTGGCCACCATGTCTGAGAGCGGCAATGGGCGAGGACGACCTCGGAGGGCGGTGGGCGTGATCTGGACGGGTGAGCGTGCTCGCCAGCAGCGCCTCCTGGTCGCCGAGGTGTACCGGGCGGCCGCCGGGGTGCCGTGCGAGCGCCGTGCGGCCATCGCGGGCGGCCTGCCCGGCGCCGACAAGGCGGCCGCGCTGGACCGGGCCGGCCTGGACCGGGCCCGCTACTTCACCGTCAGCATCGACGCGATCCTGGACCGGATGGCCGCCGCCGGCCTCATCCCGGAGTCCAACGGCCAATCGCCGCTCGAGCGGGCCGGCCAGGTCCACGCCGAGGCCCAGTACCTGGCCAAACGGGTTCTGCTCCGCGCCCTGACGGACGGCCGGAACCTGATCCTGGATATCTCGCTGGCCTCCTGGCGCGCCGCCGAGGCCTGGACGTACGCCCTGCGGTTCGCGGACTACGAGATCACCGCGGTGTTCGCCGATATCGGCGTGGACGATGCGGTACGCCGGGCCGGCGAGGCCCGGCAGCGCGGTGAGGAGGAGTTCCGCCGCGGCGCACGGCCACGGCGGCCGGATCATCCCCGCCGCGGCCATCCGCGCCCTGGCCAGCCCGGCCGCGGCCGCGGCGGGCAACCGCATCAGGTGGGCGGTCGGCGCGCGGTCGGCCGGGGCCATCGGCGGCACGGTCGGCTCCGGGGTCTTTCCCGGCAGCGCCGTGACCTCGATGCTCACCGCCTACCGGGAAGGCCGGTTCAGCCTGGATGACCTCTCGCTGGAGTTCCGGGCCCGCCGCTGGCCGCGGATCCCGGACGTCTGCCCGCCCGAACTCGAGCCGGCCAGGGAAGCCATCGACGATCCCGAGCCCTACGTCCCCGGCTCGTTCGACGACGTGGTGCTGGCCTATGACCTCGGCTGGCTGTCCGATGCCGACTTCGACATCCTGGCCGTCGCGGCCGAAGGCCTGCCCGACGCCTGACCGGCCGCGATCTCGTCGCCTCCGGGCAGCCCGCCCGGATAACCACGAAAACCAGACGGGGGAGCGGGGTGCCGGTGACAGGGCGCGGCACCCCGCTCCTATAAGGCGGGCGTCCGCGGGGCAAACGCCGCACCGCGCACCCGCCTTATGGTCCCGTTCTGGTTCAACAATGACGTAACCCCCCAAAACGGGTCAACTTCTTTATCCGTGCCTCCGCTCATCAGGACCCCCATAGATACACAACTAAAAGGGGTAACCTGTCCGCGTGGCCGAACAGCAGGCACGACCCGATCAGGGACCTGATATCGGCATCCTGGTCACGATCCGGTCACTGCTGCCGAACCTGGCGCCGGTCGAGCGCCGCGTCGCGCAGGCGGTCCTCGACGATCCCCAGGGCGTGGCCTGGCGGAGCATCTCCGAGCTGGCCCGGACCTGCGGCACCTCCGCGACTTCCGTGGTGCGCTTCTGCCGGGCGATCGGGCTGCGCGGCTACCCCGACCTGCGGCTGGCCCTGGCCGGCGCGGTGGCCCGCGATGGCATGACGGCGGCCACGACGGCCTCGCACGAGATCGCCCCGGACGACGACGCCGCCACGATCACGAAGAAGATCGCCTACGCCGACGCGCGGGCGGTCACCGACACCGCCAACCATCTCGACATCCCCACCTTGATCCAGGTCACCGAGGCGCTCGCCAAGGCCGGCCGGATCGACATCTACGGCGTCGGCGCCAGCGGCTTCGTAGCCCTCGACCTGCAGATGAAGCTGCAGCGGATCGGCCGCCCGGCCTTCGCCTGGCCCGATCCGCACATGGCCATCTCCTCGGCCGCGCTGCGCGGCCTCGGGGATGTCGCGATCGGCCTGTCGCACACCGGCACCACCGTCGACACGATCGACGCGCTGCGTGAGGCGCACGGCCATGGCGCCCTGACCGTCGCGGTGACCAACTTCCCGTGGTCCCCGCTCACCGAGGTCGCCGACCTCGTGCTGCTCACCGCGGCGCGCGAGACGGCCTTCCGGACCGGCGCCATGACCAGCCGGATCGCCCAGCTGACGGTGGTCGACTGCCTGTTCGTCACGCTCGCCCAGCAGGACCTGCCCGGCACCCGGGTGGCGCTGGAGCGGACCTTCGCCGCCGCCCAGGCCAAGCGCGTCCGCCGCAGCCGCCGCCAGCAGCCGACCGACTAGCAGCCGGCGGCCAGCGACTCAGGCAGCCAGCAACTCAGGCAGCCAGCAACTCAGGCGGGGCCGCGGTTCGCGCTGCCCCACACCTCGGGCACGTGTCCCCGCGCCGCCAGGCGCTCGCCCACCTCGGCCCAGACGGCGTGGATCAGGGCCGCGCCGACGATGGTGGACGTCGGTGCCATCCGCTCGGCGATCCCCGGGATATCCAGCGCCGCGTCGCCGAAGCAGCCGCCGTTGTCCAGCACGTAGTCGGCGATCTCGGGCAGCTTGGGCAGGCCGGGGGCCGCCGCGACGGTGGCCGAGTGAACCGCCGACACCAGGCCGACCACGGTGACGCCGTGCCGCCGGGCCTCCAGCGCGAGCTCGACCACGAGCGCGTTGCGGCCCGAGTTCGAGATCACCCAGCACAGGTCACCCGGTCCCCAGTCCACGCCCCCGGTGAGTTCCTTGTAGTAGCCGGCCCGGTTCTCCAGCTTCCCGGCCGCCTCCTCGTCGGTCCGCGAGGTGAGCTCGTCGTTCCACAGCGGCCGCACCACCTTCATGCCCCCGGCCCGGCGGTGCATCTCGCTGACGAGGCTCAGCGAGTGGCCGGCCCCGAACGCGTAGACGTGGCGGCCGGCCAGGATCGTGGTCGTGATCGCGGCGGCCACGCCGTCGATGGTGGCGTCGTTCTGCTCCAGCGTCTGGTCGAGCAATCCGGTGATGTGCCGGCGCCATGCTTCCCGTGCGGTCTGCTGCGATGCCATGTAATGGACCTTACGAGCCGGACGCGATCCCGACAACGTTCGCGCCGGCGGCAATGGGAAGATAGGGGCGTGCGCCCCACGCCCTCCACCTGCCCGGCCGGATCCTCGGCATCGACGCGGGCGGCAGCGGCACCCGCGTCGTCGTGATCGAGAACGGCACGGTGACGCTCCCAGCCGGACGAACTGCCGATAAACGTGCTGCTCACCGAGGGTTTTGCCGGGCGCCTGCTGCAGATCATCAAGGCCGCGGAGGTGACCGCCGCGGGCATCGGCCTGGCCGGCCTGCGCCAGGAAACCGTGGCCGCGGAGCTCAGCGCGACGCTGACCCGGCAGGCGGGCTGCCCGGTGCACGTCACCGGCGACGCGGACACCGCCCAGGCCGGCGCCTTCCTCGGCGGTCCGGGCGTGGTCGTGATCGCGGGCACCGGCTCGATGGCGTTCGGCCGCGACGGGGAGCGCCATATCCGCGCGGGCGGCCACGGCTTCGTGCTCGGCGACGAAGGCAGCGCCTACTGGATCGGCCGCGCCGCCGCCCAGCGCCGCGCTGCGCTGGCAGGACCAGCTGGGCGGCTCCGAGCTCGTCCACCGCCGCGTCCGGGAGACCACCGGGACCGATCTCGACGACCTGGTCAGCGACGTCACCTCCCATCCGGCCGAACGTTCCCGGCTCACCGTCCTGGCTCCCGTCCTCACCGCGCTCGCGGAACAGGACCCCGAGGCCGGGCGGATCACCCGGCAGGCCGCGGAGCACCTGGCCGCCCTGGCCGAGTCCGTCCGGCACCGCCTCGGCCCGCTGCCCGTCGCCGGCGCCGGGCGGGTGTTCAGCGCCCGCCTCATCTGGGACCGGTTCGCCGAGCTGACCGGCGCCACCCGCCCGCTCGCCCCCGCCTCGGTGGGCGCCGCGCTGCTCGCCGCCCAGCATGCCGAAGCCTGAGCAGCTCGGGCAGGTCGGCGCGCTGCTCGACGCGGCGGTCCGCGACGGCGGGATACCCGGGGCGGTGGCGGTGGCCGGCCAGGGCCCGGTCACGCTCGGCCGCTGGGCCGCCGGCCAGGCCGACGCGCTCCAGGGCCGCCCGATGCGCCCGGACACCATCTTCGACCTCGCCTCGCTGACCAAGGTGGTGGCGACCACCACGGTCACCCTCGCGCTGGCCGGCCGGGGCCAGCTCGGCCTCGGCGACCCGGTGGCGGACTACCTGCCCGGCTTCGGCGCCTGCCGGGACGCCCGCGTCACGATCGCGCACCTGCTCACCCACACCTCCGGCCTGCCCGGCAGCCGCCAGTTCTACCGCTGGTGCGGCTCGCGCGCGGACCTGCTCCGCGACCTGTACGCGACCCCGCTCGAGGCCCCGCCCGGAGCCCGGGTCCGCTACTCGGACCCGGGCTTCATCACCCTCGGCGAGGTGGTGGCGGCCGTCGCCGGCGAACCGCTCGACGCCGCTGTCCGCCGCCTGGTGACCGGCCCGCTCGGGCTGACCTCCACCCAATTCATACCGAACGAGCCGGCTCGTCACTTCGCCGCCACCGAACCGCGCGGCGACGGGAGCGCCTGGGTGGGCATCGTCCACGACGAGAACGCCCGCCTGCTAGGTGGCGTGGCCGGCCACGCCGGGCTGTTCGCCCCGGCCCCGGACCTGGCGCGCTTCGCCGCCTGGTGGGTCAGCGACGACGACACGGCCGTCCCGGCCGGGTTGCGCCGCGCCGCGGCCGCCTGCCAGGCGCAGAGCCCCGGCGCGCGGCGCGGCTACGGCTGGGCCTGCGCCGGCGACGGCTTCGATATCCTGGGCGGCCGCTGGCCGGCCGACGGCCGTGTCGCACACCGGCTTCACCGGCACCAGCCTGGCCCTGGACCCGGCCACCGGCCGGTGGCTGGTCCTGCTGACCAACGCGGTGCATTTCGGCCGGGACGCGACCGCCGTCCAGGCGCTGCGCCGGGCCGTGCACGCCGCCTTCGGCACGGCCGGCGTCACTTCCAGAACGGCCTGACCTCGATCCGGCCGAACGCCGCGACCGGATGCGCCGCCGCCACCCGGACCGCCTCCTCGATCGAGTCGCACTCCAGGATGTCGTAGCCGCAGATGACCTCCTTGGTCTCGGCGAACGGCCCGTCGCTGACCAGCATCTCGCCGTCCCGGACGGCGACCGTCCGGGCCTGGCTCGTCGGCGCCAGCCGGTCGCCGTCCAGCCGGATACCCCGCGCGGTCACGTCGTCGAGCCAGGGAAAGCTCTCGTCATCCGCCTCCTCCGCGCTGTCGGCCGGTTCCGGTCCTTCCGCCGCGCAGACCAGCATCATGAACTTCATGTCGTCTCCGATTCTCGTGACGGCCAGGGCCAAGGGTTTACACCATCACGACGAACGGGAATTCAGCAAAGGACACCATCTCGAAAGCACGGCCCGCGAGCGCGGGACCCGCACGCCGGGGGCGGGTCCCGCGCCCGCGCGCTACAGTCGGCCCCATGCCCGATCCATCCGCGCGGCCGGCCCTTATACGCGAGGTGCGGCGGGGCTGGTACGGCGGCGTGTCCCTGGCCATCTACCTGCACGGCGTGACCAAGGAGCGTACGAGCTGATCCGGCCGCGCGGGTCGTTTGCGAGCGCGCCTACGACACGCTGGCGGCCAGGTACCGGCCGACCAGGACCCGGGCGTCTGGCTAGAACGGCCCCGGCACGACAGCGAGCGGGCCACCGCGCGCGGCCGCGCTGGCCAACCCGGAATCCCCTGACCGTGACGCTGGACATCAGCGCGGTGCACTTCGCGCCGGCGGCTCAACCGAGGCTGCCTGGCCCGCGGCCTGGCCGAGCGGCTGCTCGCTCGACGACTTCACACCCGGCAGCTGTGGATGCTCGAAGCCGACCTGGACTGCTACTGGCCACGGCACGGCCCTGGTCCCGTGACGCAGGAAGCTGTTCTCCAAGCTGGCTCGAGTCGGTGCCCGACTGCGCATGGCCGACCTGGCACAGGACAGCCATGCTCAACCGCGCGACCTGATGTCCCGGCTGGTCTACCGAGCGCTGGAAGCGCATGACCGACGCGGGCGGCGCCTTCCGTGCTCGGACACGAGAGCATGGACCGTGTTCTCATCACGACCCTCACCGGCAGCCGGCCGGGGCCGCCTGGCCGCGGCGCGCGAGACGCATTCGGCGGACGTGACGGCGGCTGTTCCTGGCACCTCTCGATCAGGACCAGAAGAAGGCCATCGCGGCCAGCTGGCAGAGCATCCGCGGCTCGCTCGATCAGCACGACCGGGTCACCAGCCAGCTGAACTGGCGCTGACCCCGGGCACGGCCGGGGTCTGCGGGCGCTTGCGCTCGCCCGGGGAGCTGTGCCAGACTCACTGCAGGAACGCTCGCCAGCCGAAGTATCTTGTCCGAGAGGAGACCACTCCGCGCTCGAGCTTCCCCGGATCCCGCCCGCGCGGTGACCACCTGACCCTGCCGACGACGAGGAGCGCCGCGGTTGTCCAGGACCTGGCTCGCTACCCCGCCAGCGGTCAAAGCCCTGCCATGGCGACCGCGTACGACACCGCCGCATGGCAGGACCTCTTTGTCGCTGAGGCCAGGAGCGGCACGCCGCCCTTACCGGCTTGCGCTTCGTCGCCGTCTCGATCAACCTGAAGCAGATCCTCTCCTGCCCCAAATTGCCCGCCCGCGCGGCCAAAACCCTGTCCCTGCTGCTGCTCGTCGTCGCCGTCTCCAGCCTCGCGCTCGCCCCGCAAGCCTCGGCAGCCCTCGGCATCGAGGTCATCGCCTGCGCCGGCCGATGTCGTCGTCGTGCTGACCGTCCAGCTGCGTCATGGCCGATGACGATCCAGCCGACCCCGCCTGGTGGTTCGCGTCCCGGATAGCCAACGTCCAGCTGCATGCCCTGCTGTCTCGCCTCGGCGGCACCACGCTCACTGACCGCTACGGCTACGGGCTGTACTTCATGCTGGCGGGCACGCTCACCGATTTCCTAGGGGCCGTCTACGACGCCTAGGTCCTGATCATCCAGATCATCGGCCAGCACCCCTAGCCCCCCGGCACCGCTCAGTGACCAGCCAGCGCGGCGCAGGCCCGCAGCGTGTCCAGCAGGTAGCCGGTGTGCTGCGGGTCCGGCCAGGACGACAGCTTCACCATCACGGTCCGGGCCGCCCGGTCCGCGTAGATCAGCTGGCCGTGGATGCCCAGGCAGACCAGCACCGGCCCGCCGTACCCGGGGATGACCCAGAACTTGCTGCGGTACCAGCCGCCGGGCAGCGCGAGCTCGTTGTCGGTGACCGCGAACGCCTCGCGGACACCGGGCTCCGGGGCGCGGGCGTCGGCCAGCCAGGCGGCCGGTACGACCTGGGCGCCTGCGGCCATCCCGTCGTCGATGAGCAGCTGCCCGAACCGGGCCAGGTCGCGCGCGGTGGCCGAGACGCCGCCGTCGTGGACGGCGCAGCCCAGCGGGTCGCAGGTGATCTCGGCGTCGCGCTCGGCCCCGATGGGCTGCCAGATCAGCGCCGAGATGAGGTCGGCCATCCGGGTTCCGCTGGCCCGCTCGCACACCCAGCCGAGCATGTCGGTGTCGGCCGAGCGGTAGGTGAACACCCCGCCGTGCGGCCCCTCCCGCCCCAGCGTCGTCAGGTAGGGGTACGCGCCCGCGGGGTCGCCCGGCTCCGCTGGGCGCCAGCCCATCGAGCGTTCCATCACCCGGACCTCGGCGTCCAGCGCGGTGTAGGTCTCGCGGAACGCGACCCCGGTCCGCATGTCCAGCAGGTCGCGGATCCGGGCGCCGGCGTAGCCCGAGGACTCGGCCTCCGGCACGTACGCCGTCACTGGCTCGCCCGGATCGAGGTCCCCGCGGCCGGCCAGCACCCCGGTCACGCAGCCGACGACCGACTTCGACACCGACATGAGCAGGTGCGGGGTGGCGGCCGTCATGCCGTCGCCGTACCGCTCGGCCACCAGCCGCCCGTCGTGCAGCACGACCAGCGCGTCGGTCCAGGTGCCGTCGAATATCTCCGCCGCCGTCGCCGTGCTGCCGTCGATCCGGCTGACCGGCGGGTCGGGCAGCGGCCCGTCCGCGGCGGGCAGCGGCGACCCGCCGCCGATCCCGGCCGGGATCGGCTGGCTCGGGATGATCTCGCGCATATGCCGGAAGGCCCACCGGTTGAACGGGGGATCCTGCCAGTTGGCCAGCGTCACCCGGGACTCCGGCGGCGGCGGGAAGCCGGTCATGAGGCCAGCCTCGGCAGCGATCTCATTGGTCATGTCGCGTACCTTAACCGACTGCTCACACCGCCAGGCGTCAACTAGGATTCGGCTTATGTCGCAGGAGCCGGCTCCCGAGGGCCAGGGCGCGCCGGTGACGGCACTCAACTGGCAGGAGCCGCCCGGCAACCGCTGGGCGTTCTGGCATGTCGCCGACATCCTGCCCACCCACCTGGTGTCCCGCGGCGACGGCCCGGTCCGCCCGCTGCCACCCTCAGCTCCGGTCACCGGCCTGCTCGAGGTACCGGTGACCCGCCCGGAGCGGCCGGCCACCACGGTCGGCGAGGTGCTCGACAGCACCTACACCGACGCCTACCTGGTCCTGCAGGACGGCAAGCTCGTCACCGAGTGGTACGGCCCGCTCGGCTCGCCGGACCGCCCGCACGCGCTGATGTCGATCTCCAAGTCGGTCGTCGGCTGCGTGGCCGCCGTGCTCATCGACCGCGGCCTGCTCGACCCGGACCGCGAGATCACCGCCTACGTCCCCGAACTGGCCGCCAGCGGCTACGCCGGCGCCCTGGTAAGGCACGTGTACGACATGCGCAGCGGGGTCAGGTTCGGCGAGGAGTACGCCAACCCGCAGGCCGACATCCGCCGCCTCGACGAGTGGGTCGGCTGCCGGGAAACGACAGAGCCCGGCCGCGGCGAGCCCCGCGGGCTCTACCGGTTCCTGGCCACGCTGGAGGCCGAGGCGCCGCACGGCGAGCGGTTCCTGTACCGCTCGGCCGAGTCGGACGTGCTCGGCTGGGTGTGCGAGCGGGCCGCCGGCCGGCCCATGGCCACCCTCATGTCCGAGCTGATCTGGGCGCCGATGGGCGCCGAGCGCGACGCCATCGTGCTGGAGGACGGCTTCGGCGCCGCCGTGCACGACGGCGGCCTGTGCGCCACCGCCCGCGACGTCGCCCGCTTCGGCCAGCTGCTGCTGGCCGGGGGCGGAGGCTCGGGTAGCCCGGACGGTACTGGCGGTATCCGCCCGGTGGTGCCGCCGCAGTGGCTGCGCCGGGCCTGGGCCGTCGACGCCGACGCCCGGACGGTGTTCGCCGCCTCGCCCGCCGAGCGGGCGTTCCCCGGCGGCTGGTACCGGCACCAGTTCTGGTTCCGGCCCGGCGACCACGGCGACGTCCTGCTGTGCCTGGGCATCCACGGCCAGATGCTGCACGTCAGCCGGCGCACCGGCACGGTCTGCGTGAAGTTCTCCACCTGGCCCGGCGCGCAGAACCCGGCCTACCTGGAGGACACGCTGCGCGCCTTCGACGCCGTCGGCGGCTTCCTGGCCGGCCGCGAACCCGCGGGCCCCGGCGGCCGCCGCCTGGCCGGCGTGGTCTCCGGCCTGAGCCGCAGGCCAGCCACCGCCCCGCCGCGACCCACCGTGGTTTAGGCAGGTTGTCTCTCGACGGCGAGGTAACCGCACTCTAACCTGGCGGTATGCCAGGTTCAGATGCATCCGCAGGATCCCGCCGCCACCTCGACGGCATCGCCGAGATCCGCACGTTCTTCCGGACCAACTCCCAGCCGATCTACTTCATCGGCCCGACGGCGTTCAACCTGCTCGGCATCGACCGCTGGGTGCGTAACTTCCAGTACATCGCCTACTACGACTCCTGGGACGGCCAGCACCCCCGCGTCTTCACCCCGGAGAACCGCCCCTACGTCGAGTTCGAGTCCAGCGAGCAGATCAACAACTACCTGCTGCGCGACCCCGAGGTCCAGGAGTACCTGCGCCGCCGGGGCGGCACGCCGATGGTCGCGATGGTGTTCTTCGACGCCGAGACCGAGGAGATCTGCCGCGAGCTGGGCTACACGCTGATCCTGCCGTCCGACGCGCTCCGGCGCCGGCTCGACTCCAAGATCGTCACCACCCAGCTCGGCAACGAGGCGGGCGCCCCGTCAGTCCCGAACGTGCTCGGCCACGCCGACAGCTACGCCGAACTCACCGCGCTGGCGACCGGCGCCGGCCTGGGCGAGGACCTGGTCGTGCAGACGCCCTACGGCGACTCGGGCAAGACGACGTTCTTCATCAAGTCCGAGTCGGACTGGGACGAGTTCGCCGCCGACATCGACGGCCAGGAACTCAAGGTGATGAAGCGCATCAACAACCAGGCCGCGGCGGTCGAGGCCTGCATCACCCGGCACGGCACGATCGTCGGCCCGTTCATGACCGACCTGACCGGCTACCCCGAGCTCACCCCGTACAAGGGCGGCTGGTGCGGCAACGACGTGTTCCCCGAGGCGCTGTCCGAGGCCGACCGGACGATCGCGATCAGCCACGTCCGGCGGCTGGGCGACCGGCTGGCCCAGGAGGGCTACCGGGGCTTCTTCGAGGTCGACGTGCTGATGGACCTGGACTCCGGCGCGGTCTACCTGGGCGAGCTGAACCCGCGGATCTCCGGCGCCTCGTCGATGACGAACGTCACCGCCGGCGCCTACGCCGACGTCCCGCTGTTCCTGTTCCACCTGCTCGAGTTCATGGACGTCGACTACACGGTGGACGTCGAGGAGATCAACGACCGCTGGCGGGCGCTGGCCGCGGTCGACGTCTGGTCGCAGCTGATCATGAAGGACCCCGGCGACGACGTGGAGCGCATCCTGGCCGCCCCGCGCACCGGCAGCTGGCGCCTGTCCGACAGCGGCGCCCTCACCTTCGAGCACGTCAGCAACGACTGGCACGAGATCACCACCGAGGACGAGGCCTTCTTCATGCGCGTCTACGGCCCCGGCGACTTCAAGTTCCACGGCGCCGACCTGGGCATCCTGGTCACCAAGGGCCGCATGCAGACCCCCGAGGGCCTCACCGAGCGCTGCCGCCACTACATCGACGGCATCCGCGCCCAGTACAAATCCGAGCCCCTCCCGCAAGCCCCCCCAGTAATCCCCATCGCCTACGTCAAGTAACCCGCGCCCCCGCCCCAGTACCCACCCCCGCCCGCACCGCCGCCCCGTCCGCCCCCAGCACCACCGCGGCTCCATGGCCGTCCTCGGCAAAGATGCCTCAGAGATTCCTTCACTGAGTTCCATGAAGGGTACGTCGCACCCGGAAAACCAGTCGCGCCAGGACCCACAGCGCTCATCCTTAGCTCCATGTTCCGGTTCGCCGCCCCGCTGACGCTCGCTGCCGCGAGCGCGCTGGCGGCTGCCCCGGCGAAGGCCCCGGCGATCGCCCAGTCGCAGCCCGGCGGCGTGCGACGCTGACCCTTCCCCGGCGAGGCCGGGAGACCCCACGGGGGAGGGTTGGCCCCCCGCGGGTCTCCGCGCCAGAACCCAAAGACCGGGAGAAGGAACATGACCAGGCTGTCCTACCTGCGGACCAAGCCGCACCTGAACATCGGCACCATGGGTCACGTCGACCACGGCAAGACCACCCTGACCGCGGCCATCACCAAGGTCCTGGCCGACCAAGGCCTCGCCGACTACGTACCGTCCGACCGCATCGACAAGGCCCCGGAGGAGACCGCCCGCGGTATCACCATCAACGTCGCCCACGTCGAGTACGAGACCGCGACCAGGCATTACGCGCACGTGGACATGCCCGGTCACGCCGGCTACGTGAAGAACATGATCACCGGCGCGGCCCAGGTCGACGGCGCCATCCTGGTGGTGTCGGCCGTGGACGGCGTCGAGCCCCAGACCCGCGAGCACGTGATCCTCGCCCGCCAGCTCGGCGTCGAGTACGTCGTGGTCGCGCTGAGCAAGGCCGACGCGGCCGACCCGGAGCTGGCCGAGCTGGTCGAGCTCGAGGTG
Organism: uncultured Actinomycetota bacterium; assembly: GCA_963839095.1. Lineage (GTDB taxonomy): Bacteria > Actinomycetota > Actinomycetes > Streptosporangiales > Streptosporangiaceae > Palsa-504. The sequence continues at coordinate 154,116 of CAWIUF010000056.1, read as the reverse complement.
CGCGAGCTGCTGTCCCGGTACGGCTACCCCGGCGACCAGCTGCCGGTCGTCCCCATCTCGGCCCTGGGCGCCCTCAACGGGCAACCGCGCTGGGTGGCGAGCATCGGCGCGCTGCTCGACGCGGTCGACACGTACCTGCCGCTGCCGGACCGGTACGTCGACGCGCCGTTCCTGATGCCGGTGGAGAGCGTGCTGACCATCACCGGCCGCGGCACCGTCGTGACCGGTGCCATCGAGCGCGGCCAGGTCAAGGTCGGCGACCCGGTCGAGGTCGTCGGCCTGGCCGGTACCGTGACCTCGGTCGTCACCGGCGTGGAGACCTTCGGCAAGGCGATGGAGAGCGCGGTGGCGGGCGACAACGCGGCCCTGCTGCTCCGCGGCGTCCGCCGCCACCAGGTCCGGCGCGGCCAGGTGGTGGCGGCGCCCGGCAGCCAGGTCGCCCGCCAGCGGTTCGCGGCCAGCGTGTACCTGCTGGCCGCGGCCGAGGGCGGCCGCCGGACCGGGGTGCGGACGGGCTACCGCCCGCAGTTCTTCGTCCGCACCACCGACGTGGTCGGCGTGCTCGACCTCGGCCCGGACGGCGCCGCGGCGCCCGGCGACCACATCGAGGTAACCGTCGAGCTCGGCCAGCCGGTCGCGCTCGAGCCCGGCCTGGGCTTCGCCATCCGCGAGGGCGGCCGGACGGTCGGCGCCGGCACGGTCGGCACCCTGCTGGACTAGCCGGCGTCTAGGTAAACCCCGGTTTGCGGCTTCGTGACACGGAGCCGCAAACCGGGGCAACTTCTCCATGTGCCCTTGTTCACAAACACCTGGTAGGAGCATCGTGACTGAGAGGCGGCCGGCGATGACGCCAGCCGCGGCCGAACCCCGGAGGTGGTCACTGTGGCGGACGGCGCGAACCGGCCGGCGTACAACAGCACATGGCAGATCAGGAACGACGCCTGGTGCAGCCTGGAGGAGACATCGGGCCAGCTGCTGCTGGCCGGGGCCCAGCACCGCCCGTTCGGGGACATGGACGAGGCCATCACCAAGCTGCTCGACGTCCTCGGGCCGATCGAGCGGTTCTGGGCCTTCCCCGGCATGCCGGCCTTCCAGAAGATGCGGCGGCTGTTCACGGCGGGCAAGTACGACCGGTTCGCCGCGCTGGTGCGGGGGATCAACCGGGCGCTGGCGACCGACTCCTACCGCAGCGGCCACACCTGGGACCTGGGCGCCGAGGACGACGCGCTGGACCACGCCGCCCATCCGCTGGAGAACGCGCGCGTCGACCGCCCGTACTTCGAGGTCCTGATCGTCGAGGACATGACCGAGCACCAGGAGCGCTCGCTGCGCGAGGAACTGCACCGCTGGCGCCGCCCGGACGACCCGTTCATCTACGAGATCGTCGTGGTGCCCAGCCTCGAGGACGCGATCATGGCGGCCCGGCTGAACTTCGGGCTGCAGGCCTGCGTGGTCCGCCGCCGGTTCGCCCGCCGGTCCCGGTACGACTCATCCTCGCTCGCCCAGTTCATCGACACCGTCGTCGCCGACGACGTGATGGAGCAGTCGCCCGATGACCGCGCCCAGGTCCTGGCCCGGGCCCTGGCCCGGCTGCGGCCGGAGCTCGACCTGTACCTGATGACGGAGATCGCGGTCGAGGACCTGGCCGGCCGCCTCAGCCATCACTTCCGGCGCATCTTCCACGCCCGGGAAGGCTCGCTCGAGCTGCACCTGTCCATCCTGGACGGCGTCGCGGCCCGGTACCGCACGCCGTTCTTCAGCGCGCTGAAGGAATACAGCCACCGGCCGACCGGGGTGTTCCACGCGATGCCGATCTCGCACGGCAAGTCGATCACCGAGTCGCACTGGATCCACGACATGCTCGACTTCTACGGCATGGAGATCTTCCTGGCCGAGACCTCCGCCACCTGCGGCGGCCTGGACTCGCTGCTCGAGCCGACCGGCCCGCTGCGGGACGCGCAGCAGGCCGCGTCCCGCACGTTCGGGTCGCGGCAGACCTACTTCGTCACCAACGGGACCTCGACCGCGAACAAGATCGTGGTCCAGGCCCTGGTCCAGCCGGGCGACATCGTGCTGGTCGACCGGAACTGCCACCAGTCCCACCACTACGGGCTGATGCTGGCCGGGGCGATGGTCACCTACCTGGACGCGTACCCGCTGAACCACTACTCGATGTACGGCGCGGTCCCGCTCCGCGAGATCAAGAGCCAGCTGCTGGCGCTGCGCCGGGCGGGCAAGCTCGACCGGGTCAAGATGGTGCTGCTGACCAACTGCACGTTCGACGGCATCGTCTACGACGTCGCCCGGGTCATGGAGGAGTGCCTGGCCATCAAGCCGGACCTGGTCTTCCTGTGGGACGAGGCCTGGTTCGCCTTCGCCCGGTTCCACCCGGTCTACCGGCCGCGCACCGCCATGCGGGCCGCCCGCACCCTGGCCGAGAAGCTGCGCCTGCCCGAGTACAAGGCCGAGTACCAGAAGTTCCTCGAGGAAGTCGGCGCCATCGACGCCGCCGACGACGAGGTGCTGCTGAACCGGCGGCTGCTGCCGGACCCGGCCCGGGCCCGGGTCCGGGTGTACTCCACCCAGTCCACCCACAAGACGCTGACCTCGCTGCGGCAGGGCTCCATGATCCACCAGTGGGACCAGGACTTCAGCCACAAGGTCGAGGAGACCTTCCACGAGGCGTACATGACGCACACCTCGACCTCGCCGAACTACCAGATCCTCGCCTCGCTCGACCTGGGCCGCCGGCAGGCCGACCTGGAGGGCTTCGAGCTGGTGCAGAAGCAGATCGAGAACGCGATGCGGCTCCGCGACGCGGTGGACAACCACCCGCTGCTGAGCAAGTACATGAAGCTGCCTGACCACCGCGGACATGATCCCGTCGGGGTTCCGGTCCTCGGGCATCGACCAGCCGCTGCGCTCCGGCCTGCCGAACATGATCAAGGCCTGGGACCAGGACGAGTTCGTCCTCGACCCGTCGCGGATCACCATCTACATCGGCCCCACCGGCATCGACGGGGACCACTTCAAGCGCAGCCACCTGATGGACCGCTACGGCGTCCAGATCAACAAGACCTCGGTCAACACCGTGCTGTTCATGACCACGATCGGCACCACCCGCAGCTCGGTGGCGTACCTGATCGAGGTGCTCGTCAAGATCGCCCGTGACCTGGAGAACCAGCTGGCGGACATGAGCCCGACCGAACGGGCCGCCCACGAGCGGGCCGTGCAGCGGCTGACCTCCCCCTCGGCCCCGCTGCCCGACTTCAGCGGCTTCCACTCCAGCTTCCAGGACGGCCCCGGGCAGGCCACCCCGGAAGGCGACGTGCGGCGGGCCTTCTACCTGGCCTACAACGACACCTACTGCGAGTACCTCAAGCCGGAGGAGGTCGAGCAGCGGGTGGAGAACGGCGAGCAGGTGGTGTCCACCACCTACGTCACCCCGTACCCGCCCGGCTATCCCGTGCTCGTCCCCGGCCAGGTGTTCAGCCAGCAGATCCTGTCGTTCATGCGGGCCCTGGACACCCCCGAGATCCACGGCTACCGGCCCGACCTCGGCTACCGGGTCTACGTGGACAAGGCCCTGGAGATCGCGGCGCCCGCCGCGAGCAGCCGCCCGGAAGCGGGCCCCGAGGCCGTCCGCGCCGCCACCGCCAGCCAGGCTCCCAGCAGCAAGCCGAAGAGGAAGACCGAGGCGCCCCGCAGCGCGTCCGAGTGATCACGGGCGCTCCCACCAGTCGGGCGGCCCCGGTGCTGGCCGGTGCTGTGCTTGCTTGCGGTTGCGGTGCCTGCCGGTGCTGGGCCTGGCCTGCCCGGTACTGCGGGCGGACGGGCGGGCGCTCCGGCCAGTGCGGACGCTCGGTCCCGCCGGGACGCCCCGGCCAGCCGGGATCCGCGTCCTGGCGCAGGCGACCGGCCCAGTCCGGATCGTCATCCCAGCCGGGCTCGACGCCCCAGTCGTCCGGATAGTCCGCCACGTCCCGGGGCCGGGCCGCGGGCACGGGGGCGAGCAGCGGTTGCGTTTCCTGCTCGGGCACCGGCCGGGTGGCGGAGGTCAGGGTCAGGATGGCGATGTAGCACAGCAAGGCTGCCCCGGTCAGCATGGCCATCGCGAACGACGTGCTGTCCTGGCCGTTCTTCACGAAGGTTTCCCCGGCGAGGAACGCGCCCCCGATGGCGAGCAGGCCGGCCGCCGCCAGCACCGCGAGCAGCCGTTCCCGCAGGTTGATGGCCCTGGTGACCAGCAGGATCGCGGTCCCGATCAGGATGACGCCGAGCAGCGCGTGCGCGGTCAGCGCCAGCGGGGCGGTGGTGATCTCGGTGAAGATGCCCGCGTGCGCGTCGCCCGCCGGGACCTCGACGTAGAAGTTCAGGATCATGCCCAGGCCGTACTGGAGCACCAGCATGACCAGGGCCGCCGCGGACAGCCGGCCCAGCCCGGGCCGCGCCCGCCCAGGCTGGCCCCGCCCAACTGGCCCCGCCCCGGCCGCTGCGGCCGCTGTGGCTGTTCTGGCCGGCGTGTGCCGGCCCGCAGCCGTGAGCCGGTCAAGACTGTCAGCCATCGGACGCCTCACCCTGCCTCTCCTGCGGTGATGCCCGTGCGCTCGCTCCCATCCCGGGAACGCGGCCGCGGTACCTCCCGTTCAGCGGATCCGCCCGGCGTAATCACCCCGAAACATCCGGGACTCATCATGGAGTATGGAAACCCGCCGTATTCAGGTCGGATGCGACTTCACCTACGCCGCCGCGATTCCCACCCCGGTGATCTTCCAGGTGACGCCCGCCGAATCGGCGCATGTCCTGGTCAAGGACGGGCAGTGGGCGTCCGCGCCGGACATGGCCATCCGCGGCTACACCGACCTCTACGGCAACCCGTGCCTGCGCACGGTGCTGCCCGCGGGCCGGTCGAGCTTCCGGTACCAGGCCCTCGCCGTGGTACCCGACCGGACCGAGGAGGTGGACCCCGATGCGCCGGAGCGCGCGCCGGACGACCTCCCCGACGACACCTTGATCTACACCCTGCCGAGCCGGTACTGCCTGCCGGACGTGCTCGGCGACGAGGCCTGGTCCCGGTTCGGCGGCCTGGCGCCTGGGTATCGCCGGGTGCAGGCCATCTGCGACTACGTGAACGGCCACCTGACGTTCCAGTACGGCAGCTCGACCGCGCTGTCCAGCGCGGCCGACGTCAACCTGTCCCGGCGCGGGGTGTGCCGCGACTTCACCCATCTCGCGATCTCGTTCTGCCGGGCCCTGAACATCCCGGCCCGGTACGTGTTCGGCTACCTGCCCGACATGGATGTCCCGCCGGATCCGGCGCCGATGGACTTCGCCGCCTGGATGGAGGTCTGGCTCGGGGATCAGTGGTGGACTTTCGATCCCCGCAACAACATGCCGCGCAAGGGCCGTATCCTGATCGGCCGGGGGCGGGACGCCTCCGATGTCGCGATGGCCACCACGTTCGGCGGCCCGCAGCTCGAGTCCATGCTGGTCCAGGCCGAGGAGGTCCCGTGACCGAGGAGACCCGTGACCGAGGAGACCCCGTGACCGAGGAACCCCGTGACCGAGGAGACCTCGTGAACCTGGATCCTGGCGGCACGCCCCGGTGCTCGACCACCGCGGGCTGGACCTGGCCGCCGCCCGGCGGGTCCGCTACATCCTGGAGCAGAGCTTCCGCTACGAGTACGACGCGCCGGTCGAGTCGCTGCGGCAGCGGCTGGTCATCGTGCCGCCGGCCCGGCACGGCAACCAGTACCTGCGCGCGCACCGTCTCGAGGTCACCGGCGCGAAGGCGCGGCGCCGGGTCCGCCGTGACGCGGCCGGGAACGTCGTCGCCTGGCTGCAGGCCGACCACGTGCCCGCGGCGATCGAGTTCCGGCTGACGGCGGTGCTCGAGCGCGTCCGCGACGACGGCCCCGCCGTGCTCCCCGCCGCCGCCCTGCACAGCCCGCGCCTGCTCCGGCCGACCCGGCTCACCGCCCCCGACGAGCGGCTGCGCGCCCTGGCGGCGGACATCGCCGCCGACGCCGGCCAGCCCGGCCCGGGCCGGCCCAGCTCCGGCTCCGAGGAACTCGCCGAGCGGATCTGCGCCGCCGTGTCCGCGGCGATCACCTACGAGTACGGCGTCACCTCGGTGAGCACCACGGCGGCCGAGGCGCTGGCCTGCGGGCGGGGCGTCTGCCAGGACTCCGCGCACGTGATGCTGGCCCTGTGCCGCCTGCTCGGCTGCCGGCCCGGTACGTGTCCGGCCACCTGCTCGGCCAGGGCGGCACCCACGCCTGGGTCGAGGTGATCGTGCCCGCGCGACGGCCACGCCGAGGCCGTCGCCTTCGACCCTGTCACGGCCGCCGCACCGACAGCGGCTACGTCACCGTCGCCACCGGCCGCGACTACGCCGACGTCGCCCCCACCTCCGGCTCCTACGTCGGCGCTTCCGCCGGGCCGCCTGACCGCCGGCCGCCGCGTCGGCGTCCTGTCCGCCGCCTGACTTCTCCCGGTAAATCGGGATACGACCCGTACGTCGCCTGCCGTTCAGTTAGTGTGACGACTGGCCGCGCCCCAGCGACCCCAGGAGGGGAGCGGATGGTGCAGGACGTCAGCGAGATGAAGCGCAGCCTGGACTGGCTGGTCACCGACTTCACCGAGCGGGTCACGGACGTCGCGCACGCGGTCGTCGTATCGTCCGGCGGGGTGCCGGTGGCGGTGTCGAACGACATCCCGGCCGGGCATGCCGAGCAGCTGTGCGCCACTGCCTCCGGGCTGACCGGCCTGGCGGACAGCGCGGCCCGGCTGTCCGACGGCGGGCTGGTGATCCAGGCCCTGATCGAGATCCGAACGCGGCCTGATGGTGGTCAAGGCGGTCAGCGGCGGTTCCAGCCTGGCCGTGCTCGCCGCACCGGACTGCGACCTGGACCTCGTCGCCTACGAGATGACCTTGCTGGCCGAGGCGGTCGGCGACATCCTCACCCCCGCCGCCCGGACCTAGCGCTGGTTTCCGCACTGGTAACCATGCCGAGGGCCAGGTCGGCATAGAACTCGCCGAGTTGCTCGGGTGAGTCGGGCCCGTCCGTCCGGTACCACCGGACCAAGTCGACGCCCAGCGAGAGAATGGCGCGGACGACGCGGTGCACATCGACGGCGGTGAAGGTTCCCGCGGCCATTCCGCCGATGACGGCCCGGCGGAAGATATCCGTGGACTGCCTGCGCAGCTGCAGTATCTCCGCGTAGTGGTCGGGCGTCAGCGCGGCCAGTTCGTACTGGCTGACCCGGCCCGCGACGTGATGGTGCGCGTGCCAGGCGACGAACCGCGCGACCAGCGATCTCAGGTACGCGACCGCGTCTCGTGCCGGGGTCCGCTTCCTGCAGGGTTTCCAGTGACCGCACGTGCCCGGTCCGGATGATCTCGAACAGCAAGTGCTCCTTCGACGGGAAGTGCACGTACAGCGCACCCGGCGACAAGCCGATGGCAGCGGTGATATCCCGGGTCGTGGTGGCGTGGAAGCCGCTCGACGCGAAGCAGCGCACGCCCGCTGTCAGCAGGCTCCGGGCGACTTCTCCCCGCTGGCCGTCCCAGAGCTGCGCCGACCTGTCCGGCAGGCTGGGCGCGAGCGCGCGCTCGCTACCGGACCGGGGCACCGGAACACCTGCCGCCCATCGCCGTCCCGCCTTTCGCTGTCCGCGCCGTACCCCGGCGAACTGTGCGGCACCTTGCCGACGCCGTGCCACCAAGCGTACGGTTTTTGAAGAACAAACTAACTATGCGCTTAGTTAGGAGGCACCGATGGAGGTGTCATGCGCGTTCCCGACCGCCCTGGACTCTCCTGACAACATCGCGCTGGCCGAGCAGCTCGGCTATCACCGGGCCTGGATCTACGACACGCCCCAGCAGAGCCCCGACGTCTGGATGACGCTGGCGCTCGCCGCGCAGCGTACCGAGCGCATCGGCTTGGGCCCCGGGGTGCTGGTGCCGAGCCTGCGCCACCCGATGGTCAACGCCGCCGCTACCGCCACGCTGTGCGCGCTCGCGCCGGGCCGCGTCGCGGTCTCCTTCGGGACCGGCTTCACCGGGCGCCGGGCAATGGGCTACCCCGCCATCTCCTGGGCGTTCATGGACTCCTACATCCGGGCGTACCGCGCCCTGCTCCGCGGCGAAGTGGTGGAGTGGGAGGGCGCCCGCATGCGGATGATCCATCCGGACGGGCACGCGCCCGCCCGGCCGGTCGAGGTGCCGGTCCTGATCGCCGCCCTCGGCCCCAAGGGCAACAAGGTCGCTGGTGAACTCGGCGACGGCCTGTTCGCCACCCTGGCGATGCCGGACTTCATGACCGACTACTCGTGGACCGCATTTCTCGCCTGGGGCACGGTACTCGACGAGGGGGAGCCGGACGACTCCGCGCACGCCCGTTCGGCCGCTGGTCCGGGCTGGGCGCTGTCGCTGCACGGCGCCTACGAGTTCGGCGGCCCCGATGCCGTGCGCGCTCTTCCGCACGGGGACGAGTGGCTCCGGGTCGTCGAGCAGGCACCGGAGAACGAGCGCCACCTCGCCGTCCACACCGGTCACTGCGTGAAGCTCAATGCCGCCGACGAGGCCTGCTGGCGGGCCGGCGGCAGCAGCACGCTCCGGGACGTCACGCTGAGCGGGACCCGGGACCAGCTCCGGCGGACCCTGGCGGGCTACAGTTCCCGTGGTGTCACCGAAGTCGTCTTCCAGCCGTGCGGACCCGATATCCGGTCCGAGCTAGAGCGCTTCCTCGATGCGGCCCGCGGGTAGGTCGCCTTCACCGTCTAGGAGGATGCATGAGCCGCGAGATCAGCACCATCGTCACCGGCATGTCGTACCTGGAGGGGCCGCGCTGGCATGACCAGCGGATCTGGTTCTCCGATTTCTATACCGGCCGCGTGTACTCGGCGGCTGAGGACGGCAGTGATCTCCGGACCGAGGCCGAGGTTCCCCAGCAGCCCTCGGGTCTCGGCTGGCTCCCGGACGGCCGCCTGCTGATCGTCTCCATGCGTGACGGCCGCCTGCTGCGCCGCGAGACCGACGGCACCCTCGCCTGTCACGCCGACCTGTCGGGCTACCTCGGCGGTCACCTGAACGACATGGTGGTCGACGCCCAGGGCCGGGTTTTCGTGGGCGAGTTCGGGTTCGACCTCATGAGCGGGGCCGACCTCACCCCGGCCGGCCTGCTGCGGGTCGATCCCGACGGGACCGTCACCCAGGTGGCCGACGACCTGTGGTTCCCCAACGGCAGCGTGATCACCGACGACGGCACGCTGCTGGTGGACGAGACCTTCGGCAACCGCGTCACCGCCTTCGACATCGCCGCCGACGGCACCCTGGCCAACCGCCGCACCTGGGCGAAGTTCGGGGAACTGCCGAGCGACCGCGAGCTCGGGAAGCTGCTCGGCCAGGTCGTCGTCGCCCCCGACGGCTGCTGCCTGGACGCGGACGGGGCGATGTGGATCGCCGACGGCCTCAACGGCCGGGTCATCCGGGTGCGCCAGGGCGGCGAGATCGCCGAGGAAATCCAGCCCGGCACCGGCGTATTCGCCTGCATGCTCGGCGGCGCCGACGGCCGCACCTTGTTCATCTGCACTGCCCCCGACTTCCAGGAGGAAGCGCGCAAGAACGCCCGCGAGGCCAACCTGGTGGCCGCCCGCGTCGACATCCCCCGGGCGGGCCTGCCCTAGCAGCAGCGGATTACCGCACCACCCGGAATGTCAGGTGCGTCGCGGCCGGGGTCACCACCACCCGGGTGCGCTCGAGGCCGATCGCCGCGTCGAGGCTGCCGAACAGCGGCGTGCCGCCGCCCAGCACCAGTTCTGTCACTTACACAGACGGCCCCGGCGCCACTTCCTCATCGGTCAGCCGCATCGCGAGCAGCATGCCCGGCCATGACCCGGTCCTGGCAAGATCAGGCCAGGGTGGCCCAGAACTCGCGCAGGACGGCCGCCCCGCGGGCCGGGTCCTGGAGCATCCACCAGTGGCCGAGCCCGTCGAGGGCAGCCGTCGCTGGCGCCGGCCCGGGCGGCGGCCCTGGTGGCCGAGGCCGCGTTCAGGAAGGGATCCTCACCGGGGATGATCACCAGTCCGGGAGCGGGGATGGCCGCGAAGTCCGGGCCCCACTGCTTCCCGACCTCGGTGGCCGAACGGTACAGGTCCAGGATGCAGTCCGCCATGGAGCGGTTGATGTGCGATCCCAGGTCCAGGGCCGGCTCCTCGGGCACCCCGAACATCTGGAAGACGCCGGCCCGCTCCGGCAGCGGCGCCGCCAGCTGCTGGTCCCAGAAGTCTTCGCCGGCCTGCGGTGTCTGCCAGATCTTGGCGAAGTCGTGCCACTCGAACTCGACGTCGCCGATGCCGGCGGCGTCGGTGACCCAGGACCGGACCAGCTCGGGCCGGGTCGAGACCAGCCGCACCACGAACCCGCCGCCCCAGTCGTGCCCGACCAGGTTGACCGGCCCGTCTATCCGCTCGAGCTGCGCCGCGAGCCAGGCGGCGTACTCGTCCATCGTCGCCCCGAAGCCGGCCGGGCGGGCGCTGTCGAACCCGGGGAGCGACAGGGCTACGGTGTCGGGGCGATCCAGCGCAGCGAGCAGGCCGTCCCAGATGGCGGGGGTCTCGGGCACTCCGTGGACGAAGACGGCAGTCATGGGCCCCATACTGTCACGAAGCAGGAACCGTCTTACAAGGCAGCGAGACGGTCGGCGGCCAGCGCCGGACCGTCAAGGTGATCAACGAGGGAGATGGCCGATATGACCGGCAGCGACCCGACCAGCTCAACGTGGCCCGAGGAGGAGCCGGCCCGGTGCCGGAACAGGAGCCGGACACCTCCGGGGATCCCGGGTACCTCACGGAAACCGGCCAGGCGGTCGGCGAGGACGGCTCGGTCGTCCCGATCATCGGCGGGCTGCCCGCCGTCGAGGGTTCGGCCTGGGATATCGGCGCCCCGGCGAACGAGCGCGGCGCGGGCCTGGCTGAGGAGCTGGGCACCGCACCCGGCCCGGCCGACCACGAGGACCCGCGCGGCAGCTGAAGCGCGGCCGGCGCAAGACGGGGCCGGACATGACAGCGCCCCCGGGAGCGGGTGCTCGCGAGGGCGTGCCGTAGCCGGTGCGCAGGTCGCCTCACGGCGAAAGGCGCAACATGGCTCCAGCCGAACGGTATTCCATGAAGGCAGTGGTTAGGCCCGGGGGACACTAACGCACCGACCGGGAGTAGAACGCGAGCCCGGCCAGTGCTATTCCAGCCGCGCGGGCCATGTTCGGCTAGTGCCGGGCAAACCAGTCCAGAACGAGTTTCGTGACCGCCTGCGGCTGCTCGCGCTGCAGGAAGTGGCTGCTGCCGGGCACGAGCTCGAACCGGTACGGGCCAGCGAAGTGCCGGGCCTGGTCCTGCATCACCTCGGCCCGCTTGTCCTCGGCGCCGCACAGGGCGAGGGTCGGTACCGTGATCGGCCGGGCCGCGGCCTGCCGCACCGGCGCCAGGTCCGGGTCCGCCCGGGCCGGGTCGAACATGGCCCGGTAGTAGCCCAGGGTCGCCTCCAGCGCGCCCGGGACGGCCAGCATCTGCTTGACCTGGGTCAGGTGCTCCGAGTCGGTGAAGCCGGGCGCGGTCCAGTAGTCCCACAGCCAGTCCACGAACGCGAAGTCATCCTGGCGCAGCGCCCGCTCAGGCAGCTCCGGGAGCTGGAAGAAGAACCAGTGGAAGGACCGCTGGACGTGCTCCGCGAGCAGCAGCGACTCCCGGGTCGCGGCCGGATGCGGCACGGCCATCACCACGGCGCTCCGCACCACCTCAGGGAAGGCGGCGAGGACCTGGTAGCCGATCGATGCCCCCCAGTCCTGGCCAACGAGCAGGCACGGCTCGCCGTCGCCGAGCACCGCGATCAGCTCGCGCACATCGGTCGCCAGCGTGCCGATATCGAAATAGCCCGACTCCGGGATCTCGGTGGGCGGATAGCCGCGCAGCCACGGCGCCACCACGCGGAATCCCGCCCCGGCCAGGGCGGCCAGCTGGTGGTCCCAGGTATGCGGCGTGTCCGGCCAGCCGTGCAGCAGCATCACCAGCGGCCCGCTGCCTCCCTCGAGGTACGCGAACTGCAGTCCGTTGGCCGTGACCCGGCCCTCGCTCAGAAAATCCGGCATCAGGCCATTACCTCAGCCCGGTTCCGGTGAAGCTCCAGCGGGTCCGGTGGTAATGCCCGCGACGGCTCCGGAGCGGCCCGATATATCGTCGTTATGCAGCTCGCGACGGTTTTGACCCGGAGGACACATGACTGAAACGGCGGCCCGCCCTGCGCTGAGCGACCGGTACACCGCCACCTCGGGCCGGGTCCAGCTGACCGGAGTCCAGGCCCTGGCCCGGCTGCCCATCGACCAGCACCGTCGCGACCTGGCGGCCGGACGAACGTCGGCACGTTCATCTCCGGGTACGAGGGATCGCCGCTGGCGGGCTACGACCAGGAGCTCAGCCGGCTCAAGCCGCTGCTCGATACGAACGACGTCACGTTCGTCCCCGGCCTGAACGAGGAGGCGGCCGCCACCTCGGTCCAGGGCAGCCAGCTCGCCTGCACGCTCCCCGGCGCCACCCGTGACGGGGTGCTCGGCATCTGGTACGGCAAGGCGCCCGGCCTGGACCGGGCCAGCGACGCGCTGCGGCACGGGAACCTCATGGGCTCCCACCCCCGGGGCGGGGCCCTGGTCCTGGTCGGCGACGACCCGGCCGCCAAGTCCTCGACCCTGCCGTGCGCGTCGGACACCGCCCTGGCCGACCTGAACATCCCGTACCTGTACCCGGCCGACAGCCAGGACGTGCTCGACCTCGGCCGGCACGCGATCGAGCTGTCGCGCGCATCGGGGCTGTGGGTCGGGCTGAAGGTCGTCACCGCGATGGCGGACGGATCGTCCACGGTCGACCTGGCCGCGGACTGGCCCGCCCCGCAGCTCCCGGCCGGGGCCGGAACGCACGCGCCCACCGCCCGGCTGCTGCACCCCACGCTGGGCCAGCTCGAGCGCGACCTGGTCACGAACCGGCTCCGCCTGGCCCGGGAGTACGCCCGCCTCAACCAGCTGAACCGGGTCGTCGGGCGCGGCCCGGACGACGTCCTCGGCGTGGTCGCCGCCGGGCACACCTACCTCGACGTGCTGGCCGCGCTGCGCACCCTCGGCATCACCGAGGACAGCCTCGAGAGCAGCCGGGTCCGCCTGCTGCGGGTCGCCATGCCGTGGCCGCTCGAGGAAGACACCGTCCGCGAGTTCGCCGGCGGCCTGGACGAGATCGTGGTCGTCGAGGAGAAGCGCTCCTTCCTCGAGGCCGCCATCCGCGACATCCTCTACGGCGGCCCGGCCCAGCCCGCCGTCACCGGCAAGGCCGACGCCGGCGGCTCCGAGCTCATCCCCGCCTACGGCGAGCTGGACGCCGACGCGATCACCGGCCCGCTGCGGAGCCGGATGACCGCCCGCGGCATCCCGGCGGCGCCCGACCCGGAGCGCCCGGCCGAACGCACCATGCTGCCGCTGGTCAGCCGCGTCCCTTACTTCTGCTCGGGCTGCCCGCACAACAGCTCCACCAAGCCGCTGCCCGGGACGCTGGTCGGCGCCGGCATCGGCTGCCACGCCCTGGTGATGCTGATGGACGAGGAGCAAGCGGGCACGGTCACCGGCGTCTCCCAGATGGGCGGCGAGGGGATGCAGTGGATCGGCATGGCGCCGTTCCTCGACCGCGACCACTTCACCCAGAACATCGGGGATGGCACGTTCGACCACTCGGGCTCGCTGGCCATCAGGGCCGCGATCGCCGCCGGGGCCAACATGACCTACAAGCTGCTGTACAACCGGGCCGTCGCCATGACCGGCGGCCAGCACCCGGCCAGCGGCATGACCGTGCCCCAGATCGCCAGCCTGCTGCTGGCCGAGGGGGTGGCCAGGGTCCTCATCACCACGGAAGACCGTAGCCGCTATAAGCACACCAAGCTACCGAACGGGGTAGCCGTCTGGGATCGCTCCCGGCTCGACGAAGCGCAGCGGGTCCTCGCCGCCACCCGCGGCGTCACCGTGCTGGTGCACGACCAGGAGTGCGCCACCGAGAAGCGCCGCCAGCGCAAGCGCGGCAAGCTCGCCCAGCCCGCGGCCCGGGTGTTCATCAACGAGCGGATCTGCGAAGGCTGCGGGGACTGCGGGCGCACCTCCAACTGCCTGTCGGTGCAGCCGGTGCCGACCGAGTTCGGCCGCAAGACCCGCATCCACCAGTCTTCCTGCAACGTCGACTACAGCTGCCTGGACGGGGACTGCCCGGCCTTCATGACCGTGGTGCCCCGGGCCTCCGGCGGCGGCCGCGCGCAGGCGGCCGGGGCGATCGCCGCGGACGAGCTCCCGGCGCCGCACCGGGTGGTGGCAGCCGACTCGTTCGGTATCCGGCTTACCGGGGTGGGCGGTACCGGCGTGGTCACCGTGTCGCAGGTCCTCGCCACCGCCGGCCTGATCGCGGGCTGGCACGCCCGGTCGCTCGACCAGACCGGGCTGGCGCAGAAGGGCGGCGCGGTCGTGTCCGACGTCCGGTTCAGCCGTTCCGGCCAGGCGCCCACCAACAAGCTCGGCGCGGGGGAGTGCGACCTCTACCTGGGGTGTGACCTGCTGGTGGCCGCCGATCCGAAGAACCTCGCGGTGACCGACCCGGACCGGACCGTCGCCGTGGTCTCGGTGGCCGAGGTCCCGACCGGGCCGATGGTGTCCGACCCGGCCCGGTCCTTCCCCGACCGGGACGCCGTCAGCGCGCCGATCACGGCCCGGGTCCGCGACGGCGCGGTCCTGGCCGACGTGCGCCAGCTCGTCACCGGGCTCTTCGGGGACGACCAGTTCGCCAACGTCTTCCTGGTCGGCGCGGGCTTCCAGACCGGGGCGCTGCCGCTGCCGCCGGACGCCATCGAGGAGGCGCTCCGGGTGAACGGCGTGGCCGTGGAGAAGAACATCCAGGCGTTCCGGCGCGGCCGCCAGTACATCGCCGACCCGGCCGCGGTCCGCGGCGCCGCGGGCCTGGACCGGCCGGACGCGCCGCAGGACGGGGAGTCCCCGCTCGACCGGCTGATCAGGACCCGGTCCGAGGACCTCACCGCGTACCAGGACGAGGCCTACGCCCGCCGCTACCTCGACGTAGTCGAGCGGGTCCGCGCCGCGGAACGGGACCAGACGCCGGGCTCGGCCGCCCTGACCGAGGCCGTCGCCCGGTACCTGTACAAGCTCATGGCCTACAAGGACGAGTACGAGGTGGCCCGGCTCGCCCTGGAGCCGTCCCTCGGCGCCGGGCTGGAAGCCGAGTTCGGGCCGGGCGCCCGCGCCTCCTGGCGGCTGCACCCGCCGGTCCTGCGCGCCCTCGGGATGAAGCGCAAGATCGCGCTCGGCCCGTGGTTCGTCCCGGCGTTCCGTGTTCTCCGCGCGATGCGCGGGGTCCGGGGCACGTGGATGGACCCGTTCGGCCGGACGCAAGTGCGCGTCGTCGAGCGCGAGCTGATCGAGGAGTACATCGCCCTGGTCGACCAGCTGGTCAGCCGCCTGAGCCCAGCCAATGCCGCGCTGGCCGTGCAGCTCGCCTCGCTGCCGGACATCGTGCGCGGCTACGAGGACATCAAGCTGCGCAACGTCGCGTCCTATCACCAGTCCCTGGCCGACCTCCGCGCCCAGCTCGACGCGCCGGCCAGCCCGGCCTGACATGAGCTGATGACTGGTAACTGTAGTGGTACCATATCTTGTACCACTAAGGAGGGCTGGTCGTCATGTCGATTACCGCGAGCGAGGCCCGTAAAGAACTCTTCCCGCTGATCAAGAAGGTCAACGAGGACCACGACGCCATCGAGATCGTCTCCAAGCACGGCAACGCTTTCCTCGTCTCGGCCGAAGACTACGCCGCCCTGCGGGAGGGCGCCTACCTGCTGCGCTCGCCGGCTAACGCCCGTCGGCTGCTCAGTGCCTACGAGAATGCCCTGAACGGCATCCGCACCGCCGAACATGCCCTGATCGACCCCGACGCGGACGCCGGCCCCGGCCGGTGAGGCTGGTATTCGAGGACCAGGGCTGGGAAGACTACACATCCTGGCTCAAGACCGACCGCAAGATGCTCGCGCGGATCAATAAGCTGATCGAGGACGTCCGGCGAGATCTGTTCAGCGGCATCGGTAAGCCCGAGCCGCTCAAGTACCACCTGCCCGGGGCATGGTCCCGGCGGATCGACGACGAGCATCGCCTCGTGTACATCGTCACCGAAGCAGAGATCATCGTCCTCGCGGCCCGCTACCACTACTGACCTCACCTACGTACCCAGCATTCAACGCAGGCCTGGCAAAGCTGCGGACGTGGCTACCTGGAATGCCTCAGCTGCCTGTAGCCCAGTATTGCTGCATTCTGGCTATGGCTTGGTCTTTGCTCATGGCTGCTACTTCGGCTTCGCTGAGACGGACCCGGGTGAGGAGTTGGTGAACGAGATCAGCCGGTAGCGTCTCCGCGGGCGGCTCAGGTGCGCCGCGGCCGGGCTTCTTCCCGTCCTGGACGCATGCCCAGAACGTCTGCTGGTCCACTTTGAGCTGGTCTCGGAGGATATGACTCCAGAGGTTCTCGCCGTAGGTATCACGGTTCACCGGGTGCGAGAGCCGCGTACGCAAGATCTGCCCGTCATGGAGCTCGAGTTCATAGGTCACATGATGCGTACCGGTCTGGCCCCGCGCGTTCCGGACTTGCCGCCAGCCTTCGGTCTGGCAGAAGGCGTCATGCGCCTCGCGGGTAGGCGCGGGGCAGGTCACTGCGCTGACCCGGCAAGCCACTCGTGTAGCTGCTCGTCGCTGCTGAGGCTAATTAGCTGCACGAGGCCCCAGTTGTCGCGGTGGTTGGGGGCGTGCAGGAGGTGGTCTTGCCAGTCGTCAGCATATTCGCGCAACGCGCTGGCCATTTCAGCGATGGCTTCCTCGAAGGTCGCCCCGTCGGCGGCAACCGGCAGACCGGGGATGAATACTGACCACCCGCCAGCCTCCTGGACCACCTGGGCACGGGATGGCACCACGGACGCGAGGAAATACCGCAGGCGCTCGGCGTCAACGATAACTGCAGTGGCCGCATCACGGCGGACGGTGGCGACCTGGCCGTTTTCAGCCGCATCGAGCAGGTTCTTTAGCTTGTTGCGTGCTTCGGTATAGCTGTTGTAGTGAACCTGCGGCATGGTCCTTGCCTCCATCGTTGCCTAGCTTCAGCGAAGCCGACTGTGTTAAGTACGTCAAGTACGTGACGTACCTGATAGTAGCCTCGCGCTATCGGCGCGGGCCGGGGCCGGGCAGGATGGGGAGCAGGACACAGGCCGGGTGCTGGGAGTCGTGGTAGACCTCGAACCGGCATCGCACCGCGCTGGTGGCGGTGGCAAAGGGCTGGGCGGTGCCGAAGTTCCGGGCGAACCGCGGGAACGCGCCCCCGCTGACCTGCACGCGGATCCGGTGCCCGGCCTGGACCCGGTAGGCGGTCGGGAACAGTTCCACCTCGACCGCGAGGACCCGGTCGCCGTCGGCCTGTACGTCGTCGGCGGGCACGGTGGGCGGGTTCAGCCGCCGGACGCCGTCCACGATGTTGCGGGAGACGCCTTTTTCGTCGACGTCGCACACGCGGACGAACAGGTCGGCGTGCTGGCGGCCGGTGCGCACGAAGATGCGCGCGCTGACCGGTCCCACCAGGTCCTGGCTGGCCTGCAAGGGGTCGGTGGTGAAGGTCAGGACGTCGGGCCGGGCTTCGATGGCCTGGTTGTCGACCTGCTTGCCGGGCGGCTGCAGGAGCGGGCCCCCCGCCGACGGCGTCGGGTCCGCCGGGTCGTAGACGAACGTGTCGGGCGGGGCGTCACCAGGCTCGGCGTCCAGGGCCAGGCGTCCGGCGGCGCGCAGGTAATACGCGGTGGTCACGGTGGCCGGCGGCGGCCAGTGGCCGAATTCCAGCCAGGTCTCGGCCTGCTGCAGGAATACCCGGACCGGCGCCCCCGGCGGCGGCGGGCCGTCGTTCAGGTGGTGCTCGAGCCAGGCGATGTCCTGCCCGGTGATGGCCTTGACCTCGGCGGGCTCGCCGTGCAGCCAGGGCCCGACGATGAGCTGCGCCGTGCCGCCAGCGGCCTGGATGGCCGTGAAGTCGCGCAGTTGCAGCGGCAGGAACAGGTCCCACCAGCCGGTCACCATGCTGACTGGCGGCATGCGGGTCAGGTCCGCGTGATCATGATCGGTGCCCGCCCAGAACTCATCGCCGGGGCCGGCGTGGCTGGTGAAGTCCCGCCAGAACGCGACGGGCGCGCCTGTGACCGTAACGTCGGCGGCCTGCAGCGGGATCTTCCGCAGCGCCCGTTTCACCCGTGCCATCTGCCGCGGGTTCGGCAGGGCGCTGCGTAGGCCCCGTTCCTGCCTGCCGATGAGCCCGGTCCAGTTGAGCGCGTTCTGCAGGCTCGGTACGCCATGCTGATAGAACGCGCCGCTGATCTTCGCGGCCGTGATATTCAGGCACACCGACTCCAACGGCGGATCGACGTATGGCGCGATGGCCCACTGCGTATGCCCGAGATAGCTAGCGCCGG
The DNA here is from genome assembly GCA_963839095.1 of uncultured Actinomycetota bacterium. Taxonomy (GTDB): domain Bacteria; phylum Actinomycetota; class Actinomycetes; order Streptosporangiales; family Streptosporangiaceae; genus Palsa-504. The sequence continues at coordinate 135,533 of CAWIUF010000056.1, read as the reverse complement.
CCATCGATACCCGGCCATCGCACCACGGCTGCTCACGCAGCCACGCGACAGTAGCCAGGCCGTCTTCCCGTTCGGTACTGAAGGGGCGGAACAGCCCGCCCGAGCCGAACGTCCCGCGAATGCTCTGGATGAACACCTGGAAGCCCCGCCGTGCCAGCGGGGCTGCGAACACCAGCCCCGGCAGGCCCGCCCGGCCGTACGGCGAGCGGATCAGCACGACCGCCCGCGGCTGTTCATGCCCCGCGGGCCGGTAATGGTCACCGAGCAGCACGACGCCATCCGGCATCTCCACGGCCACGTCGCGCCGCAGCTCGTACCGCACCGCGGCCGGACCGAGGCCGAGCATGCGGTCCACCGCCATGCCCGCAACACCAGACAGCGGATTCATCAGCCAGCCTCCATTACGACATGCGCCGGTCCCGGATCATCGCAGGCTACCCCGGCCCCTGAAAGGCGCGGATGCATCCCGATCTGTCATTGTTAGTTGAGGATTAGCAAGTACCCGGGTCTCAGATGGGGAGCATGTCGGCCCATGATGGCTAAATCTGACGTGACAGGCGCGCCCGTGCGGTCGGGCCCTGCGCTCGGACCGCACTACAAGTGGATCGCGCTGTCCAACACGACGCTGGGCATGCTGATGGCGACGATCAACCAGTCGATCGTGCTGATCGCGTTGCCTGACGTCTTCCACGGCATCGGGCTGAACCCGCTGAGTTCCGGCAACACCAGCTATCTGCTGTGGATGTTCATGGGCTTCCTGGTGGTCTCCGCCGTGCTCGTCGTCAGCTTCGGCCGGCTGGGCGACATGTTCGGCCGGGTGCGGATGTACACGCTGGGCTTCGCGATCTTCAGCGTGGCCTCGATCTTCCTGACCGTGACCTGGATGCACGGCGCCAACGGGGCGTTGTGGCTGATCATCTGGCGGGTGGTGCAGGGCGTCGGCGGCGCGTTCCTGTTCGCCAATGCCGCCGCCATCGTCACCGACGCGTTCCCGGCCGGCCAGCGCGGCCGTGCCCTCAGCGTGAACTCGATCGCGGCCATCGCCGGGTCGTTCATCGGCCTCATCCTCGGCGGCGTCCTCGCTCCTATCAACTGGCACCTGATCTTCCTGGTCTCGGCGCCGATCGGCGTGTTCGGCACCCTGTGGGCGTACTTCATGCTCCACGACATCGGGATCCGCCAGCACGCGCAGATGGACTGGTGGGGCAACCTGCTGTTCGCCGCCGGGCTGGTCTCCATCCTGGTCGGCATCACCTACGGCCTCCTGCCCTACGGCGGGCACCCGATGGGCTGGACCAGCCCGTTCGTACTCACCGCGCTCTTCGGCGGCTTCGCGCTGCTGGTCATCTTCGTGTACGTCGAGACCAAGGTGGCCGAGCCGCTGTTCCGCGTCTCGCTGTTCAAGATCCGGGCGTTCGCCGCCGGGAACGTCGCGAGCCTGATGCTGGCGATGGGCCGCGGCGGCATGCAGTTCATGCTGATCATCTGGCTGCAGGGGATCTGGCTGCCGCTGCACGGCTACGACTTCAGCCAGACCCCGCTGTGGGCCGGCATCTACCTGGTTCCGCTCACGGTCGGCTTCCTGGTGGCCGCGCCGCTGTCCGGCGTGCTGTCCGACAAGTTCGGCCCCAAGGCGTTCACCGTGGGCGGCGCGCTGCTCACCGGCGCGAGCTTCGGCCTGCTGATCTTCGTCCCGGTGAACTTCTCCTACTGGGAGTTCGCGCTCGTCATCGCCCTCAACGGGTTCGGCTCCGGCCTGTTCTTCTCACCGAACTGGGCAGAGATGATGAACTCGGTCCCGGCCGACCGGCGCGGGGCGGCGGGCGGCATGATCGCCACCTTCCAGAACTCCGCGTTCGTGCTGTCGATCGGCATCTTCTTCACCCTGATGGTGGCGGGCCTGTCGAGCAAGCTCCCGGGGGCCATGTTCAGCGGCCTGACCGCGCAGGGCGTCCCGGCCGCCACGGCCGCGCCGATCTCGCACCTGCCCCCGATCGGGGTGCTGTTCGCCTCCTTCCTCGGCTACAACCCGATCCAGCAGCTGCTCGGCCCGCTGCTGCATAATCTGTCCCCGGCCCACGCGTCCTATGTGACCGGACGGCAGTTCTTCCCGCACCTGATCACGGCGCCGTTCCACAGCGGCCTCGGCGTGGCCTTCGGGTTCGCCATCGCGGCCAACGTGATCGCGGCCATCGCCTCGGCCCTCACCGGCCGCCGGACCAAGGTCCCCGCTGCCCGCGAGTCACTGGGGTACGAACTGGCCGCCGTGGCCGGGGAAGGCGGCTTCGAGCCCGGCGAACTCGTCCCCGGCATCCCGGAAGAGAGCACGGAGCCGCCCGACCGGCCCGGCTGATTATGGAGATAATGCGGGCACGATGAGCAAGAAGACACCATGGGTATTCGTCGACTGCGAGGCGCGGGGCACCAGTCCCGTGCACGGCGTGCTGACTGAGTTCGGGGCCATCCACTACGACACGCGCGATTCGTTCCACGGACGCCTGTTCGAGGCGACACCGGACCCGGTCAACCCCGCGATCAGCATCGTCGGCGAGCGCCTAGCGACCGACGAGGAAGTTGCTGTGAGCTTCGCGGCCTGGCTTCGGGAGCATCTCGACGGCAGGCGGCCGGTCTTCGTGAGCGACAATCCTGCCTACGACTGGCAGTGGATATCCGGCCTGTTCGACCGGGCCGGAATGGAGAACCCGTTCGGCCACTCCGGCCGCCGTATCAGCGACTTCTGGGCCGGCCTCAACCGGGACTGGAGCGAGACCCAGAGCTGGAAACGGTTCAGGAAAACAGCCCATGACCACAATCCCGTCAACGATGCGATGGGCAACGTCGAGGCCTTCGAGGAGATACTGCGCATAGCCAAAGGCTCCTGACCCGCCGTCCCGTGGGCGGCTCCGCCCGCGTAGCAGCGGAGCCGCCCTTCGGCGCTAGCCGTGCGGCGCCGGCGCATAGCCGGCTGGCCGGGCGGTGAAGGTGCCCCGGCCCTGGGTCCGGCTGCGCAGCCGGCTCGCGTAACCGAACAGCTCGGCCAGCGGCACGATCGCGGTGACAACGGCGGTCCCGGCCCGCACCGCGGAGTCCGTGACGTGGCCGCGCCGGGCCGCGAGGTCACCCAGCACCCCGCCCACGGCGTCGTCCGGCACCGTCACGATGACGTCGGCTACCGGCTCCAGGAGCTGCATCACGCTCGCGCGCAGTGCTTCCCGCAGCCCGAGCCGGCCCGCTATCCGGAACGCCAGCTCTGACGAATCCTTCGGGTGAGTGGCCCCGTCGGCCAGGGTGACCCGCAGCCCGGTCACCGGATGGCTGCCGAGCGGACCCTCGGCCAGCGCGTCCCGGCACCCGGCCTCTACGGCCCGGATGTACTCGCGCGGTACGTGGCCGCCGGCCACCGCCGACCGGAACACGAAGCCCTCCCCGTCCTCCGCGTCAGCTGGCTCGACATCAAGGACGACCTGGGCGAACTGGCCGGCCCCACCGTCCTGCTTGACGTGCCGGTACACCAGGCCGGACACCCCGCGGACGACCGTCTCCCGGTAGGCCACCTCCGGCCGCCCGACGATGACCTCCAGACCGCGCGCCCGGCGGATCTTCTCCACTGCCACCTCCAGGTGCAGCTCTCCCAGCCCCGAGAGCACTGTCTGGCCGGTCTCGGGATCGCTCCGCACGACCAGCGACGGATCCTCCTCGACCAGGTGCGCCAGCTCCGACGCGAGCCGTCCGGTGTCGGCCGTCCGGCGTGCCTCCACGGCCACCGAGACCACCGGATCCGCCACCGCCGGCGGCTCGAGAACCAGGGGGTCCCCGGGTTCGCAGAGGGTGGTGCCGACCCGGGCGGCCTTCGGCCCGGCGACCGCAACGATGTCACCGGCGACCGCACGGTCTACTTCGGAGTGCCGGTCGGCCTGGACCCGCAGGATCCGGGCGACCCGTTCGGTGCGGCGGGCACCGGCATCCCATACGGCCGCGCCCTTCGGCAGCGTTCCCGAGTACACCCGCAGGTAAGTCAGCCTGCCCGTAGCGGTCGTGACCACCTTGAACACCAGCGCGGCGAACGGCGCCGCCGGGTCGGCGGCCCGTTCCCGCACCTCGCCGGCCGCAGTGCCGCGCACCGGCGGCACTATCCAGGGGCGAGGGCAGGTAGGCCACGACGGCGTCCAGCAGCGGCTCGATCCCGCGGTTGCGGTAGGCCGAGCCGCACAGCACCACGAGACCCTCGCCGCTGAGGGTGAGGTCGCGCAGCGTGCGGGACAGCGTCGACGCGGACACGGTCCCCTGCGCGCAGAACTCCTCCAGCGCTGCCGGATGAAGCTCGGCCACCGCTTCCTCCAGCAGCAGGCGGCGCCGGCGCGCCTCGCTGCCCAGCGTGTCCGGCACGGGCCCTTCCTCGGCCGTCTCGCATCCGTCGGCCCAGACCAGCGCCCGCAGTCGCAGCAGGTCGACAACTCCGGTGAATCCGTCTTCCCGTCCGATCGGCAGCTGCACCACGAGCGGCACCGGATGCAGCCGCCGCCGGATCGAGCCGACCGCCGCATCAAGGTCGGCACCCGCCCGGTCCAGCTTGTTGACGAACGCGATCCGCGGTACCCGGTGCCGGTCGGCCTGACGCCATACCGTTTCGCTCTGCGGCTCGACACCCGCCACGGCGTCGAACACCGCGATCGCGCCGTCGAGGACCCGCAGCGAGCGCTCGACCTCGCCGGAGAAGTCGACGTGCCCGGGCGTGTCGATGAGGTTGATCCGGTGACCGTCCCAGTCGCAGCTCACGGCCGCGGCGAAGATGGTGATCCCGCGGTCGCGCTCCTGGGAGTCGAAGTCGGTTACGGTCGTGCCGTCATGGACTTCGCCGCGTTTGTAAGTGGCTCCGGTGACATACAGGATCCGTTCGGTGATGGTGGTCTTGCCGGCGTCGACATGGGCGAGGATGCCCAGGTTGCGGACGCCGCTCAGGGGGTTGGCGAAAACACGGTTCAGGCCGGTACGCACGGCACGGGACCTTTCGAAGCAATCAGGGCCAGGACAGCGCGATTCCGTGGCGAACCGAGGTCCGGTCAGAGGCTCGTCACGTACTCCGGCGACGGCCGCGCGGCGGTCGCCGGGCGTCCTCCAGACACCAGGATCACCTCATACCGCGGCCGGGAGACGGCGACAACGGCGCGGTGACGCACGGCCGGCTCCCTCGTTCGCCGCGGCGCGCTGCGATTCGCCGCAGCGCGTGGATGGTCAGAACGGTAGCGAACCCCGCAGGTCGGGGGATACCGGTTTTTCCCGGCGGCGAGTCCGCGTCGAACACCGGCTCCGTGAGTAAAGTGCCGGGCAGTAGGTCTGTGAACATGCCTGACCGGGGGAGTGAGGTCTTTGATGGAAGCGACTATCGGATTCGACCTGCGCCTGACTGCCCCGGATCCCAGCTGGACCGCGGACCGGAGGGCCCTCCATCTGCTACGCCGTGACGTTCCGCTGGTGCGTTCGGTCGACGCGGAGGTCTGGGAGCGGCCGCCCGGACTCCCGCCGTCACCGGAAGTGGGAGGGTTGTGGCCTGACCTGCCGGGCCTCCTCGCGGCAGCGCGCGCACTAGACCGGGCCGACGTCGTGGTCGTGCGGATCACCGCGCTTGAACAGGAGGAGGGGATACCAGATGACCTTGATCTCATCGGGTCGGCCTTCGAACGGCAGGACCTCCTTGGCTACGATGTCGCCGACTACTACCTGATGAGCGGCCTGGCCAACTGCGGCTACTGGTCCGATGAGGTGGCGTCGCTAGCGTCGGCCTGGGTGCCTCTCCTCAACGAATGGCACCTGTTCGGCAAGCCCGCGGACGCGTCAGCGTATGCAGAGGTCACGGACCGGCGAGTGCCCGAGCATGAGCCGTTTTACGCCTACGGGATCTATCAGCTGCACTGACCGTCGCCGTCGCGCCAGCCACTTCGGCCGTGCACGCGCCACCAAAAGACCCGGTGCCGGAAACGCCCGCCGTCCCGACAGCTGATCCGCTCTAGGGACGGATGCGCGCCGGCAACCCAAAGCGGGTGAGGTCGGCGGTGAGGAAGGCGGTAATCTCTGCGACGCATCCGTCAAGCAGAGTGAGGACGTCGAGGCCGCCAGGAACGTATGCCCCCGCGGCGTCGTCCCACCTGTAGGTGCCGAATGCGAGCTGGCCGTTGGCCGTGGTGGGCAGGAACCGCCAGCGCGATTGCAGCGGGCCGCAGAGCAGGAAGGCGCGGATCTCGTCCTGACCGCGATACCACTGGGGCAGCGGCGGCATCGAGTACCGCGCGTCGTGGGCGAGCATCGCGACGATAGCGTCGACATCGCCGGCGTGCCAGGCGTCGGTCCAGCGCGTGACGATGTCCTCGACGGCCGCGTCACCGAGGTCGCGCAGCACCGTCTCCTGCGTCGGCGCGGTCGAGCCGATCGCCTTGCGCGCCCTTTGCAGCGCACTGTTGACCGAGGCGGTGGACGTGCCGAGTTGCTCGGCCACCTCGGCCGCGGAGAAGCCGAGCACCTCGCGCAGGATCAGCGTCGCCCGCTGAAGCGCGGACAGGTGCTGCAACGCCGCGACGAACGCGAGCTGGACGCTCTCGCGAGCAAGGTAATGCGCCTCGGGTGATATGTCGGGATAGGGTTCGAGCCAGCTGATCTCGGTCGCAGGAGTTCCGGGCGTGACGTCGACGGGCAACTCCCGCCGGCCGCGCTGGCCGATCGCGGTGAGACACCGGTTGGTCGCGATCTTGTAGAGCCACGCCCGGACGAAACCGCGCTCGTCGAGGCTGCCGACGCTGCGCCACGCGCGCACGAGCGACTCCTGCACCGCGTCCTCGGCGTCGTGCAGCGAGCCGAGCATCCGGTAACAGTACGCCTGCAGCTCGCCCCGGTACGGCGCCACCAGCTGCTCGAAGGCGCTGGCGTCGCCGGAGCGCGCGGCGGCGAGCAGCCCGGCGGGGGTAGTCATGCGCTCATCTTGCCGGTCGCGATGAATTTGCGCACCGTCCCGGGTTCCACCGGTGAGAACCGTCCACGAGGAGGAACCGGCATGACCGAGGAACAGCAGGTCCGCGACCTGATCGAGCGCTGGGCCACCGCCGTCCACAGCGGCGACCTGCCTGCCGTGCTCGCCAACCACGCCTCCGGCATCGTCATGTTCGACGTCCCGCCGCCCGAGCAGGGCGTCCGCGGCATCGACGCCTACCGTGAGACCTGGCCGGGATTCTTCGAATGGCAGGCGTCCGGCGCGGTGTTCGAGATCGAGTCGCTGGAAGTCACGGCCGGCGCGGACGTCGCGTTCGCGTTCGCGTTGCTGCGGTGCGGCACGCCTGAGCAGTTCGAGCGCCAGCCGGAGCAGAGGCTGAGGCTCACCATCGGCCTGCGCAAGGTCGACGGCCGGTGGACGGTCACCCATGAACATCACTCGTTTGCGGACGCGATCGAGTCGCCGGGGATCTCTGCCACCGAGGTCCGGGCGGTACCCGAGTAATGGTCCGGCCGGCGAAGGACCTCGATGGGCTGCTGATCAACAGCGGTCTCACCGAGGCCGGCGAGCATGACCACCGCAGCGGGCGGGACGCCTCGCCCGGCATCCTCGACTCGGTTCTGGCGGCGCGGCGATGAGGAAGAACTGGCTGGCCGCCGCCTGGACGCGCAGGTTCCGCGCCCGGCCAGTCGTCCCGGCCGCAGCGCACCCGCCGAGATCGAAGCCCTCGCCGGCGAGTCGCACGGCGACCACACGCGTCCGGCAACATCGAACAAACCGACACCGAAAAAGGAGTTCACCCGTGACCCCATTTCTCCTTCGCGGGACTGCGTTATCCCGTAGGCGAGCGCCCGCCGGTTGAGATTCCGCGGTCGATCGCGGCGGCGGCGAGTTCGGTGCGGTTGGCGGTATCGATCTTGGTGAAGATATGCGAGAGGTGCGTCTTCACCGTGCCGCGGCTCATGAAAAGGCGGGCACCGATCTGCGGGTTGGTGAGGCCCTCGGCGACGAGGCGGACGACTTCGAGCTCGGTCGGGGTAAGGCTCGGCCAGCCGGCGGCGGGTCGGCCCCGGCGGCCGCGGGCGCGGCGGGCGTATTCGACGCCCTGGTCGAGGGCGAGCCGCGCACCCTCGGCGGCCGCGCGGTCGAACGCTGTCTCCCCCAGCGCTCGCCGCAGATTGGCGGCCGTGCTGTCGTAGGCCCGCTGCTGGCCGGTCCCGCGAGGCAGGCCGGTCTTCACGCGAGCCGACCCGGCCGCGTACAGCACCCGCACGTCGTCGGGCGCTGGCTGGATAGCCGCGCCGATGCGGGCAAGGGCTTCGAGGCTGTCGGGCTGTGCGGCACGCAGTCCATGATCGACGCGGATGGTCAGCGCCGCATGGTGGAGTTCGATGGCTCGGGTAAGGCCGTCGGGTTCGGCGGCGGCGAGTTCGGCCTGTACGGCATACGCCTCCGCCAGGGGACCGGGAAGCTGCAGGTGCCGGGCTACATCAACGGCCCGGTCGAGCGCCGCCGCCGCCTCGTCGGGCCGGCCGGCGGCGGCGAGCGCCGCACCGAGCCGGGGCAGCGCCCGGCCCGCGAGCCAGGTCGCGACTCCCCGGTCGGTGGAGCCGGCGGCCCGCTGCAGCGAGGTAACGGCGGCCTGGGGGTCATCTCGGCGCATCGACAGCACCGCCACGGCGTAGTCGAGGCCGGGTACGAATACCTCGTCTTCGACGCCTTCGACCAGGCGCAGCACAGGGTCGATCACCTCGGCCGCGCCGGCCAGGTCGCCGGTCAGCGCCTTGATCTGCGCGAGCACCGAGCGGGCCAGACCGACGCGCAGGTAGTCGCCGAGGGGCTCGGCGACCAGCAGTGCCTGCGCTGCGAGGTCCAGCGCACGGGCCGGGTCGCCGCCGGCTAGGGCGCCGTCTGCCTGGTAGGTCAGCAGCGTGGACAGTACGCCTCGGTGGTGTTGCAGGCACTGCCGGACGGACTCATCGATGATCGCTTCGGCCTCGGCGTGCCGGTCGCGCAGGTGAAGGATGATGGCCTGCAGGGCCCGTGCGCCACCGAGCACGAAGGTGTTCCGGCCCGCCCGGGCCGCGATATAGGCCTGCTCGCACAGTCGCCACGCCTCGTCGAGGTCCGTGTAGAAGGATCCGACCGCCAGCAGGTTCAGGCACAGCGCGCGCAACCCTTCATCGCCGACGTCGGCGGCCAGTTCGACCGCTCGCGTGGCCGCGTCGTACTCGACGTCGAGCGGGCCGGCGGTGTCGGCGACGAGGGCAAGGCCGGTCATGAGGCGTGCCTGAAGCCGGGAGCGCTCCTTGGGTGCGCGGTCGATCGCCCGGTGCAGGAAGCCGACTCCCTCCCGGCCGCGGCGATCGAGGTGCCAGAGCCACGCCAGCGACGCCGCCAGCTCCCGGCCGACGTCGGGCTCCTCCGCCGCGAGGCCCCATTCCAGCGCCGCGCGCAGGTTGTCGTACTCGATGAGCAGCATCAGCCGCCACCGGTCGGCATCCAGTTCCCGATCCGCCTCCGCGGCTTCGACGAACCGCAGGTACCAGGCGAGGTGCCGCTCGCGCAGCGCGGCGTCCTCCTCCGCCTCGGCCAGGCGGGCCGCGGCGTAGGCGCGGATCGTCTCCAGCAGCCGGTAGCGTGACTCGCCGACCCGCTCTTCGGCCACCACCAGCGACTTGTCCACCAGCCTGCCGAGCGCCGGCAGGACCTCGGCGGCAGTCACCATCTCACCGGCGCAGAGTGCCCGCGCCGCGGCCAGCCCGAACGGGCCGGCGAACACCGCGAGCCGGCGAAACACGATGCGGTCGATCTCCTCCAGCAGTGCGTGACTCCAGTCGATGGATCCCGCGAGCGTGCGTTGCCGCCGTCGCGCGCCACGAGGGCCACGAACGAGCAGCGAGAACCGGTCGTCCAGGCCCGCCTCCACCTGCTGCGGGGTGAGGGTCCGCACCCAGGCCGCGGCCAGTTCCAGCGCCAGCGGTATCCCGTCCAGGTGCGCCGCGATCGACCGGATGGCCGCCTCGTTGGACTCGTCGAGCGCGAACGAGGGCTGCACCAGGCGCGCGCGATCGACGAACAGCGACAGCGCATCGTCGTCCGACAACGGCGGAACCCCCAGGACCGCCTCGCCCGGCACACCGAGCGGTTCGCGGCTGGTGACCAGGACGGCGATCTGCGGGCAGCCGCGCAGCACGGCCTCCACCGTGCTCGCGACGCCGTCGAGCAGGTGTTCGGCGTTGTCGAGGCACAGCAGGGACCGCAAGGTAGCCAGATGCGCACAAAGCGTGTACAGGCGTCCGCCGAGGGCGGGGGCGCCGACGGCCTCGGCGATGGTCTCGGCTACCGCTGTGCTGTCACTCACCGTGGTGAGGTCAACCCACCAGAGGCCGTCCGGATGCCGATCGGCTTGATCCGCGGCGACCTCCCCGGCCAACCTTGTCTTGCCCGCGCCGCCCGGCCCGGTCAGGGTCACGAGCCGGTGGCGCGCCAGCAGTCCAGCCGCCGTTTCGATCTCCGTGCTGCGCCCGATGAACGACGTCAACTGGACGACAAGGTTGTTCGGCACTCGGGCTGGCGATCGAATTGCCTGCTCGTCTGCGCCGCTCATGGCTACACAATGCCAGGGGACCAGGCCCGCCGCCGCCCATCGGCCACCACCGGGCGGCGTATCGGCCACCTGGCAGATGATTCGCGACCGGGCGACGTCCAGGCTTCGGTACAGAGCCGAATCACCGGAGGATGCAAAGATCATGACATTCACGCCAGTGCCAGCGGACGGACCGCTTGCCGTCTCGACCAGGAACCCCCGCTACTTCACCCCCACCTCGGGGCCCGGCGCCGGCCGCGCCGTCTACCTGACCGGGTCACACATCTGGAACAACCTGCACGACGGCATGGGCCCGGGGCCAGCTGGCCCAGACGAACCCGAGCGGATGGACTACCAGGCCTACCTGCGCTTTCTCAGCGAACGGGGGCACAACTTCATCCGGCTCTGGCGCTGGGAGCAGGTCCGGTCCCAGGCGGCCGGCGGAAACTACCACCTGAACATGACGCCCCAGCCGTGGGCGCGAACCGGGCCAGGCACCGCGAAGGACGGCAAGCCCCGGTTCGATCTGGAGCGGCTCGACGACGGCTTCTTCCAGCGCCTCCGCGAACGGGTCACGGCCGCCGGCGAGGTGGGTATCTACGTGGGCGTCATGCTGTTCGACGGCTGGGCGCTGCACCTCAGCCCGCCACCGGACCACATCGAGGGCCACCCGTTCCACGCCGGCAACAACGTCAACGGCATCTCCGCCAACTCGATCAACGACCTGCAGGTCCTACCGCTCGATCCGCGCGTCCAGGCGATCCAGGAGGCCTATGTCCTGAAGGTTGTCGACACCCTCCACGACCTGCCCAACGTACTGTGGGAGGTGGCCAACGAGTCGTCCGGCGACGGAACGGTAACCGACGAGTTCGCCACGTTCCTGGGCATGGACAAGGCGCCGGCGTGGGGCGACTCGACCGAGTGGCAGTACTGGGTGATCGACACCGTCAAGCGGCATGAGGTGGCGCGCGGCTACGACGTGCATCCGATCGGCATGACCATGCAGTTTCCCGTGGCGGAGCAGACCAAGGTGAACGACCCGCTGCTGGGCAGCCGCGCCGAGTGGATCTCGCCCGGCTACGACGATGAGATCTTTACCAACGGCCGCCACCCGATGGCGCCCGGCTCCCCTGCCTCGCGCTGGTTCGCCGATCCGCCGATCGCCGACGGCGCCAAGGTAGTCATCAGCGACACCGACCACTACGCACCGGGGCAGGGCGACGCCCTCTGGGCGTGGAAGTCGTTCCTGCGCGGCCACCACCCCATCCTCATGGACTTCGGCCTGATCACCGGGCTGGAGCCCGCCGGTGAGTCACCCGCCGACACCGGTGTGCCGCCGTTCGAGTCCTACGAGCCTGCGCGGTGGGCGATGGGCGACACCCGCCGGTACGCGGAGCGCATCGGACTAATCGACATGCACCCCCGGCGGGACACCGCGTCCACCGGCTATGCGCTGGCGAACCCCGGCTCGGAATACCTCGTGCTAGAGCCGGACGGCGAAAGCGGGGCGTTCACCGTCGACCTGCTGGCCGGCTCCTACCAGGTCGAGTGGTTCGACGTCACCAACCGCGAAACGGCCGTGAGTGAGACGCTGACCGTCATGCCGGCGAGGGCGGTCGAGTTCTCGTCGCCATTCCCGCCCGGTCCCGCCGTCCTCTACCTGAGCCGCGCCGAGTCCCCGGAGGAGTGAGCATGAGCAAGGTGATCGCCGACATCTCAATGTCGCTGGACGGGTATGTCACCGCACCCGGCGTGGACCAGGAGCACGGGCTCGGCCTCGGCGGCGAGGCGATCCACGCGTGGGTGCTCGAGGAGCCCCGCTCCCCGGTCGACGAAGCTGTGCTGGCGCACAGCTTCGAGAAGACCGGCGCCGTGGTGATGGGACGGCGGCTGTACGACATCGTGGACGGCCCGAACGGCTGGAACGACGACGTCGGGTACGGACACGACCAGAACCAGTCGGCCGCACCGCCGTGCTATGTCGTCACCCACGAACCGCCCGCCCAGGTGCGGCTCGCGTCCAGATTCCGGTTCGTGACCGAGGGAGTAGCGGAGGCCATCGACCAGGCCCGGGCGACTGCCGGAGGCAAGGACGTCGTCGTCATGGGCGGCGCGAATGTCATCGACCAGAGCCTGGCGGCGAGGCTGGTCGACGAGCTCCGCATCCACCTGTCACCGCTGGTGCTCGGCGGCGGCACACGGCTGTTCGGCCTTGCCGGCCCGATCACGCTGGTCCAGCGGGAGGTCACCGAGTCACCGCGGGCGACGCACCTCACCTACGAGGTCTCGATTCCGGGCTAGGGCACGCGCGGGCGCGGGTCGTAGCACCCCACCCGTTCGGGATCATGGTTGTCCCTGGATACCGAACGGGGCTGGCTGTCACCCCGCAGGGTGCTGCGACGCGGGCAGTGGTGTCAGATCGAGCACGTAGCTGGCCATGATCGTGTCCGCGTGGCGCGCGTCCCACCGGCTCATGCGCTCAATCTCGGATGAGCGCAGTACCTTCCCCGGCCAGCCGGCCAGCGGGCCCTCCGGGCCGCCGCGAACGTAATCGATCTGCCTCTGCTCGATCTTCAGCCGGCGCACATACCAGTCGGTCCGCAGATCGGGCAGCTCGAATGCGTCCCACTCGTAGTCGGCCGCAACGTTCAGGGTGCATTGCGCGGTGACGCGCGAGCCCGCAGAAACCCCGGCCACGAACCCGGCGGTCCGGGCGACCATGCCAAGGTCACCAGCAGTGATCACGAATTCCGAGCCGGCCTGCTCCTCATTTCCGGTCCGTATGCCTTTGACGGGACCGGCCACTCCGGTCAGCTCATAGCGGTAGCGGCCGGATTCGTGTGCGCTATCAGGACCCGCCAGCTCCGCGATGCCGTCCATCGCTGTCCGGGCGGGCCCGACGCTGCGGCAATCGGCCCACAGGCCCACACTGCGCAGATGCGAGCCCCGGGCAAGCTCAGGAAGCGCGCCATCCTGGACAATCCAGGGCATTAGATACACCCACATGACAGCATTATCGCCCGCGCTGCCGCAGGAACGGACGCAGCGAACACCCGTCAGGGTCGGCGCACCTCGACCGTCCAGCGGCCGTCACCAAACGAGGCGCTGATGCGATGACCGGATTCCAGCGCTGGCGCTCTGGTCAATCCGCCTGTGATGACCAGGTCCCCAGGCTCGAGCCAGCGCCCGCGCGCGGCGAGCTGCTCCGCGAGCCACACCACCCCGGCCGCCGGGTGGCCGCTCGCCGCCGCACCCGTCCCGCTCTCCACCGCCTCGCCATCCACCGACAGCGTCACCGGCAGCGACTCCAGCCCCGACAGCGGCAGCGACGACCCCACCGCCACCCACGCCGCCGACGAGCCGTCCGCGGTGTTGTCCTCCAGCGTGAACCGGTACCCCGACCACACCGAGTCCACCACCTCCAGGCAGGCCAGCGCCGCGTCGCACGCGTCGAGCACCGACTCGACCGAGAACGGCTCCGTCAGCCGCCGCCCCAGCCGCAGCCCGACCTCCGGCTCCACCCGCGGCTGCAGCGCCCCGGCAGGCAGCACCGCGGGGGAGTCCAGGATCATCACATCGGTCAGCGGCCCGAAGTTAGGCGACGCCACCCCCATCTGCTCCCGCATGGCCGCCGAGGTGTACCCGAGCTTCCAGCCGGTGATCCGCTCCCCGCTGGCCAGCCGCAGCGCGGTCATCTGGTCTTGCACGCGGTACGCGTCCGCCAGCGAAAGCCCCAGCTCAGCCGACAGCAGCTGGTCCAGCGTGGACCCCGCCTGCCGGGCCCGGTACAGCGCGCCCGCCACCGCCGCCGGGTCGAGCGCGCCGTCCGAGTCCAGGCAGTCCTTCCAGTTCATGAACCCGCCTACCGAGAAGCCCGGTGCCCGAACCCTGCCGCGCATGCGCCCGCAGGATCTGCGACCAGCTCCGCCGCGGCTCGGCAGGCGGGATCGACGCGTACAGCCGCCCACCGACCTCCACCACCGGATACCGGCGCAGCTCGTAACCCGCTGCCGTCCGGCACCGCCCGGTCGCGAGCTCGTACGCGTACCAGTGCCATGGGCAGGTCACGACGCCCGTCCCGCACCAGCCCCTCGGCCAGCGGCCCGCCGTTGTGCGGGCACGCCCCGTCCGTCACGTACAGCGAGTCCCCGTCGGCGAACACCGCAAAGACTGCGCCCGCCGTGCGAGAACGACCACTGCGTCCGCCCGGCCGGCCGCTCCAGCGGCACCAGCTCCGGCGACGGCGCAGGTGACGGCGACGGCGAGCTCACCCAGAGCTCACACGCAGCCGAGCTCGACGCTGCCCAGCCGGTCGGCGGTCGCCGTGACCACGTCCCCCGGCTTCACCGGCACCGCCGCGGTCAGCCCGCCCGACAGCACGATGTCCCCGGCCTTCAGCCCTTCGTCCTCCGCCGCCAGCGACCGGACCAGCCAGGCCACCGCCGCCGCCGGATGCCCGAGCGACGCGGCGCCCGACGCGGTCGCCACCACCTCGCCGTTGTGCTCGAGCACCACCCCGAGCAGCCGCAGGTCCAGGCCCGCCACCGGCACGGCCGAACCCACCAGGTACCGCCCCTGGGAGGTGTTGTCCGCCACCACGTCCGGCGTCGTGAACTTGTAGTCCTTGTACCGCGAGTCGAGCACCTCGATGCCGACCGCGACCGCCGCGGTCGCGGCCAGCACCGCCGACGCGGTGACCGACGGCCCGTACAGATCCGCGCCCATGACGAACACGATCTCCGGCTCGCACCGCGGCTGGATGTGCCGCCCGTCACCAGCGGCTGGCCGATATCCAGGGCATCACTAGCGGCCAGGAAGCCGTACAGCGGCTCGCTCACCCTGACCTGGGCCTGCTTGGCCCGGGAGGTCAGGCCGAGCTTCCAGCCCGCCAGCGGCCCGGCCTCGTTCCGCAGCCGCCGCTGCACCTCGTAGGCCTCGGCCAGGTTGAAGCCGTCGAGCTCGGCCGACAGCGAGCCGATCGCGGTCCGGTCGGCCCTGGCCTTGGCCAGCCGCGCCGTTACCTCATGAGGCGTCAAAAGCCATCTCAAGCCTTCCCTACTCCGACGACGCGGACAGTGACAGGACCGAGGCGGTCGAAGTCGGCCCGGAACACGTCCCCGGCCGCCATCGGCACCGCGGCGTGCAGCGCCCCGGTCATGACCAGGTGCCCGGCCTCGAGCTTGGCGCCCATCTCGCCCAGGGTGTTGGCCAGCCAGGCCACCACCCGGACCGGGTCGCCGAGCGCGGCCGCGCCGGCCCCGGTGTCGACCAGCTCGCCCTGCCGGGTGAGCACCATGCCGATCAGCCGGGGATCGATCCCGGTAAGCGGCACCACCCGGCTAGAGACGGCCACCGCGCCGTTGGACGCCAGGTCAGCCACCGTGTCCGCCAGCCTGATCCGCCAGTCGGCGAACCGGGAGTCGACGATCTCCACCGCCGCGACCATGCCCGCGATCGCCCGCCGGGCGTCGAGCACGCTCACCCCGGGTCCGGCCAGGCCAGACCCCAGCACGAAGGCGATCTCGGCCTCGATCTTCGGCTGGATGAACGCCGAAACCGGTACCGCGTCCCCGTCGGCGTACACCGTCGAGCCCAGCACCGGACCGTAGTCGGGCTGGTCCACGCCGATCATCTTCTGCATCGGCTTGGACGTCAGCCCGACCTTGTAGCCGGTGATCCGGTCGCCGTCGGCCAGCAGCAGCTTCACCAGCTCCTGCTGCACGGCGTAGCCGTCGGCCATGCCCAGGTCGGGGTCGGCGTCGGTGAACGGCTCGATCTGCTGCCGGGTGCGCCGGGCCTCGTACAGCGCCCGGGCCTTCCCGGGCGCGTCGGTCAGTGGCATCGTAAGCCTCACCCTTCTTTCCGCTGAGCGGAAAAAGCAGACAGATCCCCAGACCAGCCCAGCCGGCGTGACGCCGCCTCGGCCGCCTCCATGATCACAGGCGCCAGCCTACGCAGCGCCATGACGGTGCACCGGGCCAGCGGGACCCCGATGCTGATCGCGGCCACCACCTCGCCGCTGACGTCGCGGATCGGCGCGGCGATGGAGGCGATCCCGATCTCCCGCTCGTTGACCGCCTCGGCCCAGCCCCGGTGCCGGATCCGCTCGAGGTCAGCCGCGAGCTGCGAACGCGACGTAATCGTGTGCGGAGTCAGGGCGGTGAAAGGCGCCGCCCGCAGCACCGCCTGCCGCCGCGCCTCCGGCAGGTAGGCCAGCAGGACCTTCCCCGACGACGTGCAGTGCACCGGCACCCGCCGCCCGGTATCGGTGAACAGCCGCAGCGAGTGCGCGCTCTCCATCCGGTCCACGTACACGACCTCGTGCCCGTCGAGCACGCCGACCTGGGACGACTCCCCGGTCTGGGTCCGCAGCTCGGTCAGCACCGGCCCCACCGCCGCGTGCAGGTCCATGTGCACCCGGACCGCCTGGCCCAGCTCGAACATCACGATGCCCAGCCGGTACCCGCCGGTCCGCGGGTTCTGCTCGACCAGCCCTTCGGCCACCAGCGTGGTGAGCATCCGGTGCACGGTGCTCTTGCCCAGCCCCAGCCGCCGGCTCAGCTCCGACACCCCGAGGTCGGTCTCCCGCGACCGGAACACCTTGAGCAGCCGCGCCGCGTTCCGCACCGTCGAAAGCCCGCCCGCGGGCGGCTCAGCGGCGGTCACGACGAAGGCTCCGCCGGCGGCGACCACTGCGTCCGCCCCCCGACCGCGGCCAGCAGTTCGCGCCGTACCGCGTCCGGATCAGGCCGCGCCTCGGCGGCCAAGGCGGAAAGCGAAGCATTCCGCGGCACGATCGCCGAAGCCAGCATGGCGTGCGCCCGCACCAGCCCGGCCGCTGCCGCGCCCGCCATCTCGTCCACCAGGTCCTCGCGTCCCCGCACCCGGCTGCGGATGGTCTCGAAGTCCCGCGCCACGGCCGAGTGCCCGCCCGCCAGCCCGGTCCCCACGTGTGCCGCGTTGTGCGCCGAAAGCCCGGAGCCAGGCGAGGCCACGAAGTGGTACACCACCGTGGTCACCCCGAGCGCGTGCCGCACCTCGCCAAACGCCGGCTCCGAAGACTCGTCGACCAGGGCCAGCGACGGCAGCACCACCGGGTCGTAGAAGCGCAGCGTCCACGACAGCCCGTCCAGCGAACCGGGCAGCTCCACCTCGGGCCCGCGCACCGGCCCGAGCGAGTCCCTGGTCGCCAGCAGGTGCAGGTTGCGGACGCCCACCGCCGCCACCGTCAGGGGACCAGGTGCCAGCAGCGGCATACCGCCGCGCACGGCGGCCGGGAACGTCATGGCCTGCGCCAGGTAGGCGCGGTGGATCTCCTCGACGTACCGCGCGACCGCCGCGCGCATCTGCTCAGGTGCTGGCAACGTACCGTTCCTCTATATGGAACGCAGGGGCTTTATCTGGAACAGTAAGCGAGGTAAGTTCGAGCCGTCAAGCAGTGCAAAGGAGCCAGCATGGGAATCCTCCGGCTCGCCCACGTGGACGTCCGAACGCCCGACCTCGAGCTGTCCACCGCCTACTACACCGAAGTCCTCGGCCTCCAGCTCGCCGGCCGCGGCGAAGACGGCGAGACCGTCTACCTCAAGTGCTGGGACGAGGAAGACCATCACTCGGTCCGTCTCCGCTACGACCCGCGCACCGGCCTGGACCTCTTCACCTTCCGCGTCGAGAAGGAAGACGACCTGGCCGAGCTGGAAAATGCCGTCACCAAGTACGGCTGCCAAGTCCAGCGCATCAGCAAGGGCGAGGCGGTCGGGCAAGGCGAGTCGATCAGGTTCGGCATCCCGTCCGGCCAGACCATGGAGCTCGTCTACGACCTCGAGAAGACCGGCAACATCCTCGGCAAGCTGAACCCGTCCCCGGTCCCGCCCCCCGATCTCCCCGGCATCGCCCCGCCCCGCCTGGACCACATGCTGATCAACGCCGAGGAAGTCGGGGAAGCGGCAAACTTCTTCAGCAAGGTCCTCGGCTTCCGCATGACCGAACAAGTCCTCGACGCCAACGGCCACCAGATGGGCGTGTGGATGGAACGCAGCCACTCCCCGCACGACATCGCCATCGTCAACGGGCCGAACGGCGCCCTGCACCACTTCGCCTTCTGGCTCGACGACTGGGACCAGGTCCGCAAGGCGGCCGACATCCTGGCCTACAACGGCGTGCAGATCGACCAGGGCCCGACCCGGCACGGGGTGACCCGCGGCAACACCATCTACTTCTTCGACCCGCTCGGCATCAGGAACGAGGTGTTCACCGGCGGGTACCGGGCGGACCCGGACTTCCCCGCCATCACCTGGACCGAGGACCAGTTCGGCCGCGGCCTGTTCTACTACGAGAACGTCATCAGCCAGCGGTTCCTGAGCTTCCACACGTAAGGAGCACCCGATGAGCGACCGCATCCTGCGCCTGCAGCATGTCGAGATCCGGGTTCCCGACCTGGAGCTCTGCACCGCCTACTACACCGAGGTCGTCGGCCTGGTCGAAACCGCCCACGAAGAGGGCCGGGTGTTCCTCAAGTGCTGGGACGAGCACGAGCACCACTCGGTGGTCTTGCGCCAGGCCCCGACCTACGGCCTGGACCACATGTCGTTCAAGCTCGCCGACCGAGAAGACCTCGACTACTACACCGAGCGCATCGAAAAGGCCGGGATCGCGGTCAAGCGGTTCGCCAAAACCGAGCTCGGCCCCGGCTGGGGCGAGGCCATCCGGTTCGAGGCCCCCTCAGGCCACCTGGTCGAGCTGGTCTACGGGATGGAAAAGGTCGGCAACATGCTGCCCCTGACGAACCCGCCACCGCGCCCGGCGGGCCTGGTCGGCATCGCGCCACCTCGTTTGGATCATATTTTCATCATGGCCGAGGACGTCGACGGAGCTACGGCCTTCTTCCGTGACGTGCTGGAGTTCAGGCTCACCGAGCAGATCGTGGCCAACGACGGCCACCAGCTCGCCACCTGGCTGGAGCGCAGCCACACCCCGCACGACATCGCCATCGTCACCGGCCCGAACGGCGCGCTGCACCACTTCGCCTTCTGGCTCGACGACTGGAACGGCGTCCGCGAGGCGGCCGACCTGCTGGCCTACAACGGCGTCACCATCGACGTGGCGCCGACCCGGCACGGCGTGACCCGCGGCTACACGGTCTACTTCTTCGACCCGGTCGGCAACCGCAACGAGGTCTTCACCGGCGGCTACTGGGTCGACCCGGACTTCGAGCCGATCACCTGGACCGAGGAGGAGATGGGCCGGGCCATGTTCTACTACGCCGGCCAGGTCAACGAGCGCTTCTTCACGGTGCACTCCTGATGGCCGAGAAAAACGGCCAGGGTCCCGCTCCGGCCTTCCGCCGTACGGACCGTACCGATGCTCCCCACTACCTGGCCCGATATACCGAACGGAGTCGGCTCAAGCCATCGCCCACCCCGTCGAGCCCCGGTGACGAAGACCTGCCGCTGTACCTGCGCCGGTTCCGCGAACGAGGGGCCGCGGCCGAGACGCCCAGCGCCCTGCTCGAAGTGGACGGCGACCGGTTCACCCCGGAGTACGCCGGCGCCACCCGCGACAAGGAGATCGTGGCGCCGCCGGAGCGCAAGCCCCAGGAGGACTTCGCCACCGAGATCCGGATCATCAGGCACGGCATCACCCAGGGCTACTCGACCGATGCCGGGCTGACTCCGATGGGTGGCTGGCAGGCACACCAGCGCGGGCACAGCCTGTCCAAGAGCGTCCGCCCCGGGCAGCAGGTGCGGATCGTCTGCGCCGACACCAGCCGGGCCCGGCAGACCGCCGACCAGATCTACCGCGGCATGACCGACGGCCTGCGGCAGTGGGAGCGCGAAGCCGACATCGGCAAGCCCGAGCCGATCCCCGAGCTGCGCAACTTCCAGGTCTGGACCCCGGACGGGATCGGCGACGTCACCTCGGCCTTCCGGCAGTACCAGGCGCTGATGGAGAAGCTGGAGCGGATGGCGGTCGGCGACCGGCCGCGCTGGCTGGTGGAGATCGACCGGTTCTACCGCACCCAGCTCGGCGGGGCCGACCCGATCGCCATGTGGCTGACCATCCCGCTGATGTACTTCGAGCCGCCGCAGTCCTGCGTGCGCCGGTTCTGGCGCGGGTTCCACCGGCTGATGGCCGAGTCGCCGGACACCCGGATCATCGCGGCCACCCACTCCGGCCCGATCCGCGCGTTCGCCACCTGGGCCCACGGCTACGACCCGGGCGAGCCGTACAACACCGAGGAGGTCGTGGTGCGGATCCGCCGCGGCGGCGGCACCGCGCTGGTCGCCTACCGCAACCGGGTCACCGAGGTCAACGTCCCCCCGCCCGACGAGATGCCCCACTGGGACTGACCCGGTGCTTACCCTCACGGAGGACCCACCGGGGCTGCGGTCAGTGTCGATCGCTGCCTCTGTGCTCAACTGCTTCTCCGCCCATCCCGAGCTCGGCGCGACCCAGGTCGCCCGCGAGCTCGGCGTGGCCAAGAGCACGGCCTGCCGGATGCTGTCCGCGCTGGCCGCGGGCGGCCTGCTGGAGCGGGCGGCAGGCGGCCGCTACCGGCTCAGCCTGCGCATGTTCGAGCTCGGCGTGCTGGCCGCCGAGCGGATGCCGGTCCGCGACGCCGCCCGGCCGGTCCTGATCGAACTGCAGCAGCAGGTGCGCGAGATGGTCCAGCTCGGCGTGCCGGTCGCCGGGCACGTCGCCTACATCGACCGGTACGGCCACGCCGCGCTCGGCCTGCAGCTCAGCGGCGAGACGCTGCACCGGGTGCCCGGCTACTCCTCCAGCGCGGGCCGCGCGCTGGCCGCGTTCGACGACCGCATCCGGGCCGACACCCTGGCCGTGCCGCGCCGCAAGCACACGCCGTTCACCATCACCGACCCCGAGCGCCTGCACCGGATCCTGCGCGCCGCCCGGGAGGCCGGCTGGGTCAGCACCCGGGAGGAGTTCACCCGCGGCTTCTCCAGCTGCGCCGCCCCGGTGCTGCTCGACGGCCGTCCGGTGGCCGCGATCTCGGTGGCCGGGCCGACCACCCATATCCTCGGCCTGCGCCGGGACTTCATCGTGGCGAGCGTGTGCCGGGCCGCCCAGCGGGTCAGCACCCTGATAAGGGATTGGTTATGCAACGCAGCACCGAACGCATCCTGTCCACTCACGTCGGCAGCCTGGCCCGCCCGCATGACCTGCTCGAGGTGATGCGGGAGAAGGAGCACGGGCGCCCGTACGACGCGGCCCGCTTCACCGAGATGATCACCGAGGCGGTCCGCGACGTGGTGCGCCGCCAGGCCGAGGCGGGCCTGGACGTGGTCACCGACGGCGAGCAGGGCAAGGTCTCGTTCCTCACCTACGTCAAGGAGCGGCTGGCCGGCTTCGACCAGGTCGAGGGCGAGACCCTGCTGCCGCCGTCGTGGCAGAAGGAGATCGACGACTTCCCGGAGTACTACCACTCCTACATGTCGAAGTACTCCTCGGCCGTGGCGCCGATGAAGGTGATGGTGTGCACCGGTCCCGTCGCCTACAGCGGCCGGGACGCGGTCCAGACCGACATCGCCAACCTGCGGGCCGCGCTCGACGCGACGCCCGGGCCCGTGGAGGCGTTCCTGCCGTCCACCAGCCCCAGCGGGTTCGGCCGCAACGACTACTACGCCTCCGAGCAGGACTACCTGGTCGCGGTGGCCGAAGCCATGCGCGAGGAGTACCTGGCCATCGTCGAGTCGGGCTTCCTGCTCCAGGTCGACGACCCGTGGCTGATCGAGATCCTGGCCGACGACGGCCGCAGCGACCCGGCCGAGCGCCACCGCCGGGCGCAGGAGCACGTGGACGCGCTCAACCACGCGCTGCGCGGCATCCCCGAGGACCGGATCCGGCTGCACACCTGCTACGGCCTCAACCACGGGCCCCGGCTCAACGACATCCCGCTGGCCGAGGTGGCCCCGGTCATGCTGCGGATCAACGCCGGCGCCTACTCGTTCGAGGTCGCCAACCCGCGGCACCAGCACGAGTGGAAGATCTGGTCCGACCTCGAGCTCCCGGACGGCAAGATCCTGCTGCCCGGGCTGCTCGGCCACGCCACCAACTACGTCGAGCACCCCGAGCTGATCGCCGACAGCATCTGCGCCTACGCCGGGATCGTCGGCCGGGAGAACGTCATCGCCAGCGCCGACTGCGGCTTCTCCTCCCGGGCCTCGTTCGCCCCCGAGGTGCACCCCACCGTGGTGTGGGCCAAGTTCGCCGCGCTGTCGGAGGGCGCCGCCATCGCCACCAAACGCCTCTGGAGCTGACGTGACGAAGACACTGGCCGCCATCGTCGGCCCCGGCAACATCGGCACCGACCTGCTGGCCAAGCTGCGGCGCAGCGAGCACGTCGAGGTCGGCTACATGGTGGGCGTGGTCGAGTCCGAGGGCCTGGACCGGGCCCGCCAGCTCGGCCTGGCCGCCTCGGCCGAAGGCGTGGACTGGCTGCTGCGCCAGGACCCGCTGCCCGCGCTGGTCTTCGAGGCGACCTCGGCCTACGCGCACCGGGCCAACGCGCCGCGCTACGCCGAGGCCGGCCTGACCGCCATCGACCTGACGCCGGCCGCCCTCGGCCCGCTGGTCTGCCCGCCGGTCAACCTGCACGCCCACATCGGCGCGGCGAACGTCAACATGATCAGCTGCGGGGCGCAGGCCACCGTCCCGATCGTGCACGCCGTCTCCAGCGTCGTCCCCGTCCCGTACGCCGAGATCGTCGCGTCGGTGGCGTCCAAGTCGGCCGGGCCCGGCACCCGGGCCAACATCGACGAGTTCACCCACACCACGTCGCGGGCCATCGAGGTGGTCGGCGGCGCGGTGCGCGGCAAGGCGATCATCGTCCTCAACCCGGTGGAGCCCCCGATGATCATGCGGGACACGGTGTTCTGCGCCATCCCGGCCGACGCCGACACCGACGCGATCACCGCCTCGATCGAGCAGCGGGTCGCCGAGGTGCAGCGCTACGTGCCCGGCTACACGCTGCGGGCCGCGCCGCAGTTCGACGAGCCCCGGGATTCCTGGCAGGGCAACGGCCGGGTGGCGGTGTTCCTGGAAGTCCGCGGCGCGGGCGACTACCTGCCCGAGTACGCCGGCAATCTCGACATCATGACCTCCGCCGCCGCCCAGGTCGGCGAGGTCATCGCCCAGCGCATGACCACGGAGGTGCCGGCATGACCACCCCCGCCCGCCAGCTCCGCATCACCGACACCACCCTGCGCGACGGCAGCCACGCGATGGCGCACCAGTTCACCGAGGAGCAGGTTCGTGCCACCGTGCACGCCCTCGACGCGGCCAACGTGGAGGTCATCGAGGTCACCCACGGCGACGGCCTGGGCGGGTCCTCGTTCAACTACGGCTTCTCCCGGGTCGACGAGATCAAGCTGATCGCGGCCGGGGTGGAGGAGGCCACCCAGGCCAAGATCGCGGTCCTGCTCGTCCCCGGCATCGGGACCAAGGACGACCTGCGCAACGCCCGCGAGGCGGGCGCCTCGGTGGCCCGGATCGCCACCCACTGCACCGAGGCGGACGTCTCCATCCAGCACTTCGGCCTGGCCCGGGACCTGGGCATGGAGACCGTCGGGTTCCTGATGATGGCGCACAAGACCTCGCCCGCCGAGATGGCCAGGCAGGCCCGGATCATGGTGGACGCCGGCGCGGAGTGCGTCTACTGCGTCGACTCGGCCGGCGCGCTGGTCCTCGCCGACGCGCAGGTGCGGGTCCAGGCCATGGTCGCCGAGGTCGGCCACCAGGCCGAGATCGGCTTCCACGGCCACCAGAACCTGTCCCTGGGCGTGGCCAACTCGGTGCTCGCCTACCAGCACGGCGCCCGCCAGGTCGACGGTGCGCTGTGCGCGCTCGGGGCCGGCGCGGGCAACTCGCCCACCGAGGTGCTGGCCGCCACCTTCGACCACCTCGGCGTGGTGACCGGCGTGGACGTGGGCGGCGTGCTGGCCGCGGCCGAGGAGGTCGTCCGGCCGTTCCTGCCCCGCTGGCCGAAGATGGACCGGGCCGCGATCGTGCAGGGCTGGGCCGGGGTCTACAGCAGCTTCCTGCTGCACGCCGAACGGGCCGCCGAGCGCTACGGCGTCCCCGCCCACGAGATCCTGCAGCGAGCCGGCGAGCTCGGCTACGTCGGCGGCCAGGAAGACATGATCATCGACATCGCGGTCGGGCTCGCCCAGGAGCGCGACCTGGCCGCGACCGGCGCCCGCTAGAGGAAGGCCCCGTCATGGAGTTCGTCCCGCACGTGATCGACGGCCAGGAGACCGAGTCGGCCTCGGGGGAGCGGTTCGCCTCGGTCGACCCGTGGACCCGCGAGCCCTGGGCCGAGGTCGCGCTGGGCGGCGCCGACGACGCTGACCGGGCCGTCCGGGCCGCCCGCCGGGCCTTCGACGAAGGCCCCTGGCCGAAGATGGGCCACGCCGAGCGCGGCGCGCTGCTGCACCGCTTCGCCGACCTGATCGAGGCCAACGCCGAAATGCTGGCGCTGGCCGACAGCACCGACATGGGCAAGCCGGTCAGCGACGCCCGCACCCGCGACGTCCCCCGCACCGCGGCCAACTACCGCTTCTTCGCCGACCACGCCCGGCTGGCCACCGGCGACGTCCTGCCGATGGACACCGGCCACCACGCCTACACCCGGTTCGAGCCGGCCGGCGTGGTCGCCGCCGTCGCCCCCTGGAACTTCCCCCTGATGCTCGAGTCCTGGAAGGTCGCCCCCGCGCTGGCCTGGGGCAACACCGTGGTGCTGAAGCCCGCCGAGGACACCCCCGCGTCCGCCACCATCATG
Source organism: uncultured Actinomycetota bacterium (assembly GCA_963839095.1). GTDB lineage: Bacteria > Actinomycetota > Actinomycetes > Streptosporangiales > Streptosporangiaceae > Palsa-504. Next base: position 110,171 of record CAWIUF010000056.1, on the reverse strand, counting down.
GCCCGGCTGGCTCTGGAAGCCGGCCTGCCGCCCGGCGTCCTCAACGTCCTGCACGGCTACGGCCCCAACTCGGCCGGCGCCGCCCTGACCGAGCACCCCGCCGTGGACCGGATCACGTTCACCGGCGAGTCCGCCACCGGCCGGGTCATCGCCCGTGCCGCCGCCGCCAACCTGGTCCCGGTCAGCCTGGAACTCGGCGGCAAGGGCGCCAACATCGTCTTCGACGACGCCGCCCTGGACAACGCGGTCGACTGGTCCGTCAAGGCCATCTTCAGCAACGCCGGCCAGGTCTGCCTGGCCGGCTCGCGTCTGTACGTCCAGCGCGGCATCTACGCCGAGTTCCTCGACCGCTTCACCGCCGCCGCCCAGGCCCTGGTCGTCGGCAACCCCAAAGACCCGGCCACCCAGCTCGGCCCGCTGGCCTCCCAGGAGCACTACAAGAAGGTCCGCTCCTACCTCGACGGCATCGAGCCCGACGGCGGCACCATCCGCACCGGCGGCCCCGGCGACGGCTGGGTCATCCTGCCCACGATCGTCGAGAACGCCCCGCCCACCGCCCGCGTCTGCCGCGAGGAGGTCTTCGGCCCGGTCGTCACCGTCACCCCTTCGACACCGACGAAGAAGCGATCGCCCAGGCCAACGACACCCCCTACGGCCTCAACGCCATGGTCTTCACCGAGAACCTGTCCCGCGCCCACCGCGCCTCGGCCGCCCTGAAGGCCGGGACGGTCTGGGTCAACTGCTTCTTCATCCGCGACCTGCGCGCCCCGTTCGGCGGCGTCGGCGACTCCGGCATCGGCCGCGAAGGCGGCAACTTCAGCCGCGAATTCTTCACCGAGCCGAAAGCCGTCGTCATGCAAGTCTGATCTCCAGGCCCCAAGCCTCCAAGCCCCACCGCACCCCGCACGTCACATATTCCCCGTATTCCTCGCAGTCCCCAGGTTTCCGCAGTTGCCGGACCGGTCCAACTCATCGCCGACCCGATGTGGCATGGATGCGGCCTTGCCACGGCGAGAAGCCGACTCATGGGTCGGGTGATACCCGTGATGCTCCTGTCGTCAGCCCACCGCGTTCCGAATAGTGCGATAACGACATCAATGCCACATCAATGTCGTAATAGCGACATCAATGCCACATAGGTGCGTTTCTTTCGCGGGGAGTGCTGGGCGCGGGGGTGGCGTTGACGGCGTGGGTGTCAGGAGGGCTCCGTCCTGTTACGTTCCGGTTGTTCGAAGACCTGGACGGACAGGAGGAGCCCTGTGTCACAGTACGTGCCTGGTGGGTGTTCGCGCGGTCGCGGGAGGCGTTCGCGCAGGCGGAGCAGTGGCTGGCCGGGCCGGAGGCGGCCGGGCTGGAGCACGCGGCGCTGGAGAAAGGGCTGGCGGCGCGGGGCCGGGAGATCCAGCGGCGGCTGCTGCAGGATCACCTGGACGCGCGGGCGGCGGCGGAGGCGCGGCTGGCGCAGGTCACGGGCCCGGACGGGATCTGCCGCACGCTGGGCGGAGGCGGGGCATGACCGGGCGCTGGCCAGCATCTTCGGGCCGGTGGCGGTGTCCCGGATCGCCTACCGGGCGCCCGGGGTGCCTGCCGTGCACCCGGCCGATGCGCAGCTGGGCCTGCCGGCCGGGAAGCACTCGCACGGGCTGGCGCAGATGGGGCGCGTGAGACGGCGCGCGGCTCCTTGGGCAGGCGTGCGCGCAGGTCAGAAGCCAGACCGGGTGCAAGCTGGGCACCCGGCAGGCCCAGCAGCTGGCCAGGGCGGCCGCCGCTGACTTCGCGGGTTTCTATGCCAGCTGCCCGCAGCCGCCGCCGGCCCGGGGAGGTGCTGGTGCTGTCGTGCGACGCCAAGGGCATCCGGATGCGGCCCGGGCAGCTGCGCCCCCGCGCGGAGCGCCTGGCCCGCAAGTCCGTCCCGCAGCAGGACGGGCGGCTGTCCCAGAGCGAGGTCCGCACCCGCAGCGAATGGCCGAGACCGGCGCGGTCTACGTCATCACCCCCGTCCCGCGCACCGCGCAGGACGTCCTGGGACCCGGCCCGCGGGCCCCGGGGCCGGCGGCCCGGCACAAGTGGCTGACCGCGAGCGTGGCCGCTGACGCCGCCGAGGTCATCGCCGCCGTGTTCGCCGAGGCCGACCGCCGCGACCCCGGCCGCCAGGCCACCTGGATCGCGCTGGCCGACGGGAACAAGGACCAGATCCGGCAGATCCACGCGCAGGCCGCCGCCCGCCACGTCCCGGTCACTATCATCATCGACCTGATCCACGTCACCGAGCACCTATGGGACGCCGCCTGGTGCTTCTTCCCCAAGGCCAGCCCCTGCTCCTGCCCCTGGGTCCGTGACCGCGCCGCCCAGATCCTGCAGTCTGCCCAGCCGTCGCCGCCGACGTCGCCGCCGCCCTGCGCGCCGCCGCCGCGCCCCTGCGCACTATCCGCCGCTCCATCGCCGCCAATACCGCCCGCTACCTCGAGGTCAAAGCCCCTCACCTGGACTACCCTTCCGCGCTGGCCGCCCGCTGGCCCATCGCCACCGGCGTCATCGAAGGCGCCTGCCGCCACCTCGTCAAAGACCGCATGGACATCACCGGAGCCCGCTGGGGCGTCCAGACCGCCGAAGCCATCCTCCAGCTCCGCGCCATCACCGCCAACGGCGACTTCGACGCCTACTGGGTCTTCCATCTTTCCCGCGAGCACTAACGCAACCACCCCCGCACCTACGCCCTCGCCGCCTACCCTCACTCCAAAGGAAAGCACCCATGCCACATAGGTGCGTTTCTTTCGCAGGGAGTGCTGTGTGCTGCGGGGGTGGCAGCTCGCCGGCGTGGGGTGTCAGGAGGGCTCCGTCCTGTTACGTTCCGGTGTGTTCGAAGACCTGGACGGACAGGAGGAGCCCTGATGTCAGGGTACGTGGCTGAGGCCGCTGTTCGCGCGGGTCGCGGGAGGCGTTCGCGCAGGCGGAGGAGTGGCTGGCCGGGCCGGAGGCGGCCGGGCTGGGGCTGGCCGCGCTGGAGGATCAGCTGGCAGCCCGGGGCCGGGAGATCCAGCGGCCGCTGCTGCAGGATCACCTGTTCGCGCGGGCGGCGCGCGGAGCCGCGGCTGGCCCGAGGTGGCGGGTCCGGACGGGATCGCCGGACCCGGGCCGAGGCCGGGCACGGCCGGGCGCTGGCCAGCGTCTTCGGGCTGGTGACCGTGTCCCGGATCGCGTACCGGGCGCCGGGGGTGGCCGGCCGTGCACCCGGCGGATGCGGCAGCTGAGCCTGCCGCCGGGCAGGCACTCGCACGGGCTCGCGAAGATGACCGCGGCCGCGGCCGCGGGCGGTCGCTGGCCGCTGCCTGCGCGCAGGTCAGGCCGCGGACCGGGTGCGAAGCTGGGCACCCGCCAGGCGCCAGCAGCTGGTCCGGGCCGCCGCGGCCGATTCCGCGGGGTTCTACGCGGCCCTGCCGCGGCCGGCGGCCGGGCACCGGGCGAGGTGCTGGTGCTGTCGTGCGACGCCAAGGGGATCCGGATGCGGCCCGGGCAGCTGCGCCCCGCGCGGAGCGCCTGGCCTCGCAAGTCCGTCCCGAAGCAGGACGGGCGGCTATCCGCAGGGCGAGGTCCGCACCCGCAAGCGGATGGCCGAGACCGGCGCGGTCTACCTCATCGACCCCGTCCCCGCGCACCGCGCGCGGACATCACCGGGCCCGGGCCCCCGCCTGCCGGGCCCCCGGGCCACGGCATAAGTGGCTGACCGCCAGCGTCGCCGGTGACGCCGCGCAGGTCGATCGCGGCGGTGTTCGCCGAGGCCGGACCGCCGCGACCCCGTCCCGCGAGCGGACCTGGATCGCGCTGGCCGACGGGAACAAGGACCAGATCCGCCAGATCCGGCGCCCAGGCCGCCGCCCGCGGCATCACCGTCCCGGTCATCATCGACCTCATCCACGTCACCGAGCACCTGTGGGACGCCGCCTGGTGCTTTCACCCCGCGGCCAGCCCCGCCGCCGGCACCTGGGTCCGGGACCGCACCGCCGCCCTCCTGGCCGGCCGCGCCCCGGACGCCGCCGCCGCCGTCGCCGCCAGGCCGCCGCCAGCCGCCGGCCGCGGCCCTGGGCAAGACCCGCCGCGCCATCGCGGCCAGACCGCAGGCTACCTCGAAGCCAAGGCCCCCCACCTGGACTACCCCGCCGCGCTGGCCGCCGGCTGGCCCATCGCCACCGGCGTCATCGAGGGCGCCTGCCGCCACCTGATCAAAGACCGCATGGACATCACCGGCGCCCGCTGGGGCACTCGGCACCGCCGAAGCCATCCTCCAGCTCCGCGCCCTGCACCGCCAACGGCGACTTCGACGACTACTGGGCACCGGCACCTGGACCGCGAACACGAACGCAACCACCCTCCGCTACACCCTCGCCGCCTGACCCTCCCCGCAAAGGAAACGCACCCATGGAGCATGGGTGCGTTTCTTTCGCGGGGAGCTTTAGGCGGCGAGGGCGCTGCTGGCTGGGTGGTTGCGTTCGTGCTCGCGTTGGAGGTGCCAGGCCCAGTAGGCGTCGAAGTCGCCGTTGGCGGTCAGGGCGCGGAGCTGGAGGATGGCTTCGGCGGTCTGGACGCCGCAGCGGGCGCCGGTGATGTCCATGCGGTCTTTGACCAGGTGGCGGCAGGCGCCCTCGATGACGCCGGTGGCGATGGGCCACCCGGCGGCCAGAGCCCGGGGGTAGTCCATGTAAGGGGCCTTGACCTCGAGGTAGCCCGCGGTCTTCTCCGCGATCTTACGCCGGGTCTTGCCCAGGGACGCTGCAGCGTCGCGCAGGGCAGCGGCACGCCGGCGGCGCGCCGTCCAGGATCTCGGCGGCCCGGGCCCGGACCCAGCCGCGGCGCCGGGGCTGGCCCGGGGGTAGAAGCACCAGGCGGCGTCCCACAGGTGCTCGGTGACGTGGATCAGGTCCACGATGATGGTGACGGTGATCCCCCGGGCGGCGGACTGCGCCTGGATCTGCCGGATCTGGTCTTTGTTCCCGTCGGCCAGCGCGATCCAGGCCCGCTCATGCGCCGGGTCGCGGCGGTCGGCCTCGGCGAAGGCCGCGGCGATGACCTCAGCGGCGTCACCGGCCACGCTCGCGGTCAGCCACTTGTGCCGGGCCTTCGGCCCCTGGGCCCGGGGGCCGGGCCCGAGGATGTCCGCGGCGGTGCGGGGGGCGGGGGTGATGACCCAGACGGCGCCGACCTCGGCCATCCGCCGGCGGGTGCGGACCTCGCCCTGGGACAGCCGCCCGTCCTGCTGCGGGACGGACGCGGCGGCCTTGCGGGCGGCCCGGGGCCGCAGCTCCCCGGGCCGCATCCGGATCCCCTTGCCATCGTGCGACATCATCACCACCTCACCCGTGCCAGCCACCGGCGCCGGGCGGCTGGCATAAAAGCCGTCGAAGTCGCAGGCGGCCGCCCGGACCAGCTGCTGCGCCTGCCGGGTCCCCAGCCTGCACCCGGTCTGCCCCCTGACCTGCACGCACGCCTGCTCCAAAGAGCCTCTCACCGCCTCCGCCGCGGTCATCTTCGCCAGCCCGTGCGAATGCTTCCCGGCCGGCAGGTCCAGCTGCTCATCCAGCCGGTGCACCGCCGCCGCCCCCGGCGCCCGGTACGCGATCCGGGACACCGCCACCGGCCCGAAGATGCTGGCCAGCCCCCGGGTCCGCCCCCGCTCGCCCCGGTCCGCGCAACCCCGTCCGGGCCCGTCACCACCGCCAGCCGCGGCTCCGCCGCCGCCCGCACCGCCAGGTAAGCCTGGAACAGCAGCCGCTCGATCTCCTTCCCCCGCGCCGCCAGCTCCTCTTCCACCGCCGCATGCCCCAGCCCGGCCGCCTCCGGCCCGGCCAGCCACCCCTCGGCCTGCGCGAACGCCTCCTCCGACCACGCGAACACCTCACCAGCAACGTACTCTGACACCCGGGGCTCCTCCCGTTTCTCCTGGTCCTCGAACACCCAGGAACCTACGGGACGGAGCCCCTCCCCATCACCCCAACTCCCCGCAGAAGAAACGCATCCATGGAGCATCGATGTCGTTGCCCGGAGCCGGGGGAGGGCCCGGGCAGGTGACAGGCGATGGCTAGTGGTGCGGATGCGGCAGCGAGCCGGCTGGGATCGGTCCTTCAGCGGCGCTTGTGTCCTCAGTGCCCGTGTCCGCCGCCCCCGGCGTGGCCTCCGTGCGCTGCCGCGTGCGCCGCTTCGGTGGCCGCCTGGACGGCCGCGGAGGTAGCGGCGTCGATGGCGGCCTGCGTCGCCGCGGCGGTAGCCGCGTCCACGGCGGCTCGGGTGGCCTGGTTCACGGCGGCTACGGCCTGGCCGGCGCCATCGCCGGCGTCGCCCGCGTCTTGTACGGCCAGGGCCACCTCGCCGCCCTTGGCTATCCGCTCCAGGCGCGCTCGGATCTGCCCGTTCTGCCGCCCAGGGTAGAGCGCGGTCCCGAGTCCGGTCGCGTAGGCCAGGCCTCCCAGCGCCGCCTGCGCGGTACTGACCGGTCCGGCGGACAGCGCGACCGCGTCCAGGCGTGCCCTCGCCTCCGCCCGGCGCCCGTCGTCGGCGATCCGCCACCGGGTGACGGGGAAGATCCCCAGTCTGGTGCTCCGCTCAGCCTGGAGCACGCCGGCCGCCGCCAGCCGTTCCAGGTAGGCCCCGCCGATCCCGCGCCGCGGGCGGCTGACCCACCCCTTCGCCCGGACCCCGCGCTCAAAGCCGGCCAGGCTGGCCAGCGCCACGTCGAGCAGGGGGTCCGGGCACGGCGAGCGGTCGGTCACGGTGACCCGGCCCGACGTGATCGTGACCCGCCCGGCCGCGGCGAGCCGCACCAGTTCGGATCCCATCAGGCCGAAGCCGATCCGCCCCGCGGTCGTCACCCGCCCGTCGTCCGGCGACACCGAGAGCAGGGCCAGATCCTCGCCGAGGAGGTCCAGGGCGTCCATGCCTTCACGATAAGCCAAGTTGCCGGGCGAAGAAGCGCTCCGCGCTCGCCACCTCGAACCTGGGCACGGCGGCGTGGCGGCCGGGGTTGGCGTGCAGCGTCTTCTCGGCCGAGCCGAACGCGTCGAACAGCGCCAGGCCCGATTCGCGCGGCACCAGTTCGTCGTCCCACTGCAGCAGGAACTCGACCGGGATGGTAACCCGCGCGGCCGCCCCGGCCAGCGCCTCGCTCCCCGCCAGCCCGAACACCGCGGCGCTGATCCGCGGCTCCGCCGCCGCCAGCCGGATGCCGATCGCGCTCCCCAGCGACACGCCCCAGTACCCGACCGGCCCGTATCCAGCCGGCCCGGATCCAGTCGTGCCGCCCAGGCCGGCGTCGGCCATCAGGGCGTCCAGGATGGCCTGCCACTCTGGCACGGCCCGTTCGGCCAGGTCGGCGTTGTAGCCGGCGATCAGCGGCCAGACGGGCTCGCCCGCCATCATCCGCGGCCTGATATCCGCGATGAACCGCTCGTCCTGCTCGGTCTTCGGCCGCCCGTTATGGCCGGGCGCGTCGATGGCCGCCACCGCGAAGCCGCAGCCCGTCACGAAGCGGCGGGCGCGGGCCACCACGCCCGGGCCCTGCTTGTGCTGCCCGCCACCGTGGCCGATCAGCACCAGCGGGCGGCCGCCCGCATCGTCGGCGGGCGACCAGAGCACGCCGGGAACATCGCCGAGGGTGAATAGGCGTTCGGTGACGCCATCCGAGATCGTTTCCGAGGTAAAGCGCATAGGTCCGTGCCTTTCGGGATAGCCCTGAAGGCGCTCCCGCGGCCACCTATGTCAGCGACCTGCCCGGCTCTTCCGGAAGGGGAGCACCCAGCTTGATCCAGCGGAAAATGGGTCTCACCTCCTCAGCTCGGTCACGTGCGGTAGACCCGATGACGGTACCACTGATTCTGCCGGGGTCGCCTGTGCCCGGACGGAGGCCGGGCGCATACTGCCGCTATGGCAGCGTGGAAAGACGTAGAGCAGGCGGAGCCCGAGTTCGCGGCGCGGGTGCGGCGCCTGTTCGAGGCGGGCAGGCACAAGACGATCGCGACGTTGCGAGCCGACGGCTCGCCGCGGATCTCGGGCATCGAGTGCGAGTTCGCTGACGGAGAGCTCAAGTTCGGGTCGATGCCGGGGGCACGCAAGGGCGCGGACCTGCGGCGGGATCCGCGGTTCGCCCTGCATGGCCCGACATTTCACCCGATCGAGGGCAAGGAGGCCGAGTGGCCGGGCGAGGCGAAGATCGCCGGCCGGGCGGTTCCCGGCGGAGGGCCTGACGGTGACCTGTTCCTGGCCGACATCGCCGAGGTGGTCATCACCCGGCTGAACCCGGAGGCGACGTTGCTGGTCATCGAGTCGTGGACGCCGCAGCGCGGACTTCGTGTGGCGGAGCGCGAATAACGAGTGCGCGTGCGCCCGGTGATGCGCCGCCGGCTGCTGCCAGGTTAGATTCGGTGGGTAACAGAACCTGGGAGAAGGCTCCCGCAGTCCCGGATTTCGTGATCCCGGATGACACTGAGCCGGTGCTGATTTCCTCATAGGGTCTGGTTCATGTCGTCCGGTTTCGACGTGAGCGCCGGGGTCGCGGCCGCCGACGCCGTACCTGGACCGGTTCTCGCTGGCGTGCCTGGAGATCGTCCTCTCCGAGTCGCTCTTTACCGGTGTGGGGCTCTCTGACAACAAGCAGCTCGATGATGCCTGCGAGCGGAGCCTGGAACGTGACTTCACCCGGCTGGCGCTTCCCGCGTACCCGTTGTGGTCGGGGCCGCCGGTCATCCGCTGGTTCGCCGGACGTGACGTCATCATGCGCGCCGACGGGGACGCGTGGCTATAGGTCCGGGCCCGTACGGTCTCCGCCCTGGACCTGGTCCGCAGGGCCATGCCGGGCGACTGGCAACCGGCGCCGTAGCCGCTGGCCCCGGCCGCCTGCTTCCTGTCCCGGCCGGGGCGGTGGTCAGACCCCCAGGCTGCCCTTGGCCCCGGCCTCGAAGGCGCGGAACGGCAGCAGCCGCTTGGCCAGCAGGCCGGCCCGCTCGCCCGCCTTGCCGACGGACGCCCGCCGCGGCGGGCGGCGGGCTTCCAGCACCCGCCGTACCACGGCGGCCACGTCGGCGGCGGGTGCGCCGTTCGCCTCGTCGCGTTCCATCCGGCCGACGGCCTTGACCAGGGCGGCGCCGTAGACCGGATCGCCGTCAGCCGCCTGCGCCATCCGGCGGCTGGCCGTGAAGTCCGTCTTGATGTTGCCCGGCTGGACCAGCGTCACCTGCACCCCGAGCGGCGCCACCTCGTACGCGAGGGCTTCGCCCAGGCCCTCCAGGGCGAACTTGCTCGCGCTGTAGAAAGCCTGGAACGGGATGCCGATCACGCCGCCGATGGAGCTGATCAGGACGATGCGCCCGGCGCCGTGCGCCCGCATGGCGGGCAGCACCTGCTGCACCACCCGCACGCAACCCCAGAAGTTGGTCTCCAGCTGGGCCTTCGCCTCGCCGATGGTGCACTGCTCGACCGCGCCGGCCAGACCCCAGCCGGCCGAAGCGACCAGCGCGTCGATCCGGCCGCCAGCGGCCAGCATGCCCGCCACGCCGTCACGCACCGAATCGTCATCATCGACGTCCATGACCAGGCCAGCCCATCCGCCCGGGGCCGTGCCGCGCCGGCTGGCCCCCGTGACGGCCCAGCCGGCCGCATGCAGGTTCCCGGCGCAGGCCCGGCCGATGCCAGCCGACGCCCCGGTGACCAGTACCCGCCTCGCCTCGCCGCTCATCGGTACTCCCATCTCCCAGCCGTCCCGGCAGCCCGGCTGGTAACCCAGTTACCGAATGGTATGCCTGCGCCGCTTACGGCACACTGGAGGAATGATCCGGCTCGGAACATCCGCCGACCTGGCCGCCGCCAGCAGTGTCTACCGTCGCGCGTCACTGTCGAATGAGGGCGACCGCGACAACCTGCTCGCCCATCCGGAATACCTGATCCTGGGGCCCGAAGGACTAGCCGAGGGCCGCACTCATGTCGCGGAACAGGACGGCTCGGTTGTCGGTTTCGCCACCTGGTCCGAAGCCGGCGGCATCATCGACCTGGAGGACCTGTTCGTGGACCCGGATTACCGCAGGCGCGGACTTGCCGCCGCGCTCGTCGTCCGCATCGCCGAGGTCCTGCGGGCGCGGGGCGCCGAGCGCCTGGAGGTCACCGCCAATCCGCACGCGATGGGGTTCTACCGGGCGGCCGGCTTCACCGACTGCGGCGTCGCGGAAACGGAATTCGGCACCGCGCCTCGCATGGTGCTCATGCTCTCCTGATTGTCCGCTGTTACCCGTGGTCCGCGCGCTCGGCTCGCAGCCGGTCGAGAAGCTGGACGCAGGCATGCACCGTGCTCGTATGCGGGACGTCGACGCCCAGGTGCGCGGCCAGCTCCACGATCGCCCCGGTCATGCACTCGAGCTCGAGCCGCTTGCCGGCTTCCAGGTCCTGCAGCATCGACGTCTTGTGGTCGCCGACCGCGATCCCGGCCTCGAGGCGCCGGTCTAGCGACACCGGGAAGGTGACGCCGAGACGAGCCGCCACCGCGGCGGACTCGGCGAACAGGGCGCGCAGCAGATCGTGCATGGCCGGGAGCGTGCCGAGCTGGCCGAGCGTGGCCCCGGTCAGCGCCGTGATCGGGTTGAACGCGACGTTGCCCACCAGCTTGAGCCAGATCTGATCGCGCAGCCCGGAGTCGACTGGTGCGCGCAGGCCGCCGGCTGCGAAGGCCCGGGAGATCGCGCGGACGCGCGGCGAGTCCGACCCGTCCGGCTCGCCGATCGCGAACCGGGTGCCCTCGACGTGCCTGATGACGCCAGGCTCGACGATCTCGGTGGAGCAGTACACGACGCAGCCGATGTTGTGGTCGGGGCTGATCGAGGCCGCGATCACCCCGCCCGGATCGACGCTCTCCAGGCCGGTCAGCCCGGCGGCTCCCGCGGGCTGCGGCAGGGACTGGAAGTACCACCAGGGAATGCCGTTCTGGGCCCAGATGGCCGCGGCGCCCGGGGCCAGCAGGCGGCCGAGTCGCGGCGCGATCGCGGGCAGGCTGTAGGCCTTCAGCGCGACGAAGATCACGTCGGCGTCCGCGACCGCGTCCGTGTCGCCGGTCACCTTCGGGCGGGCGCAGAAGTCGCCGCGCGGCGAACGGACCTGCACGCCGTGCTCGGCCATCGCCCGCAGGTGGGGGCCCCTGGCGATCAGCGTGACGTCGGCGCCGCCGCGGGTCAGGGCGGCACCGACATAGGCGCCGATCGCCCCGGCGCCGAGCACCGCGAACTTCATGTGCCGGCCTGGCGCTGCGCGACGAACTCCCCGACCCGGCGCCGCTGGACCTTGCCCGTAGGCGTGCGCGGGATCTCCTCGAGCAGGTAGATCCGGGCAGGCACCTTGAAGGCCGCAAGCTGCCCGCGGCAGTGCTCGATCAGGTCCTTGGGCTCGGCGTCGGCGCTGAGCGTCACCGCCGCTCCGACGAGCTCGCCGTACTTGGCGTCCGGCACGCCGAAGCAGACGGCATCGCGCACCGCCGGATGCGAGGCGAGCACCTGCTCGATCTCCGCCGGGGCGATGTTCTCGCCACCGCGGATGATCATCTCCTTGATCCGTCCTTCGAGGTAGAGGTACCCGTCACGCAGGACGCCGCGGTCGCCGGTGCGGAACCAGTCGCCCAAGAACGCCTCGTCGGTGGCGGCCGGGTTGTTCACGTATCCCGACATCACCCCCGGCCCGCGGATCACGACCTCGCCGGCGCGGCCGGCCGGCAGCGGCGTGCCCGCCTGGTCCACGATGCGAACCTCGGTGCCAGTCGGCACCCCGACCGAGGCCGGGACCCTGCCCGCCGGCGGCAGCGGGTTGGACGTCATCTGATGGCTGGCCTCGGTCATCCCGTAGGCCTCGAGCATCGGCGCCTGGTAGGCCTGCTCAGCCCGTTCCAGGAGGGCGGGCGCCAGCGCGGAACTGCACGACCGGACGAACCGCAGCGTGCCGGGCGGGCCGCCGTCGCCGGCCCGGTCCAGGATCATCTGGTGCAGCGTCGGGCCCGCCGACAGCCAGGTTGCCCCGTGCTCGCGGGCCTGGGGCCAGAACCGCTGCGGCGTGAACCGGCGCGGGGCGATGACGGCACCGCCCGCCCCCAGTGCCGCGAACGTGGATGCCACCAGGCCGTGGATGTGGAACAGCGGCATCACGCAGAACGACACGTCCGCCGGTCCCAGCCGGTAATGCGCGGCGATCGTGCGGGCCGAGGCCATGACGTTGCGCTGCCGCAGCGGGACCTGCTTAGGCCGGCTCGTCGTTCCGCTCGTATGCAAGATGAGCGCGATATCCTCCGGGCCGCCCGGCTCGAACGCGCGCGGGAGCGTCGCGGCCTGGCCGTCCGCCAGCAGCTCCGGGGGCCCGTCCCCGGCCGGCCGGACGCCGATCACGGTTATCCCGGCCGCCGCGGCCGCCGCGGTGGCCGCGGCCGCGCCGCTGGCCGGTATCAGCATCAGCCGGGGGGCGATGTCGGTCAGGAAGAACCCGTACTCGGTCGCGGTGTAGGCGGGGTTCAGCGGGGCCGCCGCGGCGCCGAGAGCGGTCACGGCGAGCAGCAGCAAGACGACGTCCGGGCCATTAGGCAGCGCCAGAGCAACCCGGTCTCCGCGGCGCACGCCCAGCCCGGCGAGCCGCTGTGCGAGCGCCTCGACCCGCGCGGCGACCTGCGTGTAGGTGAGCACCTCGCCACTGTCCGGCACGATGAGCGCCGGATGCCCGGCCTCACCACCCGCCAGCAGCGCTGTCAGCGACTCGCCGGCCGCCCGGCCGTTCTCCTCCGACATCGACCGCATCCTCTCTCGTGCCGCATGAAAATGGTACGACGCCCCAGGGATCCGGCCCTCGGCCTAAGTGGCTGTGCGGGCCGCAGCCGCAGCTTTCCCTGATGGAGAGTTCGGCGGGCAGCCGTTCGACATGGCGGGGCAGCGCCGGCTGGGCGATCCGCTGCAGCAGGCGAGCACAGGCGCGCTCACCCAGGAGCCGCATGGGCTGGCGGACCGTGGTCAGCGGCGGATTGAGCAGGGCGCCGGCGTGCATGTCGTCAAAGCCGACGACGGCCATGTCGGCCGGGACCCGCAGCCCCGCCAGCTGCAGTTCGCGGATGGCTCCGATCGCCATCTGGTCGTCGGAGCTGACGATCCCCTCGGCGATGAGCACCCCGTCGACCTTGGCCGAGATCTTCTGCATCCGCCGGTAGGCACCGGCCGGGTCGTCGTCCCGCAGCAGGGCGATGAGCAACGACCACTCGATCGCGCCGAGCGAGGCCTCCACGCCGCGCAGTACCTCTTCGATGAACAGCAGGCCCTGCTGCTCGATGTCGGTGTCAGGGCTGCGGCTTTCCACAGCCAGCAGCCCGATCACCTCCTTTACCGTGGTGACCGCGAGGCGGTGATCGAGCGCGAGGTCCTGCGGCTCCAGGAGCAGGCAGCGGGAGACACCGATCCGGAACTCCCCGCCGGACGCGATGACCGGGACCAGCCCGAAGACGGGTAAGGCGGACAGAAGACCTATCCCGTTCGGTCCTATGCTGCCCGGGGTGCGGGCGGAACCGGGATGTTCCGTGCGGCCATGCCGGCTTCGATGGCCTCGACCACCGACTCGGCGACCTTGACCCTGGCCCACCGCTTGTCCTCGGCCTCAACCAGCACCCACGGCGCGGCTGCGTGATCAGTCCGGTCCAGCATCTCCTCCACGGCCGCCTTGTACTGGGGCCGCTTGTCGCGATTGCGCCAGTCTTCGGCGGTCAGCTTCCAGGTCTTCAGCGGCTCGCGCTGCCGTGCCCTGAACCGCCTGAGCTGTTCGGCGGACGAGAGGTGCATCCAGAACTTGACCATGATCATGCCTTCGTCGGCCAGCGTCCGCTCGAACTCGACGATCTCCCGGTAAGCGCGCCGCCACTGCTCCTCGGTGGCGAAACCCTCGACTCGCTCCACCAGGACGCGGCCGTACCAGGACCGGTCCAGCACCGCCATGCCGCCCCAGCCGGGTAGCGCCGGCCAGAACCGCCACAGGAAGTGATGCCGTTTCTCGTCATAGCTGGGCGCGCCGAACTGGGCGACCCGGACGTGCCGCGGGTCCAGCGGCGCGACGAGCCGCTTGATCGCACCGCCCTTGCCGGAGGCGTCCCACCCCTCGAAGACCACGCAGACCGGCGGCCCGAGCCGCGGACTGTCCCCGATCAGGCCGCCCAGTACCAGCCGCAGCTGCAGCAGCCGGTCCTGAGCCGTGGCCAGCCGGACCGCTTCGGCGTCCGGGGTGAGCTTCAGGCCGAGATCCAGTCCGGCGAGCCGGCCGCCCTTGCCAGCCATGCGCCGCACCTCCCCTCACCCCGGCCGGATCCTCCAGCGGTCTACCCGGGATCGGGTCCGGTATAAACAGCACCAAAGCGCCAGGCTCAGGGCAGGGCCTCAGGCTCCGGGGTCCGCGTCCGGCGCGCGGCGCGGGAAGCGGTGCAGCTCCTGTGGCCAGCCGACGGCGATCGCGATCCGGCCGGCCCAGTACCGCGCGGCGGCATCATCGGGTACGTCGACGACCGCGAAACCGCCGAGGTGCTCCTTGGTCTCGGTGAACGGCCCGTCGGTGAAGACGGGCGAGCCGCTGCCCGGGTCGACGCTGCACAGGGCGGTCGAGGCGTCCAGGCCGCCGTCGCTGAAGACGAAGACGCCCGCGGATGTCATCTCCTCGATCACGGCCCGGCCGGCCGTGCCCCTCTCGCGCACCTCCTCCAGCGTGAGGTCGGGCACCCACTCGTCGTTAAAGGCGATCAGGTACAGCGCCATCTCCAGCTCCTCTGCTCACGGGCAGCCCGGGCGGCTGCCGCTCACTCACTATCGCTACGAACGCGCTCGCGCCGATCGACACCCCGCCCGGACATTCCCCGGGATTTTCGCATCCGCGGCCGGGCGGAGCCGGCGAGCGGGTATCGCGTTACAGTGTGGCGGTGGCGGGTGATCAGGCCGGGCGGGTGGACAGCTGGATCTGGTCGGTGCGGCTGGCTGCCACCCGTTCGGCGGCGGCGGGTGCGTGCCGGGCCGGGCATGTCAGGGTCAACGGGGTCCGGGTCAAGCCCGCGCATGCCGTGCGGGCCGGTGACGAGGTGCGGCTGCGCGGCGAGGGACGCGAACGCGTCGTGGTCGTCCAGCAGGTTATCGCCAAGCGGGTCAGCGCGGCGGTCGCCGTCGCGTGCTACATCGACAACAGCCCGCCCCCTCCGCCCCGTCAGGAGGCGGTCCCGGTGGCTGCCCGGGATCGCGGTGCGGGCCGTCCGACCAAGCGCGAGCGCCGCAGCATCGACAAGCTGCTCGGCCGCCCGGCCCGCTGACCGGACGTCCGGATCGTTGCCTAACGGCTGCGGCCGGTTCCAGCGGGCGGAGCCGCTGTCTTACCGTGGATACATGACCGCCTGGGGCAACCTGCCGCCCGCGCCGCCGCCGCACGGCACGGTGCTGGCCTGGACGAAGGGCTGCCGGTGCGAGGAGTGCGAAACCGAGTACCAGCGGTTCCTGGCCGAACTGGAATCGCGGCGGCCGCTGAGGTTTCCCGCTCAGCCGGAACCCCGCAAGCTCGATGCCGGCACCCGCGCCCGGCTGGAACCGGCGGTGCGCCAGTCCGAGTGCCCCGCGTGCGGGGCGCTGCGCCACCAGCGGTGCCGCAATCTCGCGTTCCCCCAGCATTTCGCGCCCACTCATCCCGAGCGCATCAGCGCTCACGACGCACTGCGGTCAGCTGAAGGGAACCAGCATGGACCTCGCCGGTAAGGCCGTCATCGTCACCGGCTCGTCGAGCGGCATCGGCGAGGCGATCGCCCGCCGCCTTTCCGGCTTCGGCGCGGGGATCGTCGTCAACTCGGCGTCCTCGGCCGAGGCGGGCCAGCGCATCGCCGCTGAGCTGGGCGACGCCGTGTATATCCAGGGCGACATCGGCGACCCGGCCACCGCCGCCGCCCTGGTCGCGGCGGCCGAACAGCGCTGGGGGCGTCTCGACGGCCTGGTCAACAACGCCGGCGTCACCATCGACGTCCCGCTACCGGACATCGCCGCGGTCACCCCCGCTCACTGGGACCAGGTCCTGCGTACCAACGTGGTCGGGACCTTCCTGGTCAGCCAGGCCGCGCTCCCGCTCCTGCGCCAGGCCGGCGACGGCTGGATCATCAACATCACCTCGCTGGCCGGGGTCCGGCAGACGGGCAGCTCGCTGCCTTACGCGGTGTCCAAGGCCGCTCTCAACCACCTCACCACGATCATGGCCAAGCACGCCGAAGGCGGGGTCCGCGTCAACGCCGTCGCTCCCGGCCTGGTCGCGACGCCGTGGACCGCGGACTGGCATGAGCGCAAAGCGGGCGTGGAGCTTGTCGCGCCGCTGCACCGGGTCGCCACCGCCGAGGACATCGCCGACGCGTGCGTAGCGCTGGTGGCCACTCCCTACGCCACCGGCCAGACCCTCGTGGTAGACGGCGGCCTCGGTCTCACGATCTGATCGACCCAGAAGGCCGACCCAGAAGGCAGACCCAGAAGAAAGGCCTGCCCAGAAGACCGGCCGCGGCCGGGCCCCAGGGAGGCGCTGATGAACCAGCCCGGCGAGAACGCGCTGCACCAGGAAGGCTGGGTCGAGCGGCCGGTCCGCCTGTACCGCGACGAGTGGGGCATCCCTCATGTCCGCGCGCAGTCGGTGCACGACGTGTTCGTCGGCCAGGGATACGCGCACGCCATGGACCGCCTGTGGCAGATGGACGCGAGCAGGAAGCAGATGGAAGGCCGGTGGGCGGAGTGGGTCGGCGCGGCCGGCCTGCCCGCCGACCGGCTGGCCCGGCGCGTGCGCGCCGCCGCGGCATCGATCCGGGATTACCAGGCGCTCGGCGCGGACGCCAGGGCGATGGTCGATGCCTACGCGGCCGGCGTGAACGCCTACCTGAGCAGTCATCCGGCTCCGCCTGAGTACGCGCTGGTGGCGAGCGCGCCGGAGCCATGGGAGGGCTGGCACTGCATCGCCGCCATGCGGCAGCGCGGCTACCTGATGGGCTCGCTGTGGTTCAAGCTCTGGCGGGCCGGCGCGCTGGGTGCCGTCGGCGCCGAGGACCTGGTCAAGCTGCGCTACGACGACGGCGGGGCCGACCGGCTGTGCATTCCGCCCGGTACCGATGCCAGCCGGTGGATCGCCAGCCTGGCGGATCTTCGCGAGCCGATCCGCGCGCTGAGCCTGCTGGCGGCCAGCGCTGATGTCGACGGCGGCAGCAACAACTGGGCGCTGGCCCCGGGCCGGACTACCACCGGCAGGCCGATACTCGCCGGCGACCCGCACCGCGCTTTCGAGCTGCCGGGCATGTACGCGCAGATGCACCTGGGCTGCGATCAGTTCGACGTGATCGGCCTGACCATCCCGGGCGTGCCGGCCTTCCCGCACTTCGCGCACAACGACCGGGTGGCCTGGTGCGTCACGCATGCGTTCGCCGACATTCACGACCTGTACGTCGAGCAGTTCGACCGGGCCGAACCGTCCCGGTACCGGCACCGGGACGACTGGCTAGCGGCCACGACGGTCACCGAGGAGATCAAGGTCCGCGGCGAAGCCGCGGCCCAGGTCGAGATCACCGAGACCATCCACGGCCCGGTCGTCGCCGGAGACCCGGCGCACGGTACGGCCCTGACGCTGAAGTCGGTGCAGTTCTTCGACCTCGACCGGTCGTTCGACTGCCTGCTGCCCATGCTGCGGGCCGGCTCGGTGGATGACCTGTTCCAGGCGGTGCGCGGCTGGGGGCTCATCGATCACAATCTGGTGGCCGCCGATACCGGCGGTCACATCGGCCACCTGGTGCGGGCGATGATCCCGCGCCGGCCCGCCGTCAACGGGTGGCTGCCCGTGCCGGGGTGGACCGGTGAGTACGAGTGGGACGGCATGATTGCCGCCGGCCAGCTGCCGCGCACCGACGACCCGGCCCGCGGTTACCTCGTGACCGCTAACAACCGGGTGGTCACCGCCATCGCGGAGACCGGCGACTACTTCTGCACCGACGCGCACCCGCCGTACCGGGCCCGGAGAATCGAGCAGCTCATCGACGAGCTCGGTCCCGCGTCCCCGGATGATATGGCCAGGATCCACCGTGACGATCTCAGCGAGCCCGCCCGGCTGTTCCAGGCGGCCCTGGCGGACGTCAGGCCGGCCAGCGCGGCGGCCCGTGCCGTCCGGGACGCCGTGACGGGCTGGGATGCCCGCCTGTCGCCCGGCTCGGCCGGAGCGGCCTGTTACTCCCGGCTGCGCTGGACCCTCGCCGCGATCATCGGCCAAAGGTCCGGCCTGGCCGCCGCCGGAAGCGCCGGGCTGCTGCACCTGCCCGGCGCCGTCTCGGCCGTCAGCCACCTGTGGTGGGTCCTGCCGGCCCTGCTGCGGTCGGGTGACCTGGCCCTGACCGGCGGCCGCACCTGGGCTGAACTGCTGGCCGAGGCCCTGGAGGAGGTCGCGGGCGAACCGCGGGACATCCCGTGGGGCCAGCTGCACACCGCGACGCTGACCCATCCGCTGACGCCCCTGCTTCCCGGCGCTCCGGCCGGGCTGAGCCCGGCCGGAGCGGGGGTCGGCGGCGACAACGAGACCGTCTGGGCGACGGGCTGCCGAGCCGAGTCCGGGACGGCGGCCGTCTACGGGGCCGTGGCCCGCTACGTGTTCGACATCGGTAACTGGGACGACTGCACCTGGATCGTCGTCGGCGGCGCAGCAGGCGACCCGGCCAGCCCGCACTACGCCGATCAGCACGAAGCCTGGTCCCGCTGCGCCCTCATCCCGATGCTCTACGACTGGGACGTGATCGCCGCCGCCAGCCCGGAGCTGACCCTCCAGCCCGACAGTGGTATGCGCTACCCTCAAAACTAGAACGTGTTACAGATTCGGCCACCGTCCGAGGGGAATCAGCCATGGCCATCGTGCGAACCTTGGACCCCGCCCCGGACGGTCGCCGCCGGCTCGGCCTGGCCAGCCCGGCGACGGGGGAACCGGTCGGCGAGATCACCGTCAGCACGCCGGAGGAGGTCACCGCCGCCATCGCGCGGGCCCGCGCGGCCCAGCCCGGCTGGGCGGCGCTCCCGGTGGCCGGACGGGCCGCGATCATCGCCAGGGCGCTCGACGTGCTGCTGGCCCGCAAGGACGAGATCTGCGCGACGGTCCAGGGGGAATCCGGCAAGCCGATGGTCGAGGCGCTGGCCATCGAGATCGTGCCATCCTGCGACTTCATCAACTTCTGGGCCAGCCGCGCCGCCCGGGACCTCGCCGACGAGCGGATCGGCCTGCACGGTTACCTCAAGCCGCTGAAGAAGCTCTACCTCCACTACCAGCCGCTCGGTGTCGTCGGCGTGATCACGCCCTGGAACGGCCCGTTCGTGCTGTCGCTCAACCCCGCGGTCCAGGCACTGCTGGCGGGCAACGCGGTCGTGCTCAAGCCATCGGAAGTCACCCCGCACTCCGGCGCCTGGGCCGCGCAGGTGCTGTGGGAGGCCGGCGTGCCCCGGGACGTGCTGCAGCTGGTCCAGGGCGACGGCGAGCCGGGCGCGGCGCTGGTCGGCGGCGACGTCGACAAGATCTCCTTTACCGGCAGCGTCGGCACCGGCAAGAAGATCGCCGCGGCCTGCGCCGAGCGGCTCATCCCGTGCACGCTCGAGCTGGGCGGCAAGGACGCGATGATCGTGTGCGCGGACGCCGACCTGGAACGCGCCGCCAACGGCGCGGTGTACCTGTCGATGTTCAACAGCGGCCAGGTCTGCATCGGCGTCGAGCGCATCTATGTCGTGGACAGCGTCGCCGACGAGTTCATCAAGCTGGTCAGGGACAAAGCCGCGACCGTGACCTACGGGCCGGGCAACGACGTCGGCCCGCTGTTCTGGGACCGGCAGCTCGACATCGTCCGCCGCCACGTCGAGGATGCCAGGGCCAAGGGCGCGACCGTCTTGGTCGGCGGCGAGGCCGACGCCGGCCAGGGCCTGTTCTACCAGCCCACCGTCGTCACCGACCTGACCCACGACATGGACCTGATGAGCGAGGAGACCTTCGGCCCGGTGGTCGCCATCATGCGGGTCAGGGACGAGGACGAGGCCGTGCGGCTGGCCAACGACTCCCCGTACGGCCTGAGCGGCAGCGTCTTCACCAAGGACCCGAAGAAGGTCATGCGGATCGCCCGGCAGCTCAAGACCGGCTCGGTGGTGCACAACGACGCGGCGGTGATCTACGGCGTCGCCGAGGCGCCGTTCGGCGGCCGCAAGGACAGCGGGCTGGGGCAGGTCAACGGCCGCAACGGCATCCGGAGCTACACGCATCCGCTGCCGGTCCTGATCGACCGCTGGGGCCAGAAGAAGGAGAACATCTGGTACCCCTACGCCGACAAGACGGTCAAGACCCTGGAATCCACCATCAAGGTCCTGTTCGGCAACCACCTCGTCCGCCGCTTCATGCGCTGACGCGGCCAGGCAAGCGCCAGTCGCGTTTCCCCACCTGACACGCGCGCCTCAGCTAAACCGTTACCTCCCTGGAATCAAAGCGAAATCGTTTGCATAAGGGGTCGGTGCGATGCTAACGGCCAGGAGGCCACAATGAACCGCTTGCCTGCGTCCGCCCCGATATCCGCCCGCCGTCGATGGTACGCAGGCACCGCGGCCCTGGCCGCGCTGGCCCTGGCCGCCGCCGGGTGCAGCTCCGGCTCGCCATCCAGCTCCGCTTCCGCCTCCAGCTCGGCGCAGGCCGGGCACAAGGGCGGCACGTTCACGATCCTGGCCAACTCCGCCTTCGGCGTCGCCGACCCCGCGCAGAACTACACGCTGGAAGAGTGGCAGCTGCTCATCGACACCCACGACGGCCTGACGAGCTTCGCCAAGGTGGGTGGCGTCCCGGGGACGAAGATCGTGCCCGACCTGGCGACCTCCATCCCCGTGCCGACCAACGGCGGCAAGACCTACGTCTTCAACATCCGCAAGGGCATCAAGTTCTCCAACGGCCAGACGCTCAAGCCCAGCGACTTCGTCCGGACCTTCGAGCGGCAGTTCACCGTGCCCGGGCCGACCTCCTTCTACTCGGGCCTGGTCGGGCGCGGACAAGTGCAGCACCAAGAGCTGTGACCTGACCAAGGGCGTGGTCGCCGACGACTCGGCCTACACCTTGACCCTCAACCTCACCGCGCCCGACCCCGAGCTGATGGACCAGCTCGCGCTGCCGTTCGCCTACGCCGTCCCGGGGAACACCTCGCCCAAGCTGACCGGCAACAACGTGGCGCCCGGCACCGGGCCGTACATGTGGAAGTCGTACAACCCGAACACCCAGGCCGTCCTGGTTCGCAACCCCTACTTCCACGTGTGGAACGCCACGGCCCAGCCCGCGGGCTACCCGAACGAGATCATCGAGAAGTACGGGCTGCTGGTCTCGGACGAGGTCCGGGAAGTGCAGAACGGCCAGGCCAACGAGGTCTATGACGGCGACCAGATCCCGTCCGACCAGCTCAGCCAGCTGAACAGCGCCAAGTACGCCAACCAGGTGCACGTGAACACGCTGACGGCGGACTGGTACTTCGCCCTGAACACCAAGCGCGCCCCGTTCAACAACCTGCAGGCCCGGCAGGCCATCAACTACGCCGCCAACCGGGCGGCCTACGTCAAGATCGCCGGCGGTTCCTCGCTGGCCGTTCCGGCCTGCCAGATCCTGCCGCCGAACTACCCGTCCTACACGCCCTACTGCCCGTACACGGCAGGCTCCGACCACACCAAGTGGACCGGACCCGACCTGGCTAAAGCCAAGCAGCTGGTACAGCAGTCCGGCACAGCCGGGACGAAGGTGGTCGTCAACGGCACCAACGACCAGGTCGGCAAGGCGCTGGTCGAGCAGATGATCTCGGACCTGAACGCGATCGGCTACAAGGCCTCCGCCCAGCTGCTCTCGACCAGCGTCCAGTACCCGTTCGTGCAGAACTCGTCCAACTCGGCCAAGTGGAACGTCGGCTGGTCGGCGTGGTACCAGGACTACCCGGCCCAGTCGGACTTCCTGAACGTGCTGCTCGGCTGTGGCACCATCCACCCGAACAGCGACGCCAGCCCGAACATCGCCGCCTTCTGCGACAAGTCCATCAACGCGAAGATCACCCAGGCCGAGTCGATGGAGGCCACCGACCCGTCCGGGGCGGCCGCGCTGTGGACCCAGGTCGACCACGCCGAGACCGACGCGGCGCCCTGGGTCAACATGTACAACCCGAAGCAGATCGACTTCCTGTCCGGCAACGTCCACGGCTACGCGTGGAACCCGCAGTGGTACATCCTCATCGACCAGCTCTGGCTCTCCTGACCCCTCCCGCGGCACGAAGGAACCCGTCGAAGGAGGCTTATGGCCACGCTGCTTGAGCAGGCCGAGGTCGGCCCCGGGCCGCCCGCTGGCGACCTCGGGCGCAACCCCTGGGCGCTGGCGGGCCGGCGACTGCGGCGCAACCGCATCGCGCTGGCCGCGCTCGGCCTGTTCGTGCTGATCGTGGTGCTGTGCCTGGCCGCGCCGCTGTACGCGCACGACGTGGCGCACGTGAACCCGTTCTCGCCCAACCTGAACGGCACCACCATCGTCAACGGCCACACCGTCCCGGTGATGCAGCAGGGCGGCGGGACCCTGCACCTGGGCGAGACCCCGATCGGGCCGACCTGGGACCTGGGCCACTACTTCCTCGGCGCGGACAGCACCGGCCGCGACATCGCCTCCCTGCTGCTGTACGGCGGGCGGAGCTCGCTGCTGGTCGGGATCGGCTCGGCCGTCCTGTGCTGCATCGCCGCGACCCTGGTCGCCCTGATCGCCGGCTTCTTCGGCGGCTGGGTCGACACGCTGCTGTCCCGCCTGATGGACATCATCTGGGCCTTCCCGGTCTACCTGCTGGCCATCTCCCTCGCGACCGAGCTGCTCACCCACTCCGGCGGCTTCCAGTTCGGGCCGCTGCACGTCAGCGCGACCAGCCTGTGGACGCCCACGGTCATCATCGCGTTCATCTACGTGCCGTACGTGTACCGCCCGGTCCGCGGCCAGGTGCTCTCGGTGGTCAGGAAGGAGTTCGTGGAGGCCTCGATCGCCCAGGGCGCGGGCAACCTGCGGCTGATCTTCGCGGAGATCCTGCCTAACGTGGTGTCCACCGTGATCGTGCTGCTCCCGCTGATGGTCGCCACCACCATCCTGACCGAGTCGGCGCTGTCGTTCCTGTCCGTCGGCGTCCAGCCGCCCAACGTCAGCTGGGGGACGATGATCCAGGACGGCACGAGCCTGCTGTACACCCGGCCGTGGGACTCACTCGCCCCGGGGATCATGATCCTGCTCACGGTGCTCTCGCTCAACGTGCTCGGCGACGGGGTACGGGACGCCCTCGACCCGCGCGCCAAGGTGCGGGTGGAGGGCTGAGCGGGCCATGCTGACCTTCACCATCCGGCGCGTGCTCGCCACCGTGCTCGTCATGTTCGTGATCACGGTGGTCGTCTTCGTGATCTTCTTCAAGACTCCCGGGGTCGACCCGGCCCGCGCCATCGCGGGCCGCAACCCGAGCGCGCAGGTCGTCCAGGAGATCCGGGCGCAGTTCGGGCTGGACAAGCCGCTGCCGGTCCAGTACGGCCTGATGATGAAGAGCATCTTCATCAGCCGTGATCTGGTCTCCTACTCCAACCAGGGCGTGAAGGTGGTCCCCGAGATCGCCGCCGCCACCCCGGCGACCCTGTCGCTCGTCTTCGGCGCCGCGATCATCTGGGTGGTGATGGCCATCGCCATCGGAGTGGGCGCCGCCCTGCTCCGGGGCACGGTGTTCGACCCGCTGCTGATGGTGCTGGCGCTGATCGGCGTGTCCGCGCCGGTGTTCTGGGTGGGCCAGGTCGCCAACATGGTCACCCAGGGCGGGCTGCACAGCACGTTCCTGTTCAGCTGGGTTCCGCCGCTGGGGTACACGGCGTTCACGCAGAGCCCGCTGCTGTGGTTCAGGGGCCTGGTCATTCCGTGGATCACCCTGTCGATCCTGTACATCGGCCTCTACGGGCGGGTGCTGCGGGCCAACATCCTGGAGACGCAGAACGAGGACTTCGTCCGCACCGCCCGCGCCAAGGGGATCACCGAGCAGCAGGTGCTGCTGCGGCACACGCTGCGCACCTCCATGATCACGTTCGTGAGCCTGTTCGGTCTTGACTTCGGTGCCCTGGTCGCCGGCGGGGCACTGCTCACCGAGGTGGTGTTCGGCATCCACGGGGTCGGCTACCTGACCTATCAGGCCTTGACCAACCTCGACCTGCCGACGATCATCGCCACCGTCATCTACGGAGCGTTCTTCATCGTGCTCGCCAACGCCGTCGTGGACATCGGCTACGCCTGGCTCGACCCGAGGATCCGGCCCACGTGACGGGCGAGCCGATAACGGGCCACTCGATGACCGGGGAACCGCTGCTCGACGTGCGCGACCTCAAGGTCTCCTTCCGCACCGAGGACGGCCTGGTCCGCGCGGTCGACGGGGTGTCGTTCACCCTCTACGAGGGCGAGACGCTCGGCATCGTGGGGGAGTCCGGTTCGGGCAAGAGCGTCACCATGATGTCGGTGATGCGGCTGATCAACGACCCGAACGCGCACTTCGAGGGCGAGGTCCTCTATAAGGGCCGCGACCTGATGACGCTGAGCCCGGACCAGATGCGGCAGATCCGCGGCACCGGGATCGCCATGATCTTCCAGGACCCGATGACCTCGCTGAACCCGGTGTACCGGGTCGGCTGGCAGATCGCCGAGCAGATCCGGGCGCACGGCCGCGTCTCCAAGCAGGAGGCGCGGGCCCGGGCGGTCGAGCTGCTGGCCGCCGTCGGCATACCGCAGGCCGCCAGCCGGGTTGACAGCTACCCGCACGAGTTCTCCGGCGGCATGCGGCAGCGGGTGATGATCGCCATGGCGATCTCCTGCAACCCCGACATCCTGATCGCCGACGAGCCGACCACCGCGCTCGACGTGACCATCCAGGCGCAGATCCTCAACCTGATCAGGAAGCTCCGGACGGACTTCGGCACCGCCGTCGTGCTGATCACCCACGACCTGGGGGTGGTCGCCGACCTGGCCGACCGGATCGCGGTGATGTACGCGGGGCGGATCGTCGAGCATGGCAGCCGGCGCGAGATCTTCTACGACGCCCAGCACCCGTACACGTGGGGACTGCTCGGCTCCATCGCCCGGCTGGACCGGCCCAAGCCGCGGCGGCTGGCCGCGATCCCCGGGCAGCCGCCCTCGCTGCTCCGGCTGTCCGGGGGTTGTGCCTTCGCCGACCGCTGCGCGCACCGGTTCGGCCTGTGCGACGAGCGGCCGCCCCTGCTCGACCGGGTCGGCGGCAACCACCTGGACGCCTGCCACCTCGAGCCCAAGCAGAAGAAGGAACTGCGCGAGACCACCATCCATCCCGAACTTGTCGGGGAAGCCGAATGACAACCGACATAACGAACGGGGTGGCCTCCGCGCCCACCGAAGACGGCGAGCTGCTGCTGCGGGCCGAACACGTGAAGAAGTACTTCCCGATCAGGAGCGGGGCGCTGCTGCAGCGCGAGGTCGCGCGGGTGCACGCGGTCGATGACGTCAGCTTCGAGCTGCGCGCCGGGGAGACGCTGGGCCTGGTCGGGGAGTCCGGCTGCGGCAAGTCCACGCTGGCCCGGTGCCTCGCCCGGCTGTACCCGCTGACCAGCGGCTCGGTGGAGTTCGAGGGCAAGGACATCTCCACGCTGTCCCGGCGCGAGCTGCGCCCGGTGCGGCGCGAGCTGCAGATGGTGTTCCAGGACCCCTACGCGTCGCTCAACCCGCGCAAGCGGGTCGGCGAGATACTCTCCGAGCCGCTGCGCATCCACCGCTACGGGAACCGCGACCAGATCAGGCGCCGGGTACGCGAGCTGCTCGAGCTCGTCGGGCTGTCGCCGGAGCACCTCAACCGCTACCCGCACGAGTTCTCCGGCGGCCAGCGCCAGCGGATCGGGGTCGCCCGGGCCCTGGCCCTGCACCCGCGGCTGATCATCGCCGACGAGCCCGTCTCCGCCCTCGACGTCTCGATCCGCGCGCAGGTCATCAACCTGTTCGATGACCTGCAGGACGAGCTGCACCTCACCTATATCTTCATCGCCCACGACCTGGGCGTGGTGCGGCACGTCTCGGACCGGGTCGCGGTCATGTACCTGGGCAAGATCGTGGAGATCTCGCCCGCCGAGGAGCTCTACCAGCGCCCGGTCCACCCCTACACCGAGGCGCTGCTGTCCGCGGTCCCGATCCCGGACCCGGACCTGTCTGCCGCCCGGAAACAGATCGTGCTCGAGGGAGACGTGCCGAGCCCGATCCTGCCGCCCTCCGGCTGCCGTTTCCACCCGCGCTGCCGCTACGCCACGGAAATCTGCGGCACGACCGAACCCCCGCTGACCGAACAGGGCAGCGCCGGCCACCTGGCCGCCTGCCACCACCCGCTCAACGTCATCTCCCCGGCGGCGCCAGCCAGCCCGTTACGGAACTGGCCACCAGCCCGACACGCGGACGAAAGCCAGCCTCAGCCGGGCCTCAGCTTTTGTCTAGTAACCTCCGCGCGTGCGTATTCACGGGGTTTTCCGGAGCATCGGTTCTTTCGCAGTCAGGTTCCGCTGGTTCGTGCTGGTGGCGTGGATCATCGCGGCCGTCGCCGTGCCACAGGCCCTGCCGTCGCTGTCCAGCGTGACCCAGGGCAACAACGCCAACTTCCTCCCGGCCAGCGCGCCCAGCGAGCACGCCCTGAAGCTGGCGGGGCCGCTGGGCGGGTCGACCCTCACGCCGGTTCCGGTGGTGGCCGCGTCCGCCTCAGGGCGCGCTCACCGCGGCGGACCAGGCCTGGCTGCAGAAGCTGGAGCAGGACCTGGGCAAGGTCTCGACGGTCGTCAAGGTGCGTGACCTCGGCCGCTCGCCCGACGGGCAGGCCGCGCAGCTCCAAGTGCTGTCCAACGTCAGCCAGGGCGGATCCGGCAGCGGCCTGACCACGCTGGTCGACGACCTGCGGACGCAGATCAAAAAGGACGGCCCGCCGTCGGGCCTGTCCGTGCACCTGGCGGGCCCCCTCGCCATCAACGTGGACCAGCAGGCCAAATCGGGCAACACCGACAACCAGATCCAGCTGCTGTCGGTCGTGTTCATCCTCGTGCTGCTGCTGCTGGTGTTCCGCGCCCTGCTCGCCCCGTTCGTCACCTTGATCCCCGCCTTCCTGGCCGTGGCCATCTCCGGACCGCTGGTGGGCGAGGCCGCGCAGCATGGGCTGAAGGTGTCGCCGCTGGCCCAGATCCTGCTGATCGTGCTGGTCCTCGGCGCGGGCACCGACTACGGCCTGTTCCTGGTCTTCCGGACGCGCGAGAACCTGCGCTCGGGGCTTGACCGCAAGGAGGCGGTGATCGCGGCGGTCGAACGGGTCGGCGAGTCGATCACGTTCTCCGCCGCCACCGTCATCGCGGCGCTGCTGTCCCTGCTCGCCGCCAGCTTCGAGTTCTACTCCGACCTGGGCATCCCGCTGGCCATCGGCGTCGTCGTGATGCTGCTGGCCGGGCTGACCCTGCTCCCCGCGCTGCTGGCCATCTTCGGCCGGGCGGTGTTCTGGCCGAGCAAGACCCTGGCCGGCACGGGCAAGGCCGGCGTCTGGGGCCGCGTCGCGGTCCGGATCATCCGCCACCCGGTGCCCACCCTGGTGACCGGCGTGATCATCTTCGGCGGCCTGGCCATCGCGGCCAGCGCGAACACGGCGTCCGGGTTCGGCGGGCAGACCAACGCGCCGTCCGGTTCCGACTCGGCGGCCGGCGCGGCGATCTTGTCCGCCCACTTCCCGAACACCAGCGCCAACCCGACGAGCATCATCTACCAGCTCAAGCAGCCCGTCTGGAATGACCTGCAGGCGATGCAGACGGCCCGCGGCCAGCTCGAGGCCAGCGGCCTGTTCACCTCGGTGGCCGGCCCGCTGAACCCCAACGGCGCGACGTTCACGCCCGCCCAGCTCACCGCCCTGCACGCCAAGCTGGGGGCGCCTCAGTCACTGCCGGCCACGCCACCCGCGGGCACTGGCGTCCCGGCTATCGGCTACCAGCTGTACCGTGCGACCGCCCTGTACATCTCCCCGGACGGGCGCACCGTGCAGTTCGAGACCGGCCTCAAGGCGGGCGACGCGTCCACCACCGCCGCCACCAACGCCGTCCCCGCGGTCCGCGCCGAGGCGGCCACGGTGATGAAGAGCATCGGCGCCACCGATTACGGCGTGGGCGGCCAGGCCCCGGCCATCTACGACATCAGCAGCGTCTCCAACAGCGACCTGGCCACCGTGATCCCGATCGCCATCGTGGTCATCGGGTTCCTGCTCGCCCTGGTCATGCGCAGCCTGATCGCGCCGCTGTACCTGATCGTCTCGGTCGGCCTGTCCTACCTGGCCGCGCTGGGCCTGTCGGTCCTGGTGTTCATCAAGCTCGCCGGGGACGGCGGCCTGGTCTTCTTCCTGCCCTTCCTGATGTTCGTCTTCCTGCTGGCGCTGGGGGAGGACTACAACATCTTGGTGATGAGCCGGATCAGGGAGGAGGCGCAGCACTATCCGCTGAAGGAGGCGGTGAGCCGCGCCCTCGTCGCCACCGGCACCACGGTCACCTCGGCCGGCCTGGTGCTCGGCGGCACGTTCTCGGTCTTCGCCATCGTCGGCGCCCAGCAGGGATCCAACCAGTTCCGTGACGTCGGCGCGGGCCTGGCGCTGGGCATCTTGATGGACACCTTCCTCGTCCGCACCCTGCTGGTTCCGTCCACGGTCGTGCTGCTCGGCCGGTGGAACTGGTGGCCGTCAAAGCTGAGCCGCCGCGACGCCGCCGTCCCCGAGGTCCCCGGCGACGACGCCGAGCCGCTCAGCGTCCCCGCCCGCGACTGATCAGCGTTCCTCCCTGAGGAACGCACACGTTGCCAGGGTGAAACGGCAGTGAAACCTTCTGGACATCGAAGCCCGATGAGTCCAAGGAGCCGCAATGGCCACGGTCATACCCGTCGACGAGTTCATCAGCGACGAGTGGTATCCCGGCTTCAAGCCCAGCTACACGCACGCGCCCTGGTACATCGACCCGGTCCAGACGTTCCGCAAGGAAGACGAGGAGAACTTCTGGTTCCTCGACTTCCACTGGCCGCGCGGCCTGACCCCGATGGGCCTGATCTGGAACGAGGACGGCTACAACTGGGCCTCCCAGCTGGCCGCCGAACAGATGCCCCTGCCACCCGGCCGCGGCATCACCTGCCGTCTCGGCGGCACCCACACCTACGGCTCACCGCTGCCGGTGAACGACGTGCGGGAGATCGGCCAGCGCGCCCGGCGCCTCGAGCGGAGCCTGCCGCCCTTCCTGCAGAACTTCGACGGCATCTGGGGCGACATGCGGGAGGAGGTCAACGAGAGCTGGGACTTCTTCCGCGGCGTAGACCATTCCGCGCTGTCCCTGACGGACCTGCGGGAGAACCTCATCCAGGCCCGCCAGTACCACAAGCGCGCCTTCGAGATCCACTTCCAGGTGATGTACCCGCTGCTGGCCAACTACATCGGCTTCTACAGCATGTGCACCGAGCTCGGCCTGGACCCGGGCCAGATCGGCAAGTTCCTGCAGGGCTACGACACCAAGATCATGGAAACCGACCGCGAGCTGTGGCGCCTCACCAGCGCCGCCCGCTCAGCCGGGCTCGACCAGGTCTTCGCCTCGAGCGACGCGGGCCAGCTCCGCTCCGCGCTGTCTGCCCACGGCGGCAGCGCCAGCACCTGGCTGACCACGTTCGATGACTTCCTCCAGGTCTACGGCTACCGGACGGAAGGCTCGTGCGACATCGCGCTGCCGAGCTGGAACGAGGACCCCACCCCGGCGCTGGGGATGATCAAGTCGTTCCTGCAGAAGGACACCGTCCACGACTTCGAGAAAGCCCGCAACGCCGCCATCGAGGAACGCGAGGAGGCCGTCGACGCGGCCCGCTCCACCTTGACCCTGGACGAGCAGAAGCTCTTCGACGGCGGCCTGGCCTCCTGCCGGGCGGCGAACTTCCCGTGGTGGCAGGACGACCACAACTACTACATCGACCTGCGGATCTCCCTGCCCATGCGGTGGGCCTGCCAGGCCATCGCCGGCCGCATCGGCGCGGACCACCAGGACGACACCCTCTACCTGTTCTGGCCGGAGATCATGGACGTCTCGGCCGGCCGCCGCCCCTACGACGCCGGGGCTGCGCAGCCTGGTCGAGCAGCGCAAGCAGTACTTCGACTACTGGCTGGACCGCCGCCCGTCCCTGCCCAAGGTGGTCGGCACCATCCCGGAGTCGGTGAACGACCCGATCCTGATCGAGATCTTCGGCCTGAACAGCCACTTCCTGCGCGCCGTCGAGGCGGCCGGGTCCGACAGCGAGGTCAGGACCCTGACCGGCGTCCCCGCGTCCAAGGGCACCGGCCGCGGCCCCGCCCGGGTCCTGCACAACGCCGACGACCTGCACCAGCTCAGCCCGGGCGACGTGCTGGTGTGCGAGTCGACCTCGCCGAACTGGACCCCGGCGTTCGCCAAGATCGCCGCCTGCGTCTGCGACGGCGGCGGCACCCTGTCCCACGCCGCGATCGTCGGCCGGGAGTACCGCGTGCCCACCGTCACCGCCACCGGCCTGGCCACCGTGGTCATCTCCGACGGAGACGACGTGGAAGTCGACGGCACCACCGGCCGGGTAACGGTGCTGAAAAAGCAGGCACCGAACGGGTGAGGCTGAACGCATTGCCTGACCCCATCCCGCCATCCGGCGCGATCGCCTGGGTGGACGACATCGCCCCCGACCAGGCGATCGGCGCCTGCGGCGCCAAGATGGGACGGCTCGCCGAGCTGTACCAGGCGGGCGTGAACCTGCCCAGGGGGTTCACCGTCACGGTGGCGGCGTTCCGGCGGCACTGGGAGCAGGCCGGCCTGGCCGAATTCGCCGACGCCGCGCTGGACGGGCTCGGCCCCGGCGCCGAGCCGGCCAGGATCGAGACGGCCGCGGCTGCCATCCGCGCCGAGGTCGGCCGCCGCGCGATGAGCGCGGACCTGGCCGCGCTGATCGGCGACGCCTACGAGGAGCTGTGCTCACGCTGCTTCGAGATCAACGTCCCGGCCGCCGTGCGCAGCTCGGCGATCGGCGAGGACTCCGGCACCGCCAGCTTCGCCGGGATCTTCGACAGCTACCTGGGGATGTCCGGACCCGAACGGGTGCTCGGCGCGGTCCGGGACTGCTGGGCCAGCCTGTTCAACGCGCGCGCCGTGTCCTACCGGCTCCGGGCGGGCCTGCACTACGCGGACATGCCGATGGCCGTCGGCGTCATCGAGCTGATCCACGCCCGGGCGTCCGGGGTGGCGTTCTCGGTCCACCCGGTCACCGGGAAGACCGACCGCGTCGTCATCGAGACCAACTGGGGCTGGGGCGAGGCCGTGGTCCAGGGCCTGGTCACGCCGGACCACGTCGAGGTCGGCAAGGCCGACGGCCGCATCCTGAAGTACCAGGTCGCGGACAAGACCGTGGTGTCCGCGTTCGACTACGCGGCCGGCCGCGTCGTCGAGACCGACATGCCCGCCCGCCTGGTCAGCCAGCGGGTCCTCGACGACGAGCAGATCACCGCCATCACCGACGCGGTCCTGGCCGTCGAGCGTCACTACGGCTACCCGGTCGACGTGGAATGGGTCCTGGACCGGCACCGCCGCGAAGGCGAGCCCATCTGCATCGTCCAGGCCCGCCCGGTCACCGTCACCACCACCCAATCGACCCCCACCGAGTGGAACCCGGCCGCCATGGCGGCAAAATACATCTTCAGAGACCTAGCCCACGCTGAGAGGACGCGCCCATGCACGTGCTGACGGTTTGCTACGGCCACCCCACCGACCCGGCCGCCTTCGACGCCCACTACAACGTCCACCCATGCCCCGCTGGCCGAGAAGATCCCCGGCATGACCAGCTACACCTACCGCCACCTCGCGTCCCTGGACGGCTCGCAGCCGCCCTACTACCTGATCGCCGAGCTCAGCTTCCCCTCCGCAGGAAGCCATGGGCGCCGCCCTGGGCTCACCCGAAGCCCAGGCCGCCACCGCCGACGTCCCCAACTTCGCCACCGGCGGCGTCACCATGTTCGTCGCCTACGACTGACCCAGCTACCGCTGGCGCCCGGCGCCGCACGCCTCCATCTCGTGATCGCGGGCACTTTTGGCCTCCATGCGGCCATTTCTGCCCGCGATCATGAGACAGCCGACGATGCCCCCGAGCCGCCGACCCCACCCCCGCCGAGCCGCCGACCCCACGCCCGAGCCGCCGACCCCACCCCCGCCGAGCCGACCGGCCTAACCCCGAGCTCACATCCCAGTCGGCACATTCACCCCAGAGACCCCACCAGTTTGGCTCCCCGATAACGACATCAATGTCACATTGATGTCGTAATAGCAGCATCGATGCCACATTGATGTCGTTTGGGCCCCGCTAGGTCCTGATGGGAGCCCTCATCAAGGGCAACATCAGTACCACGCGCCCCGGTGTCGGGACGCTGACCGAAGGTCTCAGTCCTCCGCCTCGTGCCCGATGACGCGAGCGGCCAGCACGATGTCACCGGACCAGCCGCACGCCCCGCAGAAGCACACGAACACGCGATCCTGTCCGGTCCAGTACTCGGTCACCAGCCCGTGCCCGCCGTCGGCCAGCGACAGCGCCGCCGCGCACCCGGGGCAGTACCGTGGCGCGTCCCGCCGGTGGCGCTCCGCGTCCAGCGGGAACCAGCCCCGGTGAACGTCAGGGCCCGCCGGGGCCCCAGAAAAAGCCGTCACCCGGCCGCGGCCTTCTTGTTCTCGTGCGCCTTGATGTGCAGCTTCTTCAGCGCGTCAGCCTGCGGGCTGAACCGCGACGACGCCCGGTCGATGAACTGGATGGCGAACGACCCGCCCGCGTCGAACTTGTTCTTCTCACAGGGAAGATCAATACGCGAACGGTAATCCCGGTACACCCCGAGCGGATCCTCGCCCCGGGCCACCGCTTCTTCAGCGCGTCCGCCTGCGGGCTGAACCGCGACGAAGCCCGGTCGATGAACTGGATGGCGAACGACCCGCCCGCGTCGAACTTGTTCTTCTCGCACGGCAGGTCAATCCGCGACACGGTAGTCCCGGTACACCCCGAGCGGATCCTCGCCCCGGGCCACCGCGGCCATGTTCTCCTTGAACATCCGCCGCAGCAGCGTCACCCCGACGTCCGAACGCCCCAGGTGCTCCACCGTCCGGTCGGTGATCGGCCCCTGGGTCACCCAGGCCATCATGTCCTGGCCCTCGACGTAATCCACCCGGTGCCGCCCGTTCGAGTCATACACGGGGATCTGGTAATCCGGCACCGAAGGCTGCGCCGGGTACTCCACGCCCTCCGGCGCGTGCGTCGTGTAGAGCATGAACCGGGTAGTGGTCCGGTCGATCGGCACCCGGATCTGCATCTGCTCGATGTTCGCCCCGCCGACCCGCATGTTGTAGGGGAACACCAGCGGGTGGCCGATCTTCCAGTCGTCGTCCTCCTCGGACGCGCCCTCGACCACCCGGCGCTTGATGATGCCCCACTCGAACGCGTCGAAGCCCACCTTCACATGCTTCTTACCGAACGAGGCCGGCGCGTCGAACCCCTGATGCCGCGCCATGAACTCGAAGAACCGGCCGTGCAGCCACTCGGTGTGGTGCGGGTCGACCGCGTTCTCCATGATCTGGACGAAGTTGCAGGGCAGGTCGGCCCAGCCGATGTCCCGCACGCCGTCCATCACGAAGACGTCGAACCGCGGCAGCTCCGGCGCCGGCTGAGGCCCGATGTACCCCCAGATCAGCCCGCCCATCTCCTGGACGCTGCGCAGGCCTGCGCCGACACCCGCGAGCGGAAGTTGGTCTCCTCCCGCTCCGCGGGCTGGTCCAGGCACGAGCCGTCCGTCCCGAACATCCAGCCGTGATACGGGCAGCGCAGCCCGTCCGCCTCCACCACGCCGTAGGCCAGCGACGCCCGCCGGTGCGGGCAGGCCTCCGGCACCAGGCCGTACCGGCCGCGCGGCGTCTTGAACAGGGCGAAGTCCTCGCCGAGCAAGCCGCACGGCCTTGACCGGGAACTCCTCGAGCTCGCGGGTGAACGCGACCGGGTACCAGTAGCGCCGTAGCAGTTCGCCCATCGGGGTACCGCGGGCGACCTGGGTCAGCTCGTCGTTCTGCTCGGCCGTCAGCATGGGAACACTCCAGGTACTAGGTCAATCGATGATGGTGACGGAGCCCGTATTGCCGTCCACGCGCACCCGCTGGCCGGTCTTGATGGTCTTGGTGCCGAACGCCGTGCCGGTCACCGCCGGCAGCCCGTACTCGCGGCACACGATGGCGGCGTGGCTCATGATCCCGCCCACGTCGGTCACCGTCGCCGCGATCTTGCCGAACACCGGTGCCCACGACGGCGCGGTCAGCGGCGCCACCAGGACCTCGCCTTCCTGCAGGTCGGCGATGCCGTCGGCGGACAGGATGACCCGGGCCGGGCCCTCGGCGATGCCCGGCGAGGCCGCGAAGCCCGACAGGCTGCCGTCGTCCGGACGAACCGCCGAGCCACTGCTTGACGCTGTCCGAGGTGACGCCCCAGAGCATGACCGTGAACGGCTCGGTGATCACCTCGGGCGGCGTGCCCAGGGCGGGCGGGGCCGACCAGTTCCGCAGCGCGTTCATGATCCCGTTGCGGCGCTCCATCTCCGGCGGCCAGTACGACGGACCGCGCGACGGCACGCCCACCGCCCAGCCGTGGTAGTAGTCGAACAGCACCTCGGGCACCTCATGCCGCGACAGCAGGAAGATGTCGTCCGCGTCCACGATGAAGCCAGCGGAAACGAGCACCCGGCCCAGGTCGCGCATCTTGCGCCAGATCACCGAGTGACCCCAGTGCTCGACGTAGAAGTTGTGGTTCTCCACGTACGGGAACACCGTGCGGGCCAGCCCCAGCTTGGCCTGGAACGTCGCCTGGTCCTCGTCGCTGTCGATCAGCTCGCTGTACTCGGCCACGATCCGCTCGCGCTCGGCGATGACGGCCTCCATCGGCCGCTCCAGCGTCTCGCCGCGCTGCACCTTGGCGATGTAGGTGCGCAGGAAGCCGAGCGGGATGTCCGGGTTCTCCAGCCACACCTTGTCGCTGTGGTAGAAGCCGCTGCCGGCCGAGAAGTTGAACCAGGGCTGGCTGGCCTGCTCCCAGGCGGCCAGCCACTTGTCGCCCTGCGCGTCGCCGCGCAGCCCGGCGAAGACCTCGGACGCCGGCGACGAGCCCGCGAAGTGAGAAACAAGATCCAGCTCGACCGCGAGCTGAGCCAGCTTCTTGATCTCGTCGTCCGGCTGGAACAGGTCGACCTGGATGCCGGCCACCATCTTGGCGATCGCCTGGTCCGGGATGGACGGGAACAGCTGCTTGCAGAAGCCGAAGAAGTCCAGGTAGGCGGCGTAGCCGAGGTTGAGGAACTCGAAGTGGTAGTGCCACAGCTTCAGCGTCAGGTCCACCAGCCGGCTGTAGGTGGACAGCAGGTCGAGCGCGCTGCCGGTGCCGCGCCCCTCGGTGATGACGGCCATGTCCTCCCGGTGCGGCAGCGGCGAGAACGAGATCGACTCGAGCTCGTCGATGAGCGCCCGGACCTTGGGCATCCACGCCGCGTACAGCCGGTCCCAGTTCTGGAAGTAGTACCCGGCCCGCTCGGCGAATTCCGGTACCCGCGCGCCGATCTCCTCCGGGTCGGCCACGCCGACGGGGGAGAGGTACATGTAGCCGTTGAGGAAGCGCAGGTCCACGCCCAGGGCCGGCGGGATCACGTAATGCCTGGTGTTGTACTGGGACAGCCCGATGATCGCGAACTCCAAGATGGTCGCGTCCCAGGGCGGGATGACCTCCGGCGTGTGCACGCCGTCCATGAACCAGAACGTCGCGTCCTCGTACTCCCTGCGGTCCTCGCTGAACACCGTGGAGTACGCGTACAGGTCCTGCCATCCCTCCGCTCCAGGAGGAGTCGGCATCTCGAACGGGCTGGGGAAGCGGTCAGCCATCGTGTTCCTCCTGAAAATTCGCTCCCGGCGGCCGCCATGGACGCCGGGTGGTGGTACTGATTCAAGCGCCGGCCGGACTAGCCATGCCCCGCATGGCCGCCGCCGGATACCGGGTGCAGCATGGTCTGGACCATGCTGGTGATCGGGTCCGCGATGCCCGTCCCGCCCTGCGGCCGGGGGCGGCGGCTCCACACCGTCTCCGGCCGGCTCTGCAGCAGCAGGACCTCCCCGGAGACCGAGTCGATGGCCCACTCCACGTCCTGCGGGCAGCGGTAGTGCTTCTCCGCCCGCCGCGCCAGCCGGGCCACGGCCGCGATCTCGTCGTCGGTCAGGCACGGGACCGACTGCCGGTCAGCCGGGACCTCCACCGCCGTCACCGTGTCGGCATCGGTGAGCCGGTACTCCAGCGTCTTGGCCGAGATCGTGCGCCGGCCGATCGTGCCCATGACCTTGTCGACCAGGAAGTTGTCCGGGGTGACCTCGCCGCTGACCACGGCCTCGCCGAAGCCCCAGGAGGCGTCGATGGCGATCTGCGACCGGTCGCCGTCCAGCGGGTTGAGGGTGAACGCCACCCCGGCCGCCCGCGGCCGCACCATCTGCTGCACGCCCACGCTCATCGCCGCGCCGTGCTGGCCGTACCCTCGCTCCAGCCGGTAGGCGATGCCGCGGTCGGTGAACAGGCTCGCCCAGCAGCGCAGCACGTGCGCCGCGACCGCCTCGGCGCCGCGCACCCACAGGTAGGTGTCGTGCTCGCCCGCGAAGCTCGCGTCCGGCTGGTCCTCGCAGGTCGCCGAGGACCGGACCGCGACCGGCACGGCGTCGTCGCCGCACTGCGAGCCCAGCCGCGCGTAAGCGGCCGCGAGAGCCTCCGCCAGCGCGGCCGACATCCCCACCGAGCCGATCAGCTCCCTGGCGCGAGACCCGGCCTCCGCCACCGACCCGGTATCGCGCGGGTCGACCCCGGCCACCAGGGCGTCGATCTGCCCGGTCAGCCCGTTGTCGGCCAGGGCCTTGCGGTAGCAGTCCGCCGAGACGGCGAAACCGGGCGGCACCGGCAGCCCGGCGCCGGTCAGGGTGCCGAGGGATGCGTTCTTACCGCCCAGCACCCCGGTGTCCTCGGGCTGGAAATTCTCGAACCACAAGATCTGTGCCACCTGACCCCCAGGGCCTACCGGGATTTCCCAGAACGTACGGCTGTTCTGCCTGCGACACCAATGCTGTTGTCCCGCAGAGCGGAACAGAGTTACGGTGAGGCCCATGACGACCAGCGAGCCGGCCACGGTCGGCCAGTCCGACCGGACCACGCTGGCGTCGGTGCGCAACGCGGCCCGCGTGCTGCGCGCGTTCTCCCGGGCCGGCCAGGAGCTCGGCATCACCGAGCTGTCCCGCCAGCTCGGCCTGGGCAAGAGCACCGTGCACCGGCTGGTCACCACGCTGACCGCCGAGCGGCTGCTCGAGCGGGGCAGCACTCCCGGCCGGTACCGTCTCGGCCTGGTCCTGTACGAGCTGGGCAGCCGCGTCACCGAGCACGTGGACCTGCACCAGGCGGCGCTGCCGGTGCTCACCACGCTGCGGCACGAGACCGGCGAGATGGTGCACGTGGCCGTCCTCGACGGCCTCGAGGTCGTCTACGTCGAACGGCTGGAGAGCCACAACCTGCTCCCCATCTTCCGCCAGGTCGGGCACCGGCTCGCCGCCCACACCACCAGCTCGGGCAAGATCCTGCTCGCCGCGCTGCCGCCGGACGAGCTAGGCCGGCGGCTCGAGGACTGGCAGCCCCGGGCGGTCACGCCGTGGACCATCACCGACAAGAGCCGGCTGCTGTCCGAGCTGACCGAGGTGGGCCGGCGCGGCTGGGCGCAGAACAACGAGGAAGGGCACCGCGGCATCGTCTCGGTCGGCGCGCCCATCCGGGGCCGGGACGGCACGGTCATGGCCGCGGTCAGCGTCGTCGGCGACAGCGCCCGGATGCGCTCGATGATGCGCCGGGCCACCACGCTGGTGGTCGAGTCAGCCCGGCTCATCTCCCGCCGGCTGGGCTACGCGCCCTGAAAAAGACCTTTAAGACCTTTCGACCGAACGAGTTCCGTCCCCGCCCCGCCGCCACCTCTCCGTGCATCCTCAGTGGATCCCGCGATGGCCGCCCGCGTCCAGGTAGAGCACGCTGCCGTGCAGCACGCTGGCCTCCGGGTCCAGCAGCATCTCCACCGCCCAGGCCAGCTCGTCCGTCGTCGGCAGCCGGCCCAGCGAGTTCTGCGCCACGTACTCCTGCCAGACCTCGTCCTCGGCGGCGCCCCGCTCGGCGGCGACCGTGGCCACGATCCGGCGCAGCCGCGGCGTGTCGGCCGGGCCCGGGCTGAGCGTGTGCGCGGTCACCCCGCGCGGCCCGTACAGCAGGCTGATCTGGCGCATCAGGTTGAATACGGCCGCGTTGACCGCGCCCGGGCCGGCCTCGTGCGCCCGCGGCTCCAGGCCGAGCGAGCCGGCGAACGTCACGAACCGCGACCCGGGGACCAGCCGGTCGCGGACCGCGTGCAGCAGCCGCAGCAGGCCGCCGGCCTTGATGTTGGCGCCGACGGCGAGCGCGTCCGGATCGATGGTGTCGGCCGATCCGCGGACCGGCAGCCCGGCCGCGAACACCGCCATCCGCACCGGGCCGGTCAGCGTCGAGCTGATGGCCCCGATCGCCTCGTTGCTGCCGATGTCGGCCGGGCACGGCGTAATCAGCTCGTGCGCCGCCGCGAGCTCGTCCAGCGCGTCCTTGGATCGCGCCACCGCGACCACCGCCAGCCCGCGCCGGGTCAGCCGCCGGATCACCGCCCGCCCGATGGTCCCGGTCGCCCCGACGACGACAGCCTGCTCGGAAGCTGTCATGTACCAGCCGCCCGCTGCGCCGCCGCCTCCCGGCGGGCCGCGACCTCGTCGGCGCGGGACACGTCGGCGGGCACGCCGCCGATGCCCCAGCCCTCCGGCGGGAACTGCGTGATGTAGGTGCGGACCCGCTCGATCGGCGTGTCCAGGATCTCCGCCACCAGGGCGGCGACCCGGCCGTGCAGCTCGCGGATCTTCTCCGGCGGGCGGCCTTCCATGATGTCGATGCGGACGAGTGGCATGCCTTGCTCCTTGTGGTTAGCGGGGGAGTGGTTGGCGGGGACCGAGCCCGAGGAGGTCCCGGGCAGTGTCGATGGCGGGGGCCGGGTTGTCCCACGGCACCCGGACGGCCGCCAGGCCCGCCTGGCGGGCGCCCTCGACGTTCCACGGCATGTCGTCGAGGAACACGATCTGCTCCGCGGGCAGGCCGAGGGCCTCGGCGGCGGTGGCGAAGGCGCGCGGGTCCGGCTTCAGCACCCCGGTGAGGCTGGCGTCGACGATGATGTCGAACAGCTTCAGGTGCTCCTGCCGCTCGACCCAGCCGGGCCCGTGAAACGCGGCCAGGTCGTTCGTCAGCGCGCCGAGCGGCAGCCCGGCCGCCTTGGTGTCGTTCATCAGGTCGATCGTCTCGGTGCACAGGTAGTCGCGCTCGGGCCGGTCGTACAGCCGGTTGATCAGGGCCCGGGTATCCCAGGTCTCGCCGACCGCGGCGCCGAACTCAGCCGCCCGCTGCGCCCAGTACTCCCGCTCGCTGACCTGCCGGCTGAGCAGCCGCTGCCACAGCTCGTCCCGCTCGGTGCCCAGCGGGCCGATCCGCTCGAGCACCGGCCGCAGCGCCGGCTCGGCCTCGGCCAGCCGCCCGGCCAGGTACATGGAGGTGCGGTGCACCACCCCGCCGATGTCGAGCAGCAGTCCCTTATACGGGCCGGCGTACGCGCGCTCAGGTGGCGGCATAACCACGCTCGGCGTAGGGATAGCCGCCCAGCTCGAGCCGGTCAAGACCGGCCGCCTGCGGCGAGGCGTAGTAGGCGCGGATCTCGGCGATCAGCCCGGTGTCCGGGTCGAAGTGGTACCACTCGTCGCCGCGCAGCACCACGCCGACCTTGGTCTTCTCGTGCGTCCACTCGATCACCGCCCGGTCGGTGTCCGGGTCGCAGATGATCTCGTCCACGGTCCACCGCGAGCCCAGGGTCTGCACCGCCCAGGACCACTTGGCGCCGATCGTCTCGCCGCCCCGGAACGGCCCGTCGTACATGTCCGGCGGGAAGTAGTGCACCCCGCCCGGGGCGAAGAACTTCGCCACCGCGTCCGCGTCACCGGTATTGCACGCGTCGAAGTAGCCGCGGATGACCTCTTCCATCCGCCGCGCTTTGGCCGTCCGCTCCTGCTCAGCTGTCACAGCCCCGAGCCTAGGCCGTAACCGCCTAGGCCAGCGAGGACGTGTTCCGCATGGAGGTACGGTAGTGCCGGCTGGACGCCGGGTTGAAGACGAGGAACACCACGATCAGCCCGATGAGGCACTGCCCCTCCCCCCCCTCCTCCCTTCCTCCCCTCTCTGTGCCGTCCCGCGCCACCCGGCGGCCGGCTGGCCCGCTCGCGGGGCCGGTCGCTGCCCGCGCCGTCCTCGCGGGCGGCCGCTTTTTTCGCGGGGCCCGGTGGGGCCCTCCCGTCGCCGCGGGGCCGCGGTCGCGGCGTGCCCCCCCTGCTGGGGTCTCCCGCGCCGCCTACTACCGCGCGCCCGGCGGCCTCTCGCCGCGGGCTGTTCGGCGCGGCGCTCACCGCCTGTCTCCGCTCCATCCGGTCGCGCCCTCGGCACCGCGGGTCCACCCGGAGCTGCGCCGCGGGGCTCCGGCTGCGGGAGCGGCGCGTCGCGCGGCTGATGCGCGCCTCCGGCTGGGCCGCCGCCCGCAGCGCTGTCGCCACGACCATCGCGGACCCGGCCGTGCGCGCCCCGCACCTGCTCCGCGCGATTCGCGCCGCGGCCTGGCACCCCGCGCTCTGTCGGGGACATCACCTACATCCTGACCTCTGAGGGCTGGCTCTACCTGTCGGCCGTGATCGACCTGTTCTGCCTCCGGGTCGTCGGCTGGGCGCTGGCGATCACTTGCGCACCGCCTCGTCGGACGCTCTGCGATGCCTTGCGCTGCCGCCCGCCCGGGCGTGTCTCCTCCGACCGCGGCTGCCGTACACAGTGCGGCTCCGCTGGCCGGGCACGGCGTGCCTGGCCGCGGGCGGCTGGCACGCCGTCGCGGGCTTCTTCGCCTCCTCGGCCCCGGGCCTGGCCGCGCGGCCGGCTGCCCGCCTTCTGACCATCCCGGCCGCTATGTCGGCCGGTGCGTAGGTGAGGCCATCCGCGGACACCGCCGCCAGCACGGCCAGGCTGTCGATGCCGAAGAACACCGCGAGCGCGGCCCGGCCCCGGTTCTTGCCCCGGCCGTTCGCCCAGGCCGTCCACAGCCACAGGGCGATGACGAGCGGCGCCTCCGCCACCGCGGCGATCAGCTGGTGCTGCGACGGAGGGCCAGGCCGGGGGATAGGCGTGCACCACCGCCGCCCGGACGCTCCCGAGGGTCACCACGATGGTGATCGCGACGGCGGCCTCGGCCAACGCGCCCGCCCACATCAGCCGGATCGCGATGAACACCGTGCGCGGCTGCCCCGGCCGGGGCCGCATCCACATCCGCGCCGCGCCCTTGAGCAGGTCGAGGGTGGCCTCGCCGCTGGGCCGCCGCTGCCCGTCCTGGGCGCAGGCCAGCAGCACCGCCAGGATCTCCTCCCCGTTCTCCCGCCGGAACCACCGCGGGTAGGCGGCCAGCAGCCGCCGGTACCCGCGCTCCAGGCTGCCCGGCTCGCTCGTGCCCAGCTCCGGCCCGTTCATCGAGGGCTCGTTCCGGCCGGGTTCGCTCATGCCGCGCCTCCCGCCATGTTCACCCGCGCCCCGCTCACGCCGCGCCTCCCACCATGTTCACCCGCGCCCCGCTCACGCCGCGCCGCCTCCCACCGTGTTCACCCGCACCGCGCTCATGCCGTGCCTCCCGCCGGGTTCACCCGCAGCCGCCGCAGCGCGGCCGTGGCGTGGGACTGCAGCCGGGCCGCCTCGGCGGCCAGCCGCTTCTCGCCGTCCGGCGTGAGCCGGTAGTAGCGGCGCAGCCGGTTGTCCACGACCTCTTCCCGGTCCACCTCGATCAGCCCGTCCGCCCGGAGCCGCTCCAGCGCCGTGTACAGGGTCCCGGCCAGCAGCCTGACCCGGCCGCCGGAGATCTCGGCGACGTCGGCGATGATCCCGTACCCATGCTGGCTGCCCGCCGCCAGCGCGGTCAGGATCAGGAACGTCGCCTCCTGCATCGCCCGCGTACTCATAGCAACAACATATATAGCTGAGTTAGCGGTAGCAAGACCAGCCGCCGAAAGAGATGCGGCTCTGCGCAAATGATGGATCCAGCGTCCGTCATGCCACCAGGCCCCGGAAGCGGCTCGTCCCGGCCAGCCACCGCGATGTGGCAGCGCGGTTGTCCTTTTTTGCCCCCTCGCTATGTCGCGCTCCCGCACCCCCTCTCCCTGCCGCCTCACGCGCTCGGAGCGCGGTCCCTGGCCACCGCGATGTGGCGTTGCGGTGGTTCCGGCCGACCGGCCGGTCATACCACGGGCACCGCCTGTATCAGGGTGACCACCTGCACCGGCCTCCTGGTGCTCCGGACACGGGCACTGAGCCGCACCGGCCGGAAACAGCTGGAACCCGGAGTCCATTGCCGGACTCCGGGTTCCAGATCGTCACAGCGGCCAGCAGGCCGCGGGCTTCAGCGGCTCGCGCGGTCCCCGCGTTCCCGTACCGCCCGCAGGTCCTCCGCGATGCGGAACACCACGACGAACGATTCCAGCACCAGCCGCCAGAACGCCAGCACGATCAGGCCGAACAGCGGTCCGATGATAACGAACACCAGCACGCCGAACAACGCGTTCAGCCGGAACGCGACGGCCGAGTAGCCCAGCCAGCTCAGCGCCACCAGCACCGTGATCAGGACGTACAGCACCTTGATGATCTTGGTGGTGACGAACGAGGTGAAGCTGAAGTCGAACAGCGAGGACAGGAAGCCGCGGGCGTGCGCCGCCTGCGGCGACGCCATCATCGCGCCGCCCATCGCTTGCGCGCCCCGTCCGGACTGACCCATCGACGGCGTTCCCGGCGGTGCCCCGGGTGGCGGCGGGGTCCCGGTCCCGGCGTCGGCCTGCCCCGGAGCGCTGCGTCCCTGGGCACCCGAGGACGGCGCGGCCTGCCACAGCGGGCTGGCTCCCTGGCCGGACGTCGCCTGGCCGGGCCGCACGGCCCCCTGACCCGATGCGCCGTACCCGGATCCGCTCTGCCCTGACGACCCGTACGCCGAGCCGCTCTGGGCGGAGGATCCGTATCCGGAGGCGCTCTGACCGGACTCGTAGCCCGAGCCGCTCGGGCTCGGCGACCCGTACCCGGGGGTGCTGGGGCTCGACGAGCCGTACCCGGAACCGCTCGAGCTCGTCGCCCCGTACCCGGACGCGCTCTGGCCTGGCGACTCGTACGCCGAGGACCCGTACCCAGAGGCGCTCGAGCCCGACGACCCGTACCCGGAACCGCTCTGGCTCGAGGATGGGTAGTCCAGGGCGCTCTGGCCCGACGATGACCCGTATCCCGAGCCGCCCTGACCGGACGCTCCGTACCCGTAACTGGAGGGCGCTCCCGGACTGGGCGCTCCCGGACTGGGCTGTCCCGCACTGGGCTGCCCCGCACTGGGCGTTCCCGCACTCGGCGTCACCGGGCGCTGCCGGGTCGCGCCGGAGTCGGACTCGTCCTCGTCGTAATACTGCTCGCCGGCATACTGCTCGCCGGGGACGTAGCCGTCGCGATTCCAGTCGTCGCGGCCGTGGCCCGATGATTGCTCAGTCATCATCCCCCCACAGGGAAGTCCGTCATACTTGCGCAACCCTACAGGCCCGGTGCTTGCGGTGCAGGCC
The DNA here is from genome assembly GCA_963839095.1 of uncultured Actinomycetota bacterium. Taxonomy (GTDB): domain Bacteria; phylum Actinomycetota; class Actinomycetes; order Streptosporangiales; family Streptosporangiaceae; genus Palsa-504. The sequence goes on along the minus strand of CAWIUF010000056.1, from coordinate 66,252 downwards.
ACACTAACTAGCGCGGAGCCGCAGCCCGCGCGGCGTGGGCCGGAACCCGGCCACCTCGAGCGCCTGCGTCAGCGGCGAGTCGCCGCCGGCCCGCTCCCCGTCGGCGCGCTCCACCGTGAGCCGTCCCAGCGCGCCGTCCCGGACCGCGGCGGCCAGGGCAGCGGCGCTGGCCGCCAGCCGTTCCGGCTCGTCGGTCCAGGACAGCAGGGTGCGGCCGCCGCGTTCCACGTACAGCACCAGCGAGCCGTCCACCAGGACGGTCAGCGCCCCCGCCTTGCGCCCCGGCCGGTGCGAGGAAGGCGTCTCCCCGGGCCGGTCCGGCCACGGCAGCGCCGCCCCATAGGGCTGAGCCGGATCCGCCGCCGCCAGCACCAATGCTGGCCCGGGGGGACGACCCCCCGGAGCCCCCCGCTCATGGGGGGGCTGCCCGCCCCCCCATGCCCCCCCGACCATTGCCCGCATCCGGTCCACCGCCCCCGGCAGCGCGAACTGCGCCCCGCCCAGGCCCTCGACAAAGTAGCCGCGGCGGCACTGGCCGGCCTCTTCCATGGCCCGCAGCACCGGGTACACCGCGGCGAAGCCGCCCTCGATCCGTTCGGCCGCCACCGCGCCCCTGGTCAGCACGCCGTGCCGGTCGAGCAGCGTCATCGCCAGCGCGTGCGCCCGCAGGGTCGGGTCGGCGTCGTCGCGCGGCGGCAGCAGTGACCAGCGGCCGCTGACCGTCGGCGGCCCGGTGCGGGCCGGCATCGACGGGCGGCCGAAGCTGTAGCGGCCGCCTCGGCCGGGACGCGGCCGCGGCACGGCCCGGGCGGGCGCGGCCGCCCGTCGCGGCGCCCCGCCGCCGAGCATCAGCCGCAGCGGGCCGAGCGTGTCGTTGGTGAGCAGCCCGGCCCAGACCAGGTCCCAGATCGCGTCCGCCATCTCGGCATCCGTGGGCACCGGACCGTCCAGCAGGCCGGCCGCCCGGTCGCTGAGCATGCGGAAGAACAGCGCCCCGCCCCCGGCGAGCGCCTCCAGCACCGCCGTGTGCAGCGGGGTCATGCTCACCTCGGCCGGCTCGGGCAGCAGCAGCGGCGCGCCGTCGGCGGGCGCCAGCACCAGCCAGCCGTCGCCGCCCGGCAGCGCTCCGGCCCCGGACCAGACGATCTCGCCCGCCGAGGTCAGCTCGTCGAGCATGGCGGGGGAGTAGCCCGGCACCCGCCCGGGCAGCACCAGCGTCTCCAGCGCCGAGGCCGGCACCGGCGCCCCGCCCAGCCGCTCGATCACCTCCAGGACCGCGCCCGCGTCCGCCCTGCGTCGGCCGGCACCGGGCCAGCCGCCGCCGGTGCTTGGCCAGCACCGGGCACGCTGATCCCGTGCCAGGCCGGCAGGAACCTGGCCAGCACCTCGGGCGGCACCGGCTCCGCCTCCTTGCGCAGCCGGGCCAGGCACCGCCGCCGCAGCAGCCTCAGCACCTCGGCGTCGCACCACTCGGTGCCGCCGGCCCCGGCCGCGCCGGCCCGCAGGAACTCGCCCTCGACCACCCGGCCGCTCGCCGCCAGCCGCCGCAGGGCCAGGATCACCACCGCCACGCCCAGCCCGTACCGCTGCGCCGTCGCGTCGGCGGCGAACGGGCCGTGCGTCCGGGCGTACCTGGCCACCAGGTCACCGAGCGGGTCCGCGACCGGCTCGGTGAACGCCTCGGGCACGCCGACCGGCAGCGGCACCCCGAGCGCGTCCCGCAGCCGTCCCGCGTCCTCGATCGCGGCCCACATCGGCTGCCCCGCGATCCTGACCTGGATAATCCGCCGGGCCGCCGACAGCTCGCCCAGCCAGTCGCGTGCGGCCACCGGATCGGCGGACCGCTCCGCCACCTCGTCGGCGGTCAGCGGGCCGGCCGTGCGCAGCAGGTCGGCGGCGCCCTCCAGGTCCCGGCAGCGGCGGTTCTCCGACAGGTGCTGCAGGTCGCGCTCGGTGTCCGCGATGACGGCGGGATCGAGCAGCTCGCGCAGCCCGTCCTGGCCGAGCAGTTCGGCCAGCAGCGCCGGATCGAGCGACAGGGCCTGGGCCCGGCGCTCGGCCAGCGGCGCGTCACCCTCGTACATGAACGCACCGACATACCTGAACAACAAGGACTTACCGAACGGGCTCGGTGTCTGCGTCTCTACCTCCACCACGCGGACGCGGCGGGCGGCGATGTCGCGCAGCAACGCGGTCAGGGCGGGCACGTCGAAGACGTCCCGCAGGCATTCCCGCACGGTCTCGAGCACGATCGGGAACGCCGGGTACTGGCTCGCCACCTCGAGCAGCTGCGCCGACCGCTGCCGCTGCTGCCACAGCGGCGTGCGGCGGCCCGGCTGGCGGCGCGGCAGCAGCAGGGCCCGGCTGGCGCACTCGCGGAACCGGGACGCGAACAGCGCGCTGGCGCCGACCTCCTGCGTCACCAGGTCGCCGATGTCGTCCGGGTCGACCAGGGCGATCCCGGTCGGCGGCGGCTCGTCCGAGTCGGGCACCCGGATGATGATCCCGTCGTCGGTGTGCAGGGCCTGCACGTCCATGCCGCCGTAGCGCTCGCGCAGCCGGGCCGCGATGGCCAGCGCCCACGGCGCGTGCACCCGGTCACCGTACGGGCTGTGCAGCACCACCCGCCAGTCGCCGAGCTCGTCGCGGAAGCGCTCCACCACCAGGGTCCGGTCATCGGGCACGTAGCCGGTCGCCGCGCGCTGGTCGGCGAGGTACCTGATCAGGTTCCGCGCCGCCAGCTCGTCCAGGCCGGCCTCCTCGAGCCGCCGCGTCGCCTCCGGCTCCCCGGCCGCCGCCAGCTCGCGGCAGGCCGCCCCGATGGCCCGGCCGAGCTCGGCCGGGCGCCCCGGCGTGTCGCCGTGCCAGAACGGCAGCTTGCCCGCCTGCCCGGGGGCGGGGGTGACCAGCACCCGGTCCGGCGTGATGTCCTCGATCCGCCACGAGCTGGCGCCGAGCACGAATACGTCGCCGACCCGCGACTCGTACACCATCTCCTCGTCGAGCTCGCCGACCCGGCGCGGCTGCTTGCTGTTGTCCGAGGCCAGGAACACGCCGAACAGGCCGCGGTCGGGAATCGTCCCGCCGCTGGTGACGGCCAGCCGCTGCGCTCCCGGCCGGGCCCGGATGGTGCCCGCCACCCGGTCCCAGACCAGGCGCGGCCGCAGCCCGGCGAACTCCTCGCTCGGATAGCGCCCGGCCAGCATGTCCAGCACGGCCTCGAGGATCGGCCTGGTCAGCCCGCTGAACGGCGCCGCCCGGCGGACCATCTGCTCGAGGTCGTCCACCCGCCAGTCGTCGACCGCCGTCATCGCGACGATCTGCTGGGCCAGCACGTCCAGCGGGTTGTGCGGGATCTTCAGCTGCTCGATCTCGCCCGCCCGCATCCGCCCGGCCACCACGGCCGACTGGACCAGGTCGCCCTGGTACTTGGGGAAGATGATGCCGCGGGAGACATCGCCGACGTTGTGCCCGGCCCGGCCGACCCGCTGCAGCCCGCTGGCCACCGAAGGCGGCGCCTCGACCTGGATCACCAGGTCCACCGCGCCCATGTCGATGCCGAGTTCCAGGCTGGAGGTGGCCACCACGGCAGGCAGCCGCCCGGCCTTGAGCGCCTCCTCGATCTCGGCCCGCTCCTGCCGCGACACCGAGCCGTGATGCGCCCGCGCGACCTCGGCCGGCGCCCCCTGGCCCACGCCGGCCTGCGCCATCAGCTCAGCCGGCACCTTCTTGTTCTTGCCCGGTGCCCTGCCGTCCTGGGCCAGGCTGGCCTGGGTATCCAGTGGGCCGTCGTCCCCCGGCGTCTCCCACAGCTGTCCGAGGTCCGCCTCCCGCGCCTCCTCGGCCCGCTCGGCGGCGAGCTCGTTCAGGCGTCCGCACAGCCGCTCGGCCAGCCGCCGCGAGTTCGCGAACACGATCGTGGACTTGTGCTGCTCGATCAGGTCGAGCACCCGCTCCTCGACGTGCGGCCAGATGGACCGCCGCGGCGCGGGGGCCCCGTCGTCCCCCTCGCCCGCGTCGCGTCCCGGCATCGTGTCCAGCTCGGTCATGTCCTCGACCGGCACGACGACCTGCAGCTCGATCCGCTTGGGGCTGGGCGGCTGCACGACGGTGACCGCGCGGGTACCGCCGAGGAACGTCGCCACCTCCTCGACCGGCCGCACGGTCGCCGACAGCCCCACCCGCTGTGCTGGCCCGGGGGGAGACCCCCCCGAAACCCCCCCGGCTGGCCCGCGGGGAGACCCCCCCGGGACCTCGCCGGTCGCGGGGGACGCCTCCCCGCGCAGCGCGTCGAGGCGCTCCAGGGACAGGGCCAGGTGGGCGCCGCGCTTGTTGCCCGCCACCGCGTGCACCTCGTCGAGGATGACCGTCTCCACCCCGCGCAGGGTCTCCCTGGCCTGCGAGGTGAGCAGCAGGAAGAGCGACTCGGGAGTGGTGATGAGGATGTCCGGCGGCTTGGCCGCCAGCTTCCGGCGCTCCTCGGCCGCGGTGTCGCCGGTGCGCACCGCCACCCGGATGTCCGGCGCGTCCAGGCCCAGCCGGTGCGCGGCGTGCCCGATCCCGGTCAGCGGCGCGCGCAGGTTCCGCTCGATGTCCACCGCCAGCGCCTTGAGCGGGGAGACGTAGAGCACCCGGGTGCGCCGCTTCGGGTCGGCCGGCGGCGGCAGCGCCGCCAGCTTGTCGATCGCCCACAAGAAGGCGGCCAGCGTCTTGCCCGAACCGGTCGGCGCGACCACCAGCGTGTCCTCGCCCTTGCCGATCGCCCGCCACGCCCCGGCCTGAGCCGGCGTCGGCTCGGCGAACGCCCCGTCGAACCACGCCCGGGTGGCCGGGGAGAATCCGTCCAGCGCCCCGTCCGGCGCGGCGGTGTCCCTGGTCACGGGCGAGTTCGGTGCCATGTTCCTATAGTGCCTCGCCCCACTGACATTTCCGCAGCGAGTCGTCCCATCCGTCGCTTCCGTAACATCGCGGCGTAGCTCACCAGGACGGCGCGCACCGAGTCGTACGGGGCCGGGCTGCGGAGCGCGCGGGAGGTGATCATGGCGCCTTCCACGCCGGCGATCACGGCATCAGCAAGCACGCGCGCCGCGGCCTGGTCCACGCCGAACGCGGCAAAGTGGAATACCAGCCGGTCGGTCATCTCGGAGAATGCGCGGCGGCTGGTTTCGCTCAGCTCGGCCGACTCCTGCGCCGCCCCTTCGGTTACCAGGGGCGCAACGCCGCAGCCCCGGCCGTAGTTGCCGGCCACCATGCCCTCACGGCCGAGATCGACGTACCGCTCGATGAGCTGGGCCGCGGAGTTGGCTTCCCCGGCGGCGCGGTCGATGATCTCGACCTGCTCGTGGGCGTGCGCCTCGGCCGCTTCCATCCCCAGCTGCGCCTTGCCGCCCGGGAAGTGGAAGTACACCGAGCCGCGCGGTGCGCCGCTGAGCGTGAGCACATCGGAGAAGGCGGTGGCGCCGTAGCCGCGCTCCCGGATGAGCTGCTTGGCCGCCCGCACCATCTTCTGCCTGGCATCTGATCGCTGTCCCACTCTGCGCACCTCCCTTTGCTCAACGATACTATGTATGATGACCTACATATTATCGAACGCTGGAAAGGCCTCCTCATGCCCTTCGTCAACATCTCACTGGCCCGCGGCAAGCCTGGCGAGTACCTCGAAGCCGTCTCGCGGGCAGTGCACGACGCGCTGGTCGCGGAGCTCCACATGAAACCGGAGGACGAGTTCCAGCTCATCCACCAGCATGAACCGGGTGAAATGGTGTTCAACCGCAACTTCCGGGGCGGCCCGCGGTCCGACGACTGGATCGTGTTCACGATCACCGACGGCCTGGACCGCGGCGAGCGGGCGAAGCGCCGCTTCTACACGACCCTGGTCCGGCTGCTCGAAGAGGGCCCGGGAGTCCGGCCGGCCGATGTCTTCGTCATGATGACCGTGACGCCGCCAGCGAACTTCTCCTTCGCCGACGGGGTGACCGGCACCGACGTGGCGGCCGCCGAGGCGCTCGACGCTGCCGCGAAGGCCCCCGGCAGCCGGGAGACTTACACCAGGGCCGAGATGGCCTACGCCATCACCGAGCTGCTCGGGCACCGTGACAGCAGCCCCATCCTGCCGATGCTGCGCCAGGACTTCGTCCTCAAGATCCCTGCCACGCTGCCTTACGGCGGGGAGTTCACCGGCCCCGAGGCGTTCGCCAAGTTCTTCGCGGGAACCCCCGGCGGCGCGGTGGTATGGGAGTCGTTCGACGTCCATGTCAACCAGGTCATCGAGTCCGATGACTACCTCGTCGCGCAGCTCACCAACACGGCCGTCCTCAAGGCGACCGGCAAGACGGTGGTGTTCCAGAACGTCTGGCTCTTCGCGGTCGCCAGCGGTCGCCTGGTCAGCGCCCAGCTCTACGCGGACACGGCCGCCGTCCGCAGCAGTGCGAACTGACCGGCTCCGCCAGAGATCCGATGGCCGCTTCGTCCCGCTCAGCCGTGCAGTAATGTCGGCTGCACCCGGTCCAGCGGATGCGTACATGACGGAGTGAAAGCATGAGGTTGTCGCGGCAGGCGCCGCTGGCGATGCTCATTGCCGGGGCCGTGCTCGCCGGGTGCGGCGGCCCGTCCGTGCCACCGCCGTCCGCGGCCACGGCCAGCGTGACCGGATCACCGACCGTATCGCCGTCGGCCACCACTCCGGCCCGGACGGCCACGCCCACGCGCAGTGCGACCCCGCAGGCCTCGCCCACCGCGGCCGTGCCGGTCGCGCCGGGGGCAGGCGCCCGGCCGCAGACCCAGGCTCGCCCGCGCACGAATTCAGCCGCTTTCCGCAACGCGATGGCCGACCTGTGGCTGGCGATTACCACGGGCAACCCGGGTTTCGGTCGGCCAGCATTCTTCCCCGAGGCCGCGTACCGGCAGGTGAAGGCCATTCCGTATCCCGACTCGGACTGGCAGTACCGGCTCTGGTACGACTTCACCCTTGATGTCCGGGCGGCGCACCGCCTGGCCGGCCGGAACGCGCAGTTGGTCCGGATCGTGGTGCCCGCCTCGTACGAGCTCTGGGTCCCGCCGGGGGCCTGCTACAACTCGGTCGGGTACTGGCACGCTCCCGGCGCGCGCGTCGTCTACCGCGAGCACGGCCAGGAACGATCGTTCGGCATCGCCTCGCTGATCTCCTGGCGGGGCGTGTGGTACGTCGTGCATCTCGGCGACGTGGCGCGGACCGTGGTGACCGGGATCGTAGACCAGCCCGCCGTCGGCCCCGGTGTCCCCGGTCCGCCCGGAGGCTGCTGACCCGGCCCGTTCTTCCCCGGCGGTCCTATCACGAGGGCGGTACGCACCCTAAACTGCGCAGTATCGCGCAGCTCGCTTGCGCGTTTCCGGAGAGGAGGATCGCATGTCCAGATACCAGCGCTGGAATGCCCTGCTCGACCTGCTGCCGGGCGACGGGCAGCTCTCCGTGACCGACGCCGCCCAGGCCCTGGGCGTATCCGAGGCCACCATCCGCCGCGACCTGGACCAGCTGGCCAGGCAGCAGCTGGTGACCAGGACCCGCGGCGGTGCCACCGCCGGTCACGTCTCCTACGACCTGCCGCTGCGCTATAAGACCGCCCGGCACGCCCCGCAGAAGCAGCGCATCGGCCGGGCGGCCGCCGCCCTGGTCGCCCCGGGATCGGCCGTCGCGCTGAACGGCGGCACCACCACCAGCGAGGTGGCCCGGGCCCTGGCTACCCGGCCCGACCTGCAGGACAGCGCCGGCGGGCCGACCGTCACCGTGGTGACGAACGCGATGAACATCGCCAACGAACTCGCCGTCCGTCAGCACATCAAGATCGTGGTGACCGGCGGCGTCACCCGCGGCCAGTCGTACGAGCTGATCGGCCCGCTCGCCTCCCTGGTGCTGGCCGAGCTGACCCTGGACTGGGCCATACTCGGCGTGGACGCGCTGGACCCGCGGAACGGGGCGACCGCCCACCACGAGGGCGAGGCCAGCATCAATCACCTCATGGCCGCCCGCGCGGAGCAGGTGATGATCGTGGCCGACAGCTCCAAGCTCGGCCAGCGCGCGTTCGCCCGGGTATGCGCACCGGATGAGATCGACGTGATCGTCACCGACCGCGACGCCCGCCCCGACCTGCTGGCCGCGCTCACCGAGCGCGGCATCCGCATCGTCACCGCCTAGCCAGCTGTCACCGCCTAGCCAGCTGTCACCGCTGGGCCAGCCGCCGCCGCCCAGCCAGCCGCCGCCCCTGGGCCATCCGCATGCGCGCCGGAACCAGCGAGAAACCTCGTCCACTCCACACTCATCAATACTGATCTATAATGCTTGTATACAGCGTTTATCAATCAGTATCGTGCACAATATGTGCTCGACGGGGGTTGCCATGAGCTATCTGACGGACGAGCTATCCAGCCAGCCGGGCTGCTGGTCCCGCGCGATCGAGGTAGCCGGCTCGGCGGGAGCCGCGCTGCCCGGGCCGGGCGAGCGGGTCGCCGCGATTGGCTGCGGCTCCTCGCTCAACGTCGCGCGCTGCTATGCGGCCCTGCGCGAGGCGGCGGGCCAGGGCGAGACCGACGCCTTCCCCGCGTCGGAGGCGCCCGCCACCAGGCGGTATGACCGGCTCGTGTACATCTCCCGCACGGGCACCACCACCGAGGTGCTCGACGCCCTGCGCCGCGCGCCGGCGGACACGCCCACGACCGCGATCACCGCCGCCCCGGAGGCGGCGCTGGCCCGGGCGGCGCGGCACGTGGTGCTGCTCGACTTCGCCGACGAACGTTCGGTGGTCTCCAGCCGGTTCATCACCAGCTCGATTGTGCTGCTCCGGGCCCAGTTGGCGGCCAGCCCCGGCGTCCGCCCCCAGGCCGCGGCGGAGGTCCGCGCCTTGCCCGCCGCCGCGGCCCGTGAGGTGGACCGCCCGCTGCCGCCCGATCTCACCGAACGGACCGAGTTCACCTTCCTCGGCTGCGGCTGGGCCGCCGCGGTCGCCGCCGAGGCGGCGCTCAAGCTACGCGAGGCCTCGCGCACCTGGGCCGAGTCGTACCCCGCGATGGAGTACCGGCACGGCCCCATCAGCGTCAGCGATGAGAACACCGTGGTGTGGGCCCTCGGTGAGGTGCCGGCCGACCTGCTCGCCGATGCCCGCCGCACCGGGGCCACCGTGATCGCCTCCGGCGCCGACCCGCTCGTCGCGCTGATCGGAGCGCAACGGCTCGCCGCGGCGCTGGCCGCGCGTAAGGACATCGACCCGGACCAGCCCCGGGCCTTGTCGCGTTCTGTCATCCTGGCTTGATGCAGCCCGCCGCCCCTTCCCTCCTGCTGGCGGGCGGGCGCGTGGTGACGCCTGCCGGGGTGCTGAGCCCCGGCTGGATCCGGCTGGCCGGTGACCTGATCGACGCGATCGGCCCCGGGGAGCCCCCGGCACCGGGCCCGGCCGGCCCTCCCGCCACCGACCTGCGCGGCCGCTGGATCCTGCCCGGGTTCATCGACATGCACGTGCACGGAGGCGGTGGCACGTCGTTCACCGAGGGCCCGGCCGACGACGCCAGGCACGCCGCCGAGTTCCACCGCCGCCACGGGAGCACCACCATCGTGGCCAGCCTGGTCACCGCGCCGGTCGCCGAACTCGAAGCCCGGGCCGCGATGCTGGCCGGCCTGGCCCGCGAGGGCGTGATCGCCGGGATCCACCTCGAAGGGCCGTTCCTCTCCGCGGCCAGGTGCGGCGCCCAGGATCCGCGGCACATGATCGCCCCCGACGTGGCCGCCTTCACCTCGCTGCACGCCGCCGCCGCGGGATACCTGCGAGTCATCACCATCGCCCCGGAACTGCCCGGTGCCGTCGGCCTGATCGAGGCGGCTGTCCGGGCCGGCGTCATCGCCGCGGTCGGGCACACCGACGCCACCGCGGAGATCACCGCGGCGGCCGTCGACGCCGGGGCGACCCACGCGACGCACCTTTTCAACGGCATGCGGCCGCTGCACCACCGCGAGCCGGGCCCGATCGGCGCGCTGCTCGACCGGGACGAGGTGACCTGCGAGGTGATCGCCGACGGCGTGCACCTGCACGACACCGCCATCCGCCTCACGGCCCGGGCCGCCGGCGAGGGCCGGCTGGTCCTCATCACCGATGCGATGGCGGCCGCCGGCATGCCTGACGGCGGCTATGGCCTCGGGTCGCTGCGAGTCGAGGTAGCCGGGGGAGTGGCGCGCCTGGCCGGAGGCGACGAGCCCGGCGCGATCGCCGGCTCGACCGCCACGATGGCCAGCGTCGTCAGGCACGCCGTCGTCACCGCGGGCCTGCCGGTCGCCGAGGTCGCCGCCGCGGCCAGCACTACCCCGGCCCGGGTCCTCGGCCTGAGTGACCGGACTGGTGCCCTGCGCCCCGGCCTGGCCGCGGACCTCGTCGTCTGCGACGAGGACTTCCGGCTGCACGCGGTGATGCGGCACGGCGAGTGGCTCGGCGAGAGTTCCTGACGCCCCGCCGGATCAGTGCTTGGCGCGGACCGAACCGGTCAGCCGCCCGGTCCCGGCGCTGACCTCGCACACCACGGTGCGCTGGTCGGCCTGCCAGGCTTCCTCGTTCGGGTAGACGTACGCCTGGGTCAGGCCGATGGTCGCTAGCTGCGGGTTCAGGTATCCGCTCAGCCTGCTGGCACAGCCGTCGCCCGCCTGCTGCCGTACCGCCGCCGGGCCGGGCCAGGTCGCGGCGGGCAAGCTGAAGCGGGCGAACACCTCGGCATCATGCGGGCTCGCGCAGGACACCAGGGTGTAGCTGAGCGAGGTCGACCCGGAGTTGATGCACTGGCCGGGGCGAAGCCCGAACACGGCAGCCGGCTGGTAGGTGACCACCGTCTTGGGCTTGAACCCGTGCGTGACCACGGCCAGGACGCCTGCCGCCACTCCGACCAGGGCGATGACCCCGATGATGATGCCCACCACCGCCAGCGGCCTGACATCGCGGCTCTCTTCTCTGCCCCGGTCCTCCTGCTCGGCGTCTGTACCCGGCAAGCCCGCCCCGGCCAGCTCCGCCTCAGCCGGTACCACCACCTCGGCGGCCCCTGCTTCGGCGGCCCCTGCCTCTGCGGCCGCTGCCTCTGCGGCGCTGCTGCCTCTTCGGCCGCTGCCTCGGCGGATGCTGCTTCTGCGGGTCCCATCTCGGCGGGCACCGTCTCTACGGGTGCTGCCTCCGCGAGCGTTGCTTCGGTGGGCGCCGTCTCTGCGGGTGCTGCCTCCGCGAGTGCCGCTTCTGTGGGTGCCGCTTCTGTGAGTGCAGTCTCCGTGAGTGCAGTCTCCTCGGCCACTGCTGCCTTCGCGGGTGTCTCTGCGGGTGCTGGCCCGGTGCGCTCCGCGTCCGCGTTCCCCGCCTCGGGGGCCTTGACTGGCGCTGCCTTGACTGGCGCTGCCTTGGCTCGCGCGGCCCTAGCTCGCGCTGGTCTGGCTCGCGCCGGCTTGGCCTGTGCTGCCTTGGCTTCCGCGGCCCTAGCTCGTGCTGGTCTGGCTCGTGCTGGCTTGGCTTCCGCTCGCTGAGCTTCCACGAGCGCTGTCTCCACCTGCCCGGCGTCAGGGACTGCCGCTTTCGCTGCCGGTTCCCCGGGCCCGGCCGCAGCCGCAGGTTCGGCAGCCGCAGGCCCGCAGACGCCACTGCTTCTGCGGGCGACGGTTCCGCGGCCATTGGTCCTGCGGACACCTTTTCCATGAGGTCTCCGGCCGACCCGGCCGGGTCTTCCGTCACCGCCTCAGCCGGCGCCAGCCCGGCCGTCGCCGGCCCAGGACGCCCGGCCGCCGCCGGCTCCTGAGGAGCCCCCTCGTTCACCCCCGTCGGCGCGACCATCCGCCCTCCATCGTGCCCCTTCAGCATGCGTGATGCCCGGCTACCGCCGACCCCGCTCTACGTCGGCTTTCTTGCTCGGGCAGCGCACGACCAAGATCACGAAGTGCGCGTCGCCCGCACTACTTCCCCTGTATTTAACAACGACACATCCGTTAAATGGTTTCTGGGGTGTTTCTACCGGGTCGTGACCGAGCGCCGAGCCGGTCCCGGCCGCCAGTACGCTGGCGGCGTGCGGTTGACGGAATTCTGGAACCGGATGACGACGCAGTTCGGCGACGCCTACGCGCAGAGCGTGGCCAAGGACTTCGTCTTCGACAACCTCGGCGGGCGTACCGTCGAGCGGGCTCTCGAGGACGGGATGGACGCCAAGATCGTGTGGCGGGCGGTCTGCGACACCTTCAAGGTGCCAGAGAGCCTGCGCTAGCCGGCTCCCGGAGGCCAGACCGGCGAAGATGAGGCCGCTTTATGATCCGCTGAGGCCCGCTTCACGACCTGACGAGGCCCGTTTCATGATCTATGGGCACGCCTTAGTTTCCGAGCAGTCGCGGGGTGTTGACCTTATCCGCGGCGATCTTGAGGATCACCCGGCCGTGTGGGCCGACGGGCGCGGTGAAGTCGTGCCCGGTGTACTTACGCGACACCTCGTCGATGTGCCGCCGGGCCTCGTCGCCGGCGATGGTCTCCACCACATGCCCCCGTACCTCGGCCCAGTCCTGCGGGTCATCGCTGTGGATCAGGACCGTGATGCGCGGGTCGCGGGCGACGTTCCTGGACCGCTGCCGCTGCGGTTCGGTGTTGACCAGGACGTGCTCGTCGTCGGCGTCGATCCAGGTGAGCTGCGCCTGCGGCTGCCCGCTCGGCATCAGGGTCACCACCGTGGCCAGGTTCTTGCCCGTGGCGAGCCGGGTCACGTCCTCGTCGAGCGGCATCGCTGCACCCCCTTGCGCACGCGGATTACGGGTCGCTGCCGATGCTAGCCTCCGGTTTTCCACCCCCGGCGCCGGCCCCGCCTGAGCCGGGATGCGCCGGGAATCCCCAGATTTCTGCCTCACTTTCGGCGTGTCGTACATGATCGAATACACGTTCGCTCTATAGTGGTCAGGTGGCAGTAATCTCAGGCTCCCCCGGGCCGGGGAAAGCAGCTGCGAAGATTCCCCGGGACCAGGTGCTGTGTGGTGCGAGGCAGGAATGTCAGAGGCCGCGCGTACTGTGTCCATCGTTAACCGCCGGGGGTGTCCGGCGGGACCGAAACTCAGACGACCTGGGCGGTGCGGGAGGTGCCCGCAGGCCCCTAAACCCGGCAGGGAGTCCTCATGGCAGTGAACAGCAAGTCGAGCCCGGAGCGGGCAGGCGACAGGGATAAGGCCCTGGAGGTTGCCCTCCTCCAGATCGAGCGGCAGTTCGGCAAGGGCTCGGTCATGCGCCTCGGCGATGAGACCCGGGTGCCGGTCGAGGTGATCCCGACCGGCTCGATCGCGCTGGACGTGGCGCTGGGCCTTGGCGGCCTGCCGCGTGGCCGCATCGTCGAGATCTACGGCCCGGAGAGCAGCGGCAAGACCACCGTGGCGCTGCACGCCGTGGCCAACGCGCAGAAGGCGGGCGGCATCGCGGCGTTCATCGACGCCGAGCACGCGCTGGACCCGGACTACGCCAAGAAGCTCGGCTGCGACACCGACGCGCTGCTGGTTTCCCAGCCCGACACCGGTGAGCAGGCGCTGGAGATCGCGGACATGCTCATCAGGTCCGGTGCCGTCGACATCATCGTCATCGACTCGGTGGCCGCGCTGGTGCCGAAGGCGGAGATCGAGGGCGAGATGGGGGACAGTCACGTCGGCCTCCAGGCCCGGCTCATGTCCCAGGCCCTGCGCAAGATCACCGGCGCGCTGAACCAGACCAAGACCACCATGATCTTCATCAACCAGCTGCGGGAAAAGGTCGGCGTGATGTTCGGCAGCCCGGAGACGACCAGTGGCGGCAAGGCGCTCAAGTTCTACGCCTCGGTCCGGCTGGACATTCGCCGGATCGAGACGCTCAAGGACGGCACCAACGCGGTCGGCAACCGGACCCGCGTCAAGGTCGTGAAGAACAAGATGTCCCCGCCGTTCAAGGTGGCCGAGTTCGACATCCTCTACGGCGTCGGGATCAGCCGCGAGGGCAGCCTGATCGACCTCGGCGTGGAGCAGGGCATCGTGCGCAAGTCGGGGGCCTGGTACACCTACGAGGGCGACCAGCTCGGCCAGGGCAAGGAGAACGCCCGCAACTTCATGCGGGACAACCCCGACGTGGCCAACGAGATCGAGAAGAAGATCAAGGAGAAGCTCGGCGTGGGCCCGCGCCTCGACGCTGAGGCTCCGGCCGACACCGCCAATGGCAACGGGAGTGCTGCCAACGGGAGCCCGGCCGCTAGCGGCGCCTCCCGGCCTGGCGGCAGCGCCGCCGGAGGGGCTCCCCGGCCCAGCGGCAGTACGGCCAGCGGTAGCGGAGCATCGTCATCCCGGGCCGCCGCTACCGTCCCGGGTGTCACGGTCTAGCTCATGACCCGTACGGGCCGGGCTTCAGGGTCTGGGGAAGCAGGGGCGTCCGCGGCTGCGGCCCGCGGCGCCCGCGACCCTGAAGCCCGAGCCCCTGAAGCCCGGGCCTTCGATGCCCAAGCCCCAGGAGCCCAAGCCCCAGGAGCGAGGGACCCGGGCGCCCGGGATCCCGAAGCCCGGGCCAGGCAGATATGCCTGCGGCTGCTGACGATCTCGCCCCGGACCCGGGCGCAGCTAGCCCAGGCGATGCACCGCGGCGGCGTCCCGGACGATGCCGCCGAGGCCGTCCTGAACCGCTTCACCGACGCCGGGCTCATCGATGACGCCGCGTTCGCCCGCGCCTGGGTCGAGTCCCGGCACCACAGCCGCGGACTGTCGAAACGCTCCCTCTCCGCCGAGCTGCGACGGCACGGCGTCGACAACGACGAGATCCGCGAGGCGATCGACGTCCTCGACCCCGAGCAGGAAGTCGCCACCGCCCGGCGCCTGGTCGAGCGGAAGCTGGCGAGCAGCCGCGGCCGGCCGCCGGAAGCCCGGACCAGGCAGGCGGCGGGCATGCTGGCCAGGAAGGGTTATCCGCCGGGCCTGGCCTTCCGGCTGATCCGGGAAGTCATGCAGGAGGAAGGCGCCGAGCTGGACGAGTTCGACGCCGACGCGTACCTCGACCCTGACGCCGAGCCCCCGGATACCTAGCACGCCGGTGCGGGCCCCGTCCGGCCGCTCACGCCGGGCCTGCTACTTTCCGTAACGGAAAAATGGCGGCGATTGCCGGTAAAACGGCCTCTCGCCAGTTGCCCGCGAAGCCCGGGTAAAGCCCTCGGCCGTCTCGGCCGCTTTCGCCAATCGCCCCCAGTTGCCGCAGGTCACAGGCGTTGCGCCTTTCGTCTCGGCGGCGTACGGTTCGGGCCGGTCAAAGATGCTTTGCTTGATTAAAAGGTTATCAAGCCTTAACCTCACGGCAGCGAGTTGTTGTCCCATCCGGCGTAGTGACGCAAGCGGAGGAGAACCAAGCGGATACGTTGTGTAGTCAGGCTGACGGATAGATCAGCCAGCGGGCGGAGCCGGCGTGCGACCGCCCGCATCGGGGCATAAACCCCGGTACCAAGCACAAGACGGTAACAACACAAGGGTGCCCCGAGGGCTATGGACGGAAAGGGGTGACCGTGAGCAGCGGATTGTCGCTCGCGTTCATGGTGATCGGGTTGCTCGCGGTGGTATTCGCGCTCGTCGTGGTGTGGCGTCGCACCCCGGGCACGCCGAAGGTCCAGCCCGTGGACCGCAGCCAGCTGGACAGCGTCGCCTCCGAAGCCGAGCACATCCGCGCCCGGGCCCAGACCGAGGCCACCGGGATTCTCGAGCGAGCCCGCTCCGAAGCCGAGCAGGCCGCCCAGGGGCGCCGCGAGGTCGAAGAAGAGATCCGCGCGGTCAAGGACGAGGTCCGCGAGCTGCGCGGTGACCTCGAGCGCAGGGAAACCCGTCTCGCCGATCGTGAGCAGCGGCTCGACGAGGAGCTCAAGCGCATCGAGGATCGCGCCCAGGCCCTCGGCCAGCGCCAGCAGGAGCTCGACCGGCGCGCCGCCGACCTGGACAAGCTCGATGCCGACCGGGCCCGGGAGCTGGAGCGCGTCGCCGGGCTCACCGCCGATACGGCCAAGGGCGAGCTCGTCGCCACGATCGAGAACCAGGCCAAGCGGGAAGCCGCGCTCATCGTCAGGGACATCGAGCACGAGGCCAGGTCGGAAGGCGAGAAGCGGGCTCGCAAGATCGTCACGCTGGCCATCCAGCGCGTGGCCACCGAGCAGACCAGCGAGTCCGTCGTCTCCGTCCTGCACCTGCCGGGGGACGAGATGAAGGGCCGCATCATCGGCCGCGAGGGCCGCAACATCCGCGCCTTCGAGTCGGTGACCGGCGTCAACCTCATCATCGACGACACCCCGGAAGCGGTGCTGCTCTCTTGCTTCGACCCGGTACGACGAGAAATCGGCCGGCTGACCCTGGAACGTCTCATCGCCGACGGCCGCATCCACCCGCAGCGGATCGAGGACGCCTACGAGCGCGGCAAGGCGGAGATCGAGCAGCTGTGCAAGCGGGCCGGCGAGGATGCCCTGGTCGAGCTGGGCCTCACCGACATGCACGAGGAGCTCGTCGGCCTTCTCGGCCGGCTGCGGTACCGCACCTCCTACGGGCAGAACGTGCTCCGGCACCTGGTCGAGTCGGCCCACATCGCCGGCATGATGGCCAGCGAGCTGCGGATCGACCCGGTGCTGCTCAAGCGCTGCACGGTGCTGCACGACATCGGCAAGGCGCTCACCCACGAGGTCGAGGGCAGCCACGCGCTGATCGGCGCGGAGATCGCCCGCCGGTACGGCGAGTCTGAGGACGTGGTGCACGCCATCGAGGCGCACCACAACGAGGTCGAGGTCCGCACCGTCGAGGCCGTGCTCACCCAGGCCGCGGACGGGATCAGCGGCGGACGGCCGGGCGCCCGCCGCGAGTCGCTGGAGATGTACGTGAAGCGGCTCGAGCGGCTGGAGCAGATCGCCGGCGGCCACGAGGGCGTCGAGAAGGTCTTCGCCATGCAGGCCGGCCGCGAGATCCGGGTCATGGTCAAGCCCGACCGGATCGACGACATCCAGGCCCAGGTGGTCGCGCGCGACATCGCCAAGCAGGTCGAGGAGGAGCTCACCTACCCCGGCCAGATCCGCATCACCGTCGTCCGCGAGTCCCGCGCCACCGAGTTCGCCCGCTAGCGCATCTCCACCGGCGGGATGCCCGGCGGGATGAAGCCCATGATCTGGCCGTAGAAGGAAAGCTCGGCCTCCAGGCTGGCCACGATGTTCTCCGCCTTGCGGAACCCGTGCGACTCGCCCGCGAAGGTGATGTAGGCGTACGGGATGCCGTGCGCGGCCAGGTCGGCCGCGATCGACTCGGCCTGCGCGGGGGGCACGACCGGGTCGTCGAGTCCCTGCAGCAGCAGCACCGGGCAGGTGGCGTCGTTCACGTGCCCGACCGGCGCCCGCTCGGCGTAGAGGGCCTCGCTCTCCGGCAGCGGGCCGATCAGGCCGTCCAGGTAGCGCGACTCGAAGTCGTGCGTATGCTGCGCGAATGCCCGCAGGTCGGCCACGCCGAAGTACGACGCCACCGCCGCGAAGACGTGCTCCCGGGAGCCGTTCGAGCCGCCGAGCATCCCGACGCCGGATGTGACGGCGGCCAGCGCGGTCCAGCCGCCGGCCGAGCCGCCCCGGATCCCGAGCCGTTTCCCGTCCGCCTCGCCCGCCTCGGCCAGGGCCAGCGCGGCCGTCATGGCGTCGGCCACGTCCACGACGCCCCACTGGCCGCGGAGCCGCTCGCGGTAGGCGCGGCCGTACCCGCTCGACCCGCCGTAGTTCACGTCGATGATGCCGATGCCGCGGCTGGTGAAGAAGGCCTTCTCCAGGTCGAGCCGCGGCAGCGACTGCGCGGTGGGGCCGCCGTGCACCCAGACGATGTACGGCGGGTGCTCACCTTCTGGCCCGCGGGCCACCGGGTTGGCGGGCGGGTAGATCAGGGCGTGCACGACCGAGCCCGACGGCCCGGTCAGCTCGGCGGTCCGCGGCGCCGGCAGATAGGCGGGATCCGGCAGCGAATCAGTGCTGCGACTCAGCTCGCGGGCCACCGGGGCGGCGGGATCGCCTGCGGCCGGGATGTCCACGCTGATTACGGTGCTGGGGATCGCGGGTCCGCCCGCGATGGTGGCGACGCTCTGGCCGGCCGCTGACAGGCCGAAGCTGTACACCTGGTAGGGCAGGTCCAGGTCGTCCAGGCGCCCGGTGCCCGGGTCGAGCACCGCCAGCCGGGCTTCCCCGGTGCCGCAGGTCACGACGAGGCGGCCGTCACCGAGCATCGCGTACGGGCTCATGCCCAGCTGCCACAGCGGCGCGGCGAACTCCTCCGGCCGCGGGCACAGTTCCCTGGCCGTCCCGTCCAGGCCCGCCAGGTACAGGTTCCACCAGCCCGAACGATCCGAGATCACGTACAGGCTCTGGTCGTCCCGCCACACCGGGGCGAGCACCGACTCGGCGACGCCGCCCATGACCACCTGCTGCGCGTCACCGGCCGAGGCCGCGCCGTCGGCAGCCGCGACCCGCAGTTCGGTGCCGTCCCACGGCATCAGCGGGTGATCCCAGCAGATCCAGGCCAGCCGGGTGCCGTCCGGGGACGGAGCCGGGAACGCGTAGAAATCCGATCCGCTGACCAGGACCCGCATCGCGCCTTCGTCCGCCGCGGCCGAGCCGTCCAGCGGGACGGCCGCGATCGCGCGGGTGATCCGGCCGTCCTCGTGCCGTTCGCGGACGCACCAGATCTCGTCCCCGCCCGGGGACACCACGAAATCGGCGAACCGGTACGAGACATCCGCCGGCTCCGGGGTCAAAGGCTGGGGAGCGCCTTCCTCCCCGCAGTGGTACAGCCGCTGGTCGCTGAAGTCCGCGAAGACGAACCCGCCCGGCACCGGCAGGTAAGACTTGCCGCCGTACTCATGCACCCGGGTCCTGGCGTTGAACGGCATCGGGAGCAGATCGCGATTGACCCCGTCCGGCCCCTGGCGGACGATGGCCAGCCGTCCGCCTTCCTCGGGCCGCGACTCCTGCCACCACACCCCGGTCCCGTCGATGACGGGGAACGCCAGGCCGACCTGCTTGCGCGCCACGTCGGCCCCCCCGATCGGGGAGGGCCATTCGCCATAGGATGTCGTTTCTGTAGCCATTCGCATACGGATATCATGCCGGATTCGGGCCTGGATATCACCAGGCACACGGCTACCAGATCTGAGTCATCTGATCCAGGACCGCCCCTATCCTGGTCGTGTGACAGCAGGCGGCCGGACGTACCAGATCCGCACCTACGGGTGCCAGATGAACGCGCATGATTCCGAGCGGCTGGCGGGCGTGCTCGACGAGGCGGGCTACCAGGCCGCCGACGACGGCGAGGCCCCCGACGTGGTGGTGTTCAATACCTGCGCGGTCCGGGAGAACGCAGCCGACCGGCTCTACGGCAACCTCGGTCACCTGCTGCCGCAGAAGAAGAACGGGATGCAGATCGCGGTGGGCGGGTGCCTGGCTCAGATGGAGCGCACCCGGATCACCGAGCGCGCGCCGTGGGTCGACGTGGTCTACGGCACCCACAACATGGCCTCGCTGCCGGCGCTGCTCGAGCGCGCCCGGGTCAGGAACGAGGCCCAGGCCGAGTTCGCCGAGACCCTGGAGACGTTCCCCTCGCTGCTGCCGGCCCGGCGCCAGTCGGTCTACGCGGCCTGGGTCGCGATCTCGGTGGGCTGCAACAACACCTGCACCTTCTGTATCGTGCCCAGCCTGCGCGGCAAGGAGAAGGACCGCCGTCCCGGCGACATCCTCGGCGAGGTCAGTGCCCTGGTTGCCGACGGAGTGATCGAGGTGACCCTGCTCGGCCAGAATGTCAACTCGTACGGTGCCGAGTTCGGGGACCGCACCGCGTTCGGTAAATTGCTGCGCGGATGCGGTGAGATCGAGGGCCTGGAGCGCGTCCGCTTCACCTCCCCCCACCCCCGGGACTTCACCGACGACGTCATCGAGGCCATGGCGCAGACGCCGAACGTCATGCCCAGCCTGCACATGCCCCTGCAGTCGGGTTCGGACCGGATCCTGAAGGCCATGCGCCGCGCCTACCGCCGGGATCGTTACCTCGCCATCCTGGACCGGGTGCGGGCCGCTATCCCCGACGCTGCCATCACCACCGACATCATCGTCGGCTTCCCGGGCGAGACCGAGCAGGACTTCGCCGACACCCTGGACCTGGTGCGCCAGGCCCGGTTCGCCGGCGCTTTCACCTTCCGGTACTCCATCCGGGCCGGCACCCCGGCAGCCACCATGGACGACCAGGTGCCCGCGGAGGTCGTGCAGGAACGCTACGAGCGGCTGGCCGCCCTGGTCGAGGAGACCACCTACGCGGAGAACCAGAAGCTGGCCGGGGCGACGGTCGAGGTGCTGGTGGCCGAGGGCGAGGGCCGCAAGGATGCCGCCACCCACCGGATGTCCGGCCGCGCCCGGGACAACCGCCTGGTGCACTTCACCCCGGACCAGACCACGCCGCGCCCGGGTGACATCGTCACCGTGACCGTCACCCGCGGGGCCCCGCACTACCTGCTGTCCGACGCCGCCCCGCTGTCCGTCCGCCGCACCCGGGCCGGCGACGCCTGGCAGGCCGCCGCGGACGCCCCGCCCGCCGCAGCCCTGCCGCCGGCCGGGTCCTCCGTCCTGCTCGGCATGCCAGCCCTCCCGGCGCGCAGCTGAAGGCAGCCCCTTCGGAGCCCGATGGCCAGCCCCGGATAAGCAGCTCATCTGCCCGGAATGCGAGCAGGTGATGGCGACGGCGACGTGGGGGCTCTTCCGGGGACTGCGGATGACCGCGCCGGACGGCTTCGCGGCTGACCCCGGTGAGCAATGACCTGATGCTCCGCAGCACCGAGCAGCGCCTGGCGTCCGCGTCGGCGCAGGACCAGCCAGAAGCCAGCCGGCGGCGGGAGTTCGTGCTGAGCCATCCGGGTGACAGGCTCTACGACATCAAGTGCCCGAACGGTCATTACACGCTCACGACAGCGCCCCAGATAACCAGGGCGATCCGCCGGGCGCCGGGCGACCAGGTCACACTCGGCCTGACCAATACTGACTGAAGTATAGTTCACTGAACTATACTTCACTGAAGTACGGTTCACTTCCTGCGGGACGGAGCTCATGGCGCACGCTCTCGGCAAGCCCGCTCACGTCTTCGGCCGGGACCGGGAGTGGCGGGCGCTGGCCGATTTCGCCGCCGACCCGCGCCCGGAGGCGACCCTCGGCATCGTCAGCGGGCGCCGCCGCCAGGGCAAGACCTACCTGCTCCGGTCGCTCGCCGCGGCCACCGGCGGCTTCTTCTTCGAGGCGGCCGAGGCCACCGAGGCCGAGTCACTGCGGATGTTCGGCGCGGCGCTGGCCCGGCACGCCGGCTCGGCCGCGGACTTCTCGTTCCCGGACTGGGAGAACGCGCTGCAGGTACTTCGTCGACCTGGCCGGCCCGGACCCGGTTCCGCTGATCATCGACGAGTTCTCCTACCTGGTGAAGGCCAGCCCCGCGCTGCCCTCGCTGCTGCGCCGGGAGATCGACGGCCGCGGGCCTTCGCAGGGCGGCGGCAGCCGCGCCCGCGTCCTGCTCTGCGGCTCGGCGATGTCCGTGATGGGCGGCCTGCTGGCGGGTAACGCCCCGCTGCGGGGACGGGCCGGCCTGGAGATGATCATCAAGCCGTTCGGCTACCGGGACGCGGCGCGGTTCTGGGGGGTGAGCGACCCCGGGCTCGCGGTGCGGCTGCACGCGATCGTCGGCGGCACCCCGGCGTACCGCCGCCAGTTCGTCCGTGACGATGCTCCGGCCGGCCCGGATGACTTCGACGGCTGGGTGGTGCGCTCGGTGCTCAACCCGGACCGCCCGCTGCTCCGCGAGGCCAGGTACCTGCTCGCCGAGGAGACCGACATCCGCGACCCGGCGCTCTACCACTCGGTGCTGGCGGCGATCGCTGCGCGGAACGAGACGTGGGGCGGCATCGCGAACTACATCGGCCGTAAGGCATCCGACATCGCGCACCCGCTCAACGTGCTCGAGGACGCCGGCCTGGTGGTGAAGGAGACCGACGTGTTCCGGGCCGGCCGGACGCGCTACCGCATCACCGAGCCGCTCGTCACGTTCTACGAGACGGTCATGCGGCCCCGGTGGGCCGACCTGGAACTCGGGCTGGGGGCCGAGGTCTGGGCCGACAGCGGCCCGGCGTTCGGCTCGCAGGTGGCCGGCCCGCACTTCGAGGCGCTGTGCCGGGAGTTCGCCCGGGCGCAGGGCCGCCGCCTCTTCGGCGTCCCGGTGGGGGAGGTGGCGTCGGGTACCGTCACCGATCCGGGGAACAAGGCGCAGATCGAGATCGACGTGGCCGTCTTCGGCCCGGCCCGGGCAGGCGAGCCGCGGCCGCTGATCTCCCTCGGCGAGGCGAAATGGGGCAAGGTCATGGGCCTGCGCCACGTCGAGCGGCTGCGCCGGGCCCGCGCTCTGCTGGCCGTCAAGGGGTACGACACCACCGCCACCACCCTGGCCTGCTACTCAGGCGCGGGCTTCGACGCGGCCCTGACCGCCGCCGCGGAAGACGGCGACGTCCTCCTGGTCGGAGCGGACCGCCTCTACTCCTAACCAGCCGCCACGGCGTCACTCATGAGGCTCATGGGGTGCCCGGAGCCCGGGATGCGGCACGCTAAGGACTCGGTGGCACACGGGGTACGTAAGAACGTGGTCTGTGGCGCACGGAGTACGTAAGAAGCGTGCTCTGCGGCAGCACCGACGCCACCGAGGGCGGCGCATCGACTCCACCGAGGGCGCGACGCTCCGTCACCGGGAACGCCCTACTCGCCTTCGAGGCCGTGCAGGAAGTCGATCAGCCCGGCGAAGTACACCGCCTGGTCGTCGTACATGGCCATGTGGCTGCCGTCCGGGCAGAACAGGTAGCGCCCCTGCGGCAGGCGGCCGGCCATCATCTCCATGTGGGCCGGGTCCATGGTGTCGTGCCGCGCGCCGATGACCAGCGCAGGCACGTCGATCGAGGCCAGGTCCGCGCTCCGGTCCCAGTGCGCCAGGCTGGCGTCCGCGCTGATGCCCAGCTCGCTCGGTCCCTGCATGGACACGTAGATGGCCGGGTTGATGTGGGCGAAGCCCCGCACCGCCGGGTCGGGCCAGTCCTCGACCGGCATCCGCAGCACGTGATGGACGTAATGCTGCGGGACCAGCAGTTCCATGTACCGGGGGTTCTCGATGTCCCCGCTGGCCTCGAGCGCCTTGATCTCCGCCAGCGCGGCCGGAGTCCATGGCCGGCATCAGGACCTGCTCGGCGTAGGCGTTGTAGGCCGGGACGCTCGACATCATGTTGGAGATGACGATGGCCCGCAGGTGCTCCTGGTGACGCAGTGCGTACTCGGTCGCCAGGATCCCGCCCCACGAGTGGCCGTACAGGACGAAGTTGTCCGGCCCGAGCCCCAGCGCCTGGCGGACCTGCTCCACCTCGTCGACGAACCGGTCCAGGTCCCACAGCGACGGATCCTCGGGCTGGTCGCTGTAGCCCGAGCCGAGCTGGTCGTAGTAGTAGTACTCGATGCCCGCGCCGGGCAGGTAGCTATCGCAGGCCTCCAGGTACTCGTGGGTCGCGCCCGGCCCGCCGTGCAGGAGCAGCACCCGCAGGCCGGGATTGTTGCCGGTCCGCTTTACCCACACCCGGTGCCGCCCGGACGGCGTGTCGATCCCGATCATCCGGGATCCCCCGCTCAGCACGTCATCCCGCCCGGAATTGTCCAGGTACCCGCTCACGATGCGCCTCCCATGATCGGCTCAGCCGTCAGGTGTGGATTATGCCAGTACGCCGGAAACAGGAGCCGGGCCAGGCGGTCCACCGCCTGGCCCGGCCGCCCGGGAGCCCGCTACCGCACCCCGGACGCCTCCAGCTCGCCGGCCTGCGCGCCCGCCATAGCTACCGAACGGGCGGGTGTCACCGGGACGCCGGAAGCCGGCACCCGGAGCAGCCGGGCCAGCCAGGTCGGCAGCCACCAGTTGGCCCGGCCGAACAGCGCGACCAGTCGCCGGGACGAGCAGGCAGCGGACGACCAGCGCGTCGATCAGGATGCCGGCGCCGAGCCCGGTGGCCAGGATCTTAAGGTCGGTCTCCGGCCCGGTCGACATGGACAGGAAGCTCAGCATCAAGATCGCCGCGGCGCTGGTGACCAGGCGCCCGGTCCGGCCCAGGCCCTCGGTGACCGCTTGCCGGGCGTCGCCGCTGGCGTCGTAGGCCTCCCGGATGCGGGTCAGGATGAACACCTCGTAGTCCATCGACAGGCCGAACAGGAAGGCGAACACCATCAGCGGCACCCACATCGTGATCGCCCCGGTGGCCGGGATGCCCCACAGCGCATGCGAGCCGTGCCCGTCCTGCCAGACCCAGGTCAGCACGCCGTACGCCGCGGTCAGCGAGATCAGGTTGAACACCACGGCCTTGGCCGCCAGCAGCACCGAGCGGAAGGCCCGGGTCAGCAGCAGGAAGGTGGCCACGCTGATGATGGCGAGCATCAGCGGGAAGTCCCCGTAGACCGCGTGGTCGAAGTCGATCAGCGATGCGCCGTCGCCGCCGACGCCGATCACGTGCGGGCTGGGCAGCAGGGCGTGCTCCAGATTGGCTGACGGTTGTCTGGCCCGCGGGCACGCTGCTCTCGGCCGCCGGGATCACGGTGACGAGCGCGGTGCCACCCGCTGGTAGTCCGGCGTGGCCGGCGCCACCGCGGCGTAGACACCCGGCAGATGCGCGGCCGACGCCGCCACCGCGCCCGCGGAGGAAGAGGTCAGCACTTCGGCCGGGGTAAGCACGCCGGACGGGACACCGCCGTCGGTCAGCGTGGCCAGCGCGTCGTGCGCGGGGCCGCTGGTGGCCTGCGCCGAGCTGCCAGGCTCGCCGAGGTGCAGGGACAGGGCCGGCAGCATCAGCGCGGCCAGGATGCCGAGCCCGGCCAGCGCGGCCAGCCAGCGGTGCCGGTAGACGCCGCGGGCCCAGGCCGAGAACACCCGGCTGGCCCGGCGCTCGGTCCGCAGCCGCGGCCAGTCCAGCCGCGGGCCGACGGTGGCCAGGATCACCGGCAGCAGGGTGATGGCGACGGCCACCGACATCAGCGGCACCAGTACGCCGCCGTAGCCGACGCTGCGCAGCATGGGCACGGGCAGCACGACCATCGACAGCAGCCCGATGGCCACGGTCAGGCCGGAGAAGACCACGGCCCGGCCCGCGTGGTTCATCGCCTCGGTCACGGCGGCCACGTTGTCCCGGCCCGCCGCCCGCTCCTCGCGCCAGCGGCTGACCACGAGCAGCGAGTAGTCGATGGCCACGCCCAGCCCGATCAGCGCGATCAGGAACTCGACGATCTGGCTGACCCCGGTCACTTCGGTGAGCCCGCCGACGAGCAGGAACGTGGCCAGCACCGAGATGCCGCCGATGAGCAGCGGCAGCAGGGCCAGGAAGCTGGCGAACACCAGCGCCAGGATGACCAGGGCGCCGATGGCTCCGATCATCGCCTCGGCCATGATCCCGGTGCCCTTCTTAGCCGAGGACGGCTGCGCCGTTGGC
This sequence comes from uncultured Actinomycetota bacterium, assembly GCA_963839095.1. Classification (GTDB taxonomy): domain Bacteria; phylum Actinomycetota; class Actinomycetes; order Streptosporangiales; family Streptosporangiaceae; genus Palsa-504. The sequence continues at coordinate 40,720 of CAWIUF010000056.1, read as the reverse complement.
CAGCAGCTGCGAGCCGGTGACCCCGACGTGCCAGCCGGCCGGCGCGGCCGCCGTCACGGCGCGCTCGACCGCCGGGCCCAGGTCTGGAGCCGCCGAACCCGGTCACCGGGGCCGTGTAGACCAGCGCGAAGGTCGACCGGCCGTCGCGGGTGACGAACGCCGGGTTGTGCGTGGTCGCGTAGTCCGCGATCCGCACGTCGGGTATCGCCCGGGCCAGGGCGGCGAAAGCCCGCCCGGTGGCGGCGGCGGTAGCCGGGTCGGTCACCTTCTGCCCGGCTGGCACGGTTATCACCGGCAGGTAGGGGGCCTGGGAGCCGCCGTTGCCGTACTGGCTGGCGATCTGGTTGTCGACCTTGAAGGCCTGCCCGGGCATGGCGAAGTCGTTGGTCATCCGGTGGGTAGTGCCACTGATGGTCATCACGCCGACGGCCGCCACGACGACCCAGAACAGGGTCACGAGCGCCTTATGGCGGAGGACGAAGCGGGTGAGCGCAGGCATCGCGATCTCCTGTCGAAGGGCCGGCGGCCGTTCCGCCAGCTGTAACTCAAGAGTGCCGCCGCGGACCCCGGCCGGTCGTCCCGCCACGGCGGCACCTGGCCGTACCGCCGCGGGATTAGCCGGGCGCCGCGTACTCCCGGGGGAGTAGCCACGCCGCCTCACCGGCGGAGGGCGACGCCGGGCGCCGGCATGCCTACGCTTGCGTCATGGACGGTGTGGCGGCGGCGAGACGGCACGGGCTCGTCCCGCCGCTGCGGGACGCGGCCGCGGCGCTGGCCGTGACCGCCGCGCTGGTCTACGGCGCGTACGGCGAGGCCCACCCGAGCACGACCGCCTACTTCCACGGCGGCCATCACCTGCCGCACACCCCGTCCGCCGCGCTCGTCCTCGTCGGGGTGGCCTGCCTGGTGCTCGCCTGGCGGCGCCGGTGGCCGGTCGCGGTGCTCGGCATCTCCGTGGCGGCCGCGACCGCCTACACCCTGCTCGGCTACCTGAACGGCGCGGTGCTGGTGGCCCCGATGATCGCCGTGTACACGGTGGCCAGCCAGACCGACGTCCGGCGGGCGGTGGCGTACGGGCTGGGGACGCTGGCCGTGCTCGGCTCGGCCAGCATCGCGGTCAACCCGCTCGGGCACGTTCAGCGGCGGCGTGGTCATCCTTCCGTTCATGACCGCCGTCGTGGTGGTGGCCGGGCATCGCGGTGGCGAACCGGCGCGCCTACGTGGAGTCCATCCGCGACCGGGCCGAGCAGGACGCCCGCCGCCGCGTCGACGAGGAACGGCTGCGCATCGCCCGCGAACTGCACGACGTCGTCGCCCACACCATGGCCACCATCAACGTGCAGGCCGGGGTGGCCGCCCACGTCCTGTCCACCCGCCCGGAGGCGGTGGCCGAATCGCTGCAGGCGATCAAGGCCGCGAGCAAGGACGGGCTCAGGGAGCTCCGCGCCATCCTGAACGTGCTGCGCCAGGCCGACGACGCCGACCCCACCCAGCCGGCGCCGGGCACCGCCCAGCTCGAGACCCTGATCACCGGGGCGCGCCGGGCGGGCCTGGACACCACGCTCACCGTGACCGGGGAGCCCGTCCCGTTGCCGGCCGCCGTGGACCTGGCCGCCTACCGCATCGTCCAGGAGTCGCTCACCAACGCCATCCGGCACGCCGGCCCGGCCACCGCCGCGGTCTCGCTCGGCTACGACCGCGACGAGCTGCGCGATCGACGTGACCGATACCGGCTGCGGCCCGGCTCCCGGCCGACGGGCGCAGGCCAACGGCGGCCACGGCCTGGCCGGCATGCGCGAGCGCGCGGCCACGGTGGGCGGGACGCTGGAGACCGGCCCCGGCCCGGCGGGCGGCTTCCGGGTCGCGGCCCGGCTGCCCCTCAACGGCACCCGCATCGACGTCAGGGAAGGGGCGCGGCCGTGATCCGGGTCCTGCTCGCCGACGACCAGGCGCTGATCCGCGCCGGGTTCCACGTCCTGATCGACGCCGCCGACGACCTGCAGGTGGTGGGCGAGGCCATCGACGGGGCGCAGGCCGTCGACCTGACCCGGCGCGAGCGGGCCGACGTGGTGCTGATGGACATCCGGATGCCCGGGGTGGACGGCCTGGAAGCCACCCGGCGCATCAGCGCCGACGACGACCTCGCCGGGGTCAAGGTCATCATCTTGACCACCTTCGAGTCCGACGAGTACGTCTACCAGGCGATCCGCGCCGGGGCCAGCGGCTTCCTGGTCAAGGACACCGAGCCGGCCGACCTGCTCCAGGCGATCCGGGTGGTGGCCAGGGGCGACGCGCTGCTGTCGCCGAGCGTGACCCGGCGGCTCATCACCGACCTGGCCACCCGCCCCGAACGGCCGCCGCCCAGCGACCGGGACCTGGGGCGCTGGCCGCGCTGACCGAACGGGAGCGCCAGGTGATGGCGCTGGTCGCCGAGGGCCTGTCCAACGACGAGATCGCGGCCCGCCTGTTCCTGTCCCCGCTGACCTCCAAGACCCACGTCAGCCGCATCATGACCAAGCTGAACGCGCGCGACCGCGCCCAGCTCGTCGTCATGGCCTACGAGACCGGCCTGGTCACCCCGGGCGGGCGCCGCCACGGAACCTGACCGGCCCGGTCAGGAACCTCAGCGCAGCGGCCGGAAGAACGCGCGCACGTCGCCGACCAGCAGGTCAGGCACCTCCATCGCGGCGAAGTGCCCGCCCCGGTCGAACTCCGACCAGTGCGTGATGTTGTTGGCCGGCTCCGCGAACCGCCGGATGGCCGGCGCGATCTCCCGCGGGAAGACCGCCACCCCGGTCGGCACGTCCGAGCGGGCGACCGGGTTCCAGGCCCGCGCCTGCCGGGTCTCGTAATACAGCCGCGCCGACGACCCGGCCGTCCCGGTCAGCCAGTACAGCGTGACGTTGGTGAGCAGCTGGTCACGGTCGACCGCCTCGTGCGGCAGCCCGCCGTCGGTCCACTCGTAGAACTTCTCGGTGATCCAGGCCAGCTGCCCGGCCGGCGAGTCGGTCAGCCCGTAGGCCAGCGTCTGCGGCCGCGTCGCCTGGATCATGTTGTAGCCGGATCCGGTGTTGCGGAACTGCCGCGACCGCTCCAGGCGCCGGGTCTCCTCCCCGGTCAGCTCGCCCAGGTCCTCCGGCGGCCGGGTGATGAGCATGTTCAGGTGCACGCCGGCCACGTGCGACGGGTCGGCCAGGCCCAGCTCCCGGGAGATGATCGCGCCCCAGTCGCCGCCCTGCGCACCGTACCGCTGGTAGCCCAGGCGCGCCATCAGCACCGCCCAGGCCCGTGCCACCCGGCGCACGTCCCAGCCCCGCTCATGCGTCGGCCCGGAGAACCCGTAGCCCGGGATAGACGGGATGACCAGGTCAAACGCGTCGTCCGCCGATCCGCCGAAGGCCACCGGGTCGGTCAGCGGCCCGATGATCTCCATGAACTCCACCACCGAGCCCGGCCAGCCATGCGTCACGATCAAAGGCAAAGCACCAGAACAGGCCGAACGGGTGTGCACAAAGTGGATCCGCTGCCCGTCGATCGTGGTCGTGAACTGGCCGAACCCGTTCAGCCGGGCCTCGTGCACCCGCCAGTCGTAGCCGGTACGCCAGTACCCGGCCAGCTCCTTCGTGTACTCCAGCGGGATGCCGTAATCCCAGCCGGCCCCGGGCAGCTCGTCCGGCCACCGGGTCCGGGCCAGCCGGTCCCGCAGGTCATCCAGGTCCGCCTGCGGCACGTCGATGCGGAAGGGTGTCAGCTCATCCATGGCTAACGATCATCCACGCCCGGCGACCTCGTGCGCCAGGGCCGCGTCCATCGCGCGGAACATCGGCAGGGTATCGGCGTGCAGCCAGTGCTGGTAGAACGGGACCGCCACGCCGGTGAAGTCCTCGCGCTGGGTGAACCGGACCACTCCCGGCCGGACCGGCTCGATGGTGAAGGTGTGCTCGCCGTCGAAGATCCCGCCCGGCCCGACCCGCCCGATCCAGCGCAGCTCCCGGCCCGGCTCGATCACCAGCACGACCGGGGTGAAAGTGGTGTCGCCGGTGGCGTCGTGCATCCGGTTGGCCAGGGTGGACCCCACCGTGAGGCGCCCGCTCGAGGAGACGATGAACGGGTTCCAGCGCGGGTAGGCGGCCCGGTCGGTCAGTACCGCCCAGACCTGCTCCGGGGTGGCCCTGATCTCGACCGATGCCTGCAGCGAGTACGGCCGCACGTTGGTCCAGACGCCGTAGCCGGCCAGCAGGGCGAGCACGGCCGCCAGCGCTCCGAGCAGGATCCGCCGGCGAGGCCGCCGGGTCCGGGCCGGGGTGGTGGTGATGGTCTCCGTCATGGTCACGGCGTCTCCCTCGGGGTGATGGCGCCGTCGAGCACCGCGTCGACCAGGCGCTCGGCGTAGTCCCGGTCGGCGGGCGCGCCGGTGATCAGGATCCGGTAGTAGAGGGGCCCGGCCAGCTGGTCGATCAGCACGCCGGGATCGAGGTCCTCCCGCAGCCCCTCCCGCTCACGGGCGCGCTCTAGCCGGGCCCGGGCCAGGGCGTGCCGCTGGGCGAACCCGGCGCGGACCAGCTCGCCGATGTCCGGATGCCGGGCGAACGCGGCGACGAGCTCGGCGACCAGCCCCGCCGACGCGCCGCCGCCGTAGTGGCCCGCCATGCGGAGCAGGTTCAGGCTCCCGGCCAGCCCGGCCGTGAACTCGGTCAGGTCATGCCGCAGGTCGCCGGTATCGGGGATCGGCACCTCGGCCAGCATCTCGGCCGCCACCGCGACGGCCAGGTGATCCTTGGTCGGCCAGCGCCGGTACAGCGTCGTCTTGGCCACCCCGGCCCGCGCCGCCACGTCGTCCATGTTCAGCGCGGCGTAGCCGCCGGCGTGCAGCAGTCCCCAAGCCGCGCTCAGCACCCGCTCGTCCACCGCGCCATCGCGCGGCCGCCCCCGCCGCCCCGTCGTCTCCGGGCTCATCGGTTCCTCCCGTATTTTCGCTATCCAAGTAGCGAAAATCAGGCTACCGCGACCTCAGTCAATTACGCAACCCAAGTTTCGTATTTAACCCGCCGCGCCGCCGTCCAGGCACCGGGCGATGCCGTCCAGCAGGAAGCCGAGCCCCAGCTCGAACTGATCTTCCGGGGAGGGGCCCGACGGGTGCGCCAGCCAGCCGGCCAGCAGCGGGAAACGGCCGGAGGCGGCGGCCAGGTCGTGCACGGTGGCCATCGCGCTCCGCAGCACTGCCTCATCGTCGAGGCCGAGCGTGCGGCTCATCCGCGCCTCCTCGGCTTCCTGCAGGCCGCTGCCGAAGATGTACCGGTCGATGAGCGCGGCGTAGGTCATGGCATCCGCCGTGGTCGCGCCCTGGCCGGCCAGCACGGCGAGCATGAACTCCAGCCGTTCCATCATGTGCGGCCCGGCTGGCGGCCGGGTGTGGAACAGTGCGGCGTACCAGGGGTGCCGCGTGGTCATCCGCCGGGTCTGCGCGGCCACCTCCTCCAGGTCGGCCCGCCAGCCGGGACCCGGGCGCGCGGGGAGCGGGATCTCGGCCGTGGCAGCGTCCAGCATCAGGTCGACCAGGCCGTCCTTGCTGTGCACGTACCGGTAGAGCGCCATCGCGGAGTAAGGGCCCAGCCGGGCGGCGACCGCCTTCATCGTCAGGGCAGCGGGCCCGGTCTCGTCGGCCAGCGCGATCGCGGCGGCCACGATCTCCGCCCGGCCCAGCGAACGCTGCCGCGGCGGCGGCGGGGGCTGGGTCCAGATGAGCGGGGCCGGCCCCGCAGGTTTGCGCATGAACGGAGTTTACTATATAAACTTAGAGTTTATGAGTGAAACTATGACTCGTGAACCCGTAGAACCCCAGGACATCCGGCTGGGCGTGGTGCGCGGCATCAGCTACGGCCTGTTCGGCCCGCCCGGCGAGTTCGGCCCGCAGGCCCGCGCCCTCGGAGCCGGGCTGGTCCGCGCCTACCTGTACTGGTCGCAGGTGGAACCGGAGCCCGGCCAGTACCGCTGGGATACCGTCGACGCCCTGCTGGCGCAGCTGGACGGCGACACCGAGCTGTGGATCACGCTGTGCTCGAGCTCGCGGTGGGGGACCCGCCAGCCGACCGACTTCCTGCCGCCCTCGCCCGCCCTCGACCAGGACGCGTACGCCGAGTTCGTCCGCCGGGTGGTCCGCCACTGCGGCGGCCGGGTCAGCTACTGGCAGTGCGACAACGAGCCGAGCAACACCGGCCTGCTCTGGGCGGGCACCGCGGAGGAGTACGCCGGGCAGCTGGCCACCTTTTACAGCGCGGTCAAGCAGGCCGACCCGGCCGCGGCGGTCGTGCTCGGCGGCTGCGGCTATGACGTATTCAGCAGCGAGCCGGGCAGCGTGCCACGGCAGTTCTTCGACTACGTCGCGAAGGCCGGCCGTGACGCCTTCGACCTGTTCAGCGTGCACCTCTACGGCGATCTTGACCGCATCCCCGACTACCTGGCCACCGCCCGCGGCTTCATGCAGGCGCACGGGTACCTCAAGCCTGTCGTCATCGGCGAGCACGCCGGGCCGCAGCCGTTCGAGTTCCCCGACGCCATGGCGGTCATGCAGCAGACCTTCGCCGCCGCCTTCGCCGAGACCGCCAGCTCAGCGGACCCCGGGACCGCGCCCGCGCAGAGCACCGGCGAACTTGCCGCCCAGGCCGGGCAGGACACTCCGGAACGCCGGGTGATGACCGCCCTGTACGACCGGATGGACACCCTCCCGCCCCGGCTGCAGATGTTCATGGCGGGCTGCCCGGCCGAGCTGGAAGCCAGGCGCGAGCGCATCAGCTGCCGCCAGGTGGTCATGCGCACCCTGCTGGCGCTGGCCGCAGGCGTGCACCGGACCGCGTACTGGAACCTGGCGCCCGAATACCCCGGGCCGGTCGACCACCTCCAGCTGATGCACCTGCTCATCGGCAAGCTCCCGCTGCTCGGCTACCGGAATGGCGAGCTCAGCGTCCGTCACCCCGCCGCGGGCACCTTCGCCCTGCTCGCCCGGTCGCTCGCGGGCGCGCAGACCGTGTCGCGCATCACGCCGGACGGCCAGCCGGGAACCCTGCGCGCATTCGAGGCGGCAAGGACCGGCCGCGGCCCGCTGCTCGTGCTCTGGGACCACCGCGACCCCTTCGACGGCGAAGACCAGCCGCCGGTCCCCGTGACCTGGCCCTGGCCCGCCGAAGCAGCCGCCGTCACCGACGCCTTCGGCCACTGCAGGGTCGTCCGGTCCCAGAACGCCCAGCTGAGCCTTCTCGTCAGCGACACCCCGCTGCTGATCGAGGGCTCGTTACACGGGCGCTGTCCATACCACCATCTTGGCAAAAACCCGCTGAGGCCCGGCCGGTTCGGGAGTCGTGTAGATCACACGTATTTCCGCCGCCCGCCGTGCTCCGGAAGGTAGGAAGGCCGCCGACGGGGGAAGAAGGCCATCATGCATCCGATGTTCGTGCAGCTCTACCTGGAGACTGACGCCAGCGAGGACGAGCGGGACGAGCGCCGCCGGGCCGCCCGGGCCCGTCGCCAGCGCTCAGCTCGCACCCTCACGCGCGCCACCGTCGCCCGGGCCCCGGGCAGCAGCGACCCGCGCGCCGCGGCCCGCTAGCACCCGGGCACGCCCGGACCCCGGGCACACTGGGGGCATGGGGACGCACGTCATCGCGGTGGTCGGCGCGACCGCCACCGGGAAATCGAGCCTGGCCATCGAGCTGGCCCGCGCCCTCGGCGGCGAGGTCGTGAACGCCGACTCGATGCAGCTCTACCAGGGCATGGACATCGGCACCGCCAAGGAGCCCGAGTCCGCCTGGCGCGGCGTCCCGCATCACCTGCTCGACCTCTGGCCGGTGACCCAGGCCGCCAACGTCGCCGACTACCAGAAGCTGGCCCGCGCCGCCATCGACGAGATCGCCGCCCGGGGCCGGGTCCCCGTCCTGGCCGGGGGTTCCGGCCTGTACGTCCGCGCCGCCCTCGACGACCTTGATTTCCCTGGCACCGACCCGGCGATCCGCGACCGGCTCGAGGGCGAGCTCGCCAGTGAGGGCGCCCCGGCCCTGCACGCCCGGCTGGCCGGGCTCGACCCGGCCGCGGCCGCGGCCATCCTGCCGAGCAACGGCCGCCGGATCGTGCGCGCCCTGGAGGTGATCGAGGTCTCCGGCCGCCCGTTCACCGCCACCATGCCGTCCTACGGGCAGAACCGCCCGGCCGTCCAGCTCGGGCTCCTCCTGCCCCGGCCCGAGCTCGACCAGCGGATCGCGGCCCGGGTCGACCGGATGTGGCAAGCCGGCCTGGAGGCCGAGGTCGCCGAACTGGCCGCCCAGGGCCTGCGGGACGGCCGGACCGCCAGCCGCGCCCTGGGCTACCAGCAGGTCCTGCGCTACCTGGATGGCGAGTGGACCCTGGAGGAAGCCCGGCTGGAGACGATCAAGGCCACCAGGCGGTTCGCCCGGCGCCAGGAGTCCTGGTTCCGCCGCGACCCCCGGGTCCGCTGGCTCGACGCCAGCCAGCCCGCCGAAGCCCTGCTGGCGCAGGCGCTCACGCAGTACGGCGCTGGGCCAAATCCCTGAGCTCGCGGGGGAGCGCGTCCGCGACGAGCAGCCGGGGCAGCAGGTCCGGCTCGATGGTGAGCGCCCGGAACGTCAGCGCGACAGTGATGCTTCCACGGGTTCGGACGCGGCTGGCCGATGTACGGAAGACCCTCACGTCACCATTAAAACTCGCCGTCCAGCCGGTACGCACGCCTGGCGTTTCCGGTCACGTCATCTCGTCCCGCGCGGCGGTCAGCGGGGGAGCGGGATCCTCCTCGCCCGGCGCCACGATGCCCTCGCGGGCGGCCAGCGCCGCGCCGAGCTTGCGCGCCGTCGCCGGCGCGAAGAGCACCGCGACCACCGCCACCACCAGCCAGATGCCCGACACCACCGGGAACCACGCGGGCGTGCCGGTCGGGTACGGGATCACGTTGCGGTACAGCGTGTAGCCCAGCACCACCAGGCTCGCGATCGGCACGATGACCTGCCACATCGGCACCGGCAGCTTGCGCCGCACGAACACCAGCATGATGCAGCCCACCGTGGCCAGCACGTACACCACCAGCAGGATCAGCGTGCCGATGGTGCCGGACCACAGGAAGGTGTTGAACGCGTCGGCGTGGGCGGACACGGCGGTCTCCACGATGACGATGACGGCGGCCATCGCGGTGACCGCGAAGGTGGCCCAGACCGGGGTGCCCCAGCGCGCGTGGCTCTGGCCGAGCCCGCGCGGCCCGGCCGTGTCCCGGGACAGCGCGTAGAGCAGCCGCGCCGCCCCGACCACGCAGGCCAGGCAGCAGCCGAAGGCACTGATGGCGGTGCCCAGCGTGATGATGTCGCCGACCCAGCTGCCGACGAAGGAGGAGCCCAGGTCGCCGAGGAGCGACGGCGCGGTGGCGAAGGCCTTGACCCCGGCCGGCGAGGTGCCGAAGGCCATCATCTCCACCGCGGTGACGATCACGAAGTACAGTCCGCCGAAGACCGCCGTGCCGAGGATGGCCCGCGGGATGTCCCGGGTCGGCCGCTTGGCTTCCTCGCCCAGGGTGGCCGCCGCCTCGAACCCGGCGAACGACAGGAAGCCGAACACCACGCCCAGGAACAGGTCGTTGGCCTTCGTCCCCGCCGGCGGCGAGAACACGCTCAGGGTGAAGTGCTGGTGGGTCGGCGCGTTCCCGGCCAGCAACCGGACCAGCACCACCGCGGTGACGATCAGGATCAGCGCGACCGTGGTGCCCTCCACGCTCAGCAGCACGAACCCGCCGCGCCGGGCCGGCATGACCGCCAGCACCAGCGCCACCACCAGGGCCACCGCCAGCAGCACGAAGGGGGCCCAGTTGGGCGGGTTGTGCCAGATGCCGACTTCCTGCAGGAATGCGGTCCCGAAGATGCCCGCCGCGGCCGAGGTGACCGCCGCGTAGAAGGTATAGGTGCCGAGCAGGCCCCAGCCCGCGACCACCCCGGCGCGCGGCCCGAGGGTGGCGCCGACGAACGCGTACACCGAGCCCGCGTGATGGAAGTACTGGCACAGCCGCACGAAGGAATAGGCCACGAGCAGGACGCCCACGGCCGCGATCAGGAAGGTCAGCGGCACGGCCCGGCCCGCGTAGTTCGCGCTGCCCTGCGGGTTGATGTTCGCGGCCATGCTCGGCGCCATCAGCGCGACCGAGATGCCCACCGCCGCCCACACCGACAGCGAACGCTTAAGCCCAGGTCCGCCCGACGGGCTCACTTCCATCGGCTCCTCCTCACTGTGCCTCCGATCCCCATAGTGTCCCTCCGGCAGGTCCCCCACGGAAGAGCCAAAAGCGCCATAACCAGCAATTTCCCGAACGAGGCACCGTCCCCGCCCCGGCCCGCCACCCGCCACCCTGCCTCTGCGTCACCGCCCGCCCCGCCGCCCAGCCGCCCGCCCCGCCACCCGGCCGCCCCGCCCCCGCCACCCGGCCGCCCCGCTCCGGCCGCCCGCCCCGCTCTCGCCGCCCGCCCCGAGCCCCTGCGCTCGGTGGCACCCCGGGTACCTTCTTCGGTACTCGGGGGCACACCGAGCGTCCGCCGAGCGCCGGAAATCACCTTTGAACCATTTCGTACCCTCGCGCGTCACTTACTGTAGAGACTATTTTGTCAGGGGGTGACCTACAGTGACAGGTGCCTACCCGGTGCTCCACTTGGGTCCAGTTCAGCCGACGCGTCCGTGCGCCCGCACCTACCGGGGCACGCCCGCATCGGTACCGGAAGCGCGCCGGTTCGTCGGGGAACTGCTGGCCGGCTGCCCGGCCCGGGAGACGCTGATGACCTGCGTGTCGGAACTGTGCGCCAACGCGATCGCGCATACCGCCTCGGGGCGCGGCGGCGTGTTCACGGTCGAGGTCGACTGCACGCGTAACGGGGTAGCCCGGGTCGCGGTCACCGACGACGGCGGCTCGTCGGTCCCGGCGGCCGGATCGCGCGGCCTGATGGCCGAGGGCGGCCGGGGCCTGGCCCTGGTGGCCGCCTGCACCAGCCGCTGGGGTTTCGCCGAGGCCTACCCGGGCCGGATCGTCTGGGCCGAAGCCAGCTGGCCGGTCCTGGTTCCGTCTCCCCGCGACCCGGCCGAGCTCACCCGCCCGGTACCGCCGGCCCGCTGGTCTCCCCGGGGCCCTGTCGCCTGACTATTCCGGTACCGGGACAGTGACGGAAACGTTAGGTGAACTAAACCGTTCAGTTTAGTAAATAAAACTGAACGGTTTAGTACGATATTAGGTATGCCCTCTGGCCTGGCACCGGAATCCCGCTCACCTGAGCAGGGCATTCCCCGGACTGACGACGATTTCCTGGTGTCCGGCTGGCAGCGCAAGCATGACGCGATCGCCGCCGCCGCCCTCCTGCTGTTCGCGCGCGACGGCTACGAACGCACCAGTGTCGACGCGATCGCGGCCGAGGCCGGAGTGTCGAAGCGGACGGTCTACAGCCACTTCGGCGACAAGGAGAACCTGTTCCTGCTGGTGCTGCGCGAGACCTACGACACGATGCGTGAGCGCATCGGCGACATCGTGGACCGCAACCTGCGTGACGTCGCCGAGATCCGGCCGGCCCTGACCGTGTGCATCCGTGAGATCGTCCGGACCATCACCCGCGCCCCCGAGCGCGCCACCCTGGTCCGCCTGCTCATCTCCGAGGCGCCGCACTTTCCCGTGATCCTCGACCTGTGGCACAGCCGGGGCATCGTGCCCCTGATCGCCGAACCCCTGGCCAAGTTGTCCGCGGCCGGCCTGCTCGACACCGAAGACCCGGCCCAGGCTGCCGAGCACCTGAACGCCCTGACGATCGGCCAGGTCAGCAACAAGTCCATGATGGGCACCATCCAGCTCACCGAATCCGAGACCGACCGCATCATCACCAGCGGCATCGCCGTCTTCCTCCGCGCCTACCTCCCTGCCGCCTCCTAACGCCCTGCCCGGCAGCCGCGAGTGCGCCAGGCCCAGCCTGGGAATTATCTCTAATTTGAGATAACCTTTGAGGTATGGAGAGGGATCATCTCGTGCCGGAGGCCGCCGGCGAGCCAGCACCTGCTGCCGTCGACCACGGCGCGTCGCTGCCGGTCATGCCCGGCTTCCGGGAGATGGCGCTGCGCCGTTCCGCCGGCGAGCAGGCCACCCGGATGGCCGAAGAACGCGGCCGGCTCGTCCGCGAGCTGGCCGGACGGCGTCAGGCGGCCGGCCTGTCGCAGACCGAGATCGCGGCGCGGATGGGAACCTCCCAGTCCGCGGTGGCCAGGCTCGAGTCCGGTACCGCGGACGTGCGTGCCTCCACGCTGGAGCGCTACGCGGCCGCGGTCGGCGGCCAGATCACCTGGAAGCTCAGCCACCCCGAGGAAGGAGCCGGCCAATGACGTCACCGAAGGCGCCCCGCCCGGCGGCATCGCACTCAATGGGACCGGACCTAACCGCACCGCACTCAGCCGCACCGCAGGCGATGGCGCGGCATGTCACGGCCCGCGCCCACATACCCGGGATCCCGCCACGGCCGGGCGACCCGGACTGGCCGTCCCGGCCTCCTGGCCCGGGCGTCCCGCCCCCCTCGCCCATTCCGGGCGTACCCGGCTTCCCGCCCGCGCCGCCATCGGATCCCGGCCCGGTCTCGCCCACCCGGATCTGGCTCGACCCGCACGCCGACTGGCAGGGGGCGCTGTACGAGCGCCTGCTGGCCAAGCGGATCGTGCTGGCTTCCGGCCTGCTCGATGACGAAGCGGCGGCCCGGCTCTCGGCCCAGCTCCTCACCCTGGATGCCGAACGAGATGAGCCAATCCGCCTGGAGCTGCAGAACCTGCGCGCCGAACTGTCCGCCACGCTCACCCTGATGGGCATTCTCGACGTGCTGCGGGTGCCGGTGCACGCCTGCGTGAGCGGCGAGATCAACGGCCCCGCCCTCGGCGTGCTCGCCTCGTGCCCGCGCCGCTCGGGCTACCCGAACGCCACCTTCGTGCTCACCGAGCCCAGGCTGCACTTCGGCGGCACCGTGACCGCGGTCACCGCTCGTGAGCAGCAGCTGACCCGCATGCTCGACACGCTGTACTTCAGGCTGGCCGAGGTCACCGGCCGCGAGGTTGACGACATCCGCGACGACGCGCGCCGCGGCCGGGTGCTGACCACCGGCCAGGCCATCGGATACGGCCTGATCCAGAGCCAGGAAACCGCCCGCCGCCCGCCCTTCGCCGGTGGCCAGCCGGGCTAGGTAGCGGTCGCGGCATTAGTCCGACATCGCCCGAAAATTGCCCTCTGTACACGCTCGCTCTCAATCGGTAACATCGAACTGCGGGATATCCCGTATGGACGAGTAAGTGTGAGGATCGGCGCACTACGGTTTATGCCGGATATGTGCCTGGACTGGGGTCTGCTATGGATACAGAGAGTAACCAGTCGAGTGATAATAGTGACCAAGATTTCTCCCTGGAAGACGACCGGCAGCGTACCGGCCTGTTCTCCTGGGATGAGCCGGACAATCTCATGCCCCCCTGGTCCGTTCCGCCCGGCCTCCTGGTCCCGACCCCTCGCCAGCCAGAGCCCGACGCCGGGCCGTCCGGCGCCAAGCCGTCCAGGGCCGCCGCACCGCAAGCCGCCGCACCGCAAGCCGCCACACCGCAACCAGCCGCGTCGGCGCCGTCCACGGGGTCAGGAGATCCGCCGCGGGGAGATCCGGAGGCCGTAGCTTCCGCGACCGGAGATCCGGCCGCCGACGACGGCTCCTGGCCCGGCGTGGCGCCGCCGGCCGGATGGTTCCTCCATGCGCACCCGCCGTCCCCGGCCGCCCGCCCCGGAGACGGCCCGGCCGTACCGGGTATCGCGGATGGGGCGGACGCCGAGCTGCAACGCATCACGTCGGAACCCCTCGCACCGGGACTACTCGAACCGGAAGGCCACGACCCAGAATTCCCCGATCCGGAAGCCGCCGAGCCGGACTGGCCCGTGCCGGAACCCGACGCGCCCCCCGAAGCCCAGCGGCTCGATAGCACTTCCCGCCCTGGCCCCGGCTTTAACGCCAGTGCCAACGCAAGCACCAGCGCCAGCGCCGGCCCCGGATCTGTCGCCTGGCTCTGGCCGACCGCCGCCACCGCCGTGGTGCCCTCCCCGCGCCGTGAACCAGATGGTTCCTGGTCCTCACCGCTGACGCCGAAGCCGGCCCCCAAGGCCCTGGGCCCGACCCAGGCCCGGCACGGCCGCCCCGGCGGCCCGGGATTTCAGCCCGCCCGTTCGGACTCGCCGGGCGGTTCCCAGTGGCAGCGGTCCCACCAGGCCTGGACCGGGGCCGGCATCCAGTGGGAACAAGAAGCCTCCGCTGCGCAGGCCCCACCGCGCCGAGCCGACCCGGGTCCGGCCTTGCCACGCCGGATCCCGGTGCCCGCACCGCGGCCCGTCCCCGGCCGTCACACCAGGCCGGAACCCCTGGCCAGCGAGGGGCCGGAGGCTTACTCCCCAGAAGGGTTCTACGCCCCGGAAGAGGCCTACACCAGGGACGAGCTCTACACCCCGGAAGGGTTTTACTCCCACGACGAGGCCTATGTCCCGGAACCCGCGGCCAGCTGGCCCGGACGCCGGCCCGGCCCGCTCGGCGCGCCGGTGTACTCCGACCCTGACCTGGACTCCGATGACGGCCAGGCCAGCGCAGACCGATGGGGCGACGACCAGCCGCCCATCAGGCGACGCCCCTCGAACCTGGCACCTCCGGGTAGATCCCCGGGCCGGCCCGGAGCCGCCCCCGCGGGCCGCCCCGCGCGCCGCCCGGCGGGCGGCCACGCCGCCGGCACCCCCCTGCCCGACCACCGGATGCCCGACCACCGGATGCCCGGCCATCAGCGATCCGCCCCCGCCCGCGGTGGCCGCCGCACGACGACGATCGTGCTGCCCGCCCTCGTGCTGGTGGCCGTGGCCGTGCTGGCCGTCGCGCTGCTGACCGGCCACGTGCTGAAGTTCGGTCCGCTCAGCGGGGACAAGCACAAGGCCGCCCAGGGCATCAGCTCCGTCGCGCCGCAGCTGCCGCTGGCCGCGGTCACCCTCGACACCTATCCCGGGCAGGACCAGCGCGGCGTCGTCCAGAGCATCAACCGCGTCGTGGCGTCGGGCAACACGATCGTGACGATGGGCTCGCAGACCAGCGACGGCGTGGTCCGCCAGCAATTCCTGGTCTCGACGAACGCCGGCGCCAGCTGGCGCCTCGCCCCGGTCAGCGCCCCCGGCGGCGGTCAGGGCGCCCAGGCCGCGCTCGGCCACCCGGCCACCCTCCTGGCCGGCGGCGCGGGCGGCTGGGTCGCGGTCGGCCCGCAGGCCATCTGGACCAGCTCGAACGGCCAGGCCTGGACCCTCGCGTCGTCCCGCGGGATCAGCCCGCAGCTGCCAGGCGACGCGGTGTGGGTGATCACCAAGACCGCCCAGGGCTTCCTGGCGGCCGGTTCCAATAACGGCGGAGCGGTGCTCTGGACCTCACGGAACGGCCTGACCTGGCAACGGCTGACCGCCGGGCAGGCCGGCCTGCCCGGCCCGGGCGAGACCGTGCGGAACATCGCCTACGAGACCTACCAGGGGAACGCCACGCTGATCTCGGGCGAGGTGTCCAAGGGCAGCACGTCGTACAGCGCCGCCTGGCTGAGCACCAACGGCGGCACCGCGTGGACCCGCCTGGCGATCCCGGCCGACCACGGGGCGAGCGCCGAGATCAGCGGCGTGGCCTTCGACGGCTCCGGTCTCATCGCGGTCAGGCCGGGCCGGGCCACGACCGGCGCCGCCGATGGCGTCGCCTACTTCTCACCGAACGGCCGGACCTGGCAGTACGCGGCCACGATCAACCCCGAAGGCGGGTGGACGCCCGGCGTGGTGAAGGGCAGCGCCTACGGCTTCGCCGTCACCGGGACCACCACCCAGGGCCAGATCGTGGGCTACACGAGCACCGGCACCGGGACCTCCTGGCTGCCGACCGCCTCGCTCGGCAGCGCCGCTGCCGAGTCGGTGGTCGGCGCGACCGTCGCCCCGGCCGGCACCATCGTCGCGATCGGGTACACCACCCCCACCGACGTCGGCCAGCAGCCGGTCCTGCTCGAGGCGAGCACCAGCGGAACCGTGCACCGGATCTCGCTGAGCGGCATCGCCGGGGCCGCTATCCCCGAGATGAAGATCAACAGCATCGCCACCTCCGGCGGCGCGCAGCTCGCGGTGGGCAGCGCCAACGGCTACCCGGCGGTGTGGCGGAAGACCACGGGCAGCGCCTGGACCCTGGTCTCCTCGCTGGGGCTGGTCGCGGCCGACCCCAAGCTGCGCACCCTGACCAGCGTGACCCACGGGCCGGCCGGCTGGCTGGCCGTGGGGGCGCCCGGGCCCGCCATCCTGACCTCGGCCGACGGCGTGACCTGGGGCGTGGCCGGCGGGAACATCACCCAGGACCTGGCGGGCGTGTCCGCCGTGTCGGCGACCTCGGGCCCGGCCGGGTACGTCATCGTCGGCAAGCTAGCCGCCCGGAACGACTCCAGCATCGCCGACGTCTGGTGGTCAGCCAACCTGACCAGCTGGACCCGGGCCCACGACACGAACGACGCGGCCGGCTCGAGTCAGGTGCTCTCGGTCGCCGCGAGCCCGCACGGGTTCGTCTCGGTCGGCTCGCATGACGGCCAGCCGGCCGTCTGGAAGACGAACGACGGGCGCGCCTGGGAGACCATCGAGCTGCCGCTGCCAGCGGGCATGACCGCCGGCTCGCTTCAGCAGGTCGCCATCAGCGGTGCCAACGTGGTCGCCCTGGGCCAGGCCACCACGGGCCACGGTCCCACGATCGGCTCGGCCACCGGCACCGTGCCCGGTGCCACCCCGTTCGCCGAGCTGTCGGCGGACGGCGGCCAGACCTGGCAGCAGGTGCCGTTCAGCACCCCGGGCCCCGACACCTCCTTCACCGCGCTGACCGCGGACCAGGGCGGCTTCACCGCGGCCGGGCTGTTCGGGCCTTCGGGTGCGCAAGATGTCGCCCTGTGGACCTCGGCCGACGGCATCACCTGGAAGCCGTCGCAGTCCAGCGGCCTCAACGGATCGGAGGCGTGGCAGATCGACGCCCTGGCCCCGTCCGGTTCCGGGGTGGCCGGCATCGGCACCATCGTCACCCAGCAGAGCCAGCAGACCGTCACCTTCACCCTCCCGCCCGCCAAGTAGGCAAGTCCCGCCACGTAGGCAAGTAAGGAAGCCGCCATGTGCCTCACCGACCTCATCCCCGACCTGGACATCACCGAGCACGAACACGAGCACGAGCACGAGCACGAGCACCAGACCGAAGCCAAGCACCCGGGCGTCGCCTGGGGCCGCCTGGCCGAACACCGCGACGGCCAGGACGACCTGGACGGCCAGGACGTAGCCAAGCCCAGGGCGTAGCAACCCCCGGGCACAGCGGAAAACCCGCTAGTCCATCCGGTCGAGGATCTCGCGCACCAGGTCCATCGTGGTGTGCGGGTGCAGGAACGCGAACCTCGCCACCGTCTCGCCCTCCCACGCCGACGGCGGTATGAACGCCACCTGGTCCTCGAGCAGCTTGTCGGCCCACGCGGTGTACTGGGCGGAGTCCCAGCCCTCCCGCCGGAATAGCACCACCCCCAGCGAAGGCTCGCGGATGAGCTCGAGACCAGGCCGGGTCCGGATCTCGTCCGCGGCCTGCCGCGCCAGCGAGATCGCCGTCTCGATGGCCTCGCTGTAGGCGTCGACGCCGTACACCGACAGCGAGAACCACAGCGGCAGGCCCCGCGCCCGCCGGGTCAGGTGGTAGGCGTAGTCGGTCGGGTTCCACTCACCGGGCCGGTCGTGGATGACGTCCAGGTACGAGGCGTCCTGCGTGTGCACGGACTTCGCGATCGACGGGTTCCGGTACAGCAGCGCGGCGCAGTCGAACGGCGCGAACAGCCACTTGTGCGGGTCCACGATGAACGAGTCGGCGTGCTCGATGCCGTCATAACGGGCCCGGACCGAGGGCGCGAACAGGCCCGCCCCGCCGTAGGCGCCGTCCACGTGGAACCACAGCTGATGCTCGCGGGCCACCGCGGCCACCCCGGCCAGGTCGTCGATGATCCCGGCGTTGGTCGTCCCCGACGTGGCCACGACTGCCGCCACCGAGCCCGGATCCCCGTCAGCCGCGAGCACCGAACGCAGCCCGTCCCCGGTCAGCCGGTGATCCTCAGACTGGACGACCAGCGCGTCCATCTCGCAGATCCGCAGCGTGTTGGTGATCGAAGAATGCGCGTCCTCGCTCACCGCCACCCGCCAGCGCCGGCCCGCAGCCGACGGACCCGCCTTGCGCTTGGCCACCTCACGCGCCACCACGAGCGCCGAGAGGTTCCCGGCGGAGCCGCCGGAGACGAAACAGCCGCCCGCCGACGAAGGCATCCCGGCCCGGTCGGCGATCAGCCGGAGCACCACGTTCTCGGCGTGGATCGCGCCCGCCGCCTCCAGCCACGAGATGCCCTGGATCGACGCGCACGAGATGAGCATGTCGAACAGCAGCGACGCCTTGGTCGGCGCGGCCGGGATGAAACCGAGGAAACGCGGGCTGTCGGCCGAGATCACGGCGGGCGCCATGACCGAAGCCCAGACCCCGAGCACCTGGTCGGGCGTGTGCGGCCCGGGACCTGGCAGCCCCTGCAGCGCCGCGTCGAGCTTGGCCGGGTCGGTCGAGCCCCGGTCCAGCGGGACCGGGTCCAGCCGCAGCCGGTTCTCCGCGTAGGCGAGCACTGACCTGATCATCGACTCCGTCGTCGGATCCACACTGTGCATGGCCGAAACGTAGAGCCTGCGCCACGCACACCGCAAGGATCTTGGCAGGCCCCAGGCCGTCCGCCAAGATGACCTAGTGACCAACTCGCATCCGCTCGACCCGCTCTCCGCGGACGAAATCCGCCAGGCCGCCACGATCGTGCGCCGCGACCGCGAGACCGGCGACACCTGGCGCTTCGCCTCGATCGAGCTGAAAGAGCCGGCCAAAACGGCTCCGGCAGAGCGGCCAGCGAAACGCCATCGTGGTCGGCTGGGACCGCGCCGACGGCCAGGCCTACCGGGCCGTCGTCTCGCTGACCGGGGACGAGGTCACCAGCTGGGAGCACCTGCCCGGCCAGCAGCCGAACATGACCGTGGACGAGTGGCACGAGTGCGACGAGATGCTCCGGGGCCGGCCGGAGCTGGCGCAGGCGCTGGCCCGGCGCGGCGTCACCGACCTGTCCCTGGTGCTGACCGACATGTGGGCCTACGGCGCGGCGCTCGTCCCCGAGCAGTACAAAGACCGCAGGATCGGCTGGTGTGACGTCTGGGTCCGGGGCAGCGAGCGGGGCAACCCGTACGCCCACCACGTCACCGGCCTGCACCCGGTCGTCGACCTGAACACGATGACGCTGCTCGACCTGGAGGACAGCTACCAGGCGGGCGCCGCCGCCGACCCCGAGGTGATGGGGGAGTACGTGCCGAGCCTGCTGCCCATGCGGCTACGCGAGGTAAAACCCCTGCAGGTAACCCAGCCCGAAGGGGTCGGCTTCGCCCTGGACGGGAACCACCTGAGCTGGCAGAACTGGCAGCTGCGGCTGGGCTTCAACTACCGCGAGGGCCTGATCCTGCACCAGGTCGGATTCCGCGACGGGGAACGGCTCCGCTCGGTCGCGCACCGGATGTCGTTCGCCGAGATGGTGGTGCCGTACCGGGACGCCAGCCCCGACCACTACCGGCGTACCGCGTTCGACATCGGCGAGTGGGGCCTGGGCTTCATGACCACGTCGCTGTCCCTGGGCTGCGACTGCCTCGGTGACATCACCTACCTGGACGCGGTGGTGCACGACTCCCGCGGCGAGCCCCGGACCATACCGAACGCGATCTGCATCCACGAGGAAGACAGCGGGGTCGGCTGGAAGCACGTCGACGAGCGGGCCGGCGTCGAGGTCCGGCGGCAACGGCGGCTGGTGGTCTCCTTCCACGTCACCGTGGCCAACTACGAGTACCTCGTGTACTGGCGGTTCTACCAGGACGGCAACATCGAGTGCGAGGTCCGCGCGACCGGCATCCTGGTCACCTCGCACACCGCCGCGCCCGGCAGCCGCCCCGCCAACGGGACGCTGGTCGACCAGGGCCTCTACGCGCCCTTCCACCAGCACTTCATCGTGGCCCGGCTCGACCTCGACGTGGACGGGAGCGACAACACGGTCTACGTCAGCGACTCCGTGGCCGCCCCGGCCGGCGGAGACGACCCCTACGCCCTCGGCCTCACGGTCCAGAGCACCCCGCTGCGCACCGAGGCGCAGGGCAAACAGGACTACAACTGGAGCACCCAGCGCAGCTGGAAGATAACCAACAACAACATCCCGAACGGGCTCGGTACCCCCGTCAGCTACAAGCTCGTCCCCTCCGCGGCCTTCCCGCCCCTGCTCGATCCCGCCTCGCCCGCCTTCCAGCGGGCGCAGGTGATCGGCCACACCCTGTGGGTGACTCCGTACGCGGAGGACGAGCGCTGGCCCTGCGGCGACTTCCCGGTCCAGAGCGAACGCGACTCGGGCCTGGCCGTCTGGACCGAAGCCGACCGGCCGATCGAGAACACCGACGTGGTGCTGTGGTACGTCTTCGGCATCCACCACCTCACCCGGCCGGAGGACTGGCCGGTGATGCCCAGCGACATCGTCTCGTTCTGGCTCAAGCCATCCGGCTTCTTCGACCGCAACCCCGCCCTGGACGTCCCGCCCAGCCACCCGGGATGATCCGGCCCGGCTGAAGCTGGCTCCGGCCGGGCGCCGCACCCGGCCGGAGTTAGTGTATTTTAGTATTGTTTTGATAGACCAGTCGACTGATGAAGATGTCGCGGCTGCCTTCAGCGGGGGGCAGCCCGACGCGCTCGCGCTTGCCTACGAGCGGTTCGGGCCGCTGGTCTTCAGCATCGCCCTGCGTTCCCTGGGCGTCCGGCCCGACGCGGAAGACGTGACCCAGCAGGTCTTCGTGTCGGCCTGGCGCAGCCGGGACCGCTTCGACCGCGGCCGCGGCACGCTCGCCGGCTGGCTGGTCACCATCACCAGGAACAAGGTGACGGACGCGCTGCGAAGCCGGCAGCGGGACAGCCGGGTGCTGCTCCGGGTCACCGGCGGCGCGTCGGTGGCCGCCCCCGAGGCTCCGGCCGACCAGGTGGTAGACAGGATCGTGCTGGCCGACGAGCTGGCCCAGCTGCCGGAGTCGCAGCGCCTGGTGATGGTCCTGGCGTTCTATTCTGATCTGACGCACGAGCAGATAGCCCGGGTACTCGGGCTGCCCCTCGGCACTGTGAAAAGCCACATCCGCCGCGGCCTGCTACGGCTGCGGTCCAGGCTGGAGGCCAACGGTGTCGCACACTGACCCGGAGATCCTGGCGCTGCGGGCGCTAGGCGAGACGGCGGGCACGGCGCACGACGCCGAGCACGCCGATAGCTGCGCGCACTGCCAGGCCGAGCTCGCCCGGCTCACCGAGGTCGTCCGGCTGGCCCGGGACGCCGATCCGGCCGAAACCCTGCAGGCGCCGCCACCCCAGGTCTGGGACCGGATCGCCGCCGCCACCGGCGTCAGCGTCCCCCTGAACCCCGCGGCCCTGAACGGCTCCGCGCTGAACGGCTCGGCGCCGGACGGCCCGGTGCTGAACGGCCCGGTGCTGAACGGCCCGGTGCTAACTGGCCCTGCCCTGAACGGTTCCGGCGCCCCGCCCGGGCCCTCGGCCCCGCCGCCGGTCCCGGTGGCCCCGGCGGACAGCCGCCGGCCGCGGCGCCGTCCGCTGCCCGCCTGGCCGCGCCGGCGGCTGGCCAGCGCCTTCGCCGGGCTGGCGGCCGGGCTGATCATCGGGATCGGCGGCGCGGCCGGCGTCGCCCAGCTCGGCCAGGCCCCCCCGGCCCCGGTGGTGGCCCGGGTCGAGCTGAGCCCGCTGCCGCAGTTCCCGCAGTGGCAGGGCACCACCGGTACCGCCGTGATGCGGTCCACCGCCAGCCAGCAGGAGCTCGTCGTCACCCTGCGGGCGCCCGCGCGGCCCGGCTTCTACGAGGTCTGGCTGCTGGCCCGGGACGGGGTCAGCATGATCTCCCTCGGCGACCTGAGCGCCGAGCACACCGGCACGTTCATCATGCCGCCCGGGGTGGACCTGCGTGACTACTCGCGCATCGACATCTCGCTGCAGCCGTTCAACGGGAGCACCCAGCACTCCAAGGCCAGCGTGGTCCGCGGCTCCTTGCCGGCCACCGCGCTCGGCGGCGCCGGGACTATCCGGGCCTGACTGCATCCGGCGAGGCCCGCCCGGCCGTATGCCACCAGGAGAGCCGCGCCCGAGCGCGGCCGTGATCGGTGAATGGAGTGGACATGCGCATGTTCAAGCGGGTGGCGATCATCGCCACCATGGCGGGGCTGGTCGCCGGCCCAGTGGCAGCGGCGAGCTCCGCTTCCGCGTCGACCGCCAGCCCGTCTTCCCAGGTGCGGCTGACCGGCGGCGAAACCACGGTCACCACCGCCCCGGGGATCGCCACCGCCCTGCTCGGGGCCGGCATCGTGCCGGTCGCGACGCTGCCCGGCACGGAAGGCGCCAGCATCGGCGGCGGCGGCGTCGCGGTCCGGTTCACCTTCCCGGTGACCGGCGGCTGGCTGAACGCCGGCAAGCTCACCGGCACCATCTGGCACAAGGGCGGGATCCTGTTCGCCGACGTGCCCGCCGGCAAGCAGCTCCTGGTCAGCGACTTCGTCATCAGCGTGCACCAGGGCGTGCTGACCGCCGAGGTCAACGGCAACTCGAAGGTCCGGGTACCGCTGCTCAAGCTGAGCCTGGCCCACGCCACCATCCACAAGGGCTGGCACTGGATCAAGATCAGCGGGATCGGCCTCACCCTCACCAGCACCGCTGCCAGCGCCCTGGACGCGACCTTCGGCACCCGCCTGTTCCAGCCGGGCCTGAAGCTCGGCACCGCCAGCACCGTGCTGCGCTTCTGACGCGCCACGCGGACAGGTAACAGCGGCGGGCGGGGACGTCAAGGTCCCTGCCCGCCGCTGTCGATAAGCATCAGCTCAAGAGCGTCCTCATCCGGGACGCCCGGCATCCGGAGTCAGACGACGAGGTCGCCTTCGATCCGGCGCAGCTGGTGACGCGCCAGGGCCAGGTTCGCCTTGCTGCGGTCGAGCGCGAGGTAGAAGAACAGGTTCTGCGCGCCGTCGGCGTTCGTCATCAGCCGGATCAGGTGGTACTGCTTGCCCAGCGTGATCAGGATGTCCTCGATCATGTCGTTGAGCTGGAGCGACTGCATGGTGCGCATCTTGGCCCGCACCACCTCGGTGTTGCCCGCCGCCGCGAGGTCCAAGTCGAGGTACTTACCGCCGCCCAGGGTGCCCAGCGGCATGCCGCTCTCCCAGTCGACGAGGGCTGCTCCCAGAGCACCCTCAATGTTCATCGCTTCCTTGAGCGCCGTCTCGATATTCAAGGGCCCAATCCCCTCCATGCACGCGGATGATCCCCGCCCGGTTACAAGTGACGCCCACCCTAGCGAATACCGACTCTTGGTGCCGGATGAACCAATATATTCGAATTCATGACAGAGTGTAACGAATGTTTCACTTTAGGCTCTGCGCGCTGACGTCGGACTGGCGGCCCGAGGGTGTGGGGGGTTCGTGAGGTTTGAGAGTATTGATTGCGGTATATTCCTGCCTGCGGCGAGGGGTCGCCTGAGACCCGCGGTCGGGCGGTGGAGGGGGATGTGTGGCCAGCCTTACGGATTCACTCCGCCAGGTCATGGCGGTCGACGGCGTCCGGGCCGCGGCGCTGGTCGACATCGCGACCGGCATGGTCGTGCGGTCGGAAGGTGCAAGAGGATACTGATTTGCCGGCCGTGGCGGCCGTCATGGCCGACGAGGTACGGCTCGCCCGGTCGGCGCTCGGTCCCGGCCGGCCCGGAGGTGACCTCGAGGAGATCTCCCTGGTCACCGCGGGCCGGGTGCACATGACCAAGGTCCTGGGGGCCCGGCTGGGCGAGGGCATCTTCCTGTTCGTGGACGTGGACCGCACCCGGGTCAACATGGCCCTGGCCTCGCTGCGGGTGGGCGAGCTGCTCCCGTCGGTCCTGGCGTAGCCGATGAACACCACGGAATCCGAGGACGGTTCGGTCGGCCCGCTCCGGGAGGCGCTCACCGTCTGCGCCGCCGCCGGGATGTCGGGCATCCTGCGCGTCACCGGCAATCCGGGCGGGGCGATTCACATCACCGACGGCCTGGTGGCGGCCGTCGAGACCCCGGGCGCGCCCGGACCCGAGGCCCTGCTGCTCCGGTCGCACCGGGTCAGCGAATCGGGCTGGGACGAGGCGTTCGCCGCCGCGGCCGCGTCGGGCGGCCCGATGGGCGCCGAGCTCACCCGGCGCGAGATGATCGGGGCCGGGGAGCTCGAGTGGCTGCTCCGGACCGCCCTCGCGGATGGCATGTTCGCCCTCGCCAGCGGCACCGTCGAGGAATACCGGGCGGAGCCGGGGCCGGTGGAGTTCGTCCTGCCGCTCCAGCCGGGCGCCGAACCCGACAGCCTGCTGACCGAGACCACGCGCCGGATCCGGGTGCTCGCCACCCTGCCCGCCAGGAACGGCCGCGACCGGATCGTGGCCGCGACGGGAGCGGTCCAGCCCGGCGTCAGGCTCGGCGACGGCCAGGACGAGATCCTGGCCCTGGCCGACGGGCGGCGCACCGCCCGCGACATCGCGTTCGCCCTGGGCCGCGGCGTCTACGCCACGATGCTCCAGCTGTCCCGGATGCAGCGGACCGGCCTCCTGGTCGCGGTCTCGTCCCGGGCCGCCGACGCGGCCGCGGCGCAGGCGCGCCGTCCGGCCGCCGCGTAACGACGCGCCGCTCGCCTCCGCGCTGCCGCGCCGCCAGCGGGACGTGCCAGCCGCGTCGCGGCGCCCGTGGGCGCCCAGCCTGGCCTGCCGGAACTGCGGGCGCCGCTCGGCCTGCTGCGGACCCGGGCCGCCCGTGACACGAGTCCAGGCGAGACGTCCTGATCGAAGGGGGGAGGGGCATGACCTCAGGAGGAGGACTCATGACCGAGGATAAGCTGCTGGCCGAGATGCAGGCCCTGCGCGACCGGATCACGGGTATCACCGGGACCGCCGTGGCGAGCCGCGACGGCCTCATCATCAGGGAAGATACCGGCGGCGTGAACCCGGACAACCTGGCCGCGCTGACCTCCGCGGCCCTGTCGCTGGCCCAGCGGCTGGCCCGGGAGGCGGGCCAGGGCACCCTGCGCGAGGCCGTGACCAGGAGCAGCGGCGGCTACGTGGCCATCTACGCCATCGGCGCCTCGGCCGTGCTCGTGCTCCTCGGCGACGAGGGCCTGGACGTCACCCGGATGCACCGCGAATCCCGCTCCGTGGTCGAGAACATCGAGAAGCTCCTCGCCTTAGTCCCGGTCCAGCCCGCCTACAGGGCCCGGCCGCGGATCGAGGCGTCCAGCACCTCGGCGGTGTGCGCGACCGCGATGTCCTGACCGCGGTCCGCCAGTGCGGAGGCGATCTGCAGCGAGCAGCCCGGATTGGCCGAGATCAGCAGCGGCGCGCCGGTGGCCAGCACCGATTCGGCCTTGCGGGCGCCCAGTTCGCTCGCCGCCTCCGGCTGCAGCAGGTTGTACACGCCCGCCGAACCGCAGCAGGTCCCCGCGTCGGCCACCTCGACCAGGTTCAGGCCGGGGATCGCCCGCAGCAGCTCGCGCGGCTGCCGGGTGATCCGCTGCGCGTGCGCCAGGTGGCAGGCGTCGTGGTAGGCGGCGGTGACCGGCAGCGGGTGGCGCCGCGCCACCGGCCCCAGCTCGGCCAGGAACTCGGCCAGGTCCTGGACCTTGCCGCTCATCTCGGCCGCCCGCTCGGCCCAGCCGCCGTCGGCCCCCCGCAGCAGCCGCTCGTACTCCTTCATGGCCGAGCCGCAGCCGGCCGAGTTGACCACCACCGCGTCCACGCCGGCCTGCTCGAAGGTGGCGATCGTGCGCCGGGCGAACGCCTCGGCCTCGGCCTCCCGGCCCGAATGCATCGACAGCGCGCCGCAGCAGCCCTGCTCACGGGGGATGATCACATCGCAGCCCTCCGCTGCGAGCACCCGCGCGGTCGCGGCGTTGACCCGCGGGAAGAACACCGACTGCACGCACCCGGTGAGCATGCCCACCACGGCCCGCCGGGTCCCCAGCGCCGGGACCCGTTCCGGCAGCGGCCGCGCGTCGGCGGCGGTCGCGCCCGGCGGGGCCAGCCGCAGCGCTGCGCCGAGCACGGGGGAGACCCGGCCGGGCAGGCGGCTGCGGGCCAGCCGCCGGTCCAGGCCGGTCCGCTGCGCGACCCGCAGCGGAGCGGTGACCGCCCGCAGCCGCTTCGGGTAGGGGAACAGCGAGAAGATCGCCGCCCGGGCGGCCCGGTCCATGGCCGGCCGTTTCGGCGCCGTGGGCACGTGCTGCCCAGGTGCCTGCGGCACGGGCGGCACCGGACGCCCGGCCCCCGAAGTACCCGGCCCTCCCGAGCCCCCGGCATCGGCCCCGCGTACCTCGGCCACGTTGTCATCGGCGGCCGCGCTGCCGTTCCCGGCCACGCCGCCGTTCGCGTCACCACCGGACCCGGACCGTGCCTCCTCGGTCCAGACCCGGGCCGCCTCGATGAGCTGGTCGTACTGCACCCCGGAGGGGCACGCGGTCATGCAGGCCATGCAGCCCAGGCAGCGGTCGAAGTGGTCGGCGGTGGCGGCGGTCAGCGGCGCCCCGTCCAGGAGCTGGTTCACCAGGTAGATCCGGCCGCGCGGGGAGTCCATCTCCTCGGCCCACAGCTGGTAGGTCGGACAGGCGGGCAGGCAGAAACCGCAGTGCACGCAGTCCTTCGCCACCTCGCGCAGCGCGTCCTCGTCCTGCATCAATCGCCTCCCGCGAAGGTAAAACGCCCCGGGAACATCCGCCGGTCCGGGTCGAACTGGTCCCTGACCGCCCGCATCAGGGCGGCCCCGGGCACGTCCCGGTACGCCCCGGCCGCGGCCAGCACCGGCGGCGGCCCGGCCAGCACCGCCACGCTGCCCCGCGGCGCCCCCGGGCTCAGGCCCGCGATCCGCTCGCGCAGCGCGGTCACGAACCGGGCCGCGTCCTCGTCCGGGGTATCCGGATCCAGGCAGGCGTGCAGCACGCCCGCCCCGGCCGCCCCGGTCACGGCGGGCCGCACTCCCGCGCTCTCACCCGCCGCCAGCAGCGCCCCGAGGACCGCGCCGAGCGCGCTGACCCAGAACGACACCCGCACGATCGTGGCCCCCGCGGGCAGCGCGCCCCACCGGGGCGGCGCCGCGTCGGAAACCGAGACCGGGCCGCCGCCCGCGGCCGCCAGCAGCTCCGACATCCGCTCGGCCCGTTCGGCCACCCCCGACGGCGTGCCCTCGAGCAGCACGCCGACCCGCAGCGGACGCGGCGACTGCGGCGTCCCGCCCGGCCAGTCCAGTTCCACCGCCGACGGCACCAGCGCCGAGTTCGCCGCCGACGCCACCGCGGCGCTAGCCCCGGGCGCACCGAAGAACTCCGCGGTCACCCACGCCACCGCGCCCGGCCGCGGATGCAGCCGGAAGGTCGCCTCGGTGATCAGCCCCAGCGTGCCGTGCGACCCGCAGAAGAGCTTGCCGATGTCGTAGCCGGCCACGTTCTTGACCACCTTGCCGCCGGAGTGCGCGATCACCCCGTCGGCGCGCACCACGGTCAGGCCGAGGAGCAGGTCACGCGGCGTCCCGTAGCGCAGCCGCCGCGGCCCGGTCGTCCCGGTGGCCACCACCCCGCCCACCGTCGCCTCGGCCGGCACGTCGAGCGCGAGCTCCTGGCCGGCCGAAGCCAGCGCCGCGGCCAGCGCCCCGATCGTCAGGCCGGCCTGCACCCGCACCACCAGGTCCCCGGCCCCGTGCTCGATCACCTGGTCCATCGAGCTCAGGTCCACCACCAGGTCGCAGCGCGACGGCGGCGATCCCCAGCCGAACCCGGTGCCGGCCCCGCGCGGCACTACCGCGAGCCCGGCCGCCGCCGCGGCCCGCAGTAGCGCGGCTGCCTCCTCGGTGGAAGCCGGCGAGGCGACGTACGCGGGGACCACTCCGGCCACGGCATCAGCCGCGGTGCCGACGGCCAGCGCCGGGCAGGCGGCTGCGAGTTCCGGGCCGATGGCGGGGACGGTCACTCGTTCGGTATCCATCTTTAGAAGATCTCCGCCTGTCCGGCCGCTACGGCGGGGTGCCCCGCCGAAGAAACGGCCCGGTGGTGGCCGGGTACCTCGCCGCACAGGCGGGGGGTGGGGAAGATCTTGCCGGGGTTGCACAGGCTGGCCGGGTCGAACGCGCACCGGACCAGCTGCATGGTGTCCAGGTCGGCCGAGCTGAACATTTTGGGCATATACCGGGACTTGTCCACCCCCACGCCGTGCTCGCCGGTGATCGAGCCGCCGTGCTCCAGGCAGGCGTCCAGGATGGCACCGGATACCTTCTCGGCCGCCTCGGCCTGGCCTGGCACCTTGTCGTCGTACAGCACCAGCGGGTGCAGGTTCCCGTCGCCGGCGTGGAACACGTTGGCCACCCGGATGCCCGACTCCGCGGACAGCGACGCGATCTGCGCCAGCACCGCGCCCAGCGAGGTGCGCGGCACCACGCCGTCCTGCACGATGTAGGCCGGGCTGATCCGGCCGACCGCGGCGAACGCCGACTTGCGCCCGGCCCAGATGCCCGCGCGCTCGGCCGGGTCGTCGGCCGCCCGGATCTCGGTCGCGCCGGCCTTCTCGCACAGCGAGCGCACGGTCGCCAGCTCCGCCTCGACCTCGGCGGCGGGCCCGTCCAGTTCCACCAGCAGCACCGCGCCCGCCCCGGCGGGGTAGTTGCAGTGCACGGCGGCCTCGGCCGCCTCGATGGCCAGCGCGTCCATCATCTCGATGGCGGCGGGCAGCACGCCGGCCGCGATGATGTCGGACACCGCCTGGCCGCCTTCAGCCGTCGACTCGTACGCCACCAGCAGCAGGTGCACCACCTCGGGCACCGGCATCAGCTTGACCACGATCTTGGTCACGATGCCGAGGGTGCCCTCGGATCCGGTGAACGCGCCCAGCAAGTCATAGCCGGAACAAACGCCGGTGCCGTCGCCGAGCCAGGTCAGCTCGCCGGACGGCGTGACGATCTCCAGGCCGGTGACGTGGTGCACGGTGAACCCGTTCTTGAGGCAGTGCGCCCCGCCCGAGTTCTCCGCCACGTTGCCGCCCACCGAGCAGACCACCTGGCTGGACGGGTCCGGCGCGTAGAACAGGCCGAACGGCGCCGCGGCCTTGCTCACCGCCAGGTTCGTCACGCCCGGCTCCACGACGGCGCGGCGGCTCACCGGATCGATGTCGATGACCGAACGCATCCGGGACATCACGATCAGGACGCCGTCCTTGTGCGGCAGCGCCCCGCCGGACAGGCCGGTCCCGCTGCCGCGGGCGACGAACGGCACCCCGGCCCGCGCGCACGCGGTCACCACCGCGGCCACCTCGGCGGCCGAACCAGGCAGCACCACCAGGGCCGGCACGCACCGGTGCGCGGTCAGCCCGTCGCACTCGTACGTGCGCAGCTCGAGCGGGTCCTCCACGACGTTGCCCGCGCCGCAGATGTCCCGCATCCGCGGGACCAGCTGCTGAATGCCCATCACAAGCACCTCACCGGGGATAGCCCTGTGGTGTGATTGTCTCCTTTTCCCGGAACGGAGACCAGAAAACCCCAGTCAGGGCATCCGCTCGTAGGCGGGGATGGTGAGGAAGTCGGCGAAGTTGTCGGCCAGCGCGACCTCGGTGAACAGCGCGACCGCCTGGCCGTACCGCTCGGCGTCGAAGCCTTCTCCCGTCGCCGCCCTGATCTTGGACAGCTCCTCGTCGATCAGCCGCTCGGTCAGGTCCTGCGTCACCAGCCGGCCGTCGTCCAGCGGGACGTCGTTGTGGATCCACTGCCAGATCTGCGAGCGGGAGATCTCCGCGGTGGCCGCGTCCTCCATCAGGTTGAAGATGCCCACCGCCCCGCTGCCGCCGAGCCAGCTGGCCAGGTACTGCAGCGCGACGCTGATGTTATTGCGCAGCCCGGCCTCGGTGATCACCCCCGGCGTCTTGCTCACCGCGAGCAGGTCCGCGGCGGTGACGTGGACGTCGTCGCGCTGCCGGTCGAGCTGGTTCGCCCTGGTGCCCAGGACGCCGTCGAAGACCTCCTTGCACAGCGGGACCAGGTCCGGGTGGGCGACCCAGGAGCCGTCGAAGCCGTCGCCCGACTCGCGCGTCTTGTCGTCCCTGACCTTGGCCATGGCCTGGTCGTTGACCTCGGCGTCGCGCCGGCTGGGGATGAACGCGGCCATGCCGCCGATGGCGTGCGCGCCGCGCCGGTGGCACGTCTTGACCAGCAGCTCGGTGTAGGCGCGCATAAACGGGGCGGTCATCGTGACCGAGTTCCGCTCGGGCAGGACGAAATCGCGGCCGCGGGTGCGGAACTTCTTGATCACGCTGAACAGGTAGTCCCAGCGCCCGGCGTTCAGCCCGGCCGAGTGCTCCCGCAGCTCGTAGAGGATCTCCTCCATCTCGAACGCGGCCGGGATCGTCTCGATCAGCACCGTGGCCCGGATCGTCCCGCGACCGATGCCGAGGAAGTCCTGGGCCAGGTTGAACGCGTCGTTCCAGAGCCGCGCCTCGAGGTGGCTCTCGTTCTTGGCCAGGTAGAAGTAGGGGCCCTTGCCCGCGTCGATCTGCCGCTGCGCGCTCGCCGCCATGTACAGCGCGAAGTCGGTCAGGCTGCCCGAGGCCCGCACGCCGTCGACCAGGATGTGCTTCTCGTCCAGGTGCCAGCCGCGCGGGCGGACCACGATCGTGGCCAGCTCCCCGGCCGGGCGCAGGGCGTACGACTTACCCTCGTCGCTGGTGTAGTCGATCGTCCGGTCTAGCGCGTCCATGAGGTTGAGCTGGCCGGTGATCATGTTGTCCCACAGCGGGGTATTGGCGTCCTCGAAGTCGGCCAGCCACACGTTCGCCCCGGAGTTCAGGGCGTTGATGGTCATCTTCTTGTCGGTCGGGCCGGTGATCTCCACCCGCCGGTCGGCCAGCCCGGGCGCGGGCGGCGCCACCCGCCAGTCGGGGTCCTCGCGGATGTGCGCGGTCTCCGGCAGGAAGTCGAGCATGGCGCCGCCGGACAGCTCGGCCTGGCGGCGGCGGCGCGCGGCCAGCAGCTCGGACCGGCGCGGGCCGAGCTCGGCGTGCAGCGCGGCGATGAGGTCGATGGCCTGCGGCGTCAGGATCTCGTCGTAACGATCGCCGTACGGGCCCGTGATCTCCACGCGTTCGGTTCCCGGCATGTCTGAGCGCCTCCCTCAAGTCTGGCCTACATCCTAGGCGGGGGCTGACCGGCGGCCTGCGGGGGAGTCCGCGGCGCCCTGTTATGCCGCCGCGATTAGCGTCGGCGAAATCCACTGCGCCCAGCCGCGATAATTGCAGCGGGGAAATTACGGCTGCCCGTCCCGGCCATTCGGGGCTGATAGTGGCAGGCCACCCGCCGCGGGCCTGCCGGGACGCTGCCGAAGCGGCGGTCCGCCCGGGATGCGCTGGCTGGCAGTGCAGGCCAGCAGGGCTCGCTGGCCGGGGATCGCGGCTACCGGGACCCTGGCCGGGATGATAAGCTTCCATATCCCGATTAACGCCGATAAGCGCCAATTTAAAGCATGCCAGATCTAAGCCGCAAGGAAAGTTTACCAAGAAATATGACGATTAGTCAATCTAATTCCGCTACCAGCACGGCTATAGGTCAGGAACAGGCGTATCTCGATGTGCTTTACCAGCTACTCGACGAAGCGCGGGACCGGGCCGAGCGCGCGCTCACCCAGACGCAGGGCAGCGGCGGTTCCGGCGGGACCTTCCAGGCCCGGGTCGAGCGCGACATCACGGCGGCGGAACAGGCGCGGCGGCTCGCCCAGCTGAACGCGGTCGAGCACGGCCTGTGCTTCGGCCGTACCGACAGTGACCCGGATGCCAGCGCCAACGGCGAATTCGGCCCCACCTTGTACATCGGGCGGATCGGGCTGCGCGACGACGAGCACGAGCCCAAGCTCATCGACTGGCGCGCGCCCGCGGCGCAGCCCTTCTACGCCGCCACTCCCAAGGACCCGGCCGGCCTGGTCCGCCGCCGGCACATCTACACCCGGCAGCGCGCCGTCACCGGCGTCGACGACGAGGTCTTCGACCTCGACCGGCTGTCCGAGCCGGACCGCCGGACCCTGTCCGGCGAGGCCATGCTGATCGCCAGCATCACCGCCGGGCGCACCGGCCGGATGAGCGACGTGGTGGCCACCATCCAGTCCGAGCAGGACCGGGTCATCCGCTCCGCGCTGCAGGGCGTCCTGGTGGTGCAGGGCGGCCCGGGCACCGGCAAGACGGTCGCGGCGCTGCACCGCGCCGCCTACCTGCTCTACACCCACCGCCGCACCCTCGAGCGCCGCGGCGTGCTGGTCATCGGCCCGAACGCCACCTTCCTGCGCTACATCAGCCAGGTCCTGCCGTCGCTGGGCGAGACCGACGTGGTGCTCAGCTCGATGGCCGAGCTGTTCCCCGGGG
Organism: uncultured Actinomycetota bacterium; assembly: GCA_963839095.1. Classification (GTDB taxonomy): domain Bacteria; phylum Actinomycetota; class Actinomycetes; order Streptosporangiales; family Streptosporangiaceae; genus Palsa-504. The sequence goes on along the minus strand of CAWIUF010000056.1, from coordinate 8,116 downwards.
TCAAGGCCGCCCCCGACGACGACCCGGAAGCCGCCGTGGTCAAGGGCGACGCCCGGATGGTGAACGTGCTCCGCCGCTACGTCCGCGACCGGCAGCAGGTGCCGGCCGGGGACCTCGAGGTCACCGTCGACGGCGTGACCATGACGGTGCCGCGGGAAACCGTGCTGCGCCTCCGGGACCGGGCCCGCGGCCTGCGCAAGCCGCACAACGTGGCCCGCAAGCTGTACATCACCGAGCTGCTCGGCGCGCTCGCGCAGGCCGAGGCGCGGGCGCTGGACCGCCCGCTCGACCCCGAGGACGTGCCCTACGCCCGGGCCCGGCTCTGGGACGAGCCCGCGGTCCGGGCCGCGCTCGACGGCCTGTGGCCCTTCCTGACCCCCCAGCGGCTGGTCGCCGGCCTGCTGGCCGAGGAAGGTGCCATCCGCCGCGCCGCTTCCGGCTTCACTCCAGCCGAACGAGTGGCCTTGCACCGCCCCGCCCACCCCGACGCGTGGACCGTGGCGGACGTGCCGCTGCTCGACGAGGCCCAGCAGCTGATCGGCACCGACGACAGCGCCGACCGGCGCCGCCGCCGGGCCGCCGACCGCGAGCGCCGCCTGGAGGAGAAGTACGCCCGCGAGGTGCTCGAGATCACGACGGTGGGGAACGAGGCCTTCGGCGCCTCCACCCGGCTCTCCGATCTGGTGGACGCCAGTTCTCTTGCCGACTGGAACCGCGATTCGGGCCAGCAGCTCACCACCGCCGAACGGGCCTGGGCCGACCCGTCCTGGGCCTACGGTCACGTGATCGTGGACGAGGCGCAGGAGCTGTCCGCGATGGCCTGGCGGATGGTGATGCGCCGCATCCCGACCCGGTCGATGACCGTGGTCGGCGACGTGGCCCAGCGCGGCAGCGCGGCCGGTGCCCGGTCCTGGGCCCAGATGCTCGACCCGTACGTGAAGGGCCGCTGGCGGGAGGAAATGCTCACCGTCAACTACCGCACCCCGGCCGAGATCATGGCGGTCGCCGCCGACGTGCTGTCCGCCGTCGCCCCCGGCGAGAAGCCGCCGGAGTCGGTCCGCGAGGAGGGCGCCGCGCCGCGGGCCGTCCGCGGCCTGGATCAGGTCGCCGCCGTCGTGGCCACCGAACTGGCCGGCCTGGAAGAAGGCGGCCGCCTGGCGGTGATCGCGCCCGGGGCCCGGATCGCCGAGCTGGTCCTGGCCCTGCCCGCGGCGGTCCCCGGCGACCAGGCCGAAGTCCTGGACTCGCCGGTCGCGCTGCTGACCGTGGGCCAGTCCAAGGGCCTGGAGTTCGACCGGGTGGTCCTGGTCGACCCGGCCGGGATCTGGTCCCAGTCGCCGGCCGGCGGCCACGACCTGTACGTGGCCATCACCCGCGCCACCCACCGCCTCACCGTCGTCCACGACGGCGACCTGCCGCCCGCCCTGAGCCGCCTCGCCTCCTGATGCACGACGGCTCCCCTTCCTCCTCCCCGCCGCCCCCGCCGGTGCACGACGTGCTGCGGGTCCTCCGCGACCGGGCCCGGTCGGGAAGCCAGCCGGGCCAGCGCGACGACGGATACCGGGTCGCGCTGGCCATCGAGGGCGGCGGGATGCGCGGGGCGGTCTCGGCCGGCATGGCGCTCGCGCTCGACGAACTCGGCCTGGTCCCGGTCTTCGACGCCGTCTACGGCGCCTCGGCCGGGGCCATCACCGGCGCCTGGCTGCTCAGCCGTCCGGCCGGGCTGCGCGGCTGGACCGAGCCCGCCTACGCCCGCGCCTTCATCCGCCGGTCGGCCTTCCTGCGCGGCCGCCCCGTGGCCGACGTCCGGGCCCTGATCGAGGAGCTGTACCAGACCACGTTCCCGATGGATTTCGCCGCGGTGCTCGCCAGCCCGGTCGAGTTCCACCCGCTGGCCACCGACGCCGCCACCGGCCAGTCCACCGACCTGCGCCCGCTGACCGCCACCCCGGCCGAGCTGCGCCTGGCCCTGCGCGCCAGCGCCGCCCTGCCCCTGCTGGCCGGCCCGCCAGTGACCCTCGACGGCCGCCGCTTCTACGACGCCGGCCTGTCCGAGTCCGTCCCCTACCGCACCGCCCTAGCCCAGGGCGCCACCCACGTCCTGGTCCTACGCTCCCGCCGCGCCCCCCTGCCCGCCCCAGCCGTCGACGCCCCAGCCAGCGGCCCCTCAGCCGTCGGCCCCCCAGCCAGCGGCCCCTCAGCCGTCGGCGCCCCAGCCAGCGGCCCCTCAGCCATGCGGCGCCCCCAGCCGGCGGCGCCCCAGCCGGCGGCGCCCGCCGCCCGCGGCCGAGCCGCCCGCGCCCCCGCCCGCTCGCTCCGCCTGCTCGCCCGCACCACCCTGCGCCGCGAGACCCCCGCCCTGCGCGAAATCTTCCTGGCCCGCGACACCCGCCGGGCCGCCGACGACCAGCGCCTAGCCGCCTACCAGTCCGCCCTCCCAGTCACACCCGAAGCAGCAGTCCCAGTGGCGGTGTTCTCGATCCGGCCGTCGGCCGGGTCGCCGGTGGTAAGCCGCCTGGCGACCGACGGCCGCTTGCTCCGCGAGGCATTCGAGTCGGGCCGCGCCGCCACCCACGCCACATTTGCCTCATTAACCTCACCATTCACTCACGTCGCACGCCCTGGCCCGGCGCGAGCGACATCAATGCCACATCGTTGTCGTAAGAGCGCATCGGTGCCACATCGGTGCCGCTGGCCTCGCGGCGGAATGGTCACCAGGGGAGGCGGCCGTAGGCGTCGGCGGGGCCGTCGGCGGTCCACAGGTGGCCCCACAGGATGCCGCTGGGGCCATCGGGACCCAAGGTAGCCAGGTACACGCTGGCCTCGGCCCCCTCGGCGACCGAACGGAACCCGTTGTGCCGGTTGAGGTCGGTGGCGGTGTATCCCGGGTTGGCCGCGTTGACCTTGACCGGAGTGTCCCTCAGCTCCTTCGCGTACATCGCGGTGACCATGTTGAGCGCGCTCTTGGACGACGGGTAGGCCAGGCTGGCGGGCATCTGCCCTAGCGGGCCGCCGGGGTCCGTCATCGAGGCGATGGAGCCGACCTCACTGGACACGTTGACGATCCGCGCCGCGGGCGCCCGGCGCAGCAGCGGCAGCATCGCGTTCGTCACCGTGATCACGCCGAACACGTTGGTCTCGTAGACCTCGCGCATCGCGTCGAGATCCGTCTGGCTGGGCGCACCGCCGCCGACCGCGATGCCCGCGTTGTTGACCAGGATGTCCAGGCGGCCGTACTCGCGGTCGATCCAGTCGGCGGCCTCCTGCGCCGACTTGGCGTCGGTCACGTCGAGCGGCACGAACCGGACCTCGGCGCCGTCCCCGAGCGCTTCGCGCAGCGCCCGCTCGGCCTGCCGGCCCCGCGCCTCGTCCCGCGCGGCCGCCAGCACGGTGACGCCGCGGGCGCCCAGCTGCCGCGCGGTCTCGAAGCCGATCCCCTTGTTGGCCCCGGTGATCAGGGCGATTGTCGTAGCCATGACACCGACGCTAGTGACCAGGGCGCGGCCTGCCGGGAGAGACCGCCCGTGCCTGGGACCAGCAGTACCACCCTCGGCGACGACAGGCCGCAGGGACAATGGAGGCCATGGACACCAACCGCCGCACCGAGCTGGCGGCGTTCCTGCGCGCCCGGCGCGCCCGGCTGAGCCCGCGCCAGGCCGGCCTGCCCGCGGCGGGCACCCCGGGCTCGCGGCGTACCCCCGGGCTGCGCCGCCAGGAGGTGGCCCAGCTGGCCGGGCTGTCGGTCGACTACTACATCCGGCTGGAGCAGGCCCGCGGCCCGCATCCCTCGCGCCAGGTGCTCTCCGCGCTGGCCCGCGCGCTGATGCTCACCGCCGACGAACGCGACTACCTGTTCCGGATGGCCGGCCAGGCCCCGCCCGCGCCGCCCCGGCCGGGCCGGGAGATCACCCCGGGCATCAGGCACCTGCTCGACAGCATGCCGGGTGTCCCGGCCTACGTGGTGGACGCGGCCTACAACGTGCTGGCCTGGAACCAGCTCGCGACCCATTTCATCGGCGACCTGTCCCGTTACGAGGACCGGAACATGATCCGCTGGACGTTCCTGCGGGCGCCGCAGGACGTGGTCTGGAGCGACGAGGACTTCGTCCGCTTCACCCGGTCCACGGTCGCCGACCTGCGGGCCGGCTACGCCCGGTACCCGGGCGACCCGGGGATCGACAGCCTGGTCACCGAGCTGCTGGCGCTGTCGCCGCGGTTCGCCGCGATGTGGGCGGAGCAGGAGGTCGAAGTGCGCGGGCCGATGCTCAAGCACGTACTGCACCCGCTGGCCGGCCCGCTGGAGTTCGAGTGCCAGGTGCTGCACATCGCCGAGACCGGCCAGCGCATCATCGCCTACTGCGCCGCCCCCGGCTCCGCCACCGAGGCCGCCTTCGCGGAGCTGGCCGACCGCGCGCCCCTTCCCGGCTAGGGCGGCCCGGCTAGCGAGCCGCCGCCGAGAGGTTCTTCTGCCAGACCACCCGGCCAGCCGCGTCGTACCCCAGCAGGACGCGGCTCGCGGGGGGACAGCAGCGCGCTGGCGGGCACCGGGAAGTCCCACAGGCGCAGGCCGCTGCCCGGCCAGGCGGCGAAGGTCGGCGCGCTGTACTGCTTGCCTCGCCAGCCGCAGCGTGACGCGGCGCACGTTCTCGTGGGCGTAGCCGTAGAAATACGCCTGCTTGGCGTGGTTGGTGATATCGCCGCCGAACAGTTCCACGGCCGGCGGCCCGTCGGCGGGGACGGTGGATATCGCCGAGCTCGAGCGCGAGTCCCAGAAGCCGACCACGTGGCCGCCGACGCCGACGACCCGTCCGTCGAGCAGGTAGGCCGTCATCGTGCCCGCGGACGGCTCCAGCGTGCGGGCCGGATAGCGGAACACGCGGGATCCCGCCGGTGCGCGGCTGCGCAGGCACCGGGTAATCGGCCGGGAAGGACAGCTGGCCGAGCCTGCGGCCGCCGGCGTCGGCAAAGACGACCTGGGCGCTGCTGGGCTGCGGATAGGTCACCGCCCAGACCTGGTAGGGGAAACCGCGTCCCGACGCCGAGCACGCCGGGCACCCGGCGGCCGCCGGGCAGCAGCGCCGTGACCGAGGCCGCCTGCCTGACGGCGATGCCCAGCCTGATCGCGCCGGCACCGCCCGCGACGCCGCGGCCTTGCCCGCCGGCACCGGCGCGGCCCTCGCAGCCGCCGGTCCCGTAGTAGCCGGCGCCATCGGTCACCGAGCACAGCGCGATCCCCTGGCCGCGGGCGTTCTTCATGTAGCCGAACCACACGAAGGTCCACGTCGTCTTCCCGCCGATGGTCAGCTTGATCGGCACCACCGCGGTAACCGGCGGCGTCCCCTTCATCAGGTAGCTGTTAGGCCCGGGCGGCGCCGGCGGCGTGGCGCTGGCCGGGAGCCGTCGTCGGCCCGGGCTGGCGGGACGTTCCGTGCTGGCCCGTGCTTCCGGTCAGCAGGGCCGCCCCGACGATGATCACGACGATGGCCGCGGCGGCCGTGACCGGGATCATGAACCGGGTCCAGGCCGGCGCCCAGACGCGCCGCCGTGTCCTGGCCAGGGTCCGCGACCAGGCATCCGGGCTGACGGGTGACTGCCCGGCGCGTTCGCGCAGCGCTTCGCGCAGCCGGTCCTCGAGTGTGTTCATGCGTGTTCTCCCAGCGCGGCGGCGAGCGCGGCCATACCCCGGCTCACGTTCGATTTCACGGTGCCCGGCGAGATCCCCATGGCCGCGGCGATCTCACGTTCGGACAGGTCGAGCCAGTACCGCAAGACGATGGCCTCGCGTCTTCGCGTCGGCAGGGCCGCCAGCGCGGCCAGTACTTCCCGGTGGTCCTCGTTGAGGATGGCGATCTGCTCGGAGGATTCCTCGTGCCGCGCCGAAGGCGTCCGCAGCCGGACGACGCGCAGGTGACGGTGCCGGTTGCGGGTCAGGTTGCAGACGGTGGACCGCACGTAGGCCAGCGCGGCGTCCGGGTCGCGCAGCGAGCCGTGCTTCCTGATCAGCCGGGCGAACGCCTCCTGGGCGATGTCCTCGGGGTCGTCCGCCCCGAGCAGGTCGGCCAGCCGGACCATCTCCGGGTACCTGGCCCGGAAGAGCCCGCTGACATCCCCGACCGTGTCGCCGCGTCTCGCCGGCGTCAGGACCGGCCCGCAGATTCGCCATGCCAAAGAGACACCAATGCGCGCCGAAGGTTGCGCGGAGGATATACCCGGTTCCGGGATCACGGTCATCTGGCCGAGCCGGACCTGGCCGAGGACGTGGCCGGCGGAATCGTAAGCGGTCGCCGTAACCACCAGCCTGCCGATGGCCGTCTGCTGGAGATTCACCGGGACCCGGACGTGCCAGAGCCGCAGGCTACTGCCAGGCCAGCCCGCCACCACCGTGGCGGCCGAGGCCAGCTGCCTGCCGCCGGCCCGCAGCACCACCCGCGCCACGTCGGCGTGCGCGTAGCCGAGGGCCTCCACCGGGAGGTACCGCCCCCCTCGGCCCCGAACGGCAGGGCGAGCCCGCCGAGCACCGGAGGGTCCGCCGCGAGCCGCTGGGAGATGATCCCGCCCCAGATCGGTGACCAGAATCCGACTTCGCCGTGGATAAGGTACGCCTGCACTGTCCCGGCCGGCTCGCCGTTGCTGGCCGGGTAGGAGAACAGCGTCACGCCGCCGCTGGCGGGCTGGGACGTCTGCGGCGGCCCGGCGGGCGCGTGCGGGTCCAGCACGGCCACCTGCCTGCCCGACGCGTCCTTGAACACCAGGTGAGCGCCCCGGGTGAAGGGGAAGCCCGCCGACCACGGGTAACCGACGGTCCACACCACGCCGGGCAGCCCGCGCCCCGTGGCGACGGCGCCCGGATACGTGCGCCCGTCGGCCAGCACCGCGGTCACCGACGCGACCCGCGCCACCGCCTCGCCCACCATGATCGTCTGGTCCGTCCCGACGCCTTCGCTGCCGGTCACGGTGGCCAGGTGCCCGGGCCCCGGCGCCGTCTGCGGCCAGCAGAAGCCGCCCCCTCCCGCCGAGTCGTTTTCGGTCGCGTGACAGAGCTGCAGCCCCGGGTTGACCTGGTCCAGCCAGTAGGCCGGGTTGGTCCGGGCGAGCCAGAAGCGGCTGGTTACCTGTTCCGGCTTGCCGTCGGCCTTTTTCCCGATCCACGGCACCCGGACGCTGACCACGGCACTGACCGGCGGGTCCATCGCGAACATGAGCTGGGAGAGGCCCGAGGGGACGCGGGCGGGCGGAACCGGCTGCGTCCTCGTCGAGCCGCCCGCCGGCACCTGCCCGTCCCGGCCGGAAACGCCGTTGACCAGCAGGAGGGCCACCGCCACACGGCCACCACGGCCACCGCGGCGGCCGCTGGGACCAGGCCAGCCCCGGAGAACCGGTGCCACCACCAGGCGACGGCGGGCCCCCCGCCGCCGCCTCCTGGAGGTCAGCTGCCGCCAGGCATCCGGGTGGGCCGTGAACTCCTCCGCGTGCGCGCACAGCGCCTCGCGCAGCCGCTCCTCGACGCTGTTCATGCCTGCTCCTCCTGGTGGTTCAGCACTTCAGGGCGCGGGTCAGCTCGGCCATGCCGCGGCTGACGTGCGATTTGACGGTGCCCGCCGAGACCCCCATGGCCGCCGCGATCTCCCGTTCCGGCAGGTCCAGCCAGTAGCGCAGCACGATGGCCTCCCGGCGGCGGGCGGGCAGTCCGGCCAGCGCCGCGATCACCTCCCGGTGGTCCTCGCGGATGATGGCCGCCTGCTCCGAGGAGCCCTCGTCCACCCCGGCGGGCGTGCGCATCCGCACGACGCGCAGATGGCGGTGCCGGTTCCTGGTCAGGTTGACCACGATGGCGCGCAGGTAGCCGAGCGCGGCCCGCGGTTCGTCCAGGTGCCTGCGCATCAGCCGGGTGAACGCCTCCTGCGCGATGTCCTCCGGATCGTCCGCGCCCAGCAATCCGGCCAGCCGGACCATCTCCAGGTACCGGGTGCGGAACAGCTCCTCGACACCGTGCTCATCGGCACCGTGCTGGTCTGCGAGCGGCATGGTGCGGCTCCCGGCTTCCAGATTCGCCATGTTCCTTGTACACCCGAAACCGCGGAAAGGTTGACCGGGACGGGGAAACCCGGCTCGTTCG
>CAWIUF010000055.1:0-30661 GCA_963839095.1 uncultured Actinomycetota bacterium | reverse complement strand
GATCCTGATGATCGACGAGGCGCTGGCCACCGGCGACGCGAACTTCCGGGCCAAGAGCCATGACCGTTTTGTGGCGCTGCGCAAGGAGGCGGGGACGGTCTTTCTCGTCGCGCACAACCTGGCCGAGATCGAGGCGAGCTGCAACCGGGTGATCTGGCTGGAGAAGGGCAAGATCATGCGGCAGGGCTACGACGTCCCGGCCATCGTCGACGCCTACCTGGAAGCCACCGGCGGCGAGCCGCGCAAGCGCGACAAGCCCACGGAGAACGAGCACAGCGCCACCAGCTGACCGACTTCGCTCGAGCCGGCGCTTCCCGCTGAGCCGGGCTTCCGCCTAGTCGCTCGCGGGGCGTAGCCGCAGGCACATCGAGGTGCCCCCCTGCGGCCGGGAGCTGGCGGTGACCTCGCCGTGCTGGGCCTCGGCCAGGCGGCGGACGATGAACAGGCCGATGCCGACGCCGCCGAACCGGCGGCGGTCACCGGCTTCGCCCTGGAAGAACCGGTCGAAGATGCGCTCGTGATCACCCGCGGCGATGCCGACGCCCTCGTCCTCCACGATGACCTCGATCCAGTCCCCGGCCGCCCGGGCCCGGACGCAGACCGTGCCGCCGTTGGGCGAGTACTTGAAGGCGTTCTCGAGCAGCTGCCCGACGATGATGTCGGTGGCCATGGTGTCGCCGCTGGCGGCCGGGAGGTCGGCGGGGATGTCGGCCAGCACCACGTGCTTGTCCGACAGCGGCCGGAACGCCGCGGCGGCCCCGTGCAGCACGGCGCCGAGGTTGAACGGGCCGTTGCTCACCGGCAGCTGGTCGGCGCCGGCCCGCGAGCCGAGCAGCAGCTGCTCCACCAGCCGGCCGAGCGAGCCGGCCCGCTCCGCGATGGTCCGCACCGCGGCGCGCCGTTCGGCGTCCCCGAGCTGGTCCCACCGGGTGGCCAGGGTGGTGGCGAAACCCTGCACCACCGTGATGGGCGTCCGCAGTTCATGGCTCGTCGTGGCGAGGAAGAGATCCTTCGCCTCCTCGAGTTCCTTGGCCGCGGTGACGTCACGGAAGTCGATGACGAGTTCTTCACCGCCGGCCAGGGAGGTGCACAGGACGTCGAGCCAGCGCCCGTTTGGCAGCTTGTGGGTGAGCGTCGAGCCCGACTCGGGCAGCGGGAACGACGGCGGCTTCCCGATCGCGTCCGCCGTGGCGGTCCCGGTGATACGGTGGGCGGCCGGATTCCACTGCCGCACCAGGCCGTCCTCGTCGAGCACCGCGATGCCGTCGGCGCTGCCGTCGATGACCGCCCGCTCGTGCGCCCGCTGCCGGACCACTTCCTCGAACGCCATCGCGTTGGTCAGGGCCACGCCGGCGTGCCCGGCCAGCAGCTCGAGCAGTTCCAGCTCGACATGGCTGAGCTTGCGCCTGCTGTACAGCGCGTAGAGGGCGCCGTAGGGCTTGCCTCCCACGTGCGACAGGCTGAGCGCGATCGTGTGCAGGCCGGGCAGGGCCGACCAGATCAGGTCGTCGAAGCCGCCCGACTCCCCGGTCGCCATCATGACCGTCTTGCCGGAGTTCATCAGCTCGCCGACCAGGCTGCTGGCCAGGGTCGCGGTCTTCCCGCGCAGCCGGGCCGGCAGCCCGGCCGTGCTGACCAGCCGGAGCGAGTCGTCCTCGATGAGCACGAAGCCGCCCGCGTCGGCGCTGGTCAGCTCGCGCAGGCTGGCCGCGATACGGTCCAGCACCGATTCCAGGTCGCGCTGCGCGTTCATGTCCGCGACCACGTCCCCGAGCCGGCGCACCACCCGCGCCCGTTCGGCCATGTAGTGCCGGGCCACGTCGTCCTCGCCGGTCTGATGGCAGACGTTGACCCAGCCGGTCACCTCGCCGGCGGCGTCGGTCAGCGCGCTGGTGTCGATCCGCACGTCGATGACGGTGCTGTCCTTGCGGGTGCGGCGGGTAGCGATGGAGATCCGGCCACCGCCCCTGACCCGTTCCAGGACCGCGTTGTGCTCGGCTTTCAGCTCCTCCGGGATGATCTGCGGCTCGAGGCCGACGACCTCGGTCGCGGCCCAGCCGAACATCCGTTCCGCCGCGGGATTCCAGAGCATGACGGTGCGATCGGTGCTAAATGCGACGATCGCGTCGGCGGCGCATTCGATCACGGCGCGGGCCGTGGCGTCGGTGCGGTCGCTGATCGTCCCCGCTGGCTCTGCGGTCACCTGAACATCGTGCCATGCAGGCACCCCCGAGGACTCACCAAATGGCCGCGCGCTGATCTATAGTGCTTTTCAAATACGAGTAAGGCCGTTCATCCGGGGCAATCATCACCGTATGACTGTTGAGGAAACGGTCTTCCGCTAGGACGCGGATTATGGACCAGGCAGAATCAGGCCCGTCACCGGGCCAACCAGGACCGGGCCAGCCCGGACCGGCACAGCCGGACCGGGCCGGGCGCCCCTCCCGCACGCCTCCCGAGGTCGCGGCGGGGGGCGGCGCCGACGTTCCCGGGCCGGCTTCGTCCGGCGAGCCGTACGCGTCCGCGCTCCGGCTCGAGCATCCCGTTATCGCCGGCTACGACGGCTCGGCGTCGAGCCGTAACGCGCTGGCGTACGCGGCCGGGGTATCGCGACGGCTCGGCCGGCCGCTTCTTGTCGTCTACGTGTGCTCATCCGGGGTCTACTGCGAGCCGCTGACCGGGCAGGTCGTCGGCGTCCCGCGGGACGTCGAGGCGCTGGAGCGCTGGCTGCTGGCCGAGCTCGACCAGGTCACCGGTGACACCGAGGTGGAGGTGCACGTCCGCACCAGGCGGGGCAGCCCGGCCAGGGAACTCGCTGCCGCCGCCGAGGAATTCAGCGCCGACGCGCTCGTGATAGGGGCGCCGAAGCACATCTGGCATCGGGTCGCGGGCTCGGTGTCCGGCTGGCTGGCCCGCCATGCCCGCTGTCCCGTGATCGTCGTTCCGTAGATTTACGGTTCCGTAAGTTTGTGGGCGAGGAGGGATTTGAACCCTCACGTCCTTTCGGACACACGGACCTGAACCGTGCGCGTCTGCCGTTCCGCCACCCGCCCGGGCAACGACGGATAGGTTAGCACGACCGCGAGCGCTCCCGCGCCCCGGATACGATCGTGGGCAAGGGACGCGAAGGGAGGTGGCACGTTGGGAGTTCTGCAGCGCTTCGAGCGTCGTCTTGAAGGCATGGTCGAGGGTGCCTTCGCGCGCGCCTTCAGGTCCGAGCTGCAGCCGGTCGAGGTGGCGAGCGCCGTCCAGCGCGAGATGGACGACCGGGCCGCTATCGTGGCCAAGGGCCGCACGCTGGTGCCGAACGATTTCGTCGTCGAGCTGGCGGAGAGCGACCACGAGCGTCTCGACGTGTACGCCGAGAGCCTCGGCGTCGAACTCGCCAACCTGGCCCGGGACTACGCCAAGGAACAGGGCTACTCGTTCGTCGGCCCGGTGCGGATGCGGTTCGAGGGGGTGCCCGACATGACCACGGGCACGTTCCGGATCCGGTCCGGCGTCATCCGCGGCTCGACCATCGAGGGCGGCGAGATCCGGATGCCGGCCAGCGATCTGCCGCGGACGCAGGGACGCGGGTTTCCCGGCCACCCGCGGCTGCTGGTCTCCGGGCCCGGGGCACCGGGCGGCCAGGGCAGCGAACAGCACACGTATGAGCTGCAGACACCGGTCACGTTGCTCGGCCGGGGCACAGATTGTGACTTGCGACTAGTAGATCCGGGCGTGTCTCGGCACCATGCGGAGCTAAGGGTGGAAAACGGCCAGGTCGTCCTGGTCGATCTCAGCTCCACCAACGGCACCTTCGTCAATGGTCAGCCGGTCAGGCGGGTGGCACTCGCCGACGGGACGCACGTCTCGCTCGGCCGGACCACCCTGATCTTCCGCCAGGATGGCCCCGACCGCGATGACGGTCAGGGCACTGCCTACTCGCGCACCAGCTACTAGGGTCCAGGGGCGTGGCCGCAGATGAACGAGCTGTCTCTCACCATCATCAGGGTGGCGTTCCTGGCTGTGCTGTGGCTTTTCGTCATAGCGGCCATCGGAGTCGTCCGCACTGACCTGCTGGGGGGCCCGTCCGCGACGACCCGGCGAGGAAAAGCCCGGCAAGCCCGGCAGGCCCAGGCGCCCCGCCCGGGCGCGTCCGGCCAAGCCGCAGCGGCAAGGGCGCGGCTCGCCGCGCGTCCTGGTGGTGACGGCCGGGGGCCTGAAAGGCACGAGCATCGATCTCGCTCAGCAGCAGATCACGCTCGGGCGGGCCAATGATGCCACGCTGGTGCTCAACGACGACTACGCTTCAAGCCGACATGCCCGGATTTTCCCGCAAGACGGTCAGTGGATCGTCGAGGACCTCGGCTCGACTAATGGCACCTATTTGGACCGGCAGAAGGTGACGCGGCCGATGCCCGTGCCATTGGGCGTGCCGATCCGTATCGGTAAAACCGTTCTGGAACTGCGCAGATGACACTAGTACTCCGCTACGCGATACGTTCCGACGTCGGGCTCCTCCGTGAAGGCAACGAGGACTCGGCGTACGCGGGACCGCGCCTGCTCGCCGTGGCGGACGGGATGGGCGGGCACGCCGCCGGCGAGGTAGCCAGCTCGCTGACCATCACCTCGATGGCGAAGCTCGACTCCGAGCCGCCCGGCGGTGACATGCTGGCGGAACTGTCGTCCGCGGTGGCGGCGGCCAACACCCGGCTGCAGGAAATGATCATCGCCAACCCGGCGGTCGAGGGCATGGGCACCACGCTGACCGCCCTGTTCTGGTTTGACGGGCACGCGGCCGTGTGCCACATCGGCGACTCCCGCGGCTACCTGCTGCGGGAAGGCGAGCTTTACCAGATCACCCACGACCACACGCTGGTGCAGTCACTGGTCGACGAGGGCAGGATCAGCGTCGATGACGTCTCGAGCCACCCGCAGCGCTCGCTGCTGCTCCGGGCGCTCGACGGCCGGTCGGTCGCCGAGCCCGACCTGTCCGTGCACGACAGCCAGGAAGGCGATCGCTACCTGCTCTGCTCGGACGGGCTGTCCGGCGTGGTCAGCGATGAACTGCTGCGCGAGACGATGGCCACGCTGCCCGAGCCCGAGGCGGTCACCCGCCAGCTGATCGACCTCGCGCTGCGCGGCGGCGGCCCGGACAACATCACCTGCATCGTGGCCGATGTGGTGGACACCGCCTCCTCCCGGTTGACGCCGACCGAGACGCCGGTCCTGGCCGGCGCCGCGGCGGCCGTCAGCGACCCGCGGCTGAGCACCGACGGCACCGCCCCGGGGGGCCCCGGCGGCTCGTTCGACGACCTGGACGAGCACCTGGACGGTAACCTCACCGGCGTCTACGACCAGCACGGGCGCCCGCCGCTGACCGCCCCGCAGCAGATGCTGACGGCCGATGACCTGGACCCGCTCGACCCGGCGCTCGCGCTCGCGCTGGCCGACGAGGACGACATCGACCTGACCGCGGTACGAGCCCGTGGCGGCCACCGCGGCCAGCCGAAGCGCGGCGCCCGGCGTTCCCGGCGGCGGCGCTGGCCGATCGTGACCACCTCGCTGATAGTGCTGCTGGCCATCGTCATCGGCGGCGGCTACGTCGCCTGGCGGTGGAGCCAGGACCAGTACTACATCGGGGCCGACAGCAACGGCCAGGTGCTCATCTACCGTGGCGTCAACGAGCGGATCGCCGGGGTCAGCCTGTCCCATCCCTACCAGCAGACCGGGATCCAGCTCGCCCAGGTGCCGGCGCCCTACCAGCAGACGGTCAAGGCCACCGACGCGGCCAGCAGCCTGCATAACGCCCAGGCGATCGTCGCGAACGTCCGCTCGGCGGTCACCACCTGCCACCAGGAGTACACCGCCTTGCAGGACTGGGTAACGCAAGAAAATGCCTACCAGGGCGCCCTGACGCAGTTCAACAAGAACAAGAAGCCGGCCAAGGACAAGCCCAAGCCGCCGCCCGCGCAGCCGGCCAAGCCCGCGCCGATGTGCCCGGCGTCCACCGCTTTCGGCATCCCGGCCAGCGCCCTTGTCCCGGCGCCCGCGGGAAGCGCGTGAGTAGCGTAACCGCCCCGTCGCCGGCGGTTGATCCGACGGGCCCGGTGCTCCCGGTGGCCCGCAGCAGGCGGCGCACCGAGCTGATCATGCTCGTCTTCGCCTTCGCCCTGATCGTCTTTGCCATGGCCAACGTGGGCTTCAGCCTCCACGGCAAGCTGCCCTCGGGGGTGGCCGAGTACCTGATCGCCTACCTGATCATCATCGGCGGGGCCCATCTGGCCATGCGGAAGTTCGCCCCGTGGGCGGACCCGCTGCTGCTCCCGCTCGCGACGCTGCTCAACGGCCTTGGCATCGTGATGATGTATCGCCTGGCAGCGCAGGTCAACCCGGCCAGGGGTGTTCCCGCGATCACCGCCACGCAGGCCGGCCTGCAGATCGCCTTCTCGGCCATCGGCATCGGGGGCTTCGTCGCGGTGCTGGTCCTGATCCGCGAGCCACGGGTGCTGCAGCGCTACACCTACACCCTCGGTGCCGCCGGGATCTTCCTGTTCGCGCTGCCGGCGATGCTCCCGGCGTCCATCAGCGAGGTGAACGGGGCCAAGATCCAGATCAAGTTCGGCTCGCTCACCACCATTCAGCCGGAGGAGTTCGCCAAGCTGGCGCTGGCCGTCGCGTTCGCCGGCTACCTGGTGGCCAAGCGGGACGTGCTGGCGCTGGCCGGGCGCCGGGTACTCGGCCTCGACCTGCCGCGGGCCCGCGACCTCGGCCCGATCCTGCTGACCTGGGCGGCGAGCATACTGCTGCTCGTCTTCGAGAGCGACATCGGCACCAGCGCGGTGTTCATGGGCCTGTTCGTCGCCATGATTTACATCGCGACCTCACGGACCTCCTGGCTGCTGCTCGGTTTCGTCATGTTCGTGGTCGGCGCGCTGGCCGCGAGCAAGCTCGTCGGCCACGTCGGCGAGCGGTTCGACATCTGGCTGCACCCGTTCACCCAGGCCAACGTGGAGAACAACTCCTACCAGCTGGTCCAGGGCCTGTACGGGATGGGCAGCGGCGGCCTGCTCGGCAAGGGCCTGGGCGCCGGCCAGCCCTACATCACCCCGCTGGTGCAGAGCGACCTGGTGTTCACCGCGTTCGGTGAGGAGATCGGGCTGGCCGGGGTGATGGCCATCCTGCTGATCTACGGGCTGATCGTGCAGCGCGGGCTGCGGACCGCGATGTCGGTCAAGGACCCGTTCTCCAAGCTGCTGGCCGGCGGCCTGTCCTTCATGCTGGCCCTGCAGGTGTTCGTCATCGTCGGCGGCGTCACCCGGCTCATCCCGCTGACCGGCATCACCACCCCCTTCCTCTCTCAGGGGGGGTCCTCGCTCGTGGGTAGCTGGCTACTCATCGGCTTGCTGGCCCGGCTGAGCGACACCGCGCGCCGTCCGCCGCCGCGGCCGATACAGGACGAGGGACTGACCCAGGTGGTGACGCTGAAGTGAACCGGGCCTTGCGCCGGATTTCCATCGCGGTCCTCGTGATGTTCGTGCTGCTCCTCGTCAACGTCAGCTACCTGCAGGGGTTCCAGACGGCCAGCCTGGCGAGCAAGCCGGGTAACTCCCGCGCTTTCTATGCGGCGCAGAACCAGTACCAGCGCGGCAACATCGTCACCTCGGACGGCGTGACCATCGCCACCTCCGTGCTGAGCAGCAGCCCCAACGACTCGATCAAGTACCAGCGGAAATACCCGCAAGGCCCGGAGTACGCCGCGGTCACCGGAGCCGAGACGATCTTCAGCAACACCGGCATCGAGGCGTCGGAGAACTCGCTGCTGTCCGGCAACGACTCCGCGCTGGACGTCAGGAAGCTCATCGACCTGATCACCGGGAAGACCACCAAGGGCGCCACCGTCGAGCTCACCATCAACTCCAAGGCGCAGACCGAGGCCTATAACGCGCTCAAGGCCCTCGGCAAGCCGGGCGCGGCGGTCGCGATCGACCCGAAGACCGGGGCGATCCTGGCCATGGCCAGCTACCCCAGCTACGACCCGAACGTGCTGGCCATCCACGACGGCGTCAAGCTCAACACGGTGGATAAGGAGCTGCTCGCGGACAAGGCGCAGCCGCTGCTGAACCGGGCCATACTCGGCACCTACCCGCCCGGCTCGACGTTCAAGATCGTGACGAGCTCGGCGTACCTGACGCAGAACCCGAACTCGACGATCAACACCCGGGTCGACTCGCCGACCCAGCTCACGCTGCCGCAGACCGACCACGTGCTGCACAACGACCAGGGCGAGGTCTGCGGCGACGGCTCCGGCCAGGCCCCGCTGATCACCGCGTTCGCCCAGTCCTGCGACACCACCTTCGGCAAGATCGGCATTCAGGTCGGCGCCAACGCGCTCAACGACATGGCGCAGAAGTTCGGCATGAACGACGCCAACCTGAACATCCCGCTGCCGGTGGCCAGGAGCAACTACGTGATACCGGCCAGCCAGGCACTGACCGCCTTCTCGGCGATCGGGCAGTTCAGCGACACCGTCACCCCGCTGCAGGAGGCCATGCTCGCCGCGGCCATCGCCAACAACGGCACGCTGATGAAGCCGTACCTGGTCAAGCAGGTGATGGCGAGCGACCTGAGCACGGTGCAGAGCACCGGGCAGTCGGTGCTGAGCCAGCCGGTCTCCCCCTCCGTCGCCGACAGCATCAAGCAGATGATGCTCGCCGTGGTGCAGCAGCCCGAGGGCACCGCCTACGCCTTCAACCAGGGCGTCACCGGCATCCAGATCGCCGGCAAGACCGGCACGGCCGAGACCGGCACGGTCAGCCTGAACGACGCCGCCTTCACCTCATTCGCTCCGTACGCCAACCCCAACATCGCCGTCGGCGTCATAATTCAAGGTGGCGGATACGGCGCCTCAGCGGCCGCACCCATCGCTGTGCAAGTCATCAAGGCTTACCAGTCTGCCGTGGGGAATCAGTGAGCGAATATCTGCTGGCCGGCCGTTACCGGCTGACCGACCGCATCGCGGCCGGCGGTATGGGCGAGGTCTGGCGCGCCGAAGATAGCCTGCTCAACCGGGCCGTGGCCGTCAAGCTGCTGCCCACCGGGCGGGCCGGCGACGATGCGTTCCTGGCCCGGTTCCGGGCCGAGGCGCGCTACGCGGCCAGCCTGTCCCACTCAGGCATCGCCCGGGTCTACGACTACGGTGAGTCCTCCGAGTTCGGCGGGGCGTACCTGGTCATGGAGCTGGTCAACGGCGAGCCGCTGTCCGCCATCCTGGCCCGGGCGGGCGCCCTGTCCCCCGACGCCACCCTGGACATCATCAGCCAGTCGGCCCGCGCGCTCGACGTCGCGCACCAGGCCGGCATCGTGCACCGCGACATCAAGCCGGGCAACCTGCTGGTGGCCGCGGGCGGCACCACGAAGATCACCGATTTCGGCATCGCCACGGCGGTGGCCGCGGCGCAGGCATCGCACCTGACCGAGACCGGCATGGTCATGGGCACGGCGATGTACGTCTCGCCCGAGCAGGCCACCGGGGCCAAGGTGACCGACTCATCCGACATCTACTCGCTCGGCGTGGTCGCCTACGAGTGCCTGGCCGGGCACCCGCCCTTCACGGCCAGCGAGCCGCTGGCGATCGCGTTCGCGCATAAGCACGAGCCGGTGCCGGCGCTGCCGCCGGACGTGCCGCCGCCGGTCAGCGATCTGGTCTACCACATGCTGGCCAAGACCCCGGAGGAGCGCCCGGCCAGCATGCGGGCGCTCGCCGACCGCGCCGACGTGCTGCGGGGCACGCTCGCGCTGGGCGAGACCGCGGAGTCGCGCGCGTACCCCGGGGCGACCCGGGCGGACCTCCCGGCCGCGCCGACGGGGGTCATGGCCGGCCAGGAAAGCCCCGGACCCGGCCGAGCCGGCGCCCCGCGCCGCCCGGGCCGTCGTCGCCAGCTCGTGGCGGTCGGCTCGACCGCGGCCCTGTGCGCCGCCGCGATCGCGACCGGGTTCTACCTGACCAGCCACTCCTCCACCCCGACGACCGGCAACGTGACCAGCAACACGACGCACACCAGTTCCTCACCGGCGGTCACGCCCACCGCGTCGGCCAGCAGCACATCCGCCAGTCCCGCCCCGAGTCCCACCCTGGCCCGGGTGGTGCCCTCCAAGACGCCCCGTCCCACCGGCAACCCCAAGCCGACTAAGACCGTTAAACCGAGTAAATCGCCCACGGCCTCGCCGACGACGAGTCCGTCCGCCTCAGACACCGCTTCACCGACTCCGACGGATACGTCGCCGACGACGACGCCTCCGTCGTCGCCCACATCTTCTTCGCCGACGTCCTAGAAACTAGAAAAACGCAGGGTGGTTTGGCACAGTGCGAGATATGACTCAGCCCCGTCTACTCGGCGGCCGCTACGAGCTCGACGGCGTAGTGGGCCGCGGCGGCATGGCCGAGGTGTACCGGGCGCGTGATATCCGGCTCGACCGGATCGTCGCGATCAAGACGCTCCGCGCCGACCTGGCCAGGGACCAGATCTTCCAGGCGAGGTTCCGCCGGGAGGCACAGTCGGCGGCGTCCCTGAACCACCCGTCGATCGTGGCCGTCTACGACACCGGCGAGGACATGGCCTCCGGGATGCCGATCCCGTACATCGTCATGGAGTACGTGGACGGCCGCACGGTGCGGGACCTGCTGCAGGAGGGTCACCGGCTGCTCCCCGAGCGGTCGCTGGAGATCATCGACGGGGTGCTGCGCGCCCTGGACTACAGCCACCAGGCCGGCATCGTGCACCGGGACATCAAGCCCGGCAACGTGATGGTGACCCGCAACGGCGACGTCAAGGTGATGGACTTCGGCATCGCCCGGGCGATGAGCGACGCCCAGGCCACCATGACCCAGACCGCGCAGGTGATCGGCACCGCGCAGTACCTGTCGCCGGAGCAGGCCCGCGGCGAGCGGGTCGACTCCCGCAGCGACCTGTACTCGACCGGCTGCCTGCTGTACGAGCTGCTGACCGGGCGGCCCCCGTTCACCGGCGACTCGCCGGTGGCGATCGCCTACCAGCACGTGCGGGAGAACCCGGTGCCGCCGTCCCGGGTGGACCCGGACGTGCCGCCGTGGGCGGACGCGATCGTGCTGAAGGCGATGGCCAAGTCCCCGTCCGACCGGTACCAGACCGCCGCCGACATGCGCGCCGACCTGCAGCGCGCCGCCTCCGGCATGCCGGTGGCGGCCGCCCCGCCGACCCGGCTCGACATGTACCCGCACACCCAGCGGATGGGCAGCACGGGCACGATGATGGCCGGGGCGACGTCGCAGATCCCGCCGGTCGAGGACTACGACTACCAGGGCCGGGATTACGACTACGCGGGCCGGGGCGGCGGGGGCGGCTCGAGCCGCCGCTGGATCCCCTGGGTCCTCGGCCTGGTCGTGGTGATCGGCGTGGTGGTCGGCGTGTCGTACTACCTGCTGGCCGGCGGAGGTAAGACCTACGCGGTGCCGCTGGTGAACGGCGAGCCCGTGGCCATGGCCAAGTCGCAGATCACCGCCGCGCACCTGCGTTCGGCGGTCATCAACCAGCCCAATTCCAGTGTCAAGAAGGGGCTGGTCATCAAGTCCGCCCCGGCGGAGGGCAACAACGTCGCGGCCGACACCGTGGTGACCCTGTACGTCTCGACCGGCGCGGCCCCGGTGGCCGTCCCCAACGTGCAGGGCAAGATGGACAATGAAGCCGAGACGACCTTGCAGAACGACGGCTTCACCGTCATCGTCAAGCAGGACACGACGTCGACCCAGCCCGCCGGGACGGTGGTGAACCAGGACCCGGCGCCGAACACGCAGGTGCCGCCCGGGTCCAAGATCACCATCTTCGTCTCCGGCGCCGCGAGCGTGCCGAACGTGGTCGGCCTGAGCGTGGCGAGCGCGGAAGCGTCGCTGCAGAGCGCGGGCTTCAGCGTGAAGGTGGAAACCGTGGCCGGGCCGGCCGGTACCGGCCCGGGTAACGTCTGGCAGCAGACTCCTAACGCCCAGACCACCGCCGCGCAGGGGACGACGGTGCAGATCCTGGTCCAGCCCGCTGCGTCCCCGACCGGATCGCCCACGGCCCCGGGGAGCCCGACCGCCACCGGCAGCCCGCCGCGGGCGGCGGGACGGCCAGGCGGCAAGGCGGGAACGGCCAGGGCGGAGGCCTGGGATTCTTATGGGTCACCAGGCCCTGAGGCGGCCCCTGGCGGCCTAATCGCCGAAGCCGGAGGCGTCGATCGGCAGGTGGAGCGCGGCCCACGGGAAGACGTAGAACCACAGGACCGCCGCCACGGCCACGATGATCACGGCCAGCATCCCCGCCCGGGCGGGGATGCGGCCGGGCAGCCGGTGCCAGATCCAGGCGTACATACAGGCTCCTTGACGGGTCGTCTAACGGGGCTTCGCGGCGACCAGGACACCGGTGACGATCACCCGGTGGGTACCGGTCCAGGCCGGGTCGCAGGTAATCAGCGTGATCATCCGCTGGGTCGGCCGCTGTCGCGGATGGCCGGGCACCGGGTCGAGCACGGCCGTGTCGGTCGGTGCCACCATCGTCTTGCCGGTGACCCGGTAGGTGTAGTTGTTGAGCCGCGTCTGGATGTACACCAGGTCACCGTCCTTCATCGACGGCAGCGACCAGAACGGGTTGCCCGCCGTGACCCGGTGACCGGCGACGGCGAAATTGCCGGCCTGCCCGGGCCACTGAGTACCCGGCACGTGACCGGGGCTCATGTTGAGCTGGGCGAGCGCGGTGCCCTGGATCAGGGTGAACCGCCACTGCGGGCCGAAAGCGGGGATCCGGATGAAGGCGAAGGGCTGCCCGATGGCGACGTCGAACCGTTCCGGGCTGGCGCCGACAGCGTCGCCGCGGACCGGCGGCTGCCGCCATTCGGTGTTCAGTTCGCTGCTCAGCGACCGCTGGGCGGACGCCGCCCGCAGCCCGGTGCCCCAGACGAGGTAGCCCAGGAAGAGCAGGCCGATCACCCCGGCGGTCAGCAAGATCTCCCCGGCGGCACGGATAACCTGTCGCACAACTCATCCATTCATCGCGATATCGGCGGCGGAGCATGGTAACTAAGAGGAACTGAATGATATCTATTAGTTATCATCGCTGCCAGGTAAACGCGGATCGCGCCGACTACCGCGCGGAGCGGCTACGCTTGAGTCCGCATCGCGGGGTTTGATCGCGGTTGCTTCGCCATGTTGCTACGCAGGAGGCCGTCGTGCCCAAGTCGCGCGTCCGAAAGAGGACGGTCTACACTCCTCCGCCGCCGAAGACGGTGAAGCGGAAGGTCAGTGCCGCGTGGGTCGGCCCGGCCATCGTGGTCTTCCTGGTCCTGGGCCTGGCCTGGATCGTGGTCTACTACCTCTCGCAGGGATCGATCCCTGGCGTGTCCACGCTGGGCGCCTGGAACCTCGTGATCGGGTTCGCGTTCATCATCGTGGGCGTCACGCTCTCCACCAGGTGGCGCTGACCGCGCCACTGAGCGCCTAGAGACCACGGCCACGGCTGTCCCCGGTCCGTCACCGGTCTAGCCGACAGGGCGCCCCCAGCCCCGCTTGACCCTCAGGCCGCGCCGCTGGTGAGCTGGTGGGTCCTGATCACGACCGCGACCACGATCAGGGCCACGACCGCGACCGTAGCGGCCACCTGGATGACGGCGCGGTTCTTGCGCGGCGCGTACACGTAGGCGGCGGTGAGCAGCACGCCGGTCAGCAGGCCGCCGATGTGGTCCTGCCAGGCGATGAAGCTGTGGAAGAAGAAGCCGAGCGCCAGGTTGATGACGATGAGGCCGACGATGCCCCGGGTGTCGAGGCGCAGCCGCCTGGACACCACGAACCACGCCCCGAACAGCCCGAAGATGGCGCCCGAGGCGCCCGCCGCGGGGGCGTTGGGCGCGACGAGGTAGTAGTACATCACCCCGCCGCCGACGGCGCTGACCAGGTAGACCCCGAGGAAGCGGGCCCGGCCGAGGAGCCCTTCCAGCGAAGGCCCCACGACCACCAGCGCCCACATGTTGAACAGGATGTCCATGAGGCCCAGGCCGTTCAGGCCGGCTCCGGGGACGATGAACGCGGACGTGATCAGCCGGTACCATTCGCCCGCGGCCACGCCGTGCAGCGCGAAGCTGTTGCCGTACGAGGCGTAGCCAAGCATCACCAGGTCGTTGACGATGCCGGGACGGACCCAGGCCGCCAGGAACAGCACGACGTTGACGCCCAGCAGCGTCCAGGTGACGACGGAGCCCGCCGTCGGACGGCCGCCGAAGGTGGTCCTGGCCTGGCGGGTGCTGCGCGCGCCCTCGCCTACGCACTCCACGCACTGCTGGCCGACCGAGGCCGAGCGCATGCAGTCCGGGCACGCGTGCCGTCCGCAGCGGACACAGGAAACGTACGTTTCCCGGCCGGGATGGCGGTAGCAGGTCGGGAAGTCCTGGTCACTACCGGTCCCGGGAGCGCCCCCGTCCGGCCGGACCTGTCCGGCCGAACCGGGGTCGCTGGGCGTGCTCACGGCTTGGTCCAATCAGCTAAGAGGTGCTGCGCTCGATCGTGACCGACTCGACGATCACGTCCTCCACCGGCCGGTCCTGGCTGCCCGTCTTGAGGCGGCTGATCGTGTCGACCACGTCGGCGCCCTGGATGACCTCGCCGAAGATGGTGTGCTTGCCGTTCAGCCAGGGCGTCGCCGCCGCCGTGACGAAGAACTGCGAGCCGTTGGTGCCGGGCCCGGCGTTGGCCATGGCCAGCAGGTACGGCCGGTCGAAGCGCAGGTCCGGGTGGATCTCGTCGGCGAACTTGTAGCCAGGGCCGCCGCGGCCGGATCCGAGCGGGTCGCCGCCCTGGATCATGAAGTCGGGGATAACCCGGTGAAAGATGGTCCCGTCGTACAGCTTGTTCGTGGTGGCCTGCCCGGTGGTCGGGTCCGTCCACTCCCGGCCGCCCTCGGCCAGTTCCACGAAGTTGCGTACCGTTTTCGGCGCGTGATCAGGGAAAAGACGGATGACAATCGTCCCCTGATTGGTGCGCAGCGTCGCGGTCAGCGTGTCTGTCATGCGGTTGACTCCTCATCCGGCCAGCTTGCGCCCGGACATTTCGCCGGTGTAAAAACTCCTCCAGTCCTCACCGTACCGGTAGCGCAGCATGATTGAACCCAGCAAACCCGGGAAGCCTGAGGGAACGGGATCACGCTCGGGAGGTTTTTACTGTGTCCCTTATCAAGACCAACCGCACCACCGATCAGGTGGCCGCGATCGGCGCCCGCGCGAAAGATCGCGCTGCGGACGCCGCTGCGCAGGCCATCCCAGTTGGTAAGCGCGCGGGAACGACAGCGGTCCAGGGAGTCCGACAGGGCGTTCAGGGTGCCAGGGAATGGGCCGCGCCACGGCTCGATGACGCCGTGCAGGGTGCGAAGGAGTGGGCCGCCCCGCGGCTCGAGAACACCGTGCAGGGCGCCAAGGAGTGGGCCGCGCCCAAGCTCGAGGACGCCGTGACCGGCGCCCGCGAATGGGTCGCCCCCAAGCTCGAGGACGCCGCGGAGGCTGTCACCAGCACGGTGGCGCCCAAGGTCTCGTCCGCCCTGTTGTCGGCGGCCGACCAGGTCAAGCCGAGCCCCAAGCGCACCGGCATCCGGCGGCTGCTGAACTGGCGCTGGCTCCTCGGCGCCAGCGCCGTAGCCGCCGCCGCGGGCGCCGGCGCCGCCGTCGCCATGCGACGGCGTTACACCAGTGCCACGACCGAGGCCAAGAACGCCACCGAGTCGCCGGAGACGGGCGTGCCTGTCACCGACGAGACCCGGGGCTCCGAGGTCAACGGGAGGGTGACGACGCCGGACGCGTAGTCCGGCCAGCCAGCGGAGAGCCGGCGCAGCCGGCGCTCTTCCGGACGCCCGCGGCGCGCCCCCGGCGACGGGGCCGTGCCACGGGCGTCCGGCGTTTCCGCCGCCGGTGCCCCGTCAACGGCGGGCCTGCCCGGTTTTGCCGCCGGGTCGTCGGCCCGCGGCCGGGTGATCCGGTACCGTCTAGTCACGGATCCACGATGACCAGCAGGCGGGCGATTCAGTGAGCGACCAGGACGAGGCCGGAGCGCAGGCTCGGCCGGGCTCCCCTTCGCCGCCGGGGTCTTCGGCCGCCAGGCCTTCCTCGCCCGGCTCCGCCACGGTGACGCCTGCGACTCGCCTGACCGGATGGTTCGCCGTCGCCGCCATCGCGGCCGCCATCGTGATCATGATCATCCTCTCGGCTGCGGGCCCGAGCGTCACGGTGCCCGTCCTCCCCCGGGCGGGCCGGCTGCCCTGGTGGCACGGGCTGCACCTGACGACGACGTTCGTCACGGTCTCGCTGTGGGCCGCGATGGTGCTGGGCGGCGCGGGCGTGCTCGCCGGCCTGGTCGCCGTCGGCCGCGGCGCGCGACCGCCGGTACGGCCGGTCCTGGCGGCCGCGGTCCTGGCCGTGACCGTGCTGACGGTGCTTCCGTCCGCGGGCTCGACGGACTCCATCTCGTACGCCGCCAGCGGCCGGACGGCGGCGACCGGGCGCAGCCCGTACGTCATGACCCCGCGGCAGCTGCAGCAGTCCGGTGACCCCGTCGGCAGGCAGATACCGTCCGCCCAGATCCCGTCCAGCTGGATGAACGCGGTGTCGGTGTACGGGCCGGTGGCCACCGCGGCCGAGTGGGGCGCGGCCGAGCTCGGCGGGACCTCGCTGGCCCGCATCACGTTCTGGCTGAAGCTCGAGGAGGCGCTGGCCTTCGGCGCCGTGATCCTGGCCCTGGACCGGCTGCTCCGCGCCGAACCCGGGATGCGCCTGCGGGCCCACTTGCTGTGGTCGGTGAACCCGCTGCTGCTGTGGGAGATCGTGGCGGGCGGCCACATCGACGGGCTGGCTGTCGCGTTCGGCCTGGTCGGCGTGGCCGCGCTCCGGTCACGTTCCGTCCCCGGGGAGGACGGCTCCCGGGCCGGGCCCGAGAGCGCCAGCATCGTCCCGGCCGGCGGCGCCTTCCTGGCCGGGCTGCTGATCGGGGTATCGACCGGCATCAAGGTGGAGTACGCGCTGTTCGGCCTGGCCGTGGCCTGGGCCTGCCGCCGGTCGGTCCGGGCGCTGGCCGCCGCCGCGGCCGGCTTCGCGGTGGTGGCCGTCCCTGCCTACCTCGCGGCGGGCACTCCCGCGATCAAGGTGCTCGTCACCCGCAGCGGCGGGATCACCTGGGACACCATGTACCAGCTCTTCTGGCGGCCGGTGCTCGGCTACCGGCAGTTCAGCGTGTCCAGCGTCCCGCCGCACCTGGTGCTGATCTCCTACCTGCTCTTCGCGGCGGTGGCCCTGCTGGCGCTCGCGCGCTTCCCGGACTGGGTCCCCGGCCGCCCGGCCGTCGCCCCCGCCCTGGCGCTGAGCCTGGCGTGGCTCTTCGTCACGGGGTTCCAGCGACCCTGGTACGACGTGATGGCCATCAGCCTGCTCGCCCTGTACTCGGCGTCCTGGCTGGACTGGGTGGTGCTGGTCCGCCTGCTCGCCTGCGCCACCGTCTACGCCCAGGCCATCCAGGGCCCGGCCGAGCCGCACTGGCTCTACGACGTCGTCCAGTTCGACGGCATGTGGCTGACGCCCGCCGTCCGCCTGCTGGCCGCCGTGGCGCTGGTGTGGTTCTGCGTATCGGGCCGGCGCGGCTGGCGGTCTCAGTCGGCTCCGTCCTCCGGGCGGCTTCCCGAATTGCTGCCGACGAACTAACCCCGCGTTCTCCACAAGCACACCCTGTGGATAACTCCTTACCTAACGGCCCTGCGTGCACACGCTGACAGCAACCCAATGCACAGTTGTGTGGATTCACCTGTGGAC
This sequence comes from uncultured Actinomycetota bacterium, assembly GCA_963839095.1. Classification (GTDB taxonomy): domain Bacteria; phylum Actinomycetota; class Actinomycetes; order Streptosporangiales; family Streptosporangiaceae; genus Palsa-504. The sequence goes on along the minus strand of CAWIUF010000055.1, from coordinate 12,829 downwards.
AACACAGACCGCCGGTCGAGCCGTTTCCCACAACCTGGGCGGCCCGCCCGAGCGGAGCTACCGCCGCTCCGGGGGATCTCCGAGCGGGTCGGCGGCCAGGTACAGCCGCGGCCACTGGCAGTCGACGAACTGGTCGAGATAACCGGACAGCCGCTCGTCGAAATCGTCGTCCTCGGAGCGGGCTCCGACGGCCCGTTCCACGTTGGAAAACGCGTCCACGCCGAACGCCACGGCCCGCACCTCCCAGCCGTCCCGCTGCGCGCCGTCGTACCAGCGCTGCACCGTCCCTACCTGGCGCGCACCGGTGTCACCGGTGATCGCCTGGCCGTAGGTCCGCTCCCATTCCGCGCTGCGCGGGTGCGGGCCGGCTCCCGGCTGCTTCCGGTCGGCCGTCTTGAGCGCGTCCAGGACGAGCGTCCACAGGTAGGCCGGGGCGAGCCACTTCGGCTCCTCCCGCTGGCACAGCCAGCTGCCGCGCGCAATCCGGGATCTGATCGCGGTGCTGACGTGGGAGGCGAGGCCGACCGGGCTGACCCGGGCGGCGATCACCGGCACCCGGACGCCGACCGCCGTGTCGACGCCGTGCGAGATGGCGCAGTCCCGCAGCCGGTCCGGCATCACCTGCAGCAGCGAGAGCAGCGTCGTGCGCGGCACCGGCATGGGCCAGCCGGTCAGGTGGGCGAGGACGGAGAGTTCCGCCCACAGCCGGATCGCCGGGTACTCCTCGAGGGCGCGCTCGGCGACCCGCATATCCCGCAGCGTGCAGGGCCGGGCGGAGCATTCGGCGCCGCAGGTGACGCTGCGCGGCCGGACGACCCCGGCCGGGCTGACGGCCGCCGCTCCCTCCCCGGCCGCCCCCTTCGCTGCCCTCCCGGCCGGCATCCGCGCCAGCAGCGGGAAGTCCATGCCGTCGGTGAACACCGCCGCTTCGCCCGGCCCGAGCGTGACCAGGAACCGGTTCTGGGCCGACGTCATGTTCATCGTCGCGCCCACGGTGTCGCGGTCGGCGGCCGCGGGCAGCCGGTGGGTGATCTTCACCGCGGTGTTCCTGACGACGTCGCCGAGGAGGCGTTCCGGGATCCGCTCGGTGAGGATGACCCCCTCGCCGTAGGACCGGACTTCGGCGAGCAGGCCGGCGAACAGCTCGGCCGCCTGGGCCGCCGCGCTGGCCGGAGCACCGGTCTCCGGACGGCGGAGCAGCCGGTGTGCCTCCTCCAGGACGGTCAGGTGACGCAGCCCCGGGCCGGCGGGATCCGCCCGGTGCGCCATCCGCAAGTGCTCGGCTAGCCTGATCAGCACGGTCCCGGTCAGGAAGGCCTTGTCGCCGTCGTCGTCCACGTCCTCGATCTCGATCACGGCGTTGGTGCCGAGCAGCCGGCCGAAGTCGAGCTGGTGGCCGCCTTCGAGGAACCGGCCGGCGGTCCCGAGCCGCAGGCTGGACAGCCGCACCCGGACGAAGCCGAGCACGTCGTCGGCGACCTGCTGGCTGTAGCCGGTTTCGGCGACGATCCGGATCGCGGCCCGGTGCAGGTCGGTGAGGCTGGGGTAGCCGGGGCTCGGGTCCGCCGCCGCCGTCTCGCCCAGCGCCAGGTCCCACCCCGCTTCCTCGTACACCCGGGCCAGTGCCGCGCTGAGCACCTGGGCGAACGGCTCCTCGGACCGGAAGGACGCCAGGAACAGCGCCTTGACCAGGTCGGCGTGGGCCTGCAGCGGGAACCGGCGGCCGTCGGCGTCCAGCGCGGGCTCGAGCGGGTTGAGCCCGGCCGCGATCGAGTCCGACTCACCCGGCCGGATCCGCACCACCCGCGCGAGCGGGCCGGCCGGACCTGCGGCTCCGGCCAGCCGCGCGGCCATCAGCCGGTACTCCGCCTTGGCCGGCTCGACCACCAGCCACGGGATCCCGGCCCCGGCGGCGGCCTCGAGCATGGCCCGGACGGTCTGCGACTTGCCGGCGCCGGCCGCGCCGCTGACCAGCACGTGCCGGTGCAGCGAGCTGAGCGGCAGCGCCAGCGGACCGGCCGGCCGGCGGTACCGGTCGAGGATGACGCCGACGGCGATCGTCTCCGGACCGGGCCCGCGCTCCTGCGTGACGTCGAACTCGGGCCGCAGCGTCAGCCGGATCCCGGGCACCTCGCGCTCGGGCGGCCGGGTCAGCGCGGCCAGCAGCCCGGTGCTGGCGTAGAACGGGTGGGCCGGCACCGCGTCCCCCCCGGGCGGCACCGGCGCCTGGTCGTCCAGGATCTCCCGCAGGCCGCGCCCGGCAGGCCGGCCGGGCTCACCCGCCGGGATACCGCCGATCGGATCGCCGCTGACCGGGACCAGGACGTACGGCAGCCCGTCGAGGTCGGCCGAGGCGCAAACAAGCCCGGCTACCCGCGCCGCGGCCGCGGCATCGGCTCCGCCCGCGAGCAGCCGGACCCGCCACCACCCGGCCGACAGGCCGGCCCGGACCTCGGCGTGACGCAGGCCCAGCCGCCGACCCGCCACGGCCTGTTCGGGGAAAGGGTCCCGGTCATCGGCGGCGTACCGCCCGAGCCGGGCCAGCTCGTCCGCTACCTCACCGGTCTCGGCCGGGCTCAGCGGTTCGGCGACGAGCAGCCAGCCGAACGGCCCCGGCCACACCGCCAGCAGGCACTCTTCCAGCGTGGGCGGCAGCTGCCCGGCCAGCCGCGGCGAGCCGCCGGTCATCAGGCTGTCGGCGAGCACGCCGCTGGCGAGCAGGCCATCGCTGATCCCGGCGATCGCGCGCCAGGCCGGCAGCCGCGCCATCAGGCCGGCCAGCGCACCGCGCGGCAGCGGCTCGGCCCGCGCACCGCCGGGCAGCGTCAGGTAGGCGTCCTCGTCGTCCTCGCTGCCGACCAGCGCCGCGCCCGCGGCGAGAACCTGGACCGGCCCGCCCGCCTCGAGCCGCACCCAGCCGACCGCCAGGGCGCCCGCGCCGTCCCCGTTGGCTTCCGCCCCGGCGTGATACGCCGCGGTCAGCGCGGCGACCCGCTGTGCCCGGGTCGTATCACCCGGCTCGCCCGGCGGATGCCGCCCCGTGCCGGGTCCGGCCCGCCGCGGGATCTCGGTGATCCGGTACGCGCCGAGCTCGTTCAGTGCGCTCCACGCTAAAGTCACGACGCTCCGCACCGTCTCCGCCGCAACGCGGCCAATCCGCCCGTTTGCCTTGTACCGATGCAAATACCTTAGGCGTGCGGAGAGTTGCTTAAAAGGCCTCGCTCGCTCGGGGCTCAGGAGGCCTGGTCGCGGGCCGGTTCGGCTTTGGTGCGGTCGGTCCAGGGGAGCTCGGCCGACTCGTACAGCGGGTAGGGCTCGTAGCCGGGCGGGTAGCCGTACCGCCACTCGGGACGGCGGCCCTCTTCGGGACCGGCCAGCGCCTGGTCGGCCGGGCCGCCGTCCTCGGGGTAGGTCCGCCAGTCCCAGGGGTCGTACCGGCGGGTCCCGGCCACCCGGCGCGAGCGCGCCTTGAGCTGCAGTACCGCGTACGCCAGGACCGCGAGGATCGCGATCACGACCAGCGCGATCCGGCCCACGGCCGAACCGCCTCCCGGTGTGTCCCCTGCCGCCGACCACGTCGTTACCATCTGGCTCCCCGGCCTCTCCGTCGAATGGGATCAGTACGAACCTCTGGTCTCCACTCCGGCAGGGCACGACCATCGGCGTGACCGGTGCCGCGGCCGCCTTTGGTGATGAAGGCGGTGGTCAGGCGGCCGCGGACACTGGCCACTCACCCTGGATTACGAGGAGCCGCCCGCCCGCGTTCGGTCCGCCTGGCCCGCGTAAGCAGCCGGTAACAAGTCGTCAGCGGGCCGGGTCAGTCCCCCAGGACGCGGGTCAGGTAGGCGTTGGTGAACCGGCGCTCGGGATCGATCTCGGCCCGGACCCGGCGGAAGTCACCGAACCGCGAGTACAGGGACTCGAGACGGGCGGCGTCGAGCGAGTGCATCTTGCCCCAGTGCGGGCGCCCCGCCACCTCGGCCACGATGGACTCGAACCGGTCGAACCACTCCTGGTACGGCAGCCCGGCGTACTGGTGGATGGCGATGTAGGCGGACTCCCGGCCGTAGGCGGTGGAGAGCCAGATGTCGTCGGCGGCCGCCACCCGGACCTCGACCGGGAACATGACGGGGTCGGCCAGCCGGGGCACGGCGCGGCGCAGCTCGGCGATCACGTGCCCCAGTGATTCACGTGGAACCGCGTACTCGGACTCGGTGAAGCGCACCCGGCGCGGGGTGACGAACACCCGGTCCGACCGCTCGGTGTAGGTCCGGGCCGACAGCGCGGACGAGGAGAACCGGTTCAGCGCCGGGATGAGCCGGGGCCGGGCCCGGCCCAGGCGGCACAGCGCCCCGAAGCCGGCGTTCTCCATCACCTCGAACTCCCAGAACCGCCGCCAGGCCGGCAACGGCGGCGGCACGGCGTCCCCAGAAACGGCGCCCCCGGAAACGGCGACCCCAGAAGCCGCGGCGCCCCCAGAAACCCCGGGTACCCGGTTGTTCCGCTTGACCAGCGCGTTGCTCCCGTAGGGGAACCAGTAGAACTCGAAGTGGTCGTTGGCCTCGGCCAGCGCGTCGAACTGCTCGAGAACCCCCTCGACCGGCATCGGGCGCTCGTCGGCCAGCAGCGTGAACGCGGGCACGCAGCGCAGCGTCACGGTGGTGACCACGCCGAGGGCGCCCAGGCCGATCCGCGCGGCGGCGAAGAGCTCGGGCCGGTTCGAGGCCGAACACGCGGCCACCGAGCCGTCCGCCAGCACCAGCTCGAGCGCCTCGACCTGGGTGGCCAGCCCGCCCAGCCGGGCCCCGGTGCCGTGCGTCCCGGTGGCGAGCGCCCCGGCCACCGTCTGCACGTCGATGTCGCCGAGGTTGGCCATGGCCAGGCCGAGGCCGCTCAGCTCGGCGTTGAGGGCCCGCAGCGGCGTCCCGGACCGCACCGTGACCAGGCCCGTCCGGGTGTCCGCACCGGTGATCCCGGTCCAGCCGGACAGGTTGAGCGCCACCCCGGAGGTCGCCGCGACCGCGGTGAACGAGTGCCCGCTGCCGAGCGCCCGCACCGTCAGCCCGGCCGCCGCCGCGTCCTTGACCGCGGCGGCGATCTCGGCTTCGCTCCGGGGACGACACCAGCGGGCCGGGGCCGCCGTTGCGGTCCCGGCCCAGTTCCGCCAGACGCGGTGCTCAGGAGCAGCCTTCATTCCGCACAGTATTCATACTTCGGCAGCCCTGGTCTACTGTGCGAGCATGTCCGTCGACCACGATCGCCGCCGCGCCGCGCGGGCCCCGGGGCAGGCTCCGGAGACCGCCCGGGCCCGGTACGACCGCGCCACCGCCGACCTCGACCCGCCGCTGGCTCTCGTCGACGAGGGCGCGTTCGACCGCAACGCCGCCGACCTGGCCCGCCGCGCGGCGGGCCACCCGATCCGGGTGGCCACGAAATCGCTGCGCTGCCGCTACCTGATCGAACGCGCGCTGGCCACGCCCGGCTACCAGGGCGTGATGTGCTACACGCTGGCCGAGGCGCTGTGGCTGCACGCCGCGGGCACCTGCGACGACCTGCTGGTCGCCTACCCCACGGTGGACCGGGGAGCGCTGCGGGCGCTGGCCGCCGACGACCGGGCCCGGCAGCACATCACGATCATGGCCGACTCCGAGGCGCACCTGGACGTGGTGGACCGCGCGCTGGGCGCCGGCCACCCGGAGATCAAGCTCTGCCTGGACCTCGACGTCTCCTGGCGCCCGCTGGCCCGCAGGCCGGCCGTGCACATCGGCACCCGGCGGTCCCCGCTGCACACGCCGGAGCAGGCGGTGGCCTTCGCCCGGGCGGTCGCCCGGCGGCCGGGCTTCCGGCTGGCCGGGGTGATGGGGTACGAGGGGCAGATCGCGGGCCTGGGTGACGCGCCGCCCGGGCACCCGGTCCGGGCCCAGCTGATCCGGCTGATCCAGGCCCGCTCGGTGCCCGAGCTGATCCGCCGCCGGACCGCCGCGATCCGCCAGATCCAGACCGTGACCAGCCTGGACTTCGTGAACGGGGGTGGCACCGGCAGCCTGGAATCGACCGCCAGGGACACCTCGGTGACCGAACTCACCGCGGGTTCCGGGCTGGTCGGCCCGACCCTGTTCGACGCGTACCGCCGGTTCACCCCCGAACCCGCCCTGCTGTACGCGCTGCCGGTGGTGCGCCGGCCGGGCCCGGGCCTGGCCACGTTGTTCTCCGGCGGCTACGTCGCCTCCGGGTCGGGCACCCCGGACCGGCTCCCCCGCCCCGCGCTGCCGACCGGCCTGCGCCTCACCGGCACCGAGGGCGCGGGCGAGGTCCAGACGCCGGTGCAGGGCGCGGCCGCGGACGCGCTGGCGCCCGGCGACCGGGTCTGGATGCGGCACGCCAAGGCGGGCGAGCTGGCCGAGCGCTTCCGCCGCTACCACGTGCTCCATGAAGACGGGCAGGTCACCGCCGTCCCGACGTACCGAGGGGAAGGGCAGTGTTTCGGCTAGGCGACGAGCCAACCCCGTTCGGACCCTAGAGCGCCGTAACCGGCTCGGCGCGAACTTTGGTCCCGAACGGGTGTATCACCAGCCCTCCTGCCCCCTCCTCCCCAGCGGAGTTGAGAAGCCTTGAGAGCTGAAAGGGCTGGAATCAATGATGACGACTAATGCACGCAGGGCCCGCCGGCTGGCCGGCTGGACCGGAGTTGTTTGCGCCGCGCTGCTGGCGACCGCTTGTAACGGCCAGGGCAGCCCGACTTCCATAGTGTCGGATGCCCCGAACCCGATGGTCGCCTACCTGGCGCAGGGCCAGGACCTCAACGGGAAACTGCTGTACACGCCGGCATGCAACGGCTTCGGCTGCGCGCTGTCCGGAGATTCGACCACCTTCTTGTCCAAGATGACGTGGAAATCCTGGTCGGATACGCAGGCCCTGGGGACGGGCCTCGACAAGATCGACGGCTGCGACCCGAATTGTGCCGCCGGGCGGGTCTATTCGGTCGCCGCCGTGGTCACGCTGAGCAATCCGGTAAAGGCCTGCTTCGCCTCAGGCGTGCAGCACCGGGTCTGGACCAAGGTCTCGTTCAAGTTCCCGCACGGCCTGCCCAAGGCGCTGAGCGGAAACAGCGCCCCGCAGAACCCGTGGGTGTTTTCCTCGCTGGCCGCCGCGGCCAAGCAGAGCTGCGCTAGCCAGCCGTGACCTGATCCGCGATCGCCTTGAGGCCCAGCGCCAGCTGGGCGGGCGAGGGGGCCCGCCCAGGGTCGATCAGCCACTGCACCAGGACGCCGCTGACCAGCGCCTGGTGCAGTGAGCCGATCGCCCGCACCGTGTCCTCGTCGGCGTCGTCCACGCCGTAGAGCAGCCGCGCCCAGAGCCTGCGGCCGTCCTCGAGGCCGTCGGCCACGGCGGCGCGCACCTCCGGGTCGCGCTGCGCCACGGTGAAGATGTCGAACGTGGCGAGCCACACCTGGCTGCTGGCCTGGAACGAGTCGATGACCCGGGTCCAGAACCGCTCGAAGCGCATCAGGGCCCCCTGCCCGGGATCCGGGTCGCCGATGGCCTTGGCCATCTCCGCGCCGAAATCCTCCATGGCGGTCAGCACGGCCGCGTTCATCAGCGCCTTGGTCGAGCCGTAGTGGTAGCCGATCGAGGCGAGGTTGGTGCCCGAGGCCGCCACGATGTCCCGGGCGGTGGTGTGCGCGTAGCCCTTCTCCCGCAGGCACTGGACGGCGCCGGCGAGCAGGTCCTCACGATGGCTCATGGCAGCATCCTAGCGAAGATTTATACAAACGTCCTATACAAACGTATTACACGTTTGTATAGTTCTGCCCATGGACGCTATGCAGAACCAGAACATCCTGATCTCGGGGGCGAGCGTGGCCGGCCCCGCCCTGGCCTGGTGGCTGGCCCGTCACGGATTCCGCCCGACCGTGGTGGAGCGCGCGCCGCACCTGCGCGGCGGCGGCTACGCGGTCGACTTCCGCGGCGCCGCCCACCTGTCCGTGCTGGCCCAGATGGGCCTCCTGGACCAGGTCAAGAAGCGGCAGACGAACCTGTCCGCCACCACCTACGTGGACCACGACAGCCGGCCGGTGGCCAGCATGCCGCCCGGCATCTTCGCGGGCGACGTGGAAATCCTCCGCGGCGACCTGGGCCAGATCCTGTACGAGGCGACCAGGGACGGGACCGAGTACCTGTTCGGCGATTCGATCACCGGCTTGCACCAGGATGCCGACGGCGTGCACGTCACCTTCGCCCGGTCCGCGCCGCGCACCTTCGACCTGGTGATCGGGGCCGACGGGCTGCACTCCGGGGTACGCGCGCTGGCCTTCGCCGACCAGCCGGACCCGGTCACCGATCTCGGCCTGTATGTCGCCATCTTCAGCGTGCCCGACCGGTACGGCCTGGACCACGAGGGACTGCTGTACAGCGTGCCAGGCAAGACCGCGGCCGTGTTCAGCGCACCGGGGACCGGGCAGGCGGTGGCGCAGTTCTTCTTCGCCGCCCCGGGCGGGCAGCCGCTCGAGTTCGACTACCGCGACCCCGGGCAGCAGCAGAAGATCCTGGCTAGCGTGTTTCAGGACGTGGGCTGGCACGTGCCGGACCTGCTCGGGCACATGGCCGCGGCGGACGACTTCTACTTCGACTCGGTGAGCCAGGTGCACCTGGACCGCTGGTCGGCCGGGCGGGTCGCCCTCGCCGGCGATGCCGGCTACGCCGCCGGACCCGGCGGCAACGGCACCGGCACCGCCGTGATCGCGGCCTACGTGCTGGCCGGAGAGCTGGCCGCGGCCAACGGCGACTACCGCGTCGCCTACGACCGCTACGAGCAACTGCTCCGGCCCTACGTGGCCCGCGGCCAGAAGCAGGCCCGCGGCGGCGCCGACTTCCTCGCCCCGCCCACCGAGAAGAAGATCGCCCAGCGGAACCGCTTCTTCCGCCTGCTTCCCTACCTGCCCCCCGCCCGGGCCCTGGTCAAGCACCTCTCCACCCGTACCGCGACCGCCATCAAGCTCCCCTCGTATCCGTAGCCGGAAAAGCCGAATGCAGTCTCCGCCGAGCTCTTCATCTCGGCCAAGACCGCCAGCGTGCACGTGTCCAATATCCTCGGCAAGCTCGGCGTGGCCAGCCGCGGCGAGGCCGCCGCGGCGGCCCACCGGCTGCGCCTGTTCGACTCATTCCCGGCCGCGGAGTCGTAGGGGGCCTTAGGGCCGCCCGGCCGCCTCCGGCCCTTGGCTTACTGGCATCTAAGGCCCTCTGGCCTGCGAAATCGGTAATTTGCCCGATTCGGGCCTCCCCGTCTTAGCGGCATTCTCATAAGTAGGGCGAGATACGCCCCGAGGAGGCCGTCATGAACACCAGCCCCGCCATCAGCTACGAACTGGCCCAGGCCAGGATCACCGATCTGCGTCACCAGGCGCGGCGCGCGAGCGTAGCCCGCGGTGCCCACGCTGAGCTGCAGTCCCGCAAGCCGCTGGTGCACGGCCGGCTCCACTTCCTGGCCGTCGGCCGGCACCGGGTCGCCGCGTAGAGCTGATGACATACCGAACTAGCAAACAATGGCCCGGGAAAGGACAATATTGCGCTTTATGAGTAGCGATCCAGCTACTTAACAGCAACACCCGGTGAACCGTCCTGGCCAACCACGGCGGGCCGCGCTCGGTGTGCCACAGGGTACGTACTTGGGTACTCCGGGTGCCACGCAGCCCTCTACACGGAACGGAGCGCCTCATGAGGTCGGCTTCAGGGCCCTGGTCTCGATCACGGCGAAGGCAGCGGGCGGCATGGTCACCGTGTCCTGCGTGATCGCGATGCCCGGACTGGACGCGGCGAGCACGCCGGTGCCGCGCTCGCCGAGCGACAGCCGGACCGGCTGGTCACCGAGGTTCGCGGCGATTCGCAGCCGGCCCCGCCGGACCAGCAGCCAGCGTGCGTCCTCGTCGAAGTCGGCGTGCACCCGGTCCAGGCGCGGGTCGACGAGCTCGGGCCGGGACCGGCGCAGCGTGATCAGCTCCCGGTACCAGGCCAGGATGCCGAGATGCGGATCGTGGTCGTGCTCGGACCAGTCGAGCTTGGACCGACCAGAACGTCGCCTTGTCCTGGGGATCGGGTATCTCGGCCGCGGCCCAGCCGTGCGAGGCGAACTCAGCCTTGCGTCCCTCCGCCACGGCTTTGGCCAGCCAGGGCTCGATGTGGTCAGTGAAGTACTGCCACGGAGTGACCGCGCCCCACTCCTCGCCCATGAACAGCATCGGGGTGTAGGGCGAGGTCAGCACCAGGCCGGCCCCGACCTTGACCAGCTCGGGCGAGAGCGTGGCGGCGATCCGGTCGCCGGTGGCCCGGTTGCCGATCTGGTCGTGGTCTTGCAGGTAGCCGAGGAAGCGGTGGGCCGGGACGCGGAACACGTCCACCTGGCGGCCGTGGGTGCGGCCGCGGAAGGACGACCAGATGCCATCGTGGAAGAACACCCGGGTGTAGGTCTTGGCCAGGGTGGCGAGCGAGCCGAAATCGCTGTAGTAGCCCTGCCGCTCGCCGGTGATCGCGGCGTGCACCGCGTGGTGGAAGTCGTCGCTCCACTGCGCGGCCAGGCCGTAGCCGCCCGCCTCCCGCGAGGTGACCAGCCGGGGATCGTTGGTGTCGGATTCGGCGATCAGGATCAGCTCGCGGTTCAGCAGAGCGGCCAGCGCGCCCACCTCGGTCGCGAGTTCCTCGAGGAAGTGCAGGGCACGATGGTCTTCCAGCGCGTGCACCGCGTCGAGCCGCAGGCCGTCCAGGTGGTAATCGCGCAGCCACATCAGCGCGTTGCCGATGAGGAACGCCCGGACCTCGTCGGATCCAGGCTGGTCCAGGTTCACCGCGGGACCCCACGGGGTCACGTGCGCCTCGGTGAAGTAGGGCCCGAAGTCACCGAGCCGGTTGCCGATGCCGACGTGGTTGTACACCACATCGAGCAGGACGGCCAGGCCGCGGGCGTGGCAGGCGTCCACGAACCGCTTGAGGCCGTCCGGGCCGCCGTACGGCTCATGTACGGCCCACAAGTTGATCCCGTCATAGCCCCAGCCGTGCTGGCCGGGGAACGCGGCGACCGGCATCAGCTCCACCGCGTGCACGCCGAGATCGCGCAGGTGGTCCAGGTGACCGATGGCCGCGTCGAAGGTGCCCTCGGCGGTGAACGTGCCGGTGTGCAGCTCGTAGATCACCGTGCCGTGCAGGGCGCCGCCCCGCCACTGCTCGTCGGTCCACCGGAAGGCGGCATGGTTATAGGTGCGACTCAGACCGGTGATGCCGAACGGCTGGCGCGGCGAGCGCGGGTCAGGCAACGGCTCGCCGTCGTCGAGCCGGAACCCGTAGTCGATGCCCGCCGTGACGTCAGGAACGTCTGCTTCCCACCAGCCGGTGACATCCGCCCGCCCGTTCGGTGCCTGCTCTGGGCTCATCGGGTAGCGCTGTCCGGCGACCTCCACCTCAACCCGGTCCGCGGCGGGAGCCCAGACGCTGAACCCGGTCACCGCTGGCTGCCGCCGGCGTATTCCTGCTCCATCTCCCAGATGCGCTCCGGGATCAGCAACGCGACCGGGAACCGCCTGGTCAGCTCAGCCAGCGGCGGTCTCAGGCCGGCATGCCTGACCCCGGTGAGCACGTCACGCCAGTGGATTTCGGTCAGTGGCAGGGCGGTGTCGGCCCAGCCGCCGCGCCGGCGCAGGCCGCCGGGCAGCCGGGTGACGACGGTGACCGCGTAACCGCCGCGCGCGAACGCGAACGCATGCTCGGCGGCGGGCCCCTCGGCCGCCAGCGGGGTGTAGCTGCCGCCGAACCACTCCGGGTGATCGCGCCGCAGCCACAGCGCGCGCGACGTCACCAGCAGCTTCTCCGCGTCTAGGCCGGTCGCGTGGTCCGGGCCTGCCTCGAGCGCGGCCAGCAGCCGGCGGCGCCGCTGGTAGTCGACCGGCCTGCGGTTATCCGGGTCGACCAGGGACAGCCCGGTCAGCTCGCAGCCTTGGTAGACATCGGCCACCCCGGGCATGGTGAGCTGGACGAGCTTCGCACCGAGGGTGTTGACCCGCGCGTCCGGTGCGATCCGGGCCACGAAGCTGGAGATGCCCGCGGTCAGTTCCGTATCACCGAGCACGGCGCTGGCCAGGCCGAGCACCGCCGACTCGTAGCCCGGCCGGCGCACCGTCCAGGACGTCCGCGTCTTGGCCTCGTGCATCGCCTTGTCCAGGTACTCACTGAGCCGCTCGGGCCCGATCAGCCAGCCGCCCACCAGGGTCTGCCACATCAGGTACTCGAGGTCGGGCTCGGGGGCCCGCTCGGCGGCCTCGGCGGCGGCCCCGTCGGTGAGCCAGCGGGCCAGGCCGTGCCACTCGGCGGCCTGGTGGCCCCAGTCGTGCGGATACTCGGCCAGCACGGCCAGCCGGGCCCGGACGTCTTCCTGCCGCTTGGTGTCGTGGGTGGACAGCGTGGTCAGGGTGGCCGGCCAGCGCCGGGCGAGGTAGCCGGCCGTGGCGTGGAACTCGGCCGGGCTGATGCCGAACACGTCCGGGTCGCCGCCCACCTCGTTGAGTGAGACGAGCCGTGACCAGCGGTAGAACGCGGTGTCCTCGACGCCCTTGGCCAGCACCGGTCCAGTGGTCTGGCCGAACCGCACGATCAGTTCGTCCCGCGCCGCCCGCTGGCCCGGGTCGCCGGCCGGCTCGCCCAGGCCGAGGACGGCCGTCACCACCGCGTCCAGCGCGGGGATCAGGTGCTCCTCCAGATAGTCCCGGGCCGCCGACGCAGCCGCGGTCACCGCCGCCTCGGCGGCCGCCGAGGGCGGCTGGCCGGGGGTCACGTAGGCCCGGTAAAC
>CAWIUF010000054.1:0-378883 GCA_963839095.1 uncultured Actinomycetota bacterium | reverse complement strand
TCGGGATTTCGCTGTCCGGGGGCAGTAGCACCAGGCCGACGCTCGACCCGGGGGCACCACTTCCACCAGCCTGGCCCCGGGCCACACCTCGATGTCGGTGCGCAGCTCGCAGCCGAGCACCTCGGTGTAAAACGCCAGTGCCCGGTCCTGATCGGCCACGGGGATCGACACGCTCTGGACTCTCGTCGTCATAGTCATGCTCGGTAAGACCGGCGGCTGTCAGGAAAGTCATCGCTCCGAATGCCGAATGTATGCCGAAACGACGGTAGCGACGCAGGTCTGAGGATGTTTGTGCCGTCCCATGGTAAGGAGAAGCTCAACAGTGGCCGAGTGGCCGAAGCGGCGCCGGAATGGTTGATCTGTGCGCGTGCAGCCTTAGACCGGCGACTCAGCCAGGGCGCCCGGAATCGGCGATCTGGTCGTTCAGTCCGCGGCATTGCTGATGGCATTCTGTTACGTTCTTCGGCTGCAGGCGCTGCGTACCACTTCGCTGGCAGAGGCGGGGTGCTGGCATGCCTGCGCAGCTCAGGGGCGGGCTGGTCCTGATGCCGGTTGCCAGCCGCCGGCATGGCGTGCCGCGCCAGGTTCAGGGCGGCGGCCGTGCGTGCCCGGACCCATACCCAGGCGTTCCGTCGGCACGCAAGATGACGTCCGGACCGGCGAACCAGCGGATGACCGGCGGCCCGGTCCACAGCGGATAGGCAGGCAGCGCCAGCTGGGCGAAGTCCCGTTCCAGGCTCGTCAGGGCGGCATCGCCGGGCGGCTTGCTGCCGCTGAGGGCTCAGCCCGGTGCTTGCCCGCGACCCGATGGACACGATGGATAAGGTGAGGCTGACTGAGCCGTTCGAGAGGACCGGGCCATCAGAGCAGATCGACAGCGTCGGGGTTCCCGGACTTGCATGACTATCGCGACCAGTCCTTCGATGACGTCGGATCAGCGTAGGACCTGGCAGCATTGATCACATGACTCGGTCCCGGATCGTCATCATCGGCGGCGGCTTCGCGGGGTATTACGCGGCGCGGTCTTTGTGCAGGAGCGTGCGGGGTGAGGCCGAGGTCGTGGTCCTCAATCCCACCGACTACTTCCTGTACTTGCCGCTGTTGCCTGAGGTGGCAGCCGGGGTACTCGATCCCCGCCGGGTGACGGTCTCCATCCCGGGCACGGCGCCCCGGGTGAATCTGGTGCTCGGCTCGGCGAGCGGCGTGAACATGGACGAGCACCGGGTGTCCTACCGCGACGCGGATGGGCGGCAAGCCAGCCTGGCCTATGACCGGCTGCTGATCACGACCGGCAGTGTGAACAAGCTCCTGCCTATCCCGGGCGTGGCCGAGCATGCGCAGGGTTTCCGCAGCATCGCCGAGGCGTTGTACCTGCGCGACCACATGATCCGCCAGATCGAACTGGCCGACAGCGCGGACGACCCAGCCGAGCGAGACGCCCGGCTCACCTTCGTCGTCGTCGGCGCGGGATACACCGGCACCGAGGTGGCCGCGCAGGGCGTCCTGATGACCACCGGCCTGGCCGGTAAGCATCCGCGGCTGGCAGGCCGCAGGCCGAGGTGGCTGCTGGTCGATACGGCCGACCGCGTGCTGCCCGGTCTCGGCGCGAACCTGGCCACCACCGCCGCCCGGGTGCTGCGCCGCCGTGGCGTCGAGGTGCGCACCGGTGCGTCAGTGGCCGAGGCGATGGCCGGGAGCATCCGGCTCAGCGACGGCAGCCGCATCGGCACCAGGACACTGATCTGGTGCGTGGGAGTGCGACCGGAACCGCTCGTGCAGAGCATGGGCCTGGACATCCGGCAGGGCCGGCTGGCGTGGATGAGTACCTCTCTGTCCCGGGTCAGCCAGATGTCTGGGCATGCGGCGACGTCGCGGCAGTGCCGGACCTGACCCGGCCCGGCGAGATCACCCCGATGACGGCGCAGCACGCCCAGCGGCAGGGCAAACGCGCCGCCGGCAACATCGCCGCGACGTTCGGGCACGGCACCCGGCGGCCGTACAAACACCACGACCTCGGCTTCGTCGTCGATCTGGGTGGCTGGCAGGCGGCCGCGAACCCGCTGCAGGTCCCGCTGTCCGGGCTCGCGGCGAAGGCGGTGACGCGGGGTTACCATCTGCTGTCGCTGCCGGGTAACCGGGGACGGACCACTGCGGACTGGATCACCGAGGCTATCCTGCCCCGGCAGGCGGTTCAGCTCGGACTCGTCCATTCCACGGACGCGGCCCTGAATACTGACCAGCCGTCCGCCTGATCGCCGCGGCAACGTTGCTGACCGGCCAGCCGGAGCGGCGGCTGGCTGAGGTAGATGGTCAACCGGCTGGCATCAGGAGGCGGCGCGAGCGCACACTCCCGCCGTTATACGGGTGATCTTTGTCAAGGCTGTTCCTGGTCGACTTGCTGGATGAGCTTGTCGAAGATGGCGGTGCGTTCGGGCTGGCCGTGTTGCTGGGCGTGGTCGCGCTGGCGCTGGAGGGTGGGCCGGAACTCGATGGTGGTCTGGAAGTAGCTGCAGGTTTCGCAGGCGGATTCCATCCGGCAGTCGAGCTGGACGGGGCGGGTGCACAGTCCGTTGCCGAGCATGCGGTCATGTGCTTCGCGGCGGAGTTTTGCCATGCCGGTGGTCTCGTAGTCGGCGGGCAGTCCGATTTGCTGGCCGTAGAGCGCGTCGATTTTCTCGCTGATGGCCTGGTATTCGTCGGCGACGACGCGGTCGGCGATGCGGGCGTAGATCAGTGTCATTTCCATGGTGCGATGGCCGAGCAGAGCGGCGATGGCCTCTAGCCGCATGCCGCGGTTGATGGCCTGGGTGGCCAGGGTGTGGCGGAGCTGGTGGGGGTGCACGCTCACGCCGCAGCTGCGGCCGACGCGGCCGACGATGCGGCCGATCTGGTAGCGGTTCAGGGGGCCGCGGTGGTCGGCGGCCAGGCGGCGGCTGGCGCGGATGTGGGCCAGGTTGGCGGCGGTCCATGCGGTGAGCAGCGTGACCAGCTCGGGGTGCAGGGGCACGTAGCGGTCGTTGCGGAGCTTGCCGAGCGGGATGCGCAGCCAGTGGGCCGTTCCGATGAGGACGACGGCGTCGGCCTCGAGGTCGGCGAGCTCGCCGGCTCGCATGCCGGTGCGGGCGAGCAGCTCGATGACCAGGCGGTCGCGGGGATCGGGGCAGGCCCGGGCGGCTGCCATCAGCCGGGCCGCGTCGCGGTCGTCCAGGAACCTGGGGAGCGGGTCGGGCGGGGCGGGATGTCCCCGCCGATGACCGGGTTGCGGGGCGGCGCGTCGGGCCAGTCCCACTCGATGATCCGCTCGAAGAACACGCGCAGCATCCGCAGCCGCTGGCCGAAGGTGTTAGCCGACAGCGTGCCGCTGGTGCCGGCTGGCCGGCCAGCCATACCTTGAAGTCCTCGATGTCATCGCGTCCGATCCCGGCGGCTGACCTGACGCCGGTGCTGGCCAGCAGCCAGCGGGCCAGCTGCCGCAGCGCGCCGTCGGCGGCAGCCACGCTGCTCGGTGCCAGGAACGTGGCCGCCTGCGCCAGGTAACGGCGCATCGTGGCAGCCAGCGCCGGTGCTGCCCGGCCGATCTGCTCCCATCGGCGGCAGCTGCCGTGCCGGCCGGCGCGCGGCCGTCAGCGCGGGCACGCGCGGGGCTCGCGCTCACCGGCCGGCCGTTTCCTGGGCTGCGATCATGGCGGTCACGTCCTTTTGGTCGGCGTCGATCAGCGCGGCGGCCCGGCTGGTACTCATCGGCCAGCCAGTCGTTGGTCAGGTGCAGGTAGATGCGGGTGGACTCGATGCAGCGGTGCCCGGCCTGGGCCTGCACCGCTTCGAGTGCCATGCCCGCCTCCCGCAGCCGGGTCAGACACGTGTGGCGCAGCTCGTGGCACGTGGCGTGCTCGAGGCCGGCGCGGCGGCGGGCGCCGGCCAGGATCTCGTCCAGGCCCTCGGCCGACAGGGGCACTCCGCGCCGGGGTCCCTTCAGCGACCACGAACACCCGGCGGTGGCCGCTGCCCCGGGACGCTCGTCCTGCAGGTAGCCGCCCAGTGCCTGCGAAGAACCGCCGGCGACGGGCACCACTCGCTGGTGGCCGCCCTTGCCCTCGGCGATGAACAGGCGCCCGTCCCCGGTGCGCACATCGTCGATCCGCAGGCCCAGGACCTCGCAGCGCCGCAGCCCGGCCAGCACCATCGCCAGCACCATCGCCCGGTCCCGGTCGGTCGCAACGCGCCGAGCAGCCGGTCCACCTCGCCGGGCGCCAGCATCTTCGGCAACGTCCGCGGCACCCGCACCAGCGGCACCGTCCGCGACCGCTTCGGGCCGCCCTGCCGCCGGGTCGAAGGCCCCGCGGCACCGGGCTGGCCTGCACCGGCGTGTCTCCGCGGGCGATCAGATACGCATACAGGCCCGACACCGACGACAGGCGGCGGGCGATCGTCCGGCCGACAGCCCCGACTCGCCGTCCGCCAGCCGCACCACGCTCCGGTCGCCACGCTGATGCGCCAGGAAATCGAAGACATCGACAGGGGTGACCTCGACCGGGTCCTTGCCGACCACGGCGAAGAACGCCTTCAGGTCGAACGCCACCGCCCGCAAGCGCGTTCGGCCGGGACCGGCCCGCCACGAACTCCAGATAGCGGTCCACCAGCCGGTGGCCCAGCGCATACCGGACTCACCAGCCCCGACACGCTGCGCACAAGACACGGAAAGCTCACCACAGCTGTTTCCCCAGCTCAGCGAATCCATAAGCAACAAAGATCACCCTATATTCGATCTGCACGGCTAGCTGGTCGCTGGGGATTTGTATCCTGGCGAGCTAGAGAACTGACAGTTCTGCGCTCCAGCGGCTACGGCCGTTTCTCTGGAAACCCCGACCTGCCTAGCTTCGGACTAAGCCTCCGGACCCGGCCCACCATACGGTCACGGCACCAGGCAGTCACACTCTCCGCCGGCGTGTCTTATGATGCACATCGCTGCACGTCATACGCTATCTCTGCGCTCGCAACAGCTGCCCGCTTTTTCCGTCGAGCCGATCTCTCAAAGTCAACCTGACACCTGCAGCAGCCGCAAAGAGGACACTCCTCACCCCCCCCCCCCCCCCCCCCCCCACCCCCACCTCCACCTCGATCCGCCGTAGCTCCAGCTGGTCGCTGGGGATTTGTATCCTGGCGAGCTAGAACTGACAGTTCTGCGTGCCGGCGGCTACGGCGGTTTCTCTGGAAAACCGCGACCTGGCTAGGGCTGTCGGAGGTGAATGGCGTCCGGTCCCGGCCCGCCCGGCGGTCACGGAGGCCGGGCGGTCAGGTTCTCCGGGCCGGGCGTGTCTTATGGGTATGCACATCGCTTACGTTATGGTCACGATCGTCGTGGCGCTCGCGAACAGCTGCGCCGCCGTTTTGAGCTTCGCCGGGGCGGAGTCTGTCAAGGTCGTCGCTGACGAGGTGCGGGTGTCGCAGAAGTGGATGATTCCGTTCGGGATTCTGCTGGCCTCCGGGGCGGTCGGGCTGCTGGCCGGGTTCGCCGTGCCGGTGCTTGGCACGGCCGCGGCGATTGGCCTGGTCGTCTACTTCATCTGCGCTGTGAGTGCGCACATCCGGGTGCGCGACCCCAAGGTCGCCGGTGCGGCCAGCTTCCTGGTGATGGCCGTCGCCGCCCTGGTCGTAAGCCTCGGCTACCACGACCACTGGTGATGGCGTCCTGCTCAACGGGGGGCCGCCATCCCCATTCGGTCACGGCCGCTGGAGCCAGCAGGGAAGCCTCCTTGTCAAGGCGGCATCTGGATCCGCCGGTTCTCGATCTGGTCAGCGAGGTGCCTGATCCCGCGGCGGGGGCGGAAGTGCTCAGCGCGGCAGCGCCCGGCTTGGCCTCAGTCGGGCTCGGTCTCGCTGCTCCGGCTTGCTCAAGGACTGGAGAGGCGCGCTGATGACGGAGGAGCGCGAGTGGCTGACGGAGCGCTTTCAGCGGCACCGTTCGCATTTGCGCGGGATCGCCTACCGGATGCTGGGGTCGGTGAGCGAAGCCGACGACGCCCTCCAGGAGGCATGGCTTCGGATCCGCGACCAGGATCCGCGGAGCGTGGAGAACGTGCAGGCCTGGCTGACCACCATTGTCGGGCGCGTGTGCCTGAACATGCTGCGCGCCCGCCGGGCACGGCGTGAAGAGCTCTCGGAGGTTTACGTGCCCGGCCCCGTCGTCAGCCTGGAGGGCAGCGCCGACCCCGAGCAGGAGGCGCTGGTTGCCGACTCGGTCGGGCTGGCGCTGCTCGTGGTGCTCGACGCGCTCAGTCCCCCCGAGCGGCTGGCATTCGTGCTGCACGACGTGTTCGGCGTGCCGTTTGCGGACATCGCGGCTGTCCTGCATCGTTCCGAAGGCGCGGCGCAGCAGCTCGCCAGCCGAGCGCGGCGACGCGTGCACGGCTTGCCCAAGCCGGACCCTGACCTCGCGCGACAGCGCGAGGCCGTCGACGCGTTCTTCGTCGCCTCGCGCGACGGCGACTTCGGCGCCTTGGTAGCGGTGCTCGATCCCGACGTCGAACTGCGGATCGACGGCGGCGTGCTGCGCGAGGAAGCCTCGCTGATCCTTCGCGGCGCGAAGGCCGTAGCGGCCTACTCCTCCACCTACTCGAAGCTCTACCCGTTCGTCAGGCCAGCGCTCGTCAACGGCGCCGCGGGCGCCGTGGTAGCGCCCGCTGGACGAGTGTTCTCCGTGATGGCGTTCACCGTCACTAACGGAAAGATCGCCCGGATCGATGCCCTCGCAGATCCAGAGCGCCTCGGACAGCTCAACCTCGTCATCCCGCCGGCCGGTGAATGACGACGGCGAAGTCACTCGGACGCAGCACCAGCGTGCTGGGCGCGCTTCGAACACGCGGAAGCGGCCACGGCGATCTATCTAGGCGCTGGTCTGGGAAGACCAGCGCAGCAATGCCCCGCGGCGTGGCCGGGCTGGCTGCCGCGATCGGGTGCGCTGAGCCTGGAGTCCCCGTCGAGCTTCACGAAACCACCGGTGCGCAGCCCACCCCAGTGGCAGAAGGCGCCTGAACGGAACACACAGAAGTGGCCGACCTGCACACGCACGGCCAAAGAAATCGACGCATTCAGCGAAGCGCCGATTCGGCGATCTAGTGCAGAGATGGAACCATCATTTAGTTACGCAGTTTTGTCGCCTTGGTGGTTCGCGATCCGGGATCGTGTGGTCAAGCGCGTCTGGCGTTCGGGGCGGTAAGGGTTCAGCCCTGGGTTACCGCGGAGCGGATCAGTTGTGCGACCGCGGTGGCGGACTCCAGGTAGGGCTGGTGTGCCATGCCGGCCAGCACGTGGTGCCGGGCAGCGGGGAGCCGGGCGGCGAGCAGGCGGCAGCGGTCTACCAGGAAGGGCACGTCGAGGTCGCCGCACGCGACGGTAACCGGGATGGTGATCTCGGCGAGGCGGTGCCAGGTGTCCATGTCGGTGGCTCCGGCGGTCTCCGGCACGTCGTTGCTGATGATGATCGCGTTCATGTCGAGCGCGAGCTGCCGGGCGGCGCCGCCCACTCGTCCTTCTAGCTGGCTGGGGCCGTCCAGCCACAGCCAGGTCTCTAGACGGTTGATCTGCTCGGCGTCGTGTGCCGCGTAGGCTTCCTCGAGCAGGTGATCAAATCGCTTGGTGTCGGCGTCGAGTTCGGGTTCGGGGGCGCCGCTCACCGCGGTGCCCATCACCACCAGCCCAGCGACCCGTCCGGGGGCGGCCAGGGCGGCGTCAAGTGCCAGCCCGCCTCCCGCCGAGGCGCCTGCCAGCCACACCGGCCCCGAAGTCGCGTGATCGGTGATGGCGAGCAGGTCATCTAGGTGCGTGAACGACTCGGTGCTGGGCGGCGTCTGCCCGTAGCCGCGGCGGTCGTAGGCCACCACGGTCAGCTCAGGCGCCAGCAACCTGGCCACCTCCGCCCATCCTCGCCGGTCCGCGACGCCCTCATGCAGCAGCACCACCGTCTGGCCGCCACCAGGCCACCGTTCCCCGGCCAAGCTGGCGCCGTCCCGGCTGACATCGAATCGCTCCGCCATGGCCTTATGCTCCCCGTGGTGCTCACCGGGGGCAAATCGAATTCACCTGGCCCGCACCTGCCTGTCCCTTCGCCCGGCCCGGCCGGACTGGCGCGGCCGAGCGCAGCGCATGTACTCGCAGCCCGAGGACCGCCGTTCTGCGCGATCCTGGATGCTGATTTCCCCGAGACGGTGTTTGCGCAGAACAAGCTGACCTGTGTGGCACCGCTCGGGTGAACCGCAGCGATGGGTTCGGTTCAGCGGCAGGCGGGCCGGTTCACAGAGCTTCCGCCGTGACTAGCCAGGCTGCGCCGGGCATGGTCACGCCGTTTGGCGAGGCGTACGTGACCAGGCGGTCCCGGACCTGCCTGGTCAGCTCGTCGGCTTGTGCCGGGTCGAGCCCGGCCAGGATCTCGGTGGCTGCCGGGGAGGCACGCTCGTACTCGAGCACGTCGTCTACATCGCGGCCGATGAGCATCGGCTCGTCCGCCTTCTCGCACTCGATGCCGCCGAACCCCGCGTCGCTCAGCAACGCGCCCACCTGGCCGGTGTCGGCGAGGGAGAAAGCAGCCGCCGGCCCGGGTAGCTCGCGGAGGCCGAGCATCGCCGCGGCCCCGGCGAACCCGAAAGTAAAGACGGGGTTCTCCTCGCGGGTGCGCCAGCACAGAAACGCCAGCCTGCCGCCCCGCCGCAGCGCCTTCCTCAGGTTGCCGAACGCCGCCGCCGGGTCATCAAAGAACATCACACCGAAACTGCTCAGCACCACGTCGAAGATCCCGGCCCCGAACGGGTGCACCTGGACGTCGGCGACCTCGAACCTGGCGTTAGCAGCGCCAGCAGCAGCGGCGAGCCGGCGCGCTTCCGCTACCAGGATCCGGGAGAAGTCGGCGCCGAGAGCATGACCGCTGCCGGTGGCGCGCGCCGCGAGGATGGTCACATCACCGCAGCCGCACCCGACATCGAGAACATTCTCCCCGTCCTGGATCTGCGCGGCCGCGAGCAACCGCGCCGTCAGCCGGCCCAGCATCCTTTCATGCCGCTCACGCTGCTCGATGAACTCCCGCCCGCTGGCTCCGTTCCAGTCTTCGGCCTGCTCCACATTCACCGCCACGAAGGCCACGCTATGCCCGGACCGGTGCCCGATGCTCCGTCCGGTACGTAGCCGGAGATCTCGACGGTCGCGCGGGCATGCCAGAGCGGGGAGTTCTGCGCGCAGCCGCTCGTCTGATCGACGCAACGACAGGCCACCCCGAATCAGCGATCTGCGTGGCGATGTAAGCAGAGCAGACGGCCAGTCGGCCGTGTCCGAATGATCGTTCTGCGTTCGGTGACGGGCTGGTCGGTGGGCCCGCATCTTAAGGACTGTTTTCATTAGTGGCGGATCGCCTGAGATGCCCGCGTTTCGGTGAACGGGAATGAGTGAGGTCTCCGGTAGATGAGCCAGCGACGAAGAAGCCATCCGCACGGAGAGCGCTCCCGGTGCTCGAGGGGAGCACCGGCGGGCCGGCGGTGGCCGGCGAGGCCGCCAGGCTGGCCGTCCGCGGACGGCCTGGCGCCGACGTCATCCAGGTCTCCGCCCCGGACCCGGTTGCCGTGACCGGCGTCGGCGTGCGGTCTGCGGCCGCGGTCAGCTTTTAGTCAGCAGTCGTTCGGCCAGGGCGGCCAGGTCGGGCGCGGTCAGGTCGAAGGTGTCCGATGGCTGCGGGGTGCCTTCCCCGGCGCGCTCAATGTAGGCGGTGCGCAGCCCGTGTTCTGCGGCCGCGCGCAGGTCCCAGGGGTGGGCGGCGACCATCAGCGTCCGGTGCGGGTCCAGTGCCAGCCGGTCGATCGCGAGCCGGTACACCGCCGGGTCGGGCTTGTAGGCGTGCACCATCTCGCCAGACAGCACGCAGTGCCAGGTGAGCCCGGCCGCCGCGAACAGGTCGGTGAGCATCGACAGATTCCCGTTGGACAAGGCCACGACCGCAAAGCGCCCGGCCAGGCGGCGCAGCGCGTCACGGCTGTCCGGCCAGGGCCGCAGCCGGTGCCCGGCCAGCGCCAGCCGCCGGACGGCGGCCGGCGGCAGCGGCGGGCCGTCGCGCAGTACCTCGGCCAGCGCCGCCGCATTGAGCTCGTCGGTG
Organism: uncultured Actinomycetota bacterium; assembly: GCA_963839095.1. Classification (GTDB taxonomy): domain Bacteria; phylum Actinomycetota; class Actinomycetes; order Streptosporangiales; family Streptosporangiaceae; genus Palsa-504. The sequence goes on along the minus strand of CAWIUF010000054.1, from coordinate 368,751 downwards.
GATCGCCACGGCGCGCCCTCGCCGATCGCGGACAGCAAAACGGCGAAGTGCCGCGCCCAGGCCGCAGCCATGGTCTCGGCCTGCTGTCCCGCGCCTGCCTGATCGAGCACGACGGTCAGCTCGGCACGCATTGACCCGGCCTCGTCCACCACCGTGCCAAGGACGTCGAAGACCACAGTGTCAACATCTTCAGCACTGATCACACGCCCATCGTCTCACTACCCGTCCCGGCAGGCGTCTCTCACGCCGGCCGTGCAACCCGGACCGGCAGGGCTGCCGAGGAAACCAGCCGCATCGTCGGCCGCTCATACGCACGGCAAGGAGGCTGCCTACGCACCGTGATCGACGCCGGCCGACAACCAGCGCGCACACTGCCGCCGTTCGGTGCTGGTGATGCCTCTTCGGCAATCATCAACAGCGGCGCGCAGATCGGGTTGTCCTGCGCGCGGATATCGACCGGATCTGCCTGACAGCGCGTCGGCCGGATGATTATGACCCTGCCAGCCATGCATGACGCGAAGATGTGCTCATGCCGCCATTACTGGCGTTCTAGTTCTGCTCAGTCGTTTGATTCCGCGTCGGCACTAACTGACCGGTCCAGCTTGTGCGGCTATGCGGCGGGGACGTGGAGGACGAGGCCGGACTCGGCGCCGGGCGCAGGTCATGGGGTACCTGGGCAACGGCCGTGCCCAGGCTCTCGGTCCGAACCGGATCACCAGGCGATGCTGATTCCTGGGAAGGACTCCAGCGCGCTGCCGGGTGCTCGCAGCAGGACCAGCTGGCCTGCCCTGATCCAGCCCGCCTGGGAGCCAGACACCAAGATGACGTGCTGACCCGAGCCGTCCTGGGTGAAGAAGGTGAAGGTCGAGTCCGTCTCCGCGGCAGACTCATACAGGACACGGGACAGCCCCGACGGGAGCGCGATCCGCAGCAGCGTAGTGCGGTAGCCATGCGCGGTCTGCTGGACCGCGGCCGCCGTAACGCTTTTCCCGTCGGGGCTGATCAGCGCCTCATCCACGCAGGAGACGCAGTTCTTCGGCTCGCTCCAGAGCACGTGGCTGTGCGCCTGCAGTGAACCGCCGCCGCTGGCCGTGTCGAGTCCGGCCACTGCCATGGATAGCTGCGGGCCGGAGTTGCTGGCCGGCCACACGTAGCTGACCGCCAGCGTGCGCCCGTCCGCCATCCACGACACCTCATGGGGAGTGACCCCGGTCCCGGCAGGAGCCGGCGGCATCTCGTCGGTCTCCCAGGTGCGGATTTTCCCGGTGGCCAGGTCGATGACGCGGATGGCAGCGCCTGAGGCTTCCCCGCCCCCGCAGGCTTTCCCGGGCCCCACGAAGTTCCCGTCGGCGGCGTTGAACGCGATGCGGGAACCGTCTGGCGAGGCGGCGATAGGGCCGACAATCCCCGAGACGGGCGGGCCGACCACGGTCAGGCGTCCGGCTCGGCCCTGGTCGTTAACGGCGAGCCTGAAGAATCTTGTCTCATGCGCGGCGACGGAGATGCCGCCGGCTCCGCCCTGGACCGGGCATCTCTTGGCGCTGAACGCCGCCGTGAAGAAGGTGCGGTCGCCGGCGGCCGCCGAGATCCCCCCGGTCAGCAGCCAGCCGGCTGGCAACGACACCACCGCGGTGATCGCGCAGTCGCTGGTGCGGCGTACTTGCAGCTGAATCTGGCGGGCCGCCACGTCAGTCGTCACGTAGAACCGTGGCACGGCCGTTCCCGGTCCGGCCGCCGGAAGCGGCTCACAGACCGAGAACCCCGGATACGCCGGCTGGCTGGCGGACGAGGACGTGCGGGCGAGGTTCCCGGTAAGCAATGCCGAGGCGGCGATGACCGCCACTACGCAGGCCGCGGCGGTCAGCGGGATCAGCCAGGCCCTCGCGCGCCTGGGTCTGCCGGGCCGCTGCGGAACGGGGGTGATGACCGCGGCGGCATCGGATTCGGCCATGACGTCCGCCGCGGCGGTCAGGGCGTCCCTGAGCCGCTCCGCGGTGCGGGCCGGTTCGTCCTGGGTGCTCATCGGGTCTCCTTGAGCGTGCGGGCCAGCGCAGCCAGGCCCCGCGCGGCTGTGGACTTGACAGTGCCGGTGCTGATGCCGAGCATGGCGGCGATCTCCGTCTCGGACAGCCCGGCGTAGTAGCGCAGCACGAGGACTTCGCGGCGCCGCGCGGGCAACCGGGCCAGTGCCGCCAGCACCTGCCTGCGGTCCTCGGACAGCAGCATCGCTTCCTCGGCGGACAGCGGCGGCCAGGGCTGGTCCTTGCCGGCGTGACGGCGGATCAGCAGGCGGCGGCGCAGCACGGACCGGCAGCCGTTGACCACCGCGCCGCGCAGGTACGGCAGTGGATCATCCAGATCGGCGAGCCGGTCCCCGCGCCGGTGCAGCCGGAAGAACACGTCCTGCACGACGTCCTCGGCGGCCGGCCGGTCACCGAGAATGAACGCGCCCAGCCGGACCAGCTCGGACCGGTGGCACCGGAACACCTCGGCGAGGCTCTCCGCGGCAGATCCGCTCGGCTTCATGCACACCACACGCACGAGATGGCTTGATGGTTGCCCGGGGAAGGCTTCGGGTTGCATCCTCCGCTCTGCTGACCCGGAAAGGGCAAGTTGTCACGAACAAGGCGGGTTCACTGCTATCGACGACGCCGCGCTGGTCATCGAGGAACAGGCGGGTGGCATGGACCCGGGCCAGCACCGACCGCGCCACCTGCCTGGCCGGCTACGCCCAGCCGCCCCGAACCGGCGGATCTGCGCTTCTCTCGGACAGCGATACCTTTGCAAAACAAGCAAAAATATTCGGTGATCTATCGTCATTCTGGTTTGCGGGGCAGGTCGCTCTGTGTGATCAGCGCTCGTCCTGGCATGCGCGGGGTTGCTTACGCCGCCGGTGCTGGCTGGGTGGCGGGAGCGCCTGGTTTGTCAGCTTGCGGCGCGGTCAGGGATCTCGGGAATGGCTTGGAGGCCGAGATGGCGGGGCCCTGCCCGCGGGAGGCACGCCGGCTTGTTGCGGGCCGGAGCCGCTGGGCCGGGTCGTGGTGTGACCGGCCGGGCCTGGCGGCTGGCCGGGCATCGCGGGGATGCCGCGGAGCTGGTACCCGGCGGCCAGCACCAGGACGAGCACGCCGGTGAGGACGTAGACCGCGCTGCACGCCACGGCGGCCGCGGGCATGGCGAGCCAGCCCGAGGCGGGGGTGGCCTGCGCCAGCCGGGTCCAGCCGATGACCGCGACCGCCGCGATCGCGGCCGCGCCGAGGCGGGCTGCCGCTGTCTTCCCGGCTCGCCAGGCACGGTAGACCGCCGTCCCGGCCACTGGCAGTGCCGGGATGGCGATGACCCAGTGGTGCGTCCAGGAGATCGGCGAGATGAGCAGCCCGGTAACTGCGCACAGGCTGAAGCCGAGTGCGTCGTCGCCGCGGCGGGCGGCCGCGGCCGCGAGCGTCAGCCCGGTGACCGCGGTCACCGCGGCCAGCGGCAGCCACAGCGGCAGCACGTTCGCGGTGTGCAGCGTCCGTGACAGGGCGCCGAGCAGGCTCTGGTTCTCCGGGTCCTGCACCGGGCTGACATGTCCGGGTCGGGCGAACTCGCCCGCCCAGTACCACGCCGAGCTCGCCGGGATCACCGCGAACCCGGCCGCGGCCGTCGCGGCGAAGACGGCGGCCGCGGTGGCAGCGGCCCGGTAGCGCCGGGTGATCAGCAGGTAGACCATGAAGATCGCCGGAGTGAGCTTGATGCCCGCGGCCAGTCCGATCGCTGCGCCCTTGCGCCGGCAGGTGCCCGGCAGCGTCAGGTCGTATAGCACCGCCGCGGCCAGGAGAATGTCCACCTGGCCGTAGCCGAGGGTGGCCCGGGCGGGATCTAGCCAGATAGCCGCCGCTCCCGCGGCCAGCGCCACCACCGGGGCCGGCCCGCCGCCCGGCGGACCGGGCTCGCCGGGCCGCGGTAGCCGCAGTGCCAGGTAGAGCGTTACCGGCAGGGCGGCAACGCTCGCCCCGGTCAGCAGCACCACGGCCGCCCCGAAGGGGACGGCGGCAAGCGCGGCGAGCGCGACCGCCGCGAATGGCGGGTAGGTAAACGGCAGCCCGCTCAGCCTGAGCCGGTACAGGTCCTCGCCGTGCAGCACGGCCGCGCCGCCCATCCGGTAGACCCGGATGTCGACGAAATGAGCCGAACTGCGCGCGGCCAGCGCGCAGCACGCCGCGGCAGAAGCCAGGTAGGCAGCTGCCGCAGCCCAGGCCACGCCCGTCCGGACGCCCACCCTTGCAGGGTAACCCGGTGCGGATAAGCCGCGGACCGCATTATCCGGAGCAGCGCCGTGGCCGAAGATGCCCGGGGTTCACGGCCCCGGCGGCAACGGGAAAGCCGCGATGCGCGCCTTGGCGGGCGCCCGGAGGTGCCCGGGAAGCGGGGATTTCCGCGGGCCTAACAAAGCGCAGCTCGCCAGCCGAACAGGACCGCGCACACTGCGCCGATCTGATCGGCAGCCTGGTCGCCCAGACGGTCTGCTTGCGCCATGCCGGACTGGATGTTCTGTGTCCGGTCACTCGCGTGGCCTAATGCCTGCCACGCCCGGACCTGCCGCTGGGCGGCTCGTGGCGTGACTATACGGCTATGGTCCTGTATGCGGGTCCAGCGGCCGGGGCGGCGGTTGCTGCGCGGGGCGATCATCGTGGGGCATGGTGCGGTGGGTTGTTCGTGTCCGGCCTGGCTGAGGAACCGCGATCAGGTAGCAGCCGATCACCGCGAGGCAGATGGTCTGGGGATAGGCTACGACCCGTTCGATCCCGCCTTCTCCTAGCCCGAGATAGTGACTGCTGGCGTAAGCCGCCAGGGCGAGTAGTGCTGCCACGCCGGAGAGGGAAACGCAGAGGCGCAAAAGCAGCGGCATGGCAAGCGAGGTCGCCATGGCGACCAGGGCGGCATTCCCCAGCGTGAACGGGAGCACCGAGCCCAGGCCGTGCAGCGCGGGAACGCTGTTCTCCGGGAAGACGCCGACCATCACGGCGCCGAGCCCGGAAAGACCCATGGCGGTAAATCCGGCCGCCGCGATGCGGCCCTTCCCGTAGTGCCGGAATATCAGCACGGATCCTAGCAGCATGGTGATTCCCAGCACGATAAACGAGCCGTTCATCAGGTCGTGCAGCGGCGAGCAGACATAACGGCCGTTCCAGGTCCCGCAGACGGTGTTCCCGAGGTCGCTGATCGTATCGCGGGATATGTCGTAAGGCCTGGGCCAGCGCAGCGCGACGAGGAGTTGCACTGCAAAATACTGCATTCCCGCCACATAAAGTACAGGGCCCAGCCTGCCCGGATTTCCGGGGTTACCGTCGGGTGCCTGCAGCCATTTCACAGACGCAGGCTATCCTGCGCCGATCTGGCATGCATCGGCCTGCGGACTGATCTTAGCTATCCTGCAGGCGATGGATTAACGGCATTCCCGAGCCGTTACTGCCCCTGCAGGATGACTCCCCCCGGAGGAGATGACAGGGCACGGGGGCGTGGCGGGCGGGAAGCCAGGTACGCGGACCAGTACCCCGCTGCCGTGGCTCCCCGTTCCTGGCGCCCGGTGGCCGTGTCCGGGCGCAGCTCCGTGACCTGCATTGCGGACTCCCCGCGGAGCGGCTCATCCCCGGCCCGAACTGTGTTTCTTCTGATTGCCTACTCGTAGTCCTGCGGTGAGTACCTGCCTGCCAGCCCTCGCCAGCAGAACTGGACAATCGGCGCGCACAGCATGGGCACTGCGGGAGCTAGCGCCAGCCGTAGCGCTGCTGCAGGCGGTCGGTGACCCGCTCGAACGGCTCGCGCGGCAGGGCCGACGCTTCCCGGCGCATCCCGCCCTCATGGACCCGGATCACCCGGTCCAGGTTGACCCAGGACGGCCGGTGCTCGCCATCCCACCCGCCCGCGCCGACGGACACGAAGTCGCCCTCGCCGTCGTGGTCCTTGCTGGTCAGCTGCACAGCCAGGTAGGTGCCGGCCGACTCGGCGGCCACCACGAGGACCGGCCGGTCCTTGCCTCGCCCGTCGTTCTCCTCGAACGGCACCCAGGTCCAGACGACCTCGCCGGGATCCGGGGCCCCGTCCGTCTGCGGCGAGTAGCTCATCCGCACCGGCCCGATGCGATGCGGATCGACCTCCGCGGTGGCGTCCGGCCCGGATTCGCCCGGCGAGGCCTCCGCATCCGCTCCGGACGACCGCATCCCCTCCCGGGCCGGGTGACCATGCGCCGCAGCCGCCGGGGAAGAAGATGAGGAACGAGCCGCCGGCCGCCGCCTGCCTCCTGGCCCCGCCTCGCGCGAGGGCGCCTCACCCTGGCGGCGGCCGCTCGTCATCGCGTCGGACACGGTCTTGATCAGATCCCCCAGCAAGCCCATGCCGCCACAATAACCGGGCCGGTCACGGCTCCGCGGGCTCCGGGCGGATATGACTTCCCCGGCTGTGCCCAGTAGCCCCACCAGAGGCACGGAATCGGAGCCTTTCGCGGTGTTCACCAGCTGATTCTGGCCTCCACTGCCCGGTGGTCGCTGCCGTTGGCCGGCAGTACCCAGGCGCTGTCCGGCTCCACGCCCCGCACCAGGATCTGGTCGATCCGCACCACCGGGAAGGACGCCGGCCAGGTGAAGCCGAAGCCGTCCCCCGCCATTTCCTGGGCCGAGTGCAGCTGTGCGGTGAGGCCGGCGAACGCCCGGTCGTCCATGGTGCCGTTCAGGTCGCCGAGCAGCACCACCCGCTTACTCGGATCGGCGGCGATGGCCTGGCCGAGCGCCCGCACGCCGATGTCCCGCGAGGCCGTCCAGAAGCCCGCCGCAGGATTCACCCGTACGGACCCCGGGTGGGCCACATAGACCGTCAGCGGCCCGTGGTCCGTGGCCACGGTGGTGCGCAGCGCCCGGTCCGATGCCACTTTCTGGTCGGCCGGCATGGTTGCCGCCAGCGGTCCGTAGTCCATGATGTCGATCGGCTGGGTGCCCGACAGCGGCAGCTTGCTCCACAGCCCGACCGTGCCCCCCAGCGTGTGGTACGGGTATGCCTTCGCCAGCCCCCTCTCGTACATACCCGCGGCCCGCGGGGTCAGTTCTACCAGCGCCAGCACATCCGCGCCGGAGGCAGCCAGGTCGCGGGCGCTGCGGGCCGGGTCAGGGTTGCCCGCATTGACGTTTTCGCTGGCCACGGTCAGGAAGCCGCCCGGGCGGGACTTGTCGCTGAGCACCCCGCCGAAGAGGTTCAGCCACACCACGGCCGGTAGCAGCAGCGCCGCTAGCGCGGCGAGGGAACGGCGCCGCAGAGCCCCGGCCAGCAGCACCGGGATAAGCAGGCCAAGCCACGGCAGGAAGGTCTCCGTGAGGCTGCCGAGGTTCCAGCGCCAGTCCGGGATTTCGGGGTGCAGCAGCATGACCAGGCCCAGCAGCAGCGCCAGCGCCGTGAGCACCGGCCCGCGCTTCCAGGGCTCCGGCCGGGAGCCGATCCGGATCGCCCGGCGGATACCCCGGCGCCAAGTCCCGCTTCGTGTCCGGTCCCGCTGACGCGGGGGCCGGCTGCTCGCTAGGTGCATGCTTGCGACGGTGCGGTACCAGCTTCACCGGTATGTCCGGCTGTCGTCACAGCTGTGTCACAGCGGCACCTTCCGGCGGCGCACGGCTGATTTCACCGGGTTCCCTTATGTGTTCTGCGCTACCATCCCGCCGTCGACCACCAGGACAGCCCCATTGCAGTACGAGGCCGCGGGCAGGCAGAGCGACACGGTCATGTGCGCGACTTCCTCGGGATCCCCGTAGCGCCGCAGCGGCACGCGACGGCGCGCGAAAGTGTCCTTGGCGGAGTCAGGTATCTCCGCTGTCATCCCGGTCCGGATGGGTCCGGGGCACACGCAGTTGACGGTCACACCGGTGCGCCCGAGCTCGACGGCGAGCGATCGTGTCAGCCCGATAACCCCGTGTTTGGCAGCCGTGTAAGGCGAGTGACGAGCAGTGGCTCCGAGTCCTTCGGTGCTGGCGATATTGACTACCCGGCCGCATCCTGAGGCTTGCAGATACGGCAGGCATGAGCGGATCATGCGTGCTTCACCGGTGAGGTTGACCGCGATCGTCTCCGCCCATGCTTCCTCCCAGCCCGGCGCGTCGAGCGGAGTAGGACGCGCGATCCCGGCGTTGTTGATCAGGATGTCGATGCCGCCGAAGTGGCCAGCGACGTCGCTCACCACGCTGGCAATGGCCGCGGCATCGGATACGTCGAGGACTCGCCCGATCGCCTCGCCTCCGGCCTTCGTGATGGCGTCCACGACCGGGGCCGGATCGACCACGTCGGTCACGGCCACCTTGGCGCCCTCGTCGGCCAGCAGAAAGGCGGTAGCGCGCCCCATGCCGCTCGCCGCGCCCGTGACAAGGGCGACGAGTCCTGATACGGAGCGAGACAAGCTCGTGAGTCGAGGCATCGAGAACGTACCTCCATCACCGCCCGCGCGGCGCTTATCTCGTTAGGCTATTGATCGATCGTTAAAGCCTATCCTCGGGACGCACGGGTCAGATCTCACGGCTGGCGAACCGGCTCGCCAGCTCGTGCGGCCCGGAAGCCGGATAGCCGCGCATCGTCCGGATTTCTCTTCCCATTGGTACGAGCACGCCGACAACGTCGTCGAAATCATCCCCCAGCGACTCGATGACGGCACGGCACTGACGGTCGGTGCACGACTCGACGGCCTCGCGGGCTTGCCGTCCCCGGTCGGTAAGCGCGCCGTCCCGGACGAGATCCCGTTCCTCAAGTCGCCTGATGCCGTCATCGAGTTCCGCCGCCGACCAGGCCCGGGACCGGATGTACGTCTTCAGGGGCAATCCCCAGTACAGCTCGGTAAGGAGACCGATTTCGACGGCATCGAAACCGGCCGACGTCCATGCGGCGGTATGCGCGTCGCCGCGGTATTCGCGCAGCCGGTCGGCCGAGCGCCAGGCTGCACCCAGCGGCGAGGGCGGCACCGTCTGCGCGAGGACGCCGGCATAGAGGGGCTTTCCCGCTACGGGCAGCGACGCGCTTGCCCGGCCGAGGATGTCCCGGACTCGTTCGATGCCCGCTGGCTCAGCTCCGAGGATCCTGGTCAGCTGGGCGATAGCCCCGCCCGTTCTGGCCCGCTCGATGGCAGCCGCGTCGGTGATCGACCAGCCGTGCGTCACGGCCGGGACGACGACCGACGGATTGAACACCGCGAACGCCGATGCGATCACACCGCCAGGCACCTGGCCGAGCAGAGACCCCCGGCTGCAGAAGTACGCGGAACCGTCAGGAAGGGCTACCCCGTTCCGCTCGGCCGGGCTAGGCGAAAAGCCGAGCTGCGCGTAGGCCGCATGGCACTCCGGCGAGAAGTACACCTGCCCGGCGAAGGGCTCAATAGCGCCGGCGAGCTTTCTGGCCTTCGCGCGCAACTCCTCGTCATTCATCGCACATCATCGCCAAGAGCGGACTTGATCTCGTCGCTCACGCGGTTCCCGTTCCCGATACGACAGCGCAGCATACGTTCGATTGAACGATCGTTAGCCTATCCCTCACACCGCCGGGGCTTCTGTTAGGCCCGGTTCAGTCAGCGGCGAGCGGCTGCGCGCTGTGCTCGGGCCGCGGTTCGCCGGGCCGCTGCAGGTGCCGCACGCTCGGTGCCGCGAGCAGCGCGGCGACGGCGGCGAGGTCGACCGCGGCGGCGATCCACAGCGTGCGGCCCATCCCGATCGCGGCCGCCGCCACTCCGGCGAGGGCGAGTCCCAGCGGCTGGCACAGCAGGGAGCCGAACCAGTCATAGGCACTGACGCGCGACAGTGACGCCGACGGGATGTGCTGCTGCAGCGTCGTCTCCCACAGCGTGTTGAAGAGCATGTTCCCGAAGCCCGTGACCAGCGCCGTGATGACGAGGACCTCCCAGGGCAGCCGCAGCGCGAGCACGATGGCCGGTGACGCGTTCGGGAGTACCGCGATGGCGGCGAGCAGGAGCGGGTGACGCGGCCTGAGGCGAAGCGCCGTGGCGCCGGCGGCGAGCGCGCCGACGGCCGAGACGACCAGGATCGCCGTCCACGCGCCGGCGCCGCCGTGGCCCATCTTGATCCACGCCGCGGCGAGCACGAGCCACACCGAGCCCATCATGTTCCCCAGGGACGCACTGACCACGATCATCCAGACCCAGCTACGGGCGGCGAACTCGCGCCAGCCGTCCAGCAGGTCGCGCGCGAACGACTGCGGTGGCAGGCTGATATGCGCCGGCAGGTGCAGGCGCGCGAGGTAGAACGCGCTGACCCCGAAACTCGCCGCATCAATGGCCAGCGCGTACCCCGGCCCGGCGGTGACGATGAGAATGCCCGCCAGCGCCGGGCCGGCGAACTGCATCGACGCCATCGACATCCCGCGCAGGGCGTTTGCCTCCGGCAGCCGCTCCGCGCTCACGGTCACCGGTGTGAGCCCGGTCGATGCCGGGTTGAAGAACGCTGTCCCGGTTCCGGCGAGCGCCTGCAGGACGACCAGCTCCCAGATGCGCGCGGTGTGCGAGAGCAGCAGCGCCGCGGTCGCCGCCTGGATGGCCATCCGGGCCACGTCGGCGGTGAGCATCACGGCGCGCCGCGGCAGGCGGTCGGCGAAGACGCCGCCGACGAGCAGGAAAACGACGAGCGGGGCGGTCTTCGCGGCAATCACGAAGCCGAGGTCGCGCGCGGATCCCGTCAGGTCGAGCACCGCCCAGGCCAGCGCGAACGGCGTGACGGCATCGCCGAGCAGTGACACCAGCTGCCCGGTGAAGAACAGCCGGAACTCGCGCTCCCGGAGCGCGCCGAGCGGGATGCGCCGCACCCAGGTCTCCTTCCCGGTCACGAGCGCCCGACACCCGGCCTGACTTCCCGGCTGCCCCGACAACGGCAGCCATTGTCAACGGCGTGCTGGCTAGCGTGGTGGTGCGCCGCCGGTGAGCGAATCCAGTTCGCGGGCGATGTTGGCCTTGGCCTGCGCTTCCCATCGCCGGCGCGCGGCGGGGGTCCCGTACAGCGGATCCCGTGCCAGCAGCCCCGACATGACCGCCGTGCGGCCCGCCCGCCAGGCCGCCTCGTCCAGGGCGGCGTACTCTTCCCGCACCGCCAGCCGGTAGCGGTCATACGCCGCTGGGTCCGCGCCGAGGACCGCCAGGTCGGCATCGAGCAGGGCCTGCGCGGCCGGGTCGTCCGGGGACGCCGCGTGCGCCGCCGTCGCCAGCACCAGCTCCTCGGCCCTGGTCACCTGTGCCTCCCCGACGCCGGCGCGGGCCAGCCAGTGCCGTACCCCAGAATAGGGGCCGCACACTGCCCGCGCGTGCGCGATGCCGTGGTAACGGCGGTGCGATTCGCCATAACGAGCGGCCAGGTCCGCCGCCGCCGCGGCAGCGACCTCCCGGTCACCGCCGAGCAAGCCCACAGCACCCGCCCACACCGCCTCCACGACAGCATTCTCGCCGGGCCGCCGGGCGCCGGGTTATCGCGGCTAACCGGGACTGGGAATCAGGGGGCGGGAAAGCCCTTGGGACCGATAGGCGTGGTCGGGGCGTTGCCGTTCGCTGGGCGCGCTGCTAGCCGGTTAGAGCGCCCCGGTATTACCGGGCCGGGTAGCGTTCGCGGCGGACGGTGGCGGTCCGGCCCTTGATGCTCGTCCGCCGGAGTGCGGCTACCACGTCGTCGGCCGCTGACTCGGGCACCTCGACCAGGGAGAAACGATCGGCGATCTCGATCGCACCGATGTCCCGGCCGGACAAGGACGACTCGCCGGTGATAGCGCCCACGAGATCCTGCGGCCGGACTCCGGCGGACCGGCCGGTGCTCACGAACAGGCGGGTCGTGGCCTCACTCGCGCGGCGACCACGCCGCTGGTCACGGCCGGCGGCAGGCCGCTGGTCACGTGGCTTTGCCTTCCGGCCGTCACGGCGGTCGTCGGCCGGCATTTCGACCGCGGGGATCTCTTCTTCCTCGCGTGGTGTTCCGCTCGCCTCATGGGCCAGTTTGACCGCGGCGAGCGCCACCTCATAGGGGTCGAACTCCGCCTCGAGCGGCCCGACAACAGACCGGAAGGCATCGAGGTCGTCACCCTTGAGCAGGCTCTCCCGCAGCGTGGCGCGCATCAGCTCCAGGCGCCGGGCGCGCAGGTTGGCGACGGTGGGCAGCTTCTCGATCGAGATCGGCTGCTTGATCGCCCGTTCGATGGTCTTGACCAGCCGGTGCTGGCGCGGCTCGGCCAGGGTAATGGCGGTGCCCTCGCGGCCGGCCCGGCCGACGCGCCCGATGCGATGCACGTACGATTCCGGCGAGCTGGGCACGTCGTAGTTCACCACGTGCGTGAGCTGGTCGATGTCGAGACCGCGGGCGGCCACGTCGGTGGCCACGAGAAGATCGATGGCCCCGCTGCGCAGCCGGGCCATGACCCGGTCGCGCTGCTTCTGGTCCATTCCGCCGTGCAGCGCCTCAGCGCGGTAGCCACGGCCATTCAGGGACTCGGTGAGCTGGTCCACCTCGTCCCTGGTCGGGCAGAAGACGATCGTCGCCGTCGGCCTCTCCAGGTCGAGCACGCGACCGAGGGCGGCGGCCTTGTACCCGCGCGGCACGAGGTAGGCAGTCTGCCGCACCAGCAATCCGTCGGCTGACGCTGACGCCTGGCGACCGAGTTCGACCCGCACCGGGTCACGCAGGTGGCGCCGTACCATGCCGTCGATTCGCGGCGGAATCGTCGCCGAGAACAGCGCGGTCTGGCGCTTCTCGGGGGTGACGGCGAGGATCGCCTCGATCTCCTCGGCGAAACCCATGTCGAGCATCTCGTCCGCTTCATCGAGAACGAGGATCTCGAGGCCGGTCAGCGTCAGCGTTCCCCGCTTGATGTGGTCGAGCGCACGTCCGGGTGTCGCCACCACGACGTCGACGCCGCGCTTGAGCGGCCCCAGTTGCCGGCCGATCGGCTCGCCGCCGTAAACGGCCAGAACACGCGCCCCCATGTCGTACCCGTAGCTGCGCATGGCCGCGCAGACCTGCACCGCGAGCTCGCGCGTCGGGACGAGCACCAAGGCGAGCGGCTCGGGCCGGCCGCCTTCGGCGAGTATCTGCTGGAGGATGGGAAGCGCGAAGGCGGCCGTCTTCCCTGTCCCGGTCGCTGCCTGCCCGACCAGGTCATGGCCCTCGAGCAACGGCGGGATGGCGGCAGCCTGAATCGGTGTCGGCTCCTCGTAACCAAGGCCCGAGAGCACATGGCACAATTCCGGGGCCAGCGTCAGGTCGGCGAAGCCGCTCGCACCCCCGCCGTTATCCTCGATCATGCACCACTACCTTGCTCCACGAACACCTGTGACTCCCCGCTGGTTTCTGTCCTCGGCCACGTTATGACGGCGCCGCCTGTCGCGACGGACATGGCCTGGTCAACGTCGGCAGGTGGGTCGGCCCACGGCTTACTCCCGTTCACTGAGCAGGCTGAGCCTGCCCTAGCTCAGGCGATCGCGGGCCCTTCGGCCTCTGACACGAACACAGAAGACAACTACCGCATGGTAGAGCCGATCCGGCGCCCCGTTCATTCCCGCCCGCCGGCTGTTGCTACTAGCCTACGCCGAAACGCAGACCTCCTGCGTGCACGAGGAGCGTACGGTGGGTCCGGGAGTTGCGGGAGGAATCAGCATGCTGCTGAACGGCGTGAATCATATTGCGTGGATCTCGAAGGACGTCGGCCGGCTGGGCCGTTTCTACGAGCGGGTGTTCGACGCTGTGGTCGGGCCGACGCGCAGCCACGGGCCGGGCGAGACGATGACCGTCATCGACATCGGTCCTGCTACGCAGCTGAATGTCTTCGTGATCGACGGGAATTCCGAGGCCGACCGCCAGACGCCGATGTGGGGCCGGGGGCGCATCGATCACGTCGGGCTGGCGGCCGCCTCGCCGGAGGCCTTCGAGATCATCCGGGAGCGGCTTGTGGACAGCGGGGCGAGCGACGGCACGGTCAACGATTTCGGCGGGGCGCTCAGCATCTTCTTCCGCGATCCGGACGGCCTCGAAGGAGAGGTGCTCCTCCCGAAGCCCTGACACCCCGGCACGGAACGGGCGATCCGGGCGCGCGATAAACCCGGTGACGCCGGTGGTCGTCCTCGCGATAATGGCCGGCGTGGAGGATGTCAAGGTCGTCGTCGCCCATCGCGATTGTGCGACCCTGCGCGTCGGCGACGTGTTCCTGAAGGTCGACGCTCACCAGGCGCGCACCGACGTCGAGGTCGAGGCGATGGCGATGGCGCCGGTCCCAACGCCGGAGATCCTGTGGCGCAAGCCGCCCGTGCTCGCGCTCGCCGCCGTCCGGGGGACGGCACTCGGCCGCCTCGGCGAGCCGTCGACCGCGTCGCCGGCGGCGTGGGCCGCGGCGGGTGCCGCCGTACGGATGCTGCACGACGCGCCGCTGCCGCCGTGGCCGGGCCGGAGCCCCGGCGAGATCGCATCGGAGCTCGACGGCGAATGCGAGTGGCTCCTCACCAACGACGTCCTTCCGGCCAGCCTGGTCAGGCGCAACCGCGAGGTTGCCGAGGCCGCGATCCGGCCGTGGACGCCGGCGTTCACGCACGGCGACCTGCAGATCGCCCACGTGTTCGCTGACGGCGACGAGATCACCGGCGTCATCGACTGGACCGAGGCGGCCCAGGGCGATGCCCTGTACGACCTCGCCAGCCTGACGCTCGGACATGAGGAACACCTCGGTGACGTCGTCGCCGGCTACGGCACGGACGTCGACCGCGACGTGATCCGCGCCTGGTGGTCGCTGCGAAGCCTGGTGGCGATCCGCTGGCTGGTCGAGCACGGCTTCGACCCGGCTGCGCCCGGCTGCGAGATCGACGTGCTGAGATCGCGGATGTGAAGCTGCCCGAGCCCGGCAGCTGCACGTCGCCCGGGTAAGGCGACTTGCCTCACCCGCCCGCTTCAGCGGCAGCGGACGGACCGTCAGTGCCCATCGGCACCGGCCGACCGCGGGACCCGGTAGCGAGGAAAGCGGTTCCGAAGAACAACTCGGTCCACGCCGGATCAGTCAGCTCTTCCTGCATGACGGCGCGAATCGCCTCCCACGGACGGCGCATCATCCACTGATCGATGGAGGCGAAAGGCCGCACGGTCGCGGTTCCAAGCTGCGCTAGCCACCCGGGCGTGTTGCCGGGAACCTTGAGATCCAGCACGGCCCAGCGACCGCCGCCGACGAGGGCCTTGGCGCCATGGGCGATGACGTCCGCGCACTCGGGCACCTGCGTCAGGGCGTACGTGGACAGGATCGCGTTGACCCCGGCCGGGAAATCGAAGCCGGCCGCGTCGGCTTGCACGAGGCTGACATTGCTCCAGCCGTTCATCGCTATCCGGGCCTGGGCACGGGCGAGCATCGCGTCGGTCAGGTCGACGCCGACGATCCGGCCGCCGGGACCGACCACCTTCTCGAGTAGGGAGAAGTTCAGGCCGGTGCCACAGGCCATGTCGACCACGGTGTCACCCCGGCGAAGGCCGAGCGCCCGGACGGCCTGGAGGCGTTGCGTCCGCTGCGGGTAGCCCGGCGCGGGATAGAGCCGGGAGGTGATGTCGTAGTGCTTCGCCTTCTTGCGGTACGTCTCGATCAGGTGATCTCGCGTCCGGTCGACCTGGGTCACGCTGTGCTCCTCGCTCACGGTGTGCTCGTCTATCTCATTAGCGTCGCGGTAGGACGCGCCCCGCCTAGGAGGTGGCGCCTGCCCGCGTAGCGGACTCGACCGCGGCCTTGATCAACACCATCTCGAGATCGCTGACGCGCTGGATCCTGCTTTTGAGCAGGCCGGCGGGGATCGCGCGCATGATGCCCGCGAGGTCCACCTCGATCCACATCATGGTGTCGGTCCGCCCGTCGCCGGCCGGCTCGAATTCCATTCCCCAGCGCGCCGTGGACGTGCCCATCGGCCCGGCGAACGCCAGCGAATGGGGCGGCTCGACCACGGTCACCTCCTGGCTCCGGCTGCGGCTCATCCCGAACATCAGCTTCGCCCGCTGCTCCACCCGCGCGCCGGGCTGAAGCGGACCTCCGCCCCGGACCCGGCCTTCGAGAACCGTCGGCGCCCATTCCGGCCAGCGTCCGACGTCACACAGATACGCGCACACCTCCTGGACGCTGCCGGTGATCGTTATGCGGCTCTCGGTTCTGAATGTCATGAGACCGACTTCTCCTTCATCCTGATCAGTGCGTTAGCTATTTCCTCGGTGGTCTGTTCCCAGCCGGGCAGGGCAGGCCGCCGTTGCCGGGCGGCGGCCCGCAGCCGGTCCCGGTGGCGCTCGTCGCCCAGCCAGTCGGCGAGCGCGGCCGCGAGGGCAGCCGGATCGCCGGGAGGGACCAGCTGGCCGGGGCGGGTGCCGTCGGCGGTGCGGCCGAGCGCTTCGGGCAGCCCGCCGACCGCGGCAGCCAGGACGGGCAGGCCGTGGGCGAGCGCCTCGATCACGGTCATGCCGTAGGTCTCCGCGCGGGACGGTGCGACGAGCAGGTCGGCGGTGGCATACGCGTCGCTGAGGGCCGCGCCGGTCAGCACGCCGCTGAGCCGGACGCGATGGTCGTAGCCGAGACCCGTGATACGGGTCCGCAGCTGTCCGGCGAAGTCCGGGTCGCGGTCCGGCGATCCGGCCAGCACGCAGTGCCAGTCCCGGTCGGCGAGCTCGGCGAGCGCCTCGACGAGGAGGTCCTGGCCCTTGTGGCGGCCGAGGACCCCGACACAGATCAGGCGGCCGGGGACCGGCCGGGCCGGGGCAGCGACCCGGTCGACGCCCGGCCGGGCGACGTGTACCCGGCAGGCCGGGATCGCGTACCGGGTCAGGATCTGCTGACGGGTCCACTCGCTGGTAACGACCACGCCGGCGGCCGCGCGGAGCACGGCCCGTTCGGACCGCTCCGCGCCGGCATCAGGGGGGGTGTCGACGGCGGTGGCCAGCGGCATGTGCAGCAGCACCGTCAGGCGTAGCCGCCCGGTGTGCGGCAGCAGCTGCGCGGCGGTTGGCGAGGCGATGAGCCCGTCGATCAGGACGGTCTCCCCGGCGGGGATGGCGGAAACGAGCCGGGCCAGGTCGGCGCGGGCGCCCGGGTCGGGTACCGGCCACGCCGCGGCGACGGTCGCGACCAGCACCTCCCAGCCGGCCTCGGCCAGTCCGGCGCAGACCCGCCGGTCATAGATGTTGCCGCCGGAAGGCTGGCCGGGATGGTCGAATCCCTCGGGGACTACGACATGGACCCGCACGATGTTCCGGCCCTCCCGAGCGCCTGCCGCACCGAGCCGGCCTCCCCCGTGCGGTCGAGCTGAACCACGCCCGCCGCTGATCCGTCATACCTGACACAAGGTAATACGTGGAAGCGGCCGACCCGGTTCGACCCGAGACGACCGGCGTCGGCCCGGCACGGGCACGGCACGGCGAGGCGGGGTGGCACGCCCCGGTTCCGGACACCGCGCGGGATCTGACGTGAGACAGGATCAACGAGCACCAGTGATGACGGCGCTAGAGCGGGCCCAGGCGACCGCCTATCCCGCGGGCGAGTATGTGGGCCAGGAGAGCTTCATGCGGGCGGCCGAGGTCCGCGGGCTGGCTCGCCAGGCCCGGGTCGGCCCCGGCGTCCCGGTGCTCGACTTGTGCTGCGGGGTGGCCGGACCCGGCCGGATGATCACGGCGGAGTCGGGATGCCGCTACCTGGGTGTCGATCGCTGCGCCAGCTCACTGGCCACCGCCCGGCGGCTGGCCGGGGAGCTTCCCTGCCGCTTCGAGCAAGCTCACCTCCCGCCGCTGCCCGGGGGCTGCTTCGAGGTGGTATTCCTGCTGGAGACGATGCTGGCCTTCCCCGACAAGGGTGCCCTGATAGCTGAGGTGGCGCGCGTGCTGGAGCCGGGCGGGCGGTTCGCTTTCACGGTCGAGGAAGGCTGGCCGCTCACCCGGCCGGAGCGGGCCCGGATGCCCGCCGCCGATACGGTCTGGCCGATCGGGCTGGCGGAACTGACGGGCGTGCTGCGTGACGCGGGGCTGGCCGTGACCTGGCAGCGGGAGTACACCTCCGCGCATCACGCGATAGCGACGGCGCTGCTCGGCTGCTACCGGGCTGATTCACCTCAGATCGCCGGCCAGATCGGGGAGCAGGCCACCGCCGACCTGATCACGGCCCATCAGCTGTGGAGTGACTGGCTCGGCAGCGGGCGGGTGCGCAAGTTCGCGATGGTGGCCGAGAAGCAATGACGAGCTTCGATGAAGCTTCGATGACCTCCGGCTATGCCCGGTACCTGGCCGCCAAGACGACCGTGGATGACCGGGCGCTCAACCAGCATGTGGTGGCCGGGTTGCGCCGCCTGATGCCCGCGGGGGCGCCGAAGGTGCTGGAGATCGGCGCCGGCCTGGGGACGATGGTGGCCCGCCTGATGGACTGGGACGTGGTCGGCGCCGGCGAGTACGTCCTGCTGGATGCGGACCGGCCGCTGCTCGATGATTCTCGCCGGTGGCTGCGCGACTGGGCGGCCGCGCGGGGCCTGCGCAGCGACCTGCGGCCGGATGGGCTGCAGGTGGGTGATCTGCGGGTGCGCCTGGAGCACGCCGAGCTCGGCCGGTACCTGGAGGCCGCTCACGGGGAGCCGGCCGACGTGCTGATCGCCAACGCCGTGCTGGACCTGGTAGACGTGCCGGCCGTCCTGCCCGGATTGCTGCGCTTGCTGGTCCCCGGCGGCGTCTACTGGTTCACGATCAACTACGACGGCGAGAGCATCTTCGAGCCCGGCCACCCCCACGACGGCCGGGTCATGCAGGCCTATCACCGCGACATGGACGAGCGGGTTCGCTACGGCCGGCCGGCCGGGGACAGCCGGACGGGCCGCCGCCTGTTCCACCAGCTGCGGGCCGCGGGGGCGCCCGCGCTGGCGGCGGGGTCATCGGACTGGGTGGTCAGCGCCGGCCCGGACGGGAACTACCCGGGCGATGAGGCTTACTTCCTGCGCAGCATCCTGGACACGATCGAGAACGCGTTGGGGAGTCACCCGGATCGGGTGGCACCGGCGGAGCTGGCCGGCTGGCTGGCCGTGCGCGGCCGGCAACTGGCCGCGGGTGAGCTGGTCTACATCGCCCACCAGCTTGATTTCGTAGGCCGCACGCCCGGCTAGCGCCCCGCCGCGGCTGGCGGCTCGGCGGCGCGCTCAAGACTGCGCGACAGCAGGTCATGCCCTCCGCGCTGGGCCTTGGTGGCCAGGTAGGCGGCGTTGGTCTCGTTCAGGTGCAGGGCGGTGGGGACCTGCCGGGCGATTGTGATGCCCAGGCGGGCCAGCTGAGCGCCCTTGTCCGGGTTGTTGCTCAGCAGCGCGATGCGGCTGGCGCCGAGCGCGTGCAGCATCTGGGCCGCGCTGGTGTAATCGCGCTCGTCGGCCCGGTGGCCGAGCGCGAGATTCGCGTCGTATGTATCCAGGCCACGATCTTGCAGCGCGTAGGCGTCGAGCTTGTCGTACAGTCCGATGCCGCGCCCTTCCTGGCGCAGGTACAGCAGGTACCCGCCGTGCGTGGTGATCCGCTCGATCGCCTCGCGCAGTTGCGGCCCGCAATCGCATCGCTGGCTGCCGAACACGTCACCGGTGAGGCATTCGCTGTGCAGGCGCACCAGCGGCAGCCGGGCCGTGGCGGGTCGGCCGAGCTCGAGGGCCACATGCTGCTGCGCGTCGGCGAGGCCGGTGAAGGTGACGGCGGTGGCCGTGGCCGTGTAGCCGTCAGCCAGCCGCAGCGGGATGCGGATACGCTGGCGGATCGCCGCTGTCTGGATCGCCTCGGTCACCGGACGAGCCGTTCGGCCTCGCGCCAGGCCGGGCGCTCCGCCGGCGGCGCCTGATCGGGTCCGCCCGGCTCGGCCGGGTGCTCTCGGCCACGGCGCCGCCGGATGGCGTCCCGCATCAGCAGGCCCGCTCCCGGGGATACCGCGATCAGCATGAGCACCGCGTAGAGGGTGGCGACCGTGACCCCGTTCGCCGCGCCGAGCCCGGCCGCGGCGAAGGCCCAGGCGGCGACGCCCTCCCGCGGCCCCCAGCCGGCGACACTCAGCGGGATCCCGCCGGCGATCTGGACCACCATCAGCAGCGCGATCAGCTCGCCCAGGGGGGCGGTGACGCCGGCTACCCGGGCCGCGACCACGAACACGGCTGTATGCCCGGCCACGACCAGCAGCGAGGCCAGCGTGACCTGCGGCCACACGCCCCGGACGAGCAGGCCGCGACGCAGGTCAGCGGCGACGGTCCGGGCGGCGCGGGCCGACCGGGACCGGCCGCGGCGAGCGGCGATACCCACGACGAGCGCGACGCACCCGGCTACGCCCGCGATGCCCGCCAGCACCCAGGGCAGCGCGGGCCGCACCGGCGAGGGCAGCGCCAGCAGCACGACGGCGGTCACCGCGGCCTGGACGACCTGGCCGCACAGCCGTTCCCAGGCCACCGCGCGCACCCCCTGCCCGACGTCTCCGTCGCGCCGGCCCTGCGTGACCGCGCGGTTCACGTCGCCGAGAATCCCGCCGGGGAGCACGGAGTTGAGGAACAGGGAGCGGTAGTAGGCACCGGTCGCGGCGGACAGGTCGATGCTGGCGCCGAGGGCCCGGGCGACGACCCGCCACCGCCAGGCCGAGCACACCGAGGTCGCGACGGTGAGGGTGACGGCGGCCAGGACCCCCGGCCAGGTGACCGCGCGCAGCCCGCTCTCGAACGGCGCGGCGCCGACCAGCCGCACGAGAAACCACAGCACGGCCACGCCCACGGCCAGACGCAGCAGCGACGGGCCGTAGCGACGGACGGCCGGAGTGATCCCGGCCGGAACTGAGTGCAGTGGCGCCACACCGGTTACACGGGCCAGCTCGGCAAATAGTTCAACCGCCTGGCTGCGCGGCGGTGAACCAGCGTGACCGCGAACCCGTAGTCCCTATCAGGGATGACGAGATTGAGGCACGGAGACGGGAGCGCGGTGCGCACTATTCAGCTGCCGACGATTCGGCGCGCGGACAAGGGCGCGCTGCCTGCGATCCGGCTCGCGGCGATCGTGGGACTGCTCGCCACGGCCATCCTGCTCTGCGTGGTGTCCGCTACCGCTGGTCTTGGCGTGGCCGGCTGGATCACCGGCCTGATCACCGGTCCGGCGGCGACCGCGCTGCTCGTCACCGCCCGCATGCACAGCGACCAGCGGGCGATATTCCCGGCGGACTGGGTTACCCTCACCCGGCTGGTGCTGATCGCCGGGGTGACGGGGCTGGTGGCCGACTCGTTCGGCCGGTCAGTATCGATCACCGCGCTGGTCACTTTGTCGAGCGTCGCGCTGGCTCTCGATGCGGTCGACGGACAGGTGGCGCGCCGGACCGGGACCGCCACCGCGCTTGGCGCCCGCTTCGACAGCGAAGCCGACGCCTTCCTCATCCTGGTGCTCAGCATCTTCGTGTCCCAGGCCTACGGCAGCTGGGTGCTGCTCATCGGTGCCGCCCGCTATGCGCTGCTGATAGCCGGCTGGCTGATCCCGTGGCTGCGGGCGCCGCTGCCGCCCCGGTACTGGGGAAAGGTCGTGGCCGCGGTCCAGGGCATCGTGCTCACCGTCGCCGCCTCCGGAGTGACCAGCCGCCTGACCGGGATGATCGCGGTCGCCGTCGCGCTGCTGCTGCTGGCCGAGTCGTTCGGCCGCTGCGTGGTCTGGCTGTACCGGACCGGCGCCGGCCAGCGCACCCGCCGGACAGTGCGGATCACCGTCCTG
Organism: uncultured Actinomycetota bacterium; assembly: GCA_963839095.1. Classification (GTDB taxonomy): domain Bacteria; phylum Actinomycetota; class Actinomycetes; order Streptosporangiales; family Streptosporangiaceae; genus Palsa-504. The sequence goes on along the minus strand of CAWIUF010000054.1, from coordinate 347,020 downwards.
GTGCTCGCGCTCGGGCTGCTGTGGTTCGACCTGGTGGCGCCCGACCGATCCTGGGAGTTCAGCCTGGGCGCTTTCGTCCGTATCCCGGTGGAAGCGCTGGTCCTGGTGGCGGTCGCGCTGGTGCTGCCACTGTGGCCGCGACGGATCGTGGCCACGATCGCCGGGCTCGCGCTCAGCGCGCTCACCCTCGACAAGATCCTCAACATCGCGGTGTGGGAGGAACTCAACCGGCCGTTCAACCCGCTGTACGACTGGGACAGCATCCGGCCGGCCGCGAGCGTGGTGCGCAACACCATCGGCACCACGTTCACCAACGTCGTGCTCGTCGCGATCTGGGTCGGCATCGCCGTGCTGGTCGTCGCCATCACCGCGGCGACGATTCACGTCACCGCGGTGGCCGCCCGTCACCGCCACGGCGCCCTGCGCAGCCTGATTGCCGTCACCGCCGTCTGGGCGCTAGCCGCGGGGCTGTCTCTGCAGGCCACCGCGGGGGCTCCGGTCGCCTCGACCAGCGCCGCCGGGCTGGCCGTCTCGCAGGTGCGCGCCTACCAGTCAGCGCTCAGCGACCCGCGCCGGTTCACGGAGGCCACCCGCAGCCCCGACCCCGAGGCCGCCGTCCCCCCTTCTGACCTGCTGACCGGGTTGCGCGGCAAGGACGTCCTCATCGTCTTCGTCGAAAGCTACGGGCAGGTCGCCGTCCACGGTTCGAGCTTCGCGCCGGGCGTTGACGCCGTCTCTGCGCAAGCAGAACGCCATGCTGACCGACGCCGGCTGGTCCACGCAGAGCGCGTGGGCCACCTCCCCGACCTTCGGCGGCATCAGCTGGCTCGCTCACTCCACCGTGCAGTCAGGGCTGTGGGTCAACAGCAACCAGCGCTATAACGAGCTCCTCGCCAGCCAGCGGTACACCCTCAGCGACGCCTTCAGAAAGGCTGGCTGGCACACGGTCGCCGACGACCCGACCGACAACCGGAACTGGAAGCCCGGCACGTCCTTTTACCACTACGACCAGCTTTACAACCAGTTCAACGTCGGCTACCAGGGCCCGAAGTTCAGCTACTCCCAGATGCCCGACCAGTACACCTTGGCCGCGTTCCAGCGGAACGAGCTCAAGCCCGGCCACCAGCCCGTGATGGCCGAGATCGACACGACCTCCTCGCACATACCCTGGGCCCCGCTGCCGACCATGGTGCCCTGGAACAAGGTCGGCAACGGCTCGGTATTCGACCCGCAGCCCGCGCAGAGCGAATCCTCGACCACGGTCTGGCGCAACGAAAGTACCGTGCGCCAGTTCTACGGCCAGTCGATCCAGTACTCGCTGACGGCCCTCACCTCATGGGTCACCGAGCTGAACGACCCGAACCTCGTGCTCATCTTCATGGGCGACCACCAGCCCCACACCGCCGTCTCCGGCTCCGGCGCCAATCACAATGTGCCGATCTCGATCGTCACCCGCGACCCTTCGGTCCTCAGGCAGATGGCCTCCTGGCACTGGCAGAACGGGCTGGTGCCTGATCTCAGCGCTCCGGTCGAGCCCATGGACGCCTTCCGCAACCAGTTCCTCAACACCTTCAGCTCGGCCGCCGCCCAGACGGCATCGGCCGGGACCGCGGGCCACTAACGATCATCGACGCTTGAATGACGGCCTGTGCCGGCCGGGCCCGGTGTGACAGCTGAGCCCCATTGGGACGCTCGATCACGCGCCCGGGCCGGTGACGACGCGGTCGGTGTGCCCCCGGGTACCGAAGACGGTACTCCGGGGACCACCGAGCACATGGCAGGTCCGCGCCGGGGACCTAGCCGTGGCCGCCGCCCAGACGGCATCGGCCGGGGACCGCAGGCCATTAAACGCCGGGGACCGGCGGCCACTAGCCAGTGTGTCAGGGCAGGTGGCTGGTGTCGTTGACGCGGTGGACGGCGGCGAAGCCGCGGCCGTGCCACTGGATCTCGTTGATGCAGGCGGAACCAAGATAGAGCCGGTAGACGGTGCTGAGCGGGACGCCGAGCGCCCGGCACAGCATGATCTTGATCGGCGTCACGTGACAGACCACCAGGACGGTCTGGCCGCCGTGATCCCGCAGCAGCCGGTCACAGGCCCGGTTCACCCGGCGTGAGGTGTCGGCGAAGCTCTCCCCGCCCGGCGGCGCCTGCTCGGGGTCACGCCGCCAGGCGGCCGCGGCCGCGGGCCATTGCTGCTGGATTTCTTCCAGCGTGAAACCGTCCCAGTCACCGAAGTCGGTTTCGCGGAGATCATCATCGATGGCCGCGGTCAGGCCCAGTTCGCCGGCCGCGATCGCGGCAGTGGCGACCGCGCGCTGCAACGGCGAGCTGACCACGGCGTCGATCGGGGCGCCGCTGGCGAGGCGGCAGGCGGCGGCCTTGGCCTGCCGGGTGCCGTTGGCGCTCAGCGGGAGGTCGCGCAGCCCGCTAAAGCGGTGCTCGGGTGAGAACTCGGTGTCGCCGTGGCGCAGCAGGACCGTGGTGGTGGGATCTGCGGTGGGGTTATCCCAGCCCAGAGTCATACGGCTGCCCCCGCGATGGTGACGACGTGGTTCGTTCCTATCACAGGACACGAAAATGCCACCAGAACGGTTCAGCCGCCCGCCGGGCCGGCCTCAGCAGCGAGCGCGGTATCCGCCGAACGCGACGGGATTTTCCCAGACCCGCACGGCCAGGGTTTCGCCGCCCGCGGCGGCCACGACGGGCGCGAGGGTGTCATGCACCCAGCGGGCAAACACCTCGACGGTGACCGCCTCGGCCTCGGCCGGACGTATCTCCTCCAGGTTGCGGTCTTCGACCCGGCTGGTCAGCTCGGTGAGCGCCGCTTCCAGCACATCCAGGTCACAGACCATGCCCCGCTCGTCGAGCTGCTCGCGGTCCACCACGATGTCAATCCGGTAGTCATGATCGTGGAGTTCCCCTTCGGGCCCGGGCAGTCCCGGCATGACGTGGAAAGCGTGGACGTTTCGGCTCAGCCCGACTTCACAGGTCACCGGCAGCACTCCTGTCGTAGTTGAGAACGGCATGCATCAGTCCGGGTTCCCCCTGGTCCACGGCTCGGAACGCCTCGGCGGCGGCACCGAAGTCGAAGACGTGCGTGCACAGCTGCGCCAGCGGCAGCCCGGACAGCAGCTCGACGGTCTCCCGGCGGCGCCGGGACCGGTCCCAGGTCCCGGACAGCCGGGCCGGCACGGTGGAGACCTGCGTGCTGCGAATCGTCAGGCGCCGCCGGTGGAAGGCGCCGCCGAGCGGCAGGACCACGGGTTTGGCACCGAACCACGACGCGACCAGCAGGGTCCCCTCGTGGGCCAGCAGGTCCAGCGCCATCGCGGCCGCCTCCGGGTTACCGCTGGCGTCGATAACCAGCGGGACCTCCTCGTCCACCAGTTCCGCCGGTGCCACGGCGGTGACGCCGAGGTCGCCGGCGACGGCGCGGCGCCACGGGAGCGGCTCGGCAATCAGCGGCTGCCACCCGGCGCGCTGCAGCAGCAGGCCGGTCAGCAGCCCGAGCACGCCGGCCCGAGCACGATGACCCGGTCCCGGTATCCGGTCCCCGCATCAAGGGTCACCTGCAGCGCCGTCTCGACCAGCGGCAGCAAGGTGGCGGCCGCAGGATCGATATCCGGCAGCGGAATCAGCTCACTGGCCCGCGCCGCGAAGATGTCCTGGTGCGGATGGAACGCGAAAACCGCCTGACCGGACTCCGCTACCTCGCCGACACACGCATAGCCGTAGGCGAAGGGATAGGAGAAGGTACCGCCCAGCGCGTCGATCGTGTCGTCCAGCGCCAGCTCGGCCGGGACCTCGCCGCGGTACACCAGCCGCTCGGTGCCGCCGCTGATGCCCGAGCACACGGCGCGGACCAGGACCTCACCCGCCGCGGGCCGCGGCGTGGGGAGCTCCCTGATCTCCACGCAGCGCGGCGCGGTATGAAAGAGCGCGCGGCTCATGCCTGCGACAGGCCGGCGCCCTGGAGGGGGGACAGCGCCCGGGCGCGCATCCGCCGCAGCAGCCGGGTGTCGGCCGTCCGCACCAGGGGGTGAACACCGTCGTTGCCGTCGGCGTCGGCGTGCCACCGGTCCCGCCGGGCGGCCAGCGTGGCCGGGTCGGCCAGCTCGGTGCAGTCGAGGGTGTCGGAGTTCACGTCGACGACGATCGTGTCGCCGTTCTCGAGGAGCGCGATCGGGCCGCCGAGCGCCGCTTCGGGCGAGACGTGACCGATGACCAGCCCGACCGAGCCGCCGGAGAAGCGGGCGTCGGTCATCAGCGCGATCGTGATACCGCGCTGGCGGCACAGGGCGGTGATCCGGGAGGTCGGGTCGAGCAGCTCGGGCATGCCGGGCGCGCCGCGGGGGCCCTCGTAGCGGATCACCACCATGTCGCGGTCCGCGAACTGCTCCGGCGCGGACGCCAGCGCCTCGATCAGCGCCGCCTCACCCTCGAAGACCCGGGCGCGGCCGGTGAACCGGCCGTCCTCCATGCCGCCCTCGACACCGGCCAGCTTGATCACGGCGCCGCCGTCGGGCGCCAGGTTGCCGTGGAGCATGCGCAGGCCGCCGGTCGGCTTGAACGGCGCCGACAGCGGGTGGATCACCTCGCCGTCCGGCGCGGGCGGGGCCAGCCGGGTCACCTGCTCCGCCAGGGTCTCGCCGGTACAGGTGACGCAGTCGCCGTCGAGCACGCCGGCGTCGAGCAGCTCGCGGACGATCACCGGCAGGCCGCCCTTGGCGTCGATGTCGACCATTGAGTAGCGGCCGAACGGGCGGGCGTTGACCAGCACGGGCAGGTCCCGCGAGGCCTTGTTGAAGTCCTCCTGGGTGATCACCTCGTGCCAGAAGTCGATGCCGGCGGCCCGGGCCAGCTCCGGCCCGTGCAGCACGACGTTGGTCGAGCCGCCCATCGCGATGGCGACCAGCGTCGCGTTCCGCAGCGCGGCCGCGGTGACGATGTCCCGCGGACGCAGGTTCCGCTCGGCCAGCACCTGCAGCGCGTCGAGTAGCTGGGCCGGGAACTCCTCGATCCGGCGCGGGTCCTCCGAGGCGGGACTCACCATGTGCAGGGGCTCCATGCCGCAGGTGGCGATGAACGACTGCATGGTGTTGTAGGTGAACATCCCGCCGCAGCTGCCGTGGCCGGGCGAGGCCTCCATGGCCATCCGCCGCCGCTCGCCGGGCGAATCCGCCGCCGCCTGGAAGCAGGAGATGATGTCGATCGGCTCCCCGGTCAGCGAGTCGACGCCGGGCCGGATCGAGCCGTCGGACATGATCACCGCGGGGACGTTGTGCTCGAGGATCGCGGCGAGCGTCCCGACCGGCGGCTTGTCGCAGGCGACCACGGCGATCACCCCGCGCACGTCGCTGCCCTCCAGGTGCAGGCACACGCCGTCGTTGGTGGTCTCGCGGCCGATCAGCGAGTAGCGCATCTGCGGGGTGCCGTTGCGCTGCCCGTCGGAGATGCCGCCCGCGTAGTTCGGGGCGACGACCCGGACCGGCAGATCCGCCGCAGTCACCCGGCGGCGCAGCTCGGCCTGGATCGCCTCGACCTTCGCGGGCACCCCCGCGTAGCAGATGCTGTCGCCCAGGTTGCCGATGACTCCCCACACCGGGCAGTGGATCTTGTCCGGATCCTGCCCCTGCAGCCGCGCGGTCGCGACCGCCTGCGTGTCCTGTCCCGGCTTCCAAGCTGCCGCGTCGCTCACGGTTGACCTTTCGACCCGCTTCAGTGGATAGGCCTCGATGGTAGCGGGGAACGAACGGGGCAGAGCCACGAGAGGGTGATGAGGATGCGTGCCGTTGTGTTCGCGGCCGAGGGAGAGCTGACCGTCGCCGAGCGGCCCGAACCGGCGCCCGGGCCCCGCGAGGTGGTCATCGAGACCGCGGCCGTGGGCATCTGCGGTACCGACACCCACGTGCTCGACGGCGAGTTCGAAGGCACCGTGTTCCCGCTGGTCCCCGGGCACGAGGCGACCGGCACGGTGGTGGCGCTCGGCCCCGGTGCGGACCAGGGCCCCGGCGCGCTGGCCGTGGGCGACCACGTGGCGGTGAACCCCAGCTCGACGTGCGGCGAGTGCGATCTGTGCCTGACCGGGCGGCAGAACCTGTGCCGGGACTGGAACGGCATGGGCGTGGTGCGGGCGGACGGCGCCGCCCAGCAGCGGTTCACCGCGCCGGTGGCCAACGTGTTCAGGCTCCGGCCGGACACCGACGTGTTCGAGGCGGCGCTGATCGAGCCGCTGGCCTGCGCCATCCACGGCTGGGACGTGCTGCCCCGGCGGATGGGCGACCATGTGCTGGTCTACGGGTCCGGAACGATGGGCCTGCTGATGGCCCAGCTGGCACCCCGGGCGGGGGCGGCCTCGGTCACGATCGTCGACGTCAACCCGGACCGCCTGGTCACCGCGGCCGAGGTCGGCATTGAGCGCCGGTACACCGGCGCCGACGACGCGGACCGCGCCGAATGGGACGTGGTCATCGACTGCACCGGGAGCATCGCCGCGATCGAGGACGGTCTGCCGCGGGTCATGGCCGGCGGCGTGTTCCAGCACTTCGGGGTGGCGCCCGCCGACGCCACCGCCCGCTACTCGCCGTTCCGGGTCTACCGGGACGAGGTTTCCGTGGTCGGCACGATGGCCGTGCTCAACTCGTTCGGGCGGGCGGTGGCGATGTTCGAGGCGGGCGCGATCGAGGCCCGGCCGATGATCAGCCACAGCTTCACGCTGGCGGACTACGACCAGGCGCTGCGGATGTTCCGGGCCGGCCAGGGGCGCAAGCTCCAGGTACGCCCGAACCAGGACACGTCGCAGGCGCTGCTCGGGTAACAGGCACTTTCCTGGCCAGCTGCCCGTGATACCGCCGTGTAGCCGCGGTGAAGGCACGGCCGCTTAGCGTTCTGGCCATGACAGTGACAGCCGCAGTTGAAGCAGCCGGCCTGGTCAAGACCTTCGGCCAGCTCCGTGCGGTCGACGGAATCGACCTCTCAGTACGCCAGGGCGAGATCTTCGGCGTCCTCGGCCCTAACGGCGCGGGGAAGACCACGGCGCTGCGGATGCTCGCCACCCTGCTGCCGATCGACGACGGGCAGGCCCGTATCTTCGGCGTGGACGTCGCCCGCGAGCCGCACCGCATCCGTCAGCTGATCGGCATCACCGGCCAGTACGCGTCGGTCGACGAGGACCTGACCGCCACCGAGAACCTGTGGATGTTCGGCCGCCTGCAGGGGCTGCGGTCGGGCGATGCCCGCGCCTCGGCCAAGCGGCTGCTGGCGCAGTTCGGCCTGGAGGACGCGGCCGACCGGCCGATCGCGCAGTTCTCCGGCGGCATGCGCCGCCGCCTGGACCTCGCGGCGAGCCTGATCACCCGGCCGCCGCTGATCTTCCTGGACGAGCCGACCACCGGACTCGACCCGCGCACCCGCGGGCAGATGTGGGACACGATCCGCGGCCTGGTCACCGAGGGCTGCACGGTCCTGCTCACCACGCAGTACCTGGACGAGGCGGATCAGCTCGCCGGGCGGATCGCGGTGATCGACCGGGGCCGCAAGGTCGCCGAGGGCACCCCCGATGAGCTGAAGGCCTCGGTGGGCAACTCGACGCTGCAAGTACAGCTGGCGGAGGGTTCCGATCAAGAACTCGCCCAGCAGATCGTCCGGAAGATCGCGGGCGCCGAGCCTGTCCTGACCCCGGAGTCCGGGCGGATGAACGTGCCCCTCGGCACCGCCGACCGGGCCGCCGACGTGCTGATCGGGTTCCGCCAGTCGGGGGTGGCGATCACCTCGGTGAGCGTGGACAAGCCGACCCTCGACGAGGTCTTCTTCGCGATCACCGGCCACGGCGCCGACGACGACAAAGTTCTGGAGGTCCAGTGACTACCATCACCGCGAGCCCGGCTCCCGCCGGCACCGCAGCAAGGCACGCCATCGACCCGGCCGCCGTAGTGGCCCGCACCCGCCCGCGCACCACGATCGCCGAGACGGTCAGCCAGACGCTGGTCATGGCCTGGCGCGCGCTGAAGAAGATGCGCCGCAACATGGAGCAGTTCTTCGACGTCACCATCCAGCCGCTGCTGTTCACGGCCATGTTCGCCTACCTCTTCGGCGGCGCGATCTCCGGCAACGTGCACAGCTACCTGCCGCTGCTGATCCCGGGCATCGTCGCCCAGACCGTCCTGACCACCTGCATGTCCACCGGCGTCAACCTGCGCGAGGACATGGACAAGGGCGTGTTCGACCGGTTCAAGGCGATGCCGATGTCCCGGGTCGCCCCGCTGGCCGGCCCGATGGTCGCGGACCTGGTGCGCTACCTGATCGCGGCCGGCCTGACGTTCGTCACCGGCGTGCTCATCGGTTACCGGCCCGGCGGCGGCGTCCTCGGCGTGCTCGGCGCGATGCTGCTCGCGATCTTCACCGGCTGGGCACTGGCCTGGATCTTCACCTGGATCGGCACCATCGCCAAGAGCGCCCGGGCCGTGCAGGGCATGTCGATGATGATCTTGTTCCCGCTGACCTTCCTGTCCAACGCCTTCGTGCCGGTCACCTCGCTGCCGGGCTGGCTGGCGACCTTTGTGAAGATCAACCCGGTCTCGCACCTGGTGTCCGCCACCCGCGGCCTGGCCAACCAGGGCGTCATCACCGGCGAGGCCGGCTGGACGCTGCTCGCGAGCCTGGCCGTGATCGCGATCTTCGCGCCGCTGTCGGTGCGGAGCTACCGGCGGCGCCTGTAACCCGGGAAGCCGCTCCACCGCCAGCCGGGCCTGCGTCAGCAGGTCCGGCTGCGGGCAGTCCTGGTACTCGGCCTGCAGCCGGGCGAGCAGGCCGGGCGCGGCTTCCTCGGCCGCGGGCGTGATCCGCTCCCAGCGCATCGTGGGGATCATGCGGTTGTAGGCGAACCGGTCGGCCAGGGCGAGCAGCCGCAGCGCATCGGCGGCCGGCGCGGCCCGGCGCAGCAGGCCCCACGCCCCCAGCGCGAACAGCACCAGCCCCGACGCGGGGTAGTCGAGGTGCGGGTTCTCGGTCATCATGACCCGCAGCGCGCCGGCCCGGCAGGAGCGGAACAGCGCCTCCCCGCGCGCGACGTCGTCGCCGGCCGCATAGTAGGCATGCGCACCGAGCACCATCGCCGCACCGAACAGGACCCACGGCTCCATGCCGGTCCGGGTGACCCCGGGCAGCTGAAACTCGCGCATCCGGGCCGCGGACTCCCGGTACAGTTCCAGCCCGGCCTCGGCATCGCCGGAGGCGAGCGCCAGCTCCGCCCGGCCGACCACGCCGAAGGCGTTCCAGCCGAACGCCGTCGTGCTCGAGGCGATCTGGTCCATCCGGCCGAGCTCCGCCGCCGCGTCCGCGAGCCTGCCCTCGCCGATCGCGCAGAACACCAGCAGGGTGCGCAGCTGCAGCTCGTCATCGCTGGCGCCGATCCGCTGCATCACCGGCAGGGCCGCCCGGGCGTGCTCGACCGCCGCCGCGTGGTCACCGACGTGCATGGTCAGCTCGGCCAGCACGGCGTGCGGCATCGCCCGCGACCAGGGGCCGTCTTCGTCGCGGACGAGGTCCAGGACGCGCTGGGTGGCCTCGATCGCGCCGACGGGATCGCCGGCGTTCTCGCGCTCGTGACCGAGCCACTGGCTGGCGGCGGCGGCGGTGTGCCGGTCCGGATCGGCCGCCAGCGCCGCCAGCCGCTCGCCGAACCCGGGAGCGCCGGACTCGTCGCCGGCCTCGGCCGCCAGCCGGTGCGGGAAGCGGCCCGGCCCGGCCGAGTCGTACGCGAGCAGCACCCGGACCAGGCCCGAGAGGTATACGTCGCCGCCCGGATCGGGGCCGAGCTGGCGCAGCAGCGTCATCAGCGGGCCATCAGCCCCGCCCTCGCCGATCATCATCGAGTTGTTCAGGGTGACCGCCACCGCCGCCCGGGTGACGTCCGCCAGGTCCGGCGGGGGGAACCAGCCCTGGATCGCCTCGGCGACCGCCCGGGCCAGGACGATCAGCCGGAAGTGCTCGCCGCGCATCGTCCAGAACAACCCGAGCGCGGCGAGCAGCGGCGCGAGGGAGTCGCGGTCGCCGTCGGCGATCGCGGCGCGCAGTTCGTCGGCCAGGTTGGTCTCCTCGGCGCTGATCGCGTCGACCGCCGCGAACTGCCCGGCGCCGGTCAGGCCCGGCTGACGGGCGGACGCGTAGCCGACCGCCCAGCGGCGCAGGGCGGCGCGGGCACTGGCGTCCTCGCCGGCCCCCGCGAGCTCCATCCGGCCGAACTCGCGCACCGTCTCCAGCATCCGGTAGCGGATCCCGGCCGGGGTCTCGGCGACGCTCAGCAGGGACTGGTCGACGAGGCCGCGGACCGCATCGAAGGCACCAGCGTCGAAGGCACCGGCGTCAGCAGCACCGGCGTCAGCAGCACCGGCGCCGAGCACGGTCTCCGCCGCCGCGAGCGTGAAACCGTCCGGGAACAGCGCCAGCCGCCGCAGCGCGAGCTGCTCGCCGGCGTCCAGCAGGTTCCAGGACCACTCGATGACCGCGAGCAGCGTCTGGTGCCGGTCGGGAGCGCTGCGGTCGCCGCCGCGCAGCAGCGTGAACCGGTCCTCGAGGCGGCGGTCGATCTCCTCGACCGACATGGCGCGCGCCCGGGCCGCGGCGAGCTCGATCGCCAGCGGCAGCCCGTCCAGCCGGCCCACGATGCTGGCCACGACGGGCTCGGGGAGACGGACGCCCGGCCGCGCGGCGACCGCCCGCTCGCGGAACAGCTGCGCCGCGTCGCCCTCCCCCAGTTCGCCGAGCGGGTAGACGCGCTCGGCCGCGATCGCGAGCGGGGCCCGGCTGGTGGTGAGGACGCGCAGGTCGGGCGTCACGGCGATCAGGAAGGCGGTGAGCTTGGCCGCCGCCTCGATCAGGTGCTCGCAGTTGTCCAGGACCAGCAGGCCCGGGGACTGCGCGAGCCGCTGCGCGATCCGTGCCCTGATGTCGGCCCGCTGCTCGGCGGTCAGCGCCCGGCGGCCGCTGACCGAGTTGCGGACGCCGAGGACGGACCCGACTTCGACCGCGACGTCCTCGGCCTCGGTGACGCCGGCCAGTTCGACAAAGTGGACCACCGGCTGCGCCGCGTCCCGGGCCAGCGCGTGCGCCAGCCGCGTCTTGCCCAGCCCGCCGGCGCCGACGATGGACACCACCCGCGCGCTGGCCATCAGGGCGCGCAGCTGTTTCAGGTCGGCGTCCCGGCCGATCAGCTCGGTCGCGTCGTAGCGCACCCCGTGCCGGACCGGGCGGTCGAGCGCGAGCAGGCCGCGGTGCGTGCGCTGCAGCAGCTCACCAGGATCGGCGCCGAGCCGCTCGCGCAGGTCCCGGCGGTAACGCTCGAACCGCTCGAGGGCGGCCGCCGGGCCGCTGACCGCGGCCTCGCTGCCCAGCAGGTCCGCGAGCAGCGGCTCGTCCTGCGGTGACTGCGCGTAGGCGGCCTCCAGGACCGGCAGCGCGGCCGCGTGCGCGCCCGCCCGGCTGGACGCGCGGGCCAGGATCACCCGCGCGGTGGCCGCATCCGCGGCGGCGGCCCGCCGGACCTCCGCCAGCGGGCCCTCGTCCCCGTCGCCGGCCGGGGACAGGCCGGCCGCCAGTTCCAGGGCCTCCCGCGCCAGCCCTTCGGCAGCGGCCGCGTCCCGGTCGAGCGTGGCCACGGCGGCCCGCACGAGTTCGGCCAGCCGGCCGCTGTCGACCTCACCCGGCGCGGCCCCGAGCCGGTAGCCGACGCCGTCCCGGACGATCGCGTCCGCGCCGCACGCGGTCCGGGCCCGCGACACCAGCACCTGCAGGCTCTTCTGGCCGTTGCTGGGCACGTCGTCGCCCCAGACGAGCTCGATCAGCTCGTCGGGGCGCACCGGACGGCCGTCGCGGGCCGCGAGAGCAGCGAGCAGCGCCTGCGGGCGATCACCCGCGACCGGTCGCCCCCGCCAGCGCACGTCGGCGAGCAGGGTCAGGGCGATGCTCACCGGACCAGTCTAGAAGCGGCCGCCAGGCGATCACCGGCTCCGGCAGCCAGCGGGCCGAGGCGAGGGACACCGCCCGTTCGGGGTAAAAGATTTTGACCGAACGGGCGGTGGCGCGTGCCTCGGTCAGGTGCCCCTTACGCTGGAGCGCATGACGCTCTCATCTGGTATCCCGGTCGACGAGCTGGATCCCCGCATCCGCCCCCAAGACGACCTGTTCCGGCACGTCAACGGCCGGTGGATCGCGCGGACCGAGATCGCCGCCGACCGGGCGCGCGACAGCACGTTCCGGATCCTGGCTGACCAGGCTGAGAACGCGGTGCGCGCGATCGTGGAAGAGGCCACGTCGGCGCCGGAAGGCAGCGAGGAGCGCAAGTTCGGCGACGTGTACGCCAGCTTCATGGACGCGGACCGGGCCGAGCTGCTCGGCTCGCAGCCCATCAGCGAGGCGCTCGCGGCGGCCCGGGCCGTCAGCTCTGTCCCGGAGCTGCTGGAGACGCTCGGGCGGCTGCAGCCACTGGGAGTCTCAGGGCTGTACCGGCTCTTCGTCGACACCGACCCCGGCAACCCGGAGCGTTACCTGGTGTTTTTCGAGCAGGGGGGTATCTCGCTGCCGAACGAGAGCTACTACCGCGAGGAGCGGTTCGCCGGCGTCCGCGATGCGTTCGCCGGTCATGTGCAGCGGATGTTCGAGCTGGCCGGGGTGCCGGACGCCGAGCAGGCCGCCCGGCGGGTGTTCGACTTGGAGACGCAGGTGGCCGGGCTCCACTGGGACAACGTCACGAACCGTGACCGCGAGAAGACGTACAACCTGTTCACCTGGGCCGGGGCGCTGGCCGCGGGGCCGGACCTGCGGAGCTGGCTGGCGGCCCTGGACCCGCCCGCCGGCGCCTTCGACGAGGTCGTGCTCCGCCAGCCGAGCTTCAGCGCCGGGCTGGTCTCGCTGCTCACCGACGAGCACCTTCCGGCGTGGCGGGACTGGCTGTGCTGGCGGGTGATCCACAGTGCCGCCGGATACCTGTCCGCGGCGTTCGTGCAGGAAGACTTTGACTTCTACGGCCGCATCCTGAGCGGTACCCCCGAGTTGCGGGTGCGCTGGAAGCGGGGTATCTCGCTGGTCGAGCGGGCGATGGGAGAAGCCGCCGGGCGGGCCTACGTTGCCCGGCACTTCCCGCCGGGGGCCAGGGAGCAGATGGATGTCCTGGTCGCCAACCTCCTCGAGGCTTACCGCCAGAGCATCAGCACGCTCGAATGGATGGGGCCCGATACCCGCCGCCGGGCCCTGGACAAGCTCGGGAAGTTCACGCCGAAGATCGGCTACCCGGATAGCTGGCGGGACTACTCCGGCCTCCGCATCGACCCGGCGGATCTCATGGGCAACGTGCGGGCGGCTCATGCGTTCGAGTTCGGCCGCGAGCTGAACAAGATCGGCAAGCCGGTCGACCGCGATGAGTGGCACATGACCCCGCAGACGGTCAACGCCTACTACAACTCGGGCATGAACGAGATCGTGTTCCCGGCGGCGATCTTGCAGGATCCGTTCTTCGATCCCGACCGCGACGACGCGGCCAACTACGGATCGATCGGCGCTGTCATCGGCCACGAGATCGGCCACGGTTTCGACGACCAGGGTTCCCGGTACGACGGCGACGGCAGGCTCACCGACTGGTGGACCGCAGCGGACCGGCAGGCGTTCGAGACCCGGACCCGGTCGCTGATCGACCAGTACAACGCCCTGGCGCCGAAGGAGATCCCTGACCAGCACGTGAACGGCGCGCTGACGATCGGGGAAAACATCGGGGACCTCGGCGGCGTGGGCATCGCCTGGAAGGCCTATCAGGTGTCGCTGCGCGGCGAGGAGGCACCGGTCATCGACGGCCTGACGGGCGGCCAGCGTTTCTTCATGTCGTGGGCTCGTACCTGGCAGACAAAGGTCCGGGACGAGGAGGCCATCCGGCTGCTCGCCATCGACCCGCATTCCCCGGGCGAGTTCCGCTGCAACCAGATCGTGCGGAACCTCGACGAGTTCTACGACGCGTTCGATGTCGGCGCGGCCGACAAGCTCTGGCTCGAGCTGGCCACCCGGGTCCGTATCTGGTAGGCGGGACAGGTGGCTGAGCGGTTCACTGATGCCCGGGTCCCTGATCCTGGCGTACGGGCGCTGTTCGCCCGCCCGCACCGCTGGCAGTGCTGGCTCGATGTCGAGGCCGCCCTGGCCGCGGCCGAGGCGGAGTGCGGCGTCATCCCGGCGGCGGCGGCACCCGCGATCCGGTCGGCCGCCCGGCTGGCGGACCTGGACACCGGGCGCATCGAGCGTGGCATCGACGAGACCAGTCACCCGCTGATGGCCTTGATCACCGAGCTGAGCATGGCGGCCGGCGAGCACGGCGGATGGGTGCACTGGGGAGCGACCACCCAGAACATCACGCAGACCGGCGATGTCCTGGTCCTGCGCGAGGCCCACCACCGGATCCTGCGGCTGCTCGCCGGGGTGCTCATCGCCGCCGCCGACCTGGCCGAGCGCACCGCCGGCCTGCTGGCCGCGGGGCGTACCCACGGGCAGCACGCGGTCCCGATCACCTTCGGGTTCAAGCCGGCCGGGTGGATCGACGAACTGGACCGGCACGTCACGCGGCTAAGGTCGGCGGAACCGCGGGTGTTCACCGCGATGACGGGCGGCGCGGCCGGCACCTTCGCCGCTCTGGGCCCGGCCGGTCCCCGGGTGCAGGAGGCCGTCGCGGCCCGCCTGGGCCTGACGCCGATGGCGGTGCCGTCCCGCGCGATCGCCGACAGCTTCGCCGAGTACGTGTGCCTCCTCGGCCTGCTCGGCGCGACCGGAACCCGTATCGCCCACGAGGTCTACCAGCTGATGAAGACCGAACTGGCCGAGGCGAGCGAGCGGCCCCGCCGGGAACGGTGGGCAGTTCCACGATGCCGCACAAACGCAACCCGCAATTGTCCGACGACTGCATCACCATCGGCGCTCAGCTCCGGGCGCTGGTGCCGCTGGCGCTGGAAGGGATGCTGCAGGACCACGAAAACGACGGCGCGCATTCGGCGATGATCGACGACGCGCTGCAGCGCGCCTGCGAACTGACCGGTGACCTGCTCGTGCGGCTGGAGGTGATCGTGTCCGGACTCGAGGTGGACCCGGACCGGATGCGCGCCAACCTCGGCCTCACCGGCGGCATGATCAGCTCCGAGGCGATCATGCTCGGGCTGGGCCAGGCCATCGGCCGGACGGCCGCGCACGAGGTCGTCTATGACGCCGCCCGGGCCGAGGGCACCACGTTCACCGAAGCCCTGACTCGCGATCCGCGGGTCACCGCTCACCTCGACGCCGCCACCATCGACCGCCTCCTGGATCCGGCCAGCCACACCGGCCTGTCAGCCGCCATCGCCCGGTCGGCGGCCCAGCGGGCGCGCGCGACGGCCGGCCGCATCACGGCGCCGGCCCTGCGCACGCGCCCCAGGCGGGGGTGATGGCGTGGCCAGCCGGCCGCGGTTAGGCTCAGCGGTGATGAACGGCGAGAAAGGTCTTTATTACGCCTGGGATGCTGCCCCGGAGCCGGATGATCTTGGTCTGGCCTGGGACGCCGCCGAGAGCTACGCCGTCAGGCTGCTCCGGGAAGCCCTTCCGGAGGCGCAGACGGTAGCGGTACCCGTCGAGGAACTCACCATGGCAGCCGCCCGCTTCCGGTCCGCGGCGCGCAAATGGCCGTACCGGCCGCTGGCCCGCGCGGCGTGGGGCCAGCGGCCGCGCAAGCGGCCACCGGCTGACGACACGGAGCTGTGGCTGGATGCCGCCGGCGTGATGGCCACCACGCGGCGCCACCTCGGCGTCGGCTCGCCGTTGCTCGAGCCGGTGACGCTGCTTCGCCCGGCGGACTGGGCCGGCGCCGTGATCGGCCTGGTCCGTTCCGGAGTCAATGCCATCGCCACGGCCGAAGACCTAGTCCGTTACGCTCGCCAATGCCCGGAGATCACGAGCACGGAGGACCCCGGTGACGAGGCCGTGGCCTACGATCCGTTTGCCGGCGGCGTAGCGGACGACGAGTCACTGGGCCGCGGGTTCGAGGCCGCGCTGCTGTGCTGGGAGGCGCTCGGCGCCGTCAGCGAGCAGCGCTGGCTGACCCGGCTCGGCTGGTGGGGGCTGCCCCGGGCGCTGGCGCGGGCCTGGAACGGTGACTTCGACCGGGCCGCCTGGACGGACGCCAGCGGCAGCAAGGAAGGCAGCTGGACGGGACGGGCACCAAGCCTGGCCGAGCTCGGTATCCGCGAACCACCGGTCGGCACCTGACGAGCCGAGGATTTGGAACGCCGCGTGCCTGACACCCGCCACTTCTCCCGGGCAAGGTTTCTCGACCGTAGCCGCGAGCGCGAGCTGCTGGATCAGCTCGTCGCCGAAACGCGCGCGGGCCGCAGTCGCGCGCTGGTCCTGCGCGGCGAGGCCGGAATCGGCAAGACCGCCCTGCTGGGGTACCTGTCGGACATCTCGGGGGGATGCCGGATCGCCCGGGTAGCGGGGGTCGAGTCCGAGATGGAGCTCGCCTTCGCCGGCCTGCATGCACTGTGCGCGCCGATGTTCGATCGTCTCGGGCACCTGCCGATCCCGCAGCGCGACGCGCTGAACACGGCGTTCGGCATGAGCGCGGGTCCGGCGCCGGATCGCTTCCTGGTCGGCCTGGCCGTCCTGAGCCTGCTCGCCGACGCCGCCGAGGAGCAGCCGCTCGTCTGTATCGTCGATGACGCGCAGTGGCTCGACCGGGTGTCGGTGCAGACGCTCGCGTTCGTGGCCCGGCGCCTCCTGGCGGAGCGCGTCGGGCTGGTGTTCGCGCTGCGTGAGCCGGGCGGCGAGCACGAGCTCAAGGGACTGCCGGAACTCGTGATCGAAGGGCTGGACGCCGAGGACGCACGTCGGCTGCTGGACGCCACGATCCCCGGGTCGCTCGATGCGACCGTGCGCGACCGGCTTCTCGGCGAGGCCGGCGGCAACCCGCTCGCGCTGCTCGAACTGCCCCGCGGGCGGACGACGACCGCCGTCGCGGGCGGCTTCGGGCTGCCCCTGGGGACTCCGCTGACCAGCCGCATCGAGGAGGGCTTCGTGCGGCAGCTGGAGCCGTTCGGAGCTGATACCCGGCGGCTGCTGCTGCTGGCCGCGGCCGAGCCGGTCGGCGACGTGACCCTGCTGTGGCGGGCGGCCGAACGGCTCGGCATCGGGCCCGATGCGGCGGCCCCGGCCGAGTCCGCGGGCCTGGTCGAGATCGGCACGCGGGTGCGGTTCCGCCATCCGCTCCTGCGCTCGGCCGCCTACCGGGCCGCGCCCGCGCCCGAGCGACGCGAGGTCCACCGGGCGCTGGCCGACGCCACCGACCCGCGGCTGGACCCGGATCGCCGGGCCTGGCATCGTGCTCGCGCGGCCGACCGGCCCGACGAGGCGGTGGCGAGCGAGCTGGAGCAGTCGGCCGACCGGGCGCAGGCCCGCGGCGGGCTGTCGGCCGCCGCGGCGTTCTTGCAGCGGGCCGCCGAGCTGACGCCAGATCCCGCCCGGCGCGTCGAGCGCGCCCTCGCCGCGG
Source organism: uncultured Actinomycetota bacterium (assembly GCA_963839095.1). Lineage (GTDB taxonomy): Bacteria > Actinomycetota > Actinomycetes > Streptosporangiales > Streptosporangiaceae > Palsa-504. The sequence goes on along the minus strand of CAWIUF010000054.1, from coordinate 329,481 downwards.
CCCAGGCGAAGCTCGACGTCGCCGACGCCGACGCCGCGTCCGACCTGCTGGCCGCGGCCGAGCTCGGGCCGGCCGACGACCTCCAGCGCGCGCGGCAGCAGCGGCTGGGCGCGCAGATCGTGTTCGCCAGCCAGCGCGGACGCGACGCGCCGCCGCTGCTCCTCGAGGCGGCCAGGCAGCTCGATCCGCTGGACGCCGCGATGGCCCGGGAGACCTACCTCGAGGCGTTCGCCGCGGCCATGTTCGCCGGGCGCCTCGGCGCCGGCCCGGATGAGCGCGAGGTGGCGAAGGCGGCGCGCGGGCCGAACCAGGCACCGCCCCTCGGCCCGGCCGACCAGCTCCTCGACGCCCTGGTCACGCGGTTCACCGAGGGGTACGCGGCATCCGTGGCGCCGCTGTCGCGGGCGCTGCGCGCGTTCTCCGGACCTGACGGCGGCGGCAAGGACCGGCGGTGGCTGTGGCTGGCCTGCCGCCTCGCCCAGGATCTGTGGGACGACGAGCTCTGGCACGCGCTCGCGACCCGCGGGGTGCGCCTGGCCCGCGAGACGGGTGAGCTCAACCTGCTCCCCAATGCGCTCAACTACCTCGCCGCGCTCAACGTCCACTCGGGGGCGTTCACCACCGCCGCGACGCTGACCGACGAGGTCGACTCGATCACCCAGGCGACCGGAATCCCGCCGCTCAAGTACGCGGCGTCCATGCTAGCCGCGGCGCGCGGCGATCAGGCTCAGATACTTTTCATGCTCGAATGGGGTGTTCAGAATTCGACCGAGCGGGGTGAGGGATCGGCGATTGGCGCCTCCTGCTGGCTTACCGCATTGCTGCACAACGGGTACGGACACTACGGCGAGGCGCTCGCGGCGGCGCGGCAGGCCTGCGAGCACGAGGATGTCATGTACTACGGATGGGCCCTGGTCGAGCTGGTCGAGGCCGGCGTCCGCGACGGCCGCCGTGACGAAGCCGCGGCGGCACTCGACCGCCTGAGCGAACGCACCCGGGCGAGCGGCACCGAATGGGCGCTCGGCATCGAGGCGCGCTGCCGGGCGCTGCTGAGCGACGACGAGACCCTGTACCGCGAATCGGTCGAGCGGCTCGCGCGCAGCCGTGCGGTGGTCGAGTGCGCGCGCAGCCGGCTGCTGTACGGCGAATGGCTGCGTCGCGAGAACCGCCGCGTCGACGCGCGCGGGCAGTTGCGCGCCGCCCACGAGATGTTCAGCCGGATGGGCGCGGCCGCGTTTGCCGAGCGCGCTCAGCGCGAGCTGTCAGCCACCGGTGAGACGGTGCGCAAACGTACGGTCGAGACGCTCGACGAGCTCACCACGCAGGAGACGCAGGTCGCCCGGCTCGCCGCCCAGGGGCGCACCAACCCGGAGATAGCCGCCCTGCTGTTCCTCAGCTCCCGCACCGTCGAGTACCACCTGCACAAGGTGTTCGCGAAGCTCGGCATCAACTCACGCCGGGAACTCCGCCGGGCGCTCCCGGGCGCGGAGAACGCCGCCGTGCCCGCCTAGCGCCACCGTCACTTCTGGAGCGAGGCGAGCTGTTCGGCGAACCGGGCCATCGCGTCCGAGTGCAGGAAGGTGCCCCAGCTCACCTGGCGGCCGGGGTCGCGGAGGCCGCTGGCCGGGTTGGCGTGGTCGGTGTCCTCAAGGTTGCAGCCGCCGCACTGACTCTGGAGGGCCGTGGGTGAGGACGCCATGAGAAAACCTAAATTTCCCGGCTCGGTGTCATCCAGGCCTGGAGATGCGGGTCATCCGGTGGCCCGGACGGCCTTGAGGATGACGCGGGTCACCACCGACGGCTCGGAGATAAGGGACAGGTGACCGGCCCGGACATCGGTGATGCGGGCGCCGGCACGCTTGGCCATGAACGTCAGCTCGGCGGGCGGGATAACCCGGTCCCCGGTCCCGATCACGGCCCAGGACGGGATGGTCTTCCAGGCCGGGGGCCCGGACGGCTCGGCGAACGCGCTGGCCGTGAGCGGCCGCTGGGTGGCCGCGATGACCGCGGCCGGCTGGCGGGCAGGCCGGTGGCGAAGCAGCCGGGAACCAGTCCGGGCTTGATGTAGAGGTCGACGTCACCGGACGGCGCCCCGGGGTAGGGCACGGGGTTGAAGTCCTGGGCGGGGTTGCCCAGGCATGATCCGGGCCTGGCGGCAGCGAGGTGGCCGATGGTGTCGCCCTGACCGGGGATGAAGGCGTCCACGTACACCAGGGCCCGGACCGCGGGGACCCCGACGGCGGCGTTGGTGACGACCGCTCCGCCGTAGGAGTGCCCGACCAGGACGACCGAGTGGCCCCGGAGGGCAGCGTTCTGGGTCAGGAACTGGTGCAGGTAGGCGGAGTCCTGCGGCAGGCCGCGCAGCGGGTTGGGCGGCGCGTACACGGTGAAGCCGCTGCGCTGCAGCTGGCGGATGACGCTGTTCCAGCTCGAGGCGTCCGCCCAGGCGCCGTGCTCGAGCACGATCACGGGCTTGGCCGGGTGGCCCGCGCTGGCCGACGTGACGCCGGCCGAGGCCCGGGCCGCGGTGGCGCCACCAGGCGCTATCGCTAGGAGGGCGGCGGCTAGGGCGGCCGCCAGCAGCGCGGGCAGGCTGATGCGTCGCGCGATCCGGCTGAGTGACATGGGTGTTTCCTTCCTGGGTGGGTTGACGGGATGCGCTAGGTGATGCTCACGGGCTGGCGCCCATGCGGTCCATGAGGCCGGCCTGGGTCACTCCCAGGCCGGCCAGCAGCTGCCAGAAGACGCGGTACTCGACGGGATACGGCAGCGCGAGGATCCGGTACTGATCCGGCGGGGACAGTTCGGCCCGGGTCATGATGTCGGCCGCGCTGTGCCTGGTCACGACGGCGGTGGCGGTCATGCTGGCGCCGCCGGATCCGGATCGCCGCCGCGGGAGCCCGCTTCCAGGGTCTCGACGGCGCCGAGAAGGGAGCGGAGGCTGATCTCGTATCGCTCGTCGTCCGGGTCGAGGAGCGACTCGATGGCCGGTACAGGGCCAGCGTCAGCTTCCGGCGGGCTGGTCTCGACCATGGTCAGCTCCGACCTGACGTTGAGCTCGAGTTCGTGCAAGAAGGCGTTATCGCCGGCTGGGATAGTCATGTTCTCCTCCGGGGTGGCTTGCGTGTCCGACGAGAGGGTCAGGCGGCCGCGGGCAGGGCCGCGGCCTGGAGGATGAGCTCGGCGGTCGGCCCGGGGTTCGAGACCGCGGCCGCGTGCGACGCGCCGGGGATCTCCACCGTGCGTCGCGCGCCGGCCCGTTCGGCCATGAAGTGCTGGAGGGCCGCGGGGATGGTGTGGTCCTGCTCGCCGATCAGGAACCACGACGGCACCTCGCGCCACAGCGGCCGGCCGCCGGACGGCTCGGTGAGCGCCTCCAGGGTCGGCGGCCGCTGCGTGACGGCCATCCGGGCCGCCTCCGGTGCGGGCACGTCGGCACAGAACTGGGCGTGGAACCGCTCGGTGGCGATGTACAGGTCGGTCGTCCCGTCGCTGCGCGGAACCGGCCGCAGGGTCTCGCCCAGCGTGCTGCCGGGGAACTTCGCGGCCAGCGCGTTGCAGGTATCGCCGGCCTCGGGCGCGAAGGCGCACACGTAGACGAGCCCTGTGATCTGGCCGGCGTTGGCCGCGACGTTGGAGATCACCATCCCGCCGTAGGAGTGGCCGACGAGCACGACCGGCCCGTCGATCGTGCGCAGCAGGTCGCCGACCGCGGCCGCGTCGGCGGCCGGGCCGCGCAGCGGGTTGGGCGCGGCGATCACCGGATGCCCGGCGCCGGCCAGCGCGTCGATGACCGGGTTCCAGCTCGCCGACTCGGCGAACGCGCCGTGGACGAGGACGATGGTCGGTTTCATGGCACAGGCTCCTTCGGGTTGGTGCGGTTGAGGGATTAGCGGGTGGCGGACCGGCTGAGCCAGTCCGCGAAGCGGGTCGTGCCGATGCGGGCGTTGCCGCCCGGGACGAGGGCGCGTTCATCCGTGACGGCGATGCCGTAGTAGGGCGCGTCGGCATCGGTCACGACCTGCCGCGGATCGTTGCCGGCGCTCAGGAAGCGCCGGACGAGCTCGTCGAGCCGGAACCGTTCGGGACCCGCCAGCTCGACGGTGCCGTTGACCGGCGCGCCCGTGGCGATGTCGGCCAGGGCGGTGGCGACGTCATCGGCCGCTTCGGGCTGGAAGAGCAGGGGCGGCAGCGGAACCGTCCCGTCGTGGGTGCTGCTGTCGGCGATGCGGCCGATGAACTCGAAGAACTGCGTCGCGCGGAGGATCGTGCTGGGGACGGCCGCGGCCTTGATCGCTTCTTCCTGGGCGAGCTTGGCGCGGAAGTACCCGCTGCCCTGCAGCCGCTCGGTGCCGACGACCGACAGCGCGACGTGGTGGCCGGTCCCGGCGGCCGCCTCGGCCGCGAGGAGGTTGCGGGCCGAGGTCTGGAAGAAGTCCATGACCGCCGCGTCGTCCCAGACAGGCGCGTTCGCCACGTCGACCACGACGTCGGCGCCCGCGAGCGCCTCGTCCAGTCCCTGGCCGGTGATGACGTCGACGCCCGTGTTCGGCGACGCCGCCAGCGCGTCGTGGCCGTTCGCGTGCAGCTGGTCAATGAGCTTCGACCCGATCAGGCCGGTTCCGCCGATTACGACGATCTTCATCGCTGGTCCCTTCTTTCCCGGTTGGTCTTCACGCAGCGTCCCGCGGCCCCGGTGGCGTTCGCGTCTGTCGAAGTCCCCAGCGCGGATCCCCAGCCGGGACGCGCGGTCCCCGGCGCGATGGCGGTTGGCGGACGACTGGGGATTTCCACGGAGGCGACGGGCGCCGGGCGAGCGCGACAGTGATGCCACCGGCCAGGAGAGGAAGGACTCATCATGACGACGTCAGCGGCCCCGGTCACCGGCCCCGCCGTGAAGCAGCTGGCGGCGAGGCCGCGGCGGCTCGTTCCGGCCGCGCTGCGGCGGGACCCGCACGACCGCTGGGCGACGGTGTTCGGGCGGATCGCCGGCTACTCGTTCGCGGTAGCGGTGGTGACCGGGGTCCTGCTGCTGCCGTTCTTCCGTCCCTCGATGGCCGCCCTGGCCTACCACGGCTCGTACCGGAAGCTGGACGGCGTCACCGTCAGCCAGGCGTACCGGTCGGTGCTGGCCATCAGCTTCGACGTGCGCGGCGGGCTGCTGATCCGGCAGGTGCACCACTGGTCGGCGGACCTGTTCGTCGCGGCGATAGCCTTGCGCCTGCTGCGGGTGTTCTTCCGCGGCCGGTTCTCCGGGCGGGCGCGGCCGGGCTGGCTGATCTGGGTGGCGCTGCTGCCGCTGGGGATGGCGGCGGCCTACACCGGTACCCTCCTGCCCGACGACGGGCTCTCCGGCGGCAGCCTCGGCGTGATCACCGGCGTGCTGGAGTCCGTGCCGCTGATCGGGACGCGCCTGGTGTTCTTGATCTTCGGCGGCGCTCCCCCCGGGCACCAGGTCATCGGCCGCGACTACTGGGTGCACATCCTGGTGCTCCCGGCCCTGGCGGGCGCGCTGCTCCTGGTCAGCTTCCGGCCGCGGCTGGCCGGCCGCGGCCGGATCCGCTCCTGCTCTTCACCTGCGCCACGCTGGTCCTGCTGGGCACGATCGCGCAGATCAACCCGGTGTGGCTGATCGGGCCGTTCGAGCCGGGCAGCATCAGCTCAGGGGCGGTGCCGGACTGGTACATGTGGTTCCTCGACGGCCCGCTGCGGCTCATGCCGGCCTGGGAACTGTCGGTAGCCGGGCATCCGCTGGCTCTCGGCGTGCTGGTCGCGGGCCTGGTCGTGCCCGGGCTGTTCTTCACTGGCCTGGCGCTCTACCCGGCGGCGGACCGGCGGATCACGGGCGAGCGGCCACCGCACGGGCTGCTGCCGCCCCGGCCGGCCGACCTGGCCAACCGCACCGCGGCGGGCGTGGCCGGCCTTCACGTTCTACGGCCTGCTGACGGCCGCCGCCACCAACGACCAGATCGCCTACCACCTGCATCTGGATCTCTACACGGTCACCTGGATATTCCGGGTCCTCGTGCTGGCCGGGCCGTTGCTGGCGTTCGGTCTCACCCGGATGATCTGCCACGCGCTGGCTGACCAGCGCCGCGACGAGGAACGGCACGGCCGGGAAACCGGGCGGATCGTGATGAGCCCGCACGGCGGCTACACCGAAATCCGCGAGCCAGCCCGCCATCCGGCCCTGCCCGCGCCCATGCCCGGGTCAGCCCACGACTCGCCCGACCGGGCCTGAAGGGAGGCCGCCGCCATGGACCGGCCACGCTCGATCGAGTACCTGTACGTTCCCTGCGTCCGCATCCGGCCGCCGCTGGGTCCAGGAAGTTCCGATCGTCAAGAAGACGGCCACGCTGATCTACTACGGCAGCGACAGCTGGGACCGGCGCGAGGCCGTCGTCAGCCCCGGCTGCATCAGCCGCGAGCAGTTCGAGGCGGCCGGCGTGATCCCGATTCCCGGCCAGCGCCACCGCCCGGGAGCGGCGGGCCGGCTCTTCTTCGCCTCCCGCGAGGCAGCCGAAGCCGCCCTGCACCAAAGACAAGACGAACGGACCGAACGGGGCAGGCCGCGAGCACCAGCTACCAGGAAACTGCCGATCAGGGAACTGCGCCGCGCCATGGCCGACGCGCACCCTGACCGGGGCGGCTCGGCCGATCAGTTCATCGAGGCGCGCCGCCGGTACGAGACAGCGCTCCGGGCCGATGCGGCGTAGGAAGATGAGATCGATGCGTTCCAGGACCGAGCCTGCTCGCCCGGCTGGCCGCGCGGGTAACATGCCGGCCGACCCTCCAGCCCGCGCGTGTATCCGACCGGGCGAGATCATCATGATCGCGAAGGGTTCTTGGTCCGGGCAGACTGAAAACCCTTCGCGATCACGGGAGATGCGGCGGCGATTGCCGCGGCCAGCGCGCTTTCCCGCGGGCTGCGGAAGCGCCAGCAGGTTAACCGTCCGGCCGCCCGGCCAGGAGCAGTTTCCCTGGTGTCGCTATATTTCACACCCCGGCACGCCCGGCGCTCTCAGGTCAGCGGGATCATGTGCATTTTCGCCCCGGCTTGTCCGGGGGGTAACTGGACATCGATGATCACGTGCCGCGGAGATCGCCGCACCGGTAGCCGCAACCGCCCCACGAGGTAGCAGCCACTGGATGATCGCGGATCGTAATCCCGCGGGAAACAGAGGGTAGCGATCCACGGTAATTCGATCATAAAGAGGAACGGGCGAAACGGGCGGGAAGTGGGCCGGCAGGTTAGTGATCGGCGCGTCCTTGGAGCCGGGTCAACGTCACATCGCGCCGACCGCGAAGCGGCCCGGCAGCGCAGCGGCGCGACGTAGCACGGTTACCCGGCCGGTGCTGCCGTCGACTTCCACGTCGTCTCCGTCGGAGATCACTACCGTGGCCAGGCCGGTGGCGGTGACGGTGGGCACGCGGTACTCGCGGCCGACGATGGCGGCGTGGGACAGGGTGCCGCCGCCGTCGCAGACGCAGGCGGCGATCTTGGCGAACGCCGGGGTCCAGTTCGGCGAGGTCGACTCGCACACCAGCACGTCGCCGGGGCTGAGCTGGTGCAGGTCGTCGGCGTTGTGCAGGACCCGGGCGGGGCCGCGGCCGGTGCCCTTGGAGGCGGGGACGCCGGTCAGGGTCCTGACCTCGCTGTCGGACCCGGCCGCCTCGACGGCGCGCAGGAAGTGGCTGTTCAGGCCGAAGATCTCGATCAGGATCGGGTCGTTCACCGATTCCGGGATCGTGCCGACCACCTTGGGCAGGGACGGGCGGCGGTCCAGCCAGTAGTCGAAGTACTGCTTGCGCTGCTCGACCAGGCTGCGGAATTTCGTCGTAGGGCTGGCGCCCGGCCGACACGTCCATGATCTCTTCCCAGAACAGGTAGAGGGTGTCGTCTTGGTGGTCCACGCCGATCCGGTCCGCGATCCCCTGGCAGGCCCACCGCATGGGCAGCGAGATCCGCAGGTCGATGTAGTAGTTGTGGTCGTCCTGCCACCACGGGAAGTTCGCCGCGCGGCAGGAGGCCAGGCCGCCGTCGAAGAGCTTCTGCTCGTCGAGGGTCAGGGTGGAGCGGGCGGCGTCGACGGCGGTCTCACGTTCCTCGATGGCGGCGTTGCGGGCTTTGTCGAAGTCGTGGACGGTGTCCTTCTGGAGGAAGGACTTGATCATGCCCAGGGCGGGGGTGGGGTCCTCGTTCCAGCTGGGCAAGGCGATGTCACAGGAGCCCTCGGTGCGCCAGCCGTAGACCTGCAGGAAGTCATCGAAGGTCATCAGCCAGGTGCTGGCGCTACCGCCGCGGGCGGCCAGCGCGGCCCGGAGCTGGTCGGCCTCGTGACGCGCGAACACTGATTCCAGGCCGGCCGCGCGGGCGGCGGTGGTCAGCCGCCACAGCTCGCGGTCGGTTTCCATGATCTTGGTGTCGTAGCCCTGCAGGAACTTGCCGATCTGGCCGGGGTCCAGGCCGAGCTCGGTGCACATGCTGTAGAAGCCGGCGTAGTTGGCCAGCAGCGGGTACATCACCTGGAAGTGGATCTCGGCGGTCCGTTTGAGGTAGCGGCGGGCCTGGATAAGGTTCTCCCGCAGGTCAGTCAGGGACAGCGCGGAGTGGTCGACGCTCCGGAAATAGTCCCAGCCCTGGTCGATCTCGTCCCGCATCCGTCCCCAGGCCGGCCCGAAATCGCGGAGGAGCCCGGGCAGCGAATGCTCCAGCCGCCGGGCCCGCTGGCCGATCTCCCGCGGATCATCCACCCCGATCGCCGAGCCGTAGGTGTGCGTGCCGCCCATCCGGCACGTCAGCCCGCGCCCGGTCGGCAGCGGCAGCTGCTCGGCCGCTAGCTGGGTGCTCCAGGTGTAGCCGTCCTGGTTGAAGATCAGCCCCATGGGGGTCAGGCCGCGCGGCCAGTGGAAGTCCAGGAACCAGAGCTCCTGCTCATCGTCCGGGCGGAACCTCCGCACGGGATCCACGTACCACGGCGCCCGGTCATCGTCGGGCTCGAAGCCCGGATACCCCTCGTCACTAGCGAACTCATCGACGGGAATGACTGTAACCATCGTGTCTCCTAGGCGGCCAATGTCGCCTGTTCGGGGTGGGGCAGCATCTGGCGGAGCTCCCGGCGCGAGCTGACGCCGAGCTTGCGGAAGATCTTGTGCAGGTGGTACTCGACCGTGCGCGGGCTCAGGAACAGCTGGCCGGCGATCTCGGGATTCGTATGTCCGTCACCAGCGAGCCGGGCGATCTGAGCTTCCTGGAGGGTGAGCAGGCTGGCCGTCTCGGACGTGCGCTTCCTGACGGTCTCGCCGGTAGCGTGCAGCTCCCGCCGGGCGCGTTCGGCGAACCCGTCGACCCCCATCGCGGTCAGCAGGTCGTACGCGGTCCGCAGCTGGTCCCGCGCGTCCACCCGGCGGTTCTGGCGGCGCAGCCACTCGCCGTACACCAGGTGAGCGCGGGCCAGTTCCACCCGGAGGCGGGTGCGGCTGAGGCGGTCGATGGCCTCCCGGTACGAGCATTCGGCCGGCTCGCCGTCGCTCAGCAGTGCCCGCGAGCGCGCCAGGATCCCCAGCGCCCAGTCACTGCCGGCGGTCGTGACGGCCTCGCCCAGGTGCCGCATGGCATCGGCGGCTCGTTCGGGCTGCCCGGTCCGGGCAGCGGCCTCGATCAGCTCCGCCATGGCCAGGGCAGCCACGCCGCGCTCCTGCGGGTATTCGCTGCTCCCCCGCTCGGCCGCCGCCAGCGCCTCGTCGTAGCGGCCCCGGCCGTTGCCGAGCACCGCGGTCACCCAGTGAGCGACGGTGAGCCACTGTCCTTCGCCGCGCGCCACCATTTCCCGCATGGCCGTCGCGGTCACCGCCGCGGCTTCGGTCTCCCGGCCGGTCCAGGCGGTGAGCATCATGGGCCCGTAAGGCCCCACCGGGTTGGCCGTCGCCCGGCCGACCGCCTCGGCTTCTTCGGCCAGGGAGACGGCCTTGGCCAGTTCGCCGGCCAGCAGCCGGACCGGCATGCCCATCAGCAGGGCAGCCGGGAGCACGGTGAGCGCCCCGGCCTGGCGGGCGTGCTCGATCAGCCGGGCCGAGAGCGTATGCCAGCTCTCGTCGTCCCAGACGTCCAGGGACATGGCGCAGGCGAGCGGCAGCCAGGACAACGCCTCCGGGGCGGACGCCCCGTCGCGCAATGCCATCAGCGCTCGCCTCAGTACCGGCGTCCCCGCGGCCTGCCCTTCGGTTGTCCGCCCGGCTAGCCCGTCGAGAAGCAGGTCACAACCTCCCAGCGGCCGCCGGGCCCGCGGTGCCGCCCGGACCGCCTCGGCGACCTCGAGCAGCCCGCCGGGGATGGCCAGGCGCCCGGCCGCCAGCACCGCCATGAACGCGTCCCGGTAGGCCTCGCGCGCTAGCCCGGCATCGAGCGGTTCGAGACGATTGGCGGCCTTGAGCAGGAGCTGCGGTGCGCCGCCGCCACGGCCCGGACCGGCCGCTAGCCGGGCGCGCAGCAGCTCCGCGTGCGCATAGCCAAGCTCGTCGAGCGGGCCGGCCTCCGCCATGGCTAGCAACCGCAGCGCCGCGTCCGGCGCCCCCGCCTGCTGCTTGGCCTGCGCCGCGGCCAGCGCGCGGCGGGTCCGGCGCGCCCGGTCGGGCGTCAGCTCCGCGGCCCGCTCATGAAAGGCGGCGGCGGCCGCCAGGCCGCCGCGGGCACCGGCCCAGCTGGCCGAGCCTTCGAGCTCGGCGGCGACGTTCTCGTCGAGGCCAGGCACGGCGAGCGCGCGGTGCCACGCGCGGCGATCGGGATCGAGGCCGGGGTCGGTGGCCTCCGCCAGGGCGCGGTGCACGTGGTGGCGCTCGGGTGGTGAGGCGGCGCGGTACACCGCCGCCCGGGCCAGCGGATGGCAGAACCGCACGTGCCGGCCGAACTCGATCAGCCCGGCCGCGGCCGCCGGCGCCGCCGCCGTGGCTGAGATGCCCAGCCGGTCCGCCGCCCGCCACATCAGCAACGGGTCGCCCGCCGACTCGGCCGCTGCCACCAGCAGCAGCCGCCGCGTTTCCGGCGGGAGGGGCAGCAGCTGGCGCCGGAAGCCTTCCTCCATCCGGCCGGGCGTCGCCGCCGGACCGGGCAATCCGATCCCGCCCGCGAGCTGCTCGGGTGTCAGCGCGCGCGCCTGTTCCAGCAACGCCAGCGGGTTACCCCGGGTCTCGGCCACGATACGGTCACGTACCTGCTCATCCAGCGGACCGACGAGAAAGGAGTCCAGCAGGGCCCGCGCATCACCGTCGGGCAGCCCGGGAACGAGGAGCTCGGCCAGTCCCGCCAGATCCGGTTCGGCACCGGGCGGCCGCACCGCGAAGACCACGCCGACCGGCTCGGTCACCAGGTGGCGGGCCACGAACGCGAGCGCTTGGGCCGAGGACCGGTCGAGCCACTGCGCGTCGTCCACGACGCAGACCAGCGGCCGGTCCCTGGCCACGTCCGCCAGCAGGCTCAGGACCGCGAGGCCGACCGCGAAGCGATCCGGAGCGTCGCCCTCGCGGAGGCCCAGCGCGACGCCCAGGGCGGCGCGCTGCGGATCGGGCAGGAGTTCGATCCGGTCCAGGAACGGCGCGCAGAGCTGATGCAGCCCGGCGAACGCGAGCTCCATCTCCGACTCGACGCCGGCCACCCGGGCGATACGGCATTCGCCGGCGCGCTCCGCCAGGTATCCCAGCAACGCGGTCTTGCCGGTCCCGGGCTCGCCGCGCAGGACCAGGACCCGGCTGTGGCCAGCCCGCACACTCGCCATCAGCCGGTCCAGTACCTCGCGCTCGCCGCGCCGGCCACACAGCCTGCGCTCAGACGATGTACCGACGAACAGCCGGGAACTCGTGCCATCGGTGGCGTGCATAGGTGCTCACCCCTTCGATCCTCTTCGATCCGACCGCGGGATACGTCCGGCATCAACGACGCTAGGGATCGGGGGACGCGCCCGAATCCCGGAAGGTCCTTAGTCCCGCGGACGCGCCGGACCGGTGATCTCCCGGGGGCATGACTAAGGACTTTCAAGGATGCGGGGCCCGGCGGGCCGGCCATAGCGTGAAGCCTGGCAAGGCAACTGGAACCGGCGAGGCAACCATGACGGACGATGACCTGCGGCGCGATGTCGCCGCCGAGCTGGTTTGGGATCCTCAGGTGGACAGCACGGCGATCGAGGTATCGGCCGCCGGCGGCATGGTGACGCTGCGCGGGACCGTGGCCAGCCTCAGTCACCAGCGGGCGGGCGGCAACGCTGCCCGCCGCGTCCGCGGGGTCACCGGGGTCGCCAACGACCTGAGGGTGCAGATCCCGGACCGGGACCGGCGCGGCGACGAGGACCTGTGCGGCGACGTCCTCGAGGCGCTGATGCTGGAGAGCTCGGTGCCGATGACCGTCGAGGCGGATGCCCGGGACGGCCTGGTCATCCTGACCGGCACGGTGGAGTGGCATTACCAGCGCGAGGCAGCCGAGTCCCGGACCGCAAGCGTGCCCGGCGTGACCGGCATCGACAACGCCATCACCTTGACCCAGGCGCCCGCGGCGCAGGCCGCCGCGGACGCCATCAGCTGCGCGTTCCGGCGCGATGCGGTGCTGGACGCGGACCGGCTCTCGGTCGAGGCCTTCCCCGGCGGGCTGGTGATCCTGGCGGGCACGGTCGGCTCCACCGCCGCGCACGATCATGCCGTGGCCGCGGCCTGGTCCGCGCCGGGCGTGACCGAGGTGGATGATCGCATCGGTGTCGAGTACGCACCGTAGCGGGAGCACGGCTCAGTCCCGCCAGGCTGGCGGCTGCTCGTGATCGCAGAACGCCCCGGCGAGCTGTCCCCGGCTGGTGACGCCCAGCTTGCGGAACACCTTGCGCAGGTGGTACTCGACCGTGCTGGCGCTGATGAACAGCCGGCCGGCGATCTCCCGGTTGGACAGGCGCTCGGCGGCCAGCCGGGCGATCTGCGCCTCTTGGGCCGTGAGGACCTCGGGGGTTCCGGGGCCGCGCGGGCTGGGGCTGGCCTGCTCACCGGTAGCGCGCAATTCGGCCCGGGCCCGGGCCGCGAAAGCCGTCAGGCCCATCTCGTCGAACAGCTCGAAGGCACGGCGGAGCTGATCGCGGGCGTCGCGGCGGCGGCGCTGGCGACGTAGCCACTCCCCGTAGACCAGATGTGCCCGGGCCAGCTCCGGGACCAGCCGGCAGCGCCGCAGGTGATCGATGGGCCAGCTGGTACTGCGCCTCGGCGTGGCCGTCATCGGCCAGCAGCGCCCGGCTGCGGGCCAGCAGCCCCCGGGCCAGGTCGGTCCCGCTCGCCAGCGCCCAGGGGGTGAAGGCCTTCAGGGCCGCCGCCGCGCTCGCGCGCTCCCCGCACCTGGTTCCGGCCTCGACCACCTCGGCCACCTGACGAAACCCCAGCACGTTCTGGCCCGGGAGAGCATCCAGCGCGTTGCGCAGCGCGGCATCGTAGTTGCCCAGGCCGAGCTCGAGCATGGCCATCGCGCCCTGCACCCGCAGGACCTCGTACCGGTTGCCCCGTTCGGCGAACTCGCGCAGCAGCCGGGCGGCGAGCGGGCGGGCCTGCGCCTCACGCCCCCGCAGGGCCAGCGCCCACAGCTCCGCCCGGGCGTAGGCCCGCAGGTAGGCCCGGTAGCCCGTCGCCTCCGACAGCGACCGCGCCTCCGCCAGCGTGGTCTCGGCGTCCGCGAAGCGGCCCTCTTCGATCTGGGCGCTCATCTGGATGCCGAGCGCGGGCAGCAGCGCCGCGATCGCGCCCCGGTCGCGCAGCTCCCCCACCCAGCGCTTCTCCATCTGGTGCCGGGCTGAGTCGTCGTAGAGCATGCCGGCGGCCATGGCCATGGCCATCAGGTGCGGCAACGCGTCGTCGGCCATCGACTGGCCGGCGAACAGCGGCGTGATGGCCCGGCGGAGCAGCGCGGCGCCGGCCTCGTCGCGGCGCTCGCCCACGGCCGCGAAGCCGTCGAGCAGCAGGTCGGCCACGGTGATCCGGGCGTCCGCCACCGCCGGCACCGAGCGGACCGCCCGCAGGAACTCGGCCATCCCGGCCCCGGGCTGGCCGGAGAACTGGGCCGCTCCCCATGCGTCCAGCAGGGTGTCGCGGGCCAGCCGGAGCTCGAACGACTGCACCAGCTCGGCCGCGTCGAGCAGCACCGACGTCGCCTCGGGCATCTGCCCGGCCGCGTACAGGCTCTGGCCCTCCAGCCGCCTGGCCCGCGCCCGGGCCAGCACATCGGCCAGCTGCGGGGCCGCCAGGCTCAGCAGCGCCCGCGCCGCCGGGGCCTCCCCGGCCGCCAGCCGGTTCTCGGCGGCGGCCAGCATCCGCCGCGCCCGGTGCTCCTCGTCCGGGGACAGCGCGGCCGCGCGCTCCAGGAAGGCGGCGCCGCTGCTCCAGCCGCCGCGGCCGCGCGCCCGGTCCGCCGACCGCTCCAGCTCCGCGGCCACCTGCTCGTCCGGGCCGGCCGCGGCCTCGGCCCGGTGCCAGGCGCGCCGGTCCGGATCAGCGTCCGGATCGGTGACCGTGGCCAGCGCCTGGTGGGCGGCGCGGCGCGCCGCGGCCGGGAAGGCGTAGTACGCCGCCGACCGGATCAGGGGATGACGGAACCGTATCCGTGGTTCCCAGGACACCAGCCGTTCCGCTCCCGTGGCCTCGGCCGCCCCGGGATCGATGCCCAGGTTCCTGGCCGCGTTCCAGATCAGCGCGGGATCCCCGGTCGGGTCGGCCGCCGCCAGCAGCAGCAGCGTCTGGGTGCCGCCGGGCAGGGCCCGCATCCGGGACCGGTACAGGTCTTCCAGACGACCCCGGAATCGCAACGGCCAGTCCAGCGGCTCCGTACCCGACAACTCGGCGGCGGTCAGCTCCGCGGCCAGCTCGACCAGCGCCAGCGGGTTACCCGCGGTGTCGGCCACGATGCGCCAGCCCACCTGCCGGTCAACCTGCGTGCCAGCCGACCGCGCCAGCAGCTCCCGCGCTGCCTCTTCGGCCAGTCCGCCCACCGTCAGCTCCGGCAGTCCGGCCAGGACCAGCGGCTGTCCCTCGCCCTCGCGGACGGCGAACACCATGCCGACCCGGTCCGCGTACAGGCGCCGGGCGACGAACCCGAGTACCTCGATCGATACCTGGTCCAGCCACTGCGCGTCGTCGACGAGGCATAGCACCGGGCGCGCGGCCGCCGCGTCGGTCAGCATCGTCAAAGCCGCCAGGCCGACCAGGAACCGGTCCGGCGGCGGCCCTGCCACCAGCCCGAACGCCGACTTGAGGGCCTGCTGCTGCGGCATCGGAAGATGCTCGAGACCGGCCAGGAACGGGATAAGCAGCTGGTGCAGGCCGGCGAAACCCATGTCCATCTCGGCCTCGGCGCCGGCCACCCGGGCCACCTGCATGTCGCCGGCCTGGTCGGCCGCCCAGTCCAGCAGCGCCGTCTTGCCGACGCCGGCCTCGCCGCGCAGCACCAGCATCCCGCTGAGGCCGTCCCGGACCGCCGCCTGCACGCCCTCCAGCGCGCCGGTCTCGGCCGCCCGGTCCAGCAACCCGCTAATCGCTCTGCCCTCCTCCGCTGGTCACCACTGTCGCGCTTACCTACCGGGTTCGCCTCAGTAGAACTCCCTAGCAGACCCCAGCGAGACACTCGCACCAGAAACTCCAGACCAGGCCCTTGACAGGCCTCCCGGCCGTCGGTTGGCTGGAACTGACAAGTCGCCGCCCTGTCGCGCTTTGCCCTGCCCGGCTTCCTGAACGCTGACATCAGGAGAGCCGGCAGGGGCCGCCTCTTAGCCGCGCCGACGGCCTGGTGCTCAATCGTGGCGGAGACGGGCATGCGGACGGGAGATGAGCCGGCGCTCTCGCTGCTGAACCGGCAGCAGGAGCGGGCGGCGCTCGATGGACTGCTGGAGGATCTGCGGTCGGGACACGGGCGGGCGCTGGTACTGCGGGGTGAGGCCGGAGTAGGAAAGTCGGCGCTGCTGGAGTACGTGACCGGGGCCGCGACGGATATGCGGGTCGCCCGCGTTGCCGGGATGGAATCAGAGATGGAGCTGGCGTTCGCCAGCCTGCACCTGCTGTGCGCGCCGCTGCTGGACCGGCTGGAGCAGCTGCCGGTTCCGCAGCGGGACGCGCTAGGGGTCGCGTTCGGGCTGCGGGAAGGAGGCACGCCGGACCGGTTCATGGTCGGGCTGGCGGTGCTGACCTTGCTGTCGGAGGTGGCCGAGGACCGGCCGCTGCTGTGCATGGTCGATGACGCTCAGTGGCTCGATGCGGCATCGGCGCAGGTGCTGGGATTCGTCGCGCGGCGGCTGGTGGCCGAGCCGGTCGGGCTGCTTTTCGCCGCCCGCGACCCCGGCGAGCAGCTGCGAGGGCTGATGGACCTGGAAGTGGAGGGATTGCCAGACTCCGAGGCCCGCACGCTGCTGAACTCAGTCCTCCGGTTCCGGCTCGATGAGCGGGTCCAAGACCAGATCCTGGCCGAGGCCAACGGCAACCCGCTGGCTCTGCTCGAGCTGCCGCGCGGGCTACGCCCGGAGCAGCTGGCCGACGGATTCAGCCTGGTCGGGGCGGTCCCGGCGCGGATCGAGGCGGAGTTCCGGCGTCGGCTGGAAGCGCTGCCCGAGGAGACGCGGTCGCTGATGCTGGTCGTGGCGCTGGAGCCGGTCGGCGATTCTATGGCGGTGTGGCAGGCGGCCGGGCGGCTCGGGATCCCAGCCTCCGCTACGGCTGCAGCTGAGACCGCCGGCTTGCTGGAGCTCGGAGCACGGGTGCGGTTCCGGCATCCGCTGGTCCGGTCGGCGGTGTATTCGGCGGCGTCGCTGCCAGCGCGACGGGCGGCGCACGCCGCGCTGGCCGAGGTGACCGACCGCGACCGGGATCCGGATCGGCGGGCATGGCACCTGGCGGCGGCGGCCCCCGGACCCGATGAGGAGGTAGCTGCGGAGCTGGAGCGGGCCTCGGCCCGGGCCGAGGCCCGCGGCGGCATAGCCGCGGCGGCGGCGTTCTTGCAGCGCGCGGTCGAGCTGACGGCCGACCCCCTCCGCCGGTCCGAGCGCGCCCTGGGGGCCGCGCAGGCGAGCCTGCAGGCCGGCGCGTTCGAGGCAGCGGTCGAGCTGCTCAACGTCGCGGCGGCCGGGCCGCTGGATGAACTCCAGCAGGCCCTCCTCGACCTGCTGCGTGCGCAGATCGCGTTCGCCTCCAGTGCGGGCGGCGACGCTCCGGCGCTGCTGGTGAAGGCGGCCAGGCGGTTCGAGCCGCTGGATGCCGGGCTCGCCCGCCAGACATACCTGGACGCGTTGTATGCCGCGTTGAACGCCGGGCAGTTCGCGGGCGCCGGCGACCTGCAGGAGGTCTCCCGGGCCGCCCTGTCATCCCCGCCGCCCGCCGGTGCGCCCAGCCCGTCCGATCTGCTGCTGGACGGGCTGGCCGTGCTGGCCACCGAGGGACGCGCCCAGGCCGCGCCCCTGCTGAGCCGGGCGGCACGGGTCTTTGCCGAAGAAGAGATCCCCATGGCGGAACGTCTGCGACGGAGCATGGTCGCCGTGGTCGCCGCGGTGACGGTGTGGGACGAAGAGCGCTGGCAGGTGATTGAAGCCCGCGCGCTCCGGTCCTGCCGCGAGGCGGGCTTGCTGGCCCCGCTCGTGATCTATGTGAACTCGATAACCATCTTTACGGTCTGGCATGGCGATTTCGCGGAGGCTGCTTCGCTGGTCGCGGAGGCCGAAGCGATCGCAGCGGCGACGGGAACCCTCTTCCCCCCCTTCGGGGCCATGCTGCTCGCCGGTTTCCGGGGAGCCGAGGCCGATGCCGCCCCGCTGATCGAGGCTGTGAGCACGGCGGCCCAGACTGCGGGCCAGGGCCTGGCAGTCCAGTGGACGCAATGGGTAGCCGCCATCTTGTACAACGGGCTCGGCCGCTACGAGATGGCCCTGGCCAAGGCGCAAGCCGCTGAGCAGTCAGCTGAGCTGCATGTCTCGACGTGGGCGCTGCCTGAGCTGATCGAGGCAGCCACCAGGACCGGGCAGACCCAGCTAGCCGCCGAATCACTCGGCCGGCTGGCCGAGGCGGCCAGCGTCGGCCAGACCGACTGGGGGCAGGGAATCTACGCGCGTTCCCGGGCACTGCTCAGCGACGGCAAGGACGCCGAGAGCTGCTATCGCGAGTCGATCAGCCGGCTGAGCCGCACCGGATTCCGGCCCGAACTGGCCCGCGCGCACCTGCTCTACGGCGAATGGCTACGCCGCGAGCGGCGGCGGGCCGACGCGCGGGAGCAGCTGCGCACCGCGCACGACATGTTCGCCGCGATCGGCATGCGGGCGTTCGCCGAACGGGCCCGGCGCGAGCTGCGAGCCACCGGCGAGACCGCCCGCAGGCGTACCGCCAGCCCGCACGAGCAGCTCACCCCGCAGGAAGCCCAGATCGCGCGGCTGGCCCGGGCGGGCCTGTCCAACCCGGAGATCGCCGCTCAGCTGTTCCTGTCGCCGCGGACCGTCGAATACCACATGGCCAAGGTCTTCGCCAAGCTCGATATCACCTCC
Source organism: uncultured Actinomycetota bacterium (assembly GCA_963839095.1). Classification (GTDB taxonomy): domain Bacteria; phylum Actinomycetota; class Actinomycetes; order Streptosporangiales; family Streptosporangiaceae; genus Palsa-504. The sequence continues at coordinate 310,957 of CAWIUF010000054.1, read as the reverse complement.
CGCCGCCAGCTCCGGCAGGCGCTGCCCGGCCTTTAGCCGGGTCCCCCCGCGGGCGTACCCGACGGCCAGTGAGCGGGCGACCAGTCACCCTCGGGGTCCGTGGTCTGCCCCAGTTCGATCAGGTGGCCGTCGGGATCGCGGATGTAGCAGCGCTTCTCGAACGGGTGCTGTTTCGGCGGCGTCAGGAATTCGGCACCCCCGGCGCTCCATTCGGCGTACACGGCATCAATGTCTTTCACCCGGATATTGAGGAAGCTGCTGACCCGGTCGGGATCACGCGGCGTCTCCAGGGTCCCCTCGGGGGGCGATGGGAGCTCGGTCATCCGGGCACCTCCACTGGTCAGGCCGCACCCCGTTTCGCGACGGGGACCGCCACCGACGTTACGGCCGCCCCGGCCGATGCGCTAGCCCGCGAGCGTGTAGCGGACTTCCAGGTGTCCCGGCGAGCGGTTGACCGTGATCGCCACGCTGTCGGCGGGCAGGAGCGCGTAGTCGTCGATGACCGGGCTGCCCTCCGCGGTGAAGCTGACCCGGTGGCTCAACAGGGCGGGACTGGACCGGGGGCGGGAAAGATCGCGGGCGTCGCGCGAGCCGAGCGCGGCCGGGGTGATGGTCTCGTCGGCGCGGGCGACGGCCAGCCCGTGCTCGGCCAGGATGGTGTAGAGACCACGGAGCCCGAGGTCCTCCGGGCTGACGACGCCGGCCAGCGCGGCCGGGAGGTAGGAGGTCTGGACGATCAGGGGCCGGCCGCCCGCCAGTCGCAGCCGGCGCAGGCGGAGCACCGGGCCGGACGCTCCGAGCCGGGCCGCGATGTCGGCCGGCGGCGATACGGTGCCGGCGCCGAGAAGCTCGGTGGTGATACCCGCGTCCTGACCACCGAGGTCGGCGGCGAAGCTGCGCAGGCCGCCGAGGTCATAAGCGTAACGGGCCGCGACAAAGGTGCCGGCTCCCTGCCGGGTCTGGACCAGGCCGTCATCGGCCAGCAGCTGGAGGGCCTGGCGCAACGTCATGACGCTGACCCCGAACTCGGCCGCGAGCTGCTGCTGGGAGGGCAGCGGGCGGCCGGCCGGCCACTGCCCGCTGGTGATGCGGTCGCTCAGGTCGCGGTGGATGCGCAGGTACTTCGGTCCGGTCGCCATTTGCCATCATGATAGCTAGTCTTCTAGTCTTCTAGAAGACTCAGATGGCGACCATCAGAACGGAAGCTGATGCCTGGAAGCTCACCCGGATACTTCGGCGGTTTCGGCGGCCGGTACGTGCCCGAGGTCCTCATACCGGCCCTGGAGGATCTCGATCAGGCCTACCAGGAGGCCAGGGCGGACCCGGAGTTCGCGGCCGAGTTCGCTCACCTGCTGGCGACCTTCGCCGGGCGCCCGACGCCGCTGACCTTCGCCGGGCGGCTCACCGAAGCGCTCGGCGGCGCCCGGATCTACCTCAAGAACGAGGGCGTGAACATCACCGGGGCGCACAAGATCACGCACTGCCTGGGCCAGGCGCTGCTGGCGAAGCGGATGGGGCGCACGAGGCTGGTGGCCGAGACCGGAGCCGGGCAGCACGGGCTGGCGACCGCCACCGTGGCCGCCAAGTTCGGGTTCGAGTGCACGGTCTACATGGGCGAGGTGGACATCGCGCGCCAGCGCCCCAACGTTTTCATGATGGAGCGGCTCGGCGCGACGGTGGTGCCCGTGCGGTACGGCAGCCGCACGCTCAAGGACGCGGTCAACGCCGCGCTGAAGGACTACATCGCGTCAAGCGCCGACACGCATTACCTGCTCGGCTCGGCGCTCGGACCGCATCCCTACCCGACGATGGTCCGCGACTTCCAGTCGGTGGTCGGGCAGGAGATCATGACGCAGCTCCGCGAGGCGGAGGGCAGGCTCCCCGGCTACGTGGTCGCCTGCGTCGGCGGCGGAAGCAACGCGATCGGCGCGTTCAGCCCGTTCGTCCCGCACGAGTCCGTGCGGCTGGTCGGGGTCGAGGCGGGCGGCCAGGGAGACGGGACCGGCGAGCACGCCCAGCGCTTCCCGCACGGCCGGACCGGCATCGTCGAGGGATACAAGTCGGTGTTCCTGCAAGACGACGACGGCCAGCTCGCACCGACCCACAGCATCTCCGCGGGCCTGGACTACCCCGGCATCGGCCCGGAACTGGCGTGGCTGCACGAACGGGGCCGGATCAGCTTCGCCTGCGCCCGCGACGACGCCGTGATCAAGGCGGTTGACCTGCTGGCCAGGACCGAGGGCATCTTGCCGGCGCTGGAGTCGGCGCACGCGGTGGCTCACGTCATCGAGCTCGCTCCCCGGCTGGACCGGGACGAGATAGTCGTCATCAACATCTCCGGCCGGGGCGACAAAGACCTCTTCATTCTCGCCGACGCGTTCGCCGACCAGGAGTTCTACGCGTTCCTCAGGACGGAGGCCGAGCGCCATGGCCAACAGGATTGACGAGCGGCTCGCCGCCCTCGCCGCCGCACGACGCAAGGGGCTGATGACCCACGTCGTGGTCGGCTATCCGTCGCTGGCGTCGACGAGCGCGCTCATCGACGCCATGGACGAGGCCGGCGCTGATTTCATCGAACTGCAGATCCCGTTCTCCGACCCCCTCGCGGACGGCCCGACGATCCAGTCCGCCTGCGAGGCCGCGATCGAACGCGGCGCCCGGGTCCGGGACGCCTTCACGATCGCGGCCGGATCGTCCGCCCGGGTACAGGCACCGCTGCTGTTCATGGCGTACGCCAACACGGTCTACCGGTACGGCACGGAGGCGTTCTGCCGGGACGCCGCCGCGGCCGGCATCAGCGGGCTCATCGTGCCGGACCTCCCCGCCGAGGCGGCGCGGCACGAGGGCTATCTCGATGCCTGCCGCCGTCACGGCCTGCATAACATCGTGACGCTCGCGCCCACCTCGACGGACGGCCGGATGGCCGCGAACGCGGCCGTCGCGAGCGGCTTCGTCTACTGCATGTCGCGCCGGGGCGTCACCGGAGCCCAGCTCGGCCTGGCCCCGGACGTCCAGGCCTACCTGCAGCGGGCCCGCCAGCACCTCACCGTGCCGATGGCGGTCGGGTTCGGCATCTCCGACCGCGCCCGGATGGAACAGGTACTGCCGTACTGTGACATCGCGACGGTGGGCAGCGCGCTGATCGACCGGCTGGCCGGTCTTGAGCCGGGCGATGTGGCTCGTCAGGCCGACACGACCAGGGCCTTCATGCAAACGCTCACCCCCGCCCTGGCCTGAGCCCGCCCGTTATTCTCCGATCACCGTTCCGGCGTCCCCGGCGAGCAGCTGCTGCGGGATCTGGCTGAAGGTATAGCGGACCGGGCCGGGCTCCGGGCCGCGGGTGAACGACCAGATGACGTCGTACCGGCGGCCCGGCCATTTCCGCGGGATGACGGTTCCGCTCTCGACCGGCAACGCGGCTGCGATCACCGGAATGTGCTTGTGCTCCCAGCAGATGAGGACGACTCCGGACTGGCCGCTCACCAGGCTATCGGCGAGCTCTTTTTCCTGGCCCTGGGCGAACTGCGACTCTATCGGCAGCTCCAGGTGCTCGCTCAGGCCCTGAATGGTCTGGTACGACCGGTGCGCGGCCGTCTTGCCCGGGTGCCCGAAAGAGGGCGCCACCAGCGCAGTCGGTGTCCGCAACCCGGGCCGCAGCGGACCGAAGTCCGGATGGAAGAGCGCCGCGAGGGCACCGGAGCGCTGCCATCCGCGCGGCAGCAGCGAATGCTCGTTCTGGCTGCCGTGATAGTCGACGCCGGACAGCGGCGGCTTCAGCGGCTTCTCCGCGTGCCGGATGATGTAGATGACGTCGGGCGACACGTTCATCCCGTAAACGTAGAGGACTGGCCGGAGGCGGCGGACACCGCGTACCGCAGTGCCGGACCGCAGACGCGGGCCCGGCAGTCGCCCAGGCCGCAGCGGGTCACCTCCTGGACCGCGCGCACGTCCCGCGCGCCACCCGCCACCGCCGCCCCGATTTCGGACCAGCGGGTCTGCTCGCAGCGGCAGATGATCGTGCCGGCGCCCGGCCACTCGAGCCAGCCGGGCCGCAGGCGGTAGGCCTCGCCGAGCGGCAGCGCAAGCCGCCGGGCATCCTCCAGCCGGGCCCGCAGCGGACGGGTGCGCTCCGCGTACGCGTCCGGGGCCAGCCGACTCAGGTAGCGCGCGGCCGAGGTGCCCGCCAGATACCCCTCCAGCTCGGCCACCTCCGCGCCGGCGGCCCCGGTCACCGCGCCGGCCGCGAACACGCCCGGCACCGACGTGGCCAGGTCGGCGTCGCAGGCCACCGCGGCGGCCGACCGTGCCCTGGGCCGCACCTCGGCGCAGCCCAGCGCACGGGACAGTTCCAGCACGGGGGAAAAGCCGAAGCTTACGTGCACGGCATCCACGGTTTCCGTGCGCCGCGAGCCGGGACGCGGCCGCCAGTCCTGGTCCAGCTGGGCGATCACGGCTCGCTCCACCCGTTCGGTTCCCTGGCTGGCAACCACCGCGTACCCGGTGCGGACCGGCACGCCGTGACGGGCCAGGATCGCGGCGTGGCCGCCGGTCTCCGGCGGCTGGCCGGGGTACGCGGCCAGTCCTCCGGCCGGGGACGCGGGGGTCGCCTCCAGCACCGCGACGACGCGCACGCCGGCCTCGGCCAGGCTGGCCGCGACCGGGAGCAGCACCGGCCCGGACCCTGCCACCAGGACCCGCCGCCCCACGGTCACGCCCTGGCTCTTCAGCAGCGCCTGAGCCGCGCCCGCGGTGGTCACGCCGGGCAGGTCCCAGCCGGGAAACGGCAAGACGAGCTCGGCGGCGCCGGTGGCCAGCACCACGGCCCGGACCTCGACCGTGGTCTCGGCGCCGCCTTCCGGGCCGCCCACCCACAGGGTCACCACGCCGTCGTGGTCCCGCGCGGCCCGCCCGGCCGAGGTCGCCGCGAGGTGGCGGACCTGGCGGGCCTGCCTGATCCGGGCCAGGCCGGGCGGCAGGTGCTCGGTCGCGCGGCGAGCCGGGCCGCGACCGGGGAACAGCATGCCCGGGTGGTACATCTGGCCGCCGGGCCCGTGCCCGGCGTCGATCAGCGTGACCTCGCAGCCCAGGTCGCCCGCGGCCAGCGCGGCGGCCAGGCCCGCGGGGCCGGCCCCGACCACCGCGACATCGATGATGCCGCTCAACCGGCAGCCCTCCGCGCCATGCTGGTACGCACCTCGTCGCCGTCCCCCACCAGGATCAGGCAGGCCCGCACGGCGTGCCGGTCACCGACGTCCACCAGGCAGTCGAAGCAGACCCCGGTACCGCAGAAGATGCCCCGCGGCCGGCCGTCGACCCCGGCCCGGCGCCAGGACACGATTCCGCTCGCCAGCAGCGCTCCGCCGATGGTCATACCCCGCGACGCCTCCAGCGGGGCGCCGTCGAAGCTGAAGCGCACCCGGTGAGGACCCGTCCGGTCCGGTCCCATCGTGTCCTCCTCGTCGGGGTGATCGTGCCCCGCGCGTGCGCGGCACACGCTGCCCGCGGGCCCGTGACAGATGTCACCGGCGGCTGGTGGCATCCGGCAATGGTGCCAGCCGCCCTCCATCTCCGACAGTAGAGATAGGCGGAAACCCGCTCAGGACCGGACGGACAGGGAGAACCTGTGAGCGCCATGACCGGACATGATCTTCCTGCTGAGATGCGGGCGTCGGATGCCGACCGCGACGGGGTCGTATCCGAGCTGGGCGAGCACTTCCAGGCGGGCAGGCTGACAGCGGCCGAGCTCGACGAGCGGACCGGGCGGGCGCTGACCGCGCGGACCTACGGTGAGCTCACTCGAACTCCTGGCCGACCTCCCCGCCAGCCGGCCCGCCGCCCGGATCCCGGCGGCCAGTTCCCCCGGCGCCCGCCCGCTGTCATCGCCCGGCCGCGTGGCCCCGCCGTTCCGGCCCGCGCTGGCCGGCCTGGTGATCGCGGCCCTCGTGCTCGCCATCGCCTTCGGCGGATGGGGACTGATCTGGCTGCTCGTGCCCGCACTGCTCATCGCGCGGCGCGTGGTCTGCTCCTGAGCCGCATCGTGATCAGGCGAGCTACTGACACCGACTGGCCGCTGATCTACCCCTTCTACGCCGCGATCATGGCCGAGGGGAAGACATACCCCTTCCCCGAGCGGCAGAGCCTGGAAGAAGCGCGGCCCTGGTGGATGGAGCAGCCGCCCGGCCAGACGGTGGTAGCGGTCAGGGACGGCGCCATCGTGGGATCAGCGAAAATGGGCGCCAACCGGCCTGGCCGCGGGTCGCACATAGCGACCGCGTTGTTCCTGGTCGACCCGGCCCACCAGGGCCACGGCACCGGTCGCGCCCTCGGGCAGTACGTCCTCGACTGGTCTCGCTCGGCGGGCTTTACCGGCATCCAGTTCAACGCGGTCGTCGAGTCGAACGCCGCGGCCGTGCACCTGTGGCGCTCCCTCGGCTTCACGATCATCGGGACCGCCCCGGCGTCCTTCGACCACCCGGAGCACGGCCTGGTGGGCCTGCACATCATGTTCCGGTCCTTGTGAGCGGCGGTAAGTCGTCGAGGGAGATGCCGAACTGCTGCCCGAAACCCTGGCGGCCCGGCGGCGTGATGTGGAGGCGCCGTTGGTGGCGTTGCAGCCAGCCGAGATCGACGAATCCGCCAGCAGGGCCCGCCCCAGGAGGCCGGAGATGTGCGGGCCGTCTTCGGTGGAGTCCAGGTGATGCCGGACGGGCTGGCGACCGGAGGGGATCGCTACGCCCAGCGTCTCGAGGAAGGCCGCCCCGGCTGCGGTGACCGAGTACCGGGCCTGGCCGGGGTCCACTGCCGCGGCCTCGTGGACTGGCCCGAGGTGACCTTGCTCGAGCAGGGAGCGCATCAGCCCGACACCTAGGGCGCCGGCCATGTGGTCGTAACAGACCCTGGCCTGCCGCCAGGCCCGGGCCTGCTGGCTCTGCCCGAGTGACCGGATCGGCAGGGCGGGGGCGAGTCGCTCCAGCGCTTCGATGAGGACCGCGACCTCCGGATCGGCCAGCCGGTAGTTGCGACGCCGCCCCGCGTTCTCCACCACGAGCAGTCCGCCCGCGACCAGCTTGTGCAGATGACTGCTGGCGGTCGACGCGCTGACTTCCGCCACCGCGGCCAGCCGGCCGGCGGGCAGCGACCGCCCGTCCCCGAGGGCTACGAGCATCTGGCACCTGGCCCGGTCGGCGACGAGCGCCCCGACACTGGCCAGGTCGCGATCACCGCCCGCGGAACCTGACGGGCCTGGGTGTTTCCCTCTAGCCGGCGGCACGTCACGACTGTACCGGTCATTTGCTTCGTCAGTCGTCGAAGTTTTATGCCAATAGGGTCGGGAGGGCAGCAGAAGGAAGGGATCGGCCGTGGAATGTGAGCAGGTCAAGCCAGAAACGCAGCGGCTGGCCGACGAGGGTTTCCACGCGGGTGAACTGGCCGTCCAGCACCAGGCCGGGGTAGCGGCGGAGGCGGCCCGCCTGGTGCGGATGCTGGAGCCGGCCGAGCTAGACGGGGGGATCGCCCGGTTCCTGTCCGACCGGACCTTCGCCGCGCTGACCGGGCGGGACCGCGCGGGCCGGCTGTGGGTCACGCCGCTGACCGGCCGCCCCGGGTTCCTCGGCGTCACCTCCGCGACCACGCTCCAGGTCAGCACCACGCTCCCGGCCGACGACCCGCTGCACGGGCTGCCGCCGGATCAGCCGGTCGGGATGGTCGTGGTGGAGTTCGCCGCCCGCCGTCGCGTCCGGATCAACGGAACCCTCATCCAGGCCGGACCGGAGCGGCTGGTCATCGCGGTCGAGCAGACTTACGGCAACTGCCCCCAGTACATCCAGCAGCGGATCTTGGCCCCCGAGCGCCCCAGTCAGGCCGAGGCCGGCTGCGCGCGGCACGGCAGCGCCCTCTCGTCCGAGGACATCGAGCTGATCCGGGGCGCGGACACCTTCTTCCTCGGCACCACCCACCCCGGACGGGGCAGCGACGCCTCCCACCGGGGCGGCCCGCCCGGGTTCGTCCGCGTGGACGGCGGTCAGCTGTGGTGGCCGGACTACCCGGGCAACAACATGTTCAACAGCTTCGGCAACCTCGCCATCGACCCGGAAACCGCGCTGCTGTTCCTGGACTTCACCACCGGCCGCACCCTCCAGCTCAACGGCACCGCAGAGATCGAGTGGGGCGAACCCGGCCGGCCCGGCGACGACGGGCACACCGGCCGGCGCGTCCGCTTCACGCTCCGGCGACTCGTCGCCGGCCACCTGCTGGCCGCCCGGCAGACCGCCTACCGCCCCTACCCGCGCAACCCCGGCCTCACCGGCTGACCTCACGGCCAGCGGTCACGTCCTCCTCGAACCGGTCCGGAACAAAAGGTGGTCACCTTTCGCTGACTGTACTAAGTACAGGTTTGGAGGCACCTCTGATGTTCAAGCTCAGCCAGCGAGATTCCGCCGCCCCGCAGGAACTGCCGCCGCCGTTCGAGGGCCACGGCCCCGCGGGCGCCGAGCGCGCGACCTTCGCGGCGGGCTGCTTCTGGGGTGTGGAGGCCGCCTTCCGCCAGATCCCCGGCGTGCTGCAGACCGCCGTCGGCTACACCGGCGGGCACGTCCCCAATCCCTCCTACCGGCAGGTCTGCGGTCACCACACCGGCCACGCCGAGGCCGTGGAGGTGTGGTTCGACCCGGCGCAGGTCAGCTACGCCCAGCTGCTCGCGACGTTCTGGAGCATCCACAACCCGACCAGCCGCAACCGCCAGGGCATGGACTTCGGCAGCCAGTACCGCTCGGCGATCTTCTGCCACGGAGCGGACCAGGAGGCGGTCGCGATCGCGTCGCGCGACGCCGAGCAGCCAGCGCGACGACGGCCGATCGTCACCCAGATCACGCCGGCGTCGGCGTTCTACCGGGCCGAGGAATACCACCAGCGCTATCTCCAGAAGCACGGCCACGCGAGCTGCGCCGTCACCATCGGCACTCAGGCCCGCGGCTGACCGAGGTCAGGTAGCCTCGCGGCCGCGACCGCCCGGCGACTCGGTCCGGGCTATGGACGGGAAGGGAGAGCCCGGCCCGTTCGGTATAAGTCTTTTGCTTGAGCAGATCCCGCTGCCCTGGGTCACGGGCTTTCCGGGTTGACGTGGGCGCAGTTGCGGGGCGCGAAGAGCTTGTGCAGGGCAGGTCCGCCGTTAGCTGGTGCTCATGCTTTCGCGCATCCTGGTCAGGCCGGCCCGGATCCGGCTCTTCACCGTCCCGACGGCGATGCCGAGGATCGTCGCGACCTCGGTGTAGGTGTGACCGCCGTAGAAGGCGAGCATGATGACCTGGCGTTGCGGTCCGGTCAGCTGCTGCAGCGAATACGTCAGCCGCTCGCGGTCCAGGATCTCCTGGACCGCCTCGCTGACCTGGTCCCAGGACGTCTGGATCCGGCCGTCGCGCTGCTCGCGGGCCGTGCCGGCGGCAGCCGAGCGGACGCGGTCGATGGCGCGGCGCCGGGCGATGGTCAGCACCCACGCCTCGGCCGTGCCCCTGGCCGGGTCGAACCGGGTGGCGGTCCGCCACACCTCGAGCAGGACCTCCTGGGCCACTTCCTCGGCTTGGGCCGGATCCCGCAGCACGGACAAGGCGGTGCGGTACACCGGACCCGCGAGTTCCCGGTACAGCTGGTCGAAGGCGCCGGCGTCGCCCTCCCCCACCGTCATGATCAGCGCGTCCAGCTGAGGCCGGCCGTCCAGGCGTGCTGAGCCTGCCGTTGCTGTCGCTCATAGACGGCCATTCGGTCCTGGTGTTCATTCAGATTGCCCCTGACCAGCATCCTTCTCTGCGCCTGGAGCTCTGATAAGGGTGCATATTGCCAGGCCAGACGCGGTTTTCAAGAAAAACAAGCCAGTAGCTAATCCGGTCGCGTCTTCGCTCCGAAGGCTTAGGTACGCACCATCAGTCTTCGAAAGGAACAACGGTGTTTGGTAGGAAATACGTCGGCAAGCTGATCGACCGCAGCGCCGAGAACCCGGCCGACAGGCGTCAGTTCATGAAGACTGCGAGCGCGGCCGGCCTGGGCCTCGTGGGCGCGGGCTTCCTGGCCGGGATGGAAGCGCCGTCCGCGTCGGCGGCCGTCGAGTCCAACAGCATCTCCGACAGCGCGATCCTGAACTTCGCGCTCAACCTCGAGTACCTGGAGGCGGAGTTCTACTCCTACGCCGTCTACGGGTCGGGCCTGCCGTCCAACCTGACCCACGGCAAGGGCCGCCGCGGCCCGGTCGAGGGCGGGCGGGCGGTCCCGTTCAAGAGCAAGGGGATCCAGCAGTTCGCCACCGAGATCGCCAAGGACGAATACGAGCACGTCCGGTTCCTGCGCGGCGCGCTCGGCGGCGCCGCCGTGGCCCGCCCGGAGATCAACATCAAGAGCAGCTTCTCCGCCGCGGCCACCGCGGCCGGGCTGATCAAGCCGGGCCAGCATTTCGACGTCTTCGCCAACGAGGACAATTTCCTGCTCGGCGCCTTCATCTTCGAGGACGTCGGCGTGACCGCCTACAAGGGCGCCGCCCCGCTGATCAGCAACCGGACCTACCTGGGCGCGGCCGCGGGCATCCTCGCGGTCGAGGCCTACCACGCGGCGAACATCCGCACCGTCCTCTACGACCGCGGCCTGGCCGCCGCGGCCAACGCCATCTCCAACGCGCGCGACAGCCTGGACGGCCCGACCGATGACGACCAGGGCATCATCGTGAACGGCAAGGCCAACATCGTGCCGACCGACTCCAACGGGCTGGCCTTCGGCCGCTCCCCCGGCCAGGTGCTGAACATCGTCTACCTGACGCCCAAGGTCGCCAACAGCGGCGGCTTCTACCCGCACGGCGTCAACGGCCAGCTCCACACCAGCGGCTGACCGAGGATCTGGCGTCACGGCCGGCCCGGCGCGATCCCGCCGTCGCGGCCGGCCGTGACGCTGTCCATTCCGTCCCGGCGTCACCCGGCCGGTCGCGACCAGGCCAGTTTCGCGCCGTGGCACTCGCGCTCGGGCCGGCCTTCGTCGCCGCTGTCGCCTACGTCGATCCGGGAAACTTCGCCGCCAATACCAGCGCCGGCGCGCTGTTCGGCTACCGGCTGGCCTGGGTCGTCGTGCTGGCCAGCCTGCTGGCCATGCCGGTGCAGTTCCTCGCGGCCAAGGTCGGCATCGTCACCGGCCAGTCGCTGCCGCGGATATGCCGCGAGTGGTACCGGCCCGCCGTGGTGCGCGGCCTGTGGCTTCAGGCCGAACTGGTCGCCATCGCCACCGACCTGGCCGAAGTGGTCGGCGCCGCCGTCGGCCTGAACCTGCTGTTCGGGATCCCGCTGGCCGCGGCCGGGCTGCTGGCCGCGCTGGCCGCGTTCGCCGTGCTGGCCATCCAGCTCAAAGGGTGCCGGCCGTTCGAGCGCGCCATCGGGTTCCTGCTGCTGATCGTGCTCGCCGGGTTCGGCTACGACCTGCTGCGCATCGGCCCGGACGCCCGGCAGGCCGCGGCCGGCCTGGTCCCGTCCCTGCCCGGCCACGGCGCGGTCCTGATGGCGGTCAGCATCGTCGGGGCCACCATCATGCCGCACGTCGTCTACCTCCATTCGGCCCTGACCGCCGAGCGGACCCGCTGCCGGAGCGATCGCGACCGGGCGCGGCTGCTGCGGTACGAACGCTGGGACGTCATCATCGCTCTCGGCCTGGCCGGCCTGGTCAACCTGGCCATGCTGATCGTCGCCGCGGTGGTGTTCCGGGGCGGCGGTTCCGGGCCCGCGTCGATCACGCGACTGCACGCCGGGCTGGCCGACCTGGTCGGCGGCGGCGCGGCGCTGGCGTTCGCGGTGGCCCTGCTCGCCTCCGGCATCTCCTCGTCCGGCGTCGGCACGCTGGCCGGCCAGGTCATCATGGACGGCTTCATCGCGCGCCGGGGCTCGGTCCTGGTGCGCCGGGTCATTACCGTCGTCCCGGCGCTCGCGGTGCTGGCAGCCGGGGTCAGCCCGACGCGGGTCCTGGTGTTCAGCCAGGTGATTCTCAGTTTCGGGATCCCGTTCGCCCTCATCCCGCTGGCCCTCATCACCCGCAGCAGGCGCATCATGGGATCGTTCGCGGCCGGTCCCTGGACGACGGCCGCCTTGTGGCTCATCACCGCGGCCGTCAGCGTGCTCAACGTCGTGCTGCTGTGGCAGCAGTTCACGTCACTGTAGAAGCATGCGTCCGGACGGCGCCGCTCGCGATAATGATTACGCTTACCTCAGCGGATTCGCTCCGGTCGGGCCGCGAGGTAGGGTCGCACAGAGTTCGGCCGGCGGAATCAGGAGGTAGGGCAGTGTCCCCGGATATGTCTCCCGTACGCCGAGTGGGCGAGGATTCAGTGATCGCGCTGCCCGCGGAGATCGACGTTACTAACGCCGAGCAGGTGGGGGCCGAGCTCACGCGGGCCGTGGACGCCAGTGCCGTGATGCTGGTCGTCGATATGACCGAGACTGTGTTCTGCGACTCGAGCGGGATTCAGATACTGCTCCGAGCCCATCGCCGGGCGGTGGCGGCCGGCACGGAACTGCGGCTGGCGACCAGTAGCCCGGCCGTGCGGCGGGTGCTGGAACTGACCGGAACCGACCGGGTGATCGACATGTACCCGGACCTGAGCGCCGCCATGAACCGGGCGGCCGAGACCGGCTGATGGCCACCCGCCATGACCGGCGCCGGCAATCTCCGGGTTCGGAGGGTTTGCCGGCGGCCGCACCGGGCAGCCCGGGTGTCATGCCGGCGAGCAGCTCTGCCGATCACACCAGGTGTCCCAGCTCCGCGAGGCGGCAGCGGGCCGCCGCCGAGACCGCGCGCTAATGCAGACCTTCACCTACACCACTGACCTGTCGCAGGTCCGCAGTCTGGCGGAAGCCCAGGCCCGGGAGGCAGGCCTGCCGGATGATCGCGTCGTCGATTTCGTGCTCGCGGTCAGCGAGGTCGCCGCTAACACCATCCGCCACGCCCGGTCACCCGGCACCATGCGGGTCTGGTTCGACGGCCAGGCGATTACCTGTGAGCTACGCGACGACGGCATCATCACCGACCCGTTCGCGGGCATGCACAAGCCGCCTCCCGACGCGACGGGCGGCCACGGGCTCTGGCTGGTGCGCCAGGTCTGCGATCTGGTCGAGCTGCACTCGGATGAGAGCGGAACCATCGTCCGGCTCCACATGGACATACCTGCTCCCGATTGAGGCGTCCGACTAGCTAGGCTCGGATGCGGAAGGCGGGATCATGGTCAGCTGGAAGACGCGGAGCGCTCGCGACGGCCGGCGTGCTCGCGATGCCCGGCGCGGCCGGGATTCCTCCTCTCCGGCCGAGCTGCTGATGACGCGGGACGACGGTCCGCTCGCGGCGCTGATCGAGCAGACCGACTGGCCGTCGACCCCGCTCGGGCCTTACCGGGACTGGCCGCCGGAGCTGCGGACGGCGGTGAGCGTCGCCCTGAACTGCCCGTTCCCCATCCTGGTCATGTGGGGCCCGCAGCTGGCCATGGTGTACAACGACGCCTTCGTCCCGATTCTCGGGGCCAAGCATCCCGCCCTCGGCCTGCCCTGCGCGCAGGTCTGGGCCGACGCCTGGCCGGTGGTCGGGAGCATGCTCACGGCCGTCCTCGAGCGCGGCGAGCCGACTTACCACGAGGACCTGCGGCTGATCCTGCAGCGGCACGGCTTCGACGAGGAGGTCTACTTCACCTTCGCCTACAGCCCGATCCCGGTGCCCGGCGGCCGGGCCGGCGGGGTGTTCACCGTGGTGACCGAGAGCACCAGGCAGGTACTCGGCGCGCGCCGGATCCGGGCGCTCCAGGAACTCAGCGCCAGCCGCTCCGCGCATGCGGCCAGCGTCACGGAGACGTGCGCCACGGCGATGCAGGCCCTGGGGACGCATCGCGCTGACCTGCCGTTCGGCATTACCTACCTGCTCGACGACGCGGACGGCCAGGCTCGCCCGGTGGCTAGCTTCGGCCTGGCCGATCCGGATCGGCTGCCCGCCGAACTGCGCGGCGGCGGGGAGGGTGACTGGATCTGGCAGACCGCCACGACCGGGACGGGCACGACGCGAACCGGGCTGGCCGGGCGCTGGCCCGGGCTCGCGCAGCCCGGCGCGAGCCCGGCCGGCGACGCGGACGCCGACGTCGCGGTCTCGCTTCCCCTCGCGGTCGCCGGCCAGCGCCGCGCGCGGGGCGCACTCGTGCTCGGGGTGAGCCGTTACCTGCGGCTCGATGAGGATTACCAGGGCTTCCTGACACTGGTGGCCAGGCAGGTCGCCGCGGCGGCCACCGATGCCGAGGCCTATGCGGCCCAGCGGCGGCGCGCGGAGGAACTCGCCGAGCTCGACCGGGCTAAGACCGAGTTCTTCACCAGCGTCAGCCACGAATTGCGCACGCCGCTGGCCCTGATCGCCGGCCCGGCGACCGACGGCCTGGCCGACGCCGAGTACCCCCTGCCGCCCGCGCAGCGGCAGCGGCTGGAGATCATCTACCGCAACTCCGGGCGGCTGCGGCGGATGGTGGACATGCTGCTCGACTTCGCCCGGATCGAGGGCGGCCGGCTGCAGCCCGAACCCGTCGCGGTCGAGATCGGTGAGCTGACCCGCGGCGTGGCCGAGTCGTTCGCGTCCGCGGTGGAGCGGGCCGGCCTCACCTTCGCCGTCGATTGCCCGTCCCAGCCGGACCGCTTCCTGGTCGACCCGGACATGTGGGAGAAGATCGTCCTCAACCTGCTGTCCAACGCGGTGAAATTCACCCTGGCCGGCGAGATCCGGATCAGCGTGCGGACGGCCGATGGCACCATCGAACTGCGGGTGAGCGATACCGGGGCCGGCATCGCGGCCGATCAGCTCCCGCTGATCTTCGAGCGCTTCCACCAGGTCCGCGGCACCGCCGGCCGGTCGCATGAAGGCTCCGGGATCGGGCTGGCCCTCGTCCGCGAGCTGGCCCGGCTGCACGGCGGCGACACCGAGGCGGACAGTCGCGTGGGCGAGGGAAGCACGTTCATCGTGCGCATCCCGGCCCGCCCGGCCCACGGGCAGCTGACGCCGGTGCCAGCGTCAGGTTCGGCCGGCCGCTATGTCGAGGAGGCCCGGCAGTGGAGCAGCCCGGTCTCCGGCGCGGCCTCGCCGGGACCAGCCGGCCGTGACGCGGTGCTCGTCGCCGAAGACAACGCCGACATGCGGCAGTACCTCACGGATCTGCTCGCGCGCACCTATGCGGTGACAACGGCGGCGGACGGTCGGCAGGCGCTCGAACGGGCCCGCCGGGCCGAGCCCGACCTGATCCTGACCGACGTCATGATGCCCGGACTGGACGGCTTCGGGTTGCTGAGCGCCTTGCGCGCCGACCCGCGGACCGCGCGCATCCCGGTGATCTTCCTGTCGGCGCGGGCCGGGGAGGAGGCCGCCATCGAGGGCCTGGCCGCCGGGCGCCGACGACTACCTGGTCAAGCCGTTCTCCTCCGCTGAGCTGCTCGCGCGGGTCCGTTCGAATCTCGACCTGGCCCGGGTGCGCAACCACGAATCCGCGTGGCGCACCGCCTTGGTCAAGGCCATGCAGGACGGGTTGTTCGTCGCCACCGCCGAGGGCACCGTCATCGAGATCAACGACGCGTTCACCGGGCTCCTCGGCTATCCCGCCGCCGAACTCCCCTGGCTCACCCCGCACCCCTGGTGGCCGCCCGAGACAGCCGACCCGGAAGGATTCGCCCAGATCAGCGCCGCGCTCGCGACCGTGCTGGCGGAAGGGCGCGGTCGCTTCACCCTCCCGCTGCGCCACCGCGACGGCCGGAGCCTGTGGGCCGACATAGCCATCGACACGGTGCGCGACCGTGACCAGCGGCTCATCATCGGTACCGTACGCGATATCACCGTCGAGCACCTCGCCGCCGAACGCGACGCGGCCATCGCCCGCCTGGCCGGGGAACTCACCGGGATCAACGACAGCGACCGCCTCCTCGACGTCGCGCTGGCCGAGATCCGTGCCGTCTGGCAGGCCGTCCGGGTGACGATCGTGACCTGGGATACGGCTGGCCGCCCGCGTCCGGTCGCCACCACGGGGCCGGCGACAGAGACCGGCCTCCCGACCGGCCTCCCGGCCGGAGCGGAGGAGCATGCCCGCGGGGCGGAGCTGGTCACGGCTCCGGCCGGGCAGCCGGCCGCGGCGGCAGTCACCGGCGTCGGGGCCCCGATCTCCGACGGCACCCGGGCGGCGCTGGTCTGGCTCGACTTCGCTTCGCCGCGGCCGTTCCCCACCTTCGACCGCGCCCTGCTCGTTCAGTTGTGCGCGCACCTGCAGCGGGCGCTCACCCGCTCCCGGGCGTACGAGGAACAGCGTCAGGTAGCGCTCACCCTGCAACGTTCCATCCTCGGCCCGACCGACCTGCCCGCCGGCCTGGCGGTTCGCTACAAGCCGGCCGGAGCCGCCCTGGAGGTCGGCGGTGACTGGTACGACGTCGTCGAGCTGCCCGGGGGCCGCTGCGCGGTCGTGGTCGGCGACGTACCCGGGCGCGGACTGGCCGCCGCGACGGTCATGGGTCAGCTGCGCAGCGCCGGGCGCGCGCTCCTGCTGGAGAACAACGGCCCGGCCCAGGTCCTGCGCTCGCTCGACCGGTTCAGCGCCCTGCTACCGGGAGCCGACTGCACCACGGTGTTCTGCGCCGTCATCGACCCGCGGGCCAGCACCGTGCGGTACAGCAGCGCCGGCCACCCGCCCGCCCTGCTGGCCCACCTCGACGGCACGGTACGCACGCTCGATGGCGCCGTGTCCCCGGCGCTGGCCGTCACCGCCGACTGCGATCGCACCGAGGCGACCGCCGGGCTGACGGCCGGGTCCACCCTCGTGCTGTACACCGACGGGCTGGTCGAACGCCGCCTGGAGGTGATCGACGCGGGTATCCAGCGCGTCTGCGATGCGCTGGAACAGAGCCGCTACCTGTCCCCCGAACAGGTCGCCGATCACCTGTCCGCCCTGATGCCCGGCGACGTGCACGCCGACGACGTCGCGCTCCTGGTGTACCGCCAGCCTGCCTCCGGCTAAAGCCCCGTACCGCCCGGTCCGCCGAGGACACAGCGAGGAGAGGAAGCCGGTTGAAGTGCACAGCGGCCGTCGTCGCCAGCCGCGGAGCAGCGTTGACGATCGAGCAGTTCGACCTGGACGAGCCCGCCCCCGGCGAGATCGCGGTCCGCGTCGCGGCCACCGGCATCTGCCGGACCGACCTCCACATCCGCGACGGCGGGTACCCGGTCCCTGACTTCCCGGTCATCCCGGGACACGAAGGCGCCGGAGTGGTGACCGCTGTCGGCAGCGCGGTTGCCGACGTGAGCATCGGAGAGCCGCTCCTTGTCCCCCGAGCAAGTCGCCGACCACCTGTCCGCCCTCTTGCCCGGCGACGCGCACGCCGACGACGTGGCGCTCCTGGTGTACCGCCAGCCGGCCGTTGGACTTACGCGCGCGGCCGCCAGGATCAGGGGGCCAGGCCGCGGACCGCCGTGCGGACGGCGGCGCGGCCGGTGATGCCGGTGTCATGGTGATGACCCTAGGCACGGCGGTTACGCCGCATCTTCAGCCACCGAATCAGGCGTCTGATCAGGAAGAACATTTCGTCACCCCCTCGTGGTCCTCGGTGGTCCGGGTCCCCGGGTCCGGCGGCCGTAGCAGGCTTCGCAGCCGGGCCGCGAACTCAGCGGGGTGCCGGATCATCCCGGCGTGATCGCCGGCAGTTCCAGCAGGGCGTTCCGAGCTGCCCGGCCAGTCGCCGGACGCACTGATAGGGATAGTAGTCCCGGCTGCCTCCGCTTCCGGTCACGACGAGCCGGGCTGCGGGCGGTGGCACGCAAGCTTTTATCACGACAGGTATCGGGAGCTTCTGTTTTGGAACGATGTTCCATGTATGTCACGATGGCGAGATGCCCGCTCAGGGCCCGGCCCGCGGCGAGCGCCAGAAGGAGAACAAACGCGTTGAAGTGCCTAGCG
The DNA here is from genome assembly GCA_963839095.1 of uncultured Actinomycetota bacterium. Classification (GTDB taxonomy): domain Bacteria; phylum Actinomycetota; class Actinomycetes; order Streptosporangiales; family Streptosporangiaceae; genus Palsa-504. The sequence goes on along the minus strand of CAWIUF010000054.1, from coordinate 292,992 downwards.
GCCGTCGTCGCCAGCCCTGGAGCAGTGCCGACGATCGAGCAGTTCGATCTGGGCGAACCCGCGCCCGGCGAGATCGCGGTCCGCATCGCGGCCACCGGCATCTGCCGCACCGATCTCCACATCCGCGACGGCGGATACCCGGTCCCGGAGTTCCCGGTCATCCCCGGGCACGAGGGCGCCGGGGTGGTCACCGCCGTCGGCAGCGCGGTTACCGGCGTGAGCATCGGTGACCACGTCCTGCTGACTTACCCCTTCTGCGGGTCGTGCCCGCAGTGCGTGCGCGGGTCGCTGGCCTACTGCGAGCACGGCTTCGCCCTGGCCTTCGGCGGGGCGCGTCTCGACGGTTCGTCCGGATGGCGGCGGGAGGACGACGGGACGCGGGTCAACGGTCATGTCTTCCAGCAGTCTTCCTTCGCCTCCCACACGCTGGCCGCGGCCAGCTCGGCCGTGATCCTGGACCGCGAGCTGCCGCTCGCGCTCGCGCCCGCCTTCGGCTGCGGCGTGTCGACCGGCGCCGGAGCGGTCCTGAACGTCATGGACCTGCGACCCGGCTCACGGCTGGCGATCCTGGGGACCGGCACCGTCGGGCTGGCCGCCCTGATGATGGCGGTTCACCTGGGCGTGCGGCAGATCATCGCGGTCGACGCGAACCCCGGGCGGCTGGAGACGGCAGCGGAGCTGGGGGCGACGCACACGGTCGACGCTTCCGACCGCGGGGCCCGGGACGCCATCCAGCGGCTCACCGGAGACGGGGCCGACTACATCTTCGACACGACGGGGCACCCGGACGTCGTCGCCAGCGCGCTGGATTCGCTCGCGATGACGGGAACCGTCGTGATGGCCGGCGCGCCCCGGCCGGCACCCGGACCAGCCTCAACATGAACGCCCTGCTCAACGGCCGGGCCGTCCGCGGGACCATCCAGGGCGACTCCCAGGCGCGCACGCTCGTGCCGCGGCTGATCGAGCTGTACCGGCAGGGACGCTTCCCGGTCGACCGGCTGGTGAGCGGCTACCGGTTCGGCGATATCCAGCGTGCCATCGCCGACATGGAAAGCGGACAGGTCATCAAGCCGATCCTGCGGATGACGGACGACGAAAGGGACAGCGCATGAACCCGGCCCACGACGAGGTGACCTCCGGCCGGGTCCGCGACCCGCTGGTCATGCCGTTCGCCAACGTCCGCCACCTCGGCTTCCGCGACAAGATCGCCGCCGCCCGGCTGGCCGGGTTCGGCCAGCTGTCCCTGCATCCGCACGAGACCCGCGACACGATCAAGGGCGGACTCCGCCCTGGGGACATGCTCGAGATCGCCGCCGAGAACGACGTGGCCATCACGCGCCTCGATCCGCTCAGCAACTGGAACCCGCGCTGGCTCCCCACCAACATGGACGCCTCCTACGTCGATAACTTCGACATCGGGGCGATCGAGTTCTTCGAGCTGTGCGAACAGCTCGGCATCGCGTACTGCAGTCTGAACGCCACCTTCGCCGAAGGCATCTACACCTCGGACGAGGTCGTCGAGCACTACGCGGCTACCTGCGATCTCGCGGCGCGATGCGGCGTCACGTGCGACCTCGAGAACCTCCCCATGTGGGGAGTCAAGACGCTCGGCCAGGCGTGGTCGATCGTCGCGGCCGCGGGACGGCCGAACGGCGGGATCGTCTTCGACACCCTCCACTACGTGCGCAGCGGATCGACCCTGGACATGCTCACGGATATCCCGGGTGACCGGATTCACTGCGTGCAGCTCAACGACGGGCCGCTGCGGCTGCCGGCCGGCGTGACCCTGGAGGAGAACTGCTTCGACCGCGGCTGGCCCGGCACCGGCGAGTTCCCGCTGATCGAGATCGTGCGCACCCTGGCCAGCATGGATGCCTTGCGTCAGGTGAGTCCGGAGGTGTTCTCGCCGCACAACGCCACGCGCAGCGCCGCCGAGATCGCCGCCCTGTCTTCGGAGTCGCTGCGAGCCCTGCTCGACGCCGCGGGCGTCGCATACTGACCTCGATGGATCGCTAGAGCCGGCAACGGGGTGCGGAAGGTTTCCTGACGGGGCAGGCGACGCATGGTGCGTAGACTCGGAGATGAACAGCCCTCGTGATGGTGAGGAGTTCACATGACCGCGCACGCCGAAGACATGGTGTCGGTCCCGCGAGCAGAACTTGACGCGCTCCGGGCTGAGAACCGGCCGCTGCGCCGTGAGGCCGGGGATCGTGAAGCTCTGAAGCGCATACGTTCAGACTCCGGGAAAGGCCGTACCTTCACTCGCGAGGAACTGGCAGCGGCGTGGTGAATTAGTGAGTGACCCGGTGCTGCGCGGCCCGGAGAGCATCTGGGACGAACTCGCAGGAGTGAGCCGCAGCCCGTGCCTACCGTCTCCAGCTTCCGTCGGACGGCTTGACCATCTGGTACACGGTCACGGAGAGTCCGGACGGGCAGGTCGTCATCATCGTGCAGTACGTCAAGGCCGACACATGAATACAGGGCTGCGGTCCGCGGCCCTACCCCTCTCCAGGTCGGCCTGTCCTGGTCCTCGACGGCGTCGGAGGCGAACTCGTCCAGCGCGGCGTCGGGGCCCTCAACCCGTTCGGCAGGCTGGTCGTCTTCAGCGGCGGCGGCACCGTGGACGCCGGAAGCCTGCTCGGCGAGCTGAAGTCGGTCATCGGGTTCTCCATTGGCCTGATCAGCCGGACCCGGCCCGGCCTGGTCACCCAGCGCCGCGCCAGCCATGGACCTGCTCGCCGCCGGCTGCATCCGAAGTACACCGATCTCCCGCTCGAGCAGATAGCCAAGGCCATCGACCTGGTGGCGACCCGGAGCAACCTCGGCCGGGTCGTCCTGCGCACCCGGAATGATGGTCAGGTACGCGTCCCTCGCCGCCTGGCGGGGACATCTACAGGCCGAAGGAGTAACCGGTGACGGTAGAGAAGGTGGCCTTCGTGGGCCTGCGCAGCGACGGGCGGCCGAGATGGCCTGGCTGTTCCGGGATGTCATCGGCGTGCCGGTCGCCAGGCAGAGCGCGGATGCGGCGAGATTCCGTCTCGGTGATGGCACGATGCTGGAGTTCTACGGTCCGGCGATGATTTCCATTCCTTCTTCACCACCGGGCCGGCCGTCGGCTTCGGCGTCGGCGACTTCGACGCCACCCGCGCGGCGATCTGGCCGCGGGAGTCGGGTTCATCGGCACGGTCCGCATCTCAATGGCGTGACCTGGCAGCATTTCCGCTGCCCGGACGGCACGGTGTCCGGATCATCGGCCCCGGGATGGCACCGGCCTCGCCCTGAATCCGGCCCCGTGCGCAGTCAGGCGGTGAGGCTGACCAGCCTGCCCGGCCAGCGAGGCCTGACCGGGCCGGCGCACCGTGCCCGCGACACGACGATGCCCCTCCGGATCACGCCCGGGCGAGCCGCGCGGCACCGGGCCGCTCGGGCACGGGGACCGCGCGGCGCTGATGGTGGTGCCGGCTCGGCAGGCCAGGATGCCGGCGGCATCGCCCAGCGCGCCGATCGCGGCTGGCTGGCCAGTCGCCGTGACGAAGCGGATGCACGCCTCGACCTTGGGTCCCATCGATCCGGCCGGGAACGTCATGGCCGACAGCGCGGCGGTGTCGATGGCCTGGATCGGCCGCGCCTCCGGGGTGCCGTAGCCGCGGATGATCGCGGGCACGTCGGTGAGCACGAGCAGGCGGTCGGCCTTGAGCGCGATCGCCAGCTCGGCCGCGGTCAGGTCCTTGTCGACCACGGCTTCCACGCCGGTCAGCTCGCCGGTGCCCGACCGGATCACCGGGACGCCGCCGCCCCCGCCGCAGACCACGAGGACGCCGGCGTCGACCAGGGAGCGCACGGTCTCGATCTCCGCCAGCCCCTGGGGCCGGGGCGAGGCCACCACGCGCCGCCAGCGGGGCCCGTCGGCCGCGACGGTCCAGCCCCGGCGGGCGGCCACCGCCTGCGCTTCGTCGTGATCGTAGCTGGTGCCGATGAACTTGGCGGGGTGACCGAACGCGGGATCGGACGGGTCGACGACCGTCTGGCTGATGACGCACGCCACCCGCTGGGCGACGCCCGCGTTGCCGAACTCCTGGACCAGCCAGTACCCGATCATGCCCTGGGTCTGGGCGACGAGCACGTCGAGCGGATACGGCTGGCTCAGCTGGGTATCCGCCTGGCTCTCCAGCGCCAGCACCCCCACCTGCGGCCCGTTGCCGTGGCAGAGGACGAGCTGGTGATCGGCGGCCAGCGGGGCGAGGGCGGCGGCGGCCTGCCGGACATGCCGCCGCTGGATCGCGGCGTCCGGCCGCTCGTCCCGCTCGAGCAGGGCGTTTCCGCCGAGGGCGACGACGACGCGCATCGCTCAGCCCGCCGGGCCGAGCGTGGCGATCATGAGGGCCTTGATCGTGTGCATCCGGTTCTCCGCCTGATCGAACACCACGGATGCGGGTGACTCGAAGACCTCGTCGGTGACCTCCAGGGCGTCCAGCCCGCGCGTGGCGTAGATCTGCTGGCCGATCTCGGTGTCCCGGTTATGCAAGGCGGGCAGGCAGTGCAGGAACTTGACCGCCGGATTGCCGGTGGCCTTCAGCACCGCCGCGTTGACCTGGTAGGGCAGGAGCTGGTCGATCCGGGCACCCCACTGGTCCTCCGGTTCGCCGAGGGACAGCCACACGTCGGTGTAGACGAAGTCCGCCCCGGCCACGCCCGCGCTGACGTCGTCGGTCACCAGCAGCCGGGCACCGGAGATGGCGGCCAGGCCCGCGGCGATGGCGCGGATCTCCGCGGCCGGCTGGAGCGCGGATGGGGCGCAGATGCGGGCGTCCATGCCGAGCGTGGCCGCGGTGACCAGCAGCGAGTTCGCGGTGTTGTTGCGGCCATCGCCCAGGTAGCAGAAGGACACATCGGCCAGCGGCTTGTCGCAGTGGTCGGTCATGGTCAAGATGTCGGCCAGCATCTGGGTCGGGTGCCAGGTGTCGGTGAGCCCGTTCCAGACCGGCACCCCGGCGAACTCGCCGAGGGTGTCCATGGCGGCCTGGGTGAAGCCGCGGTACTCGATGCCGTCGAACATGCGGCCGAGCACCCGGGCGGTGTCCTTGACCGACTCCTTGTGGCCCAGCTGGGATTCCCCCGGGCCGAGGTAGGTGACGTGGCCGCCCTCGTCGTGGGCGGCGACCTCGAACGCGGACCGGGTCCGGGTGGAGGTCTTCTCGAAGATCAGGGCGATGTTGCGGCCCGCCAGCCGCCGCCCGGTCACGCCCCGGCGCTTGTCCGCCCGCAACTGCCGGGCCTGGCCGACGAGGAAGAGAAACTCGTCGGCGTTGAGGTCGGTTTCCTTCAGCAGGCTGCGCCCGTGCAAGTCCATGCACAACTCCTTACTCGGCTTCGATTAGTCTCACTCAGCCGGATCGCGCTGGATCGGGCAGGTCATGCAGCGGGGGCCGCCGCGACCGCGGCCGAGCTCGCTGCCGGGCACGTCGAGCACCTCGATGCCGTGCTTGCGCAGCATCGTGTTGGTGGCGACGTTGCGGTCGTAGCCGAGGATCACGCCGGGGGCGACGGCCAGGTAATTGTTCCCGTCGTCCCACTGCTCCCGCTCGGCCGCCCGGATGTCCTCGTCGGTGATCAGCACCGTGACCGCGTCCACGCCCAGCGCCGCCGCGAGGGCGTCCCACAGGCTGTGGTTGCGCGTAACCGTCAGCTCGGGACCGTCGGGAGTGATGGTCCAGGACCGGAAGTGACGGTCGATGAAGGGATACAGCACGAAGGTGCTGCGGTCGATCATGGTCATCACCGTGTCGAGGTGCATCATCGCGTGCGACTTGGGCAGCTCGACGGCGATCACGGTGTGGGCCTGGCCGCTGGCGAACAGGGCGCGGGCGAGGATCTCGGCCGCCATCGGCGTGGTCCGCTCCCCCATCCCGATCAGGACCGTGCCGTGGCCCAGGACGTGCACATCGCCGCCTTCCACGCTGGCGGGCAGGTGATCGGCGTCGTCGCCGCCGTAGTAGGTGACGAAATCGGCGCCCGCGAACATGGGGTGGTAGCGGTAGAGGGCCCGCATGTGCAGGTGCTCCCGCTGCCGGGCGGGCTTGGCCATCGGGTTGACCGAGACCCCGCCGTACACCCAGCAGGAATTGTCCCGGGTGAACAGGTGGTTGGGCAGCGGCGGGAGCAGGAAGTCATCGGCCCGCAGCATGTCCCATTTCAGGCTCTTGGCCCGCAGCGGCCGCAGGTCGGCCCGCAGCACCCCGCCGGTCAGGTGCTCGGCCAGCCGCGGCCCGTCCAGGTCGTCGAACAGCTCGCGGAGCGGGCCGGCCAGCGTCGGGCCGAGGATCTCGGGGGTGCACAGCCGGTCCAGCACGAACGCCCGGCCCGCGGGCAGCTCCAGCGTCTCGGCCAGCAGCTGCCCGAAGTAGTGCACCTGGACACCCCGGTCGCGGAGCGTCTCGGCGAACACGTCGTGTTCTTCCTTGGCCTTGCTCGCCCACAGCACGTCGTCGAACAGCAGCTCGCCGATGTTCTGCGGGGTGAGCCGGGACAGCTCCAGGCCCGGCCGGTGGACGATGGCCTGCCGGAGCTGGCCGACCTCTGACTGCACGCTGAACGTCATGACTGTCCCTCCGGGTTGCTGGCCGCCGCGGTTTCCAGATCCACGGGCGCTGGTATCTGACCGGTGCTTTCGCGGTGCGCCCGCACGAAGGCGTAGAGGATGATCCCGGCCAGCACGACCACCATGGCCTGATAGACCGCCGAGTACCCGGCGGCGAAGGTGACCCACAGCGAGAACAGCGCCGCCGCGACGGCGACCGACAGGTCCCGGGCCAGCCGCCAGGGGAGTATCGGCCGCCGCCGGGACACCAGGAAGGTGAGCTGGGCGCAGGCCGAGAACAGGTACGGGATGGCCACGGTGACCACGGTCAGGTCGACCAGGTAGGTGAACACCGTCAGCCCCGAGCTGGTGGTGTAGCGCCACAGCATCAGCAGCGACGGCAGCGCCGCCGCGGCCACGACGCCGAACCAGGCCGTGCCGTTGCGGTTGGTCCAGGCGAACGGCCGCGGGAACAGTCCGTCATTGGCCGGCGCCCGTGACACCTCGGCCGTGACCAGGGTCCAGCCGATGAGCGCCCCGAACCCGGAGACCGCCGCCAGCGCGGCGACCAGCTTCCCGGCCCAGGCCCCGTGCGGGAAGATCGCCTGAAAGGCGCTGACGAACGGCGCCCCGTTGTTCACCAGCCCGCGGTGCGAGACCAGGCCCATGACCGCGGCCGAGACCGCCAGGTAGACGAGGGCGGCGGCGCCGGTCCCCAGCAGCGAGGCGCGGCCGACGTTCCGGCGCGGGTCCTTCACCCGCTTGGCGATGATGGCCGCCGTCTCCACGCCGATGAACGAGAACAGCGCCACCCCGGCGGCGATCCCGATCGCCGAGTACAGGCTGCCGCCCGAGGCGTTGAACGCGCCGAAGTTGGCCTTGGTGACGAAGAACCAGCCCACCACGCCGACGAACAGCAGCGGCAGGTACTTCAGCACCACCGTGAGGTTCTGCAGCCAGGCCGTCTGCCTGATCCCGGCCAGGTTGATCGCCGCCGGGATCCACAGCCCGATCAGGGCGATCCCCCAGTTCTCCAGGCCCGACGGCTTGATGCCGAACAACGCGTCCACGTAGAACACCCAGGAGGAAACGATAGCCGCGTTGCCCGCCCACGCCTGGATCCAGTAGCACCAGCCGGTCAGGTACCCGGCGAAGTCGCCGAACTCGTGCCGGGCATAGGCGTAGAGCCCGCCGTCGGAGTCGGGGATCCGCCTGGTCAGCTGGCCGAACAAGACAGCCAGCACCATCGCGCCCAGGGCGATCACCGCGAGCACGACGAGCGAGACGGTGCCCGCGCCCGCGAGCACGGCCGGCATCGTGAACACCCCGGCCCCGATGACGGTGCCGGTGACCAGCCCGGTCGCCGATGTCAGGCCGAGCGCGCGGGCCTGGCTCTGATCCTTCGCCGACGTCAGTTCCGGTTCGGCATCCAGCCCACCCGGCGGGTGGGCGCTGACAGCGCTGGACATGGGTTCCTCCTCCGGGGGCGGCCGGCCGGGTCGTCCCGCAGTGCGCAAGGGGATGGGTACTGGTCTCCACCGTCGCGCCCGGGGCGGTCCTTTCGCCTCCGGGGAAGTCCCTGGTCGCTACCCGGGGCTTTACCGGAGGACCACGGATCCCCGGGGGTCACCCGGGGTCTCCACGGACGCGACCCGCCCCCCGGGAACGAGATCGTGGATACCAGGACCAATCCGACGGCCATCATGCGAAAGGGCTCGCCATGAAAGGGACCTGCTGGCTGGCCCGGCTCGTGCGCGGCTGGCGGCTGGACCGGAACCCGCTGCGGCGCGCGTGCGACCGGGTCGAGACCGCCGTGCTCGGCGGGCTGATCGCTGCCTTCCTCGCCGCCGTCCCGTTCGCCGCGCATGCCACCGGAAGCTGGGCCTACGCCGCCTCCGGGCGGGAAGCGCAGGCGCAGCGGGCCGCGCTGCGCCAGGTCCCGGCCACGCTGACCCAGGCGGCGTCGGAACCCGCCTTCTATCTGGGTACCGGAGCCGTCCCCGTCGGCGTCGGCGCGCGCTGGCGGGCCCCGGACGGGCAGCGACGGACCGGCGAGCTGTTCGTCCGGGCCGGCGCGAGCGCGGGCACCACGGTGCCCGTGTGGGTGGACCGGGCCGGGCGGCTGGCGGCGCCCCCGCTCGGCCACGCCCAGCTGGCCGCCCGGGCTCAGCTGGCCCGGGAATTCACGACCGGGACGCTCGGCATCGCCCTGGTCGCGGCGCTGTGGCTGACCCGCCGGGGCCTGGATCGCCGCCGACTGGCCGCCTGGGACGCGGACTGGCTGGCCACCGGGCCCCGGTGGAGCCCCCGGCGCTGAGACGCGGCCGGGGGGCTGGCCATCACGGCACGGCCATCGTGGCGTCTCCGCCCAGCGCGTGCCAGAGCTGACCGCGCGAGGTAATGCCGAGCTTGGAGAAGACGTTGCTCATGTGCCACTCGACGGTGCGGGGGCTGAGGAACAGCTCGGCGCCGATTTCGGCGTTGGTGCGTCCCTCCCGGGCCCGCAGGGCGATCTGCTGTTCCTGGGCGGTGAGCTCGCCGGCCGCCTCGGCCGTGCGCTTGCGCACGGCCTGGCCGGCCGCCATCAGCTCCCGGCGGGCCCGCTCGGCGAAGCCTTCCGCCCCCATGGCCTGCAGCATCTGGTGGGCGCGGCGAAGCTGCTCGCGCGCGTCGATCCGGCGGTTCTCGCGGCGCAGCCACTCACCGTAGAGCAGGTGGGCACGGGCCAGGTCCAGGCGGACGCGGGTCTGGCCGAGCCGCTGGATGGCGGTCCGGTACCCGCTCTCGGCGGCCTCGCCCTCGCTCAGCAGGGCGCGCGAGCGCGCCTCGACGCCGAGCGCCCAGTCGGTGCCGCTCGCGCTGGTGATCGCCGACAGCGACCGCAGGGCGTCGGCCGCCTGTCCGGGCTGCCCGGCCCGGACGGCCGCCTCGATCAGCTCGACCTGCGACCAGGCGGCCAGCCCGAGCTCATCCGGGTGCTCGCTGGCCTGGCCGGCCGCGGCCAGCGCGTCGGCGTACCGGCCGAGGCCGTTGCCGAGGACCGCGCTCGCCCACTGCGCGGCCGTGACGCCGATTCCCTCGCCGCGCGCGGCCGCGTCCTGCCCGATGGCCTCGGTCAGCGCGCGGGTCTCGTCGTCCCGGCCGCGCACGGCGGCCACCCCCAGGGCGGCGTAGGGAGTCGGGTCGCCGCCGGCGTGCTCCGCGGCGGCCGACAGCTCGTCGGTCAGGGACGCCGCCGCCGCTAGCTCCCCCGAGAACAGGTGCAGGTAGGCACGCCTGGATAGGGCCAGCGGCAGCTCGCTGAGCGCGCCGGTGTCCCGGGCCAGCCGCAGGTGCCGGCCGGACAGGACGTCCCAGGCCTGGTCGTCCCATGCGTGCCGGGCCGCCGGGCCGGCCAGCCGCAGCCAGCGAAGCTCCTGCTCGGCCGGGACGCCGCCGACGAAGGTGCTCAGCGCCCGCCGCAGTACCGGCATGCCCGCCTGGGTTCCGTCCCCGAAGTACAAGGCCAGACCGTCAAGCAAAGGACCGAACGGGCTCGGCGATTCCGCCATCGGCCACGACGCCCGGGTCGCGACGATCACGTCCCGGACGGTGACGCCGGGACCGGCCAGGTGGCCGGCGAACATCGCGGCGTGCAGCGCGTCCAGGTAGGCCGCCCGGGCCAGGCCAGCGTCGTGCTGTTCCAGCTGGCGGGCCGCCGCGAGCAGCAGCGACGTGTCGCGGCCCGGGCTGGACGTGACGGCGACCTGGGCGCGTACGAAGTCCGCCCGGGCCCGCTGGCACGCGTCGAGCGGCCCGCTCTCCGCCAGGGCGAGCAGTTCGAGCGCCGGGCTCCACGCGCCCGCCCAGATCAGGGCGTGCGCCGCGGCCAGTGCCCGCGCGGTCCGCCGGGCCGGATCGGGGGTCAGCCGGGCGGCGTGTTCAGCGAACGCGGCCGCGGCCGCCAGGGCGCCGCGGGCCTGCGACCGGTCCGCGGCTTGCTCGAGTTCGGCGGCCAGGAGCTCATCGGGTTCCGGCGCGGCCTGGGCCAGGTGCCAGATCCGGCGGTCCGGGTGGGCCCGCGGGTCGGTCGCCTCCGCCAGCGCGTGGTGCACGTGCTGGCGGTCCCGCAACGGCACGGAGCGGTACGCCGCCGAGCGCACCAGCGGATGCCGGAAAGCGACCCGGGTGCCAAACGAGACCAGGCCCGCGTGGACCGCCGGCCGCGCGGCCGCGGCCGGGATCCCGAGCCGCGTGGCCGCCCGCCACACCAGGGCGGAGTCCCCGGCCGGCTCGGCCGCCGCCGCCACCAGCAGCAGCCTGGCCGGGGCGGGGAGGTCGTCGAGCTCCCGCGCCAGGCTCGGCTCGATCCGGTCCGGCACCGGGTGCGCGTCCAGCAGGCCGAGCCCGGCCGCCGGCTGTGCCTGCCGCACCGCCAGCAGCGCCAGCGGGTTCCCCCGCGTCTCGGCCAGGATCCGGTCCCGCACCTCCTCGTCCAGCGGCCACCGCACCACCGACGCCAGCAGCGCCTGCGCGTCCGCCTCCCGCAGCCCGGTGACCGCGAGCTCCGGCAACCCGGACAGCTCCGGGAGCGACTCCCGGGTGGCGAACACCATCAGCGCCGGCTCGGCCGGCAGCCGCCGGGCCGCGAAGGCCAGCGCCTGCCGCGACGCCAGGTCCAGCCATTGCGCGTTGTCGATCACGCATACCAGCGGGGAGCCGGCGGCCGTCTCGGTCAGCAGGTTCAGCGCCGCCAGGCCGATCAGGAAACGCTCCGGCGCCGGGCCGCTTTCCAGGCCGAACGCGACGCCGAGCGCGTCCCGTTGCGGGCCCGGCAGCCCATCCAGCCGGGCCAGCGCCGGAGCGCATAGCTGGTGCAGCGCCGCGATACGCGATCTCCATCTCCGTCTCGACCCCCGTGGCCCGGACCAGCTGCAGGTCCGCTGCCGCCTCGGCCAGGTCGTCGAGCAGCGCGGTCTTGCCCATCCCGGCCTCACCCCGGAGCACCAGCACACCGCCGTGCCCGCCGCGGACCCCGGCCAGCAGCCAGGCCAGCGCCTGACGCTCCTCGCGCCGCCCGTACAACCTCGGCTTGCCGGGCGGAAACGCTTCTGCCGTCATAACTGGTTCCATGGACAAGAGCCTGCTCCGGGCGGGCCGACGGGCCAATGGAGCGTCCTTCAGGCCAGGCCTCGGGCCAGCCCGCGGGCTCCCTCGGGTTAACCCGAGGCCGCCGGTCCCGCCGCTGGGATTGTGGGGTTTACCCGATTGCCCGGGGCCGCGGACGCTCGGCATGATCGCTATGTGGCGAACAGAATCCTGATCGTCGACGACAGCCCGCACTTCCGGGCCCTGGCGGCCGAACTGCTGGCCGAGCGCGGTTTCGACGTGCTCATGACGGCGGCGGACGGGGAACAGGCGCTGGCGGCGGTCGCCGACCGGTGCCCGGACGGGATCCTCCTGGACCTCAACCTGCCGGGCCCGGATGGCTTCGCGGTGGCCGCGTCGCTCGCCGTCGCCTGTCCCGCCGCCCGGATCGTGCTGACCTCCGCCGATGTCGCCAGCTTGTCCGGCGAGGTGCTGAGGGACTGCGCCGTCGCGGCGTTCGTCCCTAAGGAGGATCTCGCCGCCGCCGATTTCAGGATGCTCTTCAGGCCCGAAGGTAGGTGAGCACGGCGAGCACCCGCCGGTGCCCCTCGCCCGACTGGTGCAGCCCGAGCTTGTCGAAGATGCTGGTCACGTGGCGCTCGATGGCCGCCACGGTGACCACGAGCTCCTGCGCGATGCCGGTGTTCGAACGGCCTTCGGCGATCAGCGCGAGTACCTGCCGCTCCCGCCGGGTCAGGTCATCGAGCGGCCCGGCTTTGCGCTGGCGGCCGACGAGCCGCGCGACCACGTCCGGGTCGAGCACCGAACCGCCCTCGGCGACGCGCCGCACCGCGTCGGTGAAGACCCGCATGTCGCCGACTTTTTCCTTCAGCAGGTAGCCGACGCCCTGGGCGCCGTCGGCGACCAGGTCGAACGCGTACGCGTCCTCGAGGAACTGGGACAGGACGAGCACGCCGACGCCAGGCCGCGTCGGCCCGGGCCGCCAGGGCCGCGCGGAGCCCGTCGTCGGCCTGCCCGGGCGGCATCTGGATGTCGGTGATGATCACGTCCGGCTGGTGGGCGTCGGCCATCCGGCCCAGGTCACGGGCGTCGGCTGCGGTCCCGGCCACCTCGAATCCGCTTTCCTCAAGGACGTGCACGATGCCTTCGCGGACGAAGGGCTGGTCTTCACCCACGATGACGCGGATCGGCCGGGCTGGATTCACGGTATCAAGGTACGCTCGTCCGGCCCGCCGTCCGGGCGGAGCGGGATAGTGGCCCGGAGCAGGGTGCCGCCGGCGGCCGGGCTGACGATGTCCACCGTTCCCCGGAGCGCGCCGATGCGGTCGCACAGGCCGGTCAGCCCGCTGTTTTCGGACCGGGGCCGCGCTCCGCCGATCCCGTCGTCGCGCACCTCGACGGCGCACCGGTCCGCGGAGATCTCCACCCGCACCTCAGCGGACGTGGCGCGGGCGTGCCGGACCACGTTGGTGAGCGCTTCGGCGCAGAAGAAGTACACGCTGGCCTCGACCGGCGCCGGGAGCCTCATCGCCGGCACGTCGAGCCGGACCGGGACCGGCAGCCGGGCGGCGAGGGCGCCGATGGCGGCGGCCAGGCCGCGCTGGGTGAGGAGCTCGGGGTGGATCCCGGCCACCAGCTCGCGCAGATCCGCCAGGCCGTGCCGGGCGTCGCGGAGGGCCCGGCTGACCAGTTCCCGCGCCTGCTCCGGCGCGGAATCCCATTTCTGCTCGGCGAGCTGGAGGTTGATCAGGGTGGTGACGAACCGCTGCTGGGCGCCGTCGTGCAGGTCCCGGGTGACGCGCCGGCGGGCCGTGTCCGAGGCGGCGACCAGACGTGCCCGCGACGCCATCAGGTCCTGCTCGGCGCGCTGGCGTTCGGTGATGTCCCGGATGTAGCCGGTGAAGGCGGGCTCGGCGGCCGGCCCGGTCCGGGTCACCGTGACCTCGGCCGGGAACTCGCTGCCGTCGGCGCGCATCGCCGTCAGCTCGAGCCGGGAGTCCAGGATGCGCCGCTCCCCGGTAGCCAGGTGCCGGGCGAAACCCTGCCGGTGGGCCTCCCTCAGCGACGGCGGCACGATCACCTCGCCCAGTTCCCGCCCGATCACCTCGGCCGTCCGGTAGCCGAAGATCTGCTCGAACGCGGTGTTCACGTACGTCACCCGGCCGAGCTGGTCGGCGCTGACGACGGCGTCGAGCGCGGCTTCCAGGACGGCGCGCTGGCGCGCCTCGCTCGCGGTGAGTTCGGCCGCCCGGGCCTGGGCGATGTCACGGTCGCGGTCGGCCTGGCTCAGCTCGGCGATCCGGCGGGCGTTCAGCCGCTCGGCCGCGATCAGCTCCAGCTTGGCGATGACGGTGCCGCACAGCTGCGCGAGCACGGACAGCAGGAAGATCTCCTCGGCGGTGAGGGATTCGCTGCCGATGACCATCAGGAAGACGGGTTCGCCGGCCCGCCGGGAGTTGACCGGGAACGCCCAGCACGAAGAGGAGTCACCGAGGTCGAGCGGGCCGGGCTCGGTGAGCGCGGACAGGGCAGCGCCGATGCCCTCCGGCGCGCGCTCGTAGTAATCTCCGGCGCTGAAGGGATGCCAGGCGAGCACCCGCTGGCAGCGTGCGATCGACGGGACCGCGGTGGTGACCAGCCGGATGAGCTGGACCGGCGAGGATGCCTGGGTCAAGATCAGCGACAGCGTGAACACCGCGTTCACCGACGACAGTTCCGCGTTGACGTCCGGCGGCGGATCGATCGTGCCCGGCGCGCGCCCCTCCCCTGACGGCATCCGTTACCCGGGGAGCTGATCTGCAGGGATGTAGTGCGGGTTGGTGATGATGATCCCGTTGACGTAGATCCTGGGGTGGGTCCTGAGCACGTACATGACCGTGTCGCCGTCGAAAATGTCGAGGTCGTACAGGCAGAAAAAGAAATGCGGATAGTCCGGCACGATCGTGTTGAGCGCGGCTTCGGCGGCGAACCATTCCTTGATATCGACCGAGTTCCGGACGATGAAACTCTCGTCGCCGACGGCCCGGAAGCGGTCGTACCCGTCGGCGAACGCCCCCTGGACCATGGCCTTCATGGTGGAGATGAACGCGTCCTTGGAGAACTGCCCGTCGGGCATGTACGCCTCGTCCTCGGTGAGGATGTGCAGCATGCCGTCGCGTGACACGAGGTCGCCCGGTATCCGGTCCCGCACCGAGTCGGGCGTGTCGACCATGCAGAAACACTTGTGCCCGGCCTGCAGTCCGGCCGAGAGATAGTCGACGACGATATCGTCGAGGGAATTAGTGCTGCTGCTGTAGAAAGCGCAGACATGGTCACCGACCTGGAACCCGAGGTCAGGGTCTACTGACGTCCGCAAGGCCATCGCCGCACCTCCGCAGGCAATCTTCGCACAAACCGGCCCGGTGGGGCGAACGGGACAGCCCGGACAGCTGGCGCCCGGAGCGGACCCCGGGGTGCGGGCCAGGGTTTCGACGGGGGCGGCCGTCCGCCTCGCGTGCCATCGTCGTGTCATGCGGCTACCCGGCATGATCCCGCCCGCGTCATGGACGATCGTGATGGCGTCCGGTGTCGTCTCGATCGACCTGCGCCTGATCCACCGGGGCGTGCTCTCGGCGATCCTGGGCTGCTTCGCCGCCGCGGTCTGGCTGTTCCTCGTGGTGGTCCTGGCCGCGCCGCTGGCCTACCAGCGAGGCCGGTTCACGCGTGAGGCTAGCGCGCCGGTCTCGCTCGCGGCCGTGGCGGCCACCTGCGTACTCGGCACCCGGTTCGCCGCGCAGGACTATCGCGCGGCCGCCGCCGTCCTGCTCGCGGTGGCGGCGGTCGGCTGGGCGGTCCTGCTGGTCCCGGTCCTGCGGCACTGGAAGACCCCCACGACCGGGATCTCCTTCGTGGCCGGCGTCGCCACCGATGGCCTGGCACTGCTCAGTGCCACCCTGTCCGCCGCCTACCGGGCCGGGTGGCTCCTCGTCGCCGCGGTCGTCCTCCTGCTGCTGGCGCTGGCTCTCTACGTCTTCACCGCCGCCCGGTTCGATCTGCGCCAGCTGCTCCTCGGATCGGGCGACCACTGGGTCGCGGGGGGCGCGCTGGCCATCTCCGCCCTCTCGGCCGGCGTCATCACCGAAGCCGCCGCCGCGCTGGGACAATTCAGCCACCAGCACCAGGTCCTCAGCACCGGCACCCTGGTGCTGTGGTGCCTGGCCATGGCCTGGCTCCCCGCCCTGATCACCGGCGAGATCGTCCGGCCGCGGCTGAGCTACGACGTGCGCCGCTGGGCCACCGTGTTCCCGCTCGGCATGTATCCCGCCTGCAGCTTCACCGTCGGCCGGGTCGCCGGCATCCCCGGGATCACCCGTTTCGGCCAGGTGGGCACGTGGGTCGCAGTCGCTGCCACCCTGCTCGCGCTGACCGGGCTGGGGCGCCGCATCCGCGGCGTTACTGCTGCTCGGAGCGCCACCGGCGGTAGAGGTCGGTGAACTCCTCGCGCGCCTGCGGAGTCAGGTCCTCGGGTTCGAGCCGGCCGGCCAGGCGGATCGTCTCGCGCATCTGGGCCAGGTACTCGGTGCAGTGCGGGCAGGCGGCCAGGTGCGCCTCGAACCGGCGCCGGGCGCGGGCGCTCAGCGTGCCCTCGAGGTAGTCGGTGACCAGCTCGACAGCCTGCCGGCAGACGAGATCATGGCGGTGCAGGAGCCTCATCGCACCTCCCGGAACTCGTCCTCGAACAGCTGCCTGAGCCGGCTCCGGCCGCGGTGCAGCAGGACCCGCTGGTTTCCCTCGCTGAGCTCGAGCACCGAGCAGACCTCTTCGCTGCTCATCCCCTCGACGTCGCGCAGCAGCACCACCTCGCGCTGACGGGAGGGCAGCTCGACGAGCCACGCCTTGATGCGGTCGGCGAGCTTGCCCGCCTCCATCCGCCGCTCGGCCGCCTCGATCCAGTGCTCGGGCGGATCGGACCAGCCGCCGTCGCCGCCGAACCGGGACGGGTCCACGGCCGGCTCGGGGTCGGCGACCGGGACGCTGCGCTGCTCCCTGCTGCCGGTGGTCCGGGCCCGGTTCACCAGGATGCGGAACAGCCAGGTCTTCAGCGACGAGCGGCCCTCGAAGCGCTCCAGGCCGCGCAGCGCGGCCAGCCAGGTGTCCTGGACGACCTCCTCGGCCACGGCCCGGCTCGGCACGAACGAGGCCGCCAGCCGCAGCATCGGCTCCTGGTAGCGCTCGACCAGGCTCACGAACGCCCGCTCGTCACCGGCACGCAGCCGGAGCAGGAGTTCGCCGTCGGAATCCATCACGGACAGGATAGGGCGAACCGGCCGCGCCCCGCGCTGGGGCCACGGCCGGCTCGCCCTCGTTACGCGTTGCCTCAGGAGGCCACGATCCCCTCGCCGCCGACCGCGCCCGGCACGGTGACCGCGCCGATCTTGGTCAGCGAACCGCCGGTGCCGACGGCGAACTCGTCGACGATCCCGTTAGCGCCGGTCTGCACGTACAGGAACTAGCCGCCGGCCGCCGCGGCCGCGTCCACCGTGCCGGGGTCGGTCCCGGTCGAGCCGAGCAGCGTCAGCGCGCCTTGCGCCGAGGAGGTGAAGCCGCTGACGTTGGCGCTGCCCGCGTTGGACGCGAACAGGTACGACCCGGCCGGGGCGACCCAGCAGGTCGCGGCCTGGCCGGTGCCGACGGCGTTGAGCAGGCTGGCCGTGCCGTGGGCGCTGAGCGCGAAGGTGGCCAGCGCGTTCGTCCCGGCCTCGGCGATCACCAGGTGACCGGAGGTGTCGAAGGAGATCGCGAACGGCACCGTGCCCGGCTCGGAGTTCACGACCGGGTGCGCCGACAGCCAGCCGGTGGCGCCGACGCCGAACACGTCGATGTCGTTGCCGTTGTTCTTGGTGGTGACGACGAGCTGGCGGCCGTCCGGGGTGAAGGCGACCTGCCCGGGGGTGCTGGTGAACTGCGGCGTCTCGGCCGGGTCGAGGCCGAGCGCGCGGCGCGAGCCGGGCAGCGGGATCAGCAGGCTGCCGAGCGTCTTGAAGCCCTGCACGTCGCCGCCGTTGAGGGCGTTCAGCACGTACACCAGGTCGCCGTGGACGGCCACGCTGACCGGGAACGTGCCGCCGCTCCTCAGCACCTGGCGCAGGGTCAGCCGGTCGCCGCGGACGCCGAAGACCGAGATCGTGTTGCTGCCGGCGTTGACCGCGTAGAGCCGGGCGTGCGCCGGGTCCCAGGCCAGCGAACCCTGGGAGGCGGTGTGGTCGACTACGGATCCGGCCAGGATCCCGCCGCGCCCGCCGGTGGCGTAGCTGCCGGCCGGGCGCAGCGTGCCGTCGGCGGCCCGGTCGTAGGCCACCACGCGGTTGCCGGCCGTGTTGTCGGTCTGCACGAACACGGCGCCGCCGGGTCCGGCCGGACTCGACGCGCTCGCGAAGGCCGGGGTGGCCGCGGTCGTCACGGCCGCCGCCGCCACGGCTGCCGCCGCCGCGACGCGAATCGATTTCCTCAAGGGGAACTCCTCGCACGATGGGGGGATTTCGGTATTAGCCCCCTTCAGTCACGACGGCGGGGCCCGCGTTACACCGCCCGGTCAGGTGAGCTGCTTGATCAGGTGGATGTCGTCGTGGCCGTGCGGATAGCCCGGCGTGCGCCCGCATTCGGTGTAACCGAGCCGGGCGTAGAAGCCCGGGGCCTGGAAGGTGTGGGTGCTCAGCGCCACCCGGTCGCAGCCGCGGCGCCGGATCTCGGCCTCGGCGGCGGCCAGCAGGCGGGCACCCAGGCCGCTGCCACGCTCGTCCTCCCGCACCCAGAGCAGGTCGACGTAGCCGCACCCGCCCCAGGTCCACCCGTACAGGCCCGCGCGCAGGTCGCCGCCGCCCCCGCGGACGGCCACGCTGAGCAGGCGGGCATCATCGTGGCCGCTGGCGGCGGCGTTGAAGGCGCTGATCTCTTCATCGAGTTGTTCGGCCAGGGCGGGGTCGGCGCCGCCGACGGCCAGCTGGAGCTGGTTCACGATGGTTCTCCTGCCGGGACGTATTCGAGGATGCGGCCGAGGTCGCGGAAGCCCACGGCGGCGTAGACCCGCTCGGCCATCGGGGTGGACTGCAGGCTCGCGGTCCGGCAGCCGCGGGCGCGGGCGGCGTACAGCTGGGCCGCGGTCAGCGCGGTGCCGAGCCCGCGCCGCCGGGCCTTCTCGGCCGTCTCGACGTTGTAGATCCCGCAGTCGCCGTCGTAGTCGTAGGCCAGCGCGGCCGCGACGAGCTCGCCGCCGGCCCGGGCCGTCAGCAGGTGGAGGGCGGCATGGTCGGCGGCGCTAAGGAAGTCCGGCGGCAGGTCATCCATCGCCAGGTACTCGGACCAGCTGGCCGGGTCCAGCTCGAGCTGCGGCCGGGGCACGGCGATGTCGTCCAGCGCCATGCCCATGGCCCGGGTGGTGGTGTCCAGGGTGTAGCCGCGCTGTTCCAGTTCGGCGCGCATCGGCCTGTCGGTCTCGTGCACCCAGGCGGCGAAGCGGGTGACGCCGGCCGCGGCGTAGGCCGCCTCCATGGCGTCGGCGGCGCCGGCGCGTTCATCCGGGCCCAGGTCGCGCTCGAGCAGGGCGTTGTTGTAGACGGCGCGCTCGGGCTCGTGCGGGAACACCGCGACGGCCACGCCGGCCAGGCGGTGCACTGCCGCCCCGGCCGAGCCACGGGCGTACGCCGCCCAGGAGGCGAGCAGAGTGGCGCTGCCGCGCCGGTAAAGCTCGGCCGACTCGAGCAGCTTCGGCGTTGTCATGTCTTCTCCGTGACCTCGTGGGCTGGACAATATGAGGGTCCGGAGCGAAGCGGCGGCGTTACCGGAGTCCGGTAACTATTTCTCGTCCTCGTGCGAGGGAGGCTCGCGATCACTACCGAAGACGAGCTGCTGGCGCGCCTGCAGGCCGGTGACGAGGCGGCGTTCGCGTGCCTGGTCGACCGGCATCACGCGGCCATGGTCCGGATCGCCCGGACCTACGTCCGCAGCCAGGCGGTCGCCGAAGAAGTCGCCCAGGAGGCATGGCTGGGCCTGCTCCGCGGCCTGGACCGGTTCGAGGGCCGGTCGTCGCTGCGCACGTGGCTGTTCCGCATCGTGGTGAACCGGGCGATCAGCACCGGCCTGCACGAGCGCCAGCACCTGCCGGTCGGCGACCGCGAGCTCAGCGACGACGGCGGCCGGTTCAGCCAGGACGGGTGGTGGGCCACTCCCCCGGTCCACTGGGCCGACGAGGTCGTCGACCGGATGGCCGCGCCCGAGGTGGCGGCGCGGGTGCGCCGGTTCGTGGCGGAACTGCCGCCGGCGCAACGTCAGGTAGTAACGCTGCGGGATATCGAAGGACTACCGAGTGCGGAGGTCTGCGACATCCTCGGCATCAGCGAAGGGAACCAGCGCGTGCTGCTGCACCGGGCCCGGGCCCGGATCCGGCAGCACCTCGAGCAGGAGGCGGTGTGGTGACAACCCCACGGGCTAAGCCGGACGGGCACGACATCACCTGCCGCCAGGCGGTAGCCCTGATGACGGACTACCTCGACGGGGCCCTGAGCGAGGACGACCGGGCCCTGGTGGAGGCTCATCTCGAGGAATGCGAGGCCTGCACCGAGCACCTCCGGCAGATCCGCATCACCGTCTCCGTCACCGGCCGGGTCCGCGACGAAGACCTCGACCCCCGCGCGCGCGAGGACCTGATGAACCTCTACCG
Organism: uncultured Actinomycetota bacterium; assembly: GCA_963839095.1. Classification (GTDB taxonomy): domain Bacteria; phylum Actinomycetota; class Actinomycetes; order Streptosporangiales; family Streptosporangiaceae; genus Palsa-504. The sequence continues at coordinate 272,632 of CAWIUF010000054.1, read as the reverse complement.
CCGCTGGCAAGCCGACCGGGAGCCGTGATGACGGAAAGACAGACCATCGCACGTCGAGCTCTACGACGGCCCGACGGCAGGACCTGCGCCCGCTGTTCGAGCTGGCCGAGGACTCCGCCGCCGAGCTGGACTCCTACATCGACACCGGCCGCGTCCTGGTGGCGGTGGCCGACGGCGAGATCATCGGCCACCTCCAGCTGACGGGCACCGGCGACCCGCGGCAGGCGGAAGTCAAGAACATGGCCGTGCGTGAGGCTCTTCAGGGGCACGGGGTCGGGCGCCAGCTCATCCAGGCCGCCGTCGACCTCGCCGCGGCCGAATCGGTGACCACGATCCTGGTCGCGACCGCGGCCGCCGACATCGGGAACCTGCGTTTCTACCAGCGGCAGGGCTTCCGGATGCGCTCAATCGAGCGGGACGCCTTCACCCCGGCCACCGGCTATCCGGCCGGCCTGCTCATCGACGGCATCGAGCTGCAGAGACCGGGTATGGCTAGACCGGGCGGTCTGAACCGGCGCTGCCCGCCTTGGCCCGGCCCGCGATGGCGGGCCGGATGAACTTCGGGGCCTTCGGCAGTTCGGTGTGCTCCACCTCGGTGACGGTGAAGCCGGCGCCGCCGAGGGTCTCGAGCGTGGGGCGGTTGCAGTCGCAGCCCGCCACCAGCCGGTTCAGCCAGTTCACCCGGTCCTGCCGCCGGGCCGTGGCCGGGTCGCCGGCCCGCACGTGCTCGATGAACAGCAGCTCGCCGCCGGGACGCAGCACCCGGCGCAACTCCCGCAGCGCCCGGGGCTGGTCGTCGACCCCGCACAGGACCAGCGTGGAGACCGCCACGTCGAAGGTCTGGTCGTCGAAGGGCAGGTCCTCGGCCGGGGCGCGCAGGACCGTGGCGGCGGGCCGGTGCTCGTGGACACCAGCCGCGCGGACCCGGCGCTCCAGGCGCCGCAGCATCGGCGGCTGCGGCTCGGTGATCGTCAGCGATCCGACGGCGGGGCCGTAGCAGTTCAGGTTGAGCCCGGTCCCGCCGCCGATCTCGAGCACGTCGCCGTGCGCCCCGGCGAGCAGGCGCTCCCGCATCGCGCGGAGCCCGGCCTTCTCGGTCCCGGCCATCTGGCGGTCGTAGGTCAGGGCGAAGAGCTTGTGTCCGCAGGCTCATGGCTTCCTCAATTCCTCACGTCGAGCGGCTGATAGCGACGGTAACCAGCGGGCCGCCCCGCGGCATGAGGCGAACGCCCCATCTTCGGAGCTGTCGGCGCCAGCTGACGGAGGATTACGCTGGCCGGTGAGAGGGGACTGCCGACCGCGCCGCGCGCGCGGCTGGCCGAGCTGGTCGCGGCGCTGTCGCTCGGCGTCGACCTGGGGTTCGGGCAGCCGATGGAGCACGTGCTGCGGCAGTGCCTGATCGCGCTGCGGCTGGCCGGCCACGCCGGGCTCGGCGAGCAGGACCGGATGGCGGTCTACTACACCGCCCTGCTGGTCAACGTCGGCTGTCACGCCGACGCGCACGAGCAGGCGAAATGGTTCGGCGACGACATCGCGCTGAAGTCCGGCAAGTACGCCCACGAGCTGGGCAGCGTGCGCGGCGTGCTGGCGACCATGCGGCTGGTCGGCGCGGGCAACCCGCCGTTGCACCGGTTCCGGGTCGGGCTCGAGTTCGCCTTCTCCGGGCGTCGCCAGCTGGACGGGATGATCACCCAGCACGCGCGGCTGGCCCGGACGCTGGCCGAGCAGCTCGAGCTGCCCGGCGCGGTACGCGAGGGGGTCGGCGCGGCGTACGAGCAGTGGGACGGACGCGGCTGGCCGGGCACGCTGAAGGCCGGCGCGATCCCGGTCGCGGCCCGGATCGCCCAGCTCGCGGAGTTCATGGAGGTGGCGCACCGGGTCGGCGGCGTGGCCGGCGCGACCGCACTGGCCCGCAGGCGGGCGGGCCGGCAGTTCGACCCGGCCCTGGCCGGGCTGCTGTGCTCGCACGCCGAGGAGATATTCGCCCGGCTGGAGGCGGCCCCGGCCTGGCGGACGCGTCATCGCGGCCGAACCCGCCCTGGCGGTGGAGCTGTCGCCGGACCAGCTCGACCGGGCGCTGGCGGCCATCGCCAACTTCGTGGACCTGAAGTCGCCGTTCACCCTGGGACACTCGGTCGCGGTGGCCGAACTGGCCGAAGAGGCCGGCCGCCGGCTCGGGCTGCCGCCGGAGCAGGTGCTGGCGCTGCGCCGGGCCGGGTTCGTGCACGGGTTCGGGCGGCTGGGCGTGTCGAACTCGATCTGGGACCGGCCCGGGCCGCTGAGCGCGGGCGAGTGGGAACGGGTCCGGATGTATCCCTACCTGACCGAGCGCATGCTGCACCAGTCGGCGGTGCTGGCGCCGCTCGGTGAGATCGCGGTGCAGGTCCGCGAGCGGCTGGACGGCAGCGGCTACCCGCGCGGGCTGTCCGGCGGCGCGATCTCCCGGCCGGCCAGGGTGCTCGGGGCCGCCGACGCGTACGTCTCGATGCGCGAGCCCCGGCCGCACCGCCCGGCCCGGACGGCCGAGGAGGCGGCGGCGGAACTGCGGGCCGAGGTCCGGGCGGGCCGCCTGGACGGCGCGGCCGTGGACGCCGTGCTCGAGGCGGCCGGGCACCGGCTGCCGCGCCGCCGGGAGGGACTGGCCGGCCTGACCGCCCGCGAGGTCGAGGTGCTGGTCCTGCTCGCCCGCGGCCTGTCCAACAAGCAGATAGCCGAACGACTGGTGATCACGCCGAAGACAGCCGGCAACCACGTCGAGCACATCTACGCCAAGATCGGTGCGTCCAGCCGGGCCGCCGCCGCGATGTTCGCGGTGCAGCACGGCCTGCTTCCCGAGGAGAAGATGAGGCAATCGCCTCATGCCCCGGCGGCCGGCCCGCGGTTACCGTCGTGTCTCCCGACCCGGAGGAGACATCGTGCCCAAGCTCAGCAAGGACAGCGCGCCGAACGTCCAGGACGCCGGCCCGGCCATCGACCGCAGCGGCGACCTGGACGACACCACGGTCAGCTTCGTGACCATCCGGCAAGGCCACTCGCTGGCCCCGCTGCTGCGCGGGCTGCCCGGAGACAGCTGCCAGTGCCCGCACTGGGGGTACCTGCTCGCCGGGAAGATCACCGTCAGCTACGCCGACCGCGAGGAGACCTACCAGGCGGGCGACGCCTTCTACATGACGCCCGGGCACGTCCCGGCCGCCGAGACGGGCACGGAGTTCATCCAGTTCAGCCCCAGGGAGCAGCTCGCCGAGACCATGGCGGTGATGATGGCCAACGCGCAGGCGATGCCGCACTGACAATGCTAGGCGATGCCCGAGCAGCTGGCGGGCGTCGCGGATGGTGGCCAGCGCCGCGGACGGCTCAGGCTGGGAAGATCGGGACGCCGGGGGGCAGCCGGCGGATTTCGGGGAAGTGGCGGCTGACCTCGGCGGGCCCGAGCCGGCGGAGCCCGGCCGCCCACCACAGGCGGTCGCCGGGGTCGCCGTCGAGCTTGTAGCGGCCGTCGGGCAGCAGCGTAATGTACCCGCCGGACGGCAGCGGGACCAGCGTGGCCAGGTGCGCTCCGGTGGCGACGTCCCACAGGCGGGCGGTGGCGTCGGATGAGGCCGTGGCGAGCAGCTTCCCGGACGGCGAGAACGCCACGGCCTGCACGGAGTAATCGTGCCCGGTCAGCGAGCGCAGGTGCTTCCCGGTCGCGGCATTCCATACCCGTGCGGTCGCGTCCGCTGAGGCGGTAGCCAGCAGCTTCCCGGACGGCGAGAACGCCACGGCCTCCACCGTCCCGGTATGCCCGGTCAGCGTGGCCAGGCAGTCCCCGGTAGCGGCCTCCCAGATCCGGGCGGTGTCGTCCCAGGAGCCGGTGGCGATCAGGTCACCGCGCGGGGAGAACGCGACGCCGTACACCCACGAGTCGTGGCCGCTGAGCGTGCGGACGTGCGCCCCGGTCAGCGGATCCCAGAGGCGGGCCGTATGGTCGACGGAGGCGGTGGCGAGCAGCGACCCGTCCGGTGCGAACGAGACCGCCTCGACCTGGCCGCCGTGCCCGCGCAGCGTCGCCACGTTCCGCACCCGTCGCGGCGTCCCAGGTCCGGGCGGTATTGTCACCGGACCCGGTGGCGATCACCGTCCCCGAGGGCGCGTAGGCGAGCGCCTTGATCCACGATGAGTGCCCGGCCAGCTTGACGCCGGGCCGCCCCGTAACCGCGTCCCAGGTCCGGGCGGTGCCGTCCAGCGACCCGGTCGCGACCTCGACCTGGCCGGACGGGGAGACCGGGGAGAACGCGATCGCCTCCACGGAACTGGTGTGCCCCGCCAGGGTCGCCACCGGAACGCCGGTCGTGACATCCCAGATGGTCGCCGTCTTGTCGGTGGACGCGAGGCCGAGCAGCGCCCCGGAGGGCCGAACGCGACCGCGTTGAGGTAATCGTGACCGCCGTCGATCGCGAGGTCCGGGATGCCCGTCGCCAGTTCCCATGCCCGGGCCCTGATCGTGGTAGTCACCGCGACGACCGCCCCGTCCGGGGACACCGCCAGCCCGTTGATCCTGTCGTCGCACTCGAAGCGGGCGCGGGGCGCGCCCGTGACCGCGTCCCATACCCGCACGTCCCCGTTACGGGCCCCGGTCACGATCAGGGTCCCGTCCGGGACGAAGGCGGCATCGGTATCGGTTTCGCGGTGCTCGGCCAGCACCACTGCCTCCCGGCCGGTGTCCGCCTCCCAGACCCGGGCCGTGTCGTCGACGGCCGCCGAGACGACGAGCGTCCCGTCCGGCGAGAACGCGACCGAGGTCACCACGTCGGAGTGCCCGTTGAACGACGCGACCAGCTTGCCCGTCCCGGCGTCCCAGACCAGGCCGCTCAGGGTGGACGCGGTGGCCAAGCGCGTCCCGTCGGGCGAGAACGCCACGGCCTGCGCGCCCTCGAAGTGCCCGGTCATGGTAACCAGGCACGGCTACCGCGGGCCGCATCCCAGACGCGGGCGGTCTGTCGCGCGGACGCCGTGGCGATCCGCTTCCCGTCGGGCGAGAACGCGACGCCGTAGACCGCCTTGCCGTGCCCGGTGAATGTGACGAGCGGCCGCCCGGTGGCGACCTCCCAGGTCCGGGCGGTGCCGTCGTAGGACCCGGTGGCGATGACGGTACCGTCGGGCGAGAACGCGACATCCGCCACCGTCCCGGCGTGCCCCCGGATCAACCGCAGCACCTGGCCGCTGCGGGCGTCGATGATCTCCACATGGTTCGCCGAGCACACGGCGAGCAGCGCACCGTCCGGCGAGAACCTGATCCGGTGGTTCGGGCCGAAGGTCATCCGCACCATGACCTCAGCCCGCTCGGCGCCCGTCATGCCGACATCTTTACAGCCAGTCCTTGCGTTTGAAGATGAGATAGAGAATGAACGCGGCGACGATCATGACGACGATTGAGCTGGCGAAGCCGACTTGCCGGCTGAAGCCCGGGTAGGGCACGTTCATCCCGTAGAAGCCGGTCACGAACGTCGGGATCGCGATGATCGCGGCCCAGCTCGTGACCTTCTTGGTGATGACGTTCAGCCGGTTGCCCTGGATGGTCAGGTTGGTCTCCAGGATGCTGTTCACCAGGTCCCGCAGGCTGTCGGTCCACTCGGCGGCGCGGAGCACGTGATCGTAGACGTCCTGGTAGTAGGGCATGAGCTCGTCGGTGACGACATGCAGGTCGCGTCGCATCAGGGCGTTCACCACCTCGCGCATGGGGATGACGGTCCGGCGGAGCAGGACCAGGCTCTTACGCAGCTCGAAGCTGCGCCGCTGAACCTGGAGATCCTGCGGAACGTCGCTGAACAGCTGGTCTTCCAGTGACTCGACGGCGTCGTCCAGGCTCTGCACCGCGTCGAAATGACCGTCCACGACATAGTCCAGCAGCCCGTGCAGCAGGCCGCCGACGCCGGACCCGGCGATATCGGGGCTACCGTCCCAGCGTTCGACGACGGCGCCGATATCTAGCCCGTCGTCCTTGCGCACGGTGATCAGCGCCCGCGGGGTGACGAAGGCGGCAATCTCGCTGGTGGCCAGCTCACCGGTGACGGTGTCCAGCCTCGCCCCGTACGCGTTCAGGAACAAATGGCTCTGGTAGCGGTCGAGCTTGGGGCGCTGGTGCTCCTGCACGGCGTCCTCGACGGCCAGCGGGTGCAGCCCGAATTCCTCACTCAGCACCGCCAGGTCGCTGCGGTCCGGGTCACGCAGGTCAAGCCAGATGAGGGCGTCCTTCTCGGCGAGGTGATCGCTGATCTCGGCGACCGGGAAACCCTCGAGCTCGAGCTGTCCGTGACGGTACAGCCGCGTCCGGGCCTGGCACTTGGTCGGCGTGTCCCGGCAGATGGCGGTCGAGGCCACCGTGTCAGGATCATTGCCGTGGAAGGTCTGATCCTGCGGCGGCCGCGCCCTGAGTACGCCGGCGGACACGGTCGCCGTGCCGGACTGTGGTGACGTTCATCGGGTTCTCCTCGCTTCAGCAGGCCCCTGGCGAGCGGGCGGACACCTCGCCGCACGCGCATCGCTGGCTGCTCCGAGGTTAGGTGACGACGATAATCGCGGTGATCCCCCCGATGTACAAACCAGCCGACCAGCCGACGAACGGAGCCGACCAGCCGCGGGCGCGCAGCACGGCGAGCAGGCTGAACGCCGCGCCGCCCAGCGCGGCGAATATCGCCGCCAGCGCGGGATCGCCCAGCCGCCAGCCGGTGGTCAGCATGCCGAAGGCGACGAGCGGCATCGACTGGATGACCATGGCGCCGGTGACGTTGCCCAGGGCGAGGGTGTCCTTGCCCTGGCGGACCCAGATCACGCTGTTGAGCGCCTCCGGGAGTTCGGTGGCCAGCGGCGCGATTACCAACGTCAGGATGAGCGGATCGACGCCCAGCCCGTGCGCCAGGTGCTCGATGTTGCTCACGAACAGCTGCGCCGCGCCGACGAGCATGCCGATGCTGACCAGGACCTGGGCGAGGATCTGGAGGTTGGTCGGCGGATCGTCCTTGGTGGTGTCGAAGTACAGGCTGCCCGGCTCCTCCGCCACGCCCTCCTCCCGGCCCTGGGCGATCGTCTTCCAGGTGACGACCGCCCAGGCGGCCACCAGCACTACCGCGCCGGCGATGCGCAGCGGGAGCGAGTTCACGAGCCCGACGACGATGGCGAGCACCAGGGCGCCCAGGACGACGTACAGGTCCCGGGACATGGCCGCGCGGTCGGGCTGGAGCCGCGGGCTCACGCGCCGGCCGCGGTAGACGAGCGCGGCGCCACCGCACACCGCCATGGCCAGGGTGCCGAGCAGGAACGGCGCCCCGATGATGGCGCCGATCGCGACCGGGTCGGCCTCCTGACCCCCGGTGATGACGGCGATGACCGGGATCAGCGACTCCGGCATCGCGGTGGCCACGGCCGCCAGGACGCTGCCCACCGCGCCCTGGCCGAGGCCAAGGCGCAGGCCGGCCCACTCGACGGCGTTGGTGAATACCGCCGCGCCGGCCACCATCACGGCGAAGCTGACGACGAGCAGCACACCGGCAACCATGAATCTCCGATCTGGCGCCTCGCGACGCCCCCCGCGCCGCTACCGGCTGGGACACGGCCCGCACCAGCGGCTATACGGCACAGACTAGCCGCACAGCCGTCGGCTACCCAGATGATCAAAGCCGATGCCACTTCGGCGGGACGCTCCCCAGGCGAGAAATACCCGGCGGTTCAGAGCTGCCTCCGCTGGTAGGTCTTGAGGCCGTATTGCCTGGCGACCGGGTTCCACCGGGCGGCGAAGGCCCGCTTGCTCACGGTCGCCCGGCTCTCGGGGATAGCTGAGGCTCGCAGGTGGGCGTCGGACCGGCCGTGGCCGTGGCAGCCGCGGGCGATGTTGTCCTGCGTCCACTGGGCGAGATCGGTGTCCACCTGAGCTGACGCCTGCCAGGCACTGGTCAGGTCCGCCAGCATGGCGGCCGGCAGCAGGGAACGTCCGGGCATGCTCGCGAGCCGCGACAGCAGGTGCTGCCGGGAACTGGCCGCGCGGGTGAAGATCCGGGCGTCCTGGTGCAGGGACGGGCCGCAGCCGCGCACGTCCTCGGCCGCGCCGGTGACGTCGGCCCGGTCGGTGACGCTCTGCGCCAGCAACGCGGCCAGGCCTGCCGCCGCCTGCCGCCGTGCCTCCGGCGACGAGGCCGACGGCGTGGCGCCCGGAGTACCGCTGGCGGCGGCACTACCCGAAAGAGCCCGGCTGACGACGAGCCCGGCCACGATCGCGATCAGTACGACGGCCACGGTCACCGGGACCAGCCGACCGCTCAGACGCCGCGGGCCGCCCGTACGCTGCGGGCCGCCCATATTCTGCATACCGCCCGTACGCTGCGGGCCGCCCGTACGCTGCGGCAAACCCAGACGCTGCCGGAGGCCTGGGCGCTGCGGGCCGCCGGGAGCAGGCCCCAGTCGCAGATCGCCGAGCATCTCCGTGGACGCGTCGCCGACCGGCCCCAGGCCCCAGGCATCTGGCCGGCCCCAGGCATCTGCCCGCGTCGCATCCGGGCCGGCGGGCGCCGACTGCACATCGCCGGGCGGAGCGGGCCATGCCTGCGGGCCTCCTGGCGACCCCGACCACGCCTGCGGGCCGGACCATGACTGCTGCGACTCGGACCATGCCTGCGGGCTACCCTGCGGCTCGGACCATGACTGCTGCGGCTCGGACGGCGGGGGCGTCGGACGCCGGGGCGCGTACCAGGAATCCCACGGCGAGGGCTCGGCCTGCGGCGGCGTGGCGGCGGATGATTCCGGCGGCGAGACCGGAACGGCCGGCAACGGCGCCGTCAACGGCTGGGGCGGCGCGGCACCCCCGGCGACCGGCCGCCCGCAGACCGGGCAGAACTGAGCTCCGGGATACACGGGGTGCCCGCACGCCCGGTCAGCGGAACCACCTACACCGGCCATAGCCACAGCAGGCTAGACCACGCGTCGGCGCTCGCCAACCGGAACGCGACAAATACCCCATACGTCACGGTCATTGGCCGGCGCCGGTACCGGAGATTGCGGCCGGACAGCTCCAGCGGAGAATGCTCCGTGTGGATGTCGATGCGGACCGGCTGACCCAGGTGCTGGCCGGCCGGCTGGCGGCCATCGTGCCGGAGGGCTTCGAGGTCGAAGCGTCCGACGGCATGCTCTGGTATTCCGCCGATCGCGGCCGGTTCCCCGGCCAGCGAGGGGACTACCGGACCGGAACGTCAGGTACCCATGTGCGCCTCAATTTCGGCGTCGGTGATCAAACCGCCGGGGAACGCCTCGTGCGGGTCGCCGCTCAGGCGCTCAGCGAGTTGCAGGACTATGTCGATGAGGCGACGCACGAACCGTGGCCGGGCGAGCGGACGCCGCCGCAGGCTTACGCGGAGATAAGGGACGCCGCGCTGCGCCTGTGGTTCGGCGAGAGAGGCGCCGCCGGCCAGGTCGTACTCGGATGCGATCCGATCCCGCTGGCCGACATCGAGCCCGGCGGATAGTGACGGATTGTTTCTGCGTATCCTGTCCGTCAGCGATCATGAGAACGAACGCGGCGGATATGGCTGTCCCGGCTAGCTGAGGAGCGAAATGAGCAGCACCGACTCGACGACGATCGGCGTACACCGCGCTCTGCACGAAGCGCTGAATTCGGCCCGGGAAGCCCGGCATCACCTCGAGAACGGGGAGGCCACCCCCGACCTGGACGACCTGGTGGAGCTCGGGACGCTGCTCGCGGGGCTGGCCGAGGCGGCCATGGCCGTCAACTCTGGAATGACGGCGAAGGCGCGCGCCGCCAGCAAGTGAGGCAGCAGCGCTAGGAGTAATCGAACGGTTACCCAGAGCGGAGACAGCCGCGCACGCGGAGTGTGATCATTGGCGCATGGCGAGTGAGTTCCAGCGCAGCAAGATCGCCCGGGTGACCGACACCTCCGAAATGTTCACGCTGCTGGACCTGAACCAGGACGGGTACCTGTCCCGGTCGGAGTTCACCGGGCACTGGACGGAATTCTGGGCTGGCGACAACCCGGCCGCTCCCGGCTCCTGGGTCTTCGGGTCCTTCCCCATCGGCGTCAGCCACGGATAACGGGCGTTCCGGCCCGGTGCGCAACGTTCTGGGCTAGCCGGGCCAGACTGATTCCATGGACTGGCCTGTCCGCTTTCTCCCCGAGCTCAGCGAGGGGGCTGTCTCGGTGCGCTGCTACGCCCCGGCCGACGTCGCGGAGCTGCTCGGTTCGCTGGCGGACGAGCGCGTGTGGGAGCACATGTCCCGGGCCAGCCCGGCCGATGCCGCCACCCTGGACGAGGTCATCCGGTCCAGGCTCGCCGGCGGCTGCCGGGTGACCTTCACCATCCGCCAGGACGGCCGCGCCGTCGGCATCACCTCGGTCCTGTTCGATCCTGACGACCCGGCGGGCGTGGAGATCGGCGGAACGCTGCTCGCCCCGGACGTGTGGGGAACGGGCGTCAACACCGCAGTCAAGCGGCTCCTGCTCGCCGTGATCTTCCGCCACGGCGCCCAGTGGGTCCAGCTGCAAACCGACGAGCGGAACGGGCGGTCGGCCGCCGCGATCCGCAAGCTCGGTGCGACGGAACTCGGCATCCGCTCCGAGCACCTCCTGCGCCGGGACGGCACTCGCCGGCGGAGCCGGGTCTTCCGCCTCGGCCGACCCGGCCTACCGTCAGAGACCGCGGAAAGGTCGAGGTGATGGACGCCGACGTGGTTGTCGTAGGGGCCGGCCCGGCTGGCCTGATGCTGGCCGCCGAGCTGTGCCTGGCTGGGGTGCGGCCGCTCGTCCTCGAGCGGCAGCCGCGGGTGCGGGAGACCCCTAAGGCCAGCGGTTTCAACGGGCAGATCGTGGAGCTGCTGCGCTACCGGGGCCTGCTGGACCGGGTTGAAGCGGCCAGCGGCCGTCCGGTTCAGCCGGCTCCCGGAGCCCCGTTCGGCGGCGTGCAGCTGGACTTCTCGCAGCTGCCGGAGTCACCGATCAAGGTGGCGCATCTCCCGCAGCCGCAACTCGAGCGGCTGCTCAGCGGGCGCGCCCGTGAACTCGGCGCCGATGTACGCCGCGGACACGAGGTGGCGGCGGTCAGCCAGGACGACGCCGCGGTGGCCGCGGATGCGCACGGCCCGGACGGGCCGTACCAGCTGACCGCTCGCTACCTGGTGGGCTGCGACGGCGCGCGCAGCCGGGTCCGCGACACGGCCGGGATCTCGTTCCCCGGCACCACCTATCCAGAGGTCAACCGGCTGGCCCAGGTCACCTTGCCCGATACGGTGACCCGGCTGGACAACGGCGACCTCGACGTCCCGGGACTCGGCCGGATCCGCGCGGGTTTCACCCGCACGGACCGCGGCGTGTTCGCGTTCGGGACGTTCGCGCACGGGGGCCTGCTCATCCAGACCACCGAAGACGAGGCCGCCGGAGCCGGCGATGACACGCCCATGACACTGGCCGAGCTCCAGGACAGCATCCGCCGCGTGCTCGGCGCGGATCTTCCCCTGGGCGAGGTGACCCGGCTGTCACGCTACGGGTTCCAGGCCCGGCTGGCCGACCGCTACCGCCACGGACGGATCCTGCTGGCCGGTGACGCGGCTCATCAGTTTCCCGCCACCGGGATAGGCATCAACTTCGGCCTGACCGACGCGGTCAACCTGGCCTGGAAGCTGGCCGCCGTCATCAGCGGCTGGGGGCCGGACCGCCTGCTGGACACCTACCACAGCGAACGCCACCCGGCCGGTGCCCGGGCCCTGCTGCAGACCCAGGCCCAGCTGGCGCTGCGGCGCGGACAGGACCCGGCGGCCGAAGCACTCCGGGAACTCTTCGGAGAACTGCTAACCGACGAGGCGCCATTGCGCCGCCTCGGAGCCCTGATCGCCGGCACCAGCATCCGCTACCCGATGCCCGGTTCCGGCCAGCACGCCCTGGCCGGTACCTTCGCCCCCGACCTCATCCTGCACACCGGCGAGGGCACCACCAGCGTCGCCGGGCTCATGCGCGCCGCCCGGCCCGTCCTCCTCGACCTCGCCGACCGCCCCGACCTGCGCGGAGCCGCCCGGGACTGGGGGCAGCGCATCGACATCCGCACCGCCCGGGCCGATCACCGGCCGGCCGACGCCCTGCTGATCCGCCCGGACGCCTACATCGCGTGGGCCGCCGTCACCGGCGAGCCGCCCCGGACCGCCGCGCCCGCGCTGCGAGAAGCACTTTCCCGCTGGTTCGGCAGCCCTCTTATCCGGCCGGCCACCGGACTCTGACCGCGGCGAACGCGGCCCCCGGGTCAGGCGGGGACGCTCTGCATGGCTTCAGCCAGCAGCGTGACCGAGCGTAGCCGGTCCTCGATGCTCAGCGCCTGATGGGCGACGATCAGCTCGTCGGCCTCGGTACGGCGGATGAACCCGTCGAGATAGTCGCTCACCTCGGCCGGGGTACCGACCGCGGCGTAGGTGAGCATCTGGTCCACGTGAGCGCCGAGGCCAGCGGCCAGCAGCTGGTCGGCCTGCTCGTCGGTCAGGTCCCCGGTATCCAGGCCCCGGTGCCCGCGCCCGTACAGGCTGACGGCCCGCCTGCGCCGGATGCCCAGCAACTGTTCCCGGGCGGCGCTGGCCGTGTCGGCGGCGATCACGTTGACCCCCGCGATCGCGTACGGCCGCTCCAGCTGCCCCGACGGCTGGAACTCGCGCCGGTAGGCGTCGAGGGCGGCTTCGAGATCCGCCGGCGCGAAGTGCGAGGCGAACGCGTAGGGCAGGCCGAGCGCGGCGGCCAGCTTGGCCCCGAACAACGACGAGCCGAGGATGTACAGCGGCACGTTCGAGCCCTTGCCGGGGATCGCGTCCACCCCGGGCACCCGGGTATTGCCGGTGAGATAGCCCTGCAGCTCCAGGACGTCCTGCGGGAAGGTGTCAGCCGAGCTCGGGTTGCGGCGCAGCGCGTACATGGTGTTCTGATCCGAGCCCGGCGCCCGGCCCAGGCCAAGGTCGATCCGTCCCGGGTACATGGCGGCCAGGGTGCCGAACTGCTCCGCGATCGTCAGTGGCGCGTGGTTGGGCAGCATGACCCCGCCCGCGCCGAGCCGGATGACCGGGTCTGCGCTCCGACGTGCGCGATCAGCACGCTGGTGGCGGAGGAGGCGATGCTGGCCATGTTGTGGTGCTCGGCGTACCAGACCCGCAGGTACCCCAGCTCTTCCGCCCGCTGGGCCAGCGCCACGCTGCCCGCGAAACTGTCACTAGCGCTCTGACCCCGCGCTATCGGCGCGAGGTCCAGAATCGACAACGGGACGCGCATCAGAGGTACTGCTCGAGATCGGCCTTGATGTCGGCCGGCAGCACGGGCGGCTCGTAGCGCTTGATGACCGTGCCGTCCCGGCCGATCAGGAACTTGGTGAAGTTCCACTTGACCTCGTCGGTGCCCTCTGTTTCCGGCCGGGTCTTCAGGACGGCGTCGTAGAAGCCGCCGTACTGCGGGCCGAAGTCGCCGGGGGCCTGGGCGCGCAGGTACTGGTACAGCGGGTCGGCGTCCGGGCCGTTGACGTCGATCTTGGCGAACACCGGGAAGGTCACGTCGTAGGTGGACTTGCAGAAGTCCTGGATCTCCTCGTTGCTGCCCGGTTCCTGCCCCTTGAACTGGTTGCAGGGAAATCCGAGGATCTCCAGGCCGCGGTCCTTGTCATCGCGGTACAGCGACTCCAGGCCTTCGTACTGCGGCGTCAGCCCGCACTTGCTCGCGACGTTCACGATGAGCAGCACCTTGCCCTCGAACTCGCGCAACGGGACCCGCCCACCGTCAGCAGCGGTTTCCGTGAAGTCGTACGCGGTGGTCATGACACTCCTCATCCCCGGGACACCGGACTCGGTTGCGCGAACACTTCCACAAGCCGAGAACACCCGGCCCCCGATGATCGATTCCGCCTGCGCGCAGGACGAGGGGCGAACGGCAGGGCCGCGGAGCCTTCAGGTAGCGAGCGAGTAGGTAACGACCGTCTGGTCCGGATTGTCGGCAACCTGCAGTACGACGTGTGAGTACTCGGCCGGCCCGAGCCGGGGATGACGGAGCTTTTTCGATCCGCTGCCCACGCCCGTCACGTCGTGGCGGGGCCACCAGTCCCGGACGTGCTCGCTGTCGCGGTGTAGCTCCGCGATCAGGGCCGCGAAGTCGGCATCATCCGGATAGCGGGCCGCCGCCAGCCGGAACCGGCCGAGCATCGCCCGTGCCTCGGGCTCCCATTCGCAGTACACCTCGCGGGCCCGGTCGGTCGTGAACATCCAGCGGACCAGGTTGCGTTCGCCATGCGGCAGCCCGGTCCAGTCGGTGAACAGCTCCCGCGCGGCAGGGTTGGCGGCCAGCACGTCCCAGCGGCGCCCCTTGACGAGAGTCGGGTAAGGCTCGAGGCGCTGCACCAGGTCGGCCACGCCGGGATCGAGCCGCTCGGGTGGCGCCGCCGAGCCGGCCATGTCGGCACTGCCCATGCCGTCGGGGCCGTCGGGCCCGTAGGCGAGCACCTGAAGGTAGCGGCGCTCGGCGGCGGACATCCGCAGCGCGGACGCCAGGGCGTCCAGCACCGGGGCCGACGGCCGCACCGGACGTCCCTGCTCGAGAAAGGTGTAGTACGTGGTGGACAGGCTGGCGAGCAGGGCGACTTCCTCGCGCCGCAGGCCGGGCGTGCGGCGGCGGTCTCCGGGCGGCAGGCCGACATCGCCCGGGGTCAGGCGCTGCCGCCGTGACCTGAGCAGCTGGCCGAGCGCCTGCGGATCTCCGCCGAGGGTCATACCTCTTAGCCTACTCATGCCATTACTAGTAAAGAGCGACTCTGGTTACCAGTACTGGCCTCACGCAGGCTGGAGGCATGACGATGCCGAACGAGACCATCCAGATTCCTGTCGCCGACGGGACCACCCTGCCGGCGTACCTCGCCCGCCCGGCCGCCGGCCGCGCCCGCCCGGCCGCAGACCTGCCCGCCCGGCCGCCGGTTACGCGCCGACCGGGGTGATCGTGGCCCATGAGCTCTTCGGGGTGAACCCGGACATCCGGGCCGTGACCGACGACCTCGCCCGGGCCGGCTACCTCGCGATCGCGCCCGAGTTCTACCATCGCGATGCCCCGGCCGGCCGCTGGCTCGAACGTGACGACGCCGGTCGCCAGGAGGGCTTCACCCTGCTGCACCGGCTCGAGCGCCAGCACGCGCTGGCCGATGCGGCCGCCGCCAGCGACTGGCTGAAAGCACAGCCCGGCATCGAGCGGGTCGCCATGATCGGCTTCAGCGCGGGCGGCCACCTCAGCTATCTCGCCGCCTGCCAGCTCCCGGTCAGCCGGACCGCCGTGCTGTACGGCGGCTGGCTGCCCACGACCGACATCCCGATGAGCCAGCCCACGCCGACCCTGGACCTGACCCCCGGGATCACCGGCCGGCTCCTCTACCTGGTCGGGGAGGACGACACCCTGATCCCGGCCGGGCCGCGCGGCCAGATCCGCGCCGCCCTGCGGCAGGCGGGTACCGACCACGAGATGGTCTGCTACCCCGGCACCGGGCACGCGTTCTTCTGGCCGGGCACGCCGGCGTTCAGTAAGACAGCCCGCGATGACGCCTGGTCCCGGATCCTGGCCATGCTGGCCGCCTGAGGCCGCCGGCCGAGACGGCGATGGCCGCCGCGCACACCGCGAGAACGGCCCACCACAGGCGGTCCGAGGACGGGCCGCCGGCGCCGGATGCCGGAAACGTGCGGACCCACTGCGCGACGTGCGGCACGAGAGCGGGGGCCATCAGCACCAGCACGACGGCGGCGCCGGCCACCGGGCCCGGTTCCCCGGTCCGGGTCCGGAGCACGCACGCCACCGCGAATCCGAGCAGGACGCTGCCGGCCAGCGCGAGGCCGGCCGCCGCCCACGGCAGCGCCTGCCCGCGCAGGGCCGCCGCCAGCAGCACCAGCACGCCGGCGGCGAGCGGCGCCAGCAGCGCCACGGCGCGGATCGCGGTGCGCCGGGCGGGCCCGGTCGGCGTCACGTCGACGACCAGGCTGGCCGGCTCGTCGAGGGCGAACGCCGCGGCCCCGGCGAGCAGCGCGAAGCAGATCGGGAGCAGCACGGTGGCGGCCGCCGGGAACGCGGCCCCGCAGCCGCCCACCACGACCGCCACGCCGCTGACGCCCGCCACCGCCGGCCACGCCCCGGCCCGCAGCACCGCCCTGATCATCCTCCGGTGAGGGCGCGGGGGAACCCGCCGGTGGCCGCCAGCACCAGCAAGATCACGGCCGCCACGCCCGTGATCGCGAGGGCACGGATGATGCGGGTGCGCACCGGCCCCTCGGCCCCGCGCAGCAGCGCGACCAGGACCGCGATCGCGCACAGGGCGAGCTGCCAGCCGATGAAGAACCACGGCGACCCGCGCCAGGCCGTGACGCCGCCGGAGTCCGACAGGTGCGTGAAGAAGGCGAACGGCGAGAACAGCCGCAGCACCGTGACGGGCGCGAGTCCGGATGCCACAGGGTCAGGATCGTCACCAGCTCCACCCAGCCGAAGATGACCAGGAACAGCACGAACGCCGCGCCGGGAAACCGCACCCAGCGGCCGAGCGCGACCCCGAGCAGCGGGCCGCCGAGCGAGGGGATGACGATCTGCGCGACCAGGATGGCGACCCGCGCTGACGGGCTGAACGGCCCGTACACCGCGTCGCCGACGGGGTAGGAGTGCAGCATCCCGAACAGGGTCAGGACACCGCAGGCGAACGGCGCGATCGCGACCGCGCAGAGGGCGGCGGTGCGGGCCGGCCGGGTGACCGGGGTGACGCCGGCGACCGGTTCGCTGGCGCGCATCGACCGGGTCAGCCAGTACGCGGCCATCATGCCGAACCCGCCGAGGAAGACCGCCGGGTACCCGTTCACTTCGTCGATCTCGGTGGTCGGTGCTGCCTCCGCCGGTCCACGTTATCCACTCGGTCAATCACCACGCCGAACAGGAAGACCGGGTTGAGGACGAACCGGCGCAGTCTCCCGGGCGGCGAGCGGGACGAGCGTGGCCCGGCCGGCCACGGCTCCGGGCAGGCCGAACTCGACTGTCGCGGTCATGACGCCACCTCCCGGCGGTCCGTGCTCCTTCGGTCCCTCGCGCTCCGGTGACCCGCCGCGCAGCAGCAGGTACGCGTCCTCGAGGGACGGCTCGGCGTGCTCGACGTCGTCCCGCACGCGGCCGCCGACGTTGCGGTACCGGCCGGTGCCGGTCCGCCAGGAGACCTTGGCGGCCGGATCCGGCTCGTCGGCCAGCCAGACCCGGCCGGCCGCCTGGCCGGTCAGGTCGATGACCGAGCCGTCGTAGCGGACCCGGCCGCGGTCCAGCACGATGACGCGCTCGCACAGGGCCGCGACGTCCTCGGTCTGGTGGGTGGACAGCACCACGACCGACGTCCGCGCGAGCTCCGCGAACACGGTCCGCAGCGTCACCCGCTGCTCCGGGTCGACGCCGGTGGTCGGCTCGTCCAGGATCAGCACCGGCGGCGAGCCGAGCAGCGCCTGGGCCAGCGCGACCCGGCGGCGCTGGCCGCCGGACATGGCCCGGATCCGCTTCGAGCCGAGGTCGGACAGCCCCACCAGGTCGAGCACGCGGCGCACTTCCGCGTGCCGCGTCGGCGGGTGGTTCCACTCCTTGAGCAGCGCGATGTAGTCCACGAAGGCGAAGGCGGTGAAGCCGCGCGGGAAGCCGATCTCCTGCGGCAGGTAGCCGAGCTGGCGGCGGATGCCGGTGCGTTCGGCCGGCACCTCCGGGTTCAGGCCCAGCACGCGCACCTGGCCCTGGCTGGGCGGCAGCGCCGTGGCCAGCAGGCGCAGCAGCGTGGTCTTGCCGGCGCCGTTGGGGCCGAGCAGCCCGATCACGCCGGGTCTTAGGTCCAGGTCGACGTCGGCCAGCGCCCGGGTGGCACCGAACGTGCGCCCGACGTCACGCAGGCTGATCGAAGTGGTCACCATCGCTACCTCCACGTCCGGAGCTGGTGCAGCCGACGCCGGCGCACCAGGAAGATCGAGAACGAAGCCGCCGCCAGCGCCAGGAAGGCCGCCTGGGTCCGGGCCTGGAGCACCGCCTCCGGCGAACCGGACTGCGCTGCCATCAGCCAGACCGCCGCGAGCCAGGCCAGGCTGACCACGATGGCCGAACGGAGTGGGCTGAACCAGGTCGACGCGGCGAGGACCAGCGCCACGAAGCCGACCGCCGGCAGCAGCCACGCGAACGGCGCTTCGGTAGGAATGAACAGCCCCAGGAGCAGTACCGTCGGCAGCGCGAGCGCGAGAACCGCGACCGTGCGCAGCAGGATCAGCCGGAGCATCGGATAGGGCGTGACGAGTTCCGGTTCGAGCGCCGGGTCCATCCACGGGTCGTAGCTGGACGCGACCACCAGGCAGGGCACGATCGGCGCCACTGCCAGGAAGAGCCATATCCCGCGGGCGTGCCCGATCGCCGCCGCGAGCGCGGCGAACGCGAGGACCGCGGCCACGCCCACCAGCCACACGCCGCGGAAGGCGCTGGCCACCGCGACCAGCCGCGCCTCGGAGGCGGGCAGGCCGGCGCCGCGCAGCAGCCGCTCGAACACCGACGGCCGCGGCACTTCGATGGCGTCCCGGGTGCGGTCCCACACCGCCGCGAGGTCGATGACACTGAGTTGAGTCACGCTGGCCGCGGCGGTGACCCGCACCCGGCACGGCTCGCAGGCCATCAGGTGCTGCTCGGCCGAGGCCCCTTCGGCCAGCGAATCGCTCCGCTCGACGTAGCGCCGCAGTGCGTCGTCGTCGAGGTGCCAGGCGGTCATGACGGTCCTTCCGCTAGGGCGGCGCGCAGGTGCGCCTTGGCCCGGTAGAGCCGGGTCTTCACGCTGCTCACCGGTACGTGCAGCAGGTGCGCCGCCTCCTTGGCGGACAGGCCGTCCAGCACGACAGCCTGGATGACGGCGCGCATCTCCGGCGACAGCCGGGCCAGCGCCTGGCCGATGTCGCCGTACTCCACCGACAGCAGCACCTGGTCTTCCGCGGCCGGCGCGGCTTCGGCGTGCTCGAATACGGCGGCGATGCTGCCGCCCGTCCGCAGCCGGCTCACCAGCCGCCGGATCGCGATCCCCCACAGCCAGGCCGCGAGGTCGCCGTCGCCGCGGAAGCCCCGCGGTTTCTGCCAGACGGCGACGAAGGTGTCCTGGATCGCATCCGCCACCAGGTCGCGGTCGTTGCACCGCCGGGCGAGCCGGATCGCGAGCCAGCCGGCGTGACGTTCGTACAGCGTGCGGAAGGCGCCCATGTCGCGTTCGGCCACGGCGAGAAGCAGCGTCTCGTCGCTCGGGCGGCCGTCCATGTCCTAACTGTCGCGTCCCCGGCCCGGAAAAGTTTCACCCCGCGACGGGATTTTTCGCTGGCACCCGCATCGGGCCGCCTTCCGGCCCAGGATCCGGCGCCCGGGATGCGATGCCCCGGGACCAGGTGTGCGATCTGGACCGGCGCGAAGCCACATCGTGCCGGTTATAACCGGATCAAATGCCACATCGTGCCGGTTGAGCGGGGCTCCCCTGCGTGAACTACCGGGCGCCTGAGTCACGACGTGGAACGAGATGAGCCACCCGCCGGGCAGAGTCGGCGCGAGCTAACGACATCTATGTGACATTGATGCCGTTATCGCGACATCAAAGTGGCATTGATGCCGTTCACCGAAGGGCCGCGGCCAGCAGGCGGCGCGCGATGGTGATTTACTCACCTGGGTTTCAAACGCACACGCCACGCCGGTCCCTATAAGCCCGGAAATAGGTCCGCCAGGCGCCCGAACACCCGATCGTGACAAAGCTGAGGCGCAAGATAAAGAAAGCAGCTAACGCGAAATAAGTTACTCAGGCGACAACGTTGCGCGACGCTCACTGACCCTCGTCAGGCCGCAAAAAGCTGAGATGAGCCTTCCACGCCCGGCCAAGGAAACGTTGCGGACGGCGTAACAAGTTCGCAACTTGTCGTTTCCAGCTGTTGATCCATGTGCGGTCGATGCGGCACGTTTGAGGCTGGATTTCCGGTTTAGCAGGCCATCCATGACCGTTCCGGTTATGGGAAGGTATCCACGAGGTTACGGGGGTCATTTATGCGGAAAATCACCGCGGTGATGGCAACGGCCGTGATGGCCGCCGGGATCGGGTTTACCGCCCCGACCCTAGCCGGTGCCGCCACGACGGGGGCGAGCACCGCGACAGCGGGGGCCGCGACGGCGGGGGCCGCGACGAGCTCGATCGCCTGGAAGGCCTGCGCCGACAAAGACCTGGCCCAGGCCGGCGCCAAGTGCGGGTACCTGTCGGTGCCGCTGAACTACAGCCGCCCGCACGGCGCGAAGATCAAGATCGCCGTGTCGAGGATCCAGCACACCTCGAACGCCAAGAACTACCGGGGCATCATCCTCACCAACCCCGGCGGACCCGGTGGCCCGGGCCTGAACCTCAACGTGTTCCTGATCGAGGCGCTTCAGGCGGACCACCTGAACGCCGCGGCGGCCGACTACGACTGGATCGGCTTCGATCCGCGTGGTATCGGCAGCAGCCTTCCGGCGCTCTCGTGCGAGCCGAACTACTTCTCCGGCGACCGGGAAAGCTACGACCCGACGAACCGGCCGATCCTGAGCTACTGGCTGGGCCGGACCAAGAAATACGACCGTGCGTGCGCGACCAGGAGCGGCGCGCAGAGCGCGCTGCTCGACCACATGACCACCATCGACTCCGCCCGGGACATGAACAGCATCAGGCAGGCGCTGGTCGGCCCGCGCGGGAAGATGAGCTACTACGGCTTCTCCTACGGCACCTACCTCGGCCAGGTCTACGCGACGCTGTACCCGCACACGCTGAACCAGCTGATCCTCGACAGCAACGTGGACCCGCGGAACATCTGGTACAAGGCCAACCTGAACCAGGACATCGCCTTCAACCGGAACGTCAACATCTGGTTCGGCTGGCTGGCGAAGTACAACAGCGTCTATCACCTCGGCGCCACCGAGTCGGCGGTGAGCAAGCGCTGGTACGCGGAGCGGGCGGCCCTGGCCAAGCACCCGATCAACGGCGTGGTCGGCCCGGACGAGTGGACCGACATCTTCCTGGGGGCCGGCTACTACGAGCAGACCTGGCTGCAGCTCGGCAGCGCCTTTGCCAACTGGGAGAACACGCACAGCACGGCCGCGGCCAAGGCGCTGGTGACGCTGTACCAGCAGAGCGACGGGCCCGGCAACGACAACGAGTTCGCGGCGTACAACGCGGTTCAGTGCAGCGATGTGCAGTGGCCGACGAGCTGGGCGGTCTGGGACCGGGACAACACCGCGGTCAACCGGGTCGCGCCGTTCTCGACCTGGGCCAACGCCTGGTTCAACGGGCCCTGCCTGTACTGGCCGGCCCCGGCCCACCGTCCGGTGCGGGTCGCCTCGGGCGGCAGCGGCCACGCGATCCGCAGCGCCCTGCTCATCGACGAGACGCTGGACGCGGCGACGCCGTTCGAGGGCAGCCTCGAGGTCCGCACGCTGTTCCCGCACTCGGTGCTGCTGGCCGAGCCGGGCGGCACCACCCACGCCGACTCGCTGAGCGGCAACCTGTGCGTCGACGGCACGATCGCCAGTTACCTGGAGACCGGCAAGCTGCCGGCCCGCCATCCGGGCGCCAAGTGGGATATCACCTGCCACCCGCTGCCGGTACCGAACCCGACCGCCCAGTCGGCGGCCGGACCGGCGAGCTCACCGACCGTAACGACCCGCTGAGCGACCCGGGGACGTGACGCCCCGGCCGGGCCCGCTGACGGGCCGGCCGGGGCGTAACAACGAGGTGCAACAACGAGCGTAATAACTTCGTTCTTGACCTCCGGCGCCGCTGACGCCACGATGAGTGCCGAATCTCGGGCACAGTACGCACTCGTCACAAAGCAGGCATCAGCCGCGAGAAACGGGACGCGGGCCAGCAGGCCCAGGCCGTTGCGCTCGGAGGTATCCGGTGACTCGTTCCAGGTACGCGCTCGCCATCGCGGCCACCCTGCTGCTCGCACTCGGCACCTACCTCGCCGCCCGGGCCGTCAGCACGGTCAGCGCCGGCGGCCAGCCCCCCGGACTCTCCGCCAGTCCCGCCGCGGTGGCGTCGACAACGCTGTGCCAGCATCAGACCGAGGCGGTAGGCGGCGGCTCGTACATCGTGCAGACCAACGAGTTCGACTCCAGTGCCCCCGAGTGCGTCAGCACCGACGGCAGCGCCGACTTCACGGTGGCCAGCTCCTCGATCAACAACGCCACCAACGGATCGCCGGGTGCGTTCCCGTCCATCTACCAGGGCTGCCACTGGGGTAACTGCAGCTCGGGCGGGCTGTCCGGCCACCCCGTCCAGGTCGCCGGCCTGACCCCCGGGCGCGGTAACCACGAGCTGGTCGACCACCCAGCCCGGCGGCAGCAGCCAGTACGACGTGGCCTACGACATCTGGTTCAACCAGACGCCCACCACCACCGGCCAGCCGAACGGCAGCGAGCTCATGGTCTGGCTGAACCGCAACGGCTCGGTCCAGCCGTTCGGCTCCCAGGTCGCCAGCAACGTCACCCTGGACGGCCACACCTACAACATCTGGGAAGGCACGCAGTCCAGCTGGGACACCGTCACCTACGAGATGACCAGCCCGGCGACCTCGGTCGCCAACCTGGACGTCGGCACCCTGGCTCAGGACATGGTCAGCCGCGGCTATACCCAGAGCAGCTGGTACCTGATCGACGTCGAGGCCGGGTTCGAGCTGTGGCAGGGCGGCGCCGGGCTGAAGACCAACTCCTTCTCGGTCACCGTCAACGGCAGCCCGGCCCGCGCCGGCCCCGACGTCCGCGGCCCCGTCGTCCAGCCCCATGTCACCGGGCGCCGGCGCCAGCTGCTCCGGCACGTACTCGGTGGTGAGCAGCTGGCCGGGCGGCTTCCAGGGACAGGTCGTGATCACGAACACCGGATCGGCCACGCTGAACAGCTGGCAGCTCGGCTGGACCTTCCCCGGCGGCCAGGCGATTGACAACTTCTGGAACGGCGGCTACACCCAGTCCGGCGAAACCGTGACCGTGACGAACGCACCGTACAACGGCACGCTCGCCCCCGGCGCCAGCACCACGGTCGGCTTCATCGCCACCCTGGCGGGCAGCAGCGCCGCCCCGTCGAGCGTGTCCTGCCGCTAGCCGTCCCGGCATCACGATCCCTCCCGGGCGCCCGCGGCCACGAGCTCGCCCCGGGTGAGCTGGTCCTCGAGCCGCTGCCCCTCGATGTCAGGGTCGGGGACGCGCCGGGCGAACCACCGCGGGTGGTACCAGATCTTGGACCCGACGAGGGCCATGACCGCGGAGACCAGCGTGAGCCGCACCACGAAGGCGTCCAGGAACACCCCGGTCGCGAAGCTGAAGCCGATCGTCTTGATGGTCGGGTCGCTGGTGAACATGAAGGCCACGAAGATGGAGAACATGATCATCGCGGTGATGCCGAGCAGATGCTGCCCCCAGCCCCACTGGAACACCGCGACCTGCGCGCCGAGCGCGGCCGCCATCGAGAGCAAGAAGCCCAGGATCGACTTGAGCGGTACCAGGATGGTGCGGAAGGCGAAGGTCAGCAGGACGAACGCCAGGCCGACCACGACGGCCAGGAAGATCGGCAGGGCGGCCGACAGCTTGGCCGAGACGTCGATGTTCGACGCGGTGGTGCCGCCGACCAGGATGCGCGCGCCGGTGCCGCCTTCGATCGCGGCCCGGTCGTCACGCAGCCGGTGGACGAGGCTGGCGGTGCCCGGGTCGCTGGGCCCGGACTTCGGGATCACCCGGATCAGCGCGACGCCGTTCTGCCCGGCCAGCGGCGTCACCTGCGCAACGTCGGGCATGGTGGCAACGATCAGCAGCGGGCGGTTGTAGCCGGCCCCGAAGCCATGCACGCGGCCATGCAGCCCGGCCTCGACCGGCTCGAGGCGCTGCTGGACGCCGCGGCCGCGATCCGCGCGCGCCGGGCCCGGACGGAATTCCTGGTGAGCGGCTTCGTCGACTTCCTGGTCGAGAACCGCGTCTACGCCGGGATGGCCGCCAGCGATCCCGCCGCCAAGCGGGACAAGGTGCAGGAGTCGACGACGCGGCGCGAGCGCGGCCTGGCCCTGATCTTCGGCGACCACCCGACCGGGGCCCAGCGGCTGGCCGCGAGCACCTTGTTCTACATCCCGGAATGCCTGCCCGACCTGGCCGGCCTGTCCGACGAGGAACTGCGCGAGGCCCTGTACACGATGGTGCTGCACATGCTCCGGCTACCGTCCCCGCCCCGTGATGCGCCATAGCCCCGCGATGAGCAGCCCGCAGGCCGCGAAGAGGGCCAGTGCCAGGACCGCCACGGCCGGCCAGCCGTCCCGGCTCCAGGCGGGTCCGGCCAGGGTGCCGAAAACGGACGACCCCAGGTAGTACGCGAACAGGTACAGCGAGGCCGCCTGCCCGGAGGCGGCGCCCCCGGCGTGGGCCCGGGCCGGCACCCAGCCGCTGACCACGCTGTGCACGCCGAAGAACCCGGCCGTCATCACGGCCAGGCCGGCCACGATGGCCGGCAGCGAACCCGGCAGCGTCACCAGCACGCCAGCCGCGGCGAGCAGGCAACTGGCTGCCACGACGGCCCGGCGGGAGAAGCGGCCGGCCAGCCGCCCGGCCAGGGCCGAGCTGAGGCTGCCGATCGGGTAGACCAGGAAAACCAGGCCCGCTGCCCCGGCACTGAGGTCGAAGGGCGCGGCGGTGAGCCGGAAGCTCATCGCGTTGAAGACGGTCACGAAGGCGCCCATCGAGCAGCCCCCGATGGCGTAGAGCGCCAGCAGCCCGCGGTCGGACACGGCCCGCCGGATCATCGCCGCCAGCGTCCCGGCCCGGACCGGCGCGGCGGTGAAGTGACGCGACGGCGGCAGCGTCAGCACGACCACGGCCGCGCAGGCCAGCCCGACGGCGGCGATCGCGGCCAGCGCCCACCGCCAGCCCGCCGCGTCGGCGACCGCGCTGGTGACCAGGCGGCCGGTCAGCCCGCCGAGGGCGGTGCCGCCGATGTACAGGCCCGCGGCCCGCGGGTAGGTGCCGGGATGGGTCTCCTCGCGCAGGTAGGCGGTGGCGGCGGCCGGCAGCCCGGCCAGCGCGATGCCCTGGACCAGCCGCAGGCCGAGCAGCACGTCCCAGCTCGGCGCGACGGCGCAGGCCAGGGCGACCAGGCCGGAGGCGGTGAGCGAGAGGCGGATGAGCCGGGTGCGTCCCAGCACCTCGGACACGGGGCCGGTCACCAGCAGCGCGGCGCCGAGCCCGGCGGTGGTCAGCGACAGCGACAGCGTGCTCTGCCCGGCGGACAGGGAGAACGCGCGGGCCAGCACCGGCAGCAGCGCCTGGGTGCTGTACAGCAGCGCGAACGTCGCCACTCCGGCGGCGAACAGCGCGATCGCGATTCTCCGGTACCCCGGGTCGCCGACCCGGTAGCCCTCGTGCCGGGGAGCGGGTAGAGCCGAGGCCGCGGCCCGGTCGGATACGGAGGTCACCCGACCACTGTGCGACCGCCTTCGGCATACATCAAATGCATGACTCCGATGTACTACATACGCCTTCCGTATACTGCCTGCGTGCGATCGAGGATCTCCGCCGGCTGATCGCGCTCGCCGAATACGGACAGGTCACCGACGCCGCGGCCACGCTGCGGATCAGCCAGCCAACCCTGTCACGACTGCTCGCACGGGCCGAGGACGAGTTCGGCACCCGTTTGTTCGAAAGGGACGCGGAGGGCGTTCACCCCAACCCGCACGGCGAGGTGGTCCTGACGGCGGCCCGCGACATCACCCGCCGGTACGACCAGCTCCGCGCCGACCTGGCCGAACTGCTCGATCCGGGCACCGGCACCGTCCGGCTGGCCTTCCTGGACTCGATCGCCACCTCGCTGGTGCCGCGCATCCTGCACGACTTCCGCGCCGACGCGCGGCGGGTCCGGGTCGTCCTGCGCCAGGAGCCGGGGCACGAGATGCTGCGGGACCTCGCCTCCGGCCTGTCCGAGCTGGCGCTGATCGCGCCGCGCCCGTCCGGCCCGCACGGCTGGCTGCCGCTGCAACGGCAGCGGCTGGTGCTCGCGGTCCCGGCCGGGCACCGGCTCGCGGCGCGCCGCCGGGTCCGCCTGGACGAGGTCGCCGACGAGGACTTCGTGACCGTCCCGCGCGGCCTGGGCTTCCGGGTCCTGCTCGACGAGCTGCTGCAAGCCGAGGGCATGACACCGCGCATCTCCTTCGAAAGCGCCGACCTGATCACCATCGAAGGGCTGGTTGGGGCCGGCCTGGGGGTGGCCATCCTGCCTGAGCAGCTCGTCGGCGTGTCCGGCACCACCGGCGTCCCGCTGGCGGCGGCCGGAGCTGAGCGCGTGATCGGCCTCACCTGGCGCACCGACCGCGGCCTGCCCCCGGCCGCCGCCAGGTTCCTGTCCTTCCTCCGTCACGCCGGCCCGTTCGACTGACCTACGGCAGGGACACCGAGGCGCCGACCGACGCGATCTTTCCGACCGACACGGACACCCCCACCGACGCGGCCTCTCCGGCCGACGTTGATACTCCGACCGACGGAGACGCTTCAGCCGATGCGGACTCTCCCGCTGGAGCTGATCCACCGACCGAGGCGGACAAGCCGACTGACGCGGACGCCGCGACCGGAGCCGCCGTGTACGCAGACGCCGGGACCGCCACGGAGACCGACGGCGCCACCGACGCGGCCACCGCCGCCGAAGGGCCCACCGACGCGGACGCCGACACCGGAACCGCGGCGGCCACCGACGGCAGATCCGAACCCGACACCCCGACCGACGGCGCCGCCGACACCGACACCCCGACCGACGGCCCAACCGACGCCGACGCCGACACCGGGACCGACGCGGACACCGACGGCAGACCTGAGCCCGATACCCCGACCGAGGGCGCGGCCGACACCGTCACCCCAGCCGACGGTCCCACTGACGCGGACGCCGACACTGGAAGCGAGGCGCCCACCGACGGCAGACCTGACGCCGACACCCCCACCGACGGCGCCGCCGACACCGACACCCCGACCGACGGCCCCACCGAGGCCGCGCCGAGACCGGGACCGACACCGTGACCGGCGGCGTGGCCGGGTCGGAAACGGGGTCCGGAGTCGGGGCCGAGGTGGGATCCGGATCGGGGGCGGAGCCCGGCGTGGACGGGGCCGGGGCGGACGACGAGGCGGGCGCATTGACCGGCGGCCCGCCCGGCGCTGCCCCAGACGTGCCCGGGTCCGGACTGGACCCCGCCCCGGTGCCCGCCGGGGGGGTGCCGCCAGTGCCCGTGCCGCCGCCAGTGCCCGTGCCGCCGCCAGTGCCCGTGCCGCCAGTTCCGGTGCTCCCGGTTCCGGTGCTCCCGGTTCCGGTGCCAGGGGCGGCAGCGGGGCTATTGCTGGTCAGGTCAGGCGAGGGTGGCAGCGGCAGCGGGTCCGTCACGGTCAGGGACGCCGTCAGTACCCGGTCCTGAGAGCCGGCCGGAGCGCCGGCCAGTCGCTGCGAAGATCCGGGAAAGTACCCGGCCGCCGACGCCGACGCCGCCGGGCTGGAGCTCCGAGGGGCCCGGCCCCTGCGGCTCGCGCAGGATGCGGATGGAGACCCCGGCCAGCACCAGGAACGCGATGGCGCCGGCCGATATCAGCATGACCGGCCCTGTGGTCCCGGCCAGATGCGTGCGGAAGACGGCGCGGCCCTGCGCGATCGCGGTCCTGATCCGGTCGGCGAACCGCGCGAACGCCAGCGGCACGGCGGGGAGCCGCGGTCCGTGACCGATCCGCCCGGACTGCCGGAGCCGGCGCAGCACGGCGTCGCGTTCCGCCGCGGTCAGGCCGGAAAGCAGGGCGATGGTGACGGTACGGCCGTGCCGCTCGGCCGTCGCGTGTAACCCTGAGGAAAACTCGTGCGCATTGCGGTAGCGGATCTTAATCATGGTCGTGCCGCGCCGTTCGGCACGATGCTGACCAACACCATTAATACGTGTCATGTGCACTACCTAAAGTTCGTCACCGTTTCGGGAAGTGCCCGCCCCTCCAGCCTGGGACGTCCGCAGTACGGACTATAGCGCAGCAGATAGGCGCGTTCACTCGAAATCAATATGACTTACCCGGCTCGGCCGGCATTCAATTGCTAAGCCCGGTCATATCAGGCAAAATGTCGTCATCCCCGGATGAGGATGAGCATATTTACCTTCCGCCATGGACATATTTGGTTAATAAAGGGCATTCACGCGCGCATAAGCCGAGGTGGCGGCGGAAGAACCGCGCGATCTCGTCGATGGCTTCGTCGGCCTCGTCCAGCGCTCCGAAGTGAAGCTGGAAGACGTGGGTGCCTTCGGGGGCGACCTGGAGGGTCACCTCGACGTCATCCCGGGCGGCGTTCGCGGCCAGCCGGACGGCGTCGTCCAGCAGCACCTCATGGGAGCCGGCCTGGATCAGCAGCGGGGGCAGACCCGTCAGCGCAGCGAAGACCGGGCTGGCCAGCGGCATGGACCGGTCCTCGGCGGGCAGGTAACGGCCGGCGTACCAGCCCATGGCGTCGTAGCTGAACAGGGGGTCGGCGCCGTCCTTGGTGCGCATGCTGGCGCCCGAGCGCGTCAGGTCGGCCCACGGGGAGAAGACCGCGACAGCGGCGGGCAGCGGCAGGTCCTGCTCGCGGGCGGCGAGCAGGGTGGCCACGGCCAGCCCGCCTCCGGCCGAGTCGCCCGCGACCAGGACCCGGGACGGGCGGGCGCCGGATTCGAGCAGCCCGGCGTAGGCGGCCAGGCCGTCCTGCACCGCGGCCGGGTAGGGGTGCTCCGGGGCGAGCCGGTAATCCACCGACAGGGCCCGGCCGCCGGTACGCCGGGCCAGTTCGGCAGCCAGGTGAGCTCCGGCCCGGGCCGATCCGGCGACGTACCCGCCGCCGTGAAAGTACACGATCGCGGGGTCCGCCGCCTGGCCGGCCACGGTCAGCTCGATGGCGGGGACTCCGCCGAGGGTCACGTCGGCCGCGGCCACGTCGTCCGGGTACGGGCGGATCGCCCACGTGTCGAACGACTTCCGGTGCCCGGCCGTGCTCTGGCTCAGGTCGAACGGCTCGGCCCGCAGGGCCGCGTCGACGGCATCGCGCTGCTGCTTGCTCACAGCTCATCGCTCCTCAGGGATCACCGGCCGCTGGCTCAAAGTCCTGGTGCTCAGGGAATCAGGATGGTCTTGCCGGGCAGCTGCCCGGCGGCGGACTCGTCGTGGACGGCGGGCAGGTCGGCCAGTGGCCGCCGCTGGCCGACGTTGATTTTCAGGTCGCCGGCGTCCACGCGGGCGACGAGCTCGCCGAGCTGAGCGCCGTCGCTGCGGACGTAGACCCGCGCCGTCCGCACGCCGCGCCCGGCATCGTCGGGCCCGGGGGTGGTGGTGCTGACGAAGGCGCCGCCGTCGGCGGTCAGATCGGTCAGGGCGGCGGTCTCTTCCGGGCTCGTGGGCACCAGGTTGAGCACCACGTCGAAGCGCTGCCCGGCCGCCGCCGCCGGGAGCGGGGTGGCGGTGTAGTCGACGATCCGGTCGGCGCCGTAGGAGCGGACCCGGCCGGCGCTGGCCGCGCTGGCGGTCGCGGTCACGGTGGCACCGGCTTGCCGGGCCAGCTGGACGGCATAGCCGCCGACCGCGCCGCCCGCCCCGTTGATCAGCACGCTCTGGCCCGCCTGCAGGCCGGCCACCTCGAACAGCGCCTGCCAGGCAGTCAGGCCGGACGAGGGCAGCGCGGCGGCGTCGGCCAGCTCGACGGTGCGGGGCGCGGCGGCCAGCACCTCGGCCGGTACGGCGGCGTACTCGGCGGCCGCGCCGGGCCCGGCCATCGGCAGGAACGCCACCACCTCGTCCCCCGCGCTCCAGCCGCTCACGCCCGCGCCGACCTCGGCGATGACGCCGGCCACGTCGAAGTCCGGGATCTGCGGGAAGGTCACCGGGAACACCTGCCGCAGGAAGCCGGAGCGGATCGCGACATCCACCGGGTTGAACGCGGAGCCGGCCACCTTGACCACCACCTGCCCGGCCGCCGCCACCGGACGGTCGGCCTCCTCATAGCTCAGGACGCCGCTGTCGCCGTAGGCGTGGTACCGCACTGCCTTCATGATCTCTCCTCGGGTCGGTATACTTCGAAGTTGAAGCACGCAAGAACGATAACTGCTTCAACTTCGAAGCAACACCCTTCCGGGTTGTGATGCCCGTCACATGCTTAGAATTCGAAGCAGATATGGGATGGCGATGACCGACCCCCGGCCCGGCCCCAGCGCGGACGGCGCCCCCGCCCTCGATGCCGCCCAGCTGAACACCTACTTCGCCCTCATGGAAGCCGTCAGCCTGCTCCAGCACCGCCTCGAGCAGCAGCTACGGGCCGAGGGCGATATCAGCTACGTGCAGTTCCAGCTGCTGGCCCGGCTCAACGCCCGCGGGCCGCTGACCATGACCGACCTAGCCGACGGCGTCGTCTACAGCCGCAGCGGCCTGACCTACCAGGCCGGGCTGCTGGAGAAGGCCGGCCTCATCACCCGCGGCCCCAGCGCCGGGGACGAACGGGCCACGCTGGTCACCATCACCGACGACGGACGGGCCCTGCTCGGCCGCGTCTTCCCCGGCCATATCGAGGTCACCCGGCTGCTGCTCGACCCCCTGTCCGGCCAGGACCTGGACCACCTGCACGACATCATGAGCCGCGTCCGGGACCACCTGCGAGCCCAGCCGCCCCGGTCCGCCGCCCCCCGTAAGCGCCGCCCCGCCCCCGCCTGACCCGCCCCGGGCGCAAGCTAGGCTATGGACGGAAACGTCCGGAATTGCCTGCGCCCGCGCGGCGCAGCGCTGAAGGAGTGTCGTGACGCAGGATTCACCGGGGGTCACGCAGGGCAGTAACGGCGGCAGGCTTCCCGGTTTCGATACGAGCGTCGCGAACGCCGCCCGCATGTGGAATTACTGGATCGGCGGCAAGGACAACTACCGGATCGACCGCGAGGCCGGCGACCGGGTGCGGGAGGCGATGCCCGCGCTGCCGCTCGTCGCCCGGATGCTGCGGCGTTTCCTGGTCACCACGGTGGACGAACTGGCGGCCGCGGGCGTCCGCCAGTTCCTGGACATCGGGACCGGGATGCCCACCGCCGACAACACGCATGACGTGGCGCAGCGAGCCGCACCCGAGTCCCGGATCGTCTATGTCGATCACGACCCGGTGGTGATCAGCCATGCCCGGGCCCTGCTCACCAGCAGCCCGCAGGGCAAGACGGACTATATCCAGGCCGACCTGCGGGACTGGGAGACGATCTCGGCCGGCGCGCAGCGGACCCTGGACTTCAGCCGCCCGGTCGCCGTCCTGCTGATCGCGGTCCTTCATTTCGTCCTCGACGCGGAGAATCCGCACCAGCTGATCTCCCGGATGGTGGCCGACCTCGCCCCGGGCAGCTACCTGGTCATCGCGCATGCCGCCAGCGACATCAATACCGGCACGGCCACGGCGATGGCCAGCAGCTACAACGCCACCTCGTCGCTGAACATCACGCCCCGGGACCGGGCCTCGGTGGCCCGGTTCTTCGACGGCACGGAGCTGACCGGCCGGGGCCTGCTGCCGCTGGCCCAGTGGTGGGGATCCGAGCAGGCCACCACGTCCGGCTCCGACCTGATCTGCTACTGCGGCATCGCCCGGAAGCCATAGCCAGGCCCGGCCTCCCGGACCGCGGCGCGTGCCACAATGACCGCGTGGCGAACAGCTTTACCGCCGATGGCTCGCTCGACGAGCTCCGCCTGTCAAACGGGGGAACCGACGTACTCTTCGACGTGCTGACCCTGGCCGGCTGCGCCCTCGCCGAAACCACCTGGGAACAGCACCTCGTCCTGCACTTCGCCGACGGGCACCGTATCGGCCGGGGGACCAGCGGGTTCGACCTGAGCGAGCTCCCATGGACGGCGGACTGGGCGGCGGAGAAGGCCTTTTTCCTGCGGATGATCGACAGTGCGCTCGGCCGCCACGGCTGGGACCGGCTCCGTTACGACCCGCCGTTGGCCGCCGCCAGCCTGGCCACCTACCGGGCTATGGTCGCGGAGTTCACACCCGTCCCGGCCCCCTCCCCTGACTGGGGAGACTGGACGATCGCACCGCCGCCGGAACTGCTCGCCCGGTGCCCCGCTCATGACCTTTACCAGGGTGAACTTGGCTGCCGCCGGTGCGATCCCGAGATCCAGCCGATCGGGTGATGATGCGCGAGCCGCTGCCGGTGACCGCCGATCCCGCGCTGTTCGAAGCGCTCGGAGGCCGGGCCGCGGTCGGCTTGATCGTCGACGGCCTCTACGACCGCCTCGAGCGCGACGCCGAGCTCACCCGGCTGTTCCGGAGCCGCCGGAAGGGTGAACGGGACCGGCTCAAGGAGTTCTTCGAGGGACTGTTCGGGGGCGAGGTGCGCGGCATCCGGGATGTCGGCACGCAACGCCGTCACCTGCACCGGCTGATCAGCGCGGAGGAGTCCGCGCGGTGGCTCGCGCACTTCGGCGCGGCCATGGACCGGGCCGGGGTCGCCGCGGAGCCGCAGGCCGCCGTGATGCGGCTGCTGCGGGAGGCCGCCGCTCGGCTGGAGAACGACGGCGCGCCGCTGCCCGCGCTGCGGCAGGCGATGGCGGCCGCGGCCACGGGCGACATGGATGCCGTCGCGGCGCTCATCGCGGACCATCCCCGCCTGATCGACCAGCGGGCCGGCGACGGGGCCACGATGCTGTGGACGGCGGCCCGGCGGGGTCGGCTGCCGCTCGCCCGCTGGCTCACCGAGCACGGCGCGGACATCGAGATCCCGGGCTCGGCCGTGCACATGACCCAGGTGGTGGTCTCGCCGTACTGCATCGCGGTGCGATCGCGGCACCGGCCGGTCGCGCAGTACCTGCGAGACCATGGGGCTGAGATCGACGTGTTCGGCGCCGCGTTCCTGGGAGACCTGGACACGCTGCGCGGTCACCTCGTCGCGGGACTCGCGAACGCGCAGTCGCCGCACGAAGACTTCCATCCGGTCACGCCGCTGCACTACGCGGTGGACGGCGGATCGGCCGCCGCCGCGACGCTGCTGCTCGCGAACGGCGCCGAGGCCCGTCCGGCGGGCGGACGGCTACTGACCTCGGCCGCGAGCCAGGGCTCGGCCGAGCTGGTGCGCCTGCTCCTCGACTACGGTGCCCAGGCCCGTGACGCGGAGAGCCTGGGCCCCCTCGGCGCCGACCGGACCATCGGCCGGCTCCTGGTCGCGCGCGGCTTCGACCTCGACGTTCCCATCCGCGCTCAGGAAACGCCGCTGACCAGGGCCTGCCGGGCGGACAAGGGCGAGCACCCCGAGGCCGTCCGGGCCCTGCTCGACCTCGGCGCCGACCCGAACGCGCCGAACGCGAGGGGACGAACGCCCCTGGAGATCGCGACCGATGCCCGGTTCTCCGGCACCGTCGCCCTGCTGCTGGCCGCCGGAGCACGCTGACGGCGAATTCCGCGCGGCACGTTTGAGGTAATGACGAGGGGTAGAGCCTTGGCCCGCAGCAGCCCATCCGCAAGAGGGAGGGGGCGATGATGGCCCGCCGCACCGACTCCGACGGCAAGCACGACACCGCCGATCCGCCGACCGGACAAGCAAGCCCGCCCGCCGGACAGTCAGATCCGCCGGCCAGGCATTCAGGCCCGGTACCGAAGAAGATCACCAACATGCCCCGGTCCGGATGGGTCGCCATCCTGAAGCGCTCGGTCCGCGAGTTCAAGCACGACGACGTCACCGACCGCGCCGCCGCGCTGACCTACTTCGGCGTGCTCGCCCTGTTCCCGGCCATGCTGGTGCTGGTCTCCATCCTCGGGCTGCTCGGCAAGTCCACGACCCAGCAGGTGCTGAGCAACATCAGCCAGATCGCCCCCGGCGGGGTGAGCTCCTTCCTGAAGGGGGTCGTCACCCAGGTTCAGGGCAAGGCGGGCGCGGCCGGGATCGCGGGCATCATCGGCATCGTGGTCGCCCTGTGGTCCGCCTCGAGTTATGTCGCGGCCTTCATGCGCGCCTCGAACGCCATCTACGACGTCGACGAGGGCCGCCCGATCTGGAAGACCGTCCCGGTCCGGGTGGCCACCACGATCGCGCTCGTCGTCTTGCTCGTGATCGCCGTCGCGATCGCGGTACTGACCGGGCCGGTCGCGAACCAGGTCGGCTCGGCCTTCGGCATCGGTCACACCGCGGTGCTGATCTGGAGCATCGCGAAATGGCCGGTGCTGGCGGTCATCATCAGCGTGATGCTCTCGCTGCTCTACAAGGCCAGCCCGAACGTGCGGCAGCCCTCCTTCCGGTGGATCTCGGCCGGCGGCGTCGTCGCCGTCATCATCTGGATGATCGCCTCCGGGCTGTTCGCCGTCTACGTCAGCTTCTCCGGCTCCTACAACAAGACCTACGGTTCGCTCGCCACCGTGATCATCTTCCTGGTCTGGCTGTGGATCTCTAACATCGCGATCCTGCTCGGGGCCGAATTCAACGCCGAAGCCCAGCGCGAACGCGCCATCCGGGGCGGCCTGCCGGAAGACCTCGAGCCCTTCGCCGAGCTACGCGACACCCGCAAGCTCGACGACCCGGAGAAACGCCGCGTCGAAGAAGCCGGGCACACCCGGGACGAGACCATGAACCCCGAACCGTGACCGAGGCCGGCGCCGAGGTCGACGTGATCGGCGTGAAGGCCGGCCAGGCCCGCACCGTCAACCACGATCTCGAACCGGGCGAGACGTTCACCGTCGACAAGACCTTCGACCAGGTGTCCGTCGGTGACTACGACGGCGTCATCGTGCCGGGCGGCACGGTCGGCGCGGACAAGCTGCGCGGCGAGCCGGCCGCCGTGAGCTTCGTGCGCGGCTTCTTCGAGGCCGGCAAGCCGGCCGCGGTGATCTGCCACGGCCCCTGGACCCTGGTCGAGGCGGACGTGGTCCGCGGCCGCACGCTCACCTCCTACCCAACCTTGGCCACCGACATCCGCAATGCGGGCGGTACCTGGGTCGACCAGGAAATGGTGGCCGATCAGGGCCTGGTGACCAGCCGCAATCCCGGTGACCTGCCCGCGTTCTGCGCCAAGATCGTGGCCGAGCTGGCCGTAAACCGGCCCACTGCCCCGGCCCGCAGCGCCTGACCACCTCGGCTGGCGGCAAGTAGCCGGGACGGCTCGGCGCCGGCCGCGATGGCGGGAACGCAGGCCCGTTCGGAATTAAAGACCTTGGGCCCGAACGGGCTGCGTTCCACGCCGTCCAGCCGACCTTGAGCCTGCCCCGGCGGCGACCGCCTGCATCCGCCACGCATGAGCCGCGGGTAGCCGGGAAGAAGAGAGGTCCGTTCAGTAAAGAGCGAGATGAGGTTGCGCATGCGTGTCCGGCCGGATCCGCCCGCCGGCATCCCGGTGGCCGAGGTGCCGCTCCTGCCCGCGGATCCTGCTGTCCCGCTCGCGTCCGGCGCCCCCGGACCGCCTGTGTTCGGGGACCTGACGCTGCCCGCGCCGGCCCGGCTCGCGCTGACCGCGGGCTGGAACCTGGCCGAGTCCCTCGGCCTGCCCCTGCTCGCGTACGCCGTGGCCGCCCGGCTGGGCGGACAGGGACCGGGCATGGCGGCGGCGACGGCGGTGATATGGCTGACCGCCGTCGTCCGGAAGCTGCTCACGGGCAGCGTCCCCGGTCTGCTGGTGGTCTCGGGCCTGGTGCTGACGTTGCAGACCGCGCTGGTGCTCGCGACCGGTAGCGTGCTGCTGTTCCTGCTCCAGTTCCCGGTGGCCAACCTGGCCCTGTGCATCTTGTTCGCCTGGACCGCGCCCAGCGGCAGGCCGCTGGTAGCGCAGCTGGCCGCCGAGGTGGTAGCGCTGCGCCAGCCGTCCGACGCCCACCCGGGCCTGGCCCGCTTCTTCCGCGGGGTGACCTGGCTGTGGGCCGGGATCTTCGCGGCCTCGACCGTCGGGCTGGCGGTCCTGCTCGCGGTGGAGCCGGCCCCCGTCTTTCTCCTGTTCACTACCATCGTGACCGTCGCCGGGGTGGTCGGGGGCACCTTGTTGTCCGTCCTGTGGTTCACCCGGATGCTGCGCCACTGCGGCCTGCGGGTCCGGTTCGGGCAAGCCGGGTAAGGAGCGGCTGGTGACGAGCTGGCGGGAACTCAGGGACGAGGCGGCCGGGTGCACCCGGTGTGACCTGTACGAGCGCGCGACGCAGACCGTCTTCGGCGAGGGACCCGTCAGCGCGGCCATCGCGCTGGTGGGCGAGCAGCCCGGCGATCAGGAGGACAAGCAGGGGCATCCGTTCACCGGCCCGGCGGGCCAGCTGCTCGACCGGGCACTGGACGAGGCCGGCCTGCGCCGCGACGAGCTGTACCTGACGAACGCGGTCAAGCACTTCAAGTGGACCGAGCGCGGTAAGCGCCGGATCCACCAGCGCCCGAGCGGGCCGGAAATCAGGGCGTGCAACCCCTGGCTGTCCGGGGAACTCGAGATCGTCCGGCCCCGGCTGGTGGTCCTGCTCGGCGCGACGGCGGGACAGGCCATGTTCGGCTCCAAGTACCGGGTCGGCGAGCACCAGGGGAAGGCGGAAGAGAGCTCGTTCGGCTCGTGGCACGGGCTCGTCGTCGGCACCGTCCACCCGTCGGCGGTACTGCGCGGACCCGACCCCGACAGCCGGGAACGCGCCTACGCGGGCCTGGTGTCGGACCTCGTGCTGGCCCGGGAAAGCGCCGGGCGCTAGGACTGCTCCTGTTCCTGCAGCCAGGCGTATCCGAACTGGAGGAGGTCCGCGCCGGCCACGGCGGCCAGGGTGCCGACGGCCAGGCGCGTCGTCCGCGGCAGGTACACGAACCCCGCCGTCACGCCGGTCGCGATCCACAGGTCGATGCAGAACGGGCAGGTGACGAGTTCCCCGATCGCCTTCCGGACGCCGTTCCCGCGCACCTCTTCCTTCAGCTCGGCCGGCCCCTCCTGCTCCTGGTAGGTCGTGAACGGCGCGCGCAGCGGGCTGGTAACCGGGTCCTTGGTGATCACCCTGCCCAGCTTGTGGGTCGCCACGGCTGACAGCGCGATGTCCTGGACGGCGAGCCCGTCGGGAATCTCGCGGTGGGTCAGCCGGGCGGCGGCGGCCAGCGTGCCGGTGACGGCCGCGTAGGCGCTCATCAGCGTCAGGTAGCCGCCCAGCGGGCGCTCCACGTCGCCGGAATAGCTCTTCTTCTCGGCGCGCGCTAGGCGGCTGACCCGGGACTTTACCTCAGTGACAACAGACATGCGCGGCCGCCTACCCGTGGTGGGTGCCAGCTAACCCAGTGGCGGCGGACCGGCAAAAGCACGCACCCGCCCGTTCGGTGGTAAAGATCTTTCCTGCCGAACGGGCGGTGCGCGTGCTTCAGTACCGCGGCTCCGCCGTCGCGCCGGTCAAGGAGCGAGCCGTGAGCTCCGCAGCGGCACCCAGGGGCGCCGGATCATGAATCCCGATCGTGGCCAGCCTGCCGCTCGGCGGCCTCGACGGCACGGTCGATCTGCTTGTCGTGCTGATTGTCAGGGTCGTGCTCGGCGAGCTCTGCTACCTCGTTGACCGGATCGTCGGCCTGTTCCGGGTGCTCCTCGGCGTAGGCCTGCGCCTTCTTCTCCAGGTCGTCGAACTCGGTCACGCCATCCTCCTGGCTCACTTGCCGTCGCCTTCGTCCCCCGGCCAGACGCCGGTCACCTTGCGGGTGCCCTCGGCCGCGCCCCGATCGACCGCCGCCTTGACCAGGCCGAAGATCGCCCCTTGGAGCGCGGCGGCGAGCAGGACCTCGCGCCAGCCCCGGTCGGCGTCCGTGGCCTGGGGGGCATCGTCTTCGCCGAAGGCGACCTTCCAGACCTGCTTGAAGATGGTTCCGGCGAGTACCCCGCCCAGCACGCTGATCAGTATGCTCACCGGCTTGTACAGCGCTTTGGTCATCACTTCCTCCACGGCCCGATTACTCGTCAGCCCCGCTGACCGCGGCGCTCGTAGCGAGCTGAGCTTCCCCGGCTGACGCGAGTAAACCCGGGCTCCGGGCGAGTACTCCGGTTACGATGCCTGCTGCTCCGCCGGCCGCTCGCTCGGCTGCTTGGCGATCCAGTGGTCGCCTCGCTTCTCGAACTTCTGCTTCAGCACCGTGTAGGCGACCCGCTGAGCCTGATCGCCCTCACCGTGGGTGCGTACGGCGTCGTCGAGCGCCCGCAGAAACGTCTCCTGCGCTTCCCGGCAGGAGCGCTG
Source organism: uncultured Actinomycetota bacterium (assembly GCA_963839095.1). Taxonomy (GTDB): domain Bacteria; phylum Actinomycetota; class Actinomycetes; order Streptosporangiales; family Streptosporangiaceae; genus Palsa-504. The sequence goes on along the minus strand of CAWIUF010000054.1, from coordinate 234,391 downwards.
CAACGTGCCCGGCAGCTCGGTAACGGGGTAGCTGATAGCGGAGTAGCGGCTTGATTTCGGCACGGCAGTCCCTCAAAATTTGCGTCTTGAGGCCACTGCTTGACCCGTGATAGCGGTTTGACCCGATGACGTCACTCTTCCCAGCGAGGGCGCAAGCATGCCTCGGTTCCGAAGAAAAGACAGCCGGGGGGCTTGAGCCGGATAGTCGGGGGCAGGGACATGGGCGCCGAAAGGAACACCATGGCGGAGACCAGCGAACAGCAGGATGTAGACGAGGTTGTAGCCCAGGTCGCGAGCACGATGGAGGTGCTGGCCCGCGCGCTGCATGTGCGGGACGCCCAGCTGCAGCCGACGCTGGACGCTATCGTCGCGGCGGCCGCCAGCGCGCTGAACGCGGACCAGGACGCCGGCCTGATCCTGCTGGAGCGCGGGAAGCTGGTCCCGAAGGCCACGAGCGGCCGCGCGCCCTTGTACCTCGATCTCCACCAGCAGCAGACGGGAGAAGGGCCGTGCATCGAGGCCGCGCGGCGCCAGATCGTGATCCGGATCGACGACACCCGCTCCGACCCGCGCTGGCCCGCCTTCATGACGGCGGCCCGTGACCACGACGTGCTGAGCCAGCTGTGCATCCCGCTGCAGGCGGACGAGCGCAGCCTCGGCACGCTCAGCCTGTACGCGGCGAAGCCGGCCGCCTTCACCGACGTCGACGAGCGCGTCACGACGATGTTCGCCACCTTGGCCGCGCTCGCCCTCGCCGATGCGTTGCGGGCCGAGCAGATGCGCGCCGCGGTCGCTAACCGGGACCTCATCGGGCAGGCCAAGGGAATCTTGATGGAACGTCACCGGATCACCGCCGACGCCGCCTTCGCCCGGCTGGCCGAAGCCTCACAGCACCACAACATCAAGCTCACCGAGGTCGCCGCCCGTCTCGTCGAAACGGGCGAGCTGGTCGGCCTGCGCCGAGGGCCGGGCTGCCCTAGGAGGACGGCCCGGCTAGCCGGCCTGGCCTCGCGTCTCCCGGCCTGCCTTCGCGTCTCCCCCTGCTGCGGGAAGGTCGCGGTAGCGCACGGGATGGTCTTCGTCGCAGTCGAGGAAGTACTCGTTGAGCGCCTGGGCGATGAGATTGTGCTGATAGTCGTCCGGGCTGAGCAGGCCGAGCGCGTAGGCCTCGACCTCGAGCTGGGCGGCGTCGCCGCCGACCGCGAAGTACCTGAGCCACAGCTCACCAGAGGTCAGGCCGGATCGCTGCAGGCCTTCGAAGAGGCTGAGGTTCGGGGGCTGGATGCTCATGGGAACGGCTCCTCGCCGGCGAGCCGTCCCGAGCTCGCCAGGACGTCGCGGGCCACGGCCACGATGCTGCGTCCTTCGCGACCGGATCGCTGGGCCAGCCAGGTGAATGCTTCCGTATCGCTGACCTCACCGGTACCGGCGATCACGGCGCGGGCCTGCGCCAGCAGCGCCCGCGCCCCGGCGGCCGCGCGCAGTTCGGCGGCGGCGCCCTCGAGGACGGCTTGCTGAGCGGGGGAAGCACTGCGGGTGAGCACCGCGGTGACAGCCCGGCTGACCAGTTGGGCACGGGCGCTGACAATCGCGGGGCGGAACACCTCGGGCGTCGTACCGTAGAAGTTGAGACCGGCCGGCGGCTGGGTTCCGGGCAGCGGAACGGACAGGACGCCGCCGACATTATGGCGGGCCGCCTGCTCGTCCCATCCCGGCAGGGACCGGCCCAGCTCGGCCGGGTCCTCGGTGAGATGCGACTGCCCGGCCCTGATGGCGGTCAGGCAGGGACCGCGCCCGGCCGCGTACTGCACGTGGTCCAGTGCGATGGCGGCCTCGCCGGCGTAGACCGGCGGTGCGGTCAGCGGTCCGCTGCCGGTCTCGGTGCCGCTGCCGGTCTCGGTGCCGCTGTCGATTTCGGTGACGCTGCAGCCCACGACGCCCTGGGCGATCAGCAGGCCGCCCGCCACCGCCTCGCTTAGCAGCCGGCCGGGGTCTGAGCCGATGGCATCCTCCGCCACGGAGCGAAGGACTCCCGCCAGCGCTTCCCGGCTCGGGACGCCGCTGACCTCCGTGTTTCCCGTACCCGCGTTCCCCACGCCTGTTTCCTCCTGCCCGGCCCGGGCTCAGGATCTGCCTTACTTCGCCGGGGGACTTCCCGGCTCGGCGGTATCTAATCCGGCCAGGGGTCCGTCCGTCAAGGAATGCGGAGCGAGCCGCGGGTATTATCTAACTAATACTAAAACTGACTAAACGTTCATCAGGAGGAATGGCCGTGAGCTCGCTGCAGGTGTCGGTCGCATCCGGAGAGTCCGGCCCGGTCCTGGTGCTGGCCGGTGAGGCCGATCTCACCTCGATCACGCGGCTGGGCGAGGCGCTCATCGCTCAGGTATCCGGGTCGGCCGAGCAGCTGGTCATCGACGCGACGGACCTGCGCTTCGCGGATACGGCGTCGGTGCGGATGCTGGCTATGGCGGCCATGAAGGCCAAGACCCGGGCGGGCCGCGTGACGCTGCTGAATCCGCAGCCGCCGGTCGTCAAGATGCTGGATTTGCTGTGCGTGGACGAGGTATTCGCGATCCGGGGCCAGGCCGCGGGTGAGACCTGCCCGGGTCGGTAAAGCGCTTGTTTCCGGCGATGTCGCAGGGGTAGCGGGCGCCCGCCTCGGCGGGCTGCCGCCACACCGGTACGCGACTAGGAGACCGCATGCGACGCCTCACCGTGATCGGCACCGGGTACCTCGGTGCGGTGCACGCCGCCTGCCTGGCCGAGCTGGGCTTCGAGGTGCTGGGGGCGGACATCGACCCGGTCCGGGTCGGTTCGCTGAACCAGGGCCGGGCACCGTTCCGCGAACCGGACCTGGAACCCATGCTCCGCCGCGGCCTGCGCTCGGGCCGGCTGCGGTTCACCACCTCCCTGGCCGAGGTAGCCCAGTTCGGCGACGTGCATTTCCTGTGCGTCGGCACCCCGCAGCGGGACGGCCATCCCGGGGCCGACCTCAGCCAGCTCCACGCCTGCGTGGACGCGCTGGCACCGCTGCTGCGGCGGCCCTGCCTGGTCGCGGGCAAGTCCACCACGCCGGCCGGCACCGCCGCCGCCCTGGCCGGACCGGCTGGCCGCGCTGGCGCCCGTCGGCGCGCGGGCCGAACTCGCCTGGAACCCGGAGTTCCTGCGCGAGGGGCACGCGGTGGCCGACACCCTGCGCCCGGCCCGGATCGTGGCTGGCGTGCGCTCGGCGCAGCGCCGAGGCGGTGCTCCGCGAGATCTACCGCACGCCGGTCGAGGCGGGGACGCCGCTGCTGGTCACCGACCTGGCCACGGCCGAGCTGGCCAAGGCGGCCGCGAATGCCTTCCTGGCTACCAAGATCTCGTTCGTCAACGCGATGTCCGAGGTGTGCGAGGCGGCCGGAGCGGACATCACGGTCCTGGCCGACGTGCTCGGCCGCGATCCCCGGATCGGCGCCGGCGGGCTGCGGCCCGGCCTCGGCTTCGGCGGCGGGTGCCTGCCCAAGGACATCCGGGCCCTGCTGGACCGGTCCGAGGAGCTGGGGGCCGGGCCGGCGCTGTCCTTTCTGCGCGACGTGGACACGATCAACCTCAGGTGCCGGTCGCGCGCCGTCACGGCCGCCGCGGAACTAGCCGGGGGCTCACTGGAGGGCCGGCTGGTGGGGGTGCTCGGGGCAGCCTTCAAGCCGGGCTCCGACGACATCCGCGAGTCCCCTGCGCTCGCGGTGGCGACCGCCGTCTGCGGGCTCGGGGCCCAGGTCACGGTGTACGACCCGGCCGCCACGGCCAAGGCCGTCGAGGCGTACCCGCAGCTGCGGCAGGCCAGCTCGGCCGAGGCCGCCGCCCGGGACGCGGACGTGCTGCTGGTGCTGACCGAATGGGACGAGTTCCGCGACGCGGACCCGGAGATCCTCGGCAAGGCGGTCCGCCGGCGCAACGTGCTGGACGCCCGGCACGCGCTCGACCCGGGCCGGTGGCGGGCCGCGGGCTGGACCTACCGCGCCCTGGGCCGGCCCTGATGCGGTGCCCGCGTCACGGTGGTGATCGCGACCCGTAACCGGCGCCCGGAACTGCTGCGTACCCTCGGCCGGCTGCACCGCCTGCCGGAACGGCCGCCGGTGATCGTGGTGGACAACGCCTCGGCGGACGGCAGCGCCGCCGCGGTGCGCGAGCACTTCCCCGCCGTCGTCCTGCGGGTGCTGCCCCGCAACGCCGGGGCGGCGGCGCGCAACGTCGGCGTCGCCCTCGCGGCCACGCCCTACGTCGCGTTCAGCGACGACGATTCCTGGTGGGATCCGGGCGCGCTGTCGGTGGCCGCGGCGGCGCTGGACGACGATGACCGGCTCGGTCTCATCGCCGCCCGCACCCTGATCGGCCCGGCCCGCGAGCCGGATCCGGTCAATGCGCTGATGGCCCGCTCGCCGCTGCGCGACGCCGGAACGGCCGAGGTGCTCGGCTTCATGGCCTGCGCCAGCGTGGTGCGGAAGGAGGCCTTCCTGCGGGCCGGCGGGTTCAGCCCGCTGCTGTTCTTCGTCGGCGAGGAACGGCTGCTCAGCTACGACCTGGCCAGCGCGGGATGGGCCCGGCGCTATCTCCCGGACGTGGTGGCGGTGCACGAGCCGTCCGCGGCCCGCCCCGCTGCGCACCTGCGGCACCAGGCCGAACGTCGCAACCGGCTGCTCACCGCGTGGCTGCGCCGCCCCGCGCCGGTGGCGCTGGCCGAGACGCTGCGCCTGGTCCGGGACGCCGCCGGTGATCCCGATGACCGCGCCGCGCTGGCCGCCGCGGCCAGGAAGCTGCCCGCGGCCCTGCGGTCCCGGCGCAGGCTCACCCCGGAGATCGAGCGCAAGGTGCGGATACTGGCCGCGGCCCAGGACGGTGCCTGGTGAGCCCGTCCCGGTGCGGGGAGAAGGTCACCGTGGTCCTCATCACCAGGAACCGGTGCCCCGAGCTCGTGCGCACGCTGGAGCGGATGACCGCGTTGCCGGAACGGCCGCCGGTCATCGTGGTGGACAACGCCTCGGACGACGGTTCGGCGCGGGCCGCCGCCGCCTTTCCCGGCGTCACGGTGATCAAGGCCGCGCGCAACCTGGGCGCGGTTGCCCGTAACGTCGCGGTGCGGCGGGTCAGCACGCCGTACGTCGCCTTCTGCGACGACGACACCTGGTGGGAGCCCGGCGCCCTGCCGCGCGCGGCCGGCCTGCTCGACGCCTGCCCGCGGCTCGCGTCGGTGACCGGCCGGATCATGGTCGAGCCGGACGGCACGGAAGATCCCATCACCCCGGAGCTGCGCTATTCGCCGGTGCCCGGTCCGCCCTGGCTGCCCGGGCCGGCGCTGCTCAGCATCCTGGCGGGCGCCTCGATGCTGCGGGTGGCCGCGTTCCGGGAGGCCGGCGGGTTCTCGCCGCGGCTGTGGCTGGGCGGCGAGGAGGAACTGCTCAGCCTGGACCTGGCCGCGGCCGGCTGGTGGATGTGCTGGGCCGAGGACGTGATCGTGCACCACGCCGCATCCGTCGTCCGCGACCCCCGGCAGCGCCGCATCCTGGGCATCCGCAACACGCTGTGGACAGCCTGGCTGCGCCGCCCGCCCGCCGGGGCGCTGCGCCGGACCGCCGCCGTGCTCCGGTCGGTGCCGAAGGACCCGGCCAGCGCGGCCGCGGTGGCTCAGGCGGTGGCGGGCCTGCCGTGGGTGCTGCGGGACCGCCGGGTCATCCCGCCGTCCGTGGAAGCGGGACTGCGGCGGCTCGAGGAGCCGCAGCGCCGGTCGGTGGCCCGGCGTTACGTGGGATGAGGCGGGCGGCGGCCGCGAGGACCTCGCCGGCCTCGATCCGCAGCAGGCGCGGATCGGGCTGCGACCCGTGGGCGTCCCCGGCCGCGCTCCGCTGCCCTTCCACAGGGCTACGTGACGCGGCGAATCCCGCGGCGGTCCCCACAACGCGGGCGAGACCGGCCCGAACAGGGTGACCGAGGGCGTCCCGTAGGCCACCGCCAGGTGCGCGACACCGGTGTCGTTGCTGATCACGATCGAGGCGGCGGCGACCGTCGCGGCCAGGCCGGCCAGGTCGGTCTGGCCGGCCAGCACCGATCCGGGACCGAGCCCGGCGGCCCGCGCGACCTGTTCCGCCAGCGCCCGTTCGGACGGGTTGCCGCTGATGACCACGGGCAGTCCCCAGGCCGCCAGGATGCGGGCGACCGCGGCGAACCGCGGCGCGGGCCAGCGCCGGCTGCCGCTGGCCGCGCCGGGATGGATCACCGCCGCGCCGCTGACCGGGGCCGGCGGCCCGGGCAGCGACAGCAGCAGGGCGCGGGGGTCGGCCGGTATTCCCCACCAGCCGAGCAGCCGGCACCAGCGGGTCACCTCGTGCTCCTCCTCGATCCACCAGGGCCCGTCCACCTCCGGATCGGCGGGCGAGGCGTACATCATCGTGACCGGCGCGCCGACCGCCCGGACCAGGTCGTGGCTGGCCGGGCCGTTGCCGTGCAGGTCGGCGGCGACCGCGGGCGGCGGCCCGGACCACGGCACCGGCTGGAGTTCCGCGGCGGGCAGCACCCGGTCGATCGCGCCGGTCAGCGCGGCCAGCGGGGCGAGCTGCGGCGGGGCGGCCAGCACCAGCTCGTGCCCGGGATAGGCGGCGCGCAGGGCCCGGTAGGCGGGCACCCCGGTGAGGAAGTCGCCGAGTCCGAGCGCCCGCACCATGAGCACCGCCGGCCGCCGGGTCACCGGACTACCCGGGCCAGCAGCCGGTCCCAGTCGGCCAGGAACCGGGCCAGCCCGTAACGGGCCAGCGCGGCCTCCCGGGCCAGCTTGCCCATCCCGGCGGCCGCCGCGGGATCGGCCAGCAGCGCCAGCACCACCTCACGCAGGTAGTCCCGGCGGGTGGAGACCACGCCCGCCCCGGGCGGGATGGCCTCGGCCGCCTCGGTGGCGCCCAGCGCGACGACCGGCATGCCGAGGTGCATGGCCTCGATCAGGGACAGGCCCAGCGACGTCCAGCGGAAGGGGTGCAGGTAGACCCGGCGCCGGGCCAGCTCGGCGTGCATCCGGGCCTGGGGCAGGTCCTCGTGGGCGGTGATGCCGCCGCCCAGGGCGCCGGGCAGCTCGCGCACGCCCATGCCGAAGACGTCGAGCGGCGCGGCCTGCGCGAAGAAGGGCAGCAGGTCGGTGCCGGTATACCGGCCGCGCCGCAGCGGCTCGTTGACGACCGCCGCGATCCGCGGCAGCTCACCGGTCCAGCGCGGCCCGGGGTCCACGATGCCGTGCTCGATCACCGTGACCTCGGTGCCGCCGCAGTCCCAGAACAGCTCGTTGAAGTGGGTCACGTGCACCAGGTGCACGTCGGCCCGGCCGGCCATCGGATGACGGGTCAGCGGCACGTTCCCGCTGGGCGCGTCGTGTTCCAGGTAGACGGCGGGCAGGTCGCGGCCCGGGCGGCGGCCGGTGAGCTGGCGGGTCAGCTCTTCCTCGCCGGGCCGCTGCAGGATCACCGCGTCGATCTGCTCGTCACGGAGCCGGCCGGCCGGCACCTCGACCGCGGCCGCGGGCCAGTCCCAGGTCCGGGCCCGGCCCCGGCCGTCGGGGCCGCGGCCGGGCAGCAGCGGCAGCAGGTAGGTGTGCCGGCCCTGCACGAACGCGGTGGTCCACGAGCCGTGCACGTGCCAGATCAGCAGCCTCACGCGGCCTCCTCGGTCCGCAGGTCGTCCAGCGCGCGGCAGGCCGCCTCCGCGCTGACCCCGGAAAGGCACGGGTGGCCCGGTACCGGGCAGCGCACCGCCCGGCTGTCGCGGCAGGGCGCGTCCTGGTCGCCGAGCAGCGTGACCGGCACGCCGTAAGGCGCCCAGCGGGCCGCGGGCACCACCGGGGCGAAGAGCGAGACGACGGGCGTCCCGACGGCGGCGGCCAGGTGGGCGACGCCGGTGTTGGCGACCAGGACCGCGTCCGCGCCGGCGACCACGGCGGCCAGTTCGGCCAGGCTGGTACGCCCGCCCAGGTCGGTCACCTGGCCGCCGCGGAATCCGCGGCCGCCCGCCATGGTCGGTTCCGGCCCGCCGGCGCGGCCGCGATACGCAGCCGCGACGACGGCCACGGTGGCGGTGAGGTCCTGCTCGCCGGCTCCGCCGGTCAGCAGCACGTGCTGCCCCCGGCCGGCCAGCAGCGCGGCCGTCTCGGCCCAGCGCGGGACCGGCCAGCGGCGGGCGGGCGCCGAGGCCCCCGGGTGCAGCACGACGTAGGGGCCGGCCCGGTCAGCGCGCTGACGTCGGGCAGCGGCCGCCGCACGGCGAGCTTGCCGTCATCCCCCGCGGGCAGCTCGTAGCCGGCCGCCCGGGCCAGGCCCAGGGCCCGTTCGGGCTCGGGGATGTCCGCGTCGCCGCGATGCCGGACGTCGAGCAGGGATCCGGGGTAATCCTCGCTGAGCGCGGCGATCCGGGGCAGGCCGGCCAGCCGCAGCAGCAGCGCGGTCGGCAGCGGCGACTGGTGGAACGAGGTGAAGATGACCGCCTCGGTGAAGCGCCGGGCCGCCAGCTCGCCGGTCAGCGCGGCCAGGTCGTCCGGCCGGACCGGCGGCGGGTCGAGCGCCACCCACGGGGCGCGCCAGGTCATGACCTCGTCCACGCCGGGCAGCAGCCGGGCGGCATCGGCGCCGGGCGGGCCGGCCAGCATGGTGACCCGCCCGCAGGCCGCGGCGATGGCGCGCACGGCCGGCCCGGCCAGCAGGACATCGCCGGCGTTGTCCAGCCGGACGGCCAGGCAGTGCCGATCGGACCGAGACGGCTGGGACCGGGCGACGGGGACGGGGATGGCGCGACTGCGTCCGGGACGGCGAGGGCGGGACGGGTGGCATGAGGCTAATCGCCTGCCTCGTTCGGCCAGATGGGAGCGGGCGGGGTCGCGCCGGTGATCATGCCTACGGCCTCAGCCAGGCTGCCGGCGACCCGGGCCCCGGCCCGCTCGGCCGGACGGGTCTGCGCGGTCGGCACCAGCACGGCGCGGGCTCCGGCCGCGTGCGCCGCCGCCACGTCGGTACCGATGTCGCCGACTACCACGCACTCGTGCGGGGCCACGCCGAGGTCGGCCGCCGCCGCCAGCACCATGCCCGGCGCCGGCTTGCGGCAGCCGCACCCCTCGTCCTCGCCGTGCGGGCACAGCCGCACCGTGTCGAACGGCCCGGTCAGCCGGGCGACCCGGGCGTTCACCGCGTCGGCGTCGGCCCGGCTGAGCAGGCCGCGGGCGATGCCGGACTGGTTAGTGATCATCGCCACGGCCAGGCCGTGCCGCCGGGCGGCGCTGACCGCGGCGGCCGCGTCCGGGACCGGCTCGACCAGCTCCGGGTCGCCGTTGTAGGGCACGTCGCGGATCAGCGTGCCGTCCCGGTCGAACAGCACCGCCCGGACCCGCGGCCAGGGCCGGGCGCCGCGGGCCCGGATCCGGCCGCGGAGCCAGTGCCAGCAGGCCAGTTCGGGGATGACCAGGCTGGTGGCGGTCATGGTGGCGATCTCCCGGACGGTCTTCGGACCGGGGGCGATACGCGTCACGGCGAACTGCGCGGTCCCGCCCAGCGCGACCGCGGCCGCGGCCGCGGCGGCCCGGGGCCGCCGGGCGGCCGCCAGCCCGGCCGCGGCCAGCAGCGCGCCGGTGACCAGGACGTGGGACGGCCGGCCGCGGGGCGCCTCGGCCCGCGCGTGCCAGTCCGGACCGTGCAGCGCCCGCATGAGCGCGTCGTCGGCGTTGCCGGCCTGGCTGCGCAGGCTGATCCAGGGCGAGGCCGGCCGGACCGGGTGCACGGTGCGCCGCTGCCCGCGCCGCAGCCGCCAGCCGTCGGCCCGCAGCCGCAGCGCCAGGTCGGCGTCCTCGCGGAACGCCCGGGGGAACCGCTCGTCGAAGCCGCCCGCCTCGGCCAGGGCGGCCCGCCGGTACGCCATGTCCGCGGTGATCCATTTCGCGCTGGCCAGGCCGAGCGTGTTCCGCTCCCAGTCGGTGGGCCGGCGGCCGCCGGGGACCGGCACGACGATCACGCCCTGCACTCCCGCCACGTCGGGCGGCAGGCCGGCCAGGTCCTCGGCGAGCCGGGTCCGCCAGTCAGCCGATACCCGCACGTCATCGTCCAGGAATGCCACCCAGGGGGTGTCGGTGGCCCGCCAGCCGGCGTTACGGGCCGCCGCCGGGCCGCCGCCGCCGCTGGTCACGACGCGCAGCGGCAGCCCGGACAGGCCGGGCTGTCCGGCTGGGCCGGTCTCCAGGGGCCCGGAGCGGGCCGGGCGGTCGTCGACGACCACCACCAGCTCGGGCGCCGGGCCGGCCGCGGCGGCCAGCGCGGCCAGGCAGTCGCGCAGGCAGGGCCGCCCGATGGTGGGGATCACCACCGAGTACCGGATCACCGTCTCACCGCCGGACCAGGAACGGGCCGATGGCCAGCGCGTCCACCGGGGTGGAGCCGAAGCACTCCAGCGCGTCCCGGATGTCGTCCACCATCGGCCGCCCCGCGGTGTTGAGGCTGGTGTTGACCAGCACCGGCAGCCCGGTGCGCTCTTCGAAGGCGGTCAGCAGGGCGGCGACCAGCGGCTGCGTCCGCGGATCGACCGTCTGCACCCGGGCGGTGCCGTCCACGTGCACCACGGCCGGGATCCGGTCCCGCCAGTCCGGCGCCACGTCGTGCACGAACAGCATGTAAGGGCTCGGCAGCGGCCCGCGGGAGAAGATCGCGGCGGCCCGGTCGGCCAGCACCATGGGCGCGACCGGCCGGAACTTCTCCCGGCCCTTGACGTCGTTGAGCCGGTCCAGGTTGGCCCGGCGGCCCGGGTGGGCCAGCAGCGACCGGTGCCCGAGGGCCCGGGGCCCGTATTCGCTGCGGCCCTGGAACCAGGCCACCACCCCGTCGCTCGGCCAGCACCCCGGCCACGGCATCGGCCAGATCCGGCGGGCGCTCGAACGGCACCCGGGCGGTGCGCAGCGCCGCCTCGATGTCGGCGTCGGTGAAGCCCCGGCCCAGGCCGGCGCCGGTCATCGACCAGGCCGGCTCGCCCTTGTCCGCGGCGATCTGCAGCGCCGCGCCCAGCGCGGTGCCGGCGTCGCCGGCCGCGGGCTGCACCCAGACCTGCTCGAACGGCCCGCGTTCGTGCAGCACCGTGTTGGCCACGCAGTTCAGCGCGGTGCCGCCGGCCAGCGCCAGCACGCGGTCGCCGGCCCGGTCGTGCAGTTCGCCCGCCAGGGCCAGCAGTACTTCCTCCAGCCGGCGCTGCACGCTGGCGGCCAGGTCGGCGTGCGCCCCGGTCAGCTCGCCGCCGGGTGCCCGGGCCGGAGCCAGCTGCTCCCAGTCCACCGGGTCGGTCCGGAAGCCGCCAGGAACGGGCCTGACCAGCTCCCGGAGCTGGTCCAGGAAGCGCGGCTCGCCGTAGGAGGCCAGCGCCATCACCTTGTACTCGTCGCTGGAGCGCAGGAAACCGAGATGGGCGGTCAGATCCTCGTAGAGCAGGCCGAGCGAGTGCGGCAGCGGCTGGGTGGCCATGATCTCCAGCTGGCCGCCGGAGTACCGGCCGGCCAGGAAGGAGTCCTGCTCGCCACGGCCGTCGCAGACCAGCACGGCGCACTCCCGCGGTCCCGCGGCCAGGCCGGCCGAGGCGGCGTGCGCGACGTGGTGGCGGACGAACCGGGCCCGTCCCGGGTCCAGGCCGGGCAGTTCCTCGGCGAGGAACTCCGGTGCGAGCGTGGCGTACCGGGTGCGCAGCTCATCCCACGGGTCGTCAAGGCCCATGTCCGCGGCCGGGCGCACCAGGGCCGGGTCGTAGGAGAAGCCGATCAGGTCGACATCGGCGGGGCTCAGCCCGGCCTGGCGCAGGCACCAGCGGGCGGCCATGGCCGGCTGTTCCCAGGCCGAGAAGGGCACCGGCCGCTTGCCGTGCTTGCGGCGGCTGAAGCGTTCTTCCTCGGCGGCGGCCACCACCACGCCGTCGACCACGAGCGCGGCCGCCGGGTCGTGGAAGACGGAGTTGATGCCGAGAACCCGCATGCCTGCCTCCCGTCACTGTCCTGGGCTTGACGGGGCGGCAGCCTGCCCCGGCCGCCAGGCGCCAAACGCCAGGGCGCCCGGATTTCGCCGCCCGGATTTCACAGTGACTGTGATGTTTCAGCAACTGTGAATTGGCAAGGGTGCGCCCGCAGTCGGACGAGGGGACGAGGGAGCACCGTGAAAATCGACATGATCTCCGAGCACGCCAGCCCGCTGGCCGCGCTGGGCGGGGCCGACGCCGGCGGGCAGAACGTGCACGTCGCCGCGCTGGCGACCGCGCTGGCCCGGCGCGGCCATGAGATCAACGTATTCACCCGCCGCGAGTCGCCCCGGCCGCCGGACGCGGTGCCGTTCGCGCCCGGGGTGACGGTGCGGCACGTGCCGGCCGGGCCGCCCCGGCCGCTGCCCAAAGACGACCTGCTGCGCTACATGCCCGACTTCGCGTACTGGCTGGCCGCGCGCTGGGGCGAGCAGCCGCCGGAGGTGGCTCATGCCCACTTCTGGATGAGCGGCATCGCCGCCGTCTGGGCGGCGGCCCGCCGCCCGGTGCCCGTGGTCCAGACCTTCCACGCGCTGGGCAGCGTGAAGCGGCGCTGGCAGGGCGAGGCCGACACCAGCCCGCCGCAGCGTCTCGACGTCGAGGCGGCCGTCACCCGGCGAGCCACCGCCATCATCGCCACCTGCACCGACGAGGTGACCGAGCTCGCCGCCTACGGGGCCCGGCCGGAAACCATGTACGTAGTCCCGTGCGGAATCGACGGCGATCACTTCCGGCCCGGCCCGGATGACAGCGCCGGGGCCCGCCCCCAGGCCCGCGTGCTGACGCTGGGCCGGCTGGTCCCGCGCAAGGGAAACGACACCGTGATCGCGGCTATCGCCGGGATGCCGGGCACCGAACTGGTTATCGCCGGCGGTCCCGATCCGGCTCGGCTTCACGAGGATCCCGAGGTCGCCCGGCTGGCCCGGGTCGCCGAGGAGCACGGCGTGACGGATCAGGTGCGGTTCACCGGCCGGGTTCCGCACGACGACGTGCCCGCGCTGCTGAGATCGGCCGACGTCGTGGTGTCGGCCCCCTGGTACGAGCCGTTCGGAATCGTGCCGGTGGAGGCCATGGCCTGCGGCCGGGCGGTGGTGGTCTCGGCGGTCGGCGGTCACCTCGACACCGTCGAGGACGGGGTCACCGGGCGGCTGGTGCCGCCCCGCGACCGCGCCGCCCTGGCCGCGGCGCTGGCGCAGTTGCTGGCCGACCCCGGACTGCGCCGCAGGCTCGGTGCGGCGGCCGCGGCCCGGGCCGCCGCCCGGTACTCCTGGGACAAGATCGCGGCCGAGACCGAGGCCGTCTACGACCTCGTACGGCAGGAACGGAAGGTGGGGGCACGATGAGCATCCAGTACACCCCGGTCAGCAGTTCCCACCTGGCCCGGCTGGAGGAAGCACTACGTGCCTTCGAACCACAGGTGCCGCGGCTCGAGGCCTGGGGACGGCGGGCCGCTCAGGTCCTCATCGCGGGCGGCCGCCTGCTGGCCTGCGGGAACGGTGGCAGCGCGGAGCAGGCACAGCACCTCACGGCCGAACTCGTCGGCCGCTATGAGGACGAGCGGCCGCCGCTGGCCGCCCTCCCGCTGACGCGCGACATGACCGCCGTGACCGCCATCGGCAACGACTACGGCGCCGCTCAGGTCTTCGCCCGGCAGGTGCGGGCGCACGGCCGGCCCGGTGACCTGCTGGTCTGCCTGTCCACCAGCGGCCGGAGCGCGAACGTGGTCGCGGCCGCCCAGGCCGCCGCCGCGATCGGGATGACCGCCTGGGCGCTCACCGGTCCCGGGCCCAGCCCGCTGACCGAGGCCTGCGCGGACGCGATCACGGTGGACGCCCCGGTGACGTCCACCGTGCAGGAGGTGCACCTGGCGGCGATCCACATCATGTGCGCCGCGGTCGACGCGGCCGTGCGGGACGGCCTCGGGGCCGTGCTGGAGACGGCCCGATGAGGGGCGGTCCGCTGGTCGTCGTGGGCGATACCCTCCTCGACGTCGACCTGCACGGGACCGTGGGCCGGGTTGCTCCCGATGCCCCGGTGCCGGTCGTCGACTGCCAGCGCGAACGGCATCGCGCGGGCGGGGCGGGCCTGGCCGCCGTGCTCGCCGCCGGTCTCGGCGGATCCGACGTGGTGCTGATCACCGCGCTCGGCCAGGACCGGCACGGCGCGAAACTACGGGACCTGCTCAGCCGGCACGTGCAGGTGATCGCGCTGCCGCTGGACGGCGGCACACCGTGCAAGATCCGGGTGCGGGCGTCCGGCCAGGCGGTGGTCCGGCTGGACGCCGGCGATGGCCGGGCCGCCCCCGGGCGGGTCAGCCCGGAAGCGGAAGACGCGCTGCGGCAGGCCGGCGCCGTGCTGGTGGCCGACTACGGCCGCGGCGTGGCGGCCCACCCGGCGCTCACGGCCCTGCTGTTCCGGCTGGCCGCCAGCACGCCGGTGGTGTGGGATCCGCATCCGGCCGGCCGGCCGCCGCTGCCGGGCAGCAGGCTGGTTACCCCGAGCCAGGGCGAGGCTCGCCGGTTCGCCGCTGAGCTAGGCGGCGACCGGTGCGGTAACGCCAGCGGCTCCGGCGCTACCCTGGCCAGCGCGTCCCGCGACGCCGCGGCGCTGAGCCGGGCCTGGGGCAGCGCGGTCGCCGTCACCATGGGCGAGGGCGGCGCGCTGCTGCATACCGGGGAAGCCGTGCCGTTCCTCGCCCCGGCCGAAGCGATCCGCGGGCCGCACGACCCGTGCGGGGCCGGCGACTGCTTCGCCGCCGCGGCCGCCCAGGTGCTGCGGTCCGGCGGCCTGCTCACCGAGGCAGTGACCGAGGCGGTGCGTCAGGCAACGCGCTTCGTCAGGCAAGGCGGGGCCAGCGCCGCCCCCGGCGCTACTATCCCCGCGGGCACCGGCATTGCTGCGGGCCTGCACTGGCATTCCGCGGCACTGGCCATGTCCGCGCAGTTCCGCGGCCCGGGCTGCCCCGTGCTCACGGGGAGGCCGGAGCCTGGCGGATAGTGGCGGAGGTCCGGGCGAACGGCGGCCGGATCGTGGCGACCGGCGGCTGTTTCGACCTGCTGCATGCCGGGCACGTCGGATTGCTGCGGGAGGCCCGCAGGCTGGGCGACTGCCTGGTGGTGTGCCTGAACTCCGACTCCTCGGTCCGCGCGCTGAAGGGGCCGGGGCGGCCGCTGGTGAGCGCCGAGGACCGGGCCCGGATCCTGACCGCGCTGGAGTGCGTGGATGCGGTGGTGATCTTCGGCGAGCCGACCCCGGTGGCCGTGCTGGAGCGCGCTGCGCCCCGACGTATGGGTCAAGGGCGGCGACTACGCTCCGGACGACCTGACCGAGGCGCCGGCCGTGCGCCGCTACGGCGGCGAGGTCGTGCTGCTGCCGTACCTGGCCCGCCACTCCACCACGGCCCTGGTGGCCGCGGCCCGGGGAGCCGCGGCCGAGGGAAAGGTGGCGTCATGACCGGGCCGGCCCGGCACGCGGTCGTCACCGGCGGGGCCGGGTTCCTCGGATCGCACCTGTGCGAGCGGCTGCTCGAGGCCGGCACCGGAGTCACTTGCCTGGACAACTTCGCCACCAGCTCACCCGGCAACGTGGCGCACCTGCTCGGCCGGCCGGACTTCCGGCTGGTGGACTGCGACGTGACCCGGGCCCTCCCGGTCCCGGGCGAGACCGACCTGGTACTGCACTTCGCCTCCGCCGCCTCGCCGCCGGATTACCTGCGGCTGCCGGTGGAGACCCTCGAGGTCGGCGCGGCGGGCACCCAGCGCGCGCTCGACCTGGCCCGGGACACCGGTGCCCGCTTCGTGCTGGCGTCCACCAGCGAGGTCTACGGTGACCCCCGGCAGCACCCCCAGACCGAGGATTACTGGGGCAACGTCAACCCGGTCGGCCCGCGCAGCGTCTACGACGAGGCCAAGCGCTACGCCGAGGCGCTGACCACCGCCTACCGGAACAGCCGGGGAGTCGATGCCGCGATCGTGCGCATCTTCAACACCTACGGCCCGCGGATGCGCCCGCACGACGGGCGCGCGATCCCTACCTTCATCCGGCAGGCCCTGGCCGGGGACCCGCTGACCGTGGCCGGGGACGGCCGCCAGACCCGTTCGGTCTGCTATGTGGACGACACTGTGGCCGGGATCCTCGCCCTGGCGGGCAGCGGCTGCGCGGGCCCGGTCAATATCGGCGGCACGCAGGAAATGACCGTGCTCCGGCTGGCCGAGACGATCAGGGAGCTGACCGGCAGCGCCTCGCCGATCGGGTTCGTCCCGCGGCCGGCCGACGACCCGGCCGTGCGGCAGCCGGACACCACCCTGGCCCGGCAGCTTCTCGGCTGGCGCCCCGCGTATCAGCCTCGACGAAGGACTGCGCCGGACCATCGACTGGTTCGCCACCCGGTCCGGCGGCCTCGGCATGGAGCGGAGCGCATGACAGCGCCGGCGTGACCCGCGCTACACCTGGGATTAACCGCGACGCGGCGGGTAGGGCGCGCCGCATGCACGAAGCAGAGATGATCGATACCGCCCTGGACCGCTCGGTGGTGCTGGGGTACGCCAACATCGGGCTCGAGGTCCGGAAGCGGCTGCCCGGCTGGCCGGCCGACCCGGCGCGGATGGACGGCAAAGTGGTCCTGGTGACCGGCGCCGGATCGGGCATCGGGCTGGCCGCCGCGGCCGGCTTCGCCCGGCTCGGCGCGTCGGTCCGCGCCCTGGGCCGCGACCAGGACCGGGCCGCGGAGGCGGCCGCGATGGCCCGTGACCAGGCGGAAGGCGGGGACGTGCGCCCGGTGGCCTGCGATGTGAGCCGCCTGGACGCGCTGCGCGCCTTCATCGAGGAGTTCGGTACCCGGGAACAGCGGCTAGACGTCTTGGTGAACAACGCCGGGGTCATGCCGGACGAGCGGACCCAAACCGCGGACGGCATCGAGGCCATGTTCGCCACCCACGTGCTGGCGCCGTGGGTGCTCACCGACGGCCTGCTGCCGCTGCTGAAGGCGGCCGCGCCGTCGCGGGTGATCAACGTCACCTCGGGCGGCCAGTACGGCCAGAAGGTCCCGGACGGCGACCTCCAGTCCGAGCACACCAGCTACGGGCCGAAGAAGGTCTACGCGCGGACCAAGCGCGAGCAGGTCGTCATCACCCGGGAGTGGGCCCGGCGCCTGGCCGGCGACGCCGTCTACGTACACGCCATGCACCCCGGCTGGGCCGACACCAAGGGTGTCCGGGAGTGGATGCCGACGTTCCGCGCCGTGACCCGCCCGTTCATCCGCACGCCCGAGCAGGGCGCGGACACCATCGTCTGGCTCGGCAGCGCCCCCGAGGCGATCCAGTCCACCGGGCAGCTCTGGCAGGACCGGCGGGCACGTCCATTCACCTACCCGTTCGGCGCCGGACCCGACGATGACGCCACCGCCGGCCGGCTCTGGGACTACGTGGCCAGCCTCGGCCTGCATCGGCCGGCTTTGGGGTAAGCCGCAGGATATGGCGGCGAAGAGCAGTAAGGGCACCGGCCGGCTGGGTGGCGGCTGATGGCCAGGATGCCGTCCTGGGTGGAGCCGCAGCTGGCCACCCTCACCCGGGAGCGGTTCTCCGACCCGGGCTGGATCTTCGAGCGCAAGCTCGACGGCGAGCGGTGCCTGGCCTACGCCGGCCCGGCGGGGACCCGGCTGATGAGCCGGGCCCAGCACGACATCACCGGCACCTTCCCGGAGGTCGCCCGGGCGCTGGACGACCGGCGGCACGGCGAGCTGGTGCTGGACGGTGAGATCGTCGCCTTCGACGGGAAGCAGACCCGGTTCGGGCGGCTGCAGCAGCGGCTCGGCGTTCTTCACCCGGAGGAGTCGCTGCTCCGCAAGGTGCCGGTGTTCTACTACGTGTTCGACGTGCTCTATGCCGACGGCCGCGACACCAGGCCGCTGCCGCTGCGGGAACGCAAGGCGCTGCTGCGCGATGCGCTCGACTTCGGCGGCCCGGTCCGGTTCACCGCGCACCGCAACCGCGACGGCGAAAAGTTCTACGCCCAGGCCTGCCGGGACGGCTGGGAGGGCCTGGTCGCCAAGCGCTCCGACGCCCCCTACCAGGGCGGACGCGACCGGGACTGGCTGAAGTTCAAGTGCGAGAACGGGCAGGAGTTCGTCATCGGCGGCTACACCGACCCGCAGCGTTCCCGGGTCGGATTCGGCGCCCTGCTCCTCGGCTACTACGACCGTGACGGCAACCTGGTCTACGCGGGCAAGGTCGGCACCGGGTTCGACCGCAAGACCCTGCTCAGCCTGCACGACCGGCTCGCGGGCATGGAGCGCGACGGTCCGGCGTTCAGCCGGGGCCGCCTGCCGTCACCCCGCGGGGTGCACTGGACCGAGCCGCGGCTGGTCGGCGAGGTCGGCTTTTCCGAGTGGACCGACGACGGCCAGCTCCGCCACCCGCGGTTCCAGGGGCTGCGCGATGACAAGAAGCCCGCCGACGTCGTGCGCGAAGTGCCATCATGACCAGGGGGTTTAAAGAGCGGGCTTCCTGGCAGTAACCGGGGATGGCGCGCGCGATCTGGTCGGGGGTACTGACGTTCGGGCTGGTGTCGGTCCCGGTGGAGCTGTACTCGGCGACCGAGACCCACCGGCCGGTGTTCCACCAGTTCGAGAAGGACACTACCGACCGCATCAGGTACCAGCGGGTCAACGAGCGCACTGCCGACGAGGTCGAGTACTCCGACATCGTCAAGGGCGCCGAAACCAGCCGCGGGCATTACGTCATGCTCGACCAGGAGGAGCTGGATTCGGTGGCCCCGGGCCGGTCCCGGTCGATGGAGATCCACACGTTCGTCGACCTCGATGACATCGACCCCATCTACTTCGACAAGACCTACTACCTGGGTCCGGGCGGCGAGGAGTCCGGTAAGGTCTATGCCCTGCTGCGGTCGGCGATGGGCGATTCGGACAAGGCCGCCATCGCCAGCTTCGTGATGCGCGGCAAGGAGTACCTGGCTGCCGTGCGCGCGGACGGTGACCTGCTGGCCCTGGAGACCTTGTTCTTCGCCGACGAGATCCGCGAGGCGCACGAGCAGATCAGCGACCTGCCGGGCCGGGTCAAGCTGACCCGCCAGGAGCTGCGGATGGCCCGCCAGCTGATCGAGTCGATGACCGGCCCGTGGCGGCCCTCGGACTACCGCGACACCTACACCGACCGGGTCAACAAGCTGATCGAGGCGAAGAAGAACGACGAGGAGTTCTCGCCCGCCGACGAGGCGCCGCCCGGGACCAAGGTGGTGGACCTGACCGAGGCCCTGCGAGCCAGCGTGGCCGCCGCTAAGCAGAAGTCCGGGGGAAGGGGCGGCGGCGGCCGCGGGAAAGCCGGGAAGAAGACCGGCCAGGCCTCGCCGGCCAAGAAGGCAAGATCTGCCAAGCCCGCCGCGAAGAAGGCGCAGGCCAGGAAGAAAGCGGCTAAGGGGCCAGCCCGTAAGCGTGCCGCGTAGGGCTGTCACGACATTCCGATGGCCGACCGGTGTGGTCGTTGTATGAGGGATCTGGCTGCTGGCACGCGGCCCGGGATCTGGTGCTGGCACGCCTGGTCCCCGGCCCCAGTTTCTGACTCGGTGACGACCGCGAGCACGACGGCGGCCTGCATCGCCTCACCCGCAGCCACCGGCGCGACGGCGATCAGGACCAGGGCGATAGCGGCCCCGGCGGGCAGCAGCGAGAACGGGAGGAACATCCCGGTTCCGACGGCGCCGATGAAGAAGCGCCGGCCAGCCCTGGCCGGCTGCGGGCGCTGTCGGCAAACTGCTTCGTCCTCGCCATCGGAATTCCGATTCTTCCGGCCACCGGTGATAGCAGCCGAATGCCAGCCGGTCTGCCGATACGTGACGGATTGCTCCCCGGCCAGTCGACCCTGGGCATCGCGAACGTGCCCCGGCGGTCCCGCGCCCTTCGGCCAGGCAGCCGCCCAGATCCTGGCCGTCCGCCGGGCCGCGCCTGACGACCGACCGTTCATCCCCGGCACGCCCGCGGCGGCCCGGCCATGAGGCGGCCCGGTCCGCCGTCAAGGAGCGGCTAGCGCTCTTCTTCCTCGTGGGGCAAGCTATAACCGACGTCGTGTGACGTTGTGACAGAAGGTCCATACGACGATCGCCCAGCGAGGCTGTGCCCATGGCGGGTGAATCTCTTCTCGGGCGCGCCGATGCCCTCGAGCTGATCTGGGCCTTCCTGGGCCGGGCGCGCGAGGACGGAGCGGCGCTGCTGATCTCTGGCCAGACCGGGGTCGGTAAGACGGCACTGCTCGAGGCGGCGGTCGAGGCCGCCCGGGCGAACCAGACGCGGGTCCTGCTCGCGAGCGGGGTGGAGTTCGAGGTCGGCGTCGGATTCGCCGCGCTGAACCAGATCCTGCTTCCGCTCCTGAACGATCTTCGTGAACTGAGCGACGTTCACCGGGCCGCGCTCTCGGTGGCGCTGGGGCTCGCTGACGGCCCTGGCCACGACCGGACGGTGGTGGCTGATGCGGCTCTCGCGCTGCTCCGCCACGCGGCGTCGGCCCGGGCACTGCTCGTCGCCGTCGATGACCTGCAGTGGGTCGACCGATCCAGCGCGGCGGTACTGGCGAGGATCGCCCGAAAGCTATCCGGCAGTCAGATCGGCTTCGTGGCCGCGTTCCGTTCAGAGACGGACACCTTCTTCGACGCGTCCGGCCTGACGAGCATCGAGGTCCTGCCCCTGGACGAGAACAGCGCGTCGATCCTGCTCGGCACCAGGTTCCCGACCCTGGCTGCTCGCGTCCACCAGCGGATTCTCGGTGCGGCGCAAGGTAACCCGCTGGTATTGCTGGAATTGCCATCGGCCCTGAGCGACCGCCAGCGGGCGGCCCGGGCGCCGCTGCCGGCCGTGCTGCCCCTGACCCGGCGCCTGCACGGGCTCTTCGCGGCCCGCATCGCTGGCCTGCCCGCCAGAACCCGCCAGCTGCCTGCTCCTCGCCGCCCTCGAGGGCACTGGCGACCTGCGTCGTCTTTCGGAGGCCGGCGGCGAGGTCGTGCGAGCCGAGCTCGAGGCGGCTGAGCACGCGCAACTGGTGACCGTCGAGCATGACCCGCCGCGCGATGGTGTTCCGCCATCCGCTGGTCCGCTCCACGATCGTCGAGGTCGCGACCAGCGACGAGCACCGCGATGTGCACGCCCGGCTGGCTGGGTTGCTGGCGGACCAGCCCGAACGCCGGGCCTGGCATCTCGCCGAGGCGGCCATCGAACCGGACGAGCAGGTGGCGGGGCTGCTGGAAGAGGTCGCCGACCGCGTGCTCCGGCGGGGCGACGCGGTGGGTGCGGTCACCGCCTTGCTGCGCGCCGCCGACCTCAGCCCGCGACGCGGCGATCGAGGCCGCCTGGCTGGCCGAGGCCGCGTATATCGGGGCCGACGTCACTGGCGACCTGCGGGACGTGCCGCAACTGCTGGACCAGGCGCGCCGCGCTGATCCGGGGCTGACTGGTTCCGCGGCCGTCGCGGTGGCCGCGTCTTACCTCTTGCTCAACGGAGAAGGTGACGTCGATACCGCGCACCGGCTCCTGGTCTCCACCCTCCAGGCGTTCGCCGGCCCCTTCGAAGCGAACGACAATTCGCTGATCGAGGCCTTGCAGTGCCTGACCGAGGTCTGCATTTACGGCGGGCGCCCGGAACTGTGGGAGCCGCTCAACGCGCTGCTCGCGCAGCTGGTTCCGGCCGTCCCGCCTGGCCTGAGGCTATTCGTGAACGTTCTCGGCGATCCGGCCCGGGCCACGCCCGCTGACCTGCGGCTCCTCGACGAGACCGTCAAGAGCCTGGCCGCCGAGGCTGATCCGACCCTGATCGAACGCGTCTCTACCGTCGCCCTGTACGCGGATCGCGGCGCCGAATGCCGGGAGGCGCTGTGGCAAGTCGTCGGCCGGGGCCGCGACGGGGGTGCCGTCGCGTCGGCCATCAACGCGATGATGGTGCTCTGGGCCGAGGCTTATATGGCGGGCCGGTGGGACGAGACCGAACGGGTCGCCGTCGACGGCCTGCGCCTGTGCGAGGATCGCGGCTACCGTCTGCTCGCGGCGCCCTTCCGGTACGGTCTCGCGCTGCTCGCCGCTGCCCGTGGCGACGACGGCACCGTCCGGACTCTCGCCAGCGAGGTCAACGGCTGGGCCGCGCCCCGCGGCCTGCGCGGTGTTCAGTTCTTCTGCTCACACGCCCGGGGACTAGCCGCCCTCGGCCGCGGCGACTTCGAAGATGCCTATTACCATGCTGGAATCATCAGCCCGCCGGGAACCCTGGCCGCGCACGTGCCGCACGCTCTGTGGGTGGCGCTGGATCTCATCGACGCGGCGATCCACACCGGCCGCCTGGCCGAGGCGGCCGCCCACGTCCGCGCCATGCAGGACGCCGGACTGGCCCGCGTGTCGTCCAGGCTCGCCCTCGTGGTGGCGGGAGGGGCGGCCATTACCGCCCCCGATCGCGATGCGATCAAGCTCTTCGACGACGCCATCAGTACCCCGGGAGCCGATCGCTGGCCTTTCGATCTGGCCCGGGTGCAGCTCGCCTACGGCGAGCGGCTGCGCCGGATGCGGGCCGGCGGCCGAAGCGCGGCGAGCATCTGTCGACCGCCCGCGAGACCTTCGAGCGGCTCGGGGCCGTGCCGTGGGTGATACGGGCCAGCCAGGAGCTCAACGCCACCGGCCTGACGAAGGTCCACGGCCACGGAACCGGGCCGGCCCCGCTCACCCCGCAGGAGCATGAGGTTGCCCGGCTCGCCGCTGGCGGCCTGAGCAACAAGCAGATCGCCGGCCGCCTCCTGGTGTCCCACCGCACGGTCGGAGCTCATCTGCGCCAGGTCTTCGTCAAGCTGGGAATCACCTCCCGGGCTGCGTTGCGGGATGCGCTCACCTCGGCGGAAACACGTGAGTGACCCGGCGCGGCCGGCCGGCCCCGTGACCGAGTCGCTGTTCGGGCGGGACGCAGAAGTCGGCATCATCCGCAAGCTGGTCGTGGCGTCGGCGGCCGGCCACGGGGCGGCGCTGCTCCTCGCGGGCGAACCTGGCACCGGCAAGAGCGTGCTGCTCGAGGCCGCCGCCGAAATCGCCGCCGCGGCCGGCAGCCGGGTCCTGCGCGCGACCGGCGTCGAATTCGAGGCCACGGTGAGCTTCTCCGGCCTGGACCAGGTCCTCGGCCCGCTGCATGCCGAGCTGTCCGGGCTCCCCGCCTCCTATCGTGATGCCCTGGCGGCGGCACTTGGACTGGGCACGGGACAGCCCTCCTCGCAGCTGGTCCTGTTCAACGCCGTACTGGCCATTTTCCGCCAGGCCGCCGACGTGGCCCCGATCCTGGTTCTGGTCGATGACCTGCAGTGGCTCGACCGGGCCAGCGCCAGCGTGCTCGCGTTCGCCGCCCGTCGCCTGCCAGGTACCCGGGTCGGATTCCTGGCCGCCGTGCGGAGCGGATCCGAGGGCTTCTTCGGAAGTGCGGGGCTGGCCGAACACGAAATAGGCCCCCTTTCGAACGCCGCGGCGTCCCGCCTGGTCGGGACGCGGTACCCGGCCCTGGCCGCGCCGGTCCATCAGCGCGTCCTGGCCGAGTCGGCCGGCAACCCGCTCGCGCTAGTGGAGCTTCCGGCGGCATTGACCAGCCCTCAGCGGTCCGCGCTCGAGGCGCTTCCCCTGGTACTTCCGCTCAGCCGGCACCTTGAGGGGTTGTTCGCCGAACGCGTCGGTGCCTTGCCGGCCCCGACCGGGGAACTGCTCCTGCTCGCCGCGTTGCAAGGATCCGGCGACCTCCATGTCCTGCAAACCGCTGCGAACAGTCTCGGCGGTCTTGAGCACCTGGCCGCCGGCCGAACGAGCCGGGCTCGTCTTTGTCACCGAGAACGCTCCCCGAGTGACCTTCCGCCACCCGCTCATCCGGTCGGCCATCGTGGAACAGTCCGCGGCTATCCAGCGCCGACGGGCACACCGAGCGCTGGCCGGTGCGCTCATTGCCTCGCCCGAGCGTCGTGCCTGGCATCTCGCGGAAGCGGCCGTCGGCCCTGACGGCCAGGTCGCTGCCCTGCTCGAACAGGCGGCACGAGCGGCCCTCAAACGCGGCGACGCCGTCGGATGCGTCGCCGCTCTCACCCGCGCGGCCGAACTCAGCACCGACCCGGCTGACAGCGCCCGCCGGCTCGCTGAGGCCGCCTTTGTCGGGGCTGACGTCACGGGCGATCTGGCCAGCGTCGCCAGCGTGCTCACGGACCTGAGTCGCCGTGAGGCGTTCGATTCGTCGCGCAACCTGTATATGGCCGTGGCGGCCGCGCTCCTCTTGATCAACGGCGAGGGAGACGTCGACACAGCGCACCGGCTGATCGCCGGCTCGACTCCGCGCGCACGCGCAACGGGGCGAAACGGGCGGCGCAGACTATATCGACGCCCTTCACGTCCTCATGGACATCTCCCTGTTCGGCGTCCGCGAGGACCACTGGGCGGCCTTCACCGAGGCTATGGCGACGGTAAGCGCGGAAGCGGCATCATTCCTGCGCATGCTGGCCGGCATCCTGGCCGACCCGCTGCGGACCTCCCCGCAGACGCTTTCGGCTCTCGAGGAGGAAATAGCAGCGCTGACAGAGGAAACCGATCCGAACCGGATCGTCCGGATCGGCGTGGCCGCGTTCTGCGTCGATCGCATGGCTGGCTGCCGCGGGCCGTTGCGGCGCGTGGTGGAAGACGGGCGCCGGGGCGGTGCCGCGGCCTCCGCGATCGCCGCGCGGATGCACCTGGCCCTGGACGGCTTCATGTCGGGAGACTGGGCCCAGGCGGAGGCGCTGGCGACCGAAGGCCTCGATACGGCCCAGCGGAACGGATACGGCTCGGCCGAGTGGGTCTTCCAGCTCGTCCTCGCGCTGCTGGCAGCCGCCCGCGGCGACCGGGCCCAGGCCCGGATTCTCACCGATGCGATGGAATACTGGGCGGCTCCGCGCGGATGCCGTACCACGACGCTTTTCGTCCATCAGGTGCGAGCGCTGCTCGCCTCGGGTCATTCCGACTTCGACGAGGCTTACCGGCACGCCTCGGCCATCAGCCCGGCCGGGACCCTCCCGCCTCATGTCAGCCAGAGCATGTGGGTGGCCCTGGATCTGGTGGAAAGCGCGGTCGCGACCAGCCGGCACCAGGAAGCAGCCGCGCACGCCGAGGCGCTGCGGCAAGCGAACGCGGACCAGTTGTCGCCGCGCCTCGCGATGGTCACCTACGCGGCCGCCGCCCTCTCGGCTGATGCCGACCGCGCCGCGGCCTGGTTCGAGCGGGCGCTCGCCGTCCCTGATATCCGGCGCTGGCCGTTCGAGACGGCCCGCGTGCAGTTGCTGTTCGGCGAGCACCTGCGCCGGGTCCGGGCCACGGCCGCCGCCCGCCCCCACCTCATGGCGGCGCTGGAGACGTTCGAGAATCTCGGCGCCCGGCCCTGGATGGACCGGGCCCTCCGCGAGCTCCGGGCGGCTGGCGCGCCGAGCTCACGTCCGGTCACCCCCGGAGCCGGGACGCTCACGGACCGGGAACTCACGATCGCGAGCCTGGCGGCGGCCGGACTGACCAACAGGCACATCGCGGACCAGATGAACCTCTCCCACCGCACTGTCGGTGCCTACCTGTACCGGATCTTCCCGAAACTCGGCGTCAGCTCCCGCGCCGCGCTTCGCGATGCCCTCGCCGCCCGAGTGCAGTCAGATGACCGATGAAACCTTGACGTCGCGGGCCCACGCTGACCTCCTGTGAAGCTGACGAAATTCGGCCATGCCTGCATACGCCTGGACGGCCCCGGGGGCCGCCTGGTGATCGACCCCGGCAGCCTGACCGAGGATGAGGCCGTCGAAGGGGCCGACTCGATCCTCATCACCCACGAGCATTTCGATCATTTCGCGGAAGCACGTATCCGGGCCGCAGCGCGGGCCCGCCGTGGCCTGCAAGTCTGGACGGTAGCCGGCGGTCGCCGAGCTGCTGACCGGCATGAACGCGCAGGTCAACGCCATCGGCCACGGCGATCGCTTCACGACCGCCGGATTCCAGCGTGGAGGCGCACGGCAGCTGGCACGCCATGATTCACCCCGATATCCCGGCCGTCGCCAACACGGGCTTCCTGATCGATCAGCGCCTGTTCCACCCCGGTGACGCGCTCACCGTCCCGGACAAGCCAGTCGCCACGCTCATGGCGCCCATCGGCGGGCTCTGGGCGCGGATCTGCGATCTCATCGGCTGGATCCGGGAGGTGTCGCCCCAGCGTGTGCTGGCCATCCACGACGGCACGCTCAATCCGGTGGGCATCGCCGTGGTCAGCGGACTGCTCGGGGAAAACGGACCCGGTATCAACGCCAGCTACCGCCGCCTCGAGCCAGCCGCATTCCTCGATAACCTCTGACCTCCCTTGGGGAGAGTCAAATGGCCGATGCTCCGCAGCCGCCCCAGGCCGAGACTGCAGGTGACGGACCGAACGTCTGAGGAGAAGCCCGATGAGCACGATCACCACGACCGACGGCACCGAGATCTACTACAAGGACTGGGGCAGCGGCCCGGTCGTGACGTTCTCGCACGGCTGGCCGCTGAGCGCCGACGCCTGGGACGCCCAGCTGCACTTCCTCGCCCAGCACGGCTACCGGGTGGTCGCGCACGACCGGCGTGGCCACGGCCGGTCCAGCCAGTCGGCGACGGGAAACGACATGAACGGCTACGCGGACGACCTCGCGGCCGTGATCGAGGCCCTCGACCTCCGCGACGCCACCCTGGTCGGCCACTCCACCGGCGGCGGCGAGGTCGCCCGCTACATCGGCCGCCATGGGACCGAACGGGTGGCCAAGGCGGCCCTGGTGTCCGCGGTACCGCCGATCATGGTTCAGTCGGACGCCAACCCCGAGGGACTGCCCATCGGTGTCTTCGACGACCTGCGGGCCGGCCTGGTCAAGGACCGCTCGCAGTTCTACCGGGACCTCGCCACGCCGTTCTACGGCGCCAACCGGCCCGGCGCCCATGTCTCCCAGGGGGTCCTCGACCAGTTCTGGCTGTGGAGCATGCAGTCCGGCCTGATGAACGCGTATATGAGCATCAAGGCCTTCTCCGAGACCGACTTCACCGAAGACCTGCGGAATTTCGATGTCCCCACGCTGGTCCTGCACGGCGAGGACGACCAGATCGTCCCGGTCAAGGACTCGGCTCACAAATCCGCGCAGCTCATCAAGGGCGCGCAGGAAATCTACTATCCGGGCGCGCCGCACGGCCTGATGGATACTCATCAGGACCGGTTCAACGACGACCTGCTGGCCTTCCTGCGCAGCTAGCCCGCATTCGAGGAGATCTTCGTGACGCAGCCCCCGCATGACGCGCTGGCCAGCACGCTCAAACGCACCGAGATCCAGCACAGCCCGTCGTCGATCCCCGGGCGGGAGATCGTGCAGGTACTCACCGAGATCCCGGTCGGGGTGGAATCGGGCTGGCACACCCATCCCGGCGAAGAGGTCGGGTACATCGTCGCCGGGACCGTGGAGATGGCCATCCAGGGGCGCCCCACCCTCACCCTGCAGGCCGGCGACGGCTTCCTCATCCCGCCCCGCACCCCCCACAACGCGCGTGACATCGGTCCCGGCACGGGACACATGCTGTCCACCTACATCGTCGAGCCCGGGCAGCCACTCGCCTCGTTCACCCCACAGGAGGAACTCTCATGACCGACGCCGGCTCCCGCCCCACCGTCGCCCTCGTTCACGGCGCGTTCGCCGACAGCTCCGGCTGGAACGACGTGGTCGGACAGCTGCGAGCCGCCGGGATCGCGGTGCAGGCCATCTCGAACCCGCTGCGCGGCATCGCCGCCGACACCGCCTACGTCGCCAGCGCGCTCCGGCAGATCCCCGGGCCGGTGCTCGCCGTCGGCCACTCCTACGGCGGCGCGATCATCACCAACGCCGCTTCCCAGACGAGCAACGTCGTCGGCCTGGTCTACGTCGCCGCCTTCGCCCCGGACGAAGGAGAAGCCCTCTCCGACATCGAAGGTGACTCCAAGGACAGCGTCCTGAACAGCGCCCTGCTGCAGCTGCAGTACCCGACCGGGCCGGGCACCGAGACCGCGGTGGAATTCGCCATCGACCCCGCCAAGTTCCACGACGCCTTCGCCGCCGACCTGCCCGCGGACCAGGCCGCCGTCATGGCCGCCACCCAGCGCCCGGTCGCCGCGGCCGGATTCACCGAAGCCAACGGGACGCCGGCCTGGAAGAACCTGCCCTCGTGGGCTGTCGTCGCCACCGGCGACAAGGCCGCCGGCAGCGACGTCGTCCGTTCCATGGCCCAGCGCGCCGGAGCGGCCATCACCGAGGTCGAGGGATCTCACGTGATCATGATTTCCCAGCCGCAGGCCGTCACCGACGTCATCCGGCAGGCGATCGACAGCATCGCGCACTGATCGGCGTAACCTGCCCGCGAAATGACGGGGGCGGCCGCTAGTGTCCTCGGCATGCAGCACGTCATCACGTTCGAACTGGACGTTTCCACTCTGCGGCGGGCCATCGGCGGAGGCAGCTACGTCCGGGGCGCCGAGTACGCGCGACAGCAGGCGGTGCTGCAGACCACGTGGGATGCACAGGACACGGCGCTGCGCGGGATGGTCCGCGGCCAGGGCGGCAACGTCTACCAGACGGCCGCGTTCTTCTCGCTGGCCGACGGGCGGCCGGTCGAGTTCGAGACGGGCGAGTGCAGCTGCCCGCTCGAG
The DNA here is from genome assembly GCA_963839095.1 of uncultured Actinomycetota bacterium. Taxonomy (GTDB): domain Bacteria; phylum Actinomycetota; class Actinomycetes; order Streptosporangiales; family Streptosporangiaceae; genus Palsa-504. The sequence goes on along the minus strand of CAWIUF010000054.1, from coordinate 205,649 downwards.
TACAACTGCAAGCATGTCGTTGCGCTGGTCCTGTCGGTCCTGGAACCCGGGTCGCCGGAACCGGCCCGGCCGCAGCGGCCGCCGGCCTGGAGCCAGTCGCTGGACTCGCTGCTGGACCACAGCGAACCCGCCCGCGGCGGCACGACACCGCTGGCGATCGAACTCACGCTGACCGGTGGTCCGGGTCAGTCTCGCTGGGGCGGCCAGGCGGCGGCTCAGGCGCCGCTGAGGCTGACCGCTCGGGTGGTCCGGCCGGGCAAGAACGGCGGCTGGGTCGCCGGCGACCTGAGCTGGGGCAAGCTGGATACCCTAGGCTGGTCCGGCGACCACAGCGAAGAGCAGGTACGGCTGCTGCGGGAGCTCTACCTGCTCTACCAGGCGTCCGGGGCACGCGGCGGCTACTACGGCTACCACTACGGCGATGACCGGTCAATCGAGGTCACCTCGATCGGCTCACGCCAGCTCTGGCCACTGCTGGACGAGGCCGCGGCGGCTGGCCTGCAGCTGGTGTACCCGGGCAAGCGCGGTGGCCTGGCCGGGTACGAGGAGGCCACGTTCTGCCTGGACGTTACGCGCGGTGGGGCTGGCGGCCTGCAGATCGTTCCGGTGCTCCGGGCCGATGACGCAGAGCCGGGCGTGCCGGTCGCGTTCATCGGGGCCGAGGGGCACGGCGCGGTATGCGTCGATCAGGGCCAGGCGGCGGGCACCGAACCCCGGAGCTGGCGGTTCCGGCTGGCCCGGCTGGCGCGCGCGGTGCCGCCGCCGTTGCAGCGGATGGCACTGAGGGGCGAGCCGCTGGCGGTGCCCGCGGCCGGGGAGCCCAGGTTCCGGGACTGGTACTACCCGCGGCTACGGCAGGCCGCGACCCTGATCTCCTCGGACGGGTCATTCACCCCTCCCACGATCAGCGGGCCGGACCTGGTCCTGAAGGCCAGTTACGGAAGCGATCACGAACTCGAGCTGAGCTGGGAATGGGCCTACCGGGTCGGAGACTCGCCGCTGCGCGCCCCGCTGGAGACCGGCGGACCGGATGACGGCTACCGGGACCTGACCGCCGAGCGGGCGCTGCTGACCGGCCTCGACGTCCCGCTGGACCGCTACGGCCTGTCCGGTCAGGCGGCTGGCGGGCCGGACGCGGGGGTGCCCGCGCTCGCCCCGCGCACCCGCCTGACCGGCCTCGACACGATGCGGTTCAGCACCGAGCTGCTCCCGCTGCTGACCGGTCACCCCGGGCTGATCGTCGAGGTCAGCGGCGAGCCCGCGGACTACCGGGAGGCCGGGGAGACGCTGCAGATCGCGGTGTCCACCGACGAGGTGGCCGGCGACAACGACTGGTTCGATCTCGGCGTGACGATCACCGTGGAGGGACGCCCGGTTCCGTTCCTCGACGTGTTCCTGGCCCTCAGCCGCGGCGAACCACACCTCCTGCTGCCGGACGGGGCCTACTTCAGCCTGGACAAGCCGGAACTGGCGGCGCTCGCCCGGCTGATCGAGGAGGCCCGGGCGCTGCAGGAGTCGCCGGCCGGCCCGCTGCGGATCAGCCGGTACCAGGCCGGGTTCTGGGATGAGCTGGCCGCGCTGGGCGTGATCGCGCATCAGGCGGCCCGGTGGCGGGAGCAGGTCCAGGGCCTGCTCGCGGCCGGCGCTATCGGCCAGGCTGAGCCCCCGGCCGGGCTGCGGGCCCGGCTGCGCCCGTACCAGCAGGACGGGTTCGGCTGGCTGTCGTTCCTGTGGGAGCACCGGCTGGGCGGGATCCTCGCCGACGACATGGGACTCGGCAAGACCCTGCAGTCCCTCGCCCTGATCAGCCACGCCCGGCAGCGTGACCCGGCGGCCGCCCCGTTCCTGATCATCGCGCCGACCAGCGTGGTGGCGAACTGGGCGGCCGAGGCCGCGCGGTTCGCTCCGGACCTGAAGGTGGTATCTCTTTCCAGCACGGTGGCCCGCAGCGGCCAGGGCCTGGGCGAGCTCGTCGCGGGGGCCGATGCCGTCGTCACGTCCTACACCCTGCTGCGCATTGACTTCGCGGCCTACGCCGAGCTGGGCTGGTCCGGGCTCCTGCTGGACGAGGCGCAGCAGGTCAAGAACCGGCAGTCGAAGGTCTACCAATGCGCCCGCAGGCTAGCAGCGCCGGTGAAGATCGCGATTACCGGCACGCCGCTGGAGAACAACCTGATGGAGCTGTGGTCGCTGCTGTCGATCACGGCTCCCGGCCTGTTCCCCAGCCCGGACCGGTTCCGCGAGTACTACGCCCGGCCGGTCGAACGAGACAGCGACGGCGAGCGCCTGGCTCAGCTCCAGCGGCGGATCAAGCCGCTGGTCCGGCGGCGCACCAAGGAACAGGTGGCCACCGACCTGCCCGCCAAGCAGGAGCAGGTTCTCGAAGTCGACCTGCATCCGCAGCACCGCAAGGCCTACCAGACGCGGCTGCAGCGGGAACGGCAGAAGGTACTCGGCCTGATCGGCGACATGAACTCCAACCGGTTCGCGATCTTCCGCTCGCTGACCGTGCTGCGTCAGCTGAGCCTGCACGCCGGGCTGGTCGACGAGACCCACGCCGACCTGGCGTCGGCCAAGATCGACACGCTGCTCGCCCAGTTGCGGGAGGTGACCGGCGGCGGCCACCGCGCCCTGGTGTTCAGCCAGTTCACCGGGTTCCTCGGCAAGGTCCGCGAGCGGCTGGAGGCCGAGGGCATCCCGTACTGCTACCTCGACGGCCGCACCCGCGACCGGGCCGCGGTCGTGCGGAGCTTCAAGGAAGGCACCGCCCCGGTCTTCCTGATCAGCCTCAAGGCGGGCGGGTTCGGGCTGAACCTCGCCGAGGCCGACTACTGCTTCCTGCTCGACCCCTGGTGGAACCCCGCGACCGAGATGCAGGCGGTCGACCGGGCCCACCGCATCGGGCAGACCCGGAACGTCATGGTCTACCGCCTCGTGGCCAAGGACACCATCGAGGAGAAGGTCATGGCGCTGAAGGCCAGGAAGGCCAGGCTGTTCTCCAGCGTGCTGGACGACGGCAACGCGTTCGGCACCACCGTGGACGCCGACGACATCCGCGCCCTGATTTCCTGACCGCACACCAAGTGACGGCGTGGCGGTGGTAGCTGTCACGACGGCGGGCGGTTACCTGACACTGACACGGGCCACATCACGGCCGCGGTGTCATGGTCCTGAGTTCGGGTGCCGGTAGCCGGGACTCGGGCACATGCGATGGCGCCGCCGCCTGCGATTGCTCATTGTCCGCCTGGCCGGCGGCGGTGAGCCAGCCGAGCCGCCTTGACATCGCCTTCGCGCAGCTGACGACGGCGCGTACGTGACCGGAGTCGTCGCCCGCGCGCCACAGAACCGACCACGGGTAGTAGGACGCCGGTTCGGTGAGCGGCCGCCAGGTGGTTCCGGGGAGCGCCGAGATGCAGGAAGAGGGCACGCAGTACAGGCAGCGTCCCTGGGCGACGAGATCGGCGGCCGCCCGGATGCTCTCCACGGTTCCCCTGTACACGGTGGGGGTGAAGCCGGCCGACCGGCACATCTCGATGGTGAACTGATTGAATTCCGGCGCCCGCATTTCCTCGGCGAGCAGCAGCGGTTCCTCAGCCAGGTCTGCGACCGGCACGCCCTCCAGCGCGGCGAACCGGTGGCCGGCTGGCACCAGCACCCCGAGTGGGTCCTGGCGGAACAGCAGCGACGCGACCTGCGGCGGAGCGAGCTCGGCCCGGCCGACACCTACATCCAGCCGGCCGTCGGTCAGCTGCTGGTACTGGCCGGGCACACTGGCCTCGACCTGGTGGATCACCAGGCCGGGGTAGCGGGCCTGAACCTCGTGCAGGATCTGCGGCATCGAGTCATAGCTGGAATCGATGATCCCGACCCGCAACCTCGCAGCCGCCCCCACCGCGCTCCGGGCCACCGCCGCGGCGCGGTCCACGTGCGCCAGTATCTGCCGCGCCTCGACCAGGAACACCGCCCCGGCGGGGGTCAGTGAAACATGATGCGTGCTGCGTTCCAGCAGGCGGACACCCAGCTCACGCTCCAGCCGCTGCACCTGCTGGCTCAGCGCCGACTGCACGATGTGCTCCCGCTCCGCGGCCCGGCCGAAATGCAGCTCCTCGGCTAGTGTCACGAAGTAGCGAAGCTGGCGTAGCTCCACACCCACCGCCAAGTCCGTGTCCGGTCCATCTCTGTACTCCCAGGAACTTGCCTGAAGGATCGCACGGCATCGAGCTCGCCACGATCGGTAGTGACGGACTCCGCCCGGATGGCGTCGGCCAGGACGGGAAACCCTGCCCGCAAGCCTACTTCCGCGCCGGGCTCTTGGAATACGTAAACGGCCTGGGCCGCCGGCGACTGCCAGTTGATCGGTTCTGGTGATGGGCCCTGCTCAGGTTGCCCGTTTCCGCCGCGCCGTTATCAGGGTTGACTGCCAATGAAACCGGCCGGGCCGGCCCCGGCATCTCTACCACGATAAGGGGACGGCCATGATCCCCGCCCAGAACATGACCCTAAGCGTGCCCTCCATCAGCCTGAACGGCTCAACGCCGCGCTGTGAGCACCTCGACGGGCTCCGGCCGGTCACGCCCCTGTCGGTTGACTGCCGGGACTGCCGGGACCGCACGGACCGCGGCGCGTCTCTCGCGGTGTGCCTGACCTGCGGCTGGGTGGCCTGCTCGGACGACTCACCCAGCCAGCACGCCAGGGCGCACTACCAGGAAACCAACCACCCGCTGGCCGCTGGCCTGGAGCCGGGACCGCGGTGGAGATGGTGCTACGTCCACGAGCGTCTCGTCTGACATGGCCGGGCCCGCCGCCCAACAGGGTCACAGAAGCACCGGCCGAGCCCGGGCGGATGGGGTAGTGATCGGTCTATGTGATGACGTTTGAGGTTTCCGGCTCTTTCCGCCGCCTGGGTTCCGGGCTTGACTGAAGGTGACGAATTAAGACGGCAAGGTATCGCGAAGCCACGGCGGGGTCAGTCCCCCCGGCCACGATCCGGCACCAAACCGGCCACTAGCTCATCGAAGTTCAGGAGCCCGGTTATGGGTGTCATCGCGTGGATCGTTCTCGGCCTGGGCGCGGGCCTGCTCGCCAACATGCTGATCCCCGGCAGGAGATCACAGGGCCTCATCATTACCTGCGTGATCGGCATCGCCGGGGCGCTGCTCGGCGGGTGGCTGGCCACCAAACTGTTCCATGTGGTCACCCTGCACGGGTTCTTCAACCTCTCCACCTGGCTCACCGCCATCGCCGGCGCGGCGATCCTGCTGCTGGCCTACCACCTGCTCACCAGCCGCGACGCCGGCCGCAGCCGAAGCCGCAGCCGCGGTAGCGGCCGCAGCCGGTCACGCCGCTGGGCGCGCCGGTAAACGCCCGGCAGCGTTCCGAGGACTTCCCAGGCAACCTGAATCCTGCCCTTACGAAGCCGAGGTGGCCATGGCGCTGACCCCTTCCCCGCCGCTACCCGTCGGGGAACCTGTACGGACACCGCCCGCCTCGGCAGGCCAGATCCGGCAGGACCTGGCCGGGCTGGATGACCGTGAGCTACTGGACCTCGCCGCCTCCCTGCCGCGCTCCAGCCAGCGGCGGGCAGTGGCGTGCGAGTTGCTCGTCGACCGTTACCGTTCGCTGGTGCGATCTTGCGTCCAGCGTTACCGGAACGGGCCCGAGCCGGCCGAGGACTTGATGCAGGTGGGATACCTCGCACTGGTCAAGGCCATCAACCACTTCGATCCGGCCGTCGGCCACGGTCTGACCGCCTACGCCCAGCTGTGCATTACCGGCGAAATCAAGCGGCACTTCCGGGACAAGCGCTGGTCGCTCCACGTCACCCGCCCGGTCAAGGAACTCGCGATGGAAGTCCGCGCGGCCACCTGGCAGCTCACCCAGGAACTCGGCCGCACCCCGGCAGCACCCGACCTGGTCCGGCATCTGAGAATCAGCGGCCACGAGCTGAGGGATGCCCAACTGGCCGAGATGGCATTCGAGCCGTCCTCGCTCGAAGCGCCGCCGTCCGGGCGGCCCGGCGCGGCCACCATAGCTGATGTCCTCGGCGCGGAAGACCCGCACATAGAGCACATGCTCAGCATGCGCGCCGTCGCCGCCCACTGGCCTGAACTGCCGCCGCGCGAGCAGAAGATTCTCCTCATGTATTTCTACGACGACATGACCCAGGCTCAGATCGGCCAGCAGCTCGGCGTCTCCCAGATGCACGTCTCCCGGCTCCTCGGCCGCGCGCTCGGCTACCTCCGCCCCCGCGTGCTCGGCCTAGGCGAGCACGTATCCGCCAAGCCAAGGACTCGGAAGGCCGCCGGTGATGAGTCCTCCGAAGCCGGAGGCAATCTCGAGCAGGCTGGCGGGAACGTCAAGCAGCGCCGGGCGTCTGTCGGCGATGGTGAACGGGATGACTTGCGCCGTGTCCACGAGGCCGCCCTCAGGCCATGAAGTCGGCTCGGTGGTCGGCGGCCCAGGTGGCCAGGGTACGCGCCGGGCGGCCGGTGACCTGCTCGACGGTAGGCAGGGGAACGTCGGGTTCAGCGACGGTGTCCGACCAGTAGTCCAGCAGCATCGTGATCGCGCCGGCGGGCATGTACTGCGACATCTGCTCGGTGAAGGCGTCCGGGGTGATCTCCTCGAAGCGCAGTTCGCGGCCGATCGCCGCGCCGATGGTGGCGAGCTGCTCGGTGCGGGTTAGCGCCTGCGGGCCGGTCATCGGGTAGGTCTGGCCGGCGTGCCCGTCGCTGAGCAGCGCAGCAGCGGCGACCGCGGCGATGTCGGCTTCGTGGATCGGCGCCTGGGCTGAGGTCGGGTACGGGCCGTGCACCGTTCCCGAGGTTTTGATCGCCCAGGCCCAGAACAGCAGGTTGTTCGCCATGTCCCCGGGGCGGAGCACGGTGGCGGGAATGCCTGTGGCGGCGACCGCCTGCTCGACGGCCAGATGATGCACGTTGCTTATCGACCCGTGGTCGCGTTCATGCTCGCCGGCGGCGGCCAGCGAGGACAGTAGCACCAGCTGCTCGACCCCGGCCCGGGCTGCCTGGGCCAGGAACCCGTCCACCCCGCCGAGGGCGGGGAACACGAACGCCTTGCGCACGCCCGCGAACGTGCCCGGCGGAAGCTCGCCGCTGGCGAAGTTCCCGCCGATCACCTGCACGGCGGCGGGGAAGCCGGCTTTGGCCGGGTCGCGGGTGGTCACCCGCACCTCGGCTCCCGCGTCGAGCAGCCGGGCGACCAGGCTGCGGCCGATCGCACCGGTGCCTCCGGTGATCAGGTAGGTCATGGCTTATGCGATCCCTTCTGAGTAGAATGACAACATGATGCCAGATAAGCAACATGTTGTCAAAGAGGCGGCACCGGGCTGGTCACCCGCGGGGGAGGCGTTCACCTCCTTCTTGATGCGCGTCTTTCCCCTCAGTGACCGGCTGAGCGCCGCCGGGGAGGCGATAGCCGCCGTCGGGGGGCAGACCCTGGCCCGCTGGCTGGTGCTGGAGCAGATCCAGGACCAGCCCGCCACCGTCGCTGACATCGCCCGTGCCATCGGCCACGCCCGGCAAGGCATCCAGCGTCTCGCCGACGCGCTCGTCGGCAGCGGCGCTGCCAGCTATGAGGACAACCCGCGGCACCGGCGTGCCAGCCTCGTGCGCATCACCCCCGGCGGCATCGCCAGCCTGCGGAACATCCAGCATGCCCAGCGCGCCTGGGCCGACCGCATCGGTACCGAACTCGGCCAGAGCGACCTCGAACAGGCCAGCCGCGTACTGGACCGCACGCTGCAAGCGGTCGCCCGTAACCTGCGATAACTGGCATCCTCAATGAGCAGCGAAGAACTCTGCTGGCTCACCATCGCCGCCGCATCAGCCTGGATACCCACGCCGACGACGGCTCAGCAGCCAGCCGCAGGTCACAGACACCACCCGCCCCGCAAGCCGGGTACTCACGGGAGAAGAACGGCAAAGCCTGCCAGGGCCGACTGGCCATGGGCTAGGGAAACGCGGCTTCCTGTCTGAACGGCCAGTTCCGGCCGTCCGCGGAGGATGTTTCAATGAGACGTGGGCAGATCTGCTCGTCCCGCGAAGGCTCACGACCAGATGCTCGTGAGCGGAGTGGCTACCGGAGTCAGGGACCTGGTGGCCGACTCCTGGCTGCGCTCGATGGCGGCCGGCATCAACGTGGATGCGAGCGAGCCGCCCATCACCTTGGACGAGGGCCTGCAGGCGGCCTTGCGTTCCCATGGCCCACCCCGGCTCCCGGCAACGACATCAATGTGGCGCTGATGTCGCTATCGCGACATCAGAGTGGCATCGATGTCGTGAGCCGCGCCGCCCAGGACACGGTGGCCGGCACTAGGCACACCGCTGACACCAAGTGCACCGCGGGCATCTGAATCGCGATGACACGGGGGGCGGGTGAGGTTCATGGGTACGACTTTGGATGGCTTCCACACTGTGCTGGGGACGCCGAGGCCCGTTGCCTGATCTACAGGACACGCTCTCGGCGGCCGCGAGACTACCTGACCAGGCCGGTGTCGTAGGCGAAGATGACGGCCTGGACGCGGCTGCGCAGGCCGAGCTTGGCCAGGATGCTGCCCACGTGCGTCTTGACCGTGGCCTCCGACACCACCAGCTTCTCGGCGATCTCGGTGTTGGACAGGCCGGTGGCCACCTCCAGCAGCACTTCCTGTTCGCGGGGAGTGAGCTGGTCGAGGGCGGTACGCGGCGGGCCGGAGGCGCCGCGGTCCGACAGGTCGGGCAGCTTGGCGGCGTAGATATCGAGGAGCCGGCGGGTGATCCGCGGCGACACCACCGCGTCGCCGCTGGCCACCGCGCGGATGGCCCGGGCCAGTTCGTCGAGGGGGACGTCCTTCACCACGAAGCCGCTGGCGCCGGCCCGCAGGGCGGAGAAGGCGTACTCGTCCAGGTCGAACGTGGTCAGGATGAGGATCCGGGCCGTCCCGCCGGCCGCCACGATCCGCCGGGTGGCCTCGATGCCGTCGACGCCGGGCATCCGGACGTCCATCAAGATCACGTCGGGGTTCAGGTCTCCGGTCAGGCGGACCGCCTCGACCCCGTCCCGGGCTTCGCCCACGATGTCGATGTCGTCGATCTCTTCCAGGATCATCCGGAAACCGGCTCGCATCAGGGGCTGGTCATCGGCCAGCAGGACGCGGATGCTCACCGGGCCGAGCCGTTCACGGCCGCGGCCGCCAGGGGCAGCCGGGCGTGGACGCGCCAGCCGCCGGCGGGATCGGGACCGGCGCTCACCGCGCCATCGTAGACCGCGGCCCGTTCCCTCATGCCGGCCAGCCCGTGGCCGGCCAGCCCGTGGCCGGCCAGTCCGTGCCCAGGCGCTCCGGCGGGGCGGCAGGCACCGTCATCGTGGACGTCCACCGTCACCGCGTCGGGCCGGCAGGTGATGGCGACGCTGACCCGGGTGGGCCCGGCCGCGTGCTTGAGCGTGTTGGTCAGGGCTTCCTGCACGATCCGGTACACCGTCAGCTCCGCTCCCGGCGGCATGGCCGCGGCAGGCCCCGGGACGGCCAGCCCGGTGACCGTCAGGTCGGCCGCCAGGCCGGTGGCCCGGACCTGGTCGAGCAGCCCGTCGAGCTGGGCCAGGCCGGGCTGGGGCTGCAGGGGTTCGGGGGCGTCCTCGGTTCGCAGCACGCCGAGCAGGCGGCGCATCTCGCCCAGGGCCTGGTGACCGGTGGCCGAGACCTGACGCATCGCCCGGTTGGCCCGTTCTGGTTCGGCGGCCTGCTTGAGAGCGGCCCCCTCGGACAGGGTCGACCATGACCGACAGGCTGTGGGCGACGACGTCGTGCATTTCCCGCGCGATGCGGGTGCGCTCGGCGGCGGCGGCGATCCTGGCCTGCTGGTCCCGTTCCCGTTCGAGCTGCTCGGCCCGCTCGGTGAGGGTGCTGAGCGAGTTCCGCCAGTGCCGCACGCTGACGCCCAGCAGGAGGCTGGCCGCCACCAGGCCGGACAGGTAGACCAGCGTCTCCAGCCAGGAACTGGGTCAGGTCCCAGCGCAGGCCCGCCAGCACCGCGCCCGCCTCGACCACGGCGGCGGCCAGCACCCCCACCCGCACCGGGTACCACCGGGCCACGGTGTAGAGGTAGACCAGCAGGGTCAGGTCGGCCGCGAGCCTGATGGTGAGGATCCACTGGGCCAGCGCCACCACGGCGGCGAACGCGAACACCGACAGCGGGAAGCGCCGGCGCCAGATCAGCGGGACGACCAGCAGCGCGCTGAACAGCACCATCTTGCTGAGCTGCCCCGCCCCGGAGGGGCCGTTCCTGGCCCACCACACGAGCTGGGGCGTCGCGCACGCGGCCAGCACGACCGCCAGCGCGGCATCGGCGGCCGTGGCGTGGCGGCTGACCGCCGCCGCCACGTTCCGGTAGAAGGTCTCGACCCGGCCGGGGGCGCGGGCGGCGCCCCGGGACCGGCCGACAGCCACTGCCGCCACCACCGCACCCAGCGCCCGGTCACGACGGCTACGCGTCCCGCCGGCGCAGGGCCAGGGCGGCGGCCGCCAGCACGATGGCGGCGTAGAGGAGGAAGACCCCGAACCCGAGCCATGGTGACAGCATGCCGTCCCCGCCGTTCATGATGAACAGCGCCCGCCCGGCCATGCTCGGCAGGAAACGCTCGAAACCGGAGCTGCCGGGCAGCGCCGACGCCAGGATCGGCAGGACGAACAGCACCCCGATCAGGGTCGCGATGCCGCCGGCGGTGGAGCGGATCAGGAAGCCGAGCCCGACGCCCAGCACCGCGACCACGGTGAGGTACAGGGTCGCGCCGAACACCGCCCGCACCGCTTCCGGGTGGGCCAGGGAGATCCCGTGCGAGCCGAGCAGGGCCTGGCCGCCGACGAAGGTGACGAGCACCGTCACCAGGGCCACCGCGAAGGTCACGGCGGCGAGCACGCCGGCCTTGGCCGCCAGCACCGGGAACCGGCGCGGGACCGCCGCGAAGGTGGCCCTGATCATCCCGGTGGCGTACTCCCCGGTGACGGCGAGCACGCCGAGCACCCCGACGGTGAGCTCGGCCAGGTTGACCCCGATGAGATCCTGGTTGACCGGGTTGAAGTCGGCCCGGTCGCCGGCGTTCATGCTGGACCAGTGGGCGTTACTGACGTACGACACCAGCAGGCCGATAACGGCGATGCCGAGCACCGTGGCGGCGAGCACAAACCATGACGACCGAACGGATCGGAGCTTGATCCACTCGGAGCGGATCACTTGACCTTGGGTTACCGGCTGCGCCATCGCGGGCTCCCTTCATGAGCGGTGGCCTGGTATTCGACGGCGCCGGCGGTGAGCTCCATGAAGGCTTCTTCCAGCGACGACCGTCCGGCCGTGAGCTCGGCCACGCCGGCATCGGCGATCAGCTGCCCGTGGCCCACCACGATGACGTGCTCCGACGGTCAGGGCCAGCTCGCTCATCACGTGACTGGACAGGAACACTGTCCGGCCCTCGGCGGCCAGCGCCTTGAGCAGGTGGCGGACCCAGCGCACGCCCTCGGGGTCCAGGCCGTTGATGGGCTCGTCGAGGATCAGCGTGCCGGGATCGCCCAGCAGCGCGGCCGCGATCCCGAGGCGCTGGCCCATGCCCAGGGAGAAGCTGCCCACCCGTTTGGTGGCTACGTCTTTCAGGCCGGCCAGGGCCAGCACCTGGTCCACCCGCCGGTCCCCGATGGCGTGGGTGGCCGCCAGGGACAAAAGATGATTTCGGGCCGAACGGCCTGGGTGGATCGCCCGGGCTTCGAGCAAGGCGCCGACCTGGGTCAGCGGGGCCGGGTGGTCGGCGTAGCGGCGGCCGTTGACCCGCACGCCACCCGCGGTGGGGGCGTCCAGGCCGAGAATGAGGCGCATCGTCGTCGACTTGCCCGCGCCGTTGGGGCCGAGGAAGCCGGTGACGACCCCCGGCCGGACGGTGAAACTGAGGTTGGAGACGGCGGCCCGCTCGCCGTAGAACTTGGTCAGGCCGCGCGCCTCGATCATCGGATTGCTCGCTTGAATGGCATGTGACCAGCGTAAAAAGCGGCTGGCGAGAAATCCTCGGGCGGCGGGATGGACTTGCGGCCGCCCTGGTCTGCGACCCCGGCGGGAGGCCTCCGCCTAAAGGATGAGAGCGGCCGGGCATAAAGAAGCCCCTCGCCGGGGGGGATGACGAGGGGCTACTGCGAAGTAGCTTAGCAGCAAACTTTCCGGCCGAAGCAACGCATGGCGGTCCGAAGCCGTCTATATGGGTGGGAGTTGCGGGGGCCCACGTCAACGGGTGGAAAGGTTTGCATATGCGTAACCTGATCGGTGCCGCATGCCGTCGTACGGCAGGCATGGCGGCCGGAGTAGTCCTGTGCGGAGGCATCGCCGGAGGAGTCTTGCTGACGCCCGGCACCGCCTTCGCCGATACCGCGGTCGCGACGGCGACCGCGATCACCGGCACCTCGCAGTCGCCGGATTCGGCCGGGACGACGACGCTCAACGTCCAGGTGACGGTGACGCCTGCCAGCGGCACCGCCTGGCCGGCCGGGACCGTCAAGGTCTCCGACACGGCGGGCGACAGCTGCACGGTCACGCTGGCCCAGAGCGGAACCAGCGCGGTCGGCACCGGCAGCTGCAACCTCACCGGCCTGGCCGGCGGGTTCTACCGGCTGACGGCCAGCTACGCGGGCTCGTCCGCGTTCGGCGCGTCGGCCAGCGACCGGGACACGGTGTACGTCAAGCACCGTCAGGCCGACGTCGCCACCCAGCTGAGCTGCACGCCCAAGGTGTACACGGGCAAGGACGGCGCCTGCACGCTCTCGGTCACCGACAAGAGCTCGTTCCCCGCGCGGGACGTGGCCGCCCAGGTCAGCCTGCCGTCACCGCTCAAGGCGCTGCACTGCAGTTCGTCAACCCGGGGGTTCTTCTGGTGGGACCGCAGCTGCACGATCAGCCACAACACCGCGTCGGAGAACTTCGCCACGCTCAAGCCCGGCCAGACCAGGACGCTGACCGTGGACTTCGCCGCCAAGACCAGCCGTGCCCTGTGGGGCTGGCACCGGTTCCACTCCGTCATCGTCAAGGTGACCGGCTCCGCCGCCTCGAACCAGGGCTGGTACGGCTCCGGCGGACCTGACAGCCACTCCACCGCCTACGTCAAGATCGTCCCGCGCGGCTGGTGGTGGGCCTTCTAAGTAGGTCTTCTAGTACGCCGCAGGGCGGGTCCGGCACGTGGCCGGGCCCGCCCTGACTGGTTGTGGCTACTCCTTGATCTGGTCCGCGCTGGCGTAGATGGACTTGTACTCGAGGTAGGGGTTGATCGCCTCGGGTCCGAGTTCACGGCCGATGCCGCTGTCCTTCATGCCGCCGAACGGCGCACCGAGGTCGAGGTTGTAGTAGTTGATCCCGATGGTGCCGGTGCGGACCTGGCGGGCGATGTCCAGGCCGCGCTCCTCGTCGGCGCTCCAGACCGAGCCGCCGAGGCCGTAGTTGCTGTCGTTGGCGATACGGACGGCGTCCTCGTCGTCGTCGAACGGGATCACCGCCATGACCGGGCCGAAGACCTCCTCGCGGGCCAGCTGGTCGTTGTTGTCGACGTCCGCGAACACGGTGGGCTCGACGAACCAGCCGCGCTCCTGGCTCTTCGGACGGCCGCCGCCGCTGACCAGCCGCGCGTTGCTGTTCTTGCCGACGTCGATGTAACCGAGCACCCGCTTGAGGTGCTTCTCGCTGGCCATCGGGCCGCATCGTGACCGAGGGGTCGAGGGGGTTGCCGATGACCTGCTCGTTGGTCGAGCCGGCCACCGCGTCCACGACCTCGTCGTACGGAGCGCCGATGCGCGGTGGGAGGATCGCGCGACTGGCCGCCGAGCTCCAGGTCCCGGCGGATCAGCCGGCCGCACTCGGCGCCGATGATCCGGCCGGTCGCCGTCGACCCGGTGAAGGCGATCTTGTCGATCAGCGGGTGCGAGACCAGGGACGCGCCCGCGTCACGGTCAGCCAGGACGATGTTGAGCACGCCCGGCGGCAGCCCGGCTTCGAGCGCGGCGTCGCCCATGATGTAGGAGTCCAGGGCGGTCTCGGGCGACGGCTTGAGCACGATCGTGCAGCCCGCCGCGAGCGCCGGCGCGATCTTCATCATCGCGAGGACCTGGGGGTAGTTCCACGGGGCGATGGCCCCGACCACGCCGACCGGCTCGCGGCGGACGATCGTGGCGCCGGAGGCGCTGGGACGGACCTCTTCCAGGGCCATCGTCTTGACCAGCTCGGCGTACATCTGGAGCAGGCCCGCCGGGGCGAGGCCGTTGAAGGCCGTCGACAGCCCGATCGGCATGCCGTTTTCCTGGGTGACCAGCTTGCTGGTGCCCTCGGCCCGCGCGCTGAGGGCGGCGGCGAACTTGTGCATGTAGTCGGCGCGCTCGGCGGCCGTCGTCTTGCCCCACGGACCGTGGTCCAGGGCCCGGCGGGCGGCCTGGACGGCCCGGTCGATGTCGGCGTCGGTGCCCAGGGACGCGACGCCGAGCGGCTCTTCGGTAGCGGCCTCGAGGGCGCGGTGCGTACTGGAGCCCAGCGGGTCGACCCACTGGCCGTCGATGAAGAACCGCGTACGGTCCAGTTCGGTTCCGGTATCGGCGGTTACGGTCACGGCACTCCTAAGGCAGAGGTTGACTGGTGGCCTTCGCGGGTTACAGGCACGTAAAACCGCAGCTCTGAGCCAGTAATCCCAATGAAACTACGGAAGCCGGGCAGGCACAAGGCCCCAGCCTCCGGTGCCGGGTTTGCCCGGTCCTTGGCAAGGTAGCTAGGGGTATGACCTCAGCATCGGCAGCACGGGTAACCGGCAAGGCCAGGCGTGCTTCCGGCAGCCCGGCCGCGCATTTCCTGGCCCGGGCGGGCCTGACAGCCCGTGGCGTCATCTACATCCTGGTCGGCGTGGTCGCCGTGCTGGTCGCGCTGGGGCAGAGCTCGCGCGAGGCGGACCAGTCGGGTGCCTTGCAGTTGCTCGCGGGCAAGTCCTACGGGCTCATAGCGCTGTGGCTGCTCGGCATCGGCTTCGCCGCTTACTCACTGTGGCGGCTGAGCGAGGCCGCGTTCGGCGTTACCGGCGAACCGCCCGGGGCCGGACCGCGGCTCAAGTCGCTGGCCCGTGCGGTCATCTACGCGGGTCTGGCCGTCCTGACGTTCGAGGTGATCTCCGGCTCGGGCAGCAGCCAGCGCCAGCGGCAGCAGGACGTGACCGGGACGGTCATGCAGCATGCGGCCGGCCGCTGGGTCGTGGGCATCGCCGGGCTGATCGTCGTCGCCTGCGGCCTGGTCCTGACCTTCGAGGGCGTCCGCAAGAAGTTCATGAAGTTCCTGCGGACGGCCGAGATGAGCCCGCGGACGCGCAAGGTCGTCAAGGTGCTCGGCATGACCGGGACCATCGCGCGCGGGCTGGTTATCGCCCTCGTCGGGGTGCTCGTGATCGACGCGGCGATCACGCACAAGGCGTCCGAGTCCGGCGGCATCGACAAGGCGCTGCTCACGCTGCGGAACCAGCCTTTCGGCGAGTTCCTGATGCTGGTGGCCGCGCTCGGCCTGGTGGTCTTTGGCGTGTACGGGCTGTGCGAGGCCCGCTGGCGCAAGGTCTGAGCCCAGAGCACGACTCGGGAAGGGAACCTGGCGTGGCTGACATAGCCGTGGTGGCGCACTCGCGGAAGAGCTTCGGCGGCGGCCTGCCCGAGCTGCGGGAGATCCTGGCCCGGGAGGGCGTCACCGACCCGCTGTGGTACGAGGTGAAGAAGAGCCGCCGCGCCCCGGAGTACGCGCGCCGGGCCGTGGCCAAGGGCGCCGACGTGATATTCGTCTGGGGCGGCGACGGCACGGTGCAGCGCTGCATCGACGCGGTGGCGGGGACCGACACGGCGGTGGCCATCCTGCCCGCGGGAACCTCGAACCTGCTGGCCGCGAACCTGGAGGTACCGCAGGAGCTCGCCGAGGCGGTACAGATCGGGTTGCACGGGGACCGGCGCCGGCTGGACACCGGCTCGGTAAACGGCGAGCGCTTCACGGTGATCGCGGGCGCGGGCTTCGACGCGCGCATGATCGCCGATGCCGACCGGGGCATCAAGGACAAGCTGGGTCGCGCCGCCTACGTCGTCACCGGGATCAAGAACCTCGCCACCCGCCGGGTGCGGGCCACGGTGGAAGTAGACGGCCGCCGCTTCTTCAAGGGCAAGGTGTCATGCGTGCTGGTCGCCAACGTCAGCAAGTCAATCGGCGGAGTCAAGGTTTTCCCCGGGGCGCGACCGGATGACGGCCGCCTCGAGCTCGGGGTGATGACGGCCGGGAACCCGGTCCAGTGGGCCCGGACGTTCGGCCGGATTGCCCTGGGGCATTCGGCCAAGTCCCCCTTCGTCAAGGTCACCCGGGGGAAGAAGTTCAAGATCCGGTTCGACCAGAAGGTCCTGTACGAAATCGACGGCGGCGCGCGCAAAGCCAGCAAGAAGCTGCGCGTCAAGGTCCATCCCGGCTCAGTCACGCTCTGCGTCCCGCCCAAGCACCACGCTTAGACGCGCTCGCCCGGGGCATGGCCCTACCGGATCGGAGCCACCCAGATCCAAGGAGAGCGCCATGAGCAGTGCTGACAAGTTCCGCCGGGTCGAAGTCAAGGACGGCGATCAGACGGTCGCCGCGGCCGAGGTGACGGAGCACGCCGAGGGAATCATCCGGACGTCGTTGCATCCGTCGTCCGGGCCCACCCCGCCGGGGAGCCGGGCCAACCTGGTCGACGCGGTCATGGACCTGCCCGAGGTGCAGGCCAGCTCGCGCCTGGAGGCGACCGTGCCGCTCGGTGACGCCGAGTCGCTCGAGCGGCTGCGGGAGCGGACCGACGACGCGGTGACCCGCCCGGCCGGGTCGACCGCCCTGCTGGACGCGGGCATCCCGGACACGGGAGACGCGGAGGCCCCCGAGTCTTAGGCAACCGCCGTGGTCGTCAGGATCGGTACGTCCGGGTGGAGCTACGATCACTGGCATCCCGAGCTGTACCCGGCGGGGCTTCCCGCCCGGGACCGGCTCGCCCGTTACGTTGACGCCTTTCCCACCGTCGAGCTCAACAGCAGCTTCTACCGCTGGCCCCGGCCAGCGGCGTTCCGGAGCTGGCGGGACCGGCTGCCGGACGGTTTCCTGCTGTCGGTCAAGGCGCCCCGGGGGCTGACCCACGCACGCAAGCTGTACGCGCCGGAGACCTGGCTGGAGCGCATCCGGGCAGGTTGGCATGAGCTGGACGGCAAGCGGGCCGTCCTGCTGGTCCAGCTCCCGCCGTCGCAGCCGCGCGACGACGCCCGGCTGGCGTATTTCCTCCGGCAGGTCCCGGACTGGATACGGGTGGCGGTGGAGTTCCGGCATCTGAGCTGGCATGACGAGGGAGTCTTCGCGCTGCTGGAAGAACACCGGGCGGCGTACTGCGTGACGAGCGGGGCGAGCCTGCCGTGCGTCCTGCGCGCCACCGCGGACCTGGTCTACGTGCGGATGCACGGCCCGGACCACCATCACCTCTACGCCGGCTCCTACTCCGACGCGGACCTGGCGTGGTGGGCCGAGCGGATCGGTGAATGGAGCCGGTCCGGGCGCGACGTATTCGTCTACTTCAACAACGACGGCGACGCGAACGCCGTCCGC
Organism: uncultured Actinomycetota bacterium; assembly: GCA_963839095.1. Lineage (GTDB taxonomy): Bacteria > Actinomycetota > Actinomycetes > Streptosporangiales > Streptosporangiaceae > Palsa-504. Next base: position 188,010 of record CAWIUF010000054.1, on the reverse strand, counting down.
AACGCCCGGACCCTCCAGGTGCTGCTCGCACCCGACATTGCCGGGGAGACCGCCATCATGGCTCAGGGCCGGCCTGGTCCGGCCGCCCCCGACGCCTGATCCAGCGCATCGGCGACATGCCGCAGCTCGTCAGCGGAGTAGCGGCGGGCGAGATCAGAGAGCATGAACGCGCACGCCCAGGCGCGGTAGACGGCCGGGGTATCGTGCAGCGCGGCCGATTCGGCCCATCCGTCGCTCAGCGCGGTCCACCCCGGTTCACCGCGCCGGGCCCGGGCCGCCGGGTCCAGGGTCAGGATCCCCCAGGTTCGGGCCCGGTCCAGGTCAGGGTCACCAGCCGCGGCGTTAGCCCAGTCCAGGACCCCGGTCACCGCGCCGTCGGCGCCGACCAGGATGTTGAACGGGTGCAAGTCCAGATGCACGACCCGTACCCGTCCGGCGGGCGTCTGGTGGCCGGACGACGGCACGGCCCGCAACCCGGCCGGAGCGCGCACGTCCGCGAGCAGGCCGTGCACGGCGCCACAGGCCTGACCCGCCGCACGCCCCAGTCCGGGGTTCTGCCGGGCGAAGTCGGCGGCGGGCTGCCCGGGAAGCATCCCGAGCAGCACCGCGCTCTTATCGCCGACCTCAACCCGGTTCAGGACGGCGGGAACCGGCAAGACGGCGGCGGCAGCCGATGAGGCCGCCAGTTCGGCATCGATGACCGCGGGCCGCCCCACCCTCAGGACCTGCTCCCCGCTGCCCCAGGCCGAGCCGGAATTACCGCCCAGCACCCGGAGCGATCCCGCGTCTATCCCGAACGCCGCGGCCGCGCGGGCGACGGCCGCCGGCACTTGCGTCATCCTGGCATCTTCGCACGGCCGACGAGCGGTGCGCCGCAGCGCCGGCGGCGCACCGCCCTGGCCTCCCCTGAGTCCTACCGGCTGAGAAAGCCGATCAGGGCCTGGTTGAACTCCTGGGCGTGGCTGACGTTGCAGCCGTGCGGAGCGCCCTCCAGCACGACCAGCTCGGACTGCGCGAGGGCCCGGTGGGTCAGCAGCCCCGATCCCTCGAAGGGCACCGTCTCGTCGCCGTCGCCGTGCAGGACCAGCGCGGGCACGGTGATCTTGGGCAGGTCTTCCCGGAAATCGGTGGTGCCGAACGACTTCATGCACTCCACCGCGGCGGTCTGGTCCGACTGGCGGCATAGCTCGAGCGCCTCCTGGCGCTGCGCCTCGGTGACCTTCAGCTGGCCGCCGGCCGAGAAGAACTGCGTGGTGAACTGGTCGAAGAACCCGTCCCGGTCCTCGGTCAGGCCCTTGAGCATCGCCTCGGCCGCGTCCGGGGACAGCGGACCGTCGGGGTTGTCCTCGGTCTGGGCCAGGTACGGCGGCACGGCCGCGGCGAACACCACGCTGTGCAGCCACTCCTGGCCGTGCCGGGTGACGTACCTGGCGACCTCGCCGCCGCCCATGGAGAAGCCGACGATCGAGACGTCCCGCAGGTTGAGCTCGGTCAGCACGCCGGCCAGGTCGTCGGCCAGCGTGTCGTAGTCGTAGCCGCCGCGCGGCTTGTCGCTGCGGCCGAACCCGCGGCGGTCGTACGCGATGACCCGGAACCCGGCCGCGGTGAGCGCGGGCACCTGGTCCTGCCAGGACTGGCCGGACAGCGGCCAGCCGTGGATGAGCACGACCGGGCGGCCGGGGCCGCCGGTGTCCTCGACGTGCACCTTGGTATTGGACAGCAGGCCCGAATGGGCGGTGACTTCGGTCATGAGCGTGTTCCTCCCCTTGAGTTACTTACGGATGCAGGATGACCTTGGTCCAGCCGTCCTCGCGGTCGTCGAACCGCTGGTAGCCCTCGGCCGCCTGGTCCAGGCTGAGCTCGTGCGAGACGATCAGGCCGGGGTGCAGCTTGTCGCGGTGGATCAGGTTGCGCAGCTGGCGGTTGTACTGCTTGACGTTGGCCTGGCCGGTGCCCATCGACTGGCCCTTGAAGAAGAACGTGCCGAAGTCGAAGCCGAACTTCCCTTCCTTCGCCGCGTCGTCCGGCGCCGACGGGTCCTGCGGCACGAACACCCCGACCACGCCGATCCGGCCGGTGGGCCGGACGGCCTGGATCAGGCTGTTGATGGTCAGGCCCGGCTCTTCCTCGCCCCGTGCGTCGTGAGCCTGGTAGCCGACCGCCTCCACGCCCTTGTCGGCGCCCTCGCCGCGGGTGGCGTCCAGCACCTGCTGCACGGCGTCGCCGGCCGAGTCGTCGACCGGGGTGGCGCCGATCTTGGCGGCCAGCCGCAGCCGGTCCGGCTGGCGGTCGACCACGAAGATCTGGTCGGCGCCGCGCAGGGCCGCGGACATGGCGGCCATCAGCCCGACCGGGCCGGCGCCCCAGATGACCACGGACTCCCCGATGCCGACCTGGGCCAGCTCGGTGCCGTGGTAGCCGGTGGGCAAGATGTCGGACAGCATGACGTAGTCGTTCTCGCGCTCGCGGGCGTCCTCGGGCAGGACCAGGGCGTTCCAGTCCGCGTACGGGACGCGGAGCAGCTCGGCCTGGCCGCCGTTGTACGGGCCCATCGAGGCGTAGCCGTAGGCCGCGCCGGCGTTCGGCGGGTTGGCGGTGAGGCAGAAGCCGGTCAGGCCCGCCTCGCAGTTCTTGCAGAACCCGCACCCGATGTTGAACGGCAGGCAGACCATGTCACCGACCTTGACCCGGTCGACGCCGTCGCCGACCGCGATGACCTCGCCCATGTTCTCGTGACCGAGGACCTTGCCCTCCTCCACGTCGGTGCGGCCCTCGTACATGTGCAGGTCGCTGCCGCAGATGTTGGTGGTGGTGATGCGGACCAGCGCGTCGGTGGGCCGCTCGATGGTCGCGTCGGGGACCTCGTCGACGGAGACGTTCCGAGGTCCGTGGTACACCAGTGCGCGCATGCCATTCCTTTCGTCGTCGCGAAGCCTGCTCCCTGCCCGGCCCGGCGGCCGATCAACTGGCGAACCCGACACGTTTGGTACCGTTCCCGACATGCGCGTAGCCGTTTTCGCAGCTGACGGGATGTTCGATTCCGGGCTGACGGTGATCCTGGACATCCTGGGCGCGGCCAACGTGCTGAGCGCGCAGGCCGGCCTGGCCACTCCCCCGTTCCAGGTGCGCACGGCCGGGCTCGGCACCGGCGTGCGGACGGCGCACGGACTGCAACTGGCGACCACGCCGTGGCCGGAGATCGCGGCCGACCCGCCCGAGGTGGCGGTGATGCCGGCCATGGGACTGCGGCCGCCGGCCGAAATCGTCAACGTGGTCAGCGGGCACGGCCTGCTGACCGCGGTCACCACGCTGTGCGAGGGCGGCACCGGCATGGCCGCGGCCTGCAGCGGCACGTTCTTCCTGGCCGAGGCGGGCATCCTGGACGACCTGACCGCGACCACGAGCTGGTGGCTCGGGGCCACGTTCCGGTCCCGTTACCCGCGAGTGGACCTGGACGAGTCACGGACCCTGGCCGTCGCGGGCAACATCACCACGGCGGGGGCCGCGTTCGCCCACATCGACCTGGCGCTGTCCCTGACCCACCGGATCAGCCCGGTGCTGGCCGACCTGACCGCCCGCTACCTGGTCCTCGGTGACCGCCCGTCCCAGGCCGTCGCGGCCGTCCCGGCCCTGCTGGCCAGCGGCGACCCGACGGTCGCGGCGTTCGAGCGGCACATCAGGGAGCACCTGTCCGAACCGGCCAGGATCGAGGACGCGGCGCGCGCCATCGGGGTGAGCGAGCGGACGCTGCAGCGGGCCACGGCCGGCACGCTGGGGATGACGCCAGTGCGGTTCGTCCAGGAGGTCCGGCTAGAGCAGGCGACCTACCTGCTCCGGACCACCAGCCAGACGCCGGAGGCGATCGCCGCGGCGGTCGGCTACGCCGACGCCGGGCCCCTCCGGTCGCTGATGCGCCGCCGCCGGAACACCACGCTGGCCGCGCTGCGGCGCATCTGACCGACGGATCGCCCCGCATCACATCCGCGGCGGTTTGTGCCTGGCTAGGCTCCGTCTCGTGACCTTCCGCAGCGTAGCCGCGTGGCAGGTCACCCGGCCGGCACCGGAGATGGGCGCTCGCGACAGCGCCGACGACGACCGCGTCAACGAACTCCTCGAGGAACTCCTCGGCGACACCGACAGCTGACCCGGCCGCGACGGCCGCCAGGAACTCCTGGAAGTCGGCTGCCGTTGAGTGTCATGGTCGTTAGGAGACCATCTGGGCACGTCCCTCAGGTGATCGTGGGCCCAGCCGTCAGCAGGAGGTCGTGGCGTGACGCTGGTTCTGATCGGCCTCATCGGCGGGATCATCACCGGCTTGTCGCCGTGCGTCCTGCCGGTGCTGCCGGTCGTGCTGCTCGGCGGCGGCAGCACCGGGCCGGATACCGGGGCAGACGCTGAGGCGGCGCGGCGGCGGCCTTATCTCGTCGTTCTCGGCCTGACGCTGAGCTTCGCGGTCTTCACCCTGTTCGGCAGCCTCATCCTGGCCAGCCTGCACCTGCCGGACGACGCCATCCGCTGGCTCGGCCTGGCCCTGCTGGTCCTGGTCGGGCTCGGGCTGCTGGTACCGCCGCTCGGCCACCTGATCGAGCGGCCCTTCTACCGCTTCCCGCAGCGCGTTACCGGCACCGGCCGCAACGGCTTCGTCCTCGGGATCGCCCTCGGCGCGGTCTTCGTACCGTGCGCGGGGCCGGTCCTGGCCGCTATCACCGTGGCCGGCGCGACCGGCCACATCGGCTTCCGCACGGTCGGCCTCACCCTGGGCTTCGCCGTCGGCACCGCGATCCCGCTGCTCGCCTTCGCGCTGGCGGGCCGCGGCATGACCCAGCGGCTCGGCGCCTTCCGGCGTCATCAGGGGGCCTTCCGCGCGGTCAGCGGCGTCGTCGTCATCGTGCTGGCGGTCGCGCTGACGTTCAACCTTTCCGACATCATCCAGCGCGATATCCCGAACTACTTCGCATCCGTGGGCAACTCCCTGGAGAAGGGCGCCAGCACGGGGTCCCAGGGCGGCGGCGGCGTCTCGCTGCAGGATTGCCAGACGGCCGCCATGTACGGCGGCTCCGGCCTGGAGAAGTGCGGCCCGGCGCCCGCGTTCACCGGCATCGAGCAGTGGCTGAACACCCCGGGCGGCCAGCCGGTGAGCCTGGCCTCGCTCAGGGGCAAGGTCGTCCTCGTCGACTTCTGGGCATACTCCTGCATCAACTGCCAGCGCGAGCTTCCGCACGTCGAGGCCTGGGCGAAGAACTACGCATCCGACGGGCTCGAGGTCGTCGGCGTGCACACGCCCGAGTACGCCTTCGAGCACGTGCCGTCCAACGTCGCGGCCGGCGTGCGCAGGCTCGGCCTGACCTTCCCGGTCGCGCTCGACAACCACTACGACACGTGGACCGCCTACAGCAACCAGTCCTGGCCGGCCGCGTACCTGATCGACGCCAGCGGCCAGATCCGGCACGTCTCCATCGGGGAAGGCGATTACCTCAGCGAGGAGCAGTTCATCCGCCAGCTGCTCACCGCCGCGCACCCCGGGATTACCCTGCCGGGGGCGACCGATGTCCCCGACACCACCCCCGAAGACACCGCGCAGACACCGGAGACCTACCTCGGCAAGGAGCACGTCCAGGGCTTTGCGGGCAGCCGCAACTCCTACGTGACCGGCCACTTCACGGCGCCCACGAACCTGACCGTGAACTCGTTCGGCCTGACGGGCAACTGGGCCATCGGCCAGGAGTCGATCACCGCGGGCCAGGGCGCCGGGATCACGCTCGCCTTCCACGCCTCGGACGTCTATCTCGACGTCGGCGGCACCGGCACGCTGACCGTCTCCTCCGGCGGCTCGAGCACGGTCATCCACGTCTCCGGGGCGCCCGATATCTACCCGGTCACCGCCGAGCATCCCGCGCAGCCCGTGCGGAGCGGCACCGTGACGATCACGCTGTCACCCGGACTCCAGGCCTACTCGTTCACCTTCGGCTGAGGTCAAAGGCGCGTGAGGTCATGGGCGGCTGAGGTCACCAGGACGAGGGATCCGTCGAAGGCGGGCTGCGTCCGCAGCTGGCCGTGGCGGTCGTCCCAGCTCCCGTCGGCCAGGTCACGACCCAGGTCACGGGCGAACCGGTCGTGCACCGCGGCGCTGACGAAGCTCCACGCCGAGCACGACAACCGGGCCGCCGGGTCGAGGAGCGCTTCCGGCCGGCCGTAGTACGCCTCGTTGAAGCCGTCGGTGCAGTCCAGCGGCACCGGCACCACCGTGACCCCGACCGGGCCGCCGAGCCCGTCCGCCAGCGCCTCGACACTGGGGTAGCGGCGAGCCTCGGCCTCGATGACCTCGGGCGCGTACCCGGTGAGCCAGAACCGCTGCAGCCGCCGCGGGTCGCAGGTCAAGATCACCACCGGACCGCGGGTCACCCGCCGGACCTCGCGCAGGCCTGCCCGCAGGTCACCCCACTGGTGCACGCTGAAGGTCGTCATCGCCGCGTCGAACGAGCCGTCGGCGAACGGCAGCTCCTCGGCGACGGCGTCCACCGCCACGGCCAGCCCGGCCGGCCGCTGCGCCCGCATCGACGCCGACGGCTCGACCGCGGTGACCTGGCGGTCGGCCGGCTCGTAGGACCCGGCTCCGGCGCCCACGTTCAGCACGGTCCGGGCGGTACCCAGCGCCTGGCTGATCCGCGCCGCGATCCGGGCGTCCGGCCGGCGGTAGCGCGTATACGACACCCCGATCGCGCCGTAGTCCGCATCCCCCGCGCTGCCATCCTCAGCTCGCTCCGCCATGCCGCAATTATCCCAGCGGCCGCTCCCGGCACGAAGATCCCTCGCCTGCGGCGGCTCCCCGCGATGCCTGCCTGCGGCGCCTCCCCGTTGCCCCGGTCCGGCCTGCCGTTCACATGCGTACCCGCCGCCCCCGGCAGCATGATCGTGTCTACTTACCACCCCTTCCGCGGGTTGCGGTTTGCGGCGGCCAAGGTAGTGCGGTCACCCTTACCCGAATCCGGCACCAGGCCGCCCGGTGCCTGCGCAGCGATCTCGCTTACCCGGTGGATCCGATACCCCCCGTAAGTGTTCCGTATTTACCTGAGTTCTGGGCGTGTCGGGTGCCAGGATGCTGCTATGGGCGTGAACGCGGAGCTTTTAAGGGTGATGGAGCCGGAGCTGGACCTGCTGCTGCCGGTGCTGGATGAGAAGTCGCGGCGGCTGGTGCTGGGGGCGGTGGCGCGGGCGGCCGGGGATGGCGGGATCACTGCGGTGGCGAGGCTGTCCGGGGCGTCGTGGCAGACGGTCGCGGACGGGGCGGCTGAGCTGGCCTGCGGTGATGTCGCGCCGCCGGGGCGGGTCCGGCGGCCGGGCGCGGGCCGCAAGCCGCTCGCTGAGACGGATCCGGGCCTGGTCCCGGCGCTGCTGGCCCTGGTGGAGGACTCCTCGCGGGGGGATCCGGAGTCGCCGCTTTTGTGGACGGCCAAGAGCGCGGGGAACCTGTCGGATGAGCTGAGGCGGCAGGGGCACCGGTGCAGCCCGCAGACCGCGTGGCGGCTGCTGCGGCAGGAGGGGTTCTCGACCCAGGCCAACGCCAAGGTCACCGAGGGGAAGCGGCACCCGGACCGGGACGCCCAGTTCCGGCATATCGCCGGGCAGGCGAGGGAGCACCTGGCGGCGGGGCAGCCGGTGATCAGCGTGGACGCCAAGAAAAAAGAGCAGGTCGGCGAGTTCGCGCAGGCGGGGCGGGAATGGCGGCCCCGGGGCAACCCGGTCCGGGTCCGCGATCACGGCTTCCCGGACGAAGACGGCGGGCACGCGATCCCGTACGGCATCTACGACGTGGGCGCCAATACCGGGTTCGTCAACGTGGGCACCGACGGCAACACCGCGGCGCTGGCGGTGGAGTCCGTCCGCCGCTGGTGGGCGCTGGCCGGCCAGGACGCCTACCCCCGGGCGGCGCGGCTGCTGGTGACCTGCGACGCGGGCGGGTCCAGCGGGTGGCGCAACCGGGCCTGGAAGGCCGGCCTGGCGGACCTGGCCCGGGAGACGGGCCTGGAGATCACCGTCTGCCATTTCCCGCCGGGAACATCGAAGTGGAACAAGATCGAGCACCGGCTGTTCTCCCAGATCACCCTGGCCTGGCGCGGCCGCCCGCTGACCAGCCACGACGTCGTCATCAACACCATCGGCGCGGTCACCACCGCCACCGGGCTGACCGTCACCGCCGTCCTGGACACCGGCTCCTACCCCACCGGGACCCAGGTCAGCGACGAGACGATGGCAGGCATCGAAGACCGCGCGTTAACCCGCCACGCCTTCCACGGCGACTGGAACTACGCCCTGCTGCCCGCCTGGCGGCCCGCCCCGGACCCCCGCCCGCAGCCCCCGCCCGCGCCGCACGACACCGCCCGGGCCGCCATCCTGGACGCCCTGGCCAGCCCGGCCCTGACCGGCCTGACCCGCCCCGCCCTCGCAGACCTGGCCGCCCGCCTCGAACTGCCCTGGGCCGCCGCCCGCGAGCAGCGCCTCCACCTCGGCCGCGGCCACCCCCGCCGCACCCGCACCGGCCCCGCCGCCCCCTTCCGCTACGACCTGCCGGCCTACCTGCTCGCCGCGATCTGCCACCACCGCCTCGCCATGCCCTGCTCCCGCATCGCCACCCTGCTCGGCGCCCACCCCAGCACCATCACCCCCGCCATCGCCGCCATCACCGCCCTGCTCGGACCCGGCCACCCCGCCCTCGCCCCCGGCCCCGCCCGCATCCGCACCCCCGCCGCCCTGCGCGACTACGCCGCCACCGCCGGGATCACCATCCCCGCACCCCCGCCCCCCGGCAGGCACACCGGCCCAGCCCGGCACACTACAACCCCCCGACACACCCCAAACTCACCTTAAATTGGAACACTTACCCAGGGGCCACGATCCACCGGGTAAGACGGATCCACCGTGTTAACCGGGACGCCTGCTGACTGCCGGTACTGCCGGTGCCGGAGTGACCGGTCCAGGCAGGGCGGCCGTCACCGGACGGGCCAGAGCTCCCCAGCTCCCAGGAAATTTGGCCCACGACGACGGGAGGGCCAGGCGTGCGAGCACAGGAGGTGACTTCTTTACCTCGCGTCAGGGCAGGAGCCGGATACCAGCCCCGGGCCGGGCCGGGCCGGGCCGGGGCTGGGGGCCGGAGCTGCGGCTAGGGCGGGAGCCGGAGCTGCGGCTGGGACTGGAGGCGGTGGCGTCATCGGCGGGCCGCGGGGCGGAGGCTAGCCTGGGCGGCATGACTTTGCTCAGCCTGGATCCGGACCAGCTGCTGTCCACTACGCGCGCGGTGCGCAAGCGGCTGGACTTCTCCCGCCCGGTGCCCGACCCGCTGATCCGCGAATGCGTCGCGCTGGCCCTGCAGGCACCGTCCGGGTCGAACGCGGTGACGATGCGGTTCGTGGTGGTGCGGGACGAGAGCAAGCGGCAGGCGGTCGGGGAGATCTACCGCCAGGTCTACGCCGGGTACAAGGCGTCGCCGGCCTATCCGGGGAACCCGACCGGGGACGCCGGACGCGACGCCGCGCAGCGGCGGGTGGCCGGCTCGGCGGACTATCTCGGCGAGCACATGGGGGACGCGCCGGTGCTGGTGCTCGGCTGCAACGAGGGCCGCGACCGGGCCTCGGCGGAGGCCGGGATGGGCAACATCCTCCCGGGCATGTGGAGCTTCATGCTGGCCGCCCGCGCCCGGGGCCTGGGCACCGCCTGGACGTCCATGCACCGGGCCCGCGAGCGGGACGTCGCCGACGTCCTCGGCATCCCCTACGACACGGTGGCGCAGGCGGTGCTGACCCCGCTCGCCTACACCCAGGGGACGGACTTCAAGCCGGCCGCCCGGCCCGGCCCGGACGCGGTGATCCACTGGGACGAGTGGTAGACGATGGATCAGGCAACCGTGACGGCCTACCTGGACCGGATCGGCGTCACCGCCCCCGCCGCCAGTGACGCCGCGGGGCTGCGCACGCTGCACCGGGCGCACCAGCTGACCGTGCCGTTCGAGAACCTCAGCATCCACCTGGCCGAGCCCATCTCGCTGGACGAGCCCGACCTGATCGACAAGATCGTGCGCCGTCGCCGCGGCGGCTTCTGCTACGAACTCAACGGGGGCTTCGCGCTGCTCCTCGAGGCGCTCGGCGCCCAGGTGAGCCGGGTCGGCGCCCGGGTGCACGGCGAGGCCGGCCTCAGCCCGCCCCTGGACCACCTGGCGCTCATCGTCCGTCCGGCCGACGGCACCGGGCCCTGGCTCGCCGACGTGGGCTTCGGCAGCCACAGCGACTACCCGCTGCTCCTGGATGCCCGCGATGACCAGGACGACCCGGCCGGCCGGTTCCGGCTCGCCGACGCCGGCGAAGGGGACATCGACGTCCTGAAGGACGGCAAACCCCAGTACCGTCTCGAACAGCGCGCGGTGTCGCTCGCGGACTGCGTCCCGACGTGCTGGTACCAGCAGACGTCACCGCTGTCGCACTTCACCCAGAGCACGATCTGCTCCCGGCGGACCGCGGACGGCCGGGTATCCATCAGCGGCCGGCTGCTCATCCAGACCGAACACGGGACCCGGACCGAACAGCAGCCGGACACGGACGACGCCCTGCTGGCGGCCTACCGGGACCACTTCGGAGTCGTGCTCAGCCGCCTGCCAGACGACCCGACCGCCTAAATCAGGCGTAAACGAAGCGCTCGATGATCGCGGCCAGCTCGAGGGGCGTGTCGCCCTGCAGGCTGTGGCCGGCCTCCTCGACGTGCACGACCTCGGCCGGGGGCAGGCGGCGCCGCAGCTCCCGCTCCCCCTCGTCGTCCAGCACCGAGTCCGGCCGCATGCCCCGGGCGAGCAGCACCGGCACGGTGACCGAGGACAGCGCTTCCCATAGCGACTCGTAACGAACAGTCGGCACCCCGCTGGCCGGGGCCGCGGGCGGGCGGTGCCGGGCCCACCGCCAGACCCAGCTGCCGTCGGGCTGCTGCTCGGCGTTGTGCAGGATGCCCCGCCGCAGCGACGACCGGGACCGGCCCGGGTTGAACTGGGCCGTCCGCTCCAGCAGCTCGTCCAGGCTGGCGAAGCTGGGCGGCCCGTTGACGAAGGCGGTGATGTGCTGAGCCCGCTGCGCCTTGATCCCCGGCAGCACGTCGACCAGGACCAGCGTGCGGACCAGCTCCGGCGCCTCGGCGCTGAGCGCGATGGCGGTGAGCCCGCCGAGGGACATGCCGATCACCGCCCGGGCGGCCGGGGCGAGCTGGCGGACGGCGGCCGCGACGTCGGCCGCGTTGCCGTAGGCGTCCAGCGGCCCATCCGGCCGGTCTCCGGGACCATCGGAATGGCCGTGCCCGGGCAGGTCGATGGCCACCAGGGGACGGTCCAGGGCCATCGCCACCGTGTCCCAGGTGTGGGCGTTCTGGGCTCCGCCGTGCAGCAGGACCAGTTCCGGGTCCCCCTCCTGCCACACCAGCGCGCTCAGCCGCCGCCCCGGCGCCACCTCGGCGAAGGCCCGCCGCACGACCGGCGGACGATCCAGGGGCAGGCCGTACTCCGCGGCGTTCTCGCCGAACAGCCCGAACTCGTCGTAGTCGACTAGATCAGCCACGCCGCCTCACCCGGGGAGCATGCCGTAGGCCCGGTCCGGCGTGAGGCGGGCGACGGCGCGCCGGTCAGCCACCATGGCGGCGCGGTAGTCGTCCCAGTCCTCGTGCTCACCAGACAGGGCCCGGTAGTAGGCGACGAGCTCCTCGACCGTGTCGTCGTCGGGCCGGGCCGCCACCGGCGACAGCTCGACGGCGCCTTCGAGCACGGCGTAAGCGCGGAAGTCCGGCTGGGTGACGTGCACGGCCGCCCACGGCCGCCGGCGCAGGTTGTGGTACTTGGCCCGGTCGGCCGTGATGGATACGCGGATGACGTTATCGTCGCCGGTCCATTGGGAGACGTTCGACTGCTGGGGCAGGCCGTTACCGCGCAGGGTAGTCAGCACGGCCCAGCGGTTTGCGCGGGCGAAGTTCAGGGCATCGGAGAGTTCCACGCGCCCAGTATGGCTCCGGCTCGCTAGTAGTGGATCACGCCGGGGGTGCCGCCGCCGCAGGCGATCGATTCGCCGTTGATCGAGACCGACAGGGGCGACGCCAGGAAGGTGACCACGGCCGCGACCTGGCTGGCGTCGATGAGGGTGCGGGTGAGGTTGCGGCCGGCCATCCGCCGCTCGATCTCGGCGGGATCCTTCCCGGACGCCGCGGCCTGGGCCGCGATGACACCGGGGGTCGCCTCGGTGCGGGTCAGGCCGGGGTGGACGGCATTGACGTTGACGCCCGACGGGCCCAGCTCCTCGGCCAGGTTCTTGGTCATCGCCGACACGGCCACGTTGCGGATGGACCCGATGACCGAGCCGGTGCTGAGGGCGGCTAGCCCGCTGACGCTGATGATCCGGCCCCAGCCGGCCGCGACCATGTCCGGCGCCACCGCCTGGGCGCACCGCAGGTAGCCCATGACCTTGACGTTCACGTCGGACCAGAACGCGTCGCCGGTGATCTCGGGCAGCGACAGCGGCGGTGCCTGCCCGGCCGGCCGGGCGGCGCAGTTGACCAGGATGTCGATACCGCCGAGCCGGTCCTGAACGGCCGCCACCAGCTGCCGCACGGAAGCGTCGTCACCGGTGTCGACGACGAAGGCGGCCACGCCCAGGCCGCCGGCGCCGAGGTCGGCCGCGGCCTCATCCAGTCGACCCGGGTCACGGGCCGCGATCGCCACCTCGGCGCCCTCGGCCAGCAGCGCGGCCGCGACGGCCTTGCCGATGCCGCGGCTCCCGCCGGTCACGAGGGCTCGCCGCCCGGTGAGCTGCAGATCCACCTGTCACCACCTTGGTGTCAGCCGACCTCAGGGGCCGGTCGGTATGCGGAGGGCGAGCAGGGCCGTGTCGTCGCTGGCCCAGTGGGCGGTGTGCTCGGCCAGGAGCTGGCCGAGGTGGCGGATGACGGCGTCCGCGCTCTGGCCCCGGCAGTCGGCGAGCGCCTGGGCCAGGGCCTGGTCGCCGAAGAAGGGCCGGTCGCCGGCCAGGCCGTGGCCGGGGGGCCGGGCTTCGGTGGCGCCGTCGGTGAAGAGCAGCAGCGTATCGCCGGGCCTGAGCCGGAACTGGACCTCGGTGAGGGTGAGGTCGGCGGTCATGCCGAGCAGCGTGCCGACCCGGCCGATATCCCTGATGCTGCCGTCGGCCCGCATGATCAGCGCGGGCGGGTGACCCGCGGCGCAGATCCGGCCGGACATCCCGGCGGGAGAAATCTGGAAGGTCGCGACCATGGCGGTCACCAGCCGACCGTCCCGGTACTGGTCGATAAGGGCGGTGTTGAGGTCCCGGAGGATCGCGGCGGGAGCCAGATGATGGCTGGCGGCGGCGCGCAAGGTGTACCGGGCCAGGGCCGTGAGCTTGGCGGCCTCGGTGCCCTTGCCGCACACGTCGCCGATCACCGCGCACCACCACGACTCCCGGACGTGGAACAGGTCGTAGAAGTCCCCGACCACCTCGGTACCGCCCGCCGCGGGCAGGTAGGAGGCGGACACCTCGAGGCCGGGGACCGGTTCCAGCACCGGCGGCAGCAGGCTGTCCTGCAGGCTGCGGGCCAGGTCCCGAGATAGCTGCAGGGATTCCTGGGCCAGGACCAGGGTCCGGCGCACGTTGATCTCGTTGCTGACGGCGCGGGCCATGGTGGCCAGCGCGCCCAGTTCCGCGGGCTGCCACGCATGCGGGTTCTCGTCGATGACGCACATGCTGCCCAGCACATCGCCGCCGGTGGACAGGATCGGGTAGCCCGCCCAGGCCCCGATCTTCATCGGCTTGACCGAGGGGTGATCGCGGGTGCGCGGGTCAGCCGCGGCATCGGCCACGGCGAATACGTCGCCAAGGCCGACCAGGAAGTAGCAGAAGCTGTCCTCCACCCGGCCCTGCCGGCTGGCGATCTCGCGGACGTCGACGCCGATGCACGATTTCCAGAACGACCGCTCCTCGTCCACCAGCGTGATGAACGCCCGGGAGCATCCAGTCAGGGCGGCGGCCAGTTCGGCCAGGTCCTCGAAGGCGGGCTCGGGGCCGGTATCGAGCAGGCCGGTCGCCGCGACCGCCGCGAGCCGCCGCGGGTTATGCAGGGCCAGGGGCAGTCCGGCGGCATCGACGCCCCCCGGGAAGAGCGGGTCGTTCACGGCCAGCTCCGTTCCGTGCCAGCGACGGCGGTCAGATTATGTCCTTGCCTGATCACAGGCTAGGTCACGCGGTAGCGCTCCGCGTCGGCCGCCTTGAAGGCCAGGCCGAGGCCGGGCGCTCCCGGGTCGGGCTGGATGGTGCCGCCGGACGGGTCGAGGGCGCCGTCGAACAGGAGCGACTCGATCCGCACATGGTCGTGGAACCACTCCAGGTGCCGCAGGTTGGGGATGGCGGCCGCGGCGTGGGCATGCAGGTGGGGGGCGCAGTGGCCGGAGACCTGCAGCCCGTAGGAGGCGGCGACCGCCGCGACCCGCAGCCACTCGGTGATGCCGCCGACCCGGGACACGTCGGCCTGCAAGCAGTCCACGGCGCCCGCCGCGCACATGCGGCGGAAGTAATACAGGTCCCAGCCGTACTCGCCGGCCGTGACGTCGGCGGGCACGCCATCCCTGACCTCGCGCAGGCCGTCGAGGTCGTCGGAGGAGACCGGTTCCTCGAACCAGCGCACGTCCAGGTCGGCGGCCGCGTTCATGACCCGGATGGCCTGCTTGCGGCCGTAGCCGCCGTTGGCGTCGACGAACAGCTCGACGTCGTCGCCGACGACGGCCCGGGCCTGCCGCATGCGGTCCAGGTCCCGCGCGGGGTCCGTGCCCCAGGACTCGCCGATCTTGATCTTGACCCGGGGAATGCCCTGCCCGGACGCCCACCCGCTCAGCTGGTCGCGGAGCTGGCCCTCGTCGTAGGGGGTGAAGCCGCCGCTGCCGTATACCGGCACGCGATCACGGACCGCGCCGAGCAGCCGGTGCAGCGGCAGGCCGAGTAGCTTCGCCTTGAGGTCGTGCAGCGCGACGTCGACGGCCGAGATCGCGTACCCCGCCACGCCCTGGCGGGTCACGTTCCGCACGGCCCGGACCATGGCCTCGTGGTGGCCGGGCACGTCCAGCGCGGGCTGACCGCGCACGACGTCGGCCAGCATCCCGCTGATGACGGACGCGCAGGCCGGTGCCCCGTAGGTCCAGCCCAGGCCCTCGACTCCCCCGGCCTGGACCCGGGCCAGCACGAGCGTGGTCGCATCCCAGGTGAGCGTGCCGTCGCCCTCGGGAGCGTCGGTGGGCACGGTGTAGACCTCGGCGGTCACGGACTCGATCACCGGATCGTTCATGAGGCGCTCCCGGAGCGGGCGCCCGCGGCCAGCTGGTCGGCGGCGCGGGCGGCGACGGCCATGATGGTCAGGGCCGGGTTGGCCGCGCCCTGGGTGGGCAGCACGCTGCCGTCGGTGATGTAGAGGTTCGGCACGGCGAAGCTGCGGCAGGACTGGTCGACGACGCCGCTGCGTTCGTCGGCGGCCATCCGGGCGCCGCCGACCAGGTGGGCGTAGCGCTGGATGGTGATGACCTCGTCGGCGCCGGCCGCGTGCAGGATGTCCTCCATGACCGCCTGCGCCGCCTTGGCCTGGGCCTTGTCGTTGTCGCCCTGGGAGTAGGAGAACTCCGCCACCGGCAGTCCGTGCTGGTCCTTCTCCTCCGCCAGCGTGACCCGGTTGTCCGGCTGCGGCAGGAACTCGCACAGCGCGCCGAGGCAGGACCAGTGCACGTAGTCGCTCATGTACTCGCGCAGGGCGCCGCCCCAGTGGCCCTGCGCCGCCACGTGCTCGGCCCAGGTGATGGGGAGCGGCGAGACGGTCTGGATCGAGAACCCGCGCTGGAAGTCCCGGGCCGGGTCGGTCTCGTAGAACTCCTCGGAGCTCACCTCGGGCGGCGGCGCCTTGTACATCCGGACCTCGGCGTCGAACCGGCCCGCGGTCTGCGGCGCGCCCTGGACCATCAGGTACCGGCCGACCTGGTCGAACTCGTTGCACAGGCCGTCCGGGAACCGGGAGCAGGCCGAGTTGAGCAGCAGCCGCGGCGTCTCGATCGAGTAGCCGGCCACCGCCACCATCGCCGCCCGCTGGAACCGCTCGCGGCCGTCGCGGACGTAGTGCACGCCCAGCGCCCGCCCGGTCTCGCGGTCGATCGCGATCCGGGTCACCATGGCGTCCGCCCGGACCTCGGCGCCGTGTGCCAGGGCGTCCGGTATGTGCGTGATGAGCGGCGAGGCCTTGGCGTTCACCTTACAGCCTTGCAGACAAAAGCCCCGGTAGATGCAGTGCGGCCGGTTGCCGAACCGGCCATTGGTGATGGCCACCGGCCCCACCTTGGCCTCGATGCCCAGCTTCCGGGCGCCGCGCAGGAAGATCTCGCCGTTCCCGCCCACCGGGTGCGGCCGGTGCGGGTAGCCGTGCGGGTCGCCCCACGGCCAGTGCTCCCCGGCGACCGGGAGTTCCTGCTCGAGCTGCTCGTAGTACGGGCGCAGCTCCGGGTAGGACAGCGGCCAGTCGGCCCCCACGCCGTCCCGGGTCCGGGTGGCGAAGTCGCTCGGGTGGAACCGCGGCGTGTACCCGGCGTAGTGCACCATCGAGCCGCCGACCCCGCGGCCGGAGTTGTTCGAGCCCATCGGCACCGGGTCGGACCCGCTGATCACCCGCGGCTCGGTCCAGTACAGCTGGTGCGAGCCGGCCTCGTCGCTGACCCAGTCGGTGTCGGGGTCCCAGAACGGGCCCGCATCCAGGGCCGCGACCCGCCAGCCGGCCCGGGCCAGCCGCTGCAGCAGCACCGACCCGCCCGCCCCGCAGCCCACGATCACCAGGTCGAGCTCGTCGGTATCGGCGTACCGCCGCATGTCCTCCCGCAGCCGGTGGTTGGTACGGGTCCCGTCGTTCGGCAGCAGCCAGGCCGATTCGTTCCTGCTGCGCACGCCGGGCATCAGGCACCTTCCCTGATCGGGTCACCGGACGGCCTGGTGTCCCTGACCTCGAACGGCTCGAGCTTGTCCACGCCGGCGTTCTTATACCCCCGCGGGTAGGCCGGCCCCGAGAAGCCGATTTCCTGCCAGGCCAGCGGGTGCGCGTACAGGGCGGTGCAGGCGTACCGCGTCCACAGGCTCCACACATGGGCCGCGTTCAGCTCGTGCCAGTCCTTGGCCGCCAGGTCCTGGACGGCCTGGATCAGCGCCAGCTGGTCTTCTTCGGGGGCGTCCGCGAACGAGGTCCCGCAGCGCGCGGCCGCGTCCTCATCCAGGCACGCCAGGGTCTCCCGCCAGGCCTGGCCGTCTTCAGGCATGTCGCAGTAGCGCCAGCCGTCGGTCTCGCCCGCGGCCAGCCGTGCGTCGACCATGTGCAGGACGGAGATTTCCTGGTCGTCCTCCTGGCCGGTCAGCAGGTTGAGCAGGGGCCGGCGCAGGCGGCCTGGGTCGCGTTGAAGAAAGCGAGTCCGGACGGCGGGCGCAGCCGGGCGGTGACCAGGTTGGCGGTGACCTGGTCCCAGTGCCGGGCCTGGCCGAGCACATCCAAGCCCGGAAACCGGGGCAGGGGACCGGACTGCTCCCGCTGGTAGCGCCCGGTCACTGCTCGCGCCGCAGGATCGCCGCGAGCAGCCCCATCCCGCCGACCATCGTCACCAGCAGCGGGGCCAGCAGCGGCGGTCCCATCTCCATGTTGTAGCGAGCGTTCGACCAGCCCCCCGGCTTCTGGGCGATGCCGCGCGCGTGCAGGTAGGTGCCCTGCAGGCCGTTGGCCACGATGGCGGCCGAGGCGATGGGCAGCGCCGTCTTGGCCATCCGGCGGCTGAAGAACCCGGCCACGCCGGCTGCCGCCCCGACCGGGCCCAGGGCGACCGGGATCCACATCATCTTGTTGCCGAAGCTGGCGCTGTCGTGCTCGAAGTAGATCTCGGCCGCGGTGACCAGCGCCCCGGCCGCGGTCAGGGCCGACAGGCTGCGCTCGAAGCGCCCGGTCCGCACGTTGCGCACCATCCGGTCGATGCCGTGCACCGGCGGGGATGACTGACCGCGCCGTAGTTCAGAGAACCGCATAACTGCTCCTTCACTCAATCGATGGCCTGGGCGGCCCGGCGCGCGGCCAGGGCACCGCAGGCGGCGAACGCGGCGGCGGTGAGTCCGCTGACGATGGCCGGGCGCCGCCAGCGGGGATCGGCCAGGGCGAGCACGGCCATGCTCAGCGCGTGCAGGGCGTCGGTCCCGGCCCCGGCGGCCAGCAGGGCAGGCGTTGGCGCGGCCGCGCTCAGGCCGGCCTGGGCGAGCTGGCGGGCGCCAAGCACGCGGACGCCGGTCCGGGCGGCCGGCTCCAGCGGGCCGCCGAGCAGCTGCTCGGCGGAGCGATCCGGCCAGAGCAGCTGAACCGTGCCGTAGCCGGCCCGCAGGCCGGCCAGCCAGATGCTCACCGCCGTCCCCGGCGGCCGAGGACCGCGGCGGCGGCTCCGGCCAGCGCGAGGAGGGAACCCCCGAGCAGGCCGTGGTGCTGCGAAGCCCACAGCTGGGCGCTGCGCGGCTTGGACTCGTCGTCGAAGCTGCCGTGCGCGGCGTAGTCATGACCGGCGGGATCGTCGGCCGGCTTCCACAGGTTGGCGGGGGGTGAGGACGGCTCGGGCCGGTCGTCCTGCTGGGCGGAGTACCCGGTGCGGGCCAGGTACCGGTCGAGCACGCCGGGGGCGACCGCGTTGGCCGCGAGGGTGGCCGCGGTGGAGCCGCCGACCCAGTACTCCCGGCGCCCGGGGTGGTCGGCCGCGTAGACGACGCCGTGCGCGGCCACTTCCGGCTGGTAGATCGGCGGTACGGGCTGGGCGGGCTTGGGCAGCCGGGACAGCACCCAGTCGAACTGCGGCGTGTTGACGGCCGGCATCTGCACCATGGTGACGTGCACGTTGCTCTTGTTGTGCAGCAGTTCGCAGCGCAGCGACTCGTTGAAGCCCTGGATGGCGTGCTTGGCGCCGCAGTAGGCGCTCTGCAGCGGGATGCCCCGGTAGGCCAGCGCCGAGCCGACCTGGACGATGGTGCCGGCGTCGCGCGGCTGCATCCGCTTGAGCGCGGCCATCGTGCCGTAGACGTAGCCGAGGTAGCTCACCTCGGTGACTCGCTTGTACTCGGCCGGGGTGATGTCGGTGAACTGGGCGAAGACCGAGGTGAAGGCCACGTTGACCCACACGTCGATGGGCCCGAGGGCCGCCTCGGCCTCGGCGGCGGCGGCTTCGACCTGATCCGGGTCGGCGACGTCGGTGGGTATCGCCAGCGCCGTGCCGCCCGCCCGCTCGACGTCGGCGACCGCTCCGGCCAGGCCGGCCTCGCCCCGGGCCAGCAGGGCGACCTTGGCGCCGCGGGCGGCGAAGGCCCGGGCCGCGGCCCGGCCGATCCCGCCGCTGGCTCCGGTGACCACGACGACCTGCCCGGCATGCTCGCTGCTCATCTTTACCTCCGCTGATTGGGGTGGGGGACAGCCAGCCGCTGGGCCGACTCGAGCAGCAGGGCGTGGACGAACGCCTGCGGCGCGTTGCCGCGCACCTGCCGCTGGGTGATGTCGTATTCCTCGGTGAGCAGGCCGGCCGGGCCGCACGAGGCCCGGTTGCGCTCGAACCAGCGAGCCGCCTCGGTCTCCCGGCCCTGCTGATGCAGGGCCAGCGCCATGGTGAAACCGCACAGCGAGAAGGCGCCTTCGGCTGCCCCGAGGGGGCGCTCGTCCGGGCGGTACCGGTACAGGTACCCGTCGCAGCCCAGCTCGGCGTGCACCGCGTCCAGGGTGGCCAGCGCCCGGGGATCGTCGGCCGGCATCGCTCCGCGCAGGGCGGGGAACAGCAGCGCGGCGTCGACCCGGTCGTCGTCGGGCGCCCGCTGCCAGCGGCCGGACGGGTGCAGGCAGTCGGCCGTGACGTCGGCCAGCAGCGCGTCGGCGAAGCCGCTCCAGGCCGCGCCCTGGCCCGCCGGGGCGACCGCGGCGGCCGCCCGCAGGCCGGCCACGCAGGCCAGCCGGGAATGCGCCCAGTGGTGCTCATCCAGTTCCCAGATCCCGGCGTCGGGATCGCGGTGCCGTTCCCTGATCGCCTCGACGGCGACCTCCACCGCCCGCCAGTGGTCGCGGTCCAGCCGGTCGTGCCGGGCCGCCGCGGCCAGCAGCAGCAGCGTCTCGCCCAAGGCGTCCAGCTGGAACTGCTTGTTGACCCAGTTACCCACCTTGGCCGAGCTGCCCGGGTAGCCGGGCACGTGCAGCTGCCGCTCGTCGGGCACCGGGCCGCCGCTGACCGTGTAGGCCGGCTTGAGCTGGGGACCGTCGGCCAGGAGGCGCTCGGTGACGAACCCGACCGCGGAATCGAGCAGCGGGTAGGGCGCCGGCCGCGGCGACCGCCTGGCCCGCGATGCACTGATCGCGGATCCAGGCGTACCGGTAGTCGTAGTTGCGTCCCGTCCTCGGCCCGCTCGGGCAGGCTCATCGTCGCCGCGGCCGCCATGCCGCCGCCCGAGCTGGTGAGGCCGCGCATGACCGCGTAGGCGTGCCGGGCGTCGCGGTCCGCGATGGTGCCGGTGAGCTCGGGCACCTCCTGCTCCCAGGCCGTCTCGGTCGCCTGCCAGGCCAGGTCCGGATCGGCGGGCGTTCCCTTCAGCGGGTGATCGGAGATCTCCAGGACGAGGTCGTGGTGGCCGCCGGCCGGGACCGTGATCAGGGCGTGCAGGCCGCCGCCGCGCCGCCGGGCCGTGGCGGGTACCCCGGACCAGCGCAGGTACAGCGGGCCGCAGCGCGCGGTCCAGACGCCGTTCCGGCGGGAGACCTGCTGGGGCCGGTGCTGGCCGAATCCGGCCCGCGGGTCGAAGAACACCCGGACCTGGGTGTCGCCGTCGATGGCGAGGACACGGCGCAGCACCACCGCCGTGTGCGGGTCGCCCGGCATGCTCAGTGCCTCGCGGCACTCGATCTCCTGGGCGGTGGTGACCCACCGGCTGCGCCAGATCAAGGTGCCCGGCTCGTAGTAGCCGCCCCACACGAACGACGGCTCGGCCGGGGTCACGGCGTACACCCCGGCCGCGCCGACCAGCGTGGAGAAGACCGCGTCGGAATCCCAGCGCGGCGCGCACATCCAGGCGAAGTCGCCCCGCGGGCCGACCAGGATCCCGCGCTCGCCGTCGGCCAGCAGCGCATACTCCGAGAGCACGTGGAGCGGGAACTCCTTTTCGCGCAGGCGGGGCAGGACCTGATCGGCGTAGAACTCGAAGAAGCCGGCGTGCCCGGAGCCGACCTGGCTGACGTACACCTCGTCGAACCCGGCGTCGGTGTAGGCGCGGATCCCCTTGAGGTGATCCTCGGGCGACGGGCCGCAGGGAGCGGAGATCATGTCCTCCGAGACCAGCTCCGACAGCTGCGCGAAGTGCCGCGGCAACGGCAGCAGCTGGGCCGATTCGCCGGGGATGGCCTCGTTCGGCCAGAGCCGGTGCATGGTCTTGCGGGCCCGCCCGGCGTCGGTGTCCCAGCACACCTTGAGGCCGCCCTGCACCGGCCGGTCGCCGCCGCCGGAGTCGCGGTAGAGCCGGACGAAGTCCGCGTTCGGCTGGACGCAGATGTAGCCGTCCGCCAGCCGGGCCGCCAGCTTGATGGCCTTCTCGCCGAACCCGGACATGAAGACCGGCGGCGGCGAGTCGGGGACCGAGTACAGCCGGGCCGTGTCGACCCGGTAATGCGGGCCGTGATGGGTGATGAGGCGGCCGCTGAACAGCTCCCTGATCACCTCGACCGCCTCTTCGAGCATCTCCAGCCGCTCTTCCGCCGACGGCCAGGCCGTGCCGAGGATGTGCTCGTTCAGCGCCTCCCCGCTGCCGACGCCCAGCGTGAACCGGCCGCCGGTCAGCAGCGAGGACGTCGCGGCCGCCTGGGCGATGATCGCGGGATGGGTGCGCAGCAGCGGGCAGGTCACCGCGGTGGTGACCGGGAGCGAGGTAGCCGCGGAGATGGCGCCGATCACCGACCAGACGAAGCCGCTCTCGCCTTGCTCGTCCAGCCACGGGTGGTAGTGGTCGGAGATCCACAGGGCGTCGAATCCGGCCTCCTCGGCCATCCGGGCCTGCCGGACGAGCTCGGCCGGGCTGGTTTCCTCGGAGGACAGGAAGTATCCGTAACGTTCCTTCCAGGCCCCTTCCTTATTCGCTCTGGCCGGGGAGGATCTCCCGGGCCTTGGTGAGGATGCCTTCCTTGAGCACGCTCCAGCCGTCGGGGTCGCCCTTGAGCAGCGCGGTGGCGGCCGCCTTGGCCTGCTCGAAGGTGGCGTGCGGCGGGATGGGCGGGATGGACGGGTCGGTGCGCACGTCCAGGACGGTGGGACGGTCGGCGCTCAGCGCCTGGTCCCAGGCCGGGCCGAGCTGGGCCGGGTCGTCGACGGCGATCGCGTTCAGGCCCAGGCTGCGGGCGAACCCGGCGTAGTCGACGTCGGGGAGCTGCTGGGATTCGACGAACTTGGGCGCGCCCTCCATCGCCCGCATCTCCCAGGTGACCTGGTTCAGGTCGTTGTTGTGCAGGACCGCGACGATGAGCCGCGGGTCGGACCACTGCTCCCAGTAGTGCTTGATGGTGATCAGCTCGGCCAGGCCGTTCATCTGCATGGCGCCGTCGCCGGCGAACACGATGACGGGCCGCTCCGGGTGCGCGAACTTGGCGCCGATGCCGTACGGGACGCCCGGGCCCATGGTGGCCAGGGTGCCGGACAGCGACCCGCGCATGTCGCCGCGGAACTTCAGCTGGCGGGCGTACCAGTTCGCGGACGAGCCGGAGTCCGCCGCGACGATGGCGTCCAGCGGCAGCCGGGTGGACAGCTCGCGGAACAGCAGCATCGGGTTGACCGGGTTGGCTTCGACCTCGGCCTCGGCGTCCATCGACTCCCACCAGCGGGCCACGTTGGACTCGATGCCCTCCCGCCAGGACCGGTCCTCCTGGCGCTTGAGGTGCGGGATCAGGGCGCGCAGGGTGGCGGCGGCGTCGCCGACGAGGTTGACCTCGTTGGGGTAGCGCATCCCGATGAACTTGCCGTCGATGTCGATCTGGACGCCCCGGGCCTGGTCGAACTTCGGCAGGAACTGCGTGTAGGGGAAGCTCGAGCCGACCGTCAGCAGGGTGTCGCAGTTCATCATCAGCTCGTAGCTCGGCCGGGTGCCGAGCAGCCCGATCGAGCCGGTCACGTAGGGCAGCTCGTCGGAGAGGACGTCCTTGCCGAGCAGCGGCTTGGCCACCCCGGCGCCGAGCAGCTCGGCGATCTCCTCGAGCTCGCGCCGGGCGCCGCGGGCGCCCTGGCCGGCCAGGATGGCCACCTTCGACCCGGCGTTGAGGACCTCGGCGGCGCGCAGGATCGCCTCGTCGTGCGGCGCGGCGACCGGCCAGTCGGTGCCGATCGAGGACGGCACCATCTTGAACGCGTGCGTCGGCGCGGAGTACTCGAGCTCCTGCACGTCGGCCGGGATGATGATGGCGGTCGGGGCCCGTTCGGCCAGCGCGACGCGGATGGCCCGGTCCAGCACGTTGGGCAGCTGCTCGGGCACCGTCACCATCTGCACGTAGTCGCTGGCCACGTCCTTGAACAGGGACAGCAGGTCGACTTCTTGCTGGTAGGAGCCGCCCATGGCGCTGCGGTTGGTCTGGCCCACGATCGCCACCACCGGCACGTGGTCGAGCTTGGCGTCGTACAGGCCGTTCAGCAGGTGGATCGCGCCCGGCCCGGACGTCGCCATGCACACGCCGACCTGGCCGGTGAACTTGGCGTAGCCGACGGCCTCGAAGGCGGCCATCTCCTCGTGCCGGGCCTGGATGAACTGCGGCTTGTTCTCCGCCCGCCCCCAGGCGGCCAGGATCCCGTTGATCCCGTCACCCGCATAAGCAAAGACATGCCGAACGTCCCATGCGCGGAGCCGTTCTAGCAGGTAGTCAGCAACCGTCGGTGCCACGTAAATCCGTCCTTCCGTGCTGTCGCATACTTCAGATCACCCAGGCCATCGACCTGACGAGGTCAGCCGGACCCGTCGCACTACCCGGCGCTTTGCGCCTAATCGGGCGCGCCTGATCAGGTCTGGCCGGCCGCGCGGCGCTCGTTGAACCGGGTGGCCGCCGCCCGGCCCAGGACGGTCAGGCGGTCGAATGCCTTGCGGCTCATGGCCGGGTCCAGCTGGTACCCGGGGGTGCCTTCTCGCCGTCCTGTCCCGGCCGGTCCCGGCCGGGCGCGGCAGGGCCAGCCGCTGGACGACGTGCAGGACGTCGCTCGTCAGGCCGGGGCCAGATTGGTCACGCGGGACACCACCTGGCCGGCCGGGGTCAGGATGATCTCGGCCTGGCGGCCGCGGACCGCCTCGACGATCTGGCGGGCGGCGCGTTCGGCGTCCATGGAGATCACCGGCAGGCTGGCGCCGAGCGAGAACCAGGTGAATTCCTCCTCGGCCCGGCCGGTGAAGCGGGCCTGCAGGTGGGAGCCGGTCCGCATCAGCCCCGGCACGACCGTGGTGACCGTCACCGGGCCGCGGCCGAGCTCGGCGCGCAGTCCCTCGGAGAACCCGACGGCGGCGAACTTGGCCGTGCTGTAGGGCAGCAGGTGCGGGACGCTCAGCTTGCCGCCGATGGAGGCGATGGTCACGATCCGGCCGTGCTGCTGGCGGCGCATGACCGGCAGCGCGGCCAGGGCCAGCCGGACCGGGGCGAGCGCCATCGTGTCCAGCGCGGTCTCGAAGTGGCCGATCTCCGCGTCGGCCACCGGGCCGACCTGGATGATCCCGGCGTTGCTGATCACGATGTCGAGCCGGCCGTATCGTTCGGTCGCTGCTTTTATCAGCCGGTCCGGGACGGTCTCGTCGGTCACGTCGCCGGCCACGGCGGTGACCTCGGCCCCCTCGGCGCGCAGCTGTCGGCGGCGCGCTCCAGCTCGGCGGGGTCGCGGGCGCAGATGACCAGCGGGCAGCCGTGCCGGGCGAGCTCGCGGGCCAGCAGCAGGCCGAGCCCGCGGGACGCGCCGGTGACGATGGCCACCTCGCCGCTGATGTCGTCCCGGTCCGGTTCCCGGCTCTTGGCCAGGGCCGACGCGGCCGCGAGCGCGGCTCCGCCGATCAGTGCCGCCCGAACCTTCATGCATGACCTCCGTACGCCGCCCGACAGGAAACCCGGTCGCTTCCCCCGCGGCCGGGAAAGAAACACTTCCGGCGGTTCCTCGTCATTCCCGCCACGGGTGGCCGGATGGCTGGCGATACGGTGTGGACATGGCATGCCGAATCAGCGAGCTGGTCATCGAAGCCCGCGATCCTGACCGGCTGGCGGCCTTCTGGTGCGAGGTGCTCGGGTACGTCGAGCTCGAGCGGATCGACGGCAGCATCGAGATCGGGCCGCCGGGGACCGGCTTCGGCGGACTGCAGCCGACGATCGTCCTGAGTCCCAACGCCAGCCCCAAGACCAGCCAGCTCCGCCTGCACATCGACGTCAGCCCCACCGACCGTGACCAGGACGCCGAGCTTGGCCGGCTGCTCGCGGCCGGGGCCCGGCCGGCCGATGTCGGCCAGACCGGTGACGAGCCCTGGCACGTCCTGGCCGATCCCGAAGGCAACGAGTTCTGCCTCCTGCGCAAGCGCCTCCCGGCGTCCTGATCTCAGCGGCCGGAGTCCTCGTCGGCCTCGGCCAGCAGGGCGAGGAACGGGCCGATCCGGAGCCCTTCCTGGGACGGGTGCCGGAACAGGCTGTCGTGGTTCACGGTGTACCGGGTGCGCCGCCCGGTCCGGCTGCGGGTGAGATAGCCGGCCGCCTCCAGGTCGGCCACGATGGCCTGGACGGTGCGCTCGGTCAGCCCGGCGGCCGCGCTGATGTCCCGGATCCGGGCGCCGGGGTTGCGGCTGATCTCCACCAGCACGTGCCCGTGCCCGGTCAGCAGCGTCCAGCTGCCGCTGCCCTGTTCACGGTCACTCATAGCTCCTCATTGTAGGATACGTATGTGATATTAAACAGGAGATTTTTCTCGTGCTTTTATTGACATGTCTTCGGCAACGCCTGATCCTGGTAGTGACATCACACCGGTCGTCTGGATGGAGGTGGCGCAGGTGCGTAATGGCCGCTCCCCCTACGAGGTGGTCAATGGGATGCCCGTCGTGGCGGCACCGGAGGAGATCGACGTCACGAACGCCCCGGACATGCTGTCGGACCTGCAAAAGGCCGCCGCGGACGGCCACGGGACGCTCGTGCTCGACATGACCAAGACCCGGTTCTGCGATTCCGCCGGGATTCACACCCTGCTGGCCGTGCACCAGCGGGCCCAGTCCGAGGGCGGTGAGCTGCGGCTGGTCATTCCCGACCTGGCGGCCGTCCGCATCTTCACGATCACCGGCGTCGGCCGGGTGATCCCCAGCGTCCCCAGCCTGGAAGAAGCCACCCGCGGGCCGCTCAACGGATCGAACGGCCACCGGTAACCGGCCGACGAGGCTCCTGCGCCACGCGCGGTCGATGACGTCACCGAGGCTGGTCCCCGCCACGAACTCAGTGTCCACCCCGGGCGGGCGTGCGGCTAGGTGCCAGTTCCGGTCGCCGGCCAGCGGCGCTGCCAGCCGAGGGCCGGGCCCAGCCGGGTGGCCATGTCGGTGAGGATCTGGACGTAATCCTCGTGGTCGAAGGTGAACGGGAGCGCGAACGCCACCTCGTCGATCTCGCGGAAGGCGGCGTGCGCCCCGAGCTGTTCGGCGAGCTGCGCGGACGTCCCGACGAGATCGGGCGCGAACAGCAGGCGCGCCGGCCCCAGCGGGGCAGCGGTGCGCGGCATCCGCTTCGCCGCGAACTCGGCGTACTTGCGGCGCTGCTCCGGCGACGCCGTGTCAGTGGGGATGACGACGAGCCCCTGCGAGACACGGGCCCGGTCACCGTCGCGATGATGAGCGCGGAACGCCCGGATGTGCGCGAGCTGGAGCTCGGCGAAGTCCCCGGGCTCCTCTGCTTTCACGACGCTGCTGGTCAGGAAGTTCATCCCGTTCTGGCCGGCCCACTGAGCCGACCGCAGACTGGCCCCGCCGTACCACATCCGGTCGCCCAGGCCAGCGGCGTGCGGCTGGACCCGGCGGGAGAACACCTCGAAGCCTTCGGCGCCGTCGAAGTCGCTGGCCGGCTCGCCGCGCACGAAGCCGAGCAGGCGCCGTACGCGTTCGTAGCTGAAGTCTTCGCTGTCACTGGTATCCGGGTAGAGCGCGTGCCTGACCTGGTCGTAGTGCATCGGCGGGCCGACGCTGATCCCCGGGTTGAGGCGGCCGCCGGACAAGATGTCGACCGTCGCCAGGTCCTCGGCCAGCCGCAGCGGGTTCTCCCAGCCCAGCGGGATGACCGCGGTGCCCAGGTGGATGCGGCGGGTGCGCTGCGAGGCCGCCGCCAGGACGGCGACCGGGGAGGAGATGCCGAACTGCAGGTGCCGGTGCCGCACCCAGACGCTGTCGAATCCCAGCTGCTCGCCCAGCTCGATGATCTCGAGCGTCGACTCATGACCCCGGCGCGGGTTGTCCTCCTCGAACAGCCCGATGGTCAGGAAGCCCAGCTTCCGCAGTGATCGCGACCTCGATGTCATCGTTACCGCCGCGACCTCGATGTCATGGTTCATCGTCGCCGATCGTGGACGTTACCCGGCAAGCCCCCCCGCTCGCGGGACGGATCCAGAGATCAGCTGCTCGTACAGGTCCGCGTACCGCGCCGCCATCACGGCGGGCGTGAACCTGCGGGCGGCCTGCTCACGGCATTCTCGCGGGTCGATCTTGTCGGCCGCCTGGACCAGCGCCGCGAGTTCGTCCGGCGACCTCGTCAGCCACCCGGTGCGCCCGTGCTCGACGAGTTCCGGCAGGCAGCCGCGGGCCAGCCCGACCGCCGGAGTACCGAGGGCCAGCGCCTCGACGACCGCCGTACCTCCGGGCTCTTCCCACTGCAGCGGAAACAGGGCGACCCGCGCGGACGCCACCAGCGAGTCCCGCTCCCGGCCCGCCACGGTGCCGATCCACCGCACCCGGATGCCGTCGACGAGCGGGCGCACCTCGTCCTCCCAGTAGCGGACGTCCGGGTTGGCGGCCGCGGCATCACCGGCCGCGGTCAGGTCCGCCGGCTGCCGGTACGGCCCGACCGGGCCGGCCAGCACCAGGTCGAAACCGCACTCGTGGGCAAGCCGGGCGGCCAGATGCTGGCCCTTGCCCGGGGTGATCCGGCCCATCACGACGGCGTGGCCGGCCTTCTCGGCCGGCGGCCGCCGGTCGGCCCCCACGGCCAGCGGCGTGGCGAGGTGCACGTGTCCCATCGAGTGCCGCCGAAGCGCCGCCGGGGCCCGGCTGAGCTGCGACGCGGACACGCCGTTGACCCGTACCCGGGGCCCCGCGTCGAGGCCGGAGTAGAAGTCGGCGTGCTTGTGCAGGTCCCAGTGCAGGGTGTGGAGCACGGGCGGGGTCGCGGGCGCCAGCGCCGCCGCCGCCAGCACCGCCAGCCCCACCACCTCCACGTGGTCGTGCACCAGGTCGATGTCGTGCCGGTCGCGCAGCGCGCGCACCACGGCGTGCAGATGGGCGTGCGCCACCCCGGAGACCTGGTTGTACGGACGCTGCAGCACCTCGAACTGGCCGCCGGGAAACGACGTCAGGCGCTCGTCCGCGGGCAGGGTGCTCCGGGCCACCGTGGCCAGCAGCACGCGGATCCCCCGCTTGCGCAGTTCCGGGACCAGGGCGGCGACCACGTTCTCGATGCCGCCGTACCCGTCGGGCGGTACCGGCAGCCACGGGCCGGCGTTCATCAGCACCGTGCGCGTCACCGGGCCGCCGTCCGTGACACCGGCCGCGGGAGGCCGGCGGTCACCAGTGGCGGCCGCTCGTCGATACCGACGTCGGAGATGACGATCTCGCGGCCGAGGTTAGGCAGCGGCTGGTCTCCGCCGCGGCGGAACTGGGTCAGCAGGCTCGGCAGCGGGGTACCCATATCGGCTCGTCCCTGACGCGCGAGCCGCGACCAGGCGGTGAGCAGGATCTGCGCGGACATCTGGCCGAGCGCTTCGTTGCTCTGGTTGCGGTGCGCGCGCTCGCCGAGATCCACCTGGGCGAGAGCGTCGAGGCCGGCCAGGCCGAGCAGGTCCACCAGCATGGCGATTTCCACGCCGTAGCCCGACACGAACGGCACCCGGGCCAGCAGTTCCCGCCGCCCGGCGGCTTCCCCGGCGAGCGGTTGCACGAAGCCGGCCAGATCGGGCCAGAACAGGTTGAGCAGCGGCCGGGCGAGCAGTTCGGTGACGCGGCCGCCGCCGTCGGGTTCGGAGTAGCCCCCGGACGTCAGCGGGCGATGATAGAAGCCCTTGACGAACGAGATGGCCGGGTCGGTCAGGAGCGGCCCGATCAGGCTGGTGACGAAGCGCGGATCGAACGGGTCGACGTCGGCGTCGATGAACGCGACGATGTCACCGGAGGCCACCGCCAGCCCGGCCCACATCGCGTCGCCCTTGCCGTGCATCGGCGGCAAGCCCCGGGTGACGTCATCCTGAGACACCACGAACGCGCCGGCGGCCCGGGCCACGGCCGCGGTGCCGTCCGCGGACCGCGAGTCGACCACGATGATCTCGTCCACCAGGGGAACCGCCTCCATCAGAGCGCTCCGGATCGCCGTCGCGATCATCCCGACGGTGGCCTCCTCGTCGCGGGCGGGCATGACGACGCTCACCGTGGTCTGGCCCTTGGCCTGCAGCAGCCGCTCTGGCGGCCAGTCTCGCGCACTGCTCGTCCGGCTCGTTGACCACGCCTCGACGACTGGTGACATCCCCGTGCTGCGCATTTATGCATCCTCCGGCGCGATCGTTGTTTGCCCGCCGTCCTCAGGGAGAGGCGCACTGCCCACAGGAACTGAGTCATAACGCGAGCAGGCATGCCAATGTGCCGGGCGAGGGAAGCGATGCTTATGGAGGTCTGCCGGATCGGGCTGATCGGCGCCGGGAACGTGGGCCGCCGCCACGCGCAGGTTCTCGGGGATTTTCCGGATGTTCATCTCGCCGGTATTACCGACGTGGTCCCGGCGGCGGCGGCCACGCTGGCCCGGGACGTCGGATGCCAGGTGTTCCCCGGCCCCGGCGAGCTGCTGGCCGCCGGAGTCGACGCGGTCTATGTCTGCGTGCCGCCGTTCGCGCACGGGGCACCCGAGACCGCTGTCCTGGCCGCGCGGCTGCCCCTGTTCGTGGAGAAGCCGCTGGCCGCGACGGCAGAGACGGCCGAGCAACTGGGTGCCCAGGTCGCGACGGCGGGCGTGCTGACCGCCGTCGGTCACCACTGGCGTTACCTGAAGGTGGTGGAACGTGCCCGGCAGCTGCTCGACGGGCGGCCGGTGCGCCTGGTGGGCGGGACGTGGCTGGACAAAGTGCCCCCCGTCGGGTGGTGGCCGGTCCGGGCAAGGTCCGGCGGACCGGTGATAGAGCAGGCCGCGCACGTCCTGGACCTGGCCCGGCTGCTGGCCGGCGAGGTCGCCGAGGTGTTCGCGATGGGCGACGGGCGTCCGCCTGCGGTGCCAGGAGCCGACGTCGACGGCGTGACCACTGCCACCCTGCGGTTCCGCCAGGGCGCGCTCGGAACGCTGAGCACCACCTGCCTGCTCGGCTGGAAGCAGCGGGCCGGCCTGGAGCTGGTTGCCGACGGGCTGTGGCTGTCGGTGGGCGAGGACGGGCTGGTGATCCGGGAAGGCGGCGCCGAGCCGGTCGAGGAGTTCATCGCCGCGGATCCCGCGGCGGCGCGGGTCGCGGTGGACCGGGCCTTCGTCGACGCGGTCCGCGGCATCGGGAGCGACGTGCGGGTTCCGTACGCGGAGGCGCTGCGGACGCACCGGCTGGCGTGCGCACTGGCCTCCTCGGCGGCCACGGGTCAGCCCGTGCGGCTCGCGGACCCGCTGGAGAGCCGATGACGACGGAGCGCAACATCGTCGTGGAGGGTCCCGGCCGGGTAGCAGTGCAAGACGAGCCGCGCGCGCCGGTGCCGCCCGGCGCGTTCCGGGTGACCACGGTGTTCAGCGGCATCTCGGCCGGCACCGAACTGAGCTACGTCAAGGGCACCAACCCGTTCCTGTCGGAACGCTGGGACCCGGCCCTCGGCCTGTTCATGCCAGGCGAGCCGGACGCCGGCTATCCGGTCACCCGGCTGGGGTACATGGAGGTAAGCAAGGTCGCCGAGTCCCGGACCCCCGTAGTCCCGGAAGGCGCCACCGTGGCCATGACCTACGGTCACCGCACCGGCTACACCGGCGACCCGGTCGCGGACCGGGTGGTGCCGCTGCCGGAGGACCTCGACCCGCTGCTCGGCATCTACGTCGCGCACATGGGCCCGATCTGCGCCAACGGCCTGCTGCACGCCGCCGCGGAGCTGTACGGGCCCGGCGTCCGCTCGCTCGGCGACGGAGTGCGCGGCCGGCGCGTCGCGGTGGTCGGTGCCGGGGTGGTGGCCCTGCTGACCGCGTTGCTGGCGCGCCGGCACGGTGCCGCCTCCGTCGTCGTGCTCGACCCGACGCCCGCCCGCCGGGCGGTGGCCGAGGCCCTCGGGCTGGAAACACTCGACCCGGAAGGACCGGACGACGCGGCCGTCAGCCTGAAGACCCGATGGCGGCACGGCCCGGGCGACCGGGGGGCGGACGTGGTGTTCCAGTGCCGCGGCCAGCCGGCCGCCCTGCACCTGGCGCTGCGGGTGGCCCGCCCTCAGGCCACCGTCATCGATCTGGCCTTCTACCAGGCCGGGGCGGCCGAGCTGCGGCTCGGCGCGGAGTTCCACCACAACGGCCTGGCGGTGCGGTGCGCCCAGATCGGCCGGGTGCCGCGGGGCCTGGCGCACACCTGGGACCGGGAGCGGCTCTCCGCCGAGACGATCGACCTGCTGCGGGCGGACGGCACCGCCATCCGGGAGCACGTGATAACGTCCGTCGTCCCGTTCGGGGACGCGCCGGAACTCTTCGCGGACCTGGCCGCGCGGCGCCGGCACGAACTGCAAGCCGTCCTCGCGTTCGGCCCCGCGGCTCCGGCCGGAATGGTCAGCCGAGCTGACTACCTGACCAGCAGAAAGGCCTGACCTGTGATCCGTGAGGAATGGACGAGACTGTTCACCTGGGAGGAACGTCACCGTAGGCTGGCCGCCCGTCTCATCATCGCGCTCGGGCTGACACTGGTGGTTCTCGCCGTGGGCTCGGTGCTGATCTGGGTCTTCGAAAGCGGCGTCAAGGGCGGCGATATTCACGGCTACGGTGACGCGGTGTTCTTCACCGTCGTCCAGCTGCTCACCATCTCGTCGGCGATCGCCAACCCCCTGACCACGGGCGGCAAGATCGTGGACGTCGCCCTGGAGGCATGGGCGATCTTCGTGGTCACCGCGGTAGCGGGCAGCTTCGGCTCCTTTTTCAGCTCGCGGCGACTCCAGCTGAGGCGGGGCCTGTCTGATCAGCACCGGGCAAGCACCGAACTGCCCGGAGTTCCAGCCGGGGACCAGACTCCCGGGAACCCAGGAGCCGCGCCTACCCTGGAAACGGGGGACAGAGTGGGCCTGGCCGTGCCCGCACATCCGGGCCGGCCGCAACCGGGCGCCGCGGTTACGGAAAGAAGGACTCCCATGTTCGAGGCAACCGATATCCGTGAGTGGCGGGGCCACGATGTCGTGGACGCCGAAGGCCACAAGATCGGCACGCTGGAGGCTATCTACGTCGACACCGGCACCGATCTGCCTGCCTTCGCCACGATCACGGTCGGGCTGCCGACCCGGCACCGGCTCGTCTTCGTGCCCCTCGACCATGCGACGGTCGGCCCCGGCTACGTCAAGGTCGGCTTCGACCGGAAGCAGGTGAAGGACGCCCCCTCGATCGATACCGACGGCGAACTGCCGGCCAGCGACGAAGCGGCCGTCTTCCAGCACTACGGCCTGACCTACCAGACGGGCGCCGGCGGCGAGCGGCGGCTGGCCCGCCGCTGACCGGCGGACCGGAAACGAGGAGCCATGATCGCCTTTTTCCTGCTGCTCGTGATCGTGGCGATCGCGCTCGGCATCATCGGCGTGGTCGCCAAGGGGCTGCTGTACCTGCTCATCATCGGAATCGTCGTATTTCTCG
The DNA here is from genome assembly GCA_963839095.1 of uncultured Actinomycetota bacterium. Classification (GTDB taxonomy): domain Bacteria; phylum Actinomycetota; class Actinomycetes; order Streptosporangiales; family Streptosporangiaceae; genus Palsa-504. The sequence continues at coordinate 154,887 of CAWIUF010000054.1, read as the reverse complement.
GCGCTCTCACCCTGGCCGCCCTGCGGATGCGGCGCCGGCCCGGCAAGCACCCGGCCCGCTAACCGCCGCCGCCCGGCTTTCCCGTCACGTCGCGGACTGGCTGACGACCCGGATGGTATCGAGGGCGGGGTCGGGGTCTCGACCAGCCGAGTAGCCATGCGAGGACTTGCGGTCATCGAGCCCGGCCGTGGCCAGCACGTCGGAGCGGACCATCGCGGCCGATCGCGGCGATGGTCCGCGGGTCCGCGCCGCGGCCCTGGCGGTGCCCCGGCGGGGTGAACCCGTACCGGTCACGCACGTGGTAGTCGGCCAGGGCATCCAGCAAGGGGGGCAGCAGAGTGGTCCATCGCTCCCCCTACCGCCGACCGCGATAACTATCCCGCCGCCGGGCACCCGCCCATGGCGTCGTTGGCATGGGCGGGCTCCCCCCGGATCAGTAGCGGCGGTCTTCCGGCCGCTCTCCGTAGGGCCGGGCCACGATACCGGGGGCCGGCGTGCCGCCGTCGTCGGGTCGGCGCTCCCGGCTGCCGGTGTCCTGACGGGCTTGGCCGGGAAGGGCAGGAGCGCTGCGCACGGTCCCGGCGATTTTTGGCTTCTCCTCGTCGTACCTGGCCGCGACGGCCTCCCACCGCTGGGCCATGGTCCTGATGCCGCCTCCCCCGACCGCGACGATGGCGATGCCGACGAGCGCGGCTAGGACGGTGTAGAGGATGGCGTTGACCACGGCGGCGGCGATGTGCAGCTGGTCCAGGGCGGCGATGACGCCGATGGCCAGGATGAATCCCGAGGCCAGGTTGGCCAGCACCCGGGCGTAGGACAGGCCGTCCAGGCTGTTCTCGATCAGGTTCCTGGCTCCCGCCGCGATGGCCGCGGCGATGACGACGATGACGATGGCCACGAAGACCAGCGGCAGGTAGGCGATCACGGCCCGCAGGTAGTCGCTGATCGGGTTGCTGCCGAAAACCCCGAAGGCAGTGGAGAGCACGAACAGCATGATCGCGTAGTAGACGACCTTGGCCAGGATGTCCGAGGCGTCGTAGGACGACCGGTCCAGGGCACGCTTGATGCCGCCACGCTCGACCAGCCGGTCGAAGCCGACGCGGGTCAGGACCTCTGGACAAGATCTTGGCGATGGCCTTGGCGATCAGGTAGCCGACTATCAGTATCAGCAGGAAGACAGCGAATTTCGGCACGAAGGCGGCCACGTTGGACCAGGCGTTGGACACGCCCGCGCCGAAGTTGACGGATGCCTCAGGCATAGCGATTCTCCTCATCGGTCAGTCCAGCTCACGGTGATGACCCAGCGGGCGGAGCCGGTGCCGCCACGGGGCGGCGCGGCGGCACCGGCGGGACAGCGGCTCAGCGCTCCCGGCGGGTGTCAACCTCGGGCTCGTCGATCTGCTCCTTGCGCACGTCCTCGCTGACTTGCTCCTCGCCGGCGACGGATTCGGTGGACAGCCTCACCCGCTCGACGGGGACGGTCTCCTTGGTCACGACCGGGCGTTCGGCGTTCAGCTGGACCTCGTGCTCGGCCTCGGTGATGTCCCCGCCGGCAGGGCGGCATCGCGGTTGGCGTCGGTGACCGGCTCCCGCTCCAGCCGGACCTCTTCGTGGCTGACCGGGACCGTCCTGGTGACGTTCTCGGTCACCACGTACTTGCGCAGCCGGGCGCGGCCGACAGGAACGCTCTCCGTCCCGACGTTCAGCCGCTCCTCCGAACGGGTCATCGCACCGTCGGTTTCCTCGCCCTGAGGGACGCCGCGGCCCGCCTCGGTGTCGGCGTGACGGCCGGCGTAGCGGTCGTCGCCGGCGTCTTCCGTGCGGCTCCGTCCGGCCGGATCGAGGTTCGCGGCGTAATGCTGATAGAGCGCCGTGACCTCCGCCTCCTCCAGCCGACCGTCGTCTTCGACCGAAGGGGCGTCCTTGACCAGTTCCTTGGACACCGCCAGCACGAGCTGATCATCATGGACCGAGGAGCCGTACAAAGGGGCGAAGCTCTGCCGCGTGCCGAACATGCCGGTGCTCACGGTGACCCATTCCGGCTGGCCCGTGCCCTCGTCGAGATAGACCTGGCCGACCTTGCCGATCTTGTTGCCGTCGGCGTCGGTCGCGGTCAGGCCGATCAGGTTTTCCCACTGCTGGGAGGTGGTCATGAGTGTCTCCTCGCGGATCTGGATGGTCATCTGGGGCTGGGCCGTCAGGCGCCTGCCATTACTGAAAGCTCCGGCCGGGCCCGGCGTTACGCGGCGCGGGCCCTGTTTTTGCGCGAAATGGCCTAATCTGCCGGCGGCCGGGTAGGGCGGCGCGGCGCGGAACGACAACGGCGGGCCGCGCCTGCCAGCGATCAGCCCTGAGAGAACGGCGAGCCGATGCAGGACCAGACGACCACGGCTTCGGCGCACGAGGTCATGGCGGTAGAGCCGGTCATCCGCCGGGTCGTGGCCGCCCGGGCGGCCAATCATGCTGACGTCGACGACCTGGTCCAGGACTGCCTGGAACGGCTGCTGCTGGCCCGGGTGCGGCTGGCGCCCGAAGCCGTCCTGCCGTACGCCGTGGTGACCGCGCGTAACCTGGTCAGCTCGCACGCCAAGACGGCCAGCAGGCGGGCGGCGGCGGCACCACGCGTCCTGGACGTCGCCGAACCCGAACGGCCCGACGACGTCCTGCTCGCCGGGGAGGCCCGCACGGCGATGACCGCCGCGCTGGCCCGGCTGTCGGATCAGGAACGCCGTGACATCCTCGCCTACTACAGCGAGGGTTCCCCCGCCGTGGCGCAGGCGACGGAATCCCGCGGCGCGCTGCGGGTCCGGATGGCCCGGACCCGGGCCAAGCTCCGGCTCGAGTACCTGCTGGCCTTCCGCCACGTCGAGCTCCCGTCTCCGGCGTGCCGCAGCGTGCTGCTCGCCATCTCCGCCGGCGACATGCGCAGGCAGCGCGAACTCGGTGCGGGAGAGCACCTGCTCGACTGCGCGACCTGTGCGACGCTCAGCGAGCCGCTCGACCGGCGCAGCGTCGCGCTCACCGCCATCGCCGTCCCGGGCGCGCTGGCGGCCTGGGCAGCGGGCAAGGCACGGGCCCAACCGGTGCACACCGCGGTGTCGGTCGCGGCCGGATCCGCGGCCGTCGCCGCGGCCGCGGTCCTGGGCCCGCAGCTCGCCAGCTCCGGTCCGGCCGCCCCGGCGCACGTACAGGTGTCAAGGGCGCCGGTGGCGGTCATCAGCCAGCTGTCCGTGGCCGGGCACGCGGTGAGCGATGCCGAGGCGCAGCGGTCGCTTCGGCCGCTGATCGGCAGGACCGCGACGGCCACGGGCGTCGCGGTCGTGGCCGCGATGACGCGGAACGGGTTCTGGGTCGGGTCTTCCCAGGGGCGGATATGGGTACAGCTGGCCGGGCCGCTGCGACCGCTGCGGATCCGGCCGGCGACCGGGTCCGTTTCACCGGGACCCTGACCGGCAACCCGCCCTCGTACCCGGCACAGGCCGGCCTGCACGGCAGCGACGCCGCGCTGCTGACGCGTCAGGGAGCGCACCTGACGGTGAGCACCACGCGGATCTCGGTGCAGCACCACTGAGTCCGGCGACGCCGCCGTAGTTTGATGCACCCGGTCCCGGACAGTGAACTAGCCGGGTACCAGCGGTCACCGACGGGCGAATGACGAGGCAGCGACGACGTGATACGAAGACGAATCCGTTAATGGGCGGCCTCCTCGACCGGTACCCCCGCGGCCCGGCCTACGACGAGATGTTCGGGGCCGACGGCCTGCCCCGCCCGCATACGAAGGCGCTGTTCGACGCGCTGCAGACGCTCACCGGCGAGGACCTGGCGCGCCGGGCGGACGCCCGGGATCGCAGCTTCCGCGACCAGGGCGTCGTCTTCTCCCACGCCGGCGAGGAGTGGCTCTTCCCGCTCGACCTGATCCCGCGGCTCATCCCGGCGGCCGAGTGGGAGCTCATCGAATTGGGCGTCGTCCAGCGCGTGCGCGCGCTCGAGGCCTTTCTCGCCGATGTCTACGGGCCGGGCGAGGTGATCAAGGACGGGGTGATACCGCGTTCGCTGCTCACCACCTCGGGCGGCTTCTGCCGGCCGGCCCACGGCATCGAGCCGCCGAACGGCGTGCGGGTCCACCTGGCCGGCATCGACATCGTCCGTGACTCCGACGGCGTGCTGCGCGTCCTCGAGGACAACCTGCAGGTGCCGTCGGGCATGTCGTACGTGGTGGAGAACCGCCGGACCATGGCCCGGGTCTTCCCCGGCCTGTTCCTGGAGCAGGAGGTACGGCCGGTCGCCTCCTATCCTGGCTGGCTGCTCGACGCGCTGCGGCGGTCCGCGCCGGTCGGAGCCGAGGAGCCGGTCGTGGTGCTGCTCACCCCCGGGGTGGGTAACGCCGCCTATTTCGAGCACGCCTTCCTAGCCCGCAAGATGGGCATCGAGCTGGTCGAGGGCCGGGACCTGTTCTGCCGCGACAACGTCGTGTACATGCGCAGCGTCGGCGGACAGCGGCGGGTGGACGTCCTGTACCGGCGCGTCAACGACGACTTCCTCGACCCGGTCCAGTTCCGGGGTGAGTCCGTGGTGGGATGCCCGGGGGTCCTGAACGCCGCGCGGGCCGGCAATGTCACGATCGCCAACGCGGTCGGCAACGGCGTCGCCGACGACAAGCTCACCTACACCTACCTCCCGGCGCTCATCGAGTACTACCTGGGCGAGCACCCCCTGCTGCCGAACGTCGCCACCTACCGGCTCGACGACCCGGACGTGCGCGCGCAGTGCCTGGACCGGCTCGACCAGCTGGTGGTCAAGCCGGTGGCCGGGTCGGGCGGCAGTGGCATCGTCATCGGGCCGCAGGCCTCCGACACCGAGCTGGCCGCCGTGCGCGAGCAGGTGCTGGCCGAGCCCCGGGGATGGATCGCGCAGGAGCTGGTGCTGCTGTCGACGTCGCCGGCCCAGCTCGGTGACCAGCTGCTGCCCCGGCACGTCGACCTGCGGCCGTTCGCGGTCAACGACGGCGTGCAGGTCCGGGTGCTGCCCGGCGGGCTGACCCGGGTGGCGCTGCGGGAAGGAAGCCTGATCGTCAACTCCAGTCAGGGCGGCGGCTCCAAGGACACCTGGGTGCTGACCTTCTCGCCGGGGCCGGACCCGGAGGCCGACGGCGCGTCGGCGTTCCCCCCGCAGGCCATACGCGGCGCCCAGCCCGACCAGGGTCCCCACCAGGACCAGCAGTGAGGAGACGCCGATGCTGAGCCGGGTCGCCGAGGCGCTCTTCTGGGTGGGTCGTTACGTCGAACGGGCGGAGGACACCGCCCGGCTGCTCGACGTGCATTTCCACGAAGTGCTCGAGGACCCGGGCGTGGACGAGGCCCGCGCCTGCGCCGTCCTGCTGTCCGTGATGGGCGTCCCGGCCGAGGTGTCCGGCCAGCATCGCGATTCCCGGGCCGTCCTGGAACTGCTCGGCTACGCCGAGGACTCGTCCAGCTCGATCGTCGGCGCGCTGTCGGCCGCCTGGGAGAACGCCCGCAGCGCCCGGGAGGCGCTGTCCGCGGACATCTGGGAATGCCTGAACTCCACCCACAACTCCCTGCCCACCCGGGTGGCCGCCGCCCGCGACTTCGGCCCGGCGCCGTTCTTCTCCTACGTCCGCGAGCGGGCCGCGAACATGGCCGGCTACGTCGAGGCGAGCATGAGCCGGGACACGAGTTACGACGCGCTGGTCCTGGGCCGGAGCCTGGAACGAGTGGATATGACCGCGCGCATGCTCGCGGCCCGGATCGGCTCCGAGCGCGCCAGCGAGGGCTGGACCTCGACCCTGCGGGCGTGCTCCGCCCACGATGCCTACCTGCGCACCTACCAGCAGGGGGTCGACGAGCCCCGGGTGGTGGAGTTCCTGCTGGTGGACCGGCTCTTCCCGCGCTCGGTCTTCTACGCGCTGCGAACCGGGGAACGGGCGCTGGCCCGGCTCGATCCGGCGTCCGGGCGCTCCGGGCTGGACGAACGCGCCCACCGGGCCATCGGCCGGGCCCGCACCGACCTGGAGTTCCTGTCCGCCGCCCGGCTCCTCGACGCGCTGCCGGACCGGCTGCTCGGATTGCAGCGAGCCGTCTCGGTGATCAGCGAGGAAGTGACCGAACGGCTCTTCGCCGGATCGCCGCCGCCCCAGTGGGGACTGAAGGAGACGCACGCATGAGCTGGCGGATCGCGATCAGGCACCGCACCGGCTACCGGTACGCCGAGCCGGTGCGGGCGTCGTACAACGAGGCCAGGCTGACCCCGCCCAGCGTGGACGGCCAGCGCCTGGTGCAGGCCGCCCTGGCGGTCACGCCGGCGGTGCGGCCGCTCCGGTACGTGGACTACTGGGGCACGACGGTCGACTCATTCGACATCCACGTGCCGCACACCGAGCTGGTCGTGCTGGCGACGTCGACGGTCGAGACCGCCCCGCCGCGGCCAGCCCCGTCCGGCGTGAGCTGGTCCGAGCTGGCCGGCCCGGCGGTCCAGGATCGCTTCGCCGAGTACCTGGCCACCTCGTCCTACGTCGCGGCCGAGCCGGAGCTCACCGAGCTCGGCCGGACCCTGCGCGCCGAGTCCGACCCCGTGCAAGCCGGGCTGCGCATCGCCGAGTGGACCCATGAGACGCTGCGCTACCAGCGGGGCGCGACGCACGTCCGTACCTCCTCGGCCCAGGCCCGCGCCGCGGGCGGGGGCGTGTGCCAGGACTTCGCGCACGTCACGCTGGCCCTGCTGCGCGCCACCGGGCTGCCCGGGCGGTACGTCTCCGGCTATCTCCACCCGGCGAAAGAGGCCGGGATCGGGGAGACGACGACCGGCGAGAGCCACGCCTGGGTGGAATTCTGGGCGGGCGCCTGGATCGCGGCCGACCCGACCAGCCTCGCTGCGGTGGGCAGCCGGCACGTGCTGCTGGCCCGCGGCCGCGACTACGCCGACGTGCGCCCGCTGTCCGGCATCTACTCAGGCCCGGCGGCCGAGCACCTGGGCGTCACCGTCGAGGTCACCCGCCTCAGCTGAGCGGGTCAAGCCGTCTCCTCCTCGGCGTACACGGTCATCGACTCCAGCCGCGGTGCGCCGAAGGTGGTGACCATGGCGACGTCGGAGGCGTCCCGGCCGCGCCCGATCAGGATCCGTCCCTTGCGCCGGCGGTTGTTGCGCGGGTCGAAGGTCCACCACCGGTCGCCCAGCCAGACCTCCATCCAGGCGGCGAAGTCCATCGGCGCCGGATCCGGCGGCACGTCCAGGTCCGGCAGGTAGCCGAAGACATACCGGGCCGGGATGTTCAGCGCCCGGCAGAACGAGATCGCCAGGTGGGTGAAGTCGCGGCAGACACCGAACCCGGAGGCGTTGACGTCGGCCGCCGTGGTCAGCGGGCCGCTCGCGCCGTACTGGAACGTCAGGTGACCGTTAACGTGGTCGCAGATCGCCTGCACCCGGGAGTAGCCGGCCGGCCCGGCACCGAACCGCGACCAGGCTTCGTCGCCGAGCATGTCGGGCAGGCAGTAGCGGCTGGGCAGCGTATAGATCAGCACATCGTCCGGCAGCTTGTCCGGCGGCAGTTCCGGCGCGTCTTCGCCGGCCTCCTCGGTCGCGTCGGGCACGAGCACCGAGGCGCCGAACCGCAGCGTGGAACGCCCGGCGGGCAGCATCACCCGCGTACACGGGTTGCCGTACAGGTCAGCGTAACGGCGGATAGGCGCGGCTGGCTCGGTCGACCACTCCGGCCGCACGACACTGACCGGCGCCGCGTCCAGGGGCTCGACCTGGAAAACGGCGGGGGTGTCGACCGCCGCCGCGTAGACGAACTCGCACCCCACCCGCATCCGTCGCGTATCCATCACCCCAGCGTGCTCCCTACGATGTTCCGGCGGCCCTGACGGCCGCGCCACCCAGATGGATCCCGCCATCGCGGCCAGCGCTTGTTCGTTGACGATGGCGTCACCGGCGACGGGCCCGGCCGGCTCCGGATCGCCAGGATGCAGCAGCGCCTGCCGGTACAGGACGGCGGCGTAACGCTGGTAGATCTCCTGGCAGCGGTATCATGAGACTCCGAGCATCGTGGCGGCGCCGCAGTCAGCGAGCGCCCTCAGCCACCGAGGTCCGGAGCAGCTACCTGACAGTAGCACGGGCGCCGTCACCGGCCGTCCCGCCGTCGCGTAGGCTGAGGTCATCGCACCTTTGGTGCACCTGGCTAGGCCGGCAGTTGCTGCGGCGGGTACTAACCCCTCTTGGTCGGAGCCAGGACGTAGGCGTATCGCGGCGGTTGGTCGGGCATACATGCAGCCCGCGAGCCCGAGCTTCTCCTTTACCTGAGGTTTCAATTCTCGGTTCTCTCAGGGCTGTCCGATCGGAAGGCACCTGAACTTATGAGCACGCGATTCGGCTTCGTCGGCACGTTCCCGCCGACCCAGTGCGGCCTGGCGACCTTCACCGCCGCCCTGCGCGGCGCCCTCCTGCACGCCACCACCGACGAAGGCTGGGTCGTCCGCCTGGTCGAGGAGTCCGCACCCCGACCCGGCGAGGAGGTGGTAGCCCAGCTCATTGCCGATGACTCCGGCCTCGCTCCGCCAGGCGGCCGCGCAGCTGAACCGGTGCGACGTCGCCATCTTGCAGCACGAGTACGGCGTCTACGGCGGCGCCGACGGCAGCGAGATCCTGCACGCTGCTGGACGAAGTCCTGGTGCCGTGCGTCGTCGTCCTGCACACCGTGCTGACCGACCCGACACCCCATCAGCGTCAGGTCCTCGAGTCCGTGCTGGCGAAGGCCGATGCCGTCGTCGCGATGACCAAGACCGCGCGCGACCGGCTCGCGGCCGGGTACGCCGTCGACCTGACGAAGGTCGTCATCATCGCGCACGGCGCGCCCGCCCCGGAGACGACGATGGCGCAGCCGACGTTCCGCACGGGGCAGTTCACCGTCTTGACGTGGGGCCTGCTCGGCCCGGGCAAGGGCATCGAGTGGGGCATCGAGGCCATGGCGATGCTGCGCGACCTGACGCCCGTGCCCCGCTACGTGGTGGCCGGCCAGACGCACCCGAAGGTGCTGCTGCACGAGGGCGATGCCTACCGTGACCGCCTCCGCGCTCAGGTCAGGGAGGCCGACCTGGGCTCCAGCATCACCTTCGACGGTCACTACCGGAACACCAGCTCGCTGGCCTCCCTGGTCCGCTCGTCCGACGTGGTGCTGCTGCCCTACGACTCGACCGAGCAGGTCACCTCGGGGGTGCTCATCGAGGCCCTGGCGGCCGGCAAGCCGGTCGTGGCGACCCAGTTCCCGCACGCCCGGGAGGCGCTCGCGGGCGGTGCGGGCCTGCTCGTCCCGCATGGCGATCCGGGTGCGATCGCGGCGGCGCTCCGTTCGATGATCACCCGCCGGGACGTGATGGCGAGGATCACCGCCGCCGCCACCGCGACCGCGCCGCAGCTGCGGTGGCCGGTCATCGCGGACCAGTACCGCGAGCTGACCGGCCGGCTGATCACGGCGAGCGTGGCCGCATGACGGCCCGCGGCGCGACTCCCGTGAGCGACGCCGACCAGCCGGTGCTCGATCACCTGGACCGGCTCACCGATGACCGCGGGCTCTTCGAGCACGCCCTGCACGCGGTCCCCCGGCGCGAGCACGGCTACTGCGTCGACGACGCCGCCCGCGGGCTGGTCGTCATGTGCCATGAGCCCGAGCCCGGGCCGACCGCCCGCCGGCTGGCCCGCCGCTACCTCGCCTTCGTCCTCGACGCGCTCGATCCCGCCGGGGCCTGCCGCAACCGGATGGACGTCGGCGGCCAGTGGCGCGACGAGGCCGGGACCGGTGACTGGTGGGGACGGGCGCTGTGGGGGCTCGGCGCCGCCGCCGCGAGCGCGCCGACGCCGGGCATGCGGGCACGGGCGCTCGGCGGGTTCCGCATCGCGGCGCAGCGCCGCTCCCAGCACCGGCGGTCGATGGCGTTCGCCGCCCTAGGCGCCGCCGAGGTGCTCAGCGGCCGTCCGGACGAAGTGGCGGCCAGAACGCTGCTCACGGACATGCTGGCCGTGATCGGCCGGCCAGCGGCCGGCGATCCCGGCTGGCCCTGGCCGGAGGAACGCCTGAGCTACGCCAACGCCGCGATCGCCGAAGCGCTGATCGTCGCGGGCGACGCCCTGGCCGACGAGCCAGCCCTCAATCACGGCCTGAACCTGCTGGATTTCCTGCTGCGCATCCAGACCCGCGACGGTCACCTGTCGGTGATCCCGGCCGGCGGCCGCGGCCGTGGCGAGGCGGCCCCCGGTTTCGACCAGCAGCCCATCGAGGTGTCCGCGCTCGCCGATGCCTGCGGGAGCGCGTTCCGGGTCACCGGCCAGCCGTCCTGGCTGACGGGCGTCGAGCTGGCCTGGGACTGGTTCGGTGGCGACAACGACAGCGGGACGCCGATGTTCGACCCCCGGACCGGTGGCGGCTATGACGGCCTGGAACGTCACGGCCGCAACCTCAACCAGGGCGCCGAGTCCACCCTGGCCATGCTCGCGACCGCGCAGCAGGCCCGCCGGCTCAGCGAGCTGGAATGATAGCGCAGCGCATCGCGGCCGGGCTGCGTCCCGACCCGGCCCGCGTCGTTGCGCAGCTTTTCCTGCCCGGTGAGGAACTGCACCGCGCCCGTTCGCGGGCCAGCCAGGTGGTCGGCCGCGTCATGAGCCTGGCCGAAGACGAGGTCGAGAAGCTGGCCGCGGGCCTGCTCCGCGACTTCGGCGACCGCCACCACGACTATGAGGCGCTCCTGCGCAAGCACGCGTCGATTGTCTCCGCGCACGTCGAACAGGCGCATGAGCTGACGGCGGCGCGCACGTTGCTGCTGGGAGCGACCTTCACCGCGGAGTACGCGACGGAGGCGGCTGCCCTGTGCAACCCGAGCGCGGTGCTGGCCCCGGACCAGGGCGGCCTGCAGGCGGGCCAGGCCCGGGTAGCGCTCAGCCTGCGGGGCATCGGCGAAGGGCACATCTCGTCGATCGGGTTCTGCTCGGCCGTCGCCGGGCCTGGCGCGCAGTGGTCCTTCGAGCCGCGGCTCCGGCCGGTCTCCGTGGCCGAGATAACACCCGCCTGCTGGCGCCGGGAGCACCTGCAGGCCGTCCTGGCCGACCAGGGCCATCTCGATGAACTCGCCGAGGCCGTCCTGCACGCCCTCCCCCCGGAATTCGAGGGCGCTGACCTGGAGCAGGCGCTCGCCCAGACGCACCGCGACCTGCTGACCCGGGCGAGTTCCACCACCACCGCCGACCTGCTCCGCAAGGTGGTCTCGTCGGCCTACAACGCCTCCTTCGCGCGCAACGCCGACCTGGGGCAGCGGGTCCTGTCGCCGTCCGCCGAGGAGGAGAGCAACGGCATGGAGGACGCGCGGTTCACGCGGTTCACCGCCGACGACGGGACCGCTGAATACCGCGCCACCTACACGGCCTACGACGGGCGGCAGATCGCCCCGCGCCTGCTCATCAGCCCGGACCTGCGGGTCTTCCAGGCCCACCGGCTGGCCGGGCCGGCCGCCAGGAACAAGGGCATGGCGCTGTTCCCCCGGATGGTGCACGGACGCTACCTGGCCCTGTGCCGTTCCGACGGCGAAAGCACCAGCCTGGCCAGCTCGGCCGACGGCTACGTCTGGGACAAGCCCGTGCTCCTGCAGGAACCGTCCGCACCGTGGGAGATGCTGCAGGTCGGCAACTGCGGGCCGCCGATCGAGACCGACCAGGGCTGGCTGATGCTGACCCACGGCGTCGGCCCGATGCGGGTCTACGTCATCGGCGCGCTCCTGCTCGACCTCGATGACCCGGCGCGCGTCATCGGCTACTCGAAGACTCCGCTGCTGTCCCCCGGTCCCGATGAGCGGGACGGCTACGTCCCCAACGTCCTGTACTCGTGCGGCGCCTTCCTGCACGACGGCCTGGTGTGGATCCCCTATGGCATCGACGACAGCCGGATCGGGGTGGCCTACGCGCCGCTCGGCGCGGTGCTGGCCGACATGAGCAGGGCCTCGTACACACGGAGGTAGTCCTCGACCATGCGGTCAGCGCCGAACCGTTCGACGGCGCGGGCATGCACGGCCGAACGGTCCAGCCGCACGGCCGCGCCGACGGCGTCGACCGCCGACGCGACGTCATGCGCCAGGTACCCGGTCACGCCCTCGTCGACCACCTCCGGCATCGAGCCGCGCCGGTAGGCCACCACCGGGGTGCCGCACGCCATCGCCTCCACGACGGACAGGCCGAACGGTTCGTCGAAGTAGATCGGGTGCAGCAGCGCGGCCGCGTCGCCGAGGACCTCCGCGCGCCGCTCCGGGCCGACCGAGCCGAGGAAGACGACCCGGTCCCCGTCGACGTGCGGCTCCACGGCGTCGGCGAAATACCGTTCGTCCTGCACGATGCCGCAGATCACCAGCCGCCGGCCCGCGCGCCGGGCGATCGCGATGGCGTCCGCCGTCCCCTTGTCCGGATGAATACGGCCAAACGAGACCAGGGCATCTCCCCCCGTGGCGCGGTACGGGAGCACGCTGAGGTCGATGCCGTGATGGATCGTCGCGGCATAGTCGAGCCCGGCGTAGCGATCGGAGGCTGAGATCGCGACGAACGCCGAGCGCGACCGCGTGTAGGCCGGCAGGATCCCGGCACCGGAGAAGCCGTGGATGGTCGTCACCATCGGCGCCCGCGCGTGCTCGCCGAAGGCGAGCGGCAGCCAGTCGAGATGGTTGTGCACCAGGTCGAACTCGCCCGACCGGGCCAGTGCGTGCGAGACGTGCAGCGCTTCCCAGACCCGGCCGTCCAGCTCGGCTTCTTCCGCGTAGCCGTGCGGGCAGACGCCGTCGAGCACGGCCGCCGTCACCGAGTCGAGCGTGGCGAACAGCGTGACATCGACACCACGCGCGACCAGCCCCTCGGTCAGCAGGCTGGCGATCGACTCCCACGGCCCGTAGTGCCGGGGCGGCGTGCGCCAGGCGATCGGCGCCAGCATGGCGAGCTTCATGCTGGCCACCTTGCCAGCCGCGGTCACTTGGACGCGACTTGGCCCGGCCCGGGCGGACCGCTGGACGACACCTTCCTGCTACGGACCGAACGGATGGGCGGCATCCGGATCGACCCGCGCACCCGGATCGCCCGCACCGAAGCCGGCGTGGCCTGGCTCGACATCGCCAAAGCCGCGGTCCGGCATGGGCTGGCCACCCTGGCGGACTCGCCACCGGACGCCGGCGTGACCGGTTACACCCTCGGCGACAAGATCAGCTTCCTGGGCCGCACGTTCGGCCTGACGGCCAACAGCGTCACCGCGATCGGTCACCGCCGACGGGCACCTGGTGCGGGCCGGTCACGAGCGCCAGCCCGACCTGTCACCGAGGCGCACGCCGGGGCATTGTGGTACCCGATCGAACGCGGATCCGAGGTGCTGCACGCCTGGGCCACGCTGACCCGCGGGGTAGCCGCCATAGGCCCAGATCCGTTCTAGCTCGGCCAGTGCTGTGGCCTCGTCGACCGCGAATGGATCACGTGGCCCGCTGACTGCGGCTGCCCTGCCCATCGTCATCTTCCTTCCGTCGCCCGGCTAATTCCGCCAACGGCGACGGTAGGTGCGACGGTAAGGTTAGGACGCTGCCGCGGTCTGGTGACGGTGGGTAGTCCCGGTGGCGAAGCGCCTGCGGTAGGTGGTGGCGCTGAGTCCGTAGTGTGCCTTGAAGCGGTGGGCGAACATACTCTGGTCCGGCCAGCCGACCGTGCGCCCGATGCTAGTGACCGGTTCGTCGGTATGCAGCAGCAGAACGGCGGCGTGCTCAGCGCGGAGCTGGGCCAGGTAGGCCATGGGCGGCAGCCCGGTGGCCGCATTGAACAGCCGCACCAGGTAGCCCGGGGCGACGTGCAGTTCGGCGGCCAGGCCAGTCAGCGTCCAGTCGCCGGCCAGGTCGGCCTCGAGCAGGGCCATCGCCCGCACGACCGCGGGATGCACCGTACCCCCGTCCTCGCGCCGCGAGGTGCGGTCCTGGGCCACGGCCTGGCCGAGCTGACCGAACAGAAGCGACAGGCGGCCGACGATGTCCGGCCGGTGCAGCGCGGGCGGCCGGTGCCGCAGGCCGGCCAGCGCGTCGAGATGGACGAGGCACTGGCCCAGGGCGGCGGGATCCAGGCTGATGGTCAGCACGCCGCGGCCGGGCGATGAGTACGGGCCGGCCCACAGCAGGAACCCGAGCAGCGGGTCCTCGCGGGTCCAGGCCAGCTCGCGGCGCAGCAGTTCGCTGCTGAAGCAGCAGTTGTACACCTCGAACCGCTGGCAGTCCTCATACCCGTGCCAGACACCGGGCCGCAGCAGGAGGACCTCGCCTGGCCGCATCTCGCGCCGGCCGGCCAGGGAGTGGTGGACGGCGGTGCCGGAGACCGCGAAGGCGATCTCCACGAAGCTGTGCGTGTGCACCGGGCTGTCCCACCGGTGGAGATAGCCGCCGGCGTAAGCCGGCATGGTCTCGGTCAGGTGGAACAGGCCCTGGCTGGTGCCTATCGGGGGGGCCTCGGTCACCTTCGTACGGTAACCCCGCCCGCGGGCCCAGGTTAATTTCGCGCAAGTAACGGTTCATCACAGCCTAGTGACGATCAGCGGCTACGCCCAGGATCAACGTCATGGACGTAACGTTCCTAGGAGCCGAACCCCGGGAGAACCGCGGCTTGTCCTGGTGGCGCTACCGCTACCGGTCGGTGCTGGCGGTGCTGCTGCTGCCGAGCCTGCTGCTGATCGGCGTGTTCAGTTATTACCCCGCCATCCGCAGCCTGATCGGCGGCTTCTACCAGTGGAACGGCTTCTCCGCGCCGACCTACGCCGGGATATCGCAGTTCCGGCAGTACATCCAGGCGCCGACCTTCGGGACCGAGGCGAGGAACCTCGGCATCCTGGTCGGCGGCAGCATCTTGATCAGCCTGGTGTCCCAGTTCACCGCGGCGGAGATCGTCACCCACATGCCACGGCGGGCCGCCGCCATCGCGAAATACGTCCTCGTCCTGCCGATCGTCTTGCCCCCGCTGGTGCTGATCGAGGTCTGGGCGTACCTGCTCCAGCCCGGGTCCGGCCTGGTCGACCGGATCCTGGGCGCGGTGGGGCTGCCCCAGCCCACCTGGTTCAGCGACCCGCACCTGGCGCTGGTCGGGATCTTGCTGGTCGGCTTCCCGTGGATCTCCAACCTGGGGTTCCTGATCTTCCTCGGCGGGCTGCAGAACCTGCCGAAGGACGTGCTCGACGCGGGCCGGCTTGACGGACTGAGCGTGTTCCGGCGCGTCTTCGCGATCGACATCCCGCTGCTGATGCCGCAGTTCCGGATCGTGGTGATCTTGTCCGGCATCTTCGCCGTGCAGAACTTCATCCCGATCCTGCTGCTCACCAACGGCGGCCCGGGCACCGCGACCCTGGTGCCCGGCCTGGACATGTACCAGTCGGCGTTCCAGAACGACCAGTACGGCTACGGCATGGCCATCGGCACCCTGCTCTTCGTGGCCATGCTCATCTTCACGCTCATCGTGATGCGGGCGCTGCGTCCGCGTACGAACTGACGACATTCTCACCAGGAGGTGGGGTTCCATGTTGCGAAGAACTCACGTTGGCGCGGCCCTGGTAGCCGCGGGCGTCCTGGTCGCGGGCTGCTCTGGCGGCGGCTCGGCCAGCTCGGCAGGCTCGGGCAGCGGCGCCGCGGTCACGATCAAGGCGGTGCTGCCGCCGAACACGGGCCCGATCAGCGCGGCCGACAACGCCGGCCTGAAGCAGCTGACCACCCAGTACGAGGCCGCCCACAAGAACGTCACCGTCCAGTGGCTGCCGAACAACATGCTCGAGCATCACCCAGTCCAACGCCCAGCTGGAGAGCCAGGCATCCGGCGGCAGCGCGCCCGACGTCGTCTGGGAGCAGTACGGCCCGGTCACCTCCGGGGCCATCCCGGCCGGGCTGCTGCAGAACATCAAGCCGTACCTGTCCAAGCCCAACCCGTACGTGCCGGGCAGCTCCAGCTGGCTCTCGCTGTTCCAGCCCTCGGTCGTCCCGTACATGACCTCGACGAACGGGGACATCGACATCCTGCTCGGGTCCAGCGTCGAGACCGGCTTCTTCTACAGCAAGGCCGCCTTCGCCAAGGCCGGGATCTCCGGGCCGCCCGCCAGCTGGGCCGACTTCATGACCGACCTGGGCAAACTCAAGTCGGCCGGCATCACCCCGCTGATGTACACCACCGGCGAGCCCTGCAACCCGTCATGGTTCGAGCGGCTGGCCACCTCCTCGCTGCTGGCCAACCAGATCAGCCAGTTCGACGTCAACCACGCCCAGGTCACCAACGGCCTGGACGTCGCGGTCGGCATCCACAAGGGCATCATCAGCATGAACAACCCCCACTACGCCGAAGCCTGGAAGCTGCTCGGCCAGCTGACCGCATTCTCCGCCACCGGGCAGAGCGGCTACGGCGCCTGCCAGGACCCGAACGTCACCACGCCCCCGCTGAGCCCGCAGCCGCTACTCATCCAAGGCAAGGTCGGCATGCTCTGGGGCGGCAGCTGGTGGATCCCGCAGCTCGACTCGGCCGGATTCACGAACAAGTTCGGCGTGTTCCCCGAGCCTCCCATCACCACCGCCAGCACGCCGCTCGCGCTCGGCACCTCCACGCTCGGCATCATCGGCGGCCCGAACGGCAACGGCCAGTGGAGCATCACCTCCCAGCGCGCCGACAGCTCCATGACCCCGGCCAAGACCGCGACGGTCATGAATTTTTTGGCCTGGATCTTCACCCCGCAGCACCTCGGCTCCTGGCTCAAGATCAACGGGAGCGGGTCCTACATCCCCACCGAGACGGACGCGCCGACGGTTAGCCTGCCCGGCCTGTCCAGCCTGGTTCCCGCGGGCAAGGTGCCGACGGTGGTGGACGTGGTGCTGGACGACGTGCTGTCCGCCGCGGCCACCAACTCGGGTATGCGGCTGGTCCAGGGATACGTCAACGGGTCGCTGCCCTACTCCGCCTTCGCCAGCCAGTGGCAGTCGCTGCTGACCAGCTCGGCGCAGGCCTGGGCGACCCAGAATCACGTCGACCTGAGCAAGTACTGAGCGAGGAACCCAGTGCGTTCGGTCATGTCGATCGAGTCCCGGGCCGGCCGCCCTCCGGTACCAGCCGGACGGCGGCCCGCCTGGGCCGGGCGAGTGCGGCGCCGTTACCGCTGGATCAGCCTGCTCGGCGGGGCGGTGATCGTGGTGATGACCTACTTCCCGATCATCTTCGTGGTCTCGAACTCGCTGAAGACCGGCCAGAACATCTTCAGCAGCGGCGTATTCTCGCTGTTCACCCAGTTCGACTTCCACAACTACAGCACCGCGTGGACCGGCGTATCCCGGTCGCTGGTCAACACGATCATCGTCGCCGCGGCTTCCATCGTGCTCGGCGTGGCCGCCGCCGCGCTCGGTGCGTACGCGTTCTCCCAGCTGCGGTTCCGCGGCAAGGAACTGCTGTTCCTGGCCTACGTGGCCCTGCTGCTGATTCCTTCGACGCTCACCCTCATCCCGCTGTTCCTGACCATCCAGAAATTCCACCTGTTCAACACCTGGTGGGCCCTGATCCTCCCGTACGCGGCCGGCGCCCAGCCGCTGCTGGTGCTGATCTTCCGCGGCTTCTTCGACCAGATCCCGAAAGAACTGCTGGAAAGCGCCCGCACCGACGGCTGCACCGAGGCCCAGGTGCTGGCCCGGATCGTGGCCCCGCTGACCCGGCCGGTGCTGCTGACCGGCGCGATCCTGGTGACGATCAACGTGTGGGGCGACTACCTGTGGCCCACGATCGTCATCCAGGACCCGCACCGGACCACGATCTCAGCCGGCGTCCAGCAGTTCGTCAGCAGTTTCGGCCTCAACGTCAGCAGCGGCGGCTCAGTGTTCGCCGCCCTCGTGGTCACCACCTTGCCCATGTTCGTCCTGGTCGGCTTTACCATGCGCTATTTCGTCTCCGGTCTCACCGAAGGAGCAACCAAGCTGTGACCGCGCCACTAATCCCCGCCGCGCTCCGCTGCGCTCACCAGGTCGATCCGCTCGGCGTCGCACCGGACCGGGTCCGGCTGAGCTGGCGGCTGGAAGGCACGGGAACCAGCCGGACTCAGCGTTCCTACCAGGTCCTGGTGACGGACGAGGCCGACACGGTGGCGTGGGACAGCGGCCAGGTGGAATCGGCCGCGACGACGGACATCGCCTACGGCGGCCCGCCGCTGACCGCGGGCGGCCGGTACCGCTGGAAGGTGCGGGTACGGGACGAGACCGGACGGGTGTCCGGCTGGAGCGACCCGGCCGGCTTCGAAGTCGAATTGAACCAAACGGGTGGCTGGCACGCCTCCTGGATCGCCCCGAGCCGGATGCGGGGCAACGCCACCCCGCCCTCCGGGACGGGTCCGGTCGACCCGGTGGCGAGAGCCCTGACCCCGGCTCCTTACCTGCGCCGGGCCTTCACCGTGGACCAGCCGGTGACGTCCGCCCGGCTGTACGTGACCGCGCTCGGCCTGTACGAGGCGCGGCTGAACGGCCACCGGGTCGGCGACAGGTTCCTCACCCCCGGCTGGACCGACTACCACCGGCGTATCGCCTACCAGGCCTACGACGTGACCAGCCTCCTGGCCGGGGGAGAGAACGTCCTCGGCGCGATCCTGGCCGACGGGTGGTACGCCGGCTTCTACGGCTTCGACCCCAAGCGGGCCGGCGCCCACTACGGCACCGCTCCCGAACTACTGGCCCAGCTGGAACTACGGCTAGCCGACGGCGGCGAGCAGCGGATCGTCACCGACGGGCGGTGGCAGTCCTCGGCCGGCGCGATCCGGCACGCGGACCTGCTGATGGGCGAACGGCACGACCTCGCACTCGAGCCGACCGGCTGGGACAGCCCCGGCTTCACTCCGCAATCTGGCGCCGGCTGGCGGCCGGTCCGCATTCGCGAGCGCGATGGCACGCCGCTGGTAGCCGACCCAGGGCCGCCGGTCCGGGTCACCCAGGAGATCACGCCGTGCAGCGTCGCCACCGACGACCACGGCCGACACATCGTGGACTTCGGCCAGAACCTGACCGGCTGGCTGCGGATCAAGGTCGACGGGCCGCCCGGCGCGCGCATCCGGATCCGGCACGCCGAAGTGCTCGCCGCCGACGGCAGCCTGTACACCAAGAACCTGCGTACCGCCCGGGCCACCGACGAGTTCACCACGGCCGACGGTCCCGGGGTGCTGGAGCCCCGGTTCACCCTGCACGGATTCCGCTACGCCGAGATCACCGGTTATCCCGGCGACATCGCCCAGGCCGACATCACCGCCCGGGTCGTCCATTCCGACACGCCCGCGACCGGAACCCTCGAGTCCTCGCTGCCGTGGCTGGACCAGCTGTTCCGCACTATCGACTGGGGCCAGCGGGGCAACTTCATCAGCGTTCCCACCGACTGCCCGCAGCGCGACGAACGGCTCGGCTGGCTGGGCGATGCCCAGATCTTCGCCCGCACCGCCTGCTACAACCGCGACGTCGCGGCGTTCTTCGCCAAATGGCTGGACGACGTGGCCGACGCCCAGCTGCCCTCGGGGGCTTTTACCGACGTCGCGCCGCAGCTCACCTTGCGTGGCACCGGCGCGCCGGCCTGGGGCGACGCCGGGGTGATCGTCCCGTGGACGCTATGGAAGATGTACGGCGACACCGCGATCCTGGACCGGCACTTCGGCGCCATGACCCGGTGGATGGACTTCCTGGAGCGGGCCAACCCTGACTACCTGCGGACCCGGGAGCTCGGGAACAGCTACAACGACTGGCTCGCCCCGGGTGACGACGATACCCCGCACGAACTGCTCGCGACCGCCTACTGGGCGCACGACGCGGCGCTGATGGCCGAGATCGCCGACGCCACCGGCCGGGCGGACGAAGCCACGGGCTACCGGGCCTTGCGGGCCAAGATCGGGTCCGCGTTCGCCGACTCCTTCATGGACGCCGAAGGGCAGGTCGTTTCCGGGACCCAGACCGCCTACGTCCTCGCCCTGTTCATGAACCTGGTCCCCGACGAGCTGCGAGTCGCCGCAGCGGAACGTCTCGTGACCGCGATCCGGACCGCGGACTGGCACCTGACCACCGGGTTCGCTGGTGTCGGTTACCTACTACCGGTGCTGAGCTCCACTGGTCACACCGACGTTGCGTACCGGCTGCTCGAGCAGGACACGATGCCGTCATGGCGGTACATGATCGACCACGACGCCACCACGATCTGGGAACGCTGGGACGGCTGGACCGCTGAGCACGGCTACCAGTCACCCGAGATGAACTCGTTCAATCACTACTCCCTCGGCTCGGTCGGTGAATGGCTCTACCGGTACCTCCTCGGCATCGACCAGGAGCCAGGCACCGCCGGATTCGGCCGGCTGCTGCTCCGGCCGCACCCCGGCGGGTCACTGGACTGGGCCCGCGGCTCCTATGAATCCGCCCGAGGACCTATCAGGGCCAGCTGGAAACGAGATCGCGGCCGGTTCACCTACCAAGTGGAACTTCCGCCCAACCTCACGGCCACCGTGCGCATCCCCAGCCGCCACGCCGCCGAGGTACATGACGCCGCGGGCAACCCACCCGCGGAACTGGCCAGCTTCCCGGGTGCCACGGATGCCCAGGAGGCCGTCTTCGCAGTCGGCTCGGGAACGCACGAATTCTCCGGCCCCGCGCTTACCTACGCCAAGGAGGATTGATGTGAACAGGCGAACCGGCCTGGCGACGCTGCTCACCTTTTCCGCCCTACTGGGCGGGCTGGCCGTTTCCGGGTCCGGCCCGGCTCAGGCCAGCCCGCGGGCCGGCTCCAGAGGATGGCAGTCCTACCTGGAACAGCCCGCGACCAGCAACGTCAGGGCCGAGTCGGCCACCGTGCTCTCCGGGAACGTCACCAACGCCCGCGGTCTCACCTCGGCCGGGCACGGCGACGTCACGCTGACCGTGACAGCGACCAGCGATCCAGCCACTGTCCTGCTCGACTACGGCGTCGAGGTCGAAGGGACGCCCTACCTCGACATCGCGTCCTACAGCGGCGCCTCCCCAGCTGTGTCCCTGGCGTTTACCGAGGCCAAGAGGTACCTGCGTACCCCCGGATCGGGAGCTATTACCGGCGACTCCGCGTTCCAGCCGCGCGCGGTCTCCCTGAGCATCTCCGCTGACGGCATGCTGAGCAGCGGGTTCATGGGCGGATTCCGGTTCGAGGCGGTCACCCTGACCACCCCGGGGACCGTGGTGCTGCACGGAGCCGGCCTGCACTTCGGCGGCGGCTACCTAGCCACCGCACGGGACTACCGGGGATACTTCCTGTCCAGCTCGAAGGCGTTCAACACGATGTTCTACGACGGCGCCTACACCGAGCAGACCGACATGCAGCCCGCCGGGACCAACGGCGCCGCCCAGCCGTCGGTCCTGGACGGCGCCAAGCGCGACCGGGCGATCTGGTCCGGCGACCTCAAGATCGAGGGCCAGGGCATCGCCGACACCCTCGGCAGCAACGGCAACAACTACGTCAAGCAATCTCTGCTCACCCTCATCACCAGCAGCCAGCAAGGCAGCGGCCTCAACGCCGACACCCTGGGCCGGACCGGGCCGTACAGCAACTCCTACTCGTCCTGGACGCTCGACGCCGCCACCACCTACTACCGCAACACCGGCGACACCGCTTTCGCCCGGCAGATCCTGCCCTGGCTGGAAGGGCAGCTTGCCTACGACGCCACCCTGACCGGCACCAACGGACTGATCGTCACCGGCTCGCAGATATCCACCACCAACGGCGGCTACGACTGGGACTTCTACGACGGCGCCAAGACGGGCACGGTGACCGCATTCAACGACCTCTATTACCAGTCCCTCCGCGATGTCGCCTACACCGAGGCCAGCCTCGGGAACACCGCGAAGGCCACCGCATACGACCAGACCGCCAGCCACGTCCGGGCCGCGATCAACGCCAGCCTGCTCAACCCGGCGACCGGTACCTATTACCTGAGCGACACCGACCACTCCACCTTCGCCCAGGACGCCAACGCGCTGTCTGTCTTGTTCGGCGTCGCGCCGGCGGCCCGGGTACCTGGCATCCTCACTGCGCTGAAGACCCTGTGGGGACCGCACGGCTCGGAGCCCTTCTCCGGCACCACCTACAGCAACCTCATCAGTCCGTACATCACCGCGTACGAGGTCGAGGCCGACTACCTCGCGGGTGACACCGCCGACGCCGAGCACCTGATGCACCTCACCTGGGACCAGATGATCGACCCGGGTAACCCGTTCTTCACCGGGACCATGTGGGAGAACATCGGCCCCGACGGCACGGCCACCGAGGCCAGGACCAGCCTGGCGCACGGCTGGGCCTCCGGCCCGACCCCGATCCTGACCGGCTACGTGCTCGGCGTGCAGCCGGTCAAGCCCGGCTACCAGACCTTTACCGTGTCACCGCATCCCGGCAGCCTGCGCTGGGCAGCGGGCGCGGTCCCGACTCCGGACGGGCAGATACTTATCCGGTGGACCAGGAATGGTCACCGGTTCTCGCTGACAGTCGCGGTACCAGCACAGTCCACCGCCTTCATCCAGCTGCCCGGCGGGCGCCACATCACCCTGACCGGCGGCCAGCACGGGACTATGCGCACCTTTACTAGCTGACGTCGAGTCCACGGGAGATCCGGCGAGCCGCCCAGGCTCGCCGGATCTGCTGCTTCACATCACGGAGAGACAGCATGAAACCTACCTGGCCTACTCGCCGTTCGGCGGACCGGCTGCCCTGGCCCGCCAGGGGCAGGCCTACCCCTCTTCCAACCTGGTCCGCGTTGTCGACGGGCAGCTGACCGACGTCCTGCGGGGACGGGACCACGATGGGCGAGGTCGTCATGCTCGATCCCGGTTTAGGTCAGGATCGGCGGCGGCCCGGGGGCGCCCAGGGGCAATCTGCTCAGTGCCGCAGTTCGTAGGTCACCTTCACGATCTGCGCGAACGCCTTCACCGAGGCGAGCCGCAACCCGGCGGCCTGGCCGTCACGGAAGAACTGCTTGCCCCTCCCGGCGAGAACGGGATGGAAGGACAGGTCGATCACGTCGATCAGATGGGCCCGCAGCAGCGACTCCCCGAGGAGGCCGTGGCCGAAGATCAGCAGGTCTCCCCCCTCCTGCTGCCTGAGCCTGGCCACCTCGGCGGCGGCGTCACCCCGGACCAGGGTCGAGTTGTCCCAGCCGGCGCTGTCCAGCGTCGAGCTGAAGACGTATTTCGGGATGGCGTTCAGCCGGCAGGCCCAGGGATGAGCCCTGCCCGGCCAGGTCTTCGCGAACGACTCGTAGGTGCGCCGCCCGAACAACAGCGCATCGCACTGCGTGAGCAGGCCCAGCCCGTCACGCAGGTAGGCGTCGTCGCGGTATTCCATGAAGCCCAGGTCCACCGGGTCTTCGAAGACACCGTCCGCCGAGACCAGGGTGTACTCGACCACTTTCCGCATCTCGCAGTTCCCTCCGGCTATGGCGGCTCACGCCGGCACTGGTGCTGCTCCCACTGGAGTAGACACCGGCCGGCCGGGGAACCGGGCGGCCCGGAATTTCTGTCAGATGATCCTGAGTCCGGTTTTCAGCTGTGCCCCTCCGGTGCACCGAACTACCTACTTCCACCGAATACCGAACGGCGGGAGTGCGCGCGTTCTCCGTGACCTCCCACATCACTCAGCGTGACGTCGGGACAGAGTGCGGGCGCTAAAGGCAGCCACGTCCTCTCACATGCCGACGCGCTGAACCGCCATGGCCCGGGTCACACAGTGCCCGTGCCGGTACGGTCAGCCAGCGGGATCAGACAGCTCGAAGTGCTGGACCCGCACCACGAGAACGACATCGTCCCGGTAATCCTCGAGGACACCGCCTCGGCCGCGTCGAACGGGGTGCCGATCCGGCGTACCGCCACAGCGTCGGCGATCCGCGCCGCGAGACCTTCCACCTGGTCAATCTGAGCCCGGGTGAGGCCGCCCACGACACTGGCCGCGTCCGGGACGCACTCCCACGTACAGTCACTCATGCACTGATGGTCTCGGCCTGCCGCAGGATCTGGCTGATCTCCACGGCAGCCGCCCGGCGCTCCGCACGGTCCGGCGACTCGGCCACGATGCGCTCGCAGGCACGCAACCGCGCCGCAAGCTCCGGCCATCGTGCCACGGCAACCCAGCTGAACCAGTGCTCGACGAAGTACCGGGCTGGAAGCAGGCTGTACTCATCCCGGGCGCGGGCAGTCGCCGCCGTCCAGTCGGCTTCGAACTTCGCCAGGGCCGCCGGGTCCAGACGCGCCACGGCCGCCCGGATTGCCGCAGGCTCGCGATCCGGCAGCGGCACTAAAACAAAATCTCTAGCTGGTGGGGTGGACGAGGTAGGTGCCGGACTCCGCGCCGTGGACCTCGACTGGGAGCCAGCCGAGCCGGGCGTAGAAGGCTCGCGCGTTCAGGTTCGCTGGGCGGACGGAGAGATAGCACGACGCTGCGTCCGGCGGCCGCGACCGAGGCTAGGAATGTGTTGATCATTTCCCGGCCGCGGCCTGATCCTCGGTAGTCGGCCAGCAGGTTGATGTGCAGGTGCGCCGGATGATCGGCCAGCTCGGGCACTATCCAGCGTTCCGGGTGGAACATCGCGTCGATGCGGTGCTCCTCTTCCGTCTCTGGGGGCTTCGACAGTGGCTGGTAGCGGGTCCGCAGTCGCGGCAGCCAGCGTTCGGTGTAGGCGGCGACGAAGGCCGGGGTGTTAGCCGTGCCGATGACGTAGCCGACTGCGCGCTCGCCGTTGTCCAGGACGTAGGCGTGCTCCGGCTCCAGCACCACGTACGGGCCCGCCACGGAATCGGGAACCAGGTCATCGGTGCTGTACCGGCCGCGCGCACCCTGACCTGCGTTGGCGGTCTCTACGCAGATGTCGTACACGGCGGCCAGGTCGCTGTCGCGGTAGCGGCGGATCGTGGGGGTCAAGCCTCCAGGTTACTGAGGGGCGGGGTGGGACGAGCGGGGCACCCGGATCTTGACAACTACCTGATCATGGCGGGTCGGCGCTGATTACCCTTATGCCTTGTCACCTGGGGAGCGGGAGGGAGGCGACAAAGTTGGCTATCACGCTGCCGGATGTCAGCGAGTTCCAGTCACCGGCGGGCGGCAACGCCCCCAACTGGGCCGGGATTAAGTCGCAGAACGGCGGGGCGGCCATCATCCGGGTCGGATACGGCAATAACCACCTGGACGGAATGCTGGTGTCGAACCGCGCGTCGATCAAATCGCACGGGTTCGGGTTCTGCGGCTTGTACCAGTACCTGCGGGCGGGCCAGGATGCGGCTTCGCAGGCCAATGCGTTCATCGACTGGATCGGCCCGAACCTGAACGAGGGCGAGATTCCCGTTCTCGACCTGGAAGAGGGAGCGGGGAACCAGTCCGCCCGGGCCAACGAGTGGTTCGGCATCATCGACGGCGCTTACGGCCTGGAGTCCCGGCCGCTCAGCCAGCGTTCGTGGCTGTACAGCGGCCAGAATTTCGCGAATACCGCGGGGCTCGCGCCCATCTTCGGCTCCGACCGCCGTACCTGGGTGGCGGCGTACCAGTCGTCCCCGGCCGGGCTGCTGCCGCACACCCTGTGGCAGAGCACCAACGGCGTGGTCGGCGCGAACCGGACGAGCTGGAGCGGCTGCGGCTTCTGCGATACGTCCATTTACCAGGGCACTCTCGCCAGCCTGGCCGCTCTGGGCTGGCACCCCTCAGTCAACCGGGGCCCGCTCCCTCCGGAGGAAGAAGATGAAGACATGCAGATCCAGAACGACAGGAAGTTCGGTGCCGTCTCGTTCGGCGGAGGCCAGTACAAGTGGATCGCGTTCTTCTGCGACCCCGGCGGCGAGGGCAAGACCGCGAACAAGCTGCGGGTAGCCCCGTTCTCCAACACCACCCATGGCTTCTCCGGCATCACGACCGTGACCATCGGCCCGGCGACCGAGAAGGTCACCGTCACGCTGCCGGACAACTGCAGCGGCATCTCCTTCCAGCGGCAGGACGACCCCGGCAACTGGGCCACGATCGCCTACAACCTGGGCACTTAAAATTTTTGCTGCCGCTCACTACCTGCGGAAACGCTCCGATAGGGCAGCGCGGCGGCACGGAACGGTTTGGGTCGCCATGCCAGGGGCAGCTGATGGGAGTCTTCAACCGCCCAGCGAGAGGAAAACCCCATGTATATCGGCATCGGGACCGTCGTTCTCATCATCATCATCGTCGTCGTTGTCCTGGCCCTGCGCAGGTAGTGGGCCCGCAACTGGCGAGAACGCTTCCGCGGCGCGGGTCCAGGACGAGGACGTGGTGTCCTGGCCCGCCGCTGATCTCAGGTCGTGAAGAACCTCGTCCTGCGCCTCGCGGCCAAGGACGCCCGTGAGACTCCGCGGAGTGCGAGCTGCTGGCCGAGAACGGTCACCCGCACCCCGTGCGCCGGGCCAGAACCCGGGACCAGGCTTGGCCGAGGGGAAAGGCCTTCCCCGTTCGGCATTAAAAATCTCTCAATGTCCTCATGGACGCATGAGGTGCGTGCGGCCGGTGCCCGGCTCTGGGCACCGGCCGTTGTGCTGTCGGCTCCGGTGTTCGCGATGCCGGCGGAGCAGCGGGAAGGCTTCCGCCGGGCGCCAGAAGGCCGGAGCCGCCCTCGGACGGACGTGTTCCACGGCTCGGTCGCGACCCCCTGCCGCCGAGCCGTTTCCCTCTCCCCGCCCTGATGAGATCGCAGGTTACGTACCCAAATCTTAAATTTTTGGGACATGATCGTATTACAGTCGCGGCAGCGCGTACTGATGGCGGTCATGGGCTCGGACAGGGCCGTAGCAAGCGAGGATGCGAACGATGGGAAACCACGGGGGAACTAGCGCCCGGCCTCGCGACGACGATGCCGACGCCGACCCGTCGGCCCGCGAAGACATCGACGGACTTCAAGCTGCTGAGCTCGCAGGCCCTTACCTTGCGTAACTGGCCGGTGTCGTGGCGGCTGTTCGCCGTGATCATGCTGACGCTCGCCGTGGGCCTGGTCTTCGGCGGCCTGCGGGTCGCGGCGGCGACGGACAGCGCCGCCCAGTTCAGCCGCGTATCGCAGCTCGCCAACCTCGGCCAGCAGTCCATCGTCCTGATCCAGGCCCTGGAGAACGAGCGCGACCTGACGTACCGAAGCGCCAGCAATTCCGGCGCCCTCCCGCCCTTGTACAACGCGACCGACACGGCGGCGGCCAAGGTCCAGGCACTGGCCGCCGGTGTCGGCGCTTCCTTCCCAGCGGACATCCAGGCCAAGCTGGCCGCCGTGCGCTCGGCGATCACCGGCCTGGGCGGCCGGCGCGAGGTGGCCCAGACCCGCACGTCGGTGCTGGCAGTGATCTCCGACTACTCCATCCCCATCAACGCCATGCTGGCCCTGAACGGCCAGATCGCGCAGGGGGCCGATGATCCCGCGCTCGCCAACGATGTGCAGACGCTCAATGCGCTGGCCCAGGAAAAAGATCAGGTCGCTCAGCAGCGCGCGATCCTTTTCGACGCTTTTACACAGGGCAAGTTCGCTACTGCCGAGCAGCAGGCGCTGTTCACCGTGGTGGCGGGGCAGGGCGCGGACGAGACGGCGTTCAACGCGACCGCCACGCCCGCCGAGCAGAGCGCCTTCACCCGCATCGTGGCCGGCAAGAAGGTCACGACGGCCATCAACATCGAGCAGTACGTCACCAGCACCGCCAGCCTGGACATCGGTGTCGGCGCCCTCGGCATCAGCGCGCAGAAGGCACCCGGCACGTGGTACTCGGCGGTGTCCGACACGATCAACAAGATGCAGACCGTCGAGCTCGGGGTGGCCCAGAACATCGTGGCCCGGGCCCAGGTCCTGCAGCACGGCGCGGAGCGGTCCGCGCTGTTCATCGGCATCCTGACGGCGGCGATCCTGATCCTGGTGCTCATCGCGACCTTCGCCGTCGCCCGGTCCCTGGTCCTGCCGCTGCGCAGGCTGCAGGCAGGCGCGCTCGACATCGCCACCGTGCAGCTGCCGGAGCGGGTACGCCAGCTCGACGATGACCCGGACCCGGCGGCGAGCCTGGAAGTGGCTCCGATCGACGTGCTGTCCGTCGACGAGATCGGCCAGGTCGCCCGCGCGTTCGACCAGGTGCACGCCGAGGCGGTCCGGCTCGCCGGAAACGAGGCGCTGCTGCGCCGGAGCTTCAACGCGGTGTTCGTCAGCCTGTCCCGGCGGAGCCAGTCGCTGATCGAGCGGCTGGCGCGGATGATCGACTCGCTGGAGCAGAACGAGGAAGATCCCGGCCGGCTGGCCAACCTGTTCGCGATGGACCACCTGGTCACCCGGATGCGCCGGAACTCCGAGAACCTCCTCCTGCTCGCCGGGCACGAGGGCGCGCGGAAATGGAGCGAACCGGTTCCGCTCACCGACGTGACGCGGGCCGCGATCTCGGAGATCGAGCAGTACAACCGGGTGGCGCTGAAGATCCAGCCCGGGGTCATGGTCTCGGGGCATGCGGTGTCCGACGTGGTGCACCTGCTGGCCGAGCTCATCGAGAACGCCACCGTGTTCTCCCCTAGCGACAACCGGGTCCTGGTGTCGGTCCAGGAACTGGGCAGCGGTGGCGTGCTGATCCAGGTAAGCGACAACGGCGTCGGCATTTCCCCGCCCCGGCTGGCGGAGATCAACCGGCGGCTCGATGATCCGCCCGCGATCGACGATTCGGTATCCCGGCACATGGGGCTGTTCGCGGTGGCGCGGCTGGCCCAGCGGCACGGGGTGCGCGTCCGGCTGCGCGCCGGGAGCCCGCAGGGGCTGACCGCCCTGGTCTGGCTGCCGGACAGCCTGGCCGAGCGGGGGAACCTCCTCTACGGCGACATGCCGCAGCGGCTCGGCGGCCCCCAGGCCAGGCACACGCCCGGCCAGCACGCGGCCCCCGGTCCGGGCACCCCCAGTCCCGCCGTCACCGGCCGGTTCGCCCGCGAACTGCCGGACGCGGTAGCCCCGGCCCCGGCTCTGCGAGCGGGCCCGGCCGCCCGTGAGATGGTGCCGCGTGAGCCGATATCGCGTGAGCCAGCGTCGCGTGAGCCGGTACCGGCCGCCAGCTCGGCGTCGGGCTGGTTCCGTAACCGCCCGTCGCCCGAGACGGCCTCGCCGTCGGCCGGCGGCGGGATGTCCGCCGCGGACGGCTGGGCCGGAGGCCTGCAGGCCGCGCAGATCATCGCCAATCCGGTCCGGGGCGACCGCATGGTCGCCGGGATGCCGGTACGCGTCCCGCACGCGAACCTCCTGCCCGGATCCGTGGATGGCGGCCAGCCCGCCGCCGGGCGGCCGGGCGACGGTCACGGGGGCCAGGCCACGCTGCCGCAGCGATCACCCGAGCTGGCTCGCAGCCGGCTGAGCGGCTTCCAGCGCGGAGCCCGCCGGGCTGAGGGTCAGACGTCCCCCGCAGAGATGAGAACGGACCGTTGAGCTACGCATACCGCCGGGACCTGGACTGGCTCGTCACCGACTTCACCGCGCGGGTCCCGGACGTCGCGCACGCGGTCGTGGTATCGGCTGACGGCCTCATGCTGGCGATGTCGCAGGACATCCCGCAGGCCTTCGCCGAGCAGTTCGCGGCCATCACCTGCGGGCTGGCCAGCCTGATGCAGGGTGCCGCGCGGATCTTCTCGGCCGGGTTGCCCACCCAGGGCCTGGTGGAGATGGAGGGCGGCCTGATGCTCATCAAGGTGATCAGCGACGGTTCCAGCCTGGCCGTCCTGGCCGCGCCCGAGTGCGACACGGACCTGGTCTCCTACGAGATGACGCTGCTGGTCGAGGCGGTCGGCGAGGCACTGACGCCGGCGGCTCGCGCCCAGCGCGCTTATTGAGCCCTCACGGGCGTATTGTCGACCGACATGGCCGAGCTGATCGTCGACAACTGGAACCTCGTCGTCCATCTCACCCTGAGCGAGAAGATCTGGAGCTTCCACAATGACATCCGGGTCCGCCTGACCGACATCGTCTCGGTGGCGCCCGACCCCACGCCGTGGCTGGGCCTGCGGGGCTGGCGGATGACGGGGATCAGCGTGGTCGGGTTCGCGGTGCTGGGTACGCGCAAGCACGGTGAGGGCTTCGATTTCTGCATCCTGCACCGGAACCAGCCGGCCGTCCAGGTGAACATGGCGGCCGGACGCTTCAGCCGCTTCATCATCAGCGTGCCCGAGGGCGGCGACCCGGCGTCGGAAGCGGCGAGGATCGCCTCGGCGGCGGGGATAACTCCCTCGCAGCCGCCGACTAAGCCCTGAGGGGAGCCCGGGAGTGATGCCCGGGTCCCCTGACGATGCTTATCGAGCTTGTCGCTAACCGCGGCCGCCGGGCCGGCGGGACGCTGGTCGTGACCGCGGCGTGCGACCCGCCGATGTGCGGGCAAGTACGCGACCAGGGCGTCCCGGCCGCCCGGCTACGGACATTCCCGCTCGCTGCCAGCCACCCGTTCGGTTCCGGCCTGGTCGTCGTGACGCCGGCGGTACGGGCCAGGTTCGGCGCTCGCCTTGCCGCCGCCTACGCGCCGCTGGTGATCGCCCGGTTCGGCACCGGCTCCGCGCGGGTCGACGTTCGCGTCGCCGCACCGGACGGGCCCGCGGCCTTCCGGTCCCGGCTCGCCTCCGGTCACGCCGCCGCGATCTCCGCGGGCCGGCAACTGCTGCGCAACCGGAACCTCCGGGCCACGGCCCGGGTACGCGCCGCATTGCTGGCCGGCCGCGTCGATTCCCGGCTGCTCGTGACGCTCTCGGCCCTGGCGTCCCAGCTACCGGTCCGGCTGGTGGCGCTCGGCGACCTGCCGCCGGGTGCCAGTTCCGCCGTCCGCTGCCAGGTGCCGAGATCGGTACTGCCTCCCCCGCGGCCCTGACGGCGGTACTGGCGTTCCTGCGGGCTCAGCGATCCCCGTACCGGCCAGCCACGGTGGCCATGATCCGGAGCAGCAGCGGCCGGTCACTGGTGACCGTACGGTTCGACGTCCCGAGTCCGGTGGCCGTCAGCTACCCCTGAACGCCCCCACGGAGGAATTCACATGACATGCCCGCGGCTCGCACGACGGATCGCCACGCTGCTGGGAGCGGCGGCCCTGCTCCTGAGCCTTCCCGCGGTGGCCACTGCCTCCGCGTCACCAGAGACCGGCTGGATCAGGCTGGCCCATCTGTCGCCTGATGTGCTCGTAAGTCCCTGGTCCGGGTGATCCAGGCATCGGTGAAGCAGCCCACGGTCACGGTGAGATGGGACGGTAAGGTGATCGCCAGCAAACTGCCGTTCCCCGCGGTGACCTCTTACCAGGCCGTCTCACCCCGGGACCGAGACCGTGACCGCGGGCGCGGATGGCAGCGCGGCCATCGCCCTCGCCGCGGGCACCATCCACACGCTGGTTGTCCTCGACGGCGTTGGCGGCCTGCAAGTCGCCAACCTCGAAGACGCGGCGGGAAGCGCCCGCGCGCCCGCCGGCGGCGCCGCGACGGGGTTCGGCGGTACCGCGGCCCGTGGCCCGGGCTCGCCGTGGCCGTGGCTGACGGCCATCGCGGCCGGACTGCTGCTCGCGGCAGGCGGTGGATTCGGCTTCGGCCTGGGCCGAACGGGACACCGCCGCGGCCTGCACCCGGCGGCTTAATCTCGGACAGGCCGGGCAGCTAACCCGGACATGCCGGGCCAGGCTCCCCCCGGACCGGTCCGGGGTTCGTTAGCATCGGGCCTGATCACTCGCCTGGAGGAGGTTCCATGTCAGCGCGGAACCAGACGGGCCAGCGGGAGGCTGATACGGCCGGACCGAAGCGGCCGGGATGGCTGTTCCTGCTGGCAGGCGGGCTGATCTACGCCGGCGTGCTGCTCGGCATGTGGATCGTGCAGGCCGGGACGCCGGACATACAGGACCTGGTGGGAGGGTCGGCGGCGGCCGTGATCTCGGTGGGCGCCGGGTACCTCGTCAGCCAGCGGGGCGCGATGGTGCCCAGCGTCCGGCTGGCCGACCTGCGCACGCTAGCGGCTGTGCCGTGGCAGGTGGTGGCCGAGACCTGGCAGGTCTTCGCGCTGGCCGCCCGCAAGGCGGCCGGGCGGCCGGTCCCGCCCGGCGCGCTGTGCACCGTGCCGGTGGATCTCGGGGCGGACGCGCGCGGCTGGCCGGCCGCGCGGCGGGAAGCAGTGCTGACCGCGCTGATGTCCGCGGCCCCGAACACGATCGTGATCGACATCGACACCGAAGCCGGCACCGCGCTGGTGCACCGGCTGGCCGGGCGCCGCGGAGTCCGGCGCGGACCCGGCGCCGCCGCGATGAACTGGTATCTCGCCGCGGCGCTGGTGCTCCAGGTAGCGCTGATCCCGTGCGCGTGGGTGTGCTGGCGGTTCGACGCCGAGCACCGGATCGTGGCCCTGGGACTGGCCGGCACGGTCCAGGCGCTCGCCATCTTGTGCCTGGCGGTCGGATATCGCGAATCGGGGCTGGCGTCGCTGGCGGTGGTGCTGGCCGCGCTGTCCAGCGGCGGCTCGGTAGCCTTCGCCCGGTTCCTGGAGCGGTGGCTATGACGAGCGCGGCTGTGACGGGCGGCGCGCGGTGACCGCGACCGGGGTCATCTCGGCCGTCCTGCTGGTGGCCGGCCTGGTGATCGTGGTGGGCTCGTGCGTGGGGATGGCCGTGCTCGATGACCCGCTGGACCGGATGCACCTGACCACCCCGGCCGCGATGCTCGGCTCGACCGGGATCTGCGCCTCGATCGTGGTCCGCGAGGGCCTGTCCGCCTCGGGGCTGGCCGCCATCGGCGTCGCCGTCATCCTGGTCACCGTCAACCCGCTGGCTGGCCACGCCATAGCCCGCGCCATCGCGATCCGGCGCGGTGCCACCTGGTCGGACCGGCAGGACGAGGCCACGGGCGCTCCCGAGGAGGAGGGGTGAGCGAGGCAATCATCGCGGTCGCGCTGGTCTGGGTGGCCGCGTCGGGCACGGCCGTGGTCCTGACCAGAGACCCGCTGCGGCAGGCCTTCGTAGCCGGGTTCTTCGGGCTGGCGCTGGCCTTTTTCTACCTGTCCGTGCAGGCCGGAGACGTGGCACTGTCGCAGATCGTGGTGGGCGCTATCGCGCTGCCGCTGATCGTGCTGCTGGCCCTGGCCAAGGTGCGGAAGGACCGGGAATGAGCCGCCGCGCGCGCCTGATGTTCTTCGCGGTGGCCGCGGCCGCGCTGGCCGTGACCCTGGGCATCGGCCTGGCCGGCCTGCCGTCGTTCGGCAGCCAGGTCAGCGCCTACGCCCGGATGCTCAACGAGGTGTCCGGGCCGCAGCGGCACGTGACCGACGTGGTGTCGGCCATCACCTTCGACTACCGCGGCATCGACACCCTGTTCGAGGAGTTCATCCTGCTCGGCGCGGTGACCGGGATCTCGGTGCTGCTGCGGCCGCTCAGCGACGAGACCCGCGAGCTGCCCGAGGACAAGGCGCCGGACCGGACGATCCCGCCGCCGAGCCCGGCGGTGTGGCTGCTGGCGGTGTTCCTCAGTTCGCTGCTCGTGCTGACCGGCCTGGAGACGGTCACCCACGGCACGCTCACCCCGGGCGGCGGGTTCCAGGGCGGCGTCATCCTGGCCAGCGCCCTGTACGTCGTCTACCTGGGTACCAACTACCGGACGGTCGAGCGGTACCAGCCGGATGCGCTGCTGGAGTCCTCCGACGGGGTGGGCGCCTTCGGGTACGTGTTCATCGGGCTGCTCGGCCTGATGGCCGGCGACGTCTTCCTCACCAACGTCGTCGGCCTGGGCGTCACCGGGAACCCGATCTCGGGCGGCACCATCCCGCTGCTGAACCTGACCGTCGGCCTGGAGGTGGCGGGCGGTTTCGCCATCCTGGCGTCGGAGTTCCTGGACCAGACGGCGGTCATCCGGACGAGAACGGGGCAGCGATGAGCGTCCTGGCCTACGGCGTCGTCGCCTGGCTCTTCCTGGTCGGCATCTACGGCGTCGTCACCAGCCGTAACCTCATTCACCTGGTGGTCTGCGTGTCGGTCGCCCAGTCCGCCACCGACATCCTGCTGCTGGAGATCGGCTACCGCAACGGCGGTCATGCCCCGGTGTTCGTCGACCTGCCCGCCCACCCCGGGCCGGCCGTGGACGCGGTCATGCAGGCGCTCGCGCTCACCGACGTGGTGGTCGGGGCCGCGGTCACCGCCCTGCTGATGGCGCTGAGCGTGCAGGTGCACAAGCGAGCCGGGACGCTGGATCCCGACGCGCTCAAGGCGACCAGGGAGTGACCGGCGTGGGCCTCGTGTCGACCTCCGTGCTCCTGCCCACCTCAGCGGTGGTCCCGCTGGGCGGCGCCGCCGTGCTGGCCGGGTTCAGCTGGCTGCTGCCCCGGCGGGTCCGGGACCTGATCGCCATCGCGGTCGCGCTCGCCACCACCGCCGTAACCCTGACCGTGATGGCCGACAGCGCCGGCCATCCGATGATCTACTGGTTCTCCGGCTGGCGTCCCTCGGCGGGCATGGTCATCGGGATCGACTACGCGGCCGGCCCGCTCGGCGCGGGCATGGCGTCCCTGGCCGGAGTGCTGGCCAGCGCCGCCCTGGTCTACTGCTGGCGGTACTTCGACAGTGCCCGCGGCCGCCACCACGCCCTGATCCTGATCTTCCTGGCCGCCAGCGTGGACTTCTGCCTGACCGGGGACCTGTTCAACCTGTTCGTCGCGTTCGAGCTGGTCGCGGTGACCGCATTCGTGCTCACCGGCTACAACGCCGGGCATCCGGCGCCGCTGCAAGGGGCCATCAACTTCGCTGTCACCAACAGCCTCGGGGGCATGACCGTCCTGATGGGCGTGGGGTTCCTGTACGCGCGGACCGGCTCGCTGAACCTGGCCCAGATCGGCCAGGCGCTGGCCGGGCGGCACGCCGACGGGCTCGTGGTGGTGGCGTTCGCGCTGCTGACCGGCGGCTTCCTGGTCAAGGCGGCGGTCGTCCCGTTCCACTTCTGGCTGCCCGACGCCTACGGCTCGGCCCCGACCCCGGTGTGCGTGCTGTTCGCCGGGGTGATGAGCGAGCTCGGCTTGTTCGCCGTGATCCGGGTGTGGGACACCGTCTTCTCCGGCCTGGCGGGCGGGGTCGGCCCGCGGATGCGGGCGGTGCTGGTCGGGCTCGGGGTCCTCACCGCGATCGTCGGGGCGGTCATGGCGCTGGCCCAGACGCACCTCAAGCGGATGCTGGCCTTCGTCACCATGAGCCACCTAGGCATCTACCTGATCGGGGCCGGCCTGCTCACCCCGCTCGGCCTAGCCGGCGCGTCGCTACTGGTGATCGGCGACGGCCTGGCCAAGTCGGCGCTGTTCCTCGGGGCCGGCGTCGTGCAGCACCAGCGGGCCAGCGTCAGCGAGCTCAAGCTGCACGGGCGCGGCCGCGGGCTGCCGGTCACCGGCATCACCATCGCGCTGGGCGCGCTGGTCCTGGCCGACCTGCCGCCGTTCGTGTCCTCAGCCGGGCACGCGCTGCTGGTGGACGCGGCGGACGAGGCGGGCATGCCGTGGATGGAGCTCGTGATCGCGCTGTCCGTGATCTTGTCCAGCGGCGCCGTGCTGCGGGCGGCCGGGCGGATCTGGCTGGGCTGGGGGTCGAGCGAGAGCTCGCGTTCGGATACGGGGACCGCGGACGACCCCGGGGAAGAGGACGAGGACGAATCCGACACCGCCGGTCCGGAAGGCAAGCCCGGTCCGGAAGGCAAGCCCGATTCGGAAGGGAAGTCTGATCCGGACGGGAAGCCTGGTCCGGACGGGAAGCCTGGTGCGGAAGGTAAGCCCGGTGCGGACGGAGGTCATGACGGGCGGGAGCGGTCCGGGCGCCGGAAGCGCGTGCCGCTGACCATGGTGCTGCCGCCGCTGGTGCTGCTCGCGATCGGGCTCGGGCTCGGGCTGACGTCGGGCATCGAGGAACACGCGGTGGCGGCCGCGGCGGCCTTCTCGGACCGCGCGTCCTATGCGGCCGGGGTACTCGGCACCCACGGCAGCCCCATCCCGCCGAAGGGCCCGGCCGTCCCGGCCGACCCGGCGATATCCGCAGGCGGGGTGCTCACTGACCTCGGCCAGGTGCTGGTCGCGCTGGCCGTGGCGGGCATCGCGCTGGACCGGCGGGCGGCCGGGCTCCGCCGGGCACTGGCGGGCGGCACCGGGTGGCTGCGCCGTCTGCACAGCGGCCTCGTCGGCGATCAGGTCACCTGGCTGGCAGCCGGCCTGGCGCTGCTTGCCGCTCTTGGTGCGGCGGCACTGCACTGAACGGCGCCTTGGGTGTCGTTCGGAAATGGGCCATACGGGTTCCCGCCGTGAGGGCTCACGCCACTCGTAGCTGCTTTAACGGAACTGGTTAGCGCGGATCGTAGGCCGCAGGAAAGGGACGGATCGCCAGCGCAAAACCGTGAGCCGGTTCAGTCACCTGAGCACCGAGGCTGCAATCCGGCCCCGGCCCTGACACGAGGTAAAGAAGTCACCTCCTGTGCCCGCACGCCTGGGCCCAGGCTGTCAGGCCCTCGGCTCGGGACGGCTGTGGCCACTGATACGACCACCGGCCGACGGCCGTTATCGTGGATAGTTACCCCCGGAAAGCGGGGGCACCGAATGCGAGAAAGCGGATCGGCTTCGCCGCCTGGTCATCGAGGCGGCGATCCCGCTTCCCCGCAGGCCCACCCGGGCGCTGACCTCCGGTGACTCGCCACTCTCGCACGTATCATGCCGGCGCCGCGATAATCCATGATCGGCTTATCGTGTGCAGTTACCCCCCGGGAAGCGGAGGGTAACTGCACACGATCATGGCGCAGGCATCAATAGCCACATCTACCCCGCAGCTGAGGCTAGCGGGCAATCGTGGACCGTAACCCCCGGAAACCCGAAGGGTGTCAAATGCGAAAACACAGGTCAGTCCCGCTGTCTGGCCATTGCGGCGACGATCCGGCTCTGACCTCTCACCGGGCAGCGGCTATCAGGAAGGCCTCCGTCCGGGCGCTGCATCCGTAGTCACACCCGCCTCTGGAACCTCGCCGGACCGGCATTCCCGGTCACCCTTCCATGATCGCGAAGGAAAAGGTACGCCTAGCAGTACCACACCCTTCGCGATCATGAAAACCTTGCCATGACGCCGTTTTCCACGATCTTCAAAAGGCCGGGGAGCCGTCAGCGGTAACTCCCGCGCGGCCTGCCGCGGGCACGTCCGCCATGGGGTCGATCCATTCACGGCGTCCATCACCGCGGATCGATACCCGCGGGAAATAGGGGGTAACTGTCCACGATAATAAGATCGTTCAAGAAGGCGCCCAGAATGCGAGGCGAATGAGCCTACGGCGGCAGATGTGACTGCCAGAATCAGGTCCAGGCCACGCACTTCATGATCACGAAGGGTTTGCCTATCGCAAGACGCTAAACTCTTCTCGATCATGGAAAAGTATTTCCGAAAGCGCGATCGGACGCCATCCGTGTACAGGTAACGACACTAAGCGTCAGAGACCCGCAGAGCAGATAATCGGCAAAGCCCTACTGGCCCGCTACTGCACTGACCCGGTGCTGCGTTATGCGGACACGTCCAGGACGGTCTTGGGCGGCGCGGTGCGGTCGGCGAACGCCTGGTGCACGGCGGCGGCCTCACCCAGGGGCACCACCGCCGGGCTCGGCTCGTCCAGGGCGCTCCGCGCCATCAGGTCGACCAGGCCATACAGAGCCGCCTGGACTTGCGGCACCACGAGATGGGCGGTGGCGCCGAGCGAGAGGCCGGACAGGGTCCGGCTACCGTGCCAGGCGCCGTCGCCCGACAGGGGCGGGTCGTCGCCGCTGGCGTTGCCCAGGATGACCTGACGGCCGAACGGCGCCA
This sequence comes from uncultured Actinomycetota bacterium, assembly GCA_963839095.1. Taxonomy (GTDB): domain Bacteria; phylum Actinomycetota; class Actinomycetes; order Streptosporangiales; family Streptosporangiaceae; genus Palsa-504. The sequence continues at coordinate 117,040 of CAWIUF010000054.1, read as the reverse complement.
GGTGCACGAACGCCGTGGTCCGCAACCCGCCGCCGACCGGGTCGATCACGACATCGGGCGCGTTGGCCGGGTCCGCGATCCAGCCGTCGAACTCGGATGACAGGACCACGTTGGTGCAGGCCGCCGGCGCGCGGCTCACGTCCCGGCTGACCACGCCGACCACGCGCCGGCTGGGCAGCAGCGCGGCCAGGCGGCAGGTGGTACCACCCAGGCCGCCGCTGGCGCCCAGTACCACCACCGAGTCCGTGCTGGCGGTCCGGGCCAGGTCGCGCAGCGCCAGCCAGGCGGTGACGCCGTTGATGAGCACGGCGGTCACCCGGGCCAGGTCCGCACCCGAAGGCAGCGGCACCGTCATCGTGCGGTGCGCGACGGCGACGCTGGCGTACCCGCCGGCCCGCCAGCCCCGGCCGAAGTCGTTGAGCATAGCCCCGACCGTGTCCCCGGGTGCCAGGTCAGTGACGCCTTCGCCGATCTCCCGGACCGTGCCCGTCACCTCGATGCCGGGCACGAACGGCAGCGGCGCCGGCAGGGCACCCGACCGGAACAGCGTGTCGACGAAGCCGGTGCCGGCGTACGCCACGTCGATCGTGACCTCGTCAGGACCGGGCGACGGCGTGGGCAGCTCCTCGAGCCGCAACGCCGACGGGCCGCCCGCCTTACGCACCACGATGGCTCGCACTCCGGGTAATTTACCAGCGCCCCGCCGGGATCACCCGGGCAGCGACCCGGGCAGCCCGAACCGTGGGTAGAGCTCGTCGACGTGGAACCGGGTGACAGCGCGGATCCGGGCGCCCTCCAGGCCGAGGACGAACAGGCCGCCGGGCCGCGCCGTCCCGCCGGGCGGGCCGACGTAGCTGGCCAGGGCGGCCTGGGTGTTGGCCCGGATAGGCACCAGCTGGATCCGGCGGTCGCCGCGGAAGCCAAAGCTGGCCTGCAGGAAGGACCGGATCGCGGCGTGGCCGCCGTACTCGTGCGGGGCCGGCGGCATAGACAGCCAGGCGTCGTCGGTGAGCAGCGCGATCACGCCGTCGATGTCGGCGGCAACGTAGGCGTCGGCGAACCGGCGGGCCACCACGCGCTCGTCCTCCGACGGCAGCCGGTACCCGGCACCGCCGGACGCGCCGCGGCTGCGGTCCATTGCGGCGCGGGCCCGCTGCAGGGTCCCCTTGATCGCGACCGGGCTGGTCCCGAGCATGGCCGCCGCCTCCTCGGCGGGGTAGCCGAGCACGTCGCGGAGCACGAGCGTGGCCGCTTGCCGTGGCGGCATGCGCTGCAGCCCGGCCACGAAGGCCAGCTCGATCGCCTCGGTGACCTGGTACCTGGCCTCGGGGCCGGGCGCCGTGTCGGCGATGCCCTCGAGCAGCGCGTCCGGGTACGGCTGGAGCCAGGTGATCTCGCTGCGCCGGGTGGGTTCCGGCGGCTGGAACGGCGGCACCGGGCTGGCCGGGATGCGCCGCCCAGCCGCGCGCAGCGCGTTGAGGCACTGGTTGGTCGCGATGCGGTACAGCCACGAGCGCAGCGACGACCGCTGCTGGAAGCCGGCCAGGCCCCGCCAGGCGGCCAGCAGCGTCTCCTGCAGCAGATCCTCGGCGTCGGCCAGCGAACCGGTCAGCCGATAGCAGTGCACCTGCAGTTCCCGGCGGTACGGCTCGACCAGGGCGCGGAACGCCTGCTCCTCGCCGGCCTGGGCGCGTTCCAGGATGGCCTGCTCCATGGTCCCAGCATGCCAGCTCGCCGGAACTTCCCGGCCAGCGTTCCGTTCCCGCGCGCCGCGGTGTCTACCTCAATGACGGACGCTACGACGCAAGAAAGAGACACGCCATGACCGAGACCACCAGCCCCGCGCTGCGCACCGCCCTGGCCTACTTCCACGCGTGGACCAGCCACGACGTGGATAAGGCGATGGAGTACATCGCTGAGAACATCGTCTGCGACGCCCCCGCGGGCCGGCTGGAGGGCCGGGAGGCGTACCTGGACTTCATGCGCCCGTTCGTCCAGATTCTTACCGGCTCGGAGCTCATTGCGGCGTTCGGCGACGAGAAAACCGCGGTCGTCGTGTACGACACCGCGACCGTCCCGGTGGCCAGCGCGCCTGCCGCCGAGTGCGTCACCGTGGCCGACGGCCGGATCACCCGCAGCCGGTTCATCTTCGACCGGGCTCCCTTCGAGGCCGCCCGCCAGGCCGCGAGCTGAACCTGTCGATTACTCATCGTGTTCCATTGATTCCTAGGATCTCATCTGCCTCGCCGGTCCACGTCGCCATGGGCACCGAATGGCACCCACAACGAGGAACCGTCTGGCTGGCCAGGAGGGACCTGGCCGGGGCCCCGTGGTACAACCACGGGGCCCCGGCGTCCATCCGAGGTCAGGCGAGTTTCCATGGGTTGATGAGCTCGATGCCCGTTTCCTCGAAGTCGGCGGTGTTGCGGGTGGCTAGCGTGGCACCGAGGTCCCGGCAGATGGCTGCTATCTGGGCGTCAGCGACGCCGATGGGGCGGCCAGCCCGCTCGCGATCGGTGACGATCTCCGCGTACCGCACGGAGGCGCGCTCATCGAAGGGACGAACGCGGCCCTGGAAGTCTTCGGTCAAGATGCCGCGGATCACCGCGGTCAGCTCCCGCTTCCGGTGGCCGCCGGGAAGCCGCGCGACACCGTACTGCAACTCGGCCGCGGTAACGGCGGTCGTGACTACCTCGGCAACTTCAAGCGAGTCGAGCCAGGACAGCACTCCAGGCTCAGGTACCTGGCGGGCCAGCTCGGAGATGACGTTGGTATCGAGGGCGATCACGGGCCGAACTCCGCCGCGCGCGGCAGTTCGCCGCTGCGGTCGGGGATCTCTAGATCACCTTCAAGCCCCCGGAAGCGGGTCCGGATGCGGCTTCCGAGGCCACGCTCGCCGGCGCTGGGCATCAGCCGTTCCTGGAGAATCGCCCTCACCTCAGCCTCCATCGAACGGCCATGCCGTGCAGCTTCGACCCGCAGCCGCGCATGCGTGACCGGATCAAGCCCCCGGATCGTCAGCGTCGCCATAGTTTCTCTCCCAGAATCTGCTTGACTACAATGCTAGCAATGCTGCTAATGACAGCACAAGGTCGCTAACTACTGGGGTTCAGACCAGGACAGCGGGCTGCGGGCGGCGCCCTGCCTCCGCCATGAGCGCGTCGGCGTCGTGCACGGGCGGGTAGATGTAGGACTCACAGATGGCCTTTTTCAGCGCCTTCGCTGCCTCGCCGGTGAGCCGGACTTCCCGGTCCCAGCCGGCCGTGGCCACGGCTCCGGCGTCGCCGAGATCCAGGCAGGTGAGGTACGGCCCGGGATCGAACCGCTCGAGCGGGTGGCCGAGCAGGTCGCTGGCCGCGTTGTGGCCGGCGAACTTGCCCAGCGGGATGGCGTGCTGGCAGCTCTGCAGGACCCGGTGCCCGTCCGGGCCGCTGACGGCGGCCGTGTCCCCGGCCGCGAATACCGCGGGCGCCCCGGGCACGCGGAGGAACTGATCGACGGCCAGCCGGCCGAGGTCGTCCCGTGTACCACTGATACAGGCAGGTCAGCGGGCTGGCGGTCAGGCCGCCGGTCCAGATGGCCGTGGCCGTCTCGATCACCGAGCCGTCCGATAGCTCCACCGCGGCGGGGCGGACCGTGGTGAGGCGCCGGCCGAGCAGTACCTGCACGCCCACGTCGTCCAGCGCCTGCTGTATCACCGGCCGGGGACCGTCGCCGAGCGCCGGCCCGACCACGGAGCCGGCCTCGACCAGGACGACCCGGCCCGGCCGTCCCGGCGCGAGCGCGAGCAGCCGGGACGGCAGGGCGGTGGCCAGCTCGATGCCGGTGAAGCCGGCGCCGATCACCACCACGGTGTCCCGGGCCCGGCTGGCCGGCTCGCGGGCCAGCCGGTGCAGGTGCTCATCGAGTCGCGTGGCGCCGCCCAGGGTGTCGATGTCGAACAGGCCGGGGCGCCCGGCAGGTCCGGCCGGGTGACCCGGCTGCCGGCGGCCAGCACGAGCCGGGCGAAGCCCAGCGACGCGGCCGCGCCGCCCGGATACGCGAGGTCGGCCCGTCCCGGCCCGCGCCCGGCCGGCCGGGTCACGCCCGTGACGGTCGCGTGCACCTGCCGGACACCCGCCGGGTCCAGCATGTCGCGCAGCGGCACCCGCATCCGGCGCGGGTCGGCCTCGTACAGCCGCGGCCGGATGACCAGGTCCCGGCGGTCGCTCACGACCGTAATCGGCAGGTCCCGGTCGCCCAGGCCCGCGTCGGCCCGGACCCGGCTGGCGGCGGCCGCGGCCCAGACCCCGGCGAATCCGCTCCCGATAATCAGGATTCCGTCTTCATTGCTCATGATTGTTCTCCAGCCCTCGGGGCGGGCGGACGATGTCGTGCAGGGTCCGCAGGACGCCGAGCGCGGACTGGCCGCGGCCGTCGGCGCTCATCGGCGCGGTGCCGATCGTGGCCGGATCATCCAGGCAGCGCAGCACCAGGGCGGCCACGTCGGCGTTGACCACGCTGTTCCACGGGCCGATGGCCAGCGCCCCGGTGCGCGCGATCCCGGTGCTTTCCCCCCGGGTGATGCGCGGCGTCCGGACTACGGTCCAGTCAAGACCACAGTGCCGAACGGAGTCGGCCATTGCCCGCGAATCGGCGATGAGCGTCCGGCTGCCCAGGCGCAGCATGGGCAGGATCAGCTTGCGGCCGAGATTGTGCGGGTCAGCCGGTGATCCGTGCAGGTGACCTTGGACGGCGTGCGGGCGAGCACCCGCAGTTCGTGACCCGCCGCGAGCGCCTGGCCGACCAGCGCCGAACCGGTCGTCCCGGTGGCGCCGAATAGGGCTAGTTTCATGTCCTCTCCCTGATTTCGCAGTGGCTGGCCAGGTAGCGCTGGATGCGCTGGAGGCTGGCGACGGTGTCCGGGCTCTCCACCCGGGCGAGCTGCTGCGGGTCGGGCTGGCCGCCGAGCAGCGCGTGCTCGAGCTGGTCTAGGCGTACGTAGTCGCTCTTGATCACGGCCGGGGCGGCCGCGGTGAGCTCGTCCAGGTTGGCCAGGACCTTGTCCAGTCCGCCGCCCTGGGCCGAGCTGTCCCGCAGGTTGAGCAGGTCGGCGGCGCCCTTCTCGCGGGCGAGCGCACAGAAAGCACCGGAGTCGCCGCCGGCCGCCGCCGGGGTGCCGGTCACCGTGGTCCCGGCGGCCGGGGTGCTGGCATGGCCGCAGCCGGTGCTGAGCGCGAGCAGCGCGGCGGCCCCCAGCAGAAGCCGCGCGGCGCGCTGGGCCGGCCTCACAGGACGGGCCGGTTGCTGTGGATGGTGTACATCGGGTCGACCCGCCGCTTGATCTCGGCGAGCTTCGCCCGGACGCCCGCCGGCCAGATCTGGTCCAGGCCACTGCCCGTGCCCATGAAGTTCGGCACGGTACGCCCGCTGGCATGGTCGCGCAGCCGCGTCTGGAGACGGCCGAACGCGCCGGCGATCGCGGCCGCCGCCTCCGGGCTGCCCGGCACGCCCAGGGCGAACAGCAGGTACGGCTCGGCGATCTCGCCGGCCGCGCCGGCCGACTCGCCGGCCTGCCGGAACGCACCACCGAGGTGCATCACCTTGAGCATCATCAGCGGTGAGTTGCTGTCCGGGCCGGCCAGCTCGGCGATGCCGTCGATGACGTCCTCGCTGATGTCGTTGAGCAGGAACGAGTGCTGCATCGACGGCATCGGGTCGGCTGGCTCGTCCGCGACCTGGCCCAGGTCCCGTAGCTCGACCGGGCCGAGCTGCCCGATCACCGGGCCGGGAATGAGACGCAGCGGCGCGATCAGCGCCTCCGCCTCGGCGGCCGGCCCGAGGTGAGTGAGCGCCACGGTGACGAACGCGCGGCCGCGCAGCGGCTCCGGCAGCTCTGGCCGCGGCGGGAACTGCAGCCGGTGCAGCCACAGGGTCAGCCGCTCCGGCGCGGCCGCGGTGATCGCCCGGAACGCCGTGAGCACGGCGGCAGCCGGTCCACGGGCCACATCAGCTGACCGCCGTAGATCTCGCGGGCCGGGAACAGCCGGATCCGCATCGACGTGACGATCCCGAAGTCGCCGCCACCACCGCGCAGCGCCCAGAACAGTTCGGGGTCGCTGGCCGCGGGTGACCTCCCGGGCCCGGCCCATCCCGTCGACCAGCTCGACCGCCTCGATCGCGTTGGCGGCCAGGCCATACCGGCGGCCGAACCAGCTCATCCCGCCGCCGAGCGTCATGCCCACCACGGTCGGGTCGGTGCTGCTGCCGGCCAGGAAGGTGAGCCCGGTCCCGGACAGCGCGTCCAGCAGCTCGCCGGCCTTGACCCCGGCGCCGACGGTCGCGGTCCGCGCGGCCAGGTCGACCTTGATGGCGTTCAGCGCCCGGGTCCGCAACACCAGCACCTGGTCCAGGTCGTCGCGAGCGCCGTGGCCGACCGGCTGCGCGGTGACCTGCCGGTCGCTGTCCGCCGCCCAGCGCACCGCGTGACGGACGTCCTCGGCGTCGGCCACCTCGACCACGGCCAGCGGCCGTCTGCTCCACCGCCACGTTCCAGGGCCGCCGGACCTCGTCCCAGCCGACGTCGCCGGGTCCATGCACCCGGCCCGCCACCACCCGGCGCAGGTCGTCGAAGCGGTGCGGGGTCCGCGCCGCGTTCTTCTCGGTGTACATCGTTGTTCCTCTCGTCTCCGGGATCTCCTGAGACGAGCCTCGGCGGGAACGCCTACCTGCGACTTCCCGCTGGGTTACCTGCCTCGGGGCTGGCTGGCTTACCGGCTTCGGCCGGCTGACCGGGCCAGGCCGCCGGCTGGCTTACCAGCCGCCAACCGGTCCGCCAGCGCCGCCGCCCGGCGGGCCCACGGCCGGTTGCCGATCGCGGCGCACCGCTCCGCCGCTGCGCGCGCATGCCGCGCCGCGGTGCCGTTCTCGCCCAGCGCGGCCAGCCCGAGCGCGATGAAGTAGTCCACCGCCCCGAGATGATCGGCGTTGCCGTACAGGACGAGCTCGCCGGACCAGCCGGTGATCCGGTCCAGCGCGGCACAGGTGTCCGTCGGCCCGGCCGGCCGCCGCGAACACGGCGGTGCGCAGGCAGTCGGCGGCCAGGGCCGCGTAACCGGGTGCCTGGCCGGGAGCCGCCGGGCCGAGCAGCCGCACGCCCGCGGCCGGGTCGCCGGCCTCCGCCAGCGCGTGACCCACCAGCGCCCGGAAGCCGGGGTTGCCGCTGGCCCCGGCGCTGGCCACCACGTCGGCGGGTACCGGGGCCCCGGCGGTGGCGGTGCGCAGCGCGTGGATGCCGGACATCTCGTCCATGGTCACGATGCCGCTGCGCCGGTGCAGGCGAGGGCGGCCGAGCCGAGCGCGAACCGCTCCGGGTCGTCCCGCTCCACCGCGCGCATGAAGTCCCACCAGGCCAGGGGCACGTCCGCCGCGGTGTGGCGCAGCCGGGCGGCGGCGGCCCGGCACCGGGCCATCACCTCGTCCGCGTCCGCGACCAGGCCCGCCTCGTGCAGCGCGGTCCCGTACTGGAACAGCGCGGCGACCTCTTGCTCGCCGCGCAGCGGCAGGGTGAGCAGCTCGGTGCCGATCCCCCGCCGCTCGGCGTGCGCGCCCGGCCCCCAGGTGGCCAGCGCCCGCAGGTTGAGCACCCGGATCAGCACGTCGGTGTCACCCGCGGCCCGGGCCATCGCGACCGACCGGTGCCCGCACTTGTCGGCTTCGTCCAGACGGCGCGTGAACGAGTACTCCAGCTGCAGTGCGGCCAGCACCCGGGCGGCGAGCGGGCCGTCCGGCAGGTGCGCGAGGCAGTCCCGCAGCGCCGCGGTCATCCCGTCGTCCTCGGTGCCGTACGGGCGCCAGGCCCACACCCCGCCGCCGTCGGCCAGCACGGTCGCCGCCTCGCCGGCCAGATCCCAGCGACCCGCCCGGCGCCCTATCTCGATCGCCTCGGCGACATGCGTGCGAGCGTCAGCCGTACCGCCGAGCCGCATCTCGGCCGCGGCCTGAGCGGACAGCAAGGTGAGCATGCGCACCGGCTCGGGTCCGGCGGTGAGCCCCATCGTGGCCACGGCCTGCCGCCACAGCTCGACCGACTCCTCCGCCGCGTGCCGCTCGTCGGCGGTCCGGGCCGCGGCGGCCAGGTGCTCGACCGCCTTGGCCGCGTAACCGGGGCCGAGCGGGGCGGCCATCCGGTAGTGGTGGGCGACCTCGGCCCGCCGTTCGGGGTCACCCGGCAGCCGCGACTCGAGCGCCCCGGCCAGCGCGGCGTGCAGCCGGGTGCGCCGCGCAGCGGGCAGGTCGCCGTACAGCGTCTCGCGGACCAGCGCATGGGCGAACGCCCCGCCGCCGGCGGCCGTCCGGACCAGCTCAGGCGGGGCGGCGGCGCCCAGACCGACCAGCTCCGCCGGAGCCGCGCCGGCCAGCCTGACCAGTCCGGCCGCCGCGGCCGCGTCCAGTGCGTCGAGCACGTCCGCAGCCGGTGCCCCGGATGCCGCGGCGATCAGCGCCGGGTCGATGTCCCGGCCGGCCACCGCCGCCGCCGCGAGCAGTTCCCGGGCCAGTTCCGGCAGCCCGCGCAGCCGCATCCGCAGCACATCCGCGACACCGTCCGGCGCGGGCACCCGGGCCGCCTGCTCCGGGTCCGTCACGCCCGCCGCGCGCAGCAGCCGGCCGAACTCGATGACGAACAGCGGGTTGCCGCCGGTCCGCTCGGCGACGACCGCGCCGAGCTCCGGGCCGGCCGCGTCGACGTGCCGGCCGAGCAGCGTCGTGACGTCTCCCGCGCCGAGGCCGTCCAGGCGGATCCGCAGCGCGCCCGCCCGGGTCATGCGCGGCCAGCGCCGCGATCAGCGCGTCCGACCGGGGCCCGGCGGCGGTGCGCCGGGTCACCAGCACCAGGACCGGCGCGTCCGCCACGCTGACCAGGTGGGCCAGGGCCCGCAGCGACGACGCGTCGGCCCAGTGCACGTCCTCGATGACCAGCAGCAGCGGCTGGCGCCGGCCCGCGTCGGCGACCAGCCGCGCCATCGCGTCGTAGGTGCGCAGCACCGCCGCGCCCCCCGGCTCCGGGGCGTCCCGGCCAGCCTCGAGCAGCGGCCCGATCTCCTCGCGGCACGTCATCGGCCGGGAGCTGGCCTGTCAGCTGGCGGAGCACCGGCAGCCAGGGCCAGAAGGCGGGGGCCAGGTCGGCCTCGTGGCACCGCCCCACGGCGACGGCGGCACCGTGCGCGGCGGCGTAGCGCCGGACGGCGGCGACGAGTTCCGACTTGCCGATGCCCGCCTCGCCGGAGACGATCGCGGCGCCGCCGGGCCCGGCGAGCAGCCGGTCCACCGCGCCGGTCAGGACCGCCAGGGCCGCGTCCCGGCCGACCAGCGCGGGCGCCGCGCCGGGGTAACCCGCGTGGCCACCGCCGGGACGCTAGCGGTGACCAGGTCAGGAACCGTGGCGGTGACCAGGTCAGGAACGGCGGCGGTGACCGCGGCCGGGGCACTGATGCTGACCGCGGCCGGCGGCCCGGCTAGTTCCGGCGCCTGCCGCAGGATCCCGGTCTCCAGCTCGCGCACCTGCGCGGACGGGTCGATGCCGAGCTCTCCCCCGAGCCGCCGCCGCAGCTCGCGCAGCGTGGCCAGCGCGTCAGCCTGGCGCAGCGTGCGGTACTGGCCGAGAGCGAGCAGCGACCACAGCCCCTCACGGAACGGGTGCTCGCGGGCGACCGGGGCGAGCTCGCGCACCACCATGTCGGGACGGCCCCGGTCGAGCAGCGCGCCCGCCCTGGCCTCCAGCAGTGACAGCCGCGTCTCGGTCAGCCGGTCCACCTCGCCGCGCACCACGCCGGTGTCCGCGCAGTCCGCGTACGGCGTGCCCGTCCACCAGCCGAGAGCCTCGTCGCAGCGCGCGACGCGCTCGCCCGCCGGAGCCCCCGCGGCCCGGCGGGCGGCCGCGGCAAACCGCCACACGTCAACGGCGTCCGCCGGGAGCCGCAGCGCGTACCCGTCGCCGACGCTCACCACGTGCCGGGCCGGCGCCGCGCGGCGGCCGCCCCGGCTCGACCAGCGCGCGCAGCCGGGACGCCGCCACCTGCAGCCCGGTCTGCGCGCTGGGCGGCGGCTCGCCGTGCCACAGCTGGCCCGCGAGCCGCGATCCGGTGACGGGCTGGCCGTGCGCCGCGACGAGCAGCGCGAGCAGGGTCCGCTCGCGCTGCCGGGGCACGGTACGCCCGGCCACGGTCAGCGGGCCGAACGCCCGGATCTCGGTCACGGCAGCGCTGTTCATGCCGGTACGGGTCAGACGTCGGCGAACAGCGGCGCGCCCGGCTCGGGCGCGAGCCGGGTCGCCCGGGCCAGGTACGAGATCGCCCGGTACCAGCCGCAGATCAGCAGGGTGTCGATGGCGCCCTCCGGGCCGACCTGACCAGCCAGGCTGGCCCAGTCGGCGTCGGTCAGGTCACTGTCGCGGTCCAGCGCGTCGGCGGCCCGGAGCACCGCGCGGTCGGCCGGGTCGGTCCAGCACGGGTCGTCCGGGTGCCCGCTGGTCACCGAGCGGACCTGCGCGCCGGACAGGGCGGCCTTGGCCGCGAAGAACCGGACGTGCACGCCCCACTCGTACTCGGCCCCGCACAGCGCGGTGGTGCGCAAGATGAGCAGCTCCCGGTGGCGCAGCGACAGGGCGCACCGCCGGGACAGGTAGTAGCGTCCCCAGCCGGCCACGCCGTGGGCCCGGTCCGGGCGGCGGGCCAGGACCCGGAAGATCCCGAGCGGCGGCCCCAGCACCTCGAGCGCGGCGGCGGTGCCCTCGTCGTAGGGCGGCGTCACGGGCTCGACCCGGGAGGCCGTATTCTGGTTCGAATTCCGAAGCATGGTGCTACGATAACACCACTGCTTCGGAAATAGAAGCACGGACTACGGGAGGCGCGGATGACCCAGCCGGACCCGCCACAGCCAGACCCGGCTCGGCCAGACCCGCTGGTCCGGCTATCCAGCAGCGGGCGGCCGATCATGGTGCTCCTCGACCTGCTGGGCCGGCGATGGACCCTGCGCGTGCTCTGGGAGCTGCACGCCGGGCCGGTCCCCAGCTTCCGGGAGCTGCAGAGCCGGTGCGGCGGCGTGTCCTCCAGCGTGCTCACCGACCGCCTCGGCGAACTCCGCGAGGCCGGCATCGTGGAGCGCGCCGACGACGGTTACCAGCTGTCCGCACGCGGCGCCGAGCTGGGCAAGACCATCCTGCAACTGGCCCGCTGGGCGGCGGACTGGGAGCCGCCGGCCGGGCGGCCGCGGTAGCTCAGCCGGCCACCACCGTGCTCGGCTGGTGCCGGACCGGGAAATTTACCGAACGGGCGATGAAGCACAGCTCGTCCACGGCATCATGCAGCCGCTGGGCGAGTTCGGCGTCGCTGCCCGTCGCGATGGTGACCCGCGGGCGCAGCACGACCTCGGTGAAGTTGCCGGACCCGTCGGCGTGCTCGGTCATCGTGCCGCTCGCGTCGTCCAGGTAGCCGGTGACGACGACCCCGTGGCTGCGCGGCCAGGTCGAGGTACCAGAGCATGTGGCACTGGGCCAGCGAGACGACGAGCAGCTCCTCGGGGTTCCACCGGTCCCGGTCGCCGCGGAACGCGGGGTCGGAGGAGCCCGCGATGGCCGGCTTCCCGGCCGCGGTGACGTCGTGCGTCCGGCGGTACGCGCGCCGGTCGCGGGTGCCGGCCCCGGTGTTGCCGGTCCAGGTCAGGCTCACCTGGTAGCCATGGTTTCTAGAATCCATACCAGCCAGGCTGCCGGGCCAGGCCGGCGGGCGCTATGACGCACCTCACCCGCCAGGCGGACGGTAGGCATGCGGTAGGCGGGCGGCAGCAGCGCTGTGGTCTGATGCTGGCATGGCCATAACCAGCAGCCCGGCCGAGCCGAGCCGGACGGCGATGCTGACCGCCGCGGCCCGGGCGCTGCATCGTGACGAGCCTGCGCCGTGGGTCCTGGACGATCCGCTGGCCGCCGGGCTCGCCGGGCCCGACGGGACCGTGATGATGGCACGGCTGCGGGCCGAGCTGCCCGCTCCCGGCCTGCTCGCCTTCGTCCGCTGGGTGTGCGTGCGTTCCCGGTTCGCCGAGGACACCGCCGAGGAGGCGGCCGCGCGCGGCATCGGACAGTACGTGATCCTGGGCGCGGGCCTGGACTCCTTCGCCTGGCGCGGCGACCGGCGGGCGACGCTGCGGGTATTCGAGGTGGACCATCCGGCGACCCAGGCCTGGAAGCGGCAGCGGCTGGCCGACCTGGGCCTGGCCAGCCCGCCGCATCTGGCCTTCGTCCCGGCCGACCTCGAGCGGCAGCCGCTGCGGGACGCCCTGGCGGCGGCCGGGTTCGATGCCAGCGCCCCGGCGGTCTTCTCCTGGCTCGGAGTGACCATGTACCTGCGACCGGAGGCCATCCGGGCGACCTTGGCCACGGTCGCGAACTGTGCCGCGGGCACCCGGATCGTGCTGACCTACAACCAGCCGCAGGTCGCCCTGCAGGGTCTGGGCGCCCAGGTCGAGGCCGTCATTGCCCGGGTAGTCGGCGACCTGGGCGAGCCGTTCGTCAGCTTGTTTACCCCCGGCGAGGCCGAGCAGCTGCTGCGGGGGCACGGGTTCGGCGAGGTGACCCACTTCGGGCCGGGGGAAGCGCTCGCCACCTACTTCAGCGGGCGCACCGACGTCCGGCTCGGCGGAGCGCAGCGGCTCATCGCCGCGACGGTGACCTAGAGGATTAAGATCAAGTAAGGCTTCACGCGTTCCTCGTGTCACTCCCGGAGGGCTCAATTGCTGCCTGGACGTGAACGCGAGGGCGCGATCCTGAACGACCTGCTCGACCGGGTCCGCGGCGGCCACAGCGCCGCCATCGTGGTGCACGGCGAGGCCGGGGCAGGCAAGACGGCCCTGCTGAACGAGGCCTTCGAACCGGCGCCCGACCTGCGGGTCGTCCGCGCGGCCGGCATCGAATCAGAGATGGAGCTGCCCTTCGCGGGTCTCCAGCAGCTGTGCCTGTCGATGCTCGACCAGCTCGGCCACCTGCCCCCGCCGCAGGCGGCCGCGCTCCGGATCGCCTTCGGCCTCAGCCAGGGGCCGCCCCCCGATCGCTTCCTGGTCGGCCTGGCCGTCCTGGGCCTGCTGTCGGAGACAGCCGGACGGCGGCCGCTGGTCGGCGTGGTGGACGACTGCCAGTGGCTCGACCGGGCCTCGGCGCAGGCGCTCGCCTTCGCCGCGCGCCGGATCCAGGCCGAGGGCGTGCTGCTGGCGTTCGCCGCCCGCGTGCCGGGCCCCGATCTCGAGGGGATCCCCCGGCTCCTGGTCGAGGGCCTGCGGGATCGCGATGCCCGGGCGCTGCTGCGGTCGGTCGTGCCGTGGCCGCTCGACGAGCAGATCCGGGAGCGGATCCTGGCCGAGACCAGGGGGAACCCGCTGGCGCTGCTCGAACTGCCGCGCGGGTTGTCGCCCGCCGAACTGGCGGGCGGCTTCGGGCTGCCGCCCGACCTGTCGCTGTCGGGCCGGATCGAGGAGAGCTTCCTGCGCCGGCTGGAGGCACTGCCGGACGCGACCAGGCTCCTGGCGCTGATCGCCGCGGCCGAGCCCACCGGTGACCTCGCCCTGGTGTGGCGGGCCGCCACCCGGCTCGGGCTCGACCGGGACGCCGTGGTCTCCGCCGAGGCGGAGGGACTGCTCAAGATGGGCGGTCATGTCATCTTCCGGCACCCGCTCGTCCGGTCCGCGGTCTACGGAGCGTCGTCGCCGCCCGACCGCCAGCGCGTGCACGAGGCGCTGGCGGCGGTCAGCGATCCTGAACTGGATCCCGACCGCCGCGCCTGGCACCTGGCGCAGGCCGTCATCGGCCCCGACGAGGAGGTCGCGGCCGAGCTCGAGCGATCGGCCGTCCGGGCCCAGGGGCGAGGCGGCCCGGCCGCCGCGGCGGCGTTCCTGGACCGGGCGGTCCAGCTCACCCTGGACCCCGGTCCCCGGACCCGCCGGGCCGTAGCCGGCGCCCAGGCCAAATACCTCGCGGGGGCTCCCGATGCAGCGCTGCGGCTGCTGGCGATCGCCGAGGCAGGCCCGGTGGCCGAGCTCGAGCGGGCCCAGGTCGACATGATCCGGGCCCAGGTCGCCTACTCGCAGAACCGCGGCAGCGACGCGCCGGCGCTGCTGCTCCGGGCCGCCCGGCGGCTCGAGCCCCTCAACCCGCGGATGGCGCGCGATACCTACCTCGACGCCATGGTGGCCGGCCATTTCGCGGGCCGTCTCGCACCCGGCGAGCCTGCGCGATGTCGCGGAGACGGCGCGGCGGCTCACCCCCACCGGGGAGCCCCCGGCGGCCTCCGAGCTCCTGCTGGACGGGCTGGCGACCGCGCTCACCGGCGGCTACGCGGCCGGCGTCCCGGTGCTCAAGCAGGCTGTCCGCGGGTTCCGCGGCCCGCGGGTCACCCTGGACGAGCAGCTGCGCTGGCTGTGGCCCGCCGCTCACGTCGCGATGGCCTTGTGGGACGACGAATCCTACGAGGAGCTGTCCGCGCGGCACATCGAGCTCGGCCGTGAGGCGGGCGTGCTCGCGGTCATGCCGACGGCGCTGACAACCCGCATCGTGGCCTTGACGTTCGCCGGCCGGCTGACCGCCGCCGAGGAGCTGATCGAGGAACTGCAGGCGCTGACCGACGCCATGGGGACCCCGGTGCCGGCCTACGGCCCGCTGTTCGTCTCCGCCTGGCGGGGCCGGGAGGAGACGGCCTCGCTGGTGATCGACACCGCGGTCCGGGACTTCACCGCCAGCGGCGAAGGGGCCGTGCTGGCCTTCGCCGACTACGCCCGCGCCGTCCTCGGCAATGGCCTGGGCCGCTACCAGGACGCGCTTCCCGCCGCCACGGCGACCGACGCCTTCGAAACCGAGGGGGTCACCATCGTCAGCCAAGGGCTCGCGGAGCTCATCGAGGCCGCGGTCCGCGGCGGCGCGACCGAGCGTGCCGCCGACGCCTTCGCGCGCCTGGAGGAGATGACCCGGGCCAGCGGTACGGACTGGGGGGCGGGCATCCAGGCGCGCTCACGCGCGCTGCTCACCACGGGTGACGCAGCCGAGGCTCTCTACCGCGAGGCGATCGGGCGGCTCGGCCGGACCCGGATCCGGCCTCAGCTGGCCCGGGCCCACCTGCTGTACGGCGAATGGCTGCGCCGGGAAAACCGCCGCGTGGACGCCCGTCAGGAGCTGCTGACGGCGTTCGAGCTGTTCACCGGCATGGGCATGGAGGCATTCGCCGAACGCACCCGGCGCGAGCTGGCGGCCACCGGGGAGAAGATCAGGCGGCCGGCCGCGGACCGGCCGCACGACCTCACCAGCCAGGAGGCGCAGATCGCCCGGCTGGCCCGCGAGGGACTGACGAACGCCGAGATCGGATTCCAGCTCTACCTGAGCGCGCGCACGGTGGAATGGCACCTGCGCAAGGTCTTCACCAAGCTCGGGATCACCTCGCGCCGGCAGCTCCAGACCGCGGCTCTGTAGATCAGCTCCACGGGAACGGCGAGTTGCTGACCGGGTGCAGCTGCCCGGTGCGGTACCGGGAGAACCGGAACGGCTCGAGCAGCGGCTGCGGTTCGCCGAGCAATTCCCTGGCCACCAGCGCACCCACGCCGATCATCTTGTACCCGTGGTTGGAGTCGGCGATCACGTACGCGTTCTCGCGGAAGGTGTCGAAGACCGGGAAGCTGTCCGGGGTGAACGCCCCGATGCCCCCGGAGGGCTTACGGCTGTAGAGGTGGCGCTGCCTCTCGAACCGCTTGAGGCAGTGCGCCAGGCCGGAGGTCCACATCCGGGTGAAGTCCTCCCCTACGGTGAACTCCGGGCTGGCCGGGCCGTACGGGTCGATCGCGACCTCGGCGGCCGGGTGATCGACGATGTAGGGGGCGGCTCCGCCCTGGACCCCGCCGAAGCTGAAGTCCGGCTTGAAGTAGATTCCCCACAGCTGATCGGTGACGAGCGAGCCGTCGGCGTCGTCGTACAGCGGGGCGTCGGAATCCACGTGCACCACCGGCGGGAAGCCGCCGGAACTGGTCGTGAACGTGCCCGGATCGACCTCGAGCGTTCCTTCCTGCAGCGCCCAGTAGGTCCACATGGGCCGGCCGGGGTGGACCGTCCCGGCGGCGTCGGTGACGTCGACACGGCCGGGCAGTCCGAGCATCGCCCAGAAGTCGCGGATCCACGGCCCGGCCGCGACGACGAGATGATCGCAGCCGATGGTCCCGCGATCGGTCTCGACCGCGGCGACCGCGCCGCCGGACAGCCGCAGCCCGGTCACCCGCGTACCCGGCTGGATCTGGACGCCCCGGGCCCTGGCCTTGGCGGTCAGGCCGTCCAGGGAACTCCGGTTGTTGGCGTACCCGCCCTGCTTCTCGTGCAGGACCGTGGTGATTCCGGGGGCCTGCCAGTCGGGGAACATGGCGAGCATGTAGGCCCGGCAGGCCTCCTCCCCCTCGACCAGCACCGAGTCGTACCCGATCGCCTGCTGCTGGGTGTAAATCTGCACCACGTCGGCGTGCATGGCCTCCGGCGCGGCCTGCAGGAACCCGACCGGGTGATACGAGAACGCATCCGGATCCGATTCCCACACCGCCACGTTATGGGCCATGAGCTCGCGCATGGCCGGCTGGAAGTAGTTGTTGCGGATCGTGCCGCAGGCAATCCCGGACGCACCCGCCCCGACACCGGTCTTGTCGAGGACCACGATGTCGGCGCCACTGCCCGCGCCGCGCGCCTCCAGTTCCGCCGCCAGGTGCCAGGCGGTGGAGAGGCCGTGAATACCGGCCCCGATGACGACGTACCGAGCATGCGCCGGTGCACTCATTACGTCAGGCTACAAGTGCGGGCATACTCCCGGCACGCGAGACGGAAGGCAGCCCATGGCCCAGCAGCGACTGGTAGCGGTGAGCTACCCGGCCGATGAGGAATTCACCCGGATCAATTCCGAAGTCCTCGCTGATGAGGCCGAGATCGTCTATAGCTATGAGCTGGACGACGCGCAGCGCGCGCAGACGCTGCGGCGGGCCGAGGCGGTGCTTTCCCTGAATCTGGCCGACGAGGTTCCGGCCGGCGCGTTCGCGGAGCCCTCGCGGCTCCGTTTCGTCCAGATGCTGTCGGCCGGCGTCGACACGATCGACTTCACCTCCCTGCCGGACGGGCTGACGATAGCCAGCAACGCCGGCGCCTATTCGGTGGCGATGTCGGAACACGTGCTGGCGATGACGCTGAGCCTGGCGAAACACCTGCCGCAGCGCCATGCGGCCCTGGCGGCCGGCCGGTTCGACAAATGGGCGCCGTCGCTGACCCTCGACGGCGCCATCTGCGTCATCCTCGGCCTGGGCGGGATCGGCACCGCCACCGCGCGGCTGATGAGGGCGTTCGGCGCCCGCGTCTACGCGATCAACCGCAGCGGGCGAGACGCCGAAGGCGCCGAGTTCACCGGCACCCTGGCCGACCTGGACCGGGTGCTCGCGGTGGCGGATGTCCTGGTCATCTCGCTGCCGCTGACCCGGGCCACCCGCGGCCTGATCGGCGAGCGCGAGCTCGCCCTGATGAAACCCACCGCCATTATGGTGAACGTGGCCCGGGGCGCGCTTATCGACCAGGGCGCGCTGTACGAGCACCTGCGCACGCACCCGGATTTCGGCGCCGGAATAGACACCTGGTGGGACGAGCCGACGGGCGACGCCCCGTTCCGGACCGACTATCCCTTCTTCGACCTGCCCAACCTGATCGGCTCGCCGCACAATTCTAGCATCGTGGCGGGGACGATGGTTTCGGCCGCCCGTTTGGCCGCTGAGAACGTGCACCGGCATCTGCGGGACGAGACAGTGACCGGGATAGTCCGCCGGGCCGAATACCGGTAGTCTGAATGGAGCGTGCAAGGGCGCTGCCAGTCCGCGGGCAGGGATTTTCCCACCTTGAGCAGCAACCTCAGCGCACCAGGTAAGACCAGCCTCTTTCCGGCCGGGCAAGCGGACCTCGGCGACGAAGGAGGTTGTGATGCCTGATCGTCATTTCGAGCTGCCTGCTCATCCGGACCTGGAGTACTACCGCAAGCAGGCCAAGCACCTGCTGCGCTCGTACGAGGCGGAAGATGCCGCCGCCCGGGACCGGGCGGCCGAGGTGCTGGGTGACCGGGCCGCCGGGCGGTTCCTGCTCAGCGACGCCCAGTTCGTCCTCGCCCAGGAACACGGATTCCGGACCTGGGCCGAGTTCCGGGCGGATATCCAGAGCCGGGACACGACCAGCGGCCGGCCGCTCTCCCGGCTGTGGGGGCAAGGGCCGGGCAGCTATGCCTCGTGGGCCGATCACCTGCTCACCGAGCTGCGCAACGGCGACCCGGAGGCGCTGGCCCGGTTGCGGGCCGCGGTACCCAGGTACGCCGCTGCCACCGACGCCGCCACTGCCGAGCTGCGCGACGCCCGACTGGTCATCGCCTGGGAACTCGGCTTCCCGACCTGGCGGGAACTCGTGGCGGCCGCCGAACGATCCCAGCGCGACGACGAGGAATTCAAGGAGAGGCAGCGCCGCCTGCGCCCGGAGGCCGAAGCCCTGCTGGCCGGCGACACCGCCCGGCTAGCCCAGCTGACCCCCGGACAGGCCGGCACCTTGCTGCGGATGTTCGCCAGGCAGGAACTCCTCGGCACCAAGCTCGGCGAAGGCCTCGGCGTGCCCCGGGCCGCCGTCGACGTGCTGATCGGCAAGGCCACCAGCCTGGACCGCCCGCTGTCCCAGGCCGTCATCGCGGACCGGGTGGACTACGTGCGGCTATTGCTCGACGCCGGCGCCGACCTCGCCGCCCGGACCGACGGCATCACGCCGCTGGAAAACGCCATCTACGCCGGCAACACGCGGATGGTCGACCTGCTTGCCGAGCGCGGCATCGTCCCGGCGGTCGCTCTGGACCTATGCCGCGTGCGGCCGGCTGGATCTGGTCCGGGCCTGTTTCGATGCGGACGGCGAGCTGCGGCCCGGCGCCGCCCGGCCGCGCCCCAACATCGCCGACTACTTGCCGGTCCCAGGCCCGGAACCTGGCGACCACCGATCCGGAGCAGATCATGGCCGAGGCGTTCGTCCACGCCTGCCAGCTCGGCCGGACCGAGGTCGTGCGCTGGTTCCTCGACCGCGGCCTGAACCCCGACGCCGCGCCCTATTTCGGGCGCACCGCCCTGGTCTGGGCGACCATGGCCCAGCAGGTGGAGGTGGTCCGCTTGCTCATGGAACGGGGCGCCGACCCGGACCGCGGCGACGACATGCTGCCCTTCGGGGCCAAGGCCGTGGTGGTCATCTTCTTCGCCGCCACCGACAAGGACGACCCCGTGACGCAGCAACTCGACATGCTGCTCAACTCCCGGTCGGGCTGAGCTAGTAGGCCATCCAGCCGCCGTCGACCATGAGGTTGACGCCGCTGATGTAACTGGCCTGGTCGGAGGCGAGAAACGAGACGGCCGCGGCGACGTCCGGCGGCTCGCCGAGCCGCCCGAACGGCGTCCGGGACAGCACGTAAGCGGCCGAGTCGGGATTCGCGGACAGGTCACCGGGCGCCGCCGTCTGTATCTTGCCGGGCGCGACCGCATTGCAGATGATGCCGTCGCGCCCGTGCTCGACGGCGATCTGGCGGGTCATCTGCACCAGGCCGCCCTTGCCGACCGCATAGGCAAAATGGCCGGGTACGCCGACCATGCCGTGCTGGGAGGTGATGTTGACGATGCGGCCGCGCACCTCGCCGCGCGGTTCCTGGGTCAGCATCACCCGGACCGCCGCCCGGCAGAGCAGGAACGGCCCGCGCAGGTTGACGGCCATCATGGCGTCCCAGTCGGAATCGGTGGTGTCGACGAGCGGCTTGGAGTGCGGGCCGGCCAGCACGGCGTTGTTGACCAGGACGGCCAGCCGGCCGTAGTTGGCTTACCGCCAGGTCCACCAGCTGCTGGCAGACCTCGCCGGAGGAGACATCGGCGTGGACGAACTCGCAGCGGCCGCCGTCACGGCTGATCAGCGCGTCGGTGGGCTCGCCGCCGTTCAGCGGATCGCGGCGGACGTCGGCCAGCACGACCGGGAAGCCGTCGGCGGCCAGCCGGCGCGCGATCGCCCGGCCGATCCCCGAGGACGATCCGGTGACGATGGCGCCGCCGCTCATGGCACGGGTACCGTCCGGCCGCTGCGCAGCGCCTCTTCCGCCGCGGCGGCCACCGCCAGCGTGCGGACCGCGTCGGCCGGCGTACAGAAGACCAGGTCCGGATCGCCCGCTTTCACCGCCGCGACGAAGCGGTCCACCGAGCCGTCGAAGGGGCTGCCGGGCGAAATCGCGGTCACCTCCGACCCGCCGGCCACGCCGGACAGCCGGAAGTCCGGGTCCAGGTCGAGGCGGAACGAGGCGTCGGCGGTCGTCAGCTCGAGCCAGTACCGGCCCGGCAGTTCCGGGCTGGTCCAGGCCACCACGATGGTGCCGAGCCCGCCGCCCTCGAAGTGCAGCACGATGGTGACGGCGTCGGCGATGTCGCCCGCCTCCTGCCCGGCCGGGCGCGGGGCGAGCCGGACCGCCGACCCGGCCGCCTGGACGGCCGTCACCTCGCCGGCCAGGCTGCGGGCGAGGTCGATGTGGTGGCTGCCG
Organism: uncultured Actinomycetota bacterium; assembly: GCA_963839095.1. Classification (GTDB taxonomy): domain Bacteria; phylum Actinomycetota; class Actinomycetes; order Streptosporangiales; family Streptosporangiaceae; genus Palsa-504. The sequence continues at coordinate 96,431 of CAWIUF010000054.1, read as the reverse complement.
CGCTCGAGCAGGTTTCCCCCGCCCTCGGCCTGGCTGAGGAACCAGGGGCGGGACTCGGTGCCGCCGATGCTCTGCCCGGTCAGGCAGCCGACGAGCCTGCCCGGCGAGCCGGGACCGCAGGTCATCGAGGAAGCCGATGGCGCGCCACTGGTAGCCGATCGCGCACACGGCCCGGCTGCGCGCGGCGGCGGCCGCGATCTGCGCCGCGTCCTGCGCTGATCGCGCGATCGGCTTCTCCAGGTAGACCGGCAGGCCGCGGTCGAGGGCGGCGACCGCCGGGCCGACGTGCGCGCGCGGCGGGGTGCAGATCCAGAGGGCATCGAGGTCCGCCCCGGCGAGCAGCTCCCGCCAGTCGGTGAACACCTGCGCGCCGTTGGCTAGCTGGGCCGCCCGGTCTTCATCGACGTCGCACACGGCGGCCACGGTGACGTCGACTCGCCTGGCCAGCGTCTCGGCGTGGCGCCGCCCGATCCAGCCGGCGCCGATGATTCCAGCCCGCATGGCTCTTAGTCTAGGAATCGTGAACGTCTCCGCGGTCACCGGCGGGACCCTGGTAACGCCCGACGGCCCGGTCCGGGCCGACCTGCTGATCCGGGACGGGAAGGTGGCGGCGATCGGATCCGCGCCGGCCACAGCTGGGGCACTGGACGCGGCCGGCTGCTACGTGCTGCCCGGCGGTGTCGATCCGCACACGCACCTCATGGCCGCGCCGCGCCTGGCCGCGGCGGCGGCCGCCCGGGGCGGTACGACCACGGCGCTGTCCTTTACCAGCCCGCGGGCCGGTGAAGGCGATCGGGAGTGCCTGCTGCGCAGCCGCGCGGAGGTCGACGGCGCTCTGATCGATATCGGCCTGCACGCCGCGATCTACGACCCGGACGGCGTCACCGAAGCGGACCTGGCCGCGGTCAGGCAGGCGGGCGCGGCCGCGATCAAGGTCTTCCTCGCCTATCCCGAGCTCGGGATCATGTGCTCCACCCGGCGGCTGTACGAGCTGATGGCGATGGCCCGCCGGATCGGCCTGGTCGTGGCCGTCCACTGCGAGAACGCGCCGCTCATCGAGGCGCTCGAGGACGAGGCGATCGCGGCTGGCCCGCGGGAGCCCGGCGCCAGGATCTTCGCCGACACCAGGCCGCCCGAGGTCGAGGAGGAGGCCGTGGCGCGCGTGCTCGCCACCGCGTCGCTGGCCGGCGCGACCTGCTATCTCGTGCATCTCTCGACGGCCGGAGCGGTGCGGCAGGTGCGGTGGGCGCGCGCGGCCGGGCACCCCGGGGTGCGGGCGGAGGCCTGCGTTCACCATCTGCTGCTCGACGACGCCCGCTACGGGGAGCCCGATGCCGAGCGGTACCTCGTCGCGCCACCGCTTCGCTCCCGCTCCCATGTCGAGGCGCTGTGGGCCGGGCTGGCCGACGCGACCATCGACGCCGTCGGGTCCGATCACTGCCAGGCCCGGACGCTCACCGGCGGCCGCCTGGCCGCGGCGGGCCACCACCATGCCTACGGCCTGGCCGGGATCGGGGCCCGGCTGCCGCTGCTGCTGTCGGCCGCGCTGGCCCGCGGGCTGCCGATTACCCGCGTCGCCCAGGTGGCGTCGGAGCACCCGGCCCGGGCCTTCGGCCATTACCCGCGGAAGGGCGCGCTGCTGCCCGGCTCGGACGCCGACGTCGTGGTCTTCGACCCGGCCGGCCAGGCCGTGCTGCCCGCCGACGGCTACGGCGACGGCACCGGCGACAGCGTGTACGCCGGCCAGTCCGTGCGCGGCCGCATCCGCGCGGTGCTGCTGCGCGGGCGGCTGATCGTCTCGGATGGCGACGTCGTCGGCACCGAACCGGCCGGCACCTACCTGGCCGCAGCATCCGCCTTTCCGCCCGGCCCGCCCGCCTGACCGGGCGGGAAGGCCGCCGCCCAGAACTCCGCGATGTCGATCCGGCGCATAAAGGCCACGTCCGGCTGGCCGAGCGCGTACTCGATGAAGTCGCGCAACGCCGAGGCCCGCCCCGGCTGGCCGCTCCAGCGCGAGTGCACGCCGACCGACAGCATCCGGCCGCCGAGCCCGTCTCTCGCCTCCGCGAGCAGGTAGTCGAGGCTCAGCCGCAGGCTCTCGAAGAAATGCCGGGGGGAGGCGTACGTCGGCGCGATCAGGTAGCGGACGTCGTTGTGCACCTTGGTGTACGGCACGACCAGGAACGGGCGGCCGAGGGTAGTCACGAAGTACGGGAGCTCGTCGTTGTTGGCGTCGGAGTCGTACCAGAAACCGCCGTCCTCGGCGAGCAGTTCCCTGGTGCGGACGGTCGGGAACGACCGGACCATCCAGCCGCGGATCCGCTGGCCGGTCGTGCGCTGGATCGAGTCGACCGCCAGCCGGATCTCGGTCTGCTCCTGCTCCCGCGTCATCGCCGTTCCGGGGCCGGCGTCCGGGCCGTACCAGTGGTAACCGTGCCCCATCACGTCGTGCTCGCGGTCCCGCAGCCACGCGCACAGCGGCGGATTGCGTTCGAGCGCCAGGGCGCAGGCGTTGAAGGTCGCGGCGATCCCGTAGCGGTCGAGCAGGCGGCAGAGCCGCCAGATCCCGACCCGGCTGCCGTACTCCATATGCGTCTCGTTGCCGAGGTCGCGGATCTCGGGACCGTACTGGAACGAGTACTCGCCCCAGGTGTCGTTGACGCCGTTGTCGCCGAGGGAGTACTCGCCTCCCTCCTCGTAATTGATCACCAGGTTGATCGCGACCAGCGCATCACCGGGCCAGCGGAAGACCGGGGGCTCGGGCCCGTAGCCGACGAAATCCCGTTCCGGGCCAGCCAGCGCGTCGCTCATCCGCCGATCCTGGCACCGCTGCGGATACCCGGGCAAACGCCCCCGCCGTATGCTCGGCTCATGGGTGTCGCGTTCGTGGCGCATTGCCTGCTGAACCAGAACTCCAAGGTCGGTGACGGCGCCCATTGCGCCGGGATCTACGCGCCGGTCATCGACGTGCTGCGGGAGAAAGGCTGGCGGATCGAGCAGATGCCGTGCCCGGAACTCGCGTTCACCGGCCTGAACCGGTTCTGGGCGGTCCGGGAGCAACTCGACACCGCCGCGTACCGGCGGCACTGCGCGCGGCTCGCCACCGCCGTCGCCGATGCCATCGCCGTCCGCGTGGAGCAAGGCGAGGATGTCGTGCTGATCGGCGTCCAGGGCAGCCCGTCCATGGGCGTGACCATGACGAGCTCCGATCGGGAGCGCGGCGGCCGCCCCGAGTGGCCGGACGGCTCGCCCGAACTGGTCAGCGGCGAGGGCCTCTTCATCGAGTCGCTGAGGCAGGAACTGACCAGCCGCGGGATCGGCTTTCCCCGCGTGGCGGGCGAGACGCACGCGATTCCCGGGCACGATGAGGCCGTTCAGCGAGCGGACCTGGAGGCCGTGCTCGATGCCCCGCGACCGGAAGGCGGCCGGACCTGATGGAACGTGACGACCGCTCATTCCGGGTCGCGCTGGTCGCCGACGGGTACGTCAACCCGCCGCCGGGCGGTGTCGACGGGATCGCCGCGGCGGCCGCGGCGGGCTGGGGCGTGCTGCAGCTACCCGCCGAGGACTATCCGGCCGGGGTCGCGCGACGGCTCCTGGCCGAGGTGGCGGAGCAGGCCGAGGAGTTCTGGCGGCACGGCTATGACCTGGTGCTCGTCGGCCAGCGGGACGGGCTGAGCGAGGCACTGGCCCAGGTCGGCCTGGCCGTGCCGGCCGGGATCGTACCGCCGGGCACGGCCGAGCTCACGGATTTCCTCAGCGGCCGGCCAAGCCCGGCCGCCGCGTTCCCGGCCGGCCCGGAAAGCTCACCCGGGCCGGCGTTACAGCTGACCGCCGAGGAGGTCCAGGCCGGTCGCGTCGGTGTCCACCCGCCAGAACGAGCCGGTCCGCTCGGACGCCTCGATGTCCGCCGACCGGGTGGCCGCGACGTAGAGCGCCGAGCCGTCGAAGGCGCAGTTCGTCGCGTGCTCGCCGAGCGCGATCTCCACCTGCACCTCGCCATCCGGCGAGATCACGGTCACTCCGCCGGACACCGTGGTGGCGACGAAGAGCCGGCCGTCGGCGGCGAACGCCATGCCGTCCGGCACGTGATCGTCGGACAGCTGGCAGAACGTGACCGGCTCCCCGTCGTCGAGCCGGCAGATCCGGTGCGCCATGGATTCGGTCCAGTAGAGCCGCTGCTCGGCGTCGAAGGCGATCCCGTTGGGGTAGACGCCCGGCCGCTCGAGCAGCATCTCGCCCGCGCCGGAGGGGGCGACCGCGAAGAGCCGGCCCGGGACCCGGACGTCGAACCGGAAGTCCTGCTCGCTGCCCGACTCGGTGAAGTACAGGCGGCCGTCCGGGCCGAACGCCAGATCGTTCGGGCCGTACAGCTGGTAGCCGGCCACCTCGGAGAACAGCAGCTCCACCTTCCCGTCGGGGTTCACCCGCTGGATCCCGGAGATGGCGCTGGTATCGCCGCTGCCGGGAACGTTGCCGCCCTGCGTGACGTAAATGGCGCCGTCGGTGCCGAGCACGGTGCCCCACGGCGAGCCGCCGGTCCGCGCGAACGGCGACACGCTCCCGTCGCCCCAGACGAGCAGCTCGCCCGTATTGCCGTCGCAGAACACGATCCGGCCGTCGGCCAGCACCACCGGGCCCTCGGGGAAGCCCAGCCCGGAGGCAAGCAAAGTAGCTGACAACGTCAGTTCCTCTCCCCGGTCAGACGAATGAGAAGTGCTCGAAGTCGAAGTCGGAGAGCGGCTGGCCGACCCGGGCCGGCGCGTAACCGGTGATCTTGGTGCTGTAGGCGTCGAGCGCGTCGATGAAGGCCGGGATGATGTAGCCGCCCTGGTTGAAGTCGATCAGCTGCATCTGGTGCTCGATCTCTTTGCGGACGGACGCGCTCGTGGTGACGTTCGCCTGATGGTACAAGTTGCCGTACTGGGACTGGCTCCAGTGCGTCTCGTTGAACGGGGACGTCGGCAGGAACGACTCCGCTACCTGGGCCAGGTACGGCGAGTAGTTGTAGAAGTCCTGGGAAAAGGTCCACTGCAGGTAGTTGGGGCCGAAGAACGTCGACGGGTCGACCTGCTTCAGGTTGATGGTGACGCCTGCGGCCTTGGCCTGCTGCTGCAGCACCGTGGCCATCGCGACCGTACCGGTGGCGACGGCCGAGGTCACCAGCTGAACCGTGAGGTTCTCGTGCCCGGCCTTCTGCAGCAGGCGCTTGGCCTGGGCGATGTCCTGGTCCCGGTGCAGCGAGGTGTCGTAGTTCGGGTCATAGGGGGACGACACGTCGGCGCCCACGGACCCGAACCCGTCGAGGGCCGAGTTGATCAGCTGCTGCCGGTCGACCAGCAGCCGCATGGCCTGCCGGACGTTGACGTCATTGAACGGCGCCTGGTCGACCCGCATCGTGAACGGCGTGATCGCGCCCGTATGCGACGTCACGGTCTGCACGCCGGGGCTCGACTTCAGCGCCGCGATCTGCGGGCCTTCCAGGGCGCCGGCGCCCTGGATCACGCCGGTCGTCAGGGCATTCTGCAGCGCGGTGCTGTCGCTGAAGTCGATGATCGTCAGCGAGTCCGCGTACGGCAGGCCCGACTTCCAGTAGCTGCCATTCCTGACGAACACGCTGCGCTGGCCCGGCGTGAAACTCTGGTATTTGAAAGGGCCAGTCCCGTTCGGCTTCTTCGGGTCGAAGGTGGTGGGCACGACGTACAGGTAATACCAGTACGAAAGCTGATCAAGGAAACTGCCGTAAGGGCTGGTCATCGGCACCAGCACGGTGTGGGCATCGAGAGCCTTCATGCCCTTGGCGTCGACCGGGCCGAGCGGGGTGGAACCCGTCAGCTTCTGGCTCAGGATCCGCCGCAGCGTGAAAATCACGTCCGCTGAGGTCAGCGGCTTACCGTCGTGGAACGTGATATCCGGCCGGAGACGGATCACCCATTCCGACGTCGACCCGCGCGGGCTGATGCTTTCGGCGAGCACGAATTCGGTCTGCCCCTGGGCATTGAGCTGGATGAGCGGCTGGTAAAGGGCCTGGGCGCGGGCCGTGTCCAGGTAGGTAAGCCCCTTGTGCGGATCGAGCGTGTCCGTACCGGAGCCACCGGTCAGCCCCACCTTGAGGTTGCCGCCCTTGCGCGGAGCGCCCGTCGGCGATCCGGCCGCCTTCGCGGGGGCGGAGGAAGAAGCGCCGGAAGAGCACCCGGCCAGCAGGCCTCCCACGCTGGCCAGTGCTCCCGTCGCGGCGATGCCGCGGAGAAAATCACGCCGACCCGGGCCGTCACCTGATTCCGGCCTGCCCGATTCCGGCCTCCTGATTCCGGTCTGCGGTCCGATTGACCGTAACGCTGGACGTCGTTCATGAGCTTTCGCCTCTCGTTCACCGAAGCCGGGCAAGCCCGTCGCCGGCGCCTTCGCCGAATGCCGGCAGCACGAACTGACCCACCATTTCGACATAGGCGGCAGCCACTGCTGCCGCGCGAGATTTGACTCACTCAGCTCACAGGATCCGTCCAAATCCTGCCAGACTGGAGAACATCACCAAAGATACTGGTAACACAACACATGGGGAACCGCTAGTCCAGAGTGGCCTGAGAGACATAACGGTCGGGCGTTATCGAGAGGGGCGCCACTTCCCCGCGACGTTAAGTTCTTGGTGAATTCAATCCTGCGTGTCCGACGGCGATTTCTGCCCTGAACAGCCAGCGCCAGGACCGGACACTCGGCATCGGCATATCGGTTACGCCTCCGCCTCTGGTTGCGTTAATCCTTAACGGGCAACGACAGCACGGCGGTCATGGCGCACCGCTATTGGCGCAAATTGATCACCAGGCCCGCCTAGCCTCATGCATCACAAAGCTAGACAGCATGACTCCGCAATTTCTCAATGTCCATAACTTGTTTGCTTAAAATCCCCTGCTCGATTGTGATCATGTTATTTATTCGATATCATGCTTTCAAGCATGATTTCTTCCGAACGGGGGTGGCGCGTGAACTCACCTTCCGCTTCCCCTGGTCCCGGCCCGGACGAGGATTCGGCGTTCATGCCCGCCAAGTCCGTCCATCCCTGGGAGCCGGTGATCACCCGCCCCGATCCGATGTCGCCTGGTGAGTGGGAGGCGCTGCTGGCGGCCAGCCTGGATGAGGTCGAGCCGCCCGGTGACGATGACGAGGAGTACCTGGACCCCGAGGGCTGCGTCCTGCCGCCGGGTGAGGACTTGGCCGCGATCGAGGCCGAGGCTGCCCGGTTCACGGCAGAGCACGCCGCGGACGCGGTGTACCTGGCCCGGGCGGAGACGGCGGAGCTGGCCGGGCGGGTGGCCGCGGACCAGGCCCGCAAGCGCGGCCCACGCGGTCCGGGGCTGCCCGGGTCCGCAGACCTTATCCCGGGCACGTCAGGCGGCCCGGCCGGGGGGTTCGGGGCCGGGGAATGCCTGGACACCGCGCCCGGGTCGGCGGTACTGCACGGGTTCGCCGAGACGGCGGTGGATACGGCCCGGCTGGACCAGGCGTCCGACGATGAGGTCATCGGGCTGATCACGGCCGCGGACCGGGCTGAGGCATCGGCGTGTGCCGTGAAGCATGCCGCGGCGGCGGAGCTGATCCGACGCCGCCCGGCTCCCGGCTGCACGCTGCAGGGTCCGTCCCGGATGCCGGAGTCCTACCTGGACTCGGCCGGGGACGAGGTCAAATGGGCGCTGGCCGAGAACCGGGCCGTGGCGGACGGGGTGCTGTCCCTGTCCTGGGATCTGGAGGTCAAGCTGCCCGGCACCGTCGCGCTGTTCCGGGACGGTCTGCTGCGGCACTCCAAGGTCCAGGTCATCGCCCGGCAGCTGGCGCTGCTGGACCCGGACGAGGCCCGGCAGGCCGAGCAGCTGATCCTGGGCCGGGCCCGGGACCTGAGCCCGGCCGCGCTGCGCCGCGCCGCCGCCCTGGCCGCCGCGCAGGTCAACCCGGTCAAGGCCAAGAAGCGGCGCGAGCACGGCGCCCGGGCCGCCCGGGTGGAGCGGTGGCGGGAAGACTCCGGCAACGCGGGCCTGGCCGGCCGGGAACTCCCGGCCGCACAGGTGCTGGCGATGGACCAGCGGATCACCTGGTGGGCCCGCGAACTCCAGGCCGCCGGGGTGGAAGGCGGCATGGACGTGCTGCGCGCCCGGGCTCTGACCGACCTGCTGCTCAACCAGGACTCCCGCCCCGCCGCGTTCCGCGGTACCGCCCCGCACGATGCCGGGGCGGATCACCCGGCCGGGCCGCACCAGGCACCCGGCTCCGGCGCAGGCCCGGCTCCCGGGAACCCGGGCGGGTACGACGGCGGGATCCCGGCCGGGTTCGTCGGGCGGAACCACCTCACCACCCCGCTGGCCACCCTGCTCGGCCTCGCCGACCGGCCCGGCCTGCTCGACGGCCTCGGACCGGTCGACCCGTGGCTCGCCCGCGACCTGGCCCGCGCCTCCGCCGCCAACCCGCAGACGACGTGGTGCCTGACCGTCACCGACCACCGGGGCCGCGCCGCCGGGCACGCCTGCGCCCGGCCCGAACCCCGCCGCCACGCCAGGCGGCGCAAGCGAGGACCGCCCGGCCGGACGCACCCGCCCGGCACCGTCAGCACCGGGTTCACCCTCACCCGCACCGGACCCGGGCCACCCGGCGGCTACGGCACCTGGCGGTTCACCACCGGCGTCCCCGGCCAGCGGGCCTGGATCCTGGAGATCCACCCCCTCCCCGCCGGCAACTGCGACCACCGCTACCAGGCCAAAGGCCACGACCCGGGTGCCAAGCTCCGGCACCTGACCCAGATCCGGCACGCCACGTGCACCGGCCCGATGTGCGGACGCCCCTCCACCCGCGCCGACTTCGAGCACAACATCCCCTACGAAAATGGCGGCCGGACGTGCCTTTGCAACGGCGGGCCCGAAGTGCCGGCATGACCATCAGCTCAAGCAAGACCCCCGCTGGAACGTCGACCAGCACCCCGATGGCACCTTTATCTGGACCACTCCGGCGGGACGCCAGTACACCACCGGGCCTACCGAGTACCCGATATAGCCCGGTGCCGCCGGTCGCGGTCCAACCGCGAGAAGAAGTTCTCCGGCGGGGAGTCGCGGTACTGCCACGTGATCGCCCTCGTCCGGCGGTCCCCCCCTCGATGACGCGCGAGTAGGTGACGCTCTCGCCGGTAGTGCGGCTGGAGCGGGTATCGCGTTGGGTCGAGGTGCTCGGCCGCGTGCCAGGACCAGGTCGACGGTGCCTCTCGCGTCGACCTCCTTGTCGACGTCCGCATAGAAGATCCCCTCGGTGCCGGAGCCGTCTGCCTCGCTGCCCGCGACTCCGCCGCGTACGACGCTGGCAGCGGTGCCAGTCAGCGGTTCCAGCATGGTGTAGCCGCTTTGATACCTGAGCCACATCGGGAACAGCACAAACACGGAGCTGGCCGCGCCGGGGTCGCAGGCGATCAGCCCGGCGCCCCGGCGGCGAAGCGTGTTCTGATCCACCGCGCACCTCCGTATCTTGACAATAAAGACCGATTAACTAGAGAATAGGCCGCATAACTGAGCTCCTCGCCCCCGGAGGCCCGATGTCGCTCGACACGCTCATCGCCGATACCCGCAAGGCCATCTCCGACGACGCCGCCAGCGCGCAGGCGGTGTTCGCCGTGCACGGGACGCTGGTCGGGGTCACCGAGGTGGACATCAGGACGGGGGCGCACACCTTCAAGGTCGACGAGCCGGCCGTCCTGGGCGGCGCGGACGCCGCGGCCAACCCGGTGCAGTACGCGCTGGCCTCGCTCGGGTCCTGCCAGGCCATCACGTACCGCTTCTGGGCCGCGCAGCTCGGCGTGGAGCTGGACACGCTCAGCGTGCGGGTCGAAGGCGACCTGGACCTCCGCGGGTTCTTCGGCGTCGACGACGAGGTACGGCCGGGCTTTACCGCGGTCCGGGTAGAGGTGACCCTGGCGGGCCCGGAGAGCGAGCAGCGCTACGCTGAGCTGGCCGCGGCCGTGGACGAGCACTGCCCCGTCCTCGACCTGTTCAAGAACCCGGTGCCGGTGTCCCGCGCGCTCGTCACCTCGGGCTGAGACGCCTCAGCTCGTGACAGGAGGGCCCCGTGGTCGCCGTGTCCGATGTACTCACCTTCCTGGCCTGCCGCTGATGCCGCCGCTCGAGTCGGCCGAATGCGCCGCCATGGCCAGGCGGGCCGCTGACCTCGTCGACGTGGCCACGCTGCCCCGGACCGGCATCGGCGAGTCCTTCGTGCTCTGGCAGGACGAGGAGTCCGTCGCCTGGCTCAACGTCGTGCCCGAGCACCGGGACACCGGCTACCACGACCACGACGGCTCCGCCGTCGGCGTGTACGTGCTCGAAGGAAGCGTGACGAACGAGGGACTGCCGATCGGCGCCCAGCGCCGGGCCCGCCGTTACGGGCCCGGCGATTCGTTCCATATCCCCGGTTCGGGCATTCACCGGATGTACCACGACACCGGCGCGGTCACGATCCACGTCTACTCGCCGCCGCTGCGCGCCATCCGCTACTACGAGGTCGTCAACGGCTTGCTCCAGCGCACGCCGGGGCCGCCCGACGAGGCCTCCCCCGAGAGCCCGCAGCCTGCTGGCGTCACTCACGAACCGCTACGCCGGCCGCACCGGACACCCGGCGCCGGCCGCGCAGGCCGCACGCGACACCCCTCACACGACACCCTCATACAACACCGAGGTGCCCGCGCAGCGTGGTCGCCGTGTACTCGGTGCGATGCAGGCCCCGCTGCTGCAGGATCGGCACGACGTGGTCGGTGAAATCCTCGAGCGAGCCGGGCAGCGTGGTCGGCTGGAGGGTGAAGCCGTCGCTGGCGCCCTCGGTCGTCCAGCGCTCGATGAGGTCGGCGAACTGCCCGGGCGTCCCGGTGAACTCCAGGCCGCCGGGCAGGCCGGTGAACTCATCGGCCAACTGGCGGAAGGTCTTTCCCGTCTCCTCGGTGCGCCGTATCACGTCGTCGGTGCGACTAGTGCGCTGCGCGGTCGCGATCGCCTCCGCGCCGAGCGGGCGGTCGGGGTCGATCAGGGCGGCGTCGAGCCCGGCGTTGTGCGCGAGGTTGCGCCATCGGAACTCCGGGTCGACCCGCTGTTCGAGATCGGCCCGGGCAGCCTTCGCCTCGGCCTCGGTGCTGCCGAGCACGAACGCCACTCCGGGGAGCACGAGGACGCTTCCGGGGTCTCGCCCGTGGCGGCGAGCGGCGGCGCGGACCGAATCGCGGAACCGGCGCCCGGACGGCACGTCCGGCTGCGCGGTGAAGACGAGATCCGCGGTCTTCCCGGCCAGGTCGATACCGGGTCCCGACGATCCCGCCTGGGCGAACGCGGGCCGCCCCTGGGGTGACCGCGGCAGCGTGAGCGCGCCGCTGACGTCGAAGAAGCGGCCGTGGAAATCGACCGGCCTGATCAGGTCGGTGTCGGCCCAGATGCCCTTCTCCTGATCGCCGACGACCGCGCCGGCGTCCCAGCTCTCCCACAAGCGGCAGACGACCTCCACGAACTCCTCGGCCCGGGCGTAGCGGTCCTCGTGGGCCGGGTGCGTGGCCAGGCCGAAGTTGCCGGCCGCCCCGGCGTAGCGGGTGGTCACGATGTTCCAGCCGGCCCGGCCACCGGACAGGTGGTCGATGGTGGCGAACCGGCGGGCCAGGTCGTAGGGCGCGCTGTAGGTGGTGGACGCGGTCGCGATCAGCCCGACGTGACTGGTGGACCGGGACAGCGCGGCCAGGATCTCCAGCGGGTCAAAGCCGACCTGGGGGAAGTAGCGGGCGCGGAAGATCTCCAGCCCGGGCGAGTCGGCGAAGAACACGGCGTCGAGCAGGCCGCGCTCGGCGGTGCGGGCCGCCCGCTCGAGCACGCCGAACCGCGCGGGTCCGGCCAGGTCGGCGGGGTCGGCGAGCCGCCAGGCGGACTCGTGATAGCCGACGCCGGCCAGGAAGGCGGTGAAGTGGGCCTGCGGCCGATCCGGACGGCGCTGTCCAGGACGGGCGAGGACGGGTGTCCAGGACGGGGGAGTCCAGGACGGGGGTGTCCGGGACGGGGGTCAGCTGGCATGGTCACGGCTCCTCACTCTAATCCGCCCAGGTAGAACACTATGTCTAGCGAAATACTGGACAAAGTGGTTCGGTTATACCTGTTACCCCTGACCGGAGAGGACGGGCTGTCCTCACCCGAAACGGAGTTCATGGTGCCCATCAAGGCCCCTTTGCACCTGGCCGTCGCCCTCGATGGCGCGGGCTGGCATCCGGCCGCGTGGCGCGAGCCCGACGCCCAGCCGGAACGGCTGCTCACGGCCGGCTACTGGAGCGAGCTGGCCCAGCAGGCCGAACGCGGCCTGCTGGACTTCCTCACCATCGAGGACGGGCTCGACCTCCAGTCCGACGACCATTTCCAGGGCGATTCCCGCACCGACCGGGTCCGGGGCCGCCTGGACGCGGTGCTGATCGCGGCCCGGGTCGCCCCGACGACCAGGAACATCGGGTTCGTGCCGACCGCGATCACCACCCACACCGAGCCGTTCCACCTGTCCAAGGCCATCGCCACCCTGGACTACGTGAGCACCGGCCGGGCCGGGATCCGGGTCCAGATCGGGGCGCGCGCCCGCGCGGCGGCCCACTTCGGCCGCCGGGAGATCCCGCCGCTCCCGGCGGACCGCCGTGACGACCCGGACGTGCAGCAGCTGATCGCCGATCATTTCGACGAGGCGGCCGACTACGTGGAGGTGCTGCGCCGGCTCTGGGACAGCTGGGAAGACGACGCGGAGATCCGCGACGTGGCCACCGGCCGCTTCATCGACCGGGACAAGCTGCACTACATCGACTTCGAAGGCCGCTGGTTCTCGGTCCGGGGACCCTCCATTACCCCGCGGCCGCCGCAGGGCCAGCCGGTCGTCGCCGCGCTCGGCCACGCCAGCGTGCCGTACCGGTTGATCGCCCGCTCGGCCGACGTCGGGTTCGTCACCCCGCGCGACGCGGCCCATGCCGCCACGATCGTGGCGCAGATCCGGGCCGGACAGGCCGAGGCAGGCCGCGCCGAAGAAAAGGTGCACGTCTTCGGCGACCTGGTGGTCTTCCTGGACGAGACCAAGGCGGCCGCCGTGGCCCGCCGGGAACGCCTGGACGAGCAGGCGGGCACCGAGTACAAAAGCGACGCGCACATCTTCGCCGGCACCGCCGTCGGCCTGGCCGACCTGCTGCACGAGTGGTACGACGCCGGGCTGTCCGGCTTCCGGCTGCGCCCGGCCGCGCTGCCGCACGACCTGACCCAGATCACCGAGCGCCTGGTGCCCGAGTTGCGGCGCCGGAGCCTGTTCCGGGTCCGCTACGAGGCGGACACGCTGCGCGGGCTGCTCGGCCTGAGCCGCCCCGCCAACCGCTACGCCGCCACCGCGACCGCATGAGGACATCATGACCAAGCAGATTCACCTGGCCGCGCATTTCCCGGGCGTGAACAACACGACCGTGTGGAGCGACCCCGCGGCGGGCAGCCACATCGAGTTCGACTCGTTCCGCCAGTTCGCCCAGATCGCCGAGCGCGGCAAGTTCGACTTCCTGTTCCTGGCCGAAGGGCTGCGGCTGCGCGAGCAGAACGGCCTGATCTACGACCTGGACGTGGTCGGCCGGCCCGACACCTTCACGATCCTGGCCGCGCTGGCCGCGGTGACCGAGCACATCGGGCTGACCGGCACGATCAACTCCACCTTCAACGAGCCGTACGAGGTGGCGCGCCAGTTCGCCAGCCTGGACCACCTGTCCGGCGGGCGGGCGGCGTGGAACGTGGTCACCTCGTGGGACGCCTTCACCGGGGAGAACTTCCGCCGGGCCGGCTTCCTGGCCCAGGGCGACCGCTACGAGCGGGCCCGGACCTTTTTGGCCACCGCGAACGAGCTGTGGGACTCCTGGCACGGCGACGAGATCGTGGCCGACAAGGAGTCCGGCCAGTTCCTGGCGACCGCGGAACCGGGGGCGTTCCAGCACAAGGACGCGTTCTTCGACATCGCCGGGCAGTTCAACGTGCCGCGCTCGCCGCAGGGACGGGCGGTGATCTTCCAGGCGGGCGACTCCGACGAGGGCCGCGACTTCGCGGCCGCGTCGGCCGACGCCATCTTCTCCCGGCACTCCACCCTGGACGCCGGGCAGGCGTTCTACGCCGACGTCAAGGGCCGCCTGCCGAAGTTCGGCCGGACCCGGGACGAGCTGCTGATCCTGCCCGCGGCCACGTTCGTGCTCGGCGACACCGACGCCGAGGCGGCCGAGCTCGCCCACGAGGTACGGCGGGCGCAGGTCTCGCCGCAGACCGCGCTGATGTTCATCGAGCAGCTGTGGAACACCGAGCTGCGTGATTTCGACGTCGACGGCCCGCTCCCGGACTTCGACCCGGTGGTCAGCGACACCCTGATCTCCGAGGGCCGGGCCAGCGTCCGCCAGTTCGCCAAGGACCCGGCCGCGCTGGCCGCCGACTGGCGGGCCCGGGCCGAGGCCGGGAAGCTGTCGGCCCGGGAGGTGGTCATCGAGGTGACCGGCCGCCAGTCGTTCATCGGCTCGGCCGAGACGGTCGCGACCACGATCAACGAGCTCGTGCAGGCCGACGCGGCCGACGGCTACATCCTGGTGCCGCACATCACCCCGGGCGGCCTTGCCCCGTTCGTCGACCAGGTGGTCCCCCTGCTGCAGGAGCGCGGGGTGTTCCGGGCCGACTACACCGGCACCACGCTGCGCGACCATCTCGGCCTCGAACCCTTGACCAAGCTGCCAAAACCGAGGAAGCCATGACCACCACCCCGCTGACCGTCCTGGATCTCGTCCCGATCTCGACCGGGTCGGACGCGCCGCAGGCGCTGCGGAACAGCATCGACCTGGCCCAGCAGACCGAACGACTCGGCTACACCCGCTACTGGTTCGCCGAGCACCATCTCAACCCGGGCGTGGCCGGCACCTCCCCGGCCGTCGTGCTGGCCCTGACCGCCGCCGCGACGTCGACGATCCGGCTCGGCTCCGGGGCGGTGCAGATGGGGCACCGCACCGCCCTGTCCACGGTCGAGGACTTCGGCCTGCTCGACGCCGTTCACCCCGGCCGTTTCGACCTCGGGCTGGGCCGCTCCGGCGGCCGGCCGCGGGAGGCCAGGGCCCCCGCGCTGGTGGGCGCCAGTAAGGGGACGGGTGCCGCGGCCACCGTGACCGACGGCCGGACGCCGAACGGGCTGCTCATCCCGCCCCGGTTCGACATCCGGCCGCTGCTCGGCTCGCCCCGGTTCGCCCTGCAGAAGAAGCTGCTGCAGCTGCCGCACGCCGAGCCGCAGAACTACACCGAGCAGGTCGGCGACGTCCTCGCCCTGATCGCCGGCACCTACCGCTCCCCCGAAGGCGAAGAGGCCCATGTGGTCCCGGGCGAGGGCGCCGCGCTGCAGCTCTGGATCCTGGGCAGCAGCGGCGGCGAGAGCGCCGAGGTGGCCGGCGAGAACGGCCTCCGGTTCGCCGCGAACTACCACGTCAGCCCGGCCACCGTGCTCGAGGCGGCGGACGGCTACCGGGCCGCGTTCCGGCCCTCCGCCGAGCTCAGCCAGCCCTACGTCAGCGTCTCGGCCGACGTCGTGGTGGCGGATACCGAGGCGCAGGCCCGCGACCTGGCGGCCGGCTACGGCCTGTGGGTGCGCAGCATCCGCACCGCCGAGGGCGCCATCCAGTTCCCGACTCCCGACGAAGCCCGCCGTCACGCCTGGAGCGACGCCGACCGCGAGCTGGTCGCCGACCGCGTCGACACCCAGTTCACCGGCACCCCCGGCCAGGTCGCGGACCAGCTCGAACGGCTCCGCGACGCTACCGGGGCCGACGAGCTGATCGTCACGACCATCACCCACGACCACGCCGACCGGGTCCGCTCCTACCAGCTGCTGGCCGGGGAATGGGCCCGGCGGTAACCACGCCGGGCGGTAACCACGGGCGGCGGGACGTCAGGGAGTCACGCTCGCTCGTTCGGTAGCTGCTCTCCGGCCTCGACCGGTACCGGCAGCCGGTTCTCGGCTGGCGGCAGCGGGCAGGTCGCGAGGTCGGTGTAGGCGCATGGCAGGTTGACCGCGCGGTTGAAGTCCAGCCTGACCGTGCCGTCGGCGGCGGGCGCGGGCAGCAGCAGCGAGCGGTTGGCCGGGTAGGTCGTGACGCCCGAGGTGGCGTCGGTGAACAGGGCGGACAGGCTGCCCGGCTGGTGGCCGGGGAACACGGTGAGGGCCAGGTCCTGCCCGTCCAGGGTGAACTCCACCCGCCCGGGAGCGTCGTAGACGTGCTCGAGCCCGTCGACCACCGAGCCGACCGTCGTCGGGCGGGGTTCGGCGAACGGGACGTAGCGGCCGGTGACCGCCCAGCGCGGGTGCGGCGGGTAGGCCGGCGTACCGCCGTACTCCGTCCGCAGCGGGTTACCCGGGTGCCGGGGCCGGACGATGTCGTTCCCGCCGCGCTTGGCCACCTCGATCACCGCGTCGCCCCACCCCGCGTTCACGCCGCCGCGCTCGGGGATGATCCCGAATTCGTGGCGCCCGCGCACCGGCTCCCCGCCGATGACCAGTTCCTCGCCCTCGGCCAGGGTGACGACGGGGCCGCCGGGACCGGTCGACCACTCCCCCGGCGCGTCGGGGAACCGCCGCGGCTCGCCGTCCAGCCAGTGCCGGCCGGTGATGGCCAGGAACCCGTGCGGGTCGGCCCGGAAGGTCTCGTGGCGGCCGTGCCAGGCCTCCCACTGGGCGGTGAAATCATCGAGGTCGGGGACGATATCGGCCGATGCGGTCACCAACGTGCTCCTCCGTCGTGGTCCGGCCCCCCATGTGGACCGAACGAGGAAGAGTCCCCGTCTATGCCCCATGGCAACGATCATGAAGGAGAAGCTCTCCATGGAGACCTGGTAGCCGGGGTCGCGTCAGGCCGTCTTGGCGGCCTCGATGCCGGGGTAGGCGCGGACGAGCCGGTGCCGCGCCAGGAACTCCAGCCAGCTGCGCACGCTGCCGTCCGCGGGCATCGCCACCCGGAGCTGGACGTCGCCGGTGGCGGCCTGGCGGCCGATCATGACGAGCTGCCGGAAGCCGGGATAGTCGCAGAACGTGGTACCGGTCAGGTCGGCGATGACCATCGGAGCCCCGGACGCCACGGCCGCGCGCAGCGCCGCGTAGGCCGGCTCCGGCTCGATTTCACCGTCGGGGCCGATGTCAGCGGCCAGCCCGATCTCACCGATCAGCTCGATCTCACCGGGCAACGGCACGACAGCAGGCTCGGTCGGCCGTACCCGCATGGTCAGCTCCTCCCGGGATGGATCGGGGCGGATGCCTCCAGGCTGACAGCCCGTGCGTGCCCGCGATACGAAGCGTGCGAACTCCTGGGCCGCCCGGCTAGACGAAATGCGAAGCCTCAGGCCGCCCGGGACGAGGCCCGCATACCGCCGGAGTATCGGGGCAGCCTAGGCGGAGTGACAACAGAACGGGACGATGAGCAGCCGGCGACCGCGGCACCGGACTGGACGGACTGGCGGCAGTGGACCGAGGGCATCGACTGGTCGGACTGGCGCTCCTGGCTGCAGCGCTTCGGCTCAGCCGACTGGGCCGCGGCGCCGTGGTCTGACAAACCGTGGCCTGACAAACCGTGGGCAGGCGCTCCGTGGGAGCCGGCGCCCGCCGGCGGGCAGATCCCCCTGACCTGGCGCGCCTTCGCCGAAGACGAACCGGGTGACCAGATCGCCGGCCACCTGCGCGCCGCCTGGCCGGGGTTCCGGCGCTGGTGGCACGGCGGGGCGGAAACCCCGGGCCGGCCGTCGGCGGCGCAGGCCGGGGCGCGGCTCGAGGAGCACATGCCGGAGCTGATCCCGCTGTGGCGGCAGCTGAGCGCCATGCTCGGCGATGATCCCGACGCCGCGGCCGCGCTGGCGCTGTGGAACCCGCCGGCGTTCCTGACCGGCTGCTCCCAGGCGGCCGTCACGGCCGGCGGCCCGGCCCTGATCAGGAACTACGACTGGGACTACCGGCTGTACGACGCGATCGTGGCCCGGACGGCCTACCAGGGCCGCCGCGTGCTCGGCATGCTCGACTGCTTGTGGGGGCTGCTGGACGGGGTGAACGACGCCGGGCTGGCCGTCTCGCTGACCTTCGGCGGCCGGCCGCAGGTCGGCGAGGGCTTCGGGATCCCGATCGTGATCCGCTACGTGCTGCAGACCTGCACGACCGCGGCGGAAGCCGCGCGGGCGCTGAGCCGGATCCCGGTGCACATGTCGTACAACGTCACGGCGCTCGACCGGGACGGCGGGCGGGCCACCGTCTACATGGCCCCGGACCGCCCGGCCACCGTCACCGGCAAAACCGTGGCCACCAACTACCAGGGCACGGTGGAGTGGGCGCCGTACGCCGCGGCCATCCGGACGGTCGAGCGGCAGGAAAAGCTCGAGGGCATGCTGGCGGACGGCGCGGACGCGGCCAGCGTCGTCGCCGCCTGCCTGCGGCCGCCGCTGTACGCCACCAAGTTCGGCGAGGGCTTCGGGACCTTGTACACCGCCGAGTACCGGCCCGCCGAGGGCGTCGCCCGCTACTACTGGCCCGGCCAGACCTGGGAGCACTCCCTGGACCGGCTCGGCCCCGACAGCATCGAGGTCGCGCTCGGAGCTGCCTAGCCAGCCCCTTAGCCAGCCCCCCTTAGCCAGCCCCCCTTAGCCAGCACCGGGCAGGCAGACCTGGATGGCGCCGCCGACCTCACGCGTGGAGAAGGACGGCTGGGGCGCGGTGGCCGGGCCGCGGGCGACCGAGCCGTCGGCGATCCGGAACACGCTGCCGTGCCAGGGGCAGGTCAGGCAGCCATCCGCGAGCTCGCTGTCGGACAGCGGACCCGACATGTGGCTGCACCGGTCGGACAGCACGCGGACCATACCGCCGGCCCGGACGGCCACCACCGGGACCTCGCCCAGCAGCTGGCGCACCGGCTTGCCCTCGGGCAGGTCCGACGCGAGCATGAGGTGGTGCCAGCCCGGCTTCACCAGGTGCGGGACTTCCTCGGCGTGGTTGGCCCCGCCGGCCAGGTGGAAGGAAATGTGCCCGCCGAGCAGCCCGCTGGCCGAGACGGCGGCCAGGCCGGCCAGCCGCAGCAGGCGTCCGGCCCGCGGCCCCCGCTGGGCCAGCGACGCGGCGTACAGGCCGACGGCCACGGCGTTGCCGGCCGCGTGGATCACGCCGACCCGCATCTGCTGCTCGTGCTGCTCGGACCAGTCGGCCGCGCCCGCGAGCGCGGCCGGGACGGCCGCGCCGATGCCGGCTGCGACCAGGCGACGGGCGGCGCGCTCATCGGCACCGGTGATATCCAGGATGCTAGCCGACAGCCATGCACCCGAGGCGACCTGGACCAGCAGGGGATGCACCGGGTGCCCGAGCCACACCCCGTGCAGCGCGTCGCGCAGCTTGCCCGGCCGGATCAGCCGGGCCACCTTCTGGCCCGCGGCGACGGTGCCATCCAGGCGGGAATCCTGCTCGAGGCGGGAGATCAGTCGCATGACCGCCCGGCCTGCCCGCGACCCGCGTGATTAAACCGCGCGCCCGGTGGTAGGAGGGCGCCTTACCGCAGATCAAAGGCAACAGGAAGGTTAACCTCATGGTCACGTACACCGTGCCAGGGATGAAGAACGACAGTGCCGAGCGGATCGTCAGGCTGCTGCAGGACCGGCTGAACGCGCTGAACGACCTGGCCCTGACCCTCAAGCACGTGCACTGGAATGTGACCGGGCCGAACTTCATCGCCGTCCACACCATGCTCGACCCGCAGGTCGACGGGGTCCGCGCCATGGTCGACGACACCGCCGAGCGGATCGCCACCCTCGGCGGGTCCCCGGTCGGCACCCCGGGCGCGCTTGTCGCCCAGCGCAGCTGGGACGACTACTCCATCGGCCGGGCCGGCACCCTGGAGCACCTCGGCGCCCTGGACGTCGTCTACACCGGCGTCATCGAGGCGCACCGCGGCGCCATCGACACCACCGACGAACTCGACCCGGTCACCCAGGACATGCTCATCGCGCAGGCCGGTGAGCTGGAGCAGTACCACTGGTTCGTCCGGGCGCACCTGGAAGCACCGGACGGATCGCTCACCACCGGGAACGCCACCACCGAGAAGACCGCGGCCAAGCGCGCCAAGACCGCGCCGCGAGCCAAGAAGAGCTAGCGGTAGGAGGGCACGCGCCCGTCCCGTTCGGTCCGAAGATCCTTTGAACCGAACGGGGCGGGTTTTTTCGCATCCGTCACGCGTCGAGCAAATGGGGGTTTGCGCGCTCCGGTCGCGGGCAGCGAAGCGGCCGCACTAGGGGGTGCTGATGATCAACGAAGTGGCGGCGGATTTCGCCGCGGCCGTCGAATCCGGGCGGCTGGACCTGCCGTTGCCGGGCGGCGGGCGAACCTTTGAGCGCTGGGCGGCGCTGGCCGACCTGGCCGGCGAGGACTTGTCGCTGGCCCGGCTGTCCGAGGGGCACGCCGACGCGCTGGCCATCCTGGCCGAGCTCGGGGCCGGACCGCCGCCGGAGCGGAGCCGCTGGGGGGTCTGGGCCGCGCAGCCGCCCGGCCCCGGGCTGATGGCCAGCCGGGCCGGGGACGGCTGGCGGCTCGACGGCATCAAGCGCTTCTGCTCGGGGGCCCGGTCGTGCACGCACGCGCTGGTGACGGCGGCGGCCCCGGACGGCACCCGGCTGTTCGCGATCGGCACCGGCGACCTCGCCCCGGTCGCGGGCACCTGGCCGGCCACCGGCATGGCCGGCAGCGACACGCTCGACGTCGAGTTCACCGACATCGCGGCCGAGCCGGTCGGCGAGCCGGGCAGCTACACGAACCGGCCCGGGTTCGCGCACGGCGGCGTGGGCGTGGCCTCCTGCTGGTACGGCGGGGCGCGGGCGGTCGGCCAGACGCTGCTGGCCGCGGCGGCCAAGCGCGACGTCGGCCCGCACGCCCTGGCCCACCTGGGCGCCGTCGACATCGCCCTGCACACCACGCGGGACGCGCTCGCGCTAGCGGCCGCGGAGATCGACGCGGACCCTGGGGACCGTGAGCAGGTGGGCTGGCGGCGGGCCCTGCGGATGCGCGCGCTCGTCGAGGCCACCGCGACCGAGGTCATGGCGCGGGTGGGCCGCGCACTCGGGGCCGGCCCGCTGTGCCACGACGAGGCGCACGGGCGCCGGGTGGCCGACCTGACCGTCTACCTACGGCAGCATCACGCCGAGCGGGACCTGGCCGATCTCGGCGCACTGGCGGCCGAGGCCGGCACCTCGTGGTAGCCCAGCGCCTCGTGGCGGGCCAGCGCAGCACGGACCAGAGCACACCAAGCCGGGCAGGCCGAACCGGATCGACCGGCCGGGGACCCCGGAGCACGTCTGGGACTCGTGGCCGGACCGGCGGCGGCTGCCGGAGGTCGACCCGCGGGCCTGGCCCTCCGTGGTCGTCGTGGCGGCTCACCCCGACGACGAGGTGCTCGGGGCCGGCGGGATTCTCGCGATCCTGGCCGCCGCGGGGGTGCGGATACGGCTGGTCGCGGTCACCGACGGCGAGGGGTCGCACCCCGGTGCCGATCCCGCCGTCATCGCCGCGGTCCGCACCGCGGAAACGGCCGCCGCGCTCAGTGCGCTCGGCGCGGACGGCATCGAGGTGGTCAGGCTCGGGTTCCCCGATACGGGCCTCGGTACCCGCGAGGAGGAACTGGCCGCGGCGCTGCGCGAGCAGTGCGCCGGCTTCGGGGTGTGCCTGGCGCCCTGGGAAGCCGACGCCCACGCCGATCACGAGGCCGCCGGACGGGCGGCGTGGCGGGCGGGACGGCTCGCCGGGACGCAGGTGCTGACCTACCCGATCTGGATGTGGCACTGGGCCAGGCCCGATGACCGCCGGGTTCCCTGGCACCGGGCCAGCCAGGTGCGGCTGCCGGCCGAGGTCGCGGCGCGCAAGCGGGCCGCCATCGACGCCTTCGCCAGCCAGCTCACCGACCGCGGGCCGGATACCGGGCCGATACTCCCGGCCGGGATCGTGGCCCATTTCACCCGAGCAGAAGAGGTGCTGCTGCGATGACCACTACCCCGGAAACCCTCGGCGCGAGCTATTTCGACGGCATGTACTCGGCCGCGGCCGACCCCTGGGGGTTCGAGGAGCGCTGGTACGAGCGGCGCAAGTACGCGATCGCCCTGGCCATGCTGCCCCGGGAGCGGTACCGCGCCGCCTTCGAGCCGGGCTGCTCGGTGGGCGTGTTCAGCCGGATGCTCGCCCCGCGCTGCGACAGCCTGCTGTCGTGCGACCTGGCCGCGGCGGCCGTCAAGGCCGCGGCCGCGCGGACTTCGGACCTGCCTCCGGTCCGGGTCGAGCAGCGGGATATCCCCCGGCAGTGGCCGTCCGGCCGGTTCGACCTGATCGTGCTGTCCGAGGTCCTGTATTACTTCGGCGACCACGACTTGGAGCAGGTCCTGAAGCAGGCGTCCGGCTCGCTCGAGCCGGACGGCACGCTGCTCGCCGTGCACTGGCGGCACCCGGTAGCCGAGTACCCGCGGACCGGCGACGACGTGCACCAGGTCCTCGCCGCCCACCCCGGTCTGGCCCGCCTGGTCCGGCACGACGAGCCGGATTTTCTGGCCGAGGTGTACATCCGCACCGACGGCACCCCCGCGTCGGTCGCCCAGGCCACGGGCCTGGTATGACCAGTACGCCCCCGGTATCCGCCGTCGGCGTCGTCGTGCCGGCCCACAACGAGGAAAAGCTGCTGCCCGCCTGCCTGGCGGCGCTGCGGGAGGCAGCCGGGCTGGCCCCGGTCCCGGTCGAGCTGCTCGTCGTGGCCGACGCCTGCACCGACGCGACGGCGGCGGTGGCGGCGGCGCACGGCGCCCAGGTCATCGGGATCCGGGCCCGCAACGTGGGCGCGGCGCGGGCGGCCGGCCTGGCCGCGCTGCTGCGGCGGACGGCGGGCACCGATCCGGCCGCGGTCTGGCTGGCCACCACCGACGCCGACACCGTGGTGCCGCCCGGCTGGCTGCGCCGCCAGGTCGGCCACGCCGACGAGGGCTGGGACGTGGTGCTCGGCACCGTCACCGTGACCGACTGGGCCGAGCATCCGGCGCACACGGCGGCCGCGTTCGCGGCGATGTACGGGTTCGGCGAGGGACCGCACCCGCATGTGCACGGGGCGAACCTCGGTATCCGGGCGTCGGCGTATCTCGCGGCGGGCGGCTTCGAGCCGCTGCGGACGTCGGAGGACCACGCCCTGATCGCCGCCGTCACCGCGGCCGGCGGCCGGGTCCTGCGGACCGGCGACGTCACCGTGGAGACCTCGGCCCGCCGGCGCGCGCGAGCACCCCGCGGGTTCAGCCACGTGCTGCGCGCCCTGTCCCGGGAACCCGCCGCCGACGGCGCACCCGCCTCCGGCGGCGGCGCACCCGCGCCGGCCCGGCATGTGTTATCCGTGCGGCCGGGGGCAGTATGGCGGACCGCCACGTCGACGCGAGGAGGTTCTCCATGGCCAAGCACGACACCGACCCCGTCCTGAAGCAGCTGGTCGAGGCCGTCAACGAGTCGGGCCGGGTCGCGGTACCGGTGACGGTCTCGGTTCACGGCACCCAGCTGAACGGTGCCCTGATCGCCGAGCGTAGCTATTTCAGCGAACTCGTCGAGGGCAGTCCCCTGATGAGCGCGCTGGATCCGTCCTCGGGCCTGCTGGGGAAGGAGTACGCCAAGGAGACCGAGGCGGAGTCCGGTCACCACCTGCACCTGCGGACCAGCCCCGGCCGGGGCGGCGAGACCGCCGCGGGCCTGTGGCGCATCAGCCTGGAAGCGGTCGACGGCTGGAGCCTGGGCGCGGAAGCCGCGGCCGGGGGCGAAGACGACCGGGGACCGTTCGCGCGCCTGCTCGGCACCTCCTAATCGGGGCCGGAGCTCGGCGGCGGGTATCCGGCCCTCGACCAGCCCGGCGGAGATCTTCCTGACCCGCTGGTTGGTGTTCTGGGAGTAGCGGCTGAGCAGCCGGAAGGCCTCGTCGGGGGAGACGCCGAGCTCGGCGTGCAGGACGCCCTTCGCCTGCTCGATGACGGCTCGCGATTCGAGCCCCGCATGCAGGTTGTCCACCATCCGGCGGCAGGTCCGGTACAGCGTCGCGTTATGCACGGCGGCGCCGCCCTGGGCAGCGACGAGCAGCGCGACGTCGTGGGCAGCGCCGCGGAACACGTCCGGCTCCGGTCCGTAGAGCGCGAGCGCTCCGGCCGGCTGCCGGTCGGTGCGCAGCGGCAGCACCAGGCAGCTGGCGAATCCGGCCTCGGCGGCGGCCCGGCAGAAGCCCGGCCAGCGGCGCTCGGCCGCCGTGTCGTCCACCCGCCGCGGCTCGTTGTGCCGCAGCGTCTCGGCCACCGGCCCGTCACCGTCGCCGGACTGCCGCCGGTGCAGTTCCTCGAGCCGCTGATCCGAGGCGGCGAAGGTCAGCGCGCCGCTGGGCATGGCGATCGTCACCGCCGCGGCGGTACCGCCGGGCACCAGTCCGGCCCCCAGGGCGGTCAGCCGGTGCAGCACATCGTCCGGGACGTCGTCCGCTTCGAGCAGCTGAGCGACCTCGGCGACGCGATCAGCGAACTCCCGGGTAACGGTGATCATGGCACCGCGCCCTACCCGCCGGCCGGGCAGTCATGTGCACGCTGTCCGGCATGGACCATGAAACGAAACTCTCACCCCAGAAGCGAAGTTTTACCCCTTGCGGACCGGGTAGCCAGCCGACCCGGTATGGCGACGTGTGCGGGTCTGCTCTGCAAAAAAGCCGGAGCCGACCCGACGTTCCGTACACCGCCACGTGCCGGTTTCAGTCCTGGACTGCGGCCAGGGGGCTCCCCCGTGGTCGACGTGCTCGAGTGAGGACCCGCTTGCGCGTCGCATCACGGCGCTGACCAGGAAGGGGGAGCCCGCCATGGCCGACATCGTCGAGCTGATCACGGCCGACCACCGCCGGATCGAGCGGCTCGGCCGGACCTTGTACGACACCGCCCGTTATGACAGCCAGCCCCGCCCGGACTGGATGCCCGGCCATGTCTGGGAACGGCTCGCCGACTTGCTGATCGCGCACACCCAGGCCGAGGAGCAGACCTGCTATGCGTCCGCGTCCTGGTGCCGGGGCGCAGGCGGCCGGGCCGGTGCGGGATTCGATCGCCGACCACGATGACATCAGGAAGCTCATCGACGAGGCAGCCGCCCATCCAGTCGGCTCGGCGCCCTGGTGGCATGCGGTCAGCACGGTGACTGACGGTCAGCGCCGAGCATCACGAGCGCGAAGAACGCTATGTCCTGCCGAGCTGCGTGCTGGGGCTGGACATGAACCGGCGGAAGGAACTCGGCCGTCAGTGGTGCGCGTTCATGGCCGCCTGGGACCGTGACGGCACCCGCTCGAGAGGAACCCCGCACCAGCCCGTTTGATGTCCCTGACGTGGGTAGGAGACAGGGCTACAGGCATGGCGAAAGGCGACGGGCGGCAGCCTGCTGGGAGCTTCGGGTGGTACTGGAACTTGATCAGGCGTTCGGCCCCGGCACGCTGCCTGCGCTGCGGGCGAGGGTACTGTTCCAGGCCTGCCGGGCCGGATTGTCCGAGAGCCGGGCCGCGGACGTGGTTCTCGCCGTCCACGAGCTGGCGGCTAACGCCATCCGCCATGGCGCCGGCGCGGGGCGACTGCGGATATGGAAGCGGACCAGGGAACTGTGCTGCCAGGTCGACGACGGTGAGCCGCCCGCATCAGGGACCCCGGTCGGCCCGGCTTCGTCCTCACTGCCCAGCCGTCCCGGACACGGCCTGTGGGTTGTCCGGCAGGTAGCCGACCGGGTCCACGTCACGTCCGGCCCGGCTGGCACGCGCGTGAAGGCCGTCTTTTCCCTGGCCTGATCGTCCGCATCGACGGATCCGGAACCTTCCTGGCTCCGGATCCTTCCTTATGCTGCTGAAAGCGATCTATAGTCCGCCCAGGAGGCGTTGCCATGACGGCGCAGGCTGATCCCGTCTCGACTGAGGTCCGGCTCCGGGCCATCCAGTCGATCACGGACGCCAGCTTGTCCCTCCTCGATGACCCCGAGCAGCTCGTCGAGCTGCTCGACCGGATCAGGGAGATCCTGCGGGCCGACACGGCCGCGGTACTGCTGCTGGATTTCTCCTCCGGGCAGCTGATCGCGACGGCGGCCGCCGGGCTGGAAGAAGAGGTGCGCCAGGGCGTGCGGATTCCGGTGGGCGGGGGGTTCGCCGGCCGGATCGCCGCCGAGCACCGGCCGGTCATCCTGGACCATGTCGATCACACCACCGTGCTCAACCCCATCTTGCTGACCAAGGGCATCAAGTCCATGATGGGTGTGCCGATGGTAGCGGGCGGCCGGGTGATCGGCGTGCTGCACGTCGGCTCGCTGGTGCCCCGCCAGTTCACCGGCGATGACGTCGAGCTGCTGCAGTTGGCTGCGGACCGGGCCGCGGCGGCCGTGCAGTCCATGACGGCCAAGGCCGACCGGGTCGCGGTGGAGGCACTGCAGCGCAGCCTGGTCCCCTCGGCGCTGCCGCCGGTGGCCGGGGCGGAGCTGGCGGCCCGTTACGTGGCCGGCCGGGGTGTGGTGGGCGGCGACTGGT
Source organism: uncultured Actinomycetota bacterium (assembly GCA_963839095.1). GTDB lineage: Bacteria > Actinomycetota > Actinomycetes > Streptosporangiales > Streptosporangiaceae > Palsa-504. The sequence goes on along the minus strand of CAWIUF010000054.1, from coordinate 69,814 downwards.
ACGACGTGTTCACCCTTCCCTCGGGTGAACTGTGCGTCGTGATGGGCGACGTAGCCGGATCCGGCCTGCACGCCGGGGTAATCATGGGACGGATGCGCAGCGCGCTCCGGGCCTACGCGCTGGAGAGCCAGGATCCAGCCGAAGTGCTGTACCGGCTCGACCGCAAGATGCAGCATTTCGAACCGGACGCCCTGGCCACCGTGCTGTACGCCGTCTTCGAGCCGACCCTTGACCAGGTGCATATCAGCCTGGCCGGGCATCTCCCGCCGGTCATCGCCCACCCCGGGAAGCCAGCTGAGCTGGCCCGCGTTGCGAGCGGCATCATGATCGGCGCGGTCTCGCCTGCGATCCGGCCGGTGACGACGCTGTCCTTTCCGCCGGGGGCCGTGCTGTGCTTCTACACCGATGGCCTGATCGAGCGGCCGGGTCAGCTGATCGACGTCGGGCTGGAACGGCTCCGCCGGGCCGTCGTGGCGCAGTCTCCGGAAGCCGTCTGTGCGGCGGTGATGGGCGAACTGGTCGGCAGCGAGTCGTCTCGCGATGACATCGCCCTGCTGGCGATCCGGCGTCAGTCCGGCCGGGCGGGCACTACGATCGCCTCCGTGCTGCCGTCCGCGAGTAAAGAGGTCCGCGCCGATGCCTGACGTCAGGTTCCCGGTCGAGATGATCAAGGGCGTGCCCGTGCTGACCGCCCCCGAGGAAATCGACATCACCAACGCCGGCGGCCTCGAGACGGCTCTGCTCGAATCGGCCCGGCACGGCCCGGCAGGGTTCGTGGTCGACCTGACGAAGACACAGTTCTGTGACACGTCCGGGCTCCACGCCCTGGTAGGTGCGCGCAAGCGGGCCCGGGCCGAAGGCAGCGACCTGCTGCTCGTCACGCCGGGGGCCGGTGTCCTGCGCATCTTCGCCATTACGGGACTCGACCAGGTGTTCCTCAGCTTCGCCAGCCTGGAGGAAGCACTCGCGCAGCTACCCGCTGCCGGAGCGCAGCCCGGCGACCTGTCACCGCCGGGGTAGCGGTGATCTTCCTACCCTGGGCGCCGGTCGCCGCGGGCGTCCAGGGACAGGCGGTTGGATGGTGCTGGCCCGGGTAGGGAGCGCGGCCATGGTCGAGACACAAGCTGACGGTCCGGTGACGGCGGCGCTGTTCGATGTGGACGGCACCCTGGTCGATACCAATTACCTGCACGCGGTGACCTGGTGGGAGGCATTCGCTCAGGCTGGGCACGTGGTCCCGATGGCCGACATTCACCGGGCCATCGGGATGGGCTCGGACCTGATGCTGGGCAAGCTGCTCCCGCCGGACCGGGATGAGGACGCTGACGCGGACATCCGCACCGCCCATACCGCCCTGTACGCCACGTACCGGGCCCGGCTGCGGCCCCTGCCGGGTGCGGCCGACCTGCTGCGCGCGTGCCAGCGCCGTGGCCTGACGGTGGTGCTGGCCAGCTCGGCCGACGAGGCTGAGTTCACCATGCTGCGGGCGGCCCTGGACGCCGAGGACGCGATCGACGCGGCCACGTTCTCCGGAGACGTCGAGTCCAGCAAGCCCGCGCCGGACCTGGTCGAGGTGGCCCTGGACAAGGCCGGCGTCCCGGCCGGGCAGGCGGTGTTCATCGGGGACACGGTCTGGGACGTACAGGCCTGCCAGCAGGCTGGGGTTCCGTGCATCGGGCTGCTGAGCGGCGGTATCAGCGAGGACGAGCTGACCTCAGCCGGAGCGGCCGAGATCTACCCGGCGCCAGCTGACCTGCTCGCCGCCTTCGACGGCAGCCTGCTCGGGAAGGCGGCGAGCAGCGCAGGCTAGCCCCTTCTCCTGCCGCCGCTCAGGCCGGGGAGCTCAACATCTCCTTCGCGTCATCGGCGTTCTCGGCCAGCGTGAACCGGCGGGGCAGGTCGACGGCGAGCAGACGCTGCCTGAGGTGGCCGGGCAGGCCGGCCACGATCATGCGGGCGTCCGGGTGGTTATCGACCAGCTGCTGGGCCGTGATCAGGGCGGCCAGGCCGCAGGAATCCCATCCGGTCAGCCCGGACAGGTCCAGGATCAGGCGGGCCGACGCGCCATCGGCCGGGAAGCCGTCGAAAGCGCGGGTGAACTCGCGAGCCGAGCCGAGGTCCAGCTGCCCGGTGACGGCCAGCAGGACGCAGTCGTCCCGGATCTGCCGCGCCAGGCGGAACGGCGGAAGCGTCCCCGGCGGCCCGAGGGTGAACGCCACGGTGGCGACGGTCCCGGACGGGCCGCCGTCCAGGCTGGCCCGGTCGGCCACCTGGCGGATGACCCACAGCCCGTGGCCAGGCTCGATGCTCCAGCGCGCGGGATCCCTCCCGCCGTCCCCGGCGTCGCCGCCTGCGCTGATTCCGTCGTCGGTGACCTCGCAACGCAGCTCGGTGCCGGTGTTCCAGATCCGCAGCCGACCCCGGCCCGCGCCATGCTGGATGACGTTGGCGGCGAGTTCGTGCACGACCAGGACCAGGTCCCCGAGCCGACCCTCGGCCAGCCCGGCCTGCGAGCCGTGCGCCGCCACCGCCGACCGCAGCGCGTACAGCGAGTCGTCGTCGAACACCTGGTTCAGTACGGGCGGCCCGTCATCGCCGGTTTCCCCACTCCGCAGCCCGTCGCCTGGCGAGGTGGACTCGGGCGACGGCTGGCGGCGGGCGTCATCGGTCATCCACGATCACCACGCTGACTCCGGGAATGTCCGTCGCGCCGAGCAGCACGAACCTGGCCGCGATCCCGTCGCGGCACTGCAAGACAACCGGACGGGTCTGAGCCGCGCCGCGCGCGGCGTCCAGGATCATCCGCGCACAAGACGCGTCGATGAAGGCCAGCCTGGTCATGTTGATCGTGATACCACCCTCGAGCCTGATCGCCTCCGCCAGCGCGAGCGCCAGGGCCTCGGAGTTCCGGTGGTCGATCTCGCCCGCCATCCGGATTCCGGGCGGAGCGTACTGACGGCAGATCCGCAGCACGGCATCGGCGTAATACGTCGCCGCCGCCACCGACCGGGTGTGAAGCGGCAGCCACCGTAGCCAGCGTAACCGGGTCGAATTGCTCCCGGTCGTACTGGCACAGCACCGATACCGCCGTATCGGCTACCGCCAGCGCGATCTCCTTCTCGAAATCCGGCAGCTGCTCGACCCCGGCGATCGGCCGCAGCGCCCAGCTCATGTCCACGGCCACGCGCAATCCGGGGAACCCGGCCTGGCGGCAGGCCCCGATCTGATCACCCAGCCATCCGATGGCGCTGCTCGCATCGAACGCCGCATCCGACAGCAGCCGGCCCTCAGGCTCCGATGCCAGCTGACCGGCCGCCAGGGCCGGGCCGGCCTCGATCCCGCGCCGGGACAGTTCCGAGGTCACCCGGTCGGGCCCGGCACCCGTGAGCCAGACGACCTTCAGCCCGTCGGACAACCCGTCACGCACGAACGCCGCCGTGAGGTCGAACAGCTCCTCAGGCTCGCCGAACGTCAGGCATGCATGATCGTTCAGCGTCAGATCGGTGATATGACCGGCGCTGACGGCCACCCTGCCACCTCCCCGCGCGGCACCGCGCATCCGGGCGCGGCCGGAACCCGCGCACGGACAGCACCGTAGCCTGCGTCCCCGGCCGGCGCGGTGATTATCCGCCACGATGGTGGCGCAGAGTTCGGTTGCGGGATACTTGCTCGGCATCGGCGGTGACAGACTGATCCATGGCGGTTACCGCGCCGCGCGCACGCGAGGTTCATGTTCCCGGAAGGAGGTGCCGCGAGAGTGCCCACGGACGACGCCGGATTTCCCGGTCGAGATGATCATGGGGATACCCGTGGTGGGGACACCGGAAGAGATCGACATCACCAATGCTCCCGGGTTGGGGAAGGCGCTGGCCGATGCGGCCGCGGGCGGCAACGGCACACTGGTGGTCGACATGAGCCGGACCCAGTTCTGTGACACGGCCGGCATTCACGCGCTGGTAGCGGCGTATCGGCGGGCGACGGCGGGCGACGGCCGTCTGCTGCTGGTCACCGCGGGAATGGCCGTCCAGCGAATCTTCGCGATCACCGGACTTGATCAGGTGATCGCCAGCTTCACGAGCCTGGAGGAGGCCCTCGCGTCGGCATCCTCGGGGGCCGGAAAGGGATAGCCACCTCGCTTGGCTAACTCGCCTGGGCGACGGCTTCCCGAGCCGTCGCCAAGTCCGCCACCAGGCCCGCATACGCATGGTCCCGGCCGCCTCGTCCCTGAGTTCCCGCCAGTTCGTCACCGGCCGCTCTCAGGCCGTGGTGTTCAGCAGCGGCAGGACTTCTTCGGCCAGGAAGCGGATGCCGCTGTCCTGGTCGGGGCCCATCTGGGCGATGTAGATTTCGTCGAATCCGGCGTCGACGTACTCGGCGATGGCTTCGGCGGCGTGGGCGGCGTCGGGCCCGCACGGCACGGTCTTGGCGATGTCGTCCGGCGAGGTGAGCTGGGCGATGGCCTCGTACTGCATCCACATCGGCGCGTCCTGGGATAGCTGGCCGCCGCCGGCCTGATGGCCCCAGAGCCGGTGCGCGGTCTCCTTGGCCTCTTTTTCCGTCTCGGCCCAGCAGATCTTCGCGCCCGCCTGGGTGCGGCCGGTACCGCCGGCGTCGCGGTAGATCTTCATGCCCTCGGCATCGGGGGACGCGCTGATCCAGCCCTGCCCGATCCGGGCGGCGAGCTTGGTCGCCTCCGGGCCGAAGCCGGATACCAGGATCTCCGGCGGCGTCTCGGGCCGGGTGAACAGCTTGGCGTCGTGCACCGTGAAGTACGTGCCCTCGTAGGTGACGACCTCACCGGTCCACAGCTGGCGGATGATGTCGAGGGCCTCGGTCAGCCGGGCATGCCGCACGCTGACCGGCGGCCACGCATCCCCCAGGATGTGCTCGTTCAGCGCTTCGCCGGCCCCGACCCCGAAGGTGAACCGGCCCGGGGCCAGCACCGCCGTGGTCGCCGTGGCCTGGGCGAGGACGGCCGGGTGGATCCGGAACGTGGGGCAGGTGACCGCGGTCGTGAGCTTGAGACCGGTGGTGGCGGCCAGGGCGCCGAGCACCGACCACACGAACGGGCTGGAGCCCTGCTCCGACATCCAGGGGTGGTAGTGATCGGAGACCCACAGGCGGTCGAAGCCGGCGGCCTCGGCGGTCTGCGCGGCCCGGATGATCTCATCCGGGCCGAGTTCCTCGCTGGAGGCGAAGTAACCGAACGAAGGGCTTTGCGGTAGCCATGTCAGTTCCTTTCGAGACTGCTTTCAGCGGCGTTCAGGCGGGGTTACGGACCTTGGCGAACTCCGCCACGATCGTGGCGCAGAACGCGGGCAGGTCCCCGGGATTACGGCTGGTCACCAGGCCCTGATCGGCTACTACTTCCCGGTCCACCCAGGTGCCGCCCGCGTTGCGGATGTCGGTGGCCAGGGAGGGGAAGGAGGTGAGGGTACGCCCCCGCACCACGTCCGCCTCGACCAGCGTCCACGGGCCATGGCAGATCACCCCGGCGGGCTTGCCCGCGCCGAAGATGCCCCGCAGGAAGCGGACGGCGGCCGGGTCGCCGCGCAGCTTGTCCGCGCCGACCGTGCCGCCCGGCACGATGACGGCGTTGTAGTCGTCCGCCGACACCTGGTCGAAAGCCTTGTCGACGGTGAAGGTCTCACCGGGATCGAGGTCGTTGTTGACCGTGCGGGCCGACCCGGTCTCCATACCGATCACGTCGACGTCGGCCCCGGCCTCCGTCACGGCCTTCCTGGGTTCGGTGAACTCGGCCTGCTCGGTTCCGGCCGGGGCGAGAAAGATCGCGACCTTGCGGCCGCGCAGTGGCTGATCAGCCATGACTGATTCCTTCCAGGTGAGGATGCGGGTCATTCGAGATCGAGCGAGTTGCCCCGGTCCTCGACCGGCGGGCGGTGGCCGTAGGCGGTCTTCTCCTCCTCCGGGTCCGGCGGGTTCCCGCCGCCCTCAGGCACGGGCGCGTCGCGCGTCGGCGCGACGCTGCGCCCGCCGCCGACGTGCTGGCCGCCCTGGACCAGCCCGTGCATCGGGTCGTGCTGCGGATGTTCCTGCCCGGGACGCCGGGCGGCCCGCGCGATCATGGCGAGCCACACGGCCAGCCCCAGCACGACGACGACGACGATCACGATGATTCCGGTCGTGGTTCCTGGCATCCCCGATCTCCTTGCCAGTCGGGACACCTGCTGCTGGCGAAGCCGGCGTCCTACCCGCCGCGTCCCGGATTATCCACGCGTAGACCGCCCAGCTCGCGGTAGTAAAACTGGCCGTCGGTACACCGCGGCGGCGAGGAGGAGAAGACTGATGACGCTTACGTTCAGCGCGCTTGAGCGCGACCTGCGGCGAGCGGGTCGACGGCGAGGTCCGGTTCGACGCGGGCAGCCGCGGCGCCTACAGCACGGACGCGTCGAACTACCGCCAGGTGCCGGTCGGCGTCGTGGTGCCCCGCACCGTCGAGGCCGCCGCCGAGGCGGTATCGGTCTGCGCCGGGCACGGCGTGCCGGTCGTGTCCCGCGGCGGCGGCACCAGCCTGGCCGGCCAGGCGTGCAACGCGGCGGTCGTCATCGACTGGTCCAAGTACTGCCACGGCCTGGTCTCGGTCGATCCGGCCGCCCGCACCTGCGTGGTCGAGCCGGGCATCGTGCTGGACGAGCTCAACGCGCAGCTCGCGGAACACCAGCTGATGTTCGGGCCGAAGCCGGCCACCCACGACCACTGCACTCTGGGCGGGATGATCGGCAATAACTCGTGCGGGGCGACCGCGCAGGCCTATGGCAAGACCGTGGATAACGTCGTCCGGCTCGAGGTGCTCACCTGCGATGGCGACCGGTTCTGGGCCGGGCCGACCAGCGACGAGGAGTACGCGGCCATCGTGGCGGCGGGCGGCCGCCGGGCCGAGATCTACCGCCAGCTGCGGGAGCTGGCCGAGGCGAACGCGGACCGGATCCGGGAACGCTACCCGCGGATCCCGCGCCGGGTGTCCGGCTACAACCTGGACTCGCTGCTGCCCGAGCACGGCTTCGACGTGGCCCAGGCGCTGGTCGGGAGCGAGAGCACGCTGGTCACGGTGCTCCACGCCGAACTCCGTTTGGTCCCTAAGCCCGCCGCTCAGGCGCTGGTCGTGCTCGGCTACCCGGATATCGCCAGCGCGGCCGACGCCGCCCCGGCCATCGCCCCGCACCAGCCCGAGCAGCTGGAGGGCCTCGACGAGCGGCTGATCACCTTCGAGCGCGAACGGCGGATGAACCCCGAGGCCCTGCGGCTGCTGCCGGAAGGCCGCGGGTGGCTCATGGTCATCTTCTCCGGCCACACCCGGGACGAGGCCGACGCCAGGGCGCGGGCGCTGATCGACGACCTGCACGGCACCGAGCACGAGCCCGCCGTCAAGTTCTACGATGACCCGGAACACGAGAAGGAGCTCGCCGACGTCCGCGAGGTCGCCCTCGGCGCCACCGCCCGGGTGCCGGACATGCCCGACACCTGGGAGGGCTGGGAGGACTCCGCGGTGCCGCCCGAGCGGCTGGGTGACTACCTGCGCGACCTGGCCAAGCTGTACGACGAGTTCGGCTACTCGGGGTCGGCCCTGTATGGGCACTTCGGCCAGGGCTGCGTGCACACCCGGATCCCGTTCGACCTGGTCACGGCCGACGGCATCGCGACGTTCCGCCGGTTTATCGAGCGCGCCGCCGACCTGGTGGTGTCCTACGGCGGGTCGTTCTCCGGCGAGCACGGCGACGGGCAGTCGCGCGGCGAGCTGCTGCCGAAGATGTTCGGCGACGAGCTGGTGCGGGCCTTCGGCCAGTTCAAGGCGATCTTCGACCCGGGCAACCTGATGAACCCGGGCAAGGTCGTCGCGCCGTACCGGCTCGACGAGAACCTGCGGCTCGGCGCGTCCTGGTCACCGCGCGACTACGACAGCTTCTTCAGCTACCCCGACGACGACGGCCGGTTCGGGCGCGCGGTCATGCGCTGCGTGGGCGTGGGAAAGTGCCGGCATGGGGGGGCGGGTGGGGAGGTGAGCGGGGTGATGTGCCCGTCCTACATGGTCACCCGGGAGGAGGAGCACTCCACCCGGGGCCGGAGCCGGCTCCTGTTCGAGATGCTGGAAGGTCACGCCGACTCGCCGGTCACGGCCGGCTGGCGGTCCACCGTGGTCCGGGACGCGCTCGACCTGTGCCTGGCCTGCAAGGGCTGCAAGAAGGACTGCCCGACCGAGGTGGACATGGCCACCATGAAGGCCGAGTTCCTGGCCCACCATTACGCCGGGCGGCTGCGTCCCCGGTCGCACTACTCGATGGGCTGGCTGCCTGTCGCGGCCCAGCTCGCTGGCGGCTGCGTCGCATGGACCGGTGGATAAGCCAGTCGGATCCGCACCTCGCCGCGATGCTCGCGATCTTCGCGCGCCTTACTGCCGACGAGGCGATCGCCAGCATCGAGCAGGCACGTTTCCGGCACACGCGCGCGTGGGGCAACCTGGTCCGGATGGGACAGGCCCTCTGGCTTCTCATTACCTATGCTCGGCGGGCCAATCGGCTGGACCGCGAAAGCCGTCACCCGGCCGTGGTCCGGCGGGGAACGGTCCTGGCTGGGTCTCGGTAATAATCAGGTCCGCTCACACGCCGACGAGAGATTCAGCTAGCAGCCTGCCGCTGACGGTCAGGGCGCCGGGATGGCCTTGGCGATCCACTGATCGCCTCGTTTCTCGAACTTCTGCTTCAGGGCTCGGTAAGCGGTCCGGTGGGCCTCGTCTCCCTCGCCGTAGACCTGGATCGCGTCCTCGCGGGCCTTAAGGAATGCCTCCTGGGCTTCCGGAGATGAATGCCGCAGCGTCGCCGGGAGCTCACCGGCGGTGGTTAGATGGTATCGGCTGGATCTCGGCATTGCGCCTCCGCACCCGCGAAAGGTACGAACGGCGGAGCGGCCGACGGCCCCCTCGCACTGGTACGCCCTGAGAGCGTTTCGTTCGCGTTCCTGGGGGTGAGATAGTCAGCTACCCGCAGCTTTACCGGATATGCGCACAGCTCGTGATCTCTTCGTTACCGGTCTGAACCGCGCGGGTTTAACCCGCTCGGGCCGGGCTAGAAGGAGGCCCGGAGGCATTATGACCAGGATCGCGATCGCCCGGGACGCAAGCCCGTCCCGGCAGACCATGCTCGGCATCTACCTCAACGACCACCTGGCGGGTGCGACGGGCGGAAGTGAACTGGCGCGCCGGATGGCCCGGTCGCGCCGGGGCCGGGAGGACGGCGGAGCCCTGAGCAGGCTCGCCGACGAGATCGGCCAGGACCGCTCGGCCCTGCTGGACATCATGGCCTCGCTCGGCATCCCCGTACGCGCCTACAAGGTCGGTGCCGCCTGGATCGGCGAGAAGGCCGGGCGGCTGAAGTTCAACGGCCGCTTCCTGGCCCGGTCACCGCTGAGCGACCTGGAGGAGCTGGAACTGCTGCGCCTGGGCGTCGAAGGTAAGGCGGCCGGCTGGCGTACCCTGCGGGCCCAGGCGGACACGGTCGCGCGACTGGACGGCGGGCGCCTGGATGAGCTCATCGCCCGGGCCAGAAGGCAGGCCGACGAGCTCGAAGAACTCCGGGTCCGGGCCGCGGACCGCATCTTGAGCCAGCCGTAGCCGTCCGGGGCGCCTGCACCCGCTCTTGCGTGAATACGCCAGGACGCAGCCTCTAAGCGAGGTCGAGGATGAGCTTCATGCCTTCGTGCGAGGCAACGAAGCCGAGCCGCTCGTAGAAGACCGCCATCTCCAGACCAGGGTCTGTGCCGTCTTGGTCAGACCGGGTGGCTGAAGGGCACGGTGACCGTAATGGTGTCGGGGAACCAGCGGGCTCCGCCCGGGTGCTGCGGCGCACCGCACGTGGTCTGCAGGTATCGCATGGGCGCGCCGAATCCCCCGAGGGTATCGCCGACGGGGAATCCGTAGCTGTCGCGTATGACATAGGTGAGGGTCCCGGTGTAGCGCCCGTGCGCGCGGTGCCCGCTCCCGGTCACGGCCAGGCCCTGAGTGCCGCGAAAGCCCCAGTACAGGTCGCTGGTCCTGGTCTCGAACGCCACCTCAGGCAGCTGCGCGGTGGAGAGCCTGACGTGAACCTTGCCCGCTTTCAGCCGGCTGAGAATCGCGGCCTGGACCTCGCTGTCCACCATCAGGAAGGCACTGCTGGCCCGCGCCTTCTTCGAGATCTCCGATCCGGCCCGGTAATCGATCGCGGTGCCGTTCCCCTGGAGGAAGTGCGCCAGAAGAGCGGCCGCGGCCGGGAAGCCGGTCAGGCCGAACCCGCGTGCCACCCGGACGCCCAGCGCGTGATCGGACGCGAGCGTGGCGCTGGCGCAGCTGACACCGGGCGTGGACGTGTCCTGGCTTCCGTTCGGTGACACGGGACGATCTCCCGTGACGGTGAAGGAAAACGCCACGGCCCGAGCCGGAGAATGCGCCGCGGAGCGAGCCGTGGCAGGCGCGGGAGGGTCGGCGGATGCCGACGAAGACGCGGAGCCTGACAGCAGCCCGCAGCCGGATAGCGCCGCGAGCATGCTCAGGAACGCGGCGGAGATAACCGCTGTCACGAGCCTCGGGCGGGGGTGTCCCATAAGTCCGAGCATCCTACCCGTGGCTGCTGTCGGGAAGATGCCCCGTCAACCGGGCACCGGCACTCCGAGCCGCCGCAGGGCCGCGTCGTCCAGGTCGGTCAGCGACCGCAGGACCAGGTTCGCCGCACTGTAGCGGGGATCGGCCGCGAGCAGCGGGTCGGGGACGGCGACGCAGATCATGCCCGCCGCCCGGGCCGACGCGAGCCCGTTCAGCGAGTCCTCCACCGCCAGGCACTGCGCCGGGGCCACCCCGAGCCTGCGGGCCGCGGTGAGGTACACGTCCGGGGCCGGCTTGCCATGGGCCTCGTCCATGGCCGAGCAGCGCACGTCGATGCCGCCCAGGCCGAGCCGGTCGCAGACGGCGTCGATCAGCCGCCGCGGCGACGACGACGCGATCGCCAGCCGCAGCCCGCACCGCTCGAAGAGCGCGATCGCCGCGGTCACGCCCGGCATGGGCTGGCCTCTCGGCCTTAACGTGCGCGATGACCTGATCGATGACCAGCCCCGCCACCTCGGCGTCGGTCAGCGAGGCGCCGGTCGGCGAGGCACCGGCGCGACCGCCCGACGGCGACCGCTGCCGCCAGAGAGGGATCAGCTCCTCGATCGGCTGCCCGGTGGATTCGAGCACGTCGCTCTCGCTGAGCGTGATCCCGAGCCCGGCGAAGACGTCGGTCTCGGCGGCCCGCCAGACCGGCTCGGTGTCGATGAGCACGCCGTCCATGTCGAGGACGACGGCCTCGACGGCCGCTGAAATCAACTGACCACGGCGGACGCGGAGCGGACCTCGCGGGCGGTGTCCACGAACCGCTTGGCCCGGTCGGGATCGACGGGATTCCAGGTGATGCCGTCCACCTTCAGGCTGGTGCCCACGATCACGCCGTCGGCGACGGCCAGCGTCTCGGCCAGCCGCTCGGCGGTCACGCCGGTGTTGGCCAGCACCGGGGTCTGCGGCGCGGCCTCCTTGGCGGCGCGCAGGTCGCTCATGACGAACGGGACGCCCGCCTCGGGGCCGCTGATGAGGATCGCGTCGAGGCCGAGGAAGGCCGAGCTGCGGGCCCGCTCGGCCACGGTCCGGGTGCCGAGGGTGGAGCTGAACTCCGGCGTGATGTTGCCGAACAGCCCGACGTCGGACGCGCCGATGTTCTCGCGGTAGGCGGCCAGGTCGCCGAGTGAGGGCGCGACCAGGCCCATGTCGCTCTCGTAGACGCCGGTCAGCACCTCCCGGATGAAGACCGCCCCGGTCGCCCGGGCCAGGGCCAGGCTGGCCCGCGCGTCCCACAAGATGTTGACGCCGAACGGGACCCGGATCTTCGGGTACAGCTCGCCGATGACGGCCGCCATCGCGGCCGGGATCTCCGGGCCCACCGCCAGCTGGTAGGGGATGTCGTTCTCGTTGCAGAACAGCACCGCGTCGACGCCGGCGTCCTGGAGCACCTCCAGGTCCCGCCCGACCACGTCGACCAGGCGCGCCCGCCCGGCGGCACGGTCGTGCCGCGGCCGTCCCGGCAAGCCGGGGAAGTGCACCATCGCGATCACGGGCTTGACGGTGCCGAACCTCTCCTCGAGCGTCATGACCAGGCTGGACCTTTCTGGGAGGCACTGCGGACGAAATCGGTGACGGCCTGATTCCACGGCCCCGGGTCCTCCCAGAAGGCGGCGTGCCCGCCGGGAACCTCCGCCCAGGTGCCGACGCCGGGGGCCAGCAGATCGAACAGCCGCCGCGACAGCTCCGGCCGGATGATGATGTCGTCGCTGGCGGCCAGCACCAGCGTCGGTACCCGCACCGCCCCGATCCGGCTGGCACAGTCGTGGCCGTTCAGCGCGGCCATCTGGGCCGCGAAGGCCGCGGCCGGCTGGGTGCTGCCCTCGGCCCCCGCGATCAGTTCCGCCACCCGGTCCGGATCCCGCTGGTAGAACCCGGGGCTGAAGATCCACGGCGCCTGCATCCGCATCATCACCGGCATCCCGGCCGCCAGCGCGACCGTCGCCCAGGTCTCGAACGCCGCGACAGTAAACGGGTCCGCCACGGCGAAGGTGTTGGCGAGCACCAGCGAGAGCAGGTCGCCGGGGTAAGCCACGGCGTACTCCTGGGCGATGGCACCGCCCATCGACACCCCGGCCAGGTGGAAGCGCGCCAGCCCGAGCCCGCTCGACCAGGGCCTTCAGGTCGGCCGCCAGCTCGGCGCTGGTATAGGGACCGGGCGGCTGCCCGGACTGGCCGGACCCGCGGTTGTCGTAGGTGATCACGCGCAGGCCCGCCCGGACGAAATCGTCCACCTGGTTGACCCAGCCGTCCAGGTCGTCGCCGACGCCGTTGATCAGGACCAGGTCCTGCGGCCCCTCCCCGGTGATCCGGTAGTGGATATCGATCGCGTTGCCACGCACGAACCCGGTGGTCATCGGATACCCCGTTCGGTCATCGCGGTCTTCCAGAGGGCGACCGAGGCGCGCAGGTCGGCCAGCACCCCGGCGTCGTCCTGCTCGAACGCCGGGATCACCTCCAGCACCAGCAGGACGTCGTCCGCGCCGGCCGCGGCCAGCGTGTCCAGCACGCGGCCCGGATCGATGATGCCCGTCTCGTCGTGCTCGCGGGTGAACGGCCAGTGGTGGTCGGCCAGGCCGTCGGACTGCTGCAGCTGGACCTCGCCGAGCCGGCCGCCGAAGCGCGCCAGCCACGCGTAGGGGTCCCGGTCGTCCCCGGTCGTGCCGGGGACGCACTGGTGCCCGACGTCCAGGCACAGCCGGACCGGCACGTGCCCGTCGTCGCCGTCGGTGAGCAGGGTCTCGATGCCGGCCATGGTGGACGGCTCGCGGTGGCTGGCGAGGTTCTCCACCAGCAGGTAGTCGAGCCCGGCCGAGCGGGCCGCGGCCGCGAGCTCGGCCAGCGACCGCTGCAGCCCGGACCAGCGCTCGGCCCGGCGCGCCTCGTCCGACCAGTCGGGCACGCTCATCGCGCCGACGTGCCCCCCGGCTCCGCGCGCCCCTACCCGCGCCGCGAACTCGACGACGCCCAGGTACCACTCGGCGGCGGCCCGCCGCCGTACCTCGTCGGGGTGCATCAGCAGGTTGAGCGAGTAGGCGGCGAGGCCGGTGAACACGGTCTCCGCCCGTAGCCCGTACAAATCGAGCGCCGAACGAGTCTGGCTCACCCCATCGTCACCCCCGCCCGCGCTCGCCGATGTCCCCGGCCAGGTCGAGCGAGAGCTCCACGGTGTCGAGCCCCAGCTCGTCGCGGACGATCGCCGCCCAGTCGGCCGGCTGCGGCCAGCGCTTGACGGCGAAGCAGTTGTTGATGCCCAGGCGCGCTCTCATCTGACCACCGGCGATCCCACGAGCTCGGTATAGCGCTGGTACAGGTCGTCGTACAGGGCGCGATGCGCGGGATCCGGCTCGGCCCGCCCGGCCGGGCGGTAGCCATCCGCGACCGCCTCGGCGGCGTCGCGGTAGATCCCGGCGCCCAGGCCCGCGAGCATCGCGGCGCCCGCCGCGGTGGAGTCACCCGCCACCCGGACGACCGGGATCCCGGTGACGTCGGCCTTGACCTGGTTCCAGACCGCCAGGCCGGCGCCGCCGCCGGAGACCCGGAGCTCGGTGGCCGGGGCCGAGGTGCGGCCCAGGGTATGGAGCCGGGCCCGGACGCCGCAGGCGATCCCCTCCATGGTGGCGCGGGCCACCGCGCCGCGGTCGTGGCGCAGGGAGAGCCCGGTGATGGCGCCGCGCAGGGCCGGGTCGTCCCGCTCGCCGTCGCCGAGCACCGGCGCGAACACCAGGCCGCCCGCGCCCGGCGGGGCGGCCGCGGCGGCCTGCTCGATGCGGGCGTAGTCGGCCGCGCGCGGGGCCCGCGCCAGGCCCGCGTAGAACAGCTGGGCCAGCCAGTCGAGCGCCTCGCCGGTGGTGTTGATCCCCACCTCGGTGACGTAACCGCGGGGGCCGGTGATGCTCGGGTAGTGGGTGACGTCCAGGTCCGGCAGCGGCTCGGCGACGACCGAGTTGAAGCAGCTCGAGCTGCCCGGCCATCTCGCTGACCGGGCCGGCCGCGGTCACCCCGGCGCCGAGCGCGCAGGCGATGCTGTCCCCCGCGCCCGCCACCACCGGCACCGGCGGGCCGGCCGGGAGGCCGAGGCGGGCCGCGAGCTTCGGCCGGATCTCCCCGGCGACGCTCCACGACGGCACCACGGCGGGGAACGCGGCCTCGTCCAGGCCGAGGTCGCCGAGCAGGCCCGACGCCCACCGGCGGGCGCGCTGATCCAGCAGGGCGGTCGCGGCCGCCATCGACCAGTCGGTGGTCGCCTGGCCGGTCAGGGCGAGGACGACGTAGTCGGTGGGCTGGACGAACCGGCGGGTCGCGGCGAAGGTGTCCGGCTCGTGGTTGCGGAGCCACAGGATCTTCGCCGCGACGTGGAAGGCGGCGGGTACGTGGCCGGTCAGCTCGTGCAGTTCCTGGTCGCCGAACCGCTCGCGCAGTTGGTCCGCCTCCGCGGTGGCGCGGTTGTCGCGGTAGATCAGGCCGGCCCGCAGCGGCTGGTCCCGCCGGTCCAGCGGGACGACACTGGGGCACTGCCCGGTGACGGCGACCGCCTGGACCCGGCTGCGCGGGCCGAGGTTCTGTATCAGTGCGCCGAGGGCAGACAGCGCGGCCGACCGCCAGCGCCGGGCGTCCTGCTCGGCCCAGCCCTCGGCGGGCAGGTAGGTCGGATAGGGGCGCCTGACCTCAGGCCCCGGCGCGCCCCCGACCTCGAACGCGGAAGCGCGGGCGCCGGAGGTGCCCACGTCCACGGCGATCAGGACCTCCGCGCCGGACATCTAGCCGCGGACCAGCTGGGCGTCGGCGCGGTCCTTGTTCAGGCTGACCAGGGCGCCGTTGAGCGCGCCGGTGGAGTAGTCGCTGCCCGGGTTGAGGACCAGGCCCCGGCGCTTCTTGCCCAGGCGGCGGATGCCGGACGACTCGTGGATGTGGCCGTGCAGCCCGACCAGCGGCTGGCGCTCGGCCACGATGTCGCGCACCGCGGTGCTGCCGACCGCGGTCATCTGCACCTGGCCCATCCTCGCCTGCACCGTGAGGTTCTCGTCGAGGGCCGGGGCGTCGTCCAGCTGGGTGTCGAAGGGCGGGGGGTGAAGGTTGAACACCGCCCGTTCGGGATGTTCGAGTTTGTCCGCCATGGCCGCGTAGGCCACTGCCAGCTGCTGTTCGTTCTGCTCACGGTAGGTATGCCAGGGGGTCGTGTTGGCGTACCCCCAGCTGATCATCTCGTGCTCGTCGTCGAGCTGGACGACCTTGCCCTCGGCGTGCACGCCCCACGGCGCCTGGTCCAGCATCTCGGCCAGCTCGGGCGGGTCGTCGTTGCCGAGCATCAGGTAGAGCGGCACGCCCTGCGGCCGCAGCCGGGTGTCGGCGATGTCCAGCCACTCGGCCAGCCGCTCGCGCATCAGCCGCAGGAACAGGTCGTCGAGGGTGCCGTCGGCCTCCATCGCCTCGAGCTCGCCGGGCTCGGCGCGGTAGGGATAGTAGCCGTGGTCGGCGATCATCCGTTCCAGCTCGGTGAGCTCGGAGCCCTCGGTCAGCTCGTAGCGGTTCCCGATGAACGTGCAGTTCCACCGGCCGTTCGGGCCGCGCACGATCGACTGGATGGCCTTGCCGGCCACGTCCCCGCCGAGGACCAGCACGTTCGGCTTGTAGACACCGGTGGCATTGACGAACTTGCGGAAGCACAGGCTGGACCCGTGCACGTCGCTGACGAAGTAGAGCAGCGTGCCCTTGGCCATTACGCGTTCACCCCGTTCTGCGAAGACTGCCTGGCCGCCGTCATCAGGGCCCGGGCGCGCACCGGGTCCACCGGGTTCCAGGTGATGCCGTCCTGTTTGAGGCTGGTGCCCACGATCGCGCCGTCCGCGGCGGCCAGGACGCCGGCCACGGTGTCCGCCGTCGACCCCGGTGTTGGCCAGGACCGGGACGCCCGGCGCGGCCGCCTTCGCCGCCCGGAGCTGGTCCAGGTCG
Organism: uncultured Actinomycetota bacterium; assembly: GCA_963839095.1. Lineage (GTDB taxonomy): Bacteria > Actinomycetota > Actinomycetes > Streptosporangiales > Streptosporangiaceae > Palsa-504. Next base: position 53,226 of record CAWIUF010000054.1, on the reverse strand, counting down.
GTCGGCTCGCCGGTGATGGCCCCGCTGACCAGCAGGGCGTCGACGCCCAGGAAGGCCGCGCTCCGGGCCCGCTGGGCGATGGTCCGGCCGGCCAGCGGGCTGGCGAACTCGGGCGTGATGTTGGAGAACAGCGCCACCGGCTCCCGGTCGCCCGGTCCCGCGCCGATGCCGGACCGGTACGCGGCGATCGCGCCGAGGTCAGGCCGCATGACGCCGAGGTCGCTCTCGTAGACCCCGGTGAAGACCTCGCGGACGAAGCTGGCGCCGGTGGCACGCGCCACCGCCAGGCTCGCGACCGGATCCCAGACCAGGTTCACGCCGAACGGCCTCGTGAGCCCGGGCCGGACCGCGCCGATGACCGCGGCCATCGCGGCGGTCGCCTCCGGCCCGACGCCGAGCTGGTACGGCAGGTCGGCCTCGTTGCAGAACAGCAGCCCGTCCACGCCGGCGTCCTGGAGGGCCGCGATGTCGGCGGCCACCGGGTCGGTAATGGACCGCACGCTGGCCCGCCGGTCGTGCCGCGGGCGGCCAGGCAGCCCCGGCAGGTGCACCATCGCGATGATCGGCTTGGCCACCCCGAACAGGTCCGTGAGCAGCGCCGATGTCATGTCGCCGCCGCGGGGGACGGGTCGCTCGCGTCGGGGTGCCTTGTCGGCGTCGGGCGGCGACCGTGCCGGTTCCACCAGGATCACCTCGACGCCCTCGCGGGCGATGCGCTCGACCTCGGCCGGGTCGGCGCTGGGATCGGTGACGATGGCCGAGACACGGTTGATCGGCACCACCGTGCTCAGCGCGACGTCCCCGAACTTGGACCCGTCGGCCAGGACGATGATCCGCTCGGTCTTCTCCAGCGCGGCCCGGATGACGCCGGCCTCCTGGTCGTCGAGGTCGGTGATCCCGCGGCGGACAGAGACCCCGGCCGCGCCGATGATGGCCACGTCGGTGTTGTAGCGCTGGACGCACTCCACCGCGGCCGGCCCGACGCAGCTGAGCTCGTCCTGGCGGACCATCCCGCCGGCCATGATCACCCGGACCTGCCGGGTGCCGAGCAGGCTCGCGATGACCAGCGACTGGGTGATCACCAGCAGGCCGTCGCGGGGCGCGGTCAGCCGGGCGAACTGCTCCACGGTGGAGCCAACACCAATGAACATGACCCGCGCATCAGCGGTCAGCTCGGCCGCCCGCAGCGCGATCTGGCGCTTCTCCTGGGCGTGGTGCAGCGTGCGCGCGTTCTGGGTCGCCTCGAAGCCGCCGCCCGAGCGGACCACCCGCGTGGTGGCGCCGCCGTAGGTCCGGCGGACGAAACCGTCCCGGTCCAGGCGGCGCAGGTCACGGCGGATGGTCATCTCGGAGACGCCGAACTCGCGGGCCAGGCTGCTCACCTCGACGGCCTGATCCGCCGCGATCCGCTCCAGCACCTTGATGCGCCGCTCGACCGCCAGCACCCGTGCTCCTCCCGTGACTGTTCGTTGTTGTCACAAACATTGACAGTTGTTGCTGGTTATGTTCGACTCTAGCCAGCCTCACTACCTGGGTCAACGGGGGCGACCAGCGGAGGCATGGGCAACCAGCAGGAGGAGCTCATGGCCACAACGGACCGGCATCAGGCAGCAGCCGGCTGTTCGTGCGCAACAGCACCGGACTCGTGCGTTCCGCGTCGGCGGTCGACGCGACGATCTTCAACGCGGTCATCTCCGCGCCGATCGGCTCCACCCTGGCCTGGTCGATCTTCTTCACCCTGGTCGCCTTCCCCGGCGCCGACCCGGTCGGGGTGCTGATCCTCGCGGTGGTCATCAACATCCCCGTGCTGATCATGTTCGCGCTGCTCGGCGCCAGCATGCCCCGCGTCGGCGGCGACTACGTGTGGGTGAGCCGGATCCTGAATCCGCCGCTCGCGCTGATCTCCAACCTGTGCATGATCATGGGCGGCCTGCTCGGCGCGGCCTACTTCGCCAAGTTCTTCTCGGTCTTCGCGCTCGGCCCCGCGCTGGTCGCGGGCGGCAGCCTGTTCCACAACAACTCGATGGTCAGCTGGGGCACCTCGTTCCAGACCGACAAGGCGTGGATCCTGGCCGGGGCGCTGGTCATGGTGGCGCTGCAGACCTACATCCTGATCCGCGGCACCAAGTCGACGTTCCGCTGGCAGAACGGCGCGTTCCTGATCGCGATGGCCGGGATGATCGTGACGCTCCTGGTCCTGGCCTTCGCCACCAAGGGCGGCTTCCAGCACAACTTCAACAAGCTGAACTCCAGCTTCGGCGGCGGCACCTTCGCCAAGGTGATCTCGACCGCGGGCGCCCAGCACGTCGGCCCGCACTTCGGCAACATGAGCGCCACGCTGCCCACCCTGTTCTCCATCCAGGGCTTCATGATGTGGAACTTCTGGTCGGTCTACATGTCGGGCGAGCTGAAGAGCGCGTCCAACCGCCGCCGCCAGCTGTGGATCATGTTCGGCGCGCTCGGCTTCGACGCCCTGCTGCTCATCATCGGCGCGCTGCTGATCTTCCACGTGGTCGGCTACAACTTCATGTACGCGGCCAACCTGTCCCCGAACAAGGCCTACGCCATCCCGTCGGGGCCGTTCTACCAGTTCCTGGGCGCGCTGTCGGTCAACGTCCCGTTCTTCACCGTGATCATCTTGGGCTGCTTCCTGTTCTGGTCGCTGCCGTCCATGATCGCCAACACGTTCATGCCGATCCGGTCGCTGTTCGCCTGGTCGTTCGACCGGCTCATGCCGGAGAAGCTGGCCGACGTGAACGAGCGCACCCACTCGCCGGTTATCGCGATCGTGACCGTGAACGTGATCATCGCCGCGCTGGTGGTCTGGAGCGTCACCTCCAACGTGTTCCAGCTCGTGCTCGGCCTGATCGTGCTGGCCGGGTGCCTGGGCGTGGTGATCGTGGCCGCCGCCGCCATCGCGCTGCCGATCCGCCGGCCCGAGCTCTACCGGGCTTCCCCGGCGAACGTGAAGCTCCTCGGCATCCCGGTGCTGTGGATCGTGGCGCCGCTGTCCATCGCCATCTTCGTCGCCCTGGCCGTGGTCTCCACCCAGTACCCGGCGCTGGTCATGAACGGCGACACGGCCAACTTCTGGTGGATCCCGGCCTGGTTCGCCGGGCTGATCGTGGCCGGCTCGCTGCTCTACTACATCCCGCGCTGGATCCGCGGCCGCCGCGGCATCAACGTCAGCTACGTCTACAAGGAACTGCCGCCCGAGTAACACCGGAGCGGGGCGACCGCCGATTCGTCTGCGGTTTCGGGTGCTCTGACACCCGAAACCGCAGACATATCCTCCAGGCCGCCGCATCGCCAAGCCTGATCAGATGATCAGGCTTGCAGGCAGTAATGCGACGGCCGTAGGATCCAGTTTGCCGTGGTGTTCGGGAAGTCGGTGGGATGCCGACGCGGCCCTCGCCACTGTGATCGGGTTGTTCCGGCCGTCTAGCGATAGGGCCACTGGGCGTGGTTGCCCGGGAAGGCCAGGCCGGGGCGAGCCAGCTGTTCGCTGGCATCCCTGTCAGCCAGGAGACCGGCCACGGCACCGAAGGAACCATCCACGAGGTGCTGGAGGCGGTCCGGTTGCGCATGCTGATGGCTGCACGTTATCTCGCCGCGCTGGGCGCGACGGCTCTTCTCGGCGCGGGCGTCTCGGCCTGCTCCACAGCGACTTCTTCCTCGGCTCAGTCCCCGGCGAGCGCCAGGCCCAGCACCCTGACCATCGCGACCAGCTTCGCGATCGGCGACCTGGACCCGATCGAGAACGGCTACTGGGGTAACGAGCTCGGCTACGGCGAGCTCCTGATGCGGCCGCAGACCGACGGAACCGTCAGGCCGTGGCTGCTGAAATCGCTCACGAACACCTCGCCCACGACGTGGGTGCTGACGCTGAACTCCGGGATCCGCTTCCAGGACGGCAAGCCGCTGAACGCCGCCGCGCTGGTCGCGTGCCTGCGGTACCAGCTCAAGCAGAACTCGTCGGCCACCGCCGCCCTGCCGGGTGCCCAGCTCACCGCCACCGGAGCCGATCAGGTCACCGTCACCACGAAGACCCCGGTCCCGAACATGCCGTACATCCTGGGCGACGAGAGCTTCTTCATCATCTACGACCAGGCCGCCTACCTGACCGCCAAAGGCAGCCCCGCCAAGCTGATCGCGGCCAAGATCTACACCGGCCCGTACGTGGTCACCGACGCCAGCGACCAGATCATGCACGAGGTCCGCAACCCGTCCTACTGGGATGGCAAGCCCCGGCTGTCCGAGGTGACGGTCAAGTTCATCACCGACGCGCAGTCCCGCATCCTGGCGGTCGAGCACGGCGAGGCCGACCTGGCGCTGTACCCGCCGACGACGGCGGCCAAGACGCTCACCGGCCGCACCGACGCCTACTACGACACCGGGACACCACGCGGCCCGACCTTCCAGCTCTTCCTGAACGAGCACACCGCGCCGTTCAACGACGTCGCGGTGCGCCGGGCGGTGCAGGCCGGGATCAACTACGGCCAGCTCGCCAGCCAGGTGATGAACGGCCTGTACAAGCCGGCCACCGGGATGTACGCGGCCACCGCGCCCTACGCCCTGACCACGCAGGCCACCAGCGCGTCGAAGGCAGTGAGCCTGCTCGCCGCGGACGGCTGGACGGCCGGCTCGTCCGGCGGGGTGCGGCACAAGGGCGGCAAGGCCCTGGCCTTCACGATCGACACCTACGCGCAGCAGCCGGACACGCAGACCCTGGCGGTGGCGATCCAGGCGGAGCTGTCCCCGCTCGGCTTCGACGTGTCGATCAGCGGTGTACCCGACATCGACGCCGCGCAGAAGAACCCGGCCGGCTGGACGTCCGCCCTGGAAGGGGACGGCACGACGTCGTTCGCCGGTGATCCCATCACGCCGCTGCAGGAGTTCTTCGCGACCAAGGGCCCGAGTAACACGACCGGCGCCGGGAACCCGAAGCTGGACCGCCTGATCGATCAGCTCGCCTCCACCCTGGACGCCAGCACCCGGGACAGCCTGCTCAGGCAGACGCAGCAGATCATCGCCAGCAACGCCTACGGCATCTTCGTGGGGCAGCGGCTCCCGGCCGCCATCGCCGGCCCGGCGTGGCGTCATTACCCGATACCGCCGGCGAACCTGTGGGTCAGCGCCACGACCGCACCCAGCAGCTGACGCAGGCGGCGGGGTGCTCCGGTCAGCGGCGTTCCGGGCCGGCCAGGCGCTCCTCACGCTATGGGTCACCAGTATCTGCGTCTGGGCGCTGCTGCTGCTCGCCCCGGGTGATCCGGCCCGGACGGTGCTGGCCGCCCGGGGCGTCGCCGACCCGACGGCCGCGCTGATCGCCGCCACGCGACGCCAGCTCGGGCTGAGCGGCCCGGTCGTGCCGCGCTACTGGCACTGGCTGGAACGAGCGCTCCACGGCGACTTCGGCACGTCGTGGCAGACCGGGCAGCCGGTGATGCAGGCGTTCGCGACCCACTTGCCGGCCACCGCGCGCCTGACGCTCACCGCGATGCTCATCGCGGTCGTGCTCGCGCTGGTGCTCGGGCTGGCGTCGGCCGCGGCCGCCGGGACCTGGATCGACGGTGTTATCAGGACCGTCACCGTGCTGATGGTCGTCACGCCCGGTTTCCTGATCGGGCTCTTCGTGCTCGATATCCTCGTCGTCCACCTGAACCTGGGGCGCGTCGTGGCCGACGGCAGCTGGTCGACGGTCGGGTGGCCCGCCGCCACGCTGGCGGTCGGCGCGGCCGGCTACTGGGCCCGGGTGCTGCGGGTCAGCCTGCTGGAGGCCGGGTCGGCGTCGTACCTGCTGGTCAGCCAGGCGCGCGGCACCTCGGCGCGGCGCCGGCTGTTCGTCCACGTGCTGCCCAACGCCGCCGCCCCGTTCCTGACCGTCGTCGGTCTCGGCGCGGCGGCCCTGCTCGGCGGCGCGCCCATCGCCGAGACCGTCTACTCGTGGCCCGGCGTCGGCCAGTACACCGTGCAGGCGATCGACGCGCGTGACCTGCCGGTCGTGGTCACGTACACGATGCTCGCGGTGGCCACCTATATCGTGGCCAGCCTGCTGATCGACCTGGCGCTCGCGGCGATCGACCCCCGGCTCCGGCATGCCTGACATCGACGTAGCCCCGGCGTCCGGCCTGCTCAGGACGCTCTCCCGGCACTGGGGGTTCCGGGTCGGCGCCGTGCTGGCGGTCCTGCTCGCGGCGCTGGCGGTGATCGGGCCGCTCCTCGCGCACGGGCCGGACGTCACCGACTACGTCCACCAGCTCGCCCCGCCGGGTGCCCGGCGCTGGCTGGGCACCGACGGCGCCGGCCGGGACGAGTTCGCCCGGACGGTCGCGGGGGCACGCACCACGCTCGGCGCCGCCATGCTGGTGTTCACGCTGACCACGGTGATCGGCATCACGGCCGGTACCGCGGCGGGGTTCATCGGCGGGCTCTTCGATGCCTGCGTCAGCCGCCTGATCGACCTGCTGCTCGGGCTGCCGTCCCTCGTCCTCGCCCTGGCGGTGGTCGGCGCGCTCGGTCCCGGTTTCAGCCACCTGATCCTCGCGATGACCATCACGGGCTGGGCCGGCCTGGCCAAGCTGTCCCGCAGCTACACGATCGGCGCCCGGCAGCGCCCGGACGTCACGGCGGCCAGGATGGCCGGCGTCCGCACGTCCCGGATCCTCACCGGTCACGTCCTGCCCGGAGCCGCCGTCCAGGCCCTCATCGCCGCCACCCTCGGGCTCGGCGACACGATCCTCGGCCTGGCCGGCCTGTCCTTCCTCGGCCTCGGCGTCCAGCCGCCCACCGCCGAGTGGGGCAGCATGCTCAACGACTCCCAGCTGTACGACACGGTTGCGCCGTGGCTGGTCATCGGACCCGGACTGGGCATCATCGCCGCCGTCACCGCGGCCACCCTGATCAGCGACGCCCTCCGCGACGCCACCGATCCGAGCCGGGCATGACCGAGCCGATCATGACTGGCCCGCTGCTGCGGATCCGCGGCCTTGCCGTCCGGTACCGCTCCGGCCCCGCCGTGCTCGACGGCCTGGACCTCGATATCGGGACCGGCGAGTGCGTGGCCCTGGTGGGCGAGTCGGGCTGCGGCAAGACCACCCTGGCCCGGGCCATCCTCGGCCTGCTCCCCCGCCACGCGACCGTTACCGGGACGGTCGAGCTGCTCGGGAACGACATCAGCCGCGCGCCGGCCAGGACCAGGCGTGCCCTGCTCGGCACGCATCTCGGGTACGTCGCCCAAGACCCCTACGCCGCCTGCGATCCGATCCGCACGGTCCGGCACCACATCGAGGAGGCCTGGCGCGCGCACGGCGGCGCCGTGCCGCCGGGTGTCGTCGAGCAGCGGATGAGCGCGCTCGGCATCGACGCCGCGCCGACCCGGCTCCGGGACCGCCCGCACCAGTGGTCCGGCGGCATGCTCCAGCGGGCCAGCATCAGCGCCGCCACGGTCCACGACCCCGAGCTCGTCCTGGCCGACGAGCCGACCAGCGCCCTGGACGCGGAACTCGCCGACGGGGTCCTGCAGGCGGTGCGCCGGGCCAGCCGCAGCCTGCTGCTCATCAGTCACGACCTCCGTCTGGTCGAGAACCACGCGGACCGCATCGCCGTCCTGCGGGACGGCCGCATCGTCGAGACCGGCCCGACCGGTTCCATCACCACGGCGCCGGACCACGCATACACCAGCCAGCTCCTTAACGCGGCCGACACCATCAGGTCCGTACCCCGGCGGCCAGGGGACTCCTACCGCCCGTCCGCTGCGCCGCCGGTCGTCACCATCGACCGGGCGTCGGTGACCTACCGCAGCGGGACCAGCGCCATCCAGGCACTGCGCGACGCCAGCCTCACCATCCAGGCCGGCGAGATCGTCGGCATCGCCGGGCCCTCCGGGTCCGGCAAATCCACCCTTCTGCGCATCGCGAGCGGGATCGAGCAACCGGGATCGGGCACCGTCACCTTCGCCGGCGGCCAGGCATCCGTACCCCGGGGGTACGTCATGCCGGTCTTCCAGGACCCGGTGGCGTCGCTCGACCGGCGCTGGCCGATCTGGCGCAGCATCACCGAACCCGCCACGGTGAACAAGCGCCTGAGCCGTACCGAAAGGCTCCAGCTGGCCCGCGACGCACTGGCCGAGGTCCGGCTCGGCGGGCTGGACCCGAACCGCCGCCCGGGCCAGCTCTCCGTCGGGCAGTGCCAGCGAGTAGCCATCGCCCGGGCGCTGATCGCCCGCCCGGCGCTCATCATCGCCGACGAGCCGACCGCCAGCCTCGACGTCACCACCGCCGCCGAGATCGTCGACCTGCTCCGGCTCACCCGCCAGTCCGGGTTGGCCATCGCCCTGGTCAGTCATGACGAGACGCTGCTGGCGGCCGTGGCCGACCGGATCGTGCGGATCCGCGACGGCCGGACCGCGCCCGCCCAGGGGCCGGACGGCGGCTAGCGTCAGGCCGGCCCGAGATCCGACGCCAGCCAGCGCTCCGGCCGCAGGTAGATCGCGATCTCCGGGTCGAACTCGGCCTCGGCGAGCTTGAGGTAAGCCTCGGCCTGGTCCGGCGGCAGATAGCGCTCGGCGATCTCCCGCCGCAGCTCATCGGTGCCCGCGATGATGCGCGTGACCGGTCCTTCCACCGACACGTACCGGGTCGTCGGCGTGACCCGGTCGACCATCAGGGTGAACCGCCCGGCCGCCTCGATCAGCCGCGCCTTGCGCGAGGTGGACTCGGTCAGGATCCACACCTCTCCCCCGGGCTGGTACTGGTACCAGATCGGCACCGTCAGCGGCCCGCGCCCCGGTCCGTCCGACACCGACAGTGCCGCGATGTGCGGCTCGGCCAGGAACTGCTCACGATCGTGCACCGACAACCTGTTATCCGCCATAACCAGACACTAGGCCCAGACACCGACATTTCTGGGCCTGGCACCATCGCTCCGGCCGCGGCATCACAGCGACGGTGATCACGATCTTGCCGGGGTGGCTGCGGTGCTGCTGGGCCGCGAACGCCTCGCGCAACTCGGCCAGGCCGAACGTCGCGCTGACCGCCGCGCGCAGCTTCCCGTCATCGACGAGCTTGGCCAGCTCGCCGAGCTGCGCTCCGCTGGGCTCGACCACGAAGTACACGCTCCGCACGTCGTCCCGGCCGCCCTGGTCCTTCGGCACCTCATCGGCGATGGCGACCAGGATGCCGCCGGCCCGCAGCACCGCCCAGGACCGGGCCATCGTGTCGCCTCCGACCGGATCGACGACCACGTTGACGTCGCGGACCTCGTCCTCGAACCGGCCCTTATAGTCGACGACCTGGTGGGCGCCGAGATCGGCGACATACGCGGCGTCGCGGGCCGACGCGGTGGCCGTGACCCGGGCGCCGAGAGCCACCGCGACCTGGACCGCGTAGGCGCCGACGCCGCCGGCTCCGCCGTGGACCAGCACGTGCTGGCCGGGCTGCACGTCCGCGTGGTCGTGCAGGGCCTGCCACGCGGTCAGCCCGCCCAGCGGGATGGCCGCCGCGGCCACGTGATCGACGCCGGCCGGCTTGGCGGCCAGGTCAGCGGCGGGGACGGTCACGTACTCGGCGGCGGCGCCGGGGCGGTCGAAGCCGACCAGCCCGAACACCTCGGTGCCATCCGGCAGGCCCGTGTCGTAGGAACCCGAACCAGCCACGACGCCAGACAGGTCGTGACAGGGAATGACCGGCCACTCTTCCGGCCAGGTCAGCTCCTGGGCGGTGACCGCGGTCGCCGCGACCCGCACCAGGACCTCGCCCGGTCCGGGCTCCGGGATGGGCACCTCGTCCGGGCTCAGGCTGGCCGGGTCGCTGGACGAGGCGCGCATGGCGCGCATCGTGCCGTCAGGGCTGTTCATCGAGTCTGCCTCCTGAAGTAGTAGCGGGGATTCAGCCGAGTATCCGCGGGTCGGGAACGACGCCTTCGCGCTGGCACCAGGCCAGGTAGATGGCGCGCTGGGTGGCCGCGGTCACGGTTCCGGTTATTTCCCCGTCCGGTCCGAGATACTCGATGGCGCCGCTGACCTTGAGGTGAACGACGCAGGGACCATCCTGCGTCGCGCCCCACGTGTCGACCGTCCCAGCGGGCTCGTAGACGTAGTTGCCGACCTCGACCAGCTCACCCGTCCCCAGGATCTCGCGCGTCCCGGTGAGGTTGAAGGCGTGCAGTTCGCCGGTATGCCGGTGCAGGGCCACCACGCTGCCCGGCTCCAGGCGCATCAGCTCCGACCAGCCGTCGGCCGTGAAGCGCAGCGGCCGGAAGGAACTGCCCGGACCCGTCGGTATCCAGGGCATGCTGGCGGTGTCCAGGGGCAGGGCAGGTTCGGTCGTCAGTTGCTGCATCCTGGCACGCTACAAAGACTATGGACCGGCGTCGAGGTCCAAGATCGGTCAAATCGACCAGACCAAGTTCACCGACCGCCGAACGAGTTCCGGAGGCCGTCCAGTGCCGCCGGGAGCCCGGCGGCCTCGATCGCCCCGAAGCCGATGACGAGTCCCGGCTGGGCCGGACGCGCATGGAAGCACTGGCTCAGCCCCGTGGTCGCGATGCCCCGGGCGGCCGCGGCCGCCCGCACCTGGTCCTCGTCCCACGTATCGCCCAGCCGGGCGGTGAGGTGCAGCCCGGCCTGGGCCGGGAGCGCGGAGAGCCACGGGCTCAGCGGCCCGGCCAGGGCGGCCCGGACGAGCTGGTAGCGCTGGCTGTAGATCCGGCCGGCCCGGCGCAGGTGCCGGTCCACCGTGCCGTCCTCCAGCAGGCCGGCCAGCGCGAACTGGGCCATGGTGGGCGGATGCCAGTCGATGAGCTGCCGCAGCGCGGTCACCGGGCCGGCCAGCGACGGCGGCACGACGGCGAACCCGAGCCGCAGCTCCGGCGAGAGCACCTTGGAGAACGAGCCGACGTAGATGACCCGGCCGCTGTCGTCGAGCCGGTGGATCGGCTCGAGCGGGCGGTCCACGTGCCGGAACTCGCTGTCGTAGTCGTCCTCGATGATGGCGGCATCGTGCCGCGCGGCCCAGCTGAGCAGCTCGCGGCGCCGGCTCATCGACAGCACGGCGCCCAGCGGGTACTGATGCGACGGGGTCAGGTAGACGATCCGCGCGGCCGGCGGAAGCTGGTCCACGATCAGGCCCTGCTCGTCGACCGGGACCCCGGCGACCCGGGCGCCCAGCGACCGCAGCAGCCGCACGACCGGCAGGTAGCCGGGGTCCTCGACGGCCACCGTCTCGCCCGGCTCGAGCATGACCCGGGCGACCAGGTTGACGGCGTGCTGCGCCCCCGAGGTGACGACGACGGTGTCCGGCTCGGCCGCCACCGACCGGGACCGCCCGATCCACCGGGCGATCGCGAGGCGCAGGCCGTACTCCCCCGCCGGGTCCCCGGTGGCGGCCGGCCGCGCGGCGGCCGGCCGGCCCTGGCGGTGCCAGGCCGCGGCCGGGAACAGCCGCGCGTCGCCGATGCCCGCGCGCAGGTCGTACCGGACTTCGGACGGCCGCAGCGGGCTGTCCCCGGATGTCCAGCCGGCGAAGCGGCGTGACGGCATGACCGAGGTCGGGATGGTCGCACGGCCGGACCCGTGAGCTGGCGCCGGGCCGTCGACTTCGGCCACGAAGCTGCCGCCTCCGGCCCGGCCGCAGACAAACCCCTCCGCCACCAGGCGGCCGTAAGCCGTCGTCACCGTGTGCCGGGAGATCCCGAGCTGACGGGCGACGTCGCGGCTCGGCGGCAGCTGATTCCCGGGCCGGAGCCTGCCCGCCGCGATCGCCCCCCTGATCTGCTCGTAGAGCTGCTCGCTCAGGCCCTGGCCGCCGGCCGTGTCGATGAACAGATCCACCCGCCCAGTATCTGACTACCTGACGTCACGGCCAGCGCCACCTTCCCGGTGGTGCCTACCTGGGCTCGGCCATCCACCACCAGCACGGCCAGGGCAAGCCGGCCGTCGTCTTCGACATCGACGACACCCGCGCCGACCAGGTCAAGATCCCCAGCCCCATGTACTACATCCCGTAACCCGCTGGCCCTTCGGCTCCGCCGGGATGGTTGCATTGACCGCCATGAGCTTTGATGACGGGCGGTCGGATGTTCCCGGCGGGGTCGCGGGCCCGGTCGAGCGGGTGGTGGTGGTCGGCGCGGGGATCTCGGGCCTGACCGTCGCCAGCGCGCTGACCCGGGCCGGGGTCGAGTGCGTCGTGCTGGAGGCCAGGGACCGGATCGGCGGCCGCCTGCACACGGTCGACCTGGCCGGCTCGCCCGTCGACCTCGGCGGGTCGTGGATCCACATGCCGGGCGGGAACCCGATGACCGCCTTCGCGCAGCAGGTCGGCGTTTCCCGCCGCAGCGCGGACCCGGTGCCCGAGATGGCCGGGTTGGACTGCGCCGAAGGCCGCCGCCTGGCGGACGACGAGACCCAAGCGGTTCTCGGCCTCTACGAAGAGCCTTTCCCGGAGGCGGCGGCCCAGCTCGCCGCCCGGCTCGGGCCGGACGCGTCCGCAGCGGACGCGATCGAGGCCTTCGTGACCGGAGCGGGCCTGGCCCCGGGCCCGGCCCGGCGTGCGCGGCAGATGCTGTACGGGTTCATCGAGGCCGAATGCGCCGACCGGGCCGAGCGCCAGTCGCTGCGGTGGATGTGGAACGAACTCGAGTACGAGGGAAACTATTTCGGCGATGTCCCGGACGGGGGTTACCGGCGCCTGGTGAACGCGATGGCCGCCGGCGTCGATGTGCGGCTGGGCGTGCCGGTCACCGAGGTCGCGGTCTCGGCCGGCGGAGTCCGCGTCCAGACCGCCCAAGGCCGCTCCGAGGAGGGCTCGCACGTCGTGGTGACGGTGCCACTCGGCGTGCTCAAGCGGGAGGCCTTGCGGTTCTCACCCGGGCTGCCGCCGGACCGGCTGGCGGCTATCGGGCGGCTCGGGTTCGGCCGGTTCGAGAAGGTGGCGCTGCGGTTCGAGGAGCCATTCTGGCGCGCGGCCGGCTTCCCGCACCTGATGATCTTCCCCCGCGATCCCGATGAGTGGATCACCTGGGTGATGGGACTCGACGCGTTCGGCGCCGGGCCGGCGCTGGTCTTCTTCGTCTTCCACAGCGACGCCGGCCGGATCATCGACAGGGGCCAGGACGGGGCCGTCCGCTGGGCCCTCGGCCTGCTGGGCGAGGCGATCGGCACGCCGTGCCCCGAGCCGGTCGAGGTGGCCGTGACCTCGTGGGGCACCGACCCCTATACAGGCGGGGCCTACACCCACATTCCCCCGGAGGCCAGCCCGGCCGACGCCGACCTGCTGGGCGAGCCGGTCGGCGGCCGCCTGCTGTTCGCCGGCGAGCACACCCAGAGCGCCCGCCTCGCCTACGCCGACGGCGCCCTGACCAGCGGCATCCGCGAGGCCAAACGCCTGCTCGGCCAGTCCGCCGTCCACCTCGGCCCGCCCGCGGCCGTCTAGGTCGCTCCGCCGGCACGCAGCAGGCCGCGCTGGGTGACGACCGGCAGGTACAGCTCGCGGTAGCCGTGCTCGTCGAACAGCACCGTGACCTGGTCGCCGTCGTAACGCTGCACGGTGCCCTCGCCCCAGCGCTCGCTCACTACCCGGGCGCCCACCGCGAACGGCAGCACGGAGGCGTCGTCCGGCGGAGCCTGCGGGTGCTCGCGGTCGTTGTCGCAGTTCCCGCAGGGGCCGGGGTAGTCCTGCCCGAAGTAGGAAAGCAGGAACGAGCGCCGGCAGCCGTCGTGCTCGGCGTAGTGACGCATCATCGCCAGCCGGGTGCGCTCGATCTCGTTCTCGCGTTCGGTCTGCGCGTCCGACGCCGCCAGCACGTCCGCGACGGTCATCGCCCCGGTCCAGCGGACCTCGCCGCCGGCCTGCCACGCCGCCGCGCCCAGGTCGGCCAGCCGGACCAGCGCGGCGATCTGCTGCCGCCCGGCCGGCTCGGCCAGCTCCCCAGAGGTCAGCTCGCCGGCCGCCAGCGCGGCCGCGGCCTTGCCCACCGCCGCGCCGGAGACGCCCCGGGCGGTCAGGTACCGCGCCGTCTCGAAGTCCTCGTAGCGGTACAGCAGCCGCGCGCGCGACGGCTCGCCGTCCCGGCCGGCCCGCCCGAGTTCCTGGTAGTAGGCGTCCAGCGAGGACGGCGGGTCGAGGTGCGTCACCCAGCGCACGTCCGGCTTGTCGATCCCCATGCCGAACGCGACGGTGGCCGCGATGATCCGCGCCGACCCGTCCATGAACGCCGTCATCGCGTCCCGCCGCGCGCCCGCTGACAGCCCGGCGTGATACAAGGCCACCCGCTCGCCCGCCGCCGCCAGCACGTCGTGGGCGGCCTGCGCGCTGGCGTGGGTGGCCGCGTACACGATCCCGGCCCCGCCGGCCGCGGCGGCGCTGCGGACCAGCTCACCGTGCTTGTCGTCGGCGGTGACCGAACGGTGCACGGACAGCTCGATGTTCGGCCGGTCGAAGTCGCCGATCACCACCTCGGGGTCGCGCAGCCCGAACCGCCGCACGATCTCCTGCCGCACCGGCGGCGCGGCCGTCGCGGTCAGCGCCAGCCGGACCGGCGCCCCGACCGCCTCGGCAGCCGCGCCCAGCCGCATGTAATCCGGGCGGAAATCGCGGCCCCACTGGCTGATCAGATGGGCCTCGTCCACGACGAACAACCCCGGCCGCGCGCGCTGCACCGCCTCCCGGGCCTGGGCGTTGGCCAGTTGCTCCGGGGCCAGGAACACGAACGTGCCGGACTCGCACGAGGCCAGCAGCGCGGCCGCCCGGGCCCCGGCCGACTGCTGCGAGTTGAGCACGACCGCCTGCAGGCCGGCCGCTTTCAGGTGGGCGAGCTGGTCGTCCTGCAGCGCGATCAGCGGCGAGACGACCACCACCGGCCCGGCCCGCAGCAGCCCGGCCAGCTCGTAGATCGCCGACTTGCCCGCGCCGGTCGGCAGCACGGCCAGCACGTCGCGGCCGGCGGCCAGCGCGCCGACCGCGCGCAGCTGTCCGGGCCGGAGCTGCTCGAAACCCAGGCGCTCGCGCGCCAGCTTCTCGATGGAAGCACGCGAAGCCTTGGTCACCCCACCACCGTATGACGAGCCCACCGCCCGGTTCCGGTCCGGATCAGCGTGTCTTCAGATCCTGGGCAGGTGGCATATCAGCGCCGCCGGCTCGGGTCGGCCAGCAGGAGCAGGCCGCGCAGGCAAGCGTCCAGGACCAGCCCGAGGATCGCGATCGTGATGATGCCGGAGAACACCAGGGCCGTGTTCAGGTAGTCACCCGCCTGCATGATCAGGTAGCCGAGGCCGCTGGTGGCCGCGATCAGCTCGGCCGCCACGATGGACGTCCAGGCGCCCGCCATCGAGATCCGCATCCCGGTCAAGATCCCGGGCAGCGCGGACCTGATCTGCACCCGCAGCATCGTGTACCGGGGGGAGGCGCCCAGCGTCCGGGCACACAGCCGCAGGTCGTCGGGCACCTCGTCGAGCGCGGCGACCGTGGTGACCGCCATCACGGGGATCACGCCCAGCATGATCAGGACTTCCTTGGGCATCTCGCCGATGCCGAGCCAGATGATGAACAGCGGGATGAACGCGAGCGGCGGCAGCGGCCGGAGGACCTCGATGACCGGATCGATCGCGTGCCGGACGATCCGGCTGGCGGACATGCCCGCCCCCAGCGCCACCCCGATCACGGCGCCCAGCGCGAAGCCGATCAGGACCCGCCGCAGGCTGGTCAGCGCGTCGTACCACAGGGGCTTGCCCTGCGAGGGGTACGGGTGGGTGAAGTAATGCGCGAAGCTGACCACCGTCTGGGACACCGACGGCAGGAAGACCGGGTCGCTGATGAGCATGGCGACCAGCTGCCAGAGCACGACCAGGACGGCCAGGCCCAGCGCCCCGGTCCCGAGCCGGCGGGTCCGGGCCCGGCGCCGGGCCCGGCGGTAGGCGGCCAGGTCGGCGCGCTCGTCCTGGTCCTCGGCCAGCGCCAGGGCTTCGCCGTCGGCCGGTTCGGCGAGAACCTGCTCGTCGGGCGGGAGGGTGCTCCACAGGGACATTGATCAGCTCCTCAGCAGGGCCCGGATCCGCCGCCGGGCGTTCAGGAACACCTCGGTATCGACGTCGAGGGCGTCCCGGGGCCGGCCGAGCGGAATGTCGATGATCTCCCCGATGCCGGGCGGGCTGCCGCCCATCACCGCGACCCGGTCGCCGAGCAAGATGGCCTCCTCGATGTCGTGGGTCACGAAGATGATCGTGGTGCGGTGCTGGTCCCAGATGTCGAGCAGGAACTCGTGCATCCGTTCCCGGGTGATCGCGTCGAGCGCGCCGAACGGCTCGTCCATCAGCAGCAGTGACGGCCGGGTGGCCAGCGCGCGGGCGAACGCCGCCCGGTGCTTCATGCCACCGGACAGCTCGTGCGGGAACGCGTCGCCGAACCCGGCCAGGCCGACCCGGTCCAGCAGCGCGGCGGTCTCGGTGTCCAGCTCGGGATCGTCCCGCTCGTGCAGCCGGGCGGCCCGCTGCGCCTTCGGCCCGAACATGACGTTGTTCCTGGTCGTGAGCCAGGGGAACAGCATCGGGGTCTGGAAGAGCATGCCCCGGTCGGGGGACGGGCCGCTGACCGGCCGCCCCCCGACCGTGACGGTCCCCTCGTCGGCCGGCAGCGCCCCCGCGATGATCCGCAGCAACGTCGACTTGCCGCAGCCCGACGGCCCGAGCAGGCAGACCAGCTCACCCGCCCGGACCCGCAGGCTCGCCCCGGCCAGCGCCACCGTGCGCCGGCCGCCTCGGCGGAAGGTCTTGCCGACCGAGTTGATCACGACCTCGGCGCCGGGGACGACCGTCGCGTCCGGGCCAGCTCCGATCCTGTTAGCTGGCGTGCTGTTAGCTGGAGCAGCCACCGGCCAGCGCCTTCTTGATGAACGTGTTGTCGATGTGCGAGGCGATCTGGGCCGCGGTCGGAGCCGAGGTCAGGCGGCCCTGGCCGACCAGGAACTGGCCCGTCTGCACGTAAGCCTGGACGATGCGGCTACTGGGGTCGTGCAGGCTGGAGCCGAGCCAGTACAGCTGATCCTGGGGCAGGATGAACGGGTAGTCCTTGGTGGCGGCGACGATCTGGTCGCCGGGCACGCCCTGCACGGCCGAGCTGGCGGCCAGGTACTTGGCGGCCTGCGGGCCGGTCATGTCGCGGCTGCCCTGGAGCTCGGCGCACACGTAGGACTGCACCAGGGCCGGGTTGGTCTTGATCAGGCTGCTCGAGACCGCGATCACGTCCAGGCCGGGGACGCCGAGCTTGGCGATCTGCTGCGCGTTGACCAGCGAGTGGTCGCCCTTGGCCAGGAGCTTGGTGGCCGGGCTGCCGTAGAGGTAGGCGGCGTCGATCGCCCCGGACAGCGCGGCCGCGCCCGCGGCGTTCTCGTCGGCGAACGGGACGACCTTGACCTTGCCGGTCAGGTGCTGAAGGGCGAGGTAGCCCAGCAGCTCGTAGTCCTCGGAGGAGCCGACGAGCACGCCGATCGACTTGCCGGCCAGCTGGGCCGGCGACGTCACGGAGGCGGGCACCAGCAGCTGGTCGTCATCGAAACCCCAGCCCATGACCACGGTCACGCCCGTGCCGCTGCCGATGGCCTCGGTGACCGGCGGGTTGCCGACCCCGCTGATGGCCTGCACCGCGCCGCTCTTCATCTCGGCGATCGCGGTCACCCCGGCCTCGAACGGCACGTACTTCAGCTTCGCGGGGATGAGCTTGGCCAGCGACGGCTGGCTCTCGATGATGCTGTCAGGGCTGGCCACCGAGCCCTGGCTGACCGAGATGGTGAAGCTGGGCAGCGGGCCGGAACCGCTGCCGCCGGTGGTGGCCCAGACGACCACGCCGACGATCACGGCCAGCACCAGCGCGGCGGCCCCGTAGATCCGCCGGCGTCTGCGCTTGTAGAGGGGCAGGGGTTTCTTGGCCTGGGTGGTGGCTTGCGCCTCGGTGCTCATGGGTGTCCTCCCCGTTAGTGGTTCGCGCCGCCGGCGTAGTAAGCGGAGGCGTTGCCCTTGACCGCGACGCTCGGGCGGCCGTCCACGCCGACCGGTACCGGGCCGGCCACGGTGACCCGCTCACCGCGGCGGTGCGCGGTGCCGTAGTCCGCGATCGCGTAGTGCTGGGTGGCGCGGTTGTCCCAGATGGCCAGGTCATCCGCGCGCCACTGCCAGCGGACGGTGTACTCGGGCCGGGTGATGTAGTCCTGCAGCAGCCGGATCAGGTCCCGCGACGCATGGGGGGTGAAGCCCAGCACGGTGCGGGCGAAGCCGCCGAGCAGCAGCGACCGCTCGCTGGTCTCCGGGTGCACGCGCACCAGCGGGTGCTCAGTCTCGTAGACGGTGGAGACGAACTCCTCGTGCGCCGCGGCCAGCGCCGGGTCCACCTGCTCGCCGCGGTTGAAGGTGCGGGCGTAGTCGAAGTCGTTCGTGTGCAGGACCCGCAGCCGGGTGGCCAGGTCCCGCAGCTCGGGCGGCAGGCCCTCGTAGGCGGTGACGGTATTGGTCCACAGGGTGTCGCCGCCCACCGGCGGGATCACCACCGCGTGCAGCAGGGTGAAGGCCGGCGGCTGGTCGACGAAGGTGACGTCGGTGTGCCAGTAGTTGGCCTTGCCGCCCTTGAGCGAGTCGATCTCCTCCAGCAGCGGCTGGCCGGGCGGCGAGGCCAGCGTCGGGTGGCCCAGGGTGAGCGGGCCGAGCCGTTCGGCGAACGCGACCTGCCGGCGGTAGTTCAGGCTCTGCCCGCGCAGGAACACCACCTTGTGCTCCAGGATGGCCTGGCGGATCTTGGCGATCACCTCGTCGCTGAGCGGGGTGCCGGTGTCCACGCCGGTGAGCTCGGCGCCGATATGGCCGGCCAGCCGGGTGACTTCGACGTGCGTGGTCGCGGTGAGGGTGGGAGACATGGCGGTACGCCTTTCGAGGAGAAGGTGAAGAACGAGGCTTCTGGGCACGCGCATCCGAGCGGTGCGGCTCGTTCGGGCACGGGCATTGAGCTAGCTCGTGCCCGTAGCAGTGGTGCCGGTAGCTAGCTTGTGCCGGTAGCTAGTGCGCGCAGCTGCCGCCAGTAGCTGTTAGGGCAAGTAGCTGTTGGTGCGGGTAGCTAGTTCGTACGGCTAGTGCGTGTGGGCTAGTGCGTGCGACAGCCCGAGCTGGCGACCGTGAGGTAGTCCACGTGCCGCCTTCGGGTTCCGAAATATCCCGCCATGCCCCTGAGCATCGCAAGAGAACCCGCCCTAGTCAAGTTTTCCTATCTAAATAATAGGAATTTAATGGCCGCGGCCCTACCCGCCACCCACCGCGGTCCACATAGGCGGCCGGCTGCCATCCGGTGAACCACCGCGCTGCCACATCGTGGTGGTCGGAGCCACCGCGCTGCCACATCGTGGTGGCTCCTGGGGAGCGAGGGACCCGGCGGCCGGACCCGTCGCCGGCATTCCTGGACCCGTCATGGCGACCGGCTCCCGGGTGCCGTCTCTCCTAGGTGCGTTAGTAGTTCAGCTAGCCGACACCGCCGAACGCGCTCACCTAGCCGTGACCAGCATCACAAACTCGCCGGGCGCGTTTCGCTGAACCGGCCATCTCTACTAAGCGTGTTAGTAGAGAGTACACAATCGACACCATCAGGAGTCAAGATGCAACGCCCGAAGATCATCATCGCCAGCGTGGCGGTAGCCGCGCTCGCCGCCATCGGCGGGACCACCGCCGCCCTGGCGTCCAGCTCGTCCGCCAGCAGCGCGACCCCGTCCAGCAGCGCGCCCGCCGCCACCGGGGCCACCGTGCACACCTTCCAGGCCACGGTCAACGGCAAGACCGAGACGATCCTGGTCAACGCCCAGGGCCTGCCGCTGTACTACTACCAGCCCGACACCGCGGCGAAGTCGCTCGTCACCGGCCAGCTCCTCGCCGCCTGGCCGGCGGTGACCTCGGCCATGCCCACCGGCACCGGGCTGAGCGGCCAGCTCACCGCGGTCAACGACGCGCACGGCAGCCAGGTCGCCTACAACGGCCACCTGCTGTACACCTTCATCACCGACCGCCCCGGCCAGGTGACCGGCCAGGGAGTGCAGAACTTCTTCGTGGCCACGCCGGGGATCGCCCCGCTTTCCGGGACCTCGGCGCCGACCGGAACCGTCCCGGCCAGCCCGGCCAGTGGTGGTTACGGTTACTGAGACGTCCGCCCGCCCCGGTCCCGAGTGCGGCGGGACGAGGGCGGGCGGACCTGAACCACCGTGCGGACCTGAACCACCGTGCGGACCTGAACCACCGTGCGGGCCTGAACCACCGGCCAAGGCTGGGTATCGTTGCGCAGGTGCCTATCGAGCGGCGCGACTTCTTGCGGCTGGCCGCCGGCGCGGCCGCCGCCGGAGCCGGCCTGGCCGGCTGCACCAATACGGACACGGGGCAGGCCGAAGCGCCCCCCAGTAGCAACGGCCCCGGATCATCCTCCGCCGCCTCACCGACGGCGACCGCGAGCCCGCGCGACGACGCGAGCACGCCCCCGGCCCGCCCGCTGGGCCCGCAGGTCGTCACACGGCCCGCGGAGCCGCCCGCTGGTCGCGCTCACCTTCCACGGCCAGGGCCCGCCCTCGATAGCCGAGGCGCTCCTCCAAGAGGCCGAACACGCCGGAGCTCACCTCTCGGTCCTCGCCGTCGGCACCTGGCTCGAGCAGTACCCGCAGATCGCCCGCCGCATCCTGAGCGGCGGCCACGACCTGGGCAACCACACCATGCATCACCTGGACATCGCGGCCATGGACGCCACCGCCGCCGCCGCGGAGATCACCGGGTGCGCCCAGGAACTGCGCACGCTGACCGGATCGGAAGGCCAGTGGTTCCGGCCGTCGCAGACGCAGTACGCGACCCCGCTGATCGAGCGGGAGGCCCGCAAGGCCGGCTACCGGACCTGCGTGTCCTACGACGTGGACTCCCTCGACTACACCGATCCCGGGCCGGACGCGGTCGTCTCTACCGTGCTCGCCAAGACGCGGCCGGGGTCGATCGTCAGCATGCACTTCGGCCACGAAGGCACGGTGACGGCCCTGCCCGCGATCCTGCGCGGCCTGGCCCGCCGGAAGCTGCGCCCGGTCACCCTGACCAGCTTGCTGTCCTGATGAAGGCGGCAAAACTGGCCGCGGCACTGGTCATATCAACACTGACCGTCACGGCCCTAGCCACCGGATGCGGCGGCACCCCGAAAACCCCAGGCCCGCCGTCCGCCTACCTCGGCACGGTCATGAACAAACCGGTGCCAGCCGCCATCGCGGACCTGCCGCTGATCACGGAGGCCGGTCAGCCGACCAGCCTGGCCGCCTGGCACGGCCAGGTGGTGGTGCTCGCCGATTTCCTCACCCTGTGCCAGGAGACCTGCCCGCTGACCACCGGAAACCTGCTCCAGATGGATCGCGCGGCCACCGCGGCGGGGCTGGGCCGCCGGGTGCGCTTCGCGGAGCTGACCGTCGACCCGGGCCGCGACACGCCGTCCCGGCTGCGCGCGTACCGGAAGCTGACCGGGGCGCCGCCCAACTGGCTCCTGCTCACCGGCCGCCCGGCGGTGATCGAGCAGATCTGGCAGTACTTCGGGATCTGGTACCAGCGGGTCGGCGAGGGAAGCCCGCCCGGGACCGACTGGCTGACGGGCCGGCCGCTGACCTACGACGTCAACCACGAGGACGCCCTGCTCTACCTGGACCCCGCCGGCCGGCTCCGGTTCGTCATCCAGGGCGGCGCCGAACGCGTCCGGGTCCCCGGTCCCCCCGGCGCTGCGCCGCTTCCTCAACGCCGACGGCCGCGCCAACCTCAGCCACCCGGACGCGAGCACCTGGACCGCCACCGACGCCCTCGCCCCGATCGCCTGGCTCACCGGCCGGCCGGTCACGCCCGGCTGACGGGCAACCGCAGCCGCACCGAGCCGGCGTGTGCGAAGTACAAGGTAATGGCCAGCGTCGTCCCGGGCCGACCCGAGCCCGCCGGAACGGAGCCTGCGGGCACGGTCAGGGTCGCCACCGCGGGCGCAGCGGCGCCGCCGGACCGACCGGGGATCAGCAGCGGCCCGTAGTGCAGCCAGTGGTCCACCACGGCGGCCGACGGGGTCTCGGCCCCGCAGCCGGCCAGGTCGGGAAGCTCCCCCACGTTGACCCGCTGGTGGTAGACCGCGACCGGGTCGCCGCCGGCCGCGATCGCCGCGTCGAGCTGATCCGACGGCTGCCCGCTGGTGCTGACCTGCACGCTTGTGGTCAGCGTCCCGCCCGGCCCGGGCCGCAGCGCGCCGGCGCTGACCGTGATCGGCCCCACGCCGGGCCAGCACGGTCCCCGTCTCGGCGGCGGAGGTCGCGCCGGTCAGAGCCGTGACGGCCAGGACCAGGCCGGCCATCGCCCGCCCCGCCCGCAGGATGCTCATCGCATGACCCCGGTATGGCCCAGGGAGTAGCGGCCCGGCTGGGGCCACACGCACAGCCCGTGCGGCTCCATCCCCACTCGCGATCTTCGCCAGCAGGTGACCGTCCGAGGTGCGGATGGCGTAGACGACGTCGTTATACCGCCCGGACACCCAGAACACCTTCCCGTCCGGGGACAGGTTGCCCATGTCCGGGCTGCCGCCGCCGGGGATATGCCAGGTGGTGACCTTCTTCTGCGTCGCGAAGCTGATCAGGGTGATCGTGCCGTTGCCGCGGTTGGTCACGTAGAGCGTGGAAGCGTCGCGGCTCGGGTAGAGGCCGTGCGCGTCCGGGCCGGTGGCGATGAACCCGGCCAGCTTGAAGGTCGCGGCGTTGACCAGCCAGACCCCGCCGTGGTTCTTGTCGGCGACGTAGAAGATCCGCCCGGCCGGGTCGAGCTTGATGTCCTGCGGCGCCGAGCCGGGCAGGCTGAGGTAGTCCACCACCTTCAGCGTGTGCAGGTCGACCCGGACCAGGCGGCCGCCGAACTCGCAGGTGGCGATCAGGTAGGCCCCGGTGGCCGCGAAGTCGATGTGGTCCACGCCCGCGCAGTTCACGTGGATCCGGTGCTCCAGGGCGAACGTGTGCGGGTCGCGGAAGTCCAGGTCCTGCCTGGCCTCGGCGACCACGATGGCGTACTGCCCGTCCGGCGTGTAGTACATGTTGTACGGGTCGTCCACCGCGATGTTCTTGCCGGACGGCCGGCCGGTCACCGGATTGACCGGGGTGAGGCTGTTGCCCAGGTCGTTCGTGACGTACAGGGTGCGCATGTCGTAGCCGGGCACGACGTGCTGCGGGTTGAGCCCGGCCTGGAAGGTCCTGATCACCTTGTAGGTGGCCGGGTTGATGACGGTCACCGTGGAGCCGCCGCTGTTCGGCACGTAGATGCGGTACGGCGCGAGGCGCGCGGCCGGGCTGAGCATGTTCGCCCCGGCCGCGGCGTAGATGTTCGCCGGGTCCGTGACCGGGGGCATCCCCGGCAGGAGCTCCGACAGGTCCGCGACCGGGCCGGCCACCGCCCAGGCCGAGGCCGCACCAGACGCCGAACGGGTGGGCGACGCGCTCCCCGCCCCCGACGCCGACGCGGTGGCCGCAACGCTGCCCGCGGTGGCCCGGCCCGCCTGCGACGGCGAGGATTTGCGGGCGGGCGGCGCGGACCCGAAGATCAGCAGGCCGGCCACGACCAAGGCCACCACGGCCGCGGGCACGCCGAACACCAGCAGGCGCCTCGCCTGCTGGTCCGCTGGCCAGCCCACCTTGCCCATGCCGATCCTCCCTGCCCGACCCAGCCGGGGATTACACGCGAGCCAGGGCAGTAAACCACAGGCCGTTCGGCACATGATCTCTCCGGGTGAGATCGCCGGACAGTCGGTGAGCTGCGGCCATCGCCGAAAGCGGCCAGGTGACCGTGAATATAGCGGCCAGATGACCACGAAGGTACCGTCCAGATGTCCACGAACTATGCGGCCAGGTGTCCACAAACTATGCGGCCAGATGACCATGGAAGCTGTCTTGGCCAGTCATACTGCTGTGGTGGACCAAAATCCGGACCTGGTACCCAGAAAAGCTAGCGGCCTCATCGCCGAAGCGCTGGCTGACACCCGGGTCGTCACTCTCAACGGCGCCCGGCAGGCGGGCAAGAGCACCTTGGCTCGCCTGGCTGCCGCGGCGAGCCCAGGTGCGGCGGTGCGCCTGCTGGACGACCCAGCCACCCTCCGCGCGGCCCGCGATGATCCGGCGAGTTTCGTCGACCACGACGGCCTCATGGTGATCGACGAGATCCAGCTGGCGCCAGATCTCTTCCGCTCGATCAAGGTTGCTGTGGACACCGACCCGAGGCCAGGCCGGTTCTTGCTCACCGGATCGGCCCAGATCCTGGCGCTGCGCCAGCTCCCCGACGCGCTTCCGGGCCGGATGGAGATCATCGAGCTGTGGCCGTTCTCCCAGGGCGAGATCGACCACTCTGCCGACGCCTTCATCGACGCGGCCTTCGCGCGAGGCCCTGGCCTCTCTTGGACCTCGGCCCTGCGCAAGCGCGACTACCTCGACCGGGTCGTCCGCGGCGGCTACCCCGAGGCCATCCGCCGGTCTCCGCGCCGCCGCGCGGCCTTCTTCGAGTCCTACCTGACCAACCTCATCGAACGCGACGTCAAGGAGCTCGCCGCGATCGAGCGGCGCGGCGATCTGCGTCGCCTGCTGGCCCTGCTGGCCGGGCGCTCCGGCGGCCTGCTCGTCCCGGCTACCCTCGCGACGGAATCCGGCATCCCGCGGACCACGCTGAACCGCTACCTGGAACTCCTGACCGCCGTCTTCCTCATCAAGCAGATCCCCGCCTGGTCTGCTGGCCAGACCCAGCGGGCCGTCGGCACCCCGAAACTGGCCTTCACCGACACCGGCATTGCCTCCCATCTGCTTGGCCAGGACGCCACCCGTCTCGGCGCCCCAGACGGCGCCGCCGGGTCGATGGTCGAGACCTTCGTGCTCATGGAACTGGCCCGTCAGCTCACCTGGAGTACCGAACGCGCCCGCCTCTACCACTACCGGACTAAAGACAAAGTTGAGGTCGACGCCATCCTGGAAACCCCCGACGGGCGCGTGGTCGCCATCGAGGTAAAAGCCGGCGCCACCGTCCGCTCTGAGGACCTGGCAGGCCTGCGCAACGTCGCCCGCAGGCTCGGCCCGCGGCTCGTAGCCGGCTACGTGCTCTACACCGGACAGCAGACCCTCCCCTTCGGGGACCGCCTCCGCGCCCTCCCCATCGACGCCCTCTGGGAGGTCACCCCCTAAGGGTCGTCACCGCGGGCTGGCGTCGGCCAGAGCTCAGCTCGTATCCTCAGCCAGCAGGCCGCGGATCAGCTGGGTGGCGAGCCAGTTCTCGTAGCGGTCCGGGGTCCAGCCGCGATCCTCGACGAGGAGCAGGTACACGTCGGGGGCGGCCAGCGCGTAGATGGTGTCTGCTGCGGTCTCCGGGTCGGCCAGCGCGCCCAGTTCGCCGAGCCGGCCCGCCACGAAGCTGGTGCCGAAGTGGCGCTGCCGCCTCGCCTCGCCGTGCAGGTCGGCCAGCGCCGGGTCGGTCGCCGCGCCGGTGGCCAGGGCACGTTCCAGCCGTGCGGCGCGATCGGCGATCCGCCGGTAGTTCGCCGCCTGACGGCGGAGCAGCTCACGCGGGTCGGTCTGCGCCATCGCGTCGGTGAACCAGCTCCGCTGCGGTATCGGCACCGGCTCGTCGTCGCCCGCGATGGCCCGGTCGCGTGCCTCCTTGAGCAGCTGCGGCTTGCCGCCAGGGGCCGACGTGAACACGGTCGCCCGGCCGACGCCGGCCCGCTGGGCGATCGCATCGATGGTCGTGGCGGCGTAACCCGCCCCGGCGAACAGCTCGGCGGCGGCGGTCACCAGCGCTTGGTGGGTGCGGCGGGCCCGGTCGGTGCGGAGCGGGTAGCGGACCGGATCCGGCTGGTTGACGGGCACTTGTCCATCCTACATAGTTAGACTATCAGTCTAATCAAGTAGGGAGCGTTTCATGAGCCCCGAGGACCTCGTGTCTGCCCAGTTCGCGGCGCTGGAGAACGGTGACGCCGCGCTCGCCGCCACGTGCATCCACCCCGAGCACGTCAACCACATGGCCGTCGACGAGCCGCCGGCCTGCGCCCGGCCCGGCGTACCGGGCTTCATGGCCACCAGTGCGTGGCTCCACCTCGCGTTTCCCGACCTGCGGTTCGAGCTGATCGAGCTGGCCGCCGAGGACGACCGCGCGATCGCGCACATGTGGATGCGCGGCACCCAGGCCGGCCCGTTCGTGGTGTTCCCGCCCGGCGCCAAGCCGGTCGCGTTCCCGCCGACCGGCCGCGAGTTCGCGGTGCGGCACGCTCACGTCATCCGCTTCCGCGACGGCCTGAACGGCGAACACATCGCGGTGCGCGACGACCTCGGGATGATGACCCAGCTCGGGCACCTGCCGCCGGGACCGGCCGCGATCGCCCGGATGGCCCGCTTCCAGCTCAGCGGCCAGGCCAAGCGGGCCGTTGCCCACGCGATCAAGGTCGCCGACCAGGCCGCCGCCGCTGGCCGAGACGCCGCAGACTCTGGGCCTGGACCTGCGGTACACCGGGTCAGATCAGCCGGATGATGAGTCCGAGGTCGTCGGTGCTTGGCTTGGCTTCGGGAGTGGCAGCGTCATGGGCGGATCGTGCGTTTGGCGAGCAGACCGCGCTGGCCAGGCCGCTGGAAGTCAATGAGCACGGCGGCATGAGCGGCGATGAAGTTCGAGATTCGAGCTTACTCCCTCACCCGGGCTCGATGCCTCCGCGTTGCGGCAACGCGAGTAACGCGAGTGCCTGGGGAATGACCCTTTGCCCGCCAGCCGGGACGGCGGCCGGGGTAGCGGCAGCGGTGGCCGCCAGCACCGCTTCGGCCGTGGTGAGCAGGTCGAGCAGCGCGGGCTGGGTCAGGGACCAGAACGAGGCGCGGCCCTGCGGCCGGGCGGCGGCCAGGCCGCAGTCCCGCAGGCAGGCCAGGTGTCCGGAGACGGTGGACTGGGCCAGCCCCAGCGTCCGGGTCAGGTCCACCACCCGGGCCGGGCCGGCGGCGAGACGATGCACGATGGCCAGCCGGGCCGGGTCACCCAGGGCCCGGAACAACGCGGCGGCCGGCCCAGCGGCCCCGGCACCGAGGACGGCCCGTCCTGTATCATCGGCATGTACCGATAATATCGTAAAACGATAATGAAAATGATTATGATCCTCGCCAGCCCGGACCGCAGGTGAGCACACACGATGAGCACTGACCACCGGCACGCCCACGACGGCGGAAGCGGTCACGC
Organism: uncultured Actinomycetota bacterium; assembly: GCA_963839095.1. Taxonomy (GTDB): domain Bacteria; phylum Actinomycetota; class Actinomycetes; order Streptosporangiales; family Streptosporangiaceae; genus Palsa-504. The sequence goes on along the minus strand of CAWIUF010000054.1, from coordinate 25,982 downwards.
GCACGGCCTCGACGCCGACGCCGACCGCCGGTACCTGCTGGCCGCCCTGGGCCTGCTGGCGGCGTTCATGGTCGCCGAGGTCATCGTGGCGCTGGCCTCCGGGTCGCTGGCCCTGCTGTCCGACGCCGGGCACATGCTGTCCGACGTCGGCGCGATCGGCGCGGCGCTGTGGGCCATCCGGCTGGCGGCCCGCCCGGCCGCCGGGGCGTGGACGTTCGGCTGGAAGCGCGCCGAGATCCTCTCCGCCGCCGGCAACGGCATCACGCTGCTCGTGGTCAGCGGGATCGTCGGCGTGGAGGCGATCGGCCGGCTGATCCACCCGCCCCGGGTCGACGGCGGGCCGGTGGTGGCGGTGGCCGCGGCCGGGATCGCGGTCAACATCGCCGCCGCCTGGGTGCTGGCCCGGGCCAGCCGGTCCAGCCTGAACGTCCAGGGCGCGTTCCGGCACGTCCTCACCGACCTCTACGGGTTCATCGGCACCGTCATCGCCGGGATCGTCATCCTGGCCACCGGCTGGACCCGCGCCGACGCCGTCGCCTCCCTGGTCGTGGTGGCGCTGATGCTCAAGGCCGCCTGGGAGCTGCTCGCCGCTTCCGGCCGCATCCTGCTGGAGGCGGCGCCCGCGACCATGGACCTGGACGACGTGCGGGCCCACCTGCTGGCCACCGAGCACGTCCGCGACCTGCACGACCTGCACGCCTGGACGGTCACCTCGTCGCTGCCCGCGCTGTCCGCGCACATCGTCGTCGACGACTCCTGCTTCACCGAAGGCTGCGTCCCCCGCCTGCTCGACCAGCTGCAAGCCTGCCTGGCCGGGCACTTCGACGTGGAGCATTCCACCTTCCAGCTCGAGGCGGCGGCCCACGCCAGCCACGAACCGGGTACACACTGACCTGGTGCGCAACATCGAAGTCGTCCTGTTCCTGGTCGTGCTGGGCACGGTCGTGGCGGCCTTCGCCGGCCGGCTCCGGATCCCGGCGCCGTCCCTGCTGGTGATCGCCGGGCTGGCCGTCGGCCTGCTGCCGTGGGTGCCGGCCGTCCGGGTCCCGCCGGACGTGGTCAGCCTGGTGGTGCTGCCGCCGCTGCTGTACGCGGCGAGCGAGGAACTGCCGTGGCGGGAGCTGCGGGCGGTGTGGCGGCCGGTGGTCATCCTGGCGGTCGGCCTGGTGCTGGCGTCGGCCGCCGTGGTCGCCGTCGTGGCCGGGGCGGCGGCCGGGATCCCGGCCAGCCTGGCCTTCGTCCTCGGCGCGGTGCTGGCCAGCACCGACCCGGTGGCGGTGAGCGCGCTGGGGCGGCGGCTCTCGCTCCCGCCCCGGGTGCAGGCGCTGGTGCAGGCGGAGAGCCTGTTCAACGACGGGACCAGCCTGGTCCTGTTCCAGATCGCGGTGGGCTTCGCGGTGGCGGGCACGGCCGGCTCGGCGGGAGCAGGCAGCGTGCTGCTGCACGGCGTCGTGCGGTTCGCGGCCCTGACGGCCGGCGGGGCGGCGGTCGGCGGCGTGCTCGGCGCCGGGGTGGTCCTGCTGCGCAGGCGCGTCACCGATCCGGTCCTGGACACCGTGATCGCGCTGGTCACTCCGTACGCGGCGTACGTGCTGGGCGCGGCGCTGCACGTATCCCCGGTGCTGGCGGTCATCGTGGCCGGGCTGGTCACCGGCGGACGGCGGGACCGGATCACCAGCTCGCAGAGCCGGCTGCAGCTGCACTCGGTCTACCAGACGATCATCTTCCTGCTGGAGAGCGTGGTGTTCAGCCTCATCGGCCTGCAGCTCCCGACGCTGATCCGGGCCCTGTCCGGCGGCGGGGCCTGGCTGCCGGAGGCGCTGGCGGTGAGCGGGACGCTGATCGTGATCCGGATCCTGTGGGTGTTCCCGCTGTCCGCGGTCGCCCAGCGGCGCGGCGGCGCCCAGCGTCCGTCCTGGCCGGTCCCCGCGGTGGTGTCGTGGGCGGGCACCCGCGGGGTGGTGCCGCTGGCGGCGGCGCTGTCCATCCCGCTGACCGACGCGGCCGGGGCCCCGCTGCCGCACCGGGACCTGATCCTGGTGCTCGCCATCGCCGCCATCGTGATCTCGCTCGTCGTCCAGGGACTCACCCTGGGACCGCTGGTCCGGCTGGCCGGGATCGCCCGGCCGGGCGACGCGCGCCAGGAGGAGACCGCCGCCCGGCTGCGCCTGGCCGAGGCGGCCCTGACCCGGCTGGACGAGCTCGCCGAGGAGGGCTGCGCGGCGGAGGACACGATCGACCGGACCCGGGCCACCCTGCAGGCCCGGATCGGGCGCGCCCGCGCCCGCGTCGACGACCGCCAGGCCACCGAGCCCGGCCGCCTGACCGACCGGGAGCTGCGCCGCGCCCTGAACGCCGCCGAGCACGCCGAACTGGCCCGCCTCTACGACGAGGCCGCCATCAGCCAGGCCACCCGGCAGAGCCTGCAGCGCAGCCTGGACCTGGAGGCCACCCGGCTGGGCGACGATCACCCCTGACCCGAGTGAACCGGCGGGCGTCTTTTTCCGTACCGAACGAGTGGGTGTCAAGTAGTTGAAAATTCAGCTTCGGTCAGTACCATCTGCGCTGCGGTAACGGCCTGAACATCATCCGGAGGTATCACGTGACATCCGAACAAATCCCGGCCCCTCCGGCCGCGCCGCCGCTGGGCCGCGTGCTGCTCCCGCTGCGTGCCTTCCTCGGGTTCACGTTCTGCTTCGCCGGCCTGCAGAAGCTGGCCAACCCGCGGTTCTTCGACGCCGCCGACCCGGCCTCGATCCAGTCCCAGCTGGCGGGCGCCGGCCGGCGCAGCCCCATCCACGCGCTGATCTCACCGCTCGGCCACGTCGCGGTCCCGCTCGGTGTTGTCATCGCGCTCGGCGAGCTGGCGGTGGGCGTGGGGACCCTGCTCGGCTTCCGGGCGCGGCTCGCCGCGGCCGGGGGCATCGCGCTGGCACTGCTGCTGTTCCTGACGGTCAGCTTCCATTCGTCGCCGTACTACACCGGGGCGGACATCGTGTTCGCGTTCGCCTGGACGCCCCTGCTGCTGGCCGGAGCCGGCACGGTCCTGTCCCTGGACGCGGCCATCGCGGACCGGGCGGCGCGGCACGGGACGCCAGGCACCGCCCGCCGCAAGGTCGTGATGACCGCCGCGGTCGCGGGCGCGAGCCTGGCCGTCGGCGGCCTGGCGGCCGGGCTCGGCCGACTAGCGGGCGGCACCTCGGGCCAGAGCGATGAGCAGGCCCTGTCGCCCACGGCCGCCGCCAGCCCGGCCAGCTCGAGCCCGGCTAGCTCAGCCAGCTCCAGCCCGGCCGCCACGGCTTCGGGGAGCGACGCGGCGACGGCCGGGCCTGGGCAGACGCCGCCGGGGAAGGCCATCGGGGCGGCCAGCAAGGTGCCGGTCGGGCAGGCCGCCTCCTTCACCGACCCGTCCTCGGGGGACCCGTCGCTCGTGATCCAGCCGAGCGCCGGGACGTTCGTCGCCTTCGACGCGGTCTGCCCGCACGCGGGCTGTACGGTCGGCTACAACGCCGCGCAGAAGATCATCGCCTGCCCATGCCACGGCTCGCAGTTCAACGCCAGCACCGGCGCGGTCGAGGTCGGCCCGGCCACCCGCGGGCTGAAGAAGCTCACCATCGCCGAAGGGTCCAGCGGCCAGCTCTACGTCAGCTGAGCTGGGCGTCCCGGGCCTCGGCGATGGCGGTGCCGGAACTCGTTCGGCTGATTGCTTTTTCGTAGGCGGCCCGGACGGCCGGCGCCAGGGCCACGGCGGCGGCGGGGTCGACGTGACCGGGACGCAGCCCGAGGATGTTGCCGCCGCGCTGCTCGACGGGGATGTCCGCGCCGCGCGCGGCGACCAGGGCGTGGAAGTGCCGGTAGTTCTCGCCGAAGTGCAGCAGGTAGGTGGCGGGCGCGCCGGTGGCCTCGGTCACCGCGGCGACCAGGTCCCGGGCCCGGTGGCCGAACGCGGACAGCTCGGCGTCGTCCAGGCCGGTCAGCAGCTCGGCGTGCCGGCGCACCCGGAGGAAGAACCAGCCCGGCACCTCATAACCGGGCGCGACCTCCGCCGCCCACAGCGCGTCGCGGAAGACGACCGCCTCCGGTGCCGCGGTTTCCATATCGCACAGCAGGCAGCCGGCGGTCACGTCGCGCTAGCCGAAGACCTGGACGGCCGCCGTGGCGGGGATGTCGTCCTGGACCCGGGCGTGGTCGTTGATGTCGCGCCAGATCTCGTAGCCGTGCTCCCGGCAGATCTTCCCGTCGCGGCACTGGAACGCGTGCAGCAGGCGGACGCTCACGGTGGTGCCGGGCGGGTACGGGCAGTTGCGGAACCCGTCCCCGGTGATGGTCCACTCGAAGATGGAGTCGTCGAACACCCACTCCTCGGTGGCGAACCGGTGCAGGTTGACGATCTTGTGGATGTTCATCGAGCCGAAGATCTTGAGGTACTCCTGCTTGACGTCCTCGATGCTGCGCAGCACCAGGCCGCGGGCCGGGACCTCCCAAACGATGTCGTCGGTGTAGACGGCGATGGCCTGGTCGATGGTCTCCGCGGTCTCGTTGTGGAAGTGCGTCTCCACCGCGGCCAGGTTGGCGGCGATGAGGTCGTCGCGGCTGGTGTCGGTCTGAGCGGTCATGGGCTGCCTCCCGGGCGCTTTTCCCGAACGTTAACAAATATATGTGATAACAGGCAACGGCCTGAGGAAGGGCCGCCGGGACTTGCCCCGGCGGCTCAGGGGCCGGGGCGTCAGGGGCCGGTGTGGGCGCCGGTCATCATGGCGGCGAGGTCGTCGGGGTGGATGAAGGACGGGGGCGGGGGCGGGCCCCAGGAGAACAGGCCGCGGGCGCCCTCGAGGTCCTGCGGCGTCCACAGCTGGTCGTCGACGATGCAGTCCATGTCGCTGTAGTACTCGCTGAAGTTGCCGGCCGGGTCCTTGAGGTACCAGAAGAAGTTCGACCCGCCGTAGTGCCGGCCGAGGCCCCAGACGTGCCGCTCGGGGTGGTCCTCGAGCATCGCGGACGCGCCCCGGCCGACGTCGTCCACGTCGTCGACCTGCCACGACGTGTGGTGCAGGAACGAGACCGGCGCGCCCAGGACCAGCACGTTGTGGTGGTCGGTGGAGCAGCGCATGAACGTGCCGGCGCCCTTGATCCGGTCGCTGATCTTGAAGCCGAGCCCGGAGGTGAAGAACGCCTCGGTGGCCTGCGGGTCGGTCGAGCCCATCACGGCGTGCCCGAGCTTGCGGGGCGCGACCGGGTCGGTCCGCAAGATCCCGGGCGCCCGGACGTCGGGCCGTTCGGTCCGGCCCACCCCGTTGTAGGGGGTGGGCGCCACCGTGTCCTGGGTCAGCCGCTCGGCGATCTCGAGGTAGGCGCGGGCGCCGGTGACCTTCTCCACCGCGCTGATCCAGCCCGGACCGCGCTCGACCTCGATGCCGAGGTTCTGCAGGTTGCCCGCGGCGCGATCCAGGTCGTCGGCGTCGTCCACGCCCACGTGCAGGTCGACCAGCCGCCGGGTCGCGGCGGGCACGATGCGCAGCTGGCGGCCGCCGTCGCGGGTGCTGAACCAGGTTTCCTGGGCCGAGCCGTCGCCGCGCTGGAGGCCGAAGTCGGCGTAGTAGGCGGCGGTCTCGTCGACGTTGGGGACGCCCATGGTGACGGACGTGAGCCGGTGCAGGGCCATCGTCAGTTCTCCTTCCGAACGGGTGCGCCGGCGACGAACCGGTGCCGCATCTCGCCGATGCCTTCGATATGACTGGTCAGGACGTCCCCGTCGGCCAGCCAGCGCTGCGGGTTGCGGCCCAGGCCGACCCCGGACGGGGTGCCGGTGAAGATGACGTCGCCGGGCAGCAGCACGACGCTGGCCGACAGGTTCGCCACCAGCGCCGGGACGCTGAAGATGAGCTGGCCGGTCCGGCTGGACTGCACCTGCTCGCCGTTGATGTCACAGCCGAGGGCCAGGTCGCCGGGGTCGGCGAACTCGTCCAGGGTGACCAGCCAGGGGCCGACCGGCCCGAAGCCGGGCAGCGACTTGCCCATGCTGAACTGCGGCGGCTGGGCGGCGAGCTGCAGGATCCGCTCGGACACGTCCTGGCCGACGGCGTAACCGGCCACGTGGTCCAGCGCCCGTTCGGCCGGGACGTGGCGGGCGCGGCGGCCGATGACCGCCACCAGCTCGACTTCCCAGTCGACATGACCCTCGGGCAGCTCGATGTCGCCGTACGGGCCGGTGATGCAGCTGGGGAACTTGGTGAACACCGGCGGCTCCCCGGTCGGCACCGGCAGCCCCGACTCGGCCGCGTGGTCGCGGTAGTTCAGGCCGATGCCGAACACCTGGCGCGGCGCCGGGGCGGGCGAGCCCAGGGCCTCCGGGCGGACCGGCGTGCCGCCCTCCCAGCGGGCCGCGGCCGCCCAGCCGGTGAAGGCGTCCCAGTCCTCGTAGATGGCCTGCGGCTCGGGGCCGAACCGGCCGCTGCTGTTCTTCTCGACGTCGTGGGCGAGCTCGTGGCCCGCCTCGCCGGTGACGACGACGAGGCGGCCTTCGTGATTGGCGATGCGCATGGTTCGATACTCCGGGATTGGCGCGGCTTATACCAGCGGGGTGATGTGGTCTTCGCGGCCCAGCAGGGCCTTGCCGTAGACCTCGTACCCGATCACCGGCAGCACCACCGCGTGCCGCGCGGCGACCGAGGAGTCGCGCCAGATGCGCTGCAGCGGGTTGGCTTCGGCGAAGCTGCCCGCGCCGTGCGCGGACAGCAGGATGTCGATGGCCTTGAGAATGTGCTCGATGGCCCAGCCGGTGTCGGCCCGGACCCGCGCCCGGGCCAGGAAGTCGGGGTAGACGCCCGCGGCGGCGGCCCGGTCGATGTCGTCGGCGGCGCGGTAGGCGTGCAGGTGAGCAGTGTCGATCAGCATCGCCGCCTCGGCCAGCTGCAGCTGGAAGGCAACCGAGTCGGCCTGCGCGGTGTAGAAGGTGTAGGAGATCGGCTTCTTGGCCGCCTTCTCCCGCACGATGTTCAGCGCGGCCCGGCCCAGGCCGAGCTGCGGGCCGGCCAGCACCAGGGCCAGGATCGGGACGAAGGCCGAGCGGTAGAAGGCCTCGCTGTCGAACTCGGTGGCGTAGTGCCCCTCGATGGCCGGCGGCACCGACACGATGCGGTGGGCGGGCACGAACACGTCGTTCGCGATCAGGCAGTTGCTGCCGGTCGACTTCATCCCGGCCACGAACCAGGTCTCCTCCAGGTCCAGGTCGGCCCGCGGGATCAGGGCCAGGCCCTGGTCGACGACCTCGCCGGCCTCGTCGGTGATGGGGATGCCGAGCACCGCCCAGTGCGCGTGCCAGGAACCGGAGTTCCAGTACCACCGGCCGGTGACCTGGTAGCCGCCGTCCACCTTGCGCGCCTCGGCGGTCGGGGCGAGCACGCCGGAGACCAGCGCGTCCGGGTGGTCCTTCCACACGTCGTCCTGGGCCTGCCGGGGGAAAGTGCCGACCATCCAGGCGCACACGTTCAGCAGCGTGACCACCCAGCCGGTGCCGCCGTCGGCCTCGCCGACCGCGGCCGACACGTCGAGCATGGTGCGCATCGAGGTCTCGTAGCCGCCGTACCGCTTCGGCTGGGCGATCCGCAAGATGCCCGCCTCCTGCAGGGCCCGCATGCTCTCCTCGGCCACCCGCCGGTCCTCCTCCCCCGCGGCGGCGTTCGCGCGCAGGAGCGGATGCAGTTCCGTCACCCGGGCGACGAGCTCGGCCGCGTCGGGCCCAGTGGTGTCAGGCACGGCGGTCCGGTGATCGGTCGTAGCGGTCATGGGTCTCCTTCGGGACGGGTGTCAGCTGGCGCACGCGGCGATGAGGTCGGCGATGCTGGGACGGGGTCGTTCGGCGAACCGCGAGTGCGTGCCGAACATCCGGTGGGCGTAGACCAGCGGGGCCAGGTCCGGCCGGCTGCTAGCCGCGGTGACCAGCCCGAACAGCAGCAGATGATCGCCCGCTTCGATGCTGCGGTCCAGCTCGCAGACCATCCAGCCGGGCGCGTCGGCCAGCCGGGGCAGCTCGTGGTCGGTGAACCAGTGGGCCCCGGCGAACCGGTCGGTGCCGCGGCGGGCGAAGGTCACCGCCAGCTCGTCCTGGGCCTGGCCGAGGATGTTGACGCCGAACCGGCCGGCCGCCTGGATCTGGCCCAGCAGCGCCGAGGAGCGGTCGAACGCCACGCTGACCAGCGGCGGGTTCAGTGACAGGGAGGCGAACGAGCTGACCGTGGCGCCGTGGGGGACGTCCCGCGACATGGTGGTCACGATGGTCACCGGAGCACAGACGCCGGCCATCAGGTCCCGGAACTGCTGCGGCTCGATCATCACAACTCCTAATTCCGCATGATGATTATGGTGATCGTCCGTCAGCGCGTCTGGACATGTCAAGGCTTCTGTCTATATTCTTTATAAGGAATTAGCCAGCGGGAGGGGACGCGATGACCACCTCGGCGGGCGACGCCGGCTTCGACGCTCCGGCGCTGCGGCCCCAGGACTGGCACCGGCCGCGGCCCGCGTCAGCCGAGGTCCGGCCCGGCCCGCGGCTGTCCCGCGGCGAATCGGTGGCCGCCCAGCTCATCGCCATCGCCGAAGAGGCCGCCCCGGGCGACCGGCTCGGCTCGAAGGAAGAACTGCGGGCCCGCTGCGAGGTCTCGGTCGGCACGTTCAACGAGGCGGTCCGCATCGCCCAGTCGCGCGGGGTCATCTCGGTGCGGCCCGGGCCGGGCGGCGGGGTGTTCGCGGCCGCGCAGTCGCCGATGGTCCGGCTGGGCAACTCCGTGCTGGCCCTCGACACCGCCGAGACCTCGGTGGCCGAGGCCGTCCGCATCCGCGACGCGCTCGACCCGCTGCTCATCGAGGACGCGCTCTGGCACGCCTCCCCCGCCGACATCGCCGAGCTGCGCGAGGTGCTGGCCGAGATGGCCGCCGCGGCCGAGCGGCGGGACCCGGACCGGTTCGTCCGGGCGAACTGGGCCCTGCACGCCCGCATCGCCGCGGTCAGTCCCGAACCCGATGCTCCGCTCGCTGTACGTGAACCTGCTCGACCAGATCGAGTCGCACACCCTCGCGGTGCTGCCCGACACCGAGCGCCCGCTGCCCGAGTACGTCGCCGACCGCCTCACCCTGCACGCCGGCATCGTGGACGCGATCGACGACCGCGACCGGGAGCGGGCCCTTGCGCTGATCGCCCAGCACGCCACCAGCGACGCGCGACCCGGAGCGCAGGTTGCGGCGGTCCGGCCCGCGGCCGGCCGCTGACTCCGGATCCCCACTGGCGTGAACCCCGCTGCCACGATCCCCACTGCCACTCCAGGCCAGCGTCGCCATGATCTTGTTGTTATCACATATATCGCTTAGGGTAACCCGCAGATCCTGGTGAGCCAAGGCGAGGAGGCAGGCGATGGCCGGGCAGCGCGACACCATCGAATTCACGGCGGACGGACTGACGATCGCGGCGCTGACCGCGGGCACCGTGCCTGACACCGCGGCCGGCGCGGCCGCACACCACAGGAAGCCGCTGATCGTCGCGCTGCACGGCGGGACGTACACGTCCCGCTATTACGACGTCGCGGGCTCGGCGCAAGGGACGTTCCTGGACGTCGCGGCCGCGGCCGGATACCCGGTGGTCTGCTTCGACCGGCCCGGATACGGCGGCAGCGCCGCGCTCCCGCCAGCGGAAAACACCTTCGGCCGGCACGCGGCGCTCCTCGCCGACGCGATCGCGCAGGCCGCGGCGCGGTTCTCGGCGACGGGCGTGTTCCTGACCGGGCACTCGATCGGCGGCATGATCGCCCTGATGATCGCGGCCGCCGACATCGACTTCCGCCTGGCCGGCCTGTCCGTCACCGGCATGGGCGCGGTCATCCGGGCGGGCGGCCCGGCCCACGCGCTCGCCTCGCTGCCCCCGGACGAGACCATCGACCTGCCGTACGACCAGCGGGACCAGGTGATGTTCGGGCCGCCCGGGACCTGGACCGCGGACGCGGTGCAGGCGGCGCACGGGTCGTACGCGCCGACGCCGGTGCGCGAGCTGATCGCGGCACCGCAGTGGCCGGACGAGCACCTGCCCGGGCTCGCGCCCCGGATCACCGTGCCGGTGCACAACGCGCTGGCCGAATTCGACGCGCTGTGGGACAGCACGCCCGCCCACGTGGAGCAGTTCGCCAAGCTGCTGACCGCCGCGCCGTTCGTGGACGCGAGCATCGCCCGGTCCACCGGGCACAGCATCGACCACCACATCCTGGGCCACGCGCTGCACCTGCGCCAGCTCGCCTTCGCCGAGGAGTGCCAACTGTGGGCGAGCCAGCGAGCCTGAACCCGGCCGACCTGCCCGGGTCCAGCCAGCGCGTCGCCGCCGCGACCCGGGCCAGCCTGCCCCGTTCGGTCCAGGTCGTGGTGGCCGGCGGCGGGCCGGTCGGCCTGGCCTGCGCGGTCGAGCTCGGCCGCCGGGGCATCGGCTGCCTGGTCGTCGAGCCGCGCACCACGGTCTCCCGGGCGCGGCCGCGGTGCAAGACGGTCAACGTGCGGTCGATGCAGCACCTGCGGCGCTGGGGCCTGGCCGCCCGGCTGCGCGACCGGGCCCCGCTGTCACCGGCCTGGTCCTCCGACGCCGTGTTCTGCACCGCGCTGGCCGGCCGCGAGCTGTCCCGGTTCACCGGCGTGCTCGGGCTGGCGCCCGACGGCGACCGCTTCCCCGAGCTCGGCCAGCAGGCCCCGCAGTACGTGCTGGAAGAACTCCTGCGCGACGCGGTCCGGAAACTGCCCGCCTGCCAGCTGGCCACCGGGTTCACGGTGACCGCCGCCGAGCAGGACGAGCACGGGGTGCGGGTGACGGTGGCCGGCCTGGACGGCCGGCCCGCCGTGGTCATGGCCGATTACCTGGTCGGCTGCGACGGGCCGCGCAGCGTGGTGCGGGACCAGATCGGCGCCGCCTACACCGGCGAGGCGGCGCTGCGCCCCAACTTCGGCATGGTGTTCACCGCCCCGGACTTGTGGCGGCACGTCCGGCACGGGCCGGCCGTGCACTACTGGATCATCAACCCGGCCGCGCCGGCCCTGATGGGCCCGATCGACCTGGACGGCACCTGGTGGCTCATCGCGTTCGGGGTGGACGCCGAGACCGGCACGCGGGAGGCGGTGCGCCTGATCGACGCCGCCACCGGGGCGCCGTCGGGCGCGGTGGTGCGGTCGACCGACCCGTGGACGGCGCGGATGCAGATCACTGACACGATGCGCCACGGCCGCGTCTTCCTGGCCGGGGATGCCGCCCACCTGAACCCGCCGTTCGGCGGACACGGGCTCAACACCGGGCTCGGCGACGCCGTCGACCTGGGCTGGAAGCTGGCCGCCACCCTGGACGGCTGGGGCGGCCCGGCCCTGCTGGACAGCTACCAGCTCGAACGTCGTCCCATCCAGGAGCGGGTGATCCGCGAGGCGACCGCGAACATGGCGGTGACCTCGCCTGAGCTGCTGGCGGACAACCTCGACGCGGACGACGCGGCCGGGGAACGCGCGCGGCTCGCCGCCGGGGAACGCATCCAGCGGGCCAAGCGGCCCGAGTTCCACTCCCTGGAGCTGGTACTGGGCATCAGGATCGACGGCTCACCGGTCATCGCCGGCGATCCAGCCGCGGGAGCGCTGCTGCCGCACGCCTGGCTTGGCCCGGGCCGGTCGCTGTACGACGAGCTCGGCGAAGGGTTCACGCTGGTGCGCCGGGCGGCCACCGACGGCGACCCGACCGAGGGCGCCCCGACTTACGGCGGCGAGATCGGTGGCGGCCCGATCGAGCGCGCGGCCCGCGCCCGGGGCGTGCCACTGCGCGTCCTCGACCTGACTGCCCAGGGAATCCCGCGCGGACCCGGCCCGACTGGGCCCGCGCTCGCGCTGGTCCGGCCCGATCAGTACGTGGCGTGGGCCGGCGACCGCGAGCCCGGTGACGCCCTGGCCCTGATCGACCAGGTCCGGGGCTCGCCGACTACGGCGTATCCGTAACCCTTCAGCGACCACTGAAATTCAGTGGTTGTGACAACGTACCGCCTATTCGGTAGAACGCCACAACCATTGAATCAACTGTTACGTGGGGCGCGAGTGAGGATGGTGGCAGCTCCCGGGGCCGCTAGCTGACCGGGGCGATCCGGTCCCGGCCGGGGCCGAGGGCCAGCAGGGCGGTCTGCTCGTTGCGCGACAGGTGCTGCTGCACGGCGCTCGCGGCGACCTCCGGATCGCGCTGCCGGAACGCGGAGACCAGCTCGACGTGATACTGCTCGCGCCGCGCGTGCTCCTGCGGATCCGGGTCCAGGCTGCCCCAGCCGATCCGGATATAGCGCTCCGAGGCCCGCCACAGCGTGCTCAGGATGCGGATGTCCCAGCTGGTGGCGGCCGGTGCGAGCAGCGCGTGATGGAACTCGTGATGGGAGTCGTAGATGTCGTTCATGGTCCGGTCCTGCGCCCCGAACCCCACCGCTTCGCGCTCCAGGCGGTCGAGCTCGGCGTCGGACAGCAGCCGGCAGGACCGCTGGGCGATCTCCGGCTCGAGCCGGCGCCGCAGCCGGTAGAGGCCCTGCAGTTCGTCGAGGTCCAGCGGCGCCACCCGGGCGCTGCGCCCGGGCCTGGTCACCACCAGGCCCTCGCCTTCCAGGCTGCGCAGCGCCTCGCGCACCGGGATGATGCTGACCCCCAGCATCTCGGCCAGCTCGCGGAGCGACAGCTCCCGGCCGGGCGCCAGCGCGCCGGACAGGATCGACCGGCGCAGCTCGATCATCACCTGCTCGACGACCGAGCGCGATTCGATCGGCCGAACCGCCGCCCCGGCCGCCGCTAGCCCCGTCGAGTCCACCCGGTTGCCTCGCTTCCCGCCGCCGACGCTGACGAGACTCATCATACCGGCGATCACTGTTATCACATATATTGGATGGACGTACTCCGAGCCGGGACGGGAGGCGAACGGTGATGCCGGAATGGGTGATCCGCGACGTCACGGTGGTGGATCCCCGCGACGGATCGCTGCGGGCCGGCCAGGACGTCCGCATCGCCGGCGACCAGATCGCCAGCGTAGAGCCTGCCGGCGGTAGCACGCGGGTATCCCCGGACGCGCAGGTCATCGACGCGACCGGCCAGTACCTGGTGCCGGGTTACAACGACATGCACGCCCACCCGTTCGGGGCAAAGGACCCGTCGGGGGCGCTGGACCTGATGCTGGCCTACGGCATCACCGGCGTCCGGCAGATGTCCGGGTCGGCGCGGATGCTGCGGGACCGCGCGGCGGGCACGCTGGTGCCCGCGGGCGCGCCCCGGCTGCTGGCCATGCCCGGCACCGTGCTGACGCCCTTCAACGCCGGCACCGCGGCCGCCGCCGTCGCCACGGTGCGCGAGCAGCACGAGCTCGGCGCCGACTTCATCAAGGCGGCCCTGGTCACGAGCGAGGTCTTCTACGCCGCGCAGCAGGAGTGCCGGCGCCTCGGCATCCCGATCCTCGGCCACCTGCCGGACGGGATCGACGTGGCCCGGGCGTCCGGCGAGGGCGTCCGGTCGGTCGAGCACCTGGGACCGGGCGTCAGCCTGCTGGCCTGCTGCTCAGCCGAGCAGCAGGCGGTGCAGGACGAGGTGACGGCCGCGGCCAGCCCCGCGCCTGCCCAAGGTGCCCGCCGCCGTCATGCCGCTCTTCGAGCCCATCGCCGAACGGATGATTGCCAAGCTGGTCGTCAACCCGCTCAACCGGTCGCGGCCCGCCGACATCGGCATCCTCGAGCACGCGGCATCCACCTTCGACCATGACGCGGCCGCCGCGATGGCCGCCCGTTTCGCCAGCGACGGCACGTGGCAGGTGCCCACGCTGATCCGGACCCGGACCATGCACCTGTGCGACGACCCGGCGTTCGGCCGCGAGCCCGGGCCTGCGCTACGTGGCCCCGTCGGTGCTGCGGGGCTGGTCGAAGGCGGCGAAGAAGTTCTCCGGCTTCCCGGACGGCGCCCGGCAGACGTTCCGGGACGTCTACGGCGTCATGCTGAACCTGACCAAGGTGCTCGACGAGGCCGGCGTGACCATGCTGGCCGGCAGCGATTCGGGCGGCGCCGCCTGGGAGGTGCCCGGCCTGGCCCTGCACCAGGAGTTCGACGAGCTGGCCCGGGCGGGCCTGTCGCCGCTGCGGGTCCTGCAGCTGACCACCTCGAACGCCGCCGCGTTCCTGGACGCCACCGCCGTGATGGGCAGCGTGGACGCGGGCAAGCACGCCGACCTGGTGCTGCTCGAGGCCAACCCGCTCGAGTCCGTCGGTCACCTGCACCGGATCGGCGGCGTGGTCCGGGGCGGCCGCTATCTCGGCCCGGCCGACCTCGACGCGCTCAAGGCGAAGGTCGCCGCGGCCCGGTCGGCGCGGTGACATCCCAGGCGCGCGCCCGGCGCCCAGACCGGGCTACGCCCCGCCCGCCGAGAATGACTTCGATCCGCTGGCCAGGACGGTGGCGATCAGGGCGCTGACCGCCGGGCGGCGGCGGGTCCGCGGGTTGGTCAGCAGCACCAGGTCGATCAGGCCGAGCTCGGGCAGCCGGTGCCCGGGGCCGAGCGGGGTGAGCTGGGCCGGGACCAGGCTGGCGGCGAGGGCGGAGATGCCGATGCCCGCGGCCACGGCCGCGATGAGGCCGTTGACACCGCGGCAGACGCAGGCGCTGCGGAACGGCAGCCCGGCCCGGTTCAGCGCCCGGCGGATCTCGGTCCGGGACAGGCTCGGGGCCGGGTAGACCACCAGCGGCAGCGGCCTGGTCAGGTCGAGCTTGGTCGAGGGCGTGCCCACCCAGACCAGGCGGTCCCGCTTGACCAGCTGGCCGCGCTCCTCGCCGCTCGGGCGCTTGCCGATGAACACGTCGAGCTTGTCGCCTTCCAGACGCTGATGCAGCAGGCCGCTCTGGTCGACCGTCAGGTCGAAGTCGACGAGCGGGTTGTCCCGGCGGAAGTCACGCAGGATCTGCGGCAGCCCGGTGAGGGCGAGGTCGTCGGATATGCCGATGCGGAGCCGTCCGCGCGGCCGGGAGCCACGGAAGTAGGCGGCCGCCTGCTCGCTGGTGGCGAGGATGTTGCGCGCGAACCCCGTCATCACCTCGCCGTCGGCGGTGAGCGACACCGAGTGGGTGTCCCGCAGCACGAGCGTCCGGCCGACCTGCTCCTCCAGCCGCCGGATGTGCTGGCTGACGGTCGGCTGCTGCAGGCCGAGCCGGGCCGCGGCCCGGGTGAAGCTGCCGGTCTGCTCGACGGCGAGGAACGTGGCCAGGAGCTGGGGATCATAGCCGGTCATAAGGTTTCCCAATAACTGTAAGTCACGTAATTGTCTTTCAATATAAGTCTGACCAGGCGAAGAATGTCGGGGGAAGCCAGCGACAGGAAGGCACATCCGTGACCACCGCCGAGAAAGTTCGGCCAGCACGAGGTGCCTTCGCCGCCCTCAGCGTGCGCGGCTACCGGATCTACCTCGGCGGGCAGAGCCTGGCCAACACCGGCACCTGGATGCAGAGCATCGCCCAGGACTGGCTGGTGTACGACCTGACCCGCAGCTCGTTCAGCGTCGGCGTGACGATGGCCCTGCAGTTCGGGCCGATCCTGGTCCTCGGCCTGTACAGCGGGGCGGTCGCCGACCGGCTGCCGAAGCGGCGCATCCTGCTGATCACGCAGACGCTGAACGCCGTCGCGACCGCGGCGCTGGCCGCGATCACCCTGGCGGGCGCGGTCCGCCCCGTCCACGTGTACGCGTTCGCGCTGCTGAGCGGGCTGATCTTCGCCTTCGACGCACCGGCCAGGCAGGCGTTCGTGTCCGAGGTCGTGCCGCCCAGCCGGCTCCGGGCCGCGATCGCCCTGAACGCGGCGGTGTTCCAGGCGACCCGGCTGATCGGGCCGGCCCTGGCCGCCCTGCTCATCGCGAGCGCGGGCACCGGCTGGGTGTTCGCGGTCAACGCCGCCTGCTACGCCGGCCCGGTGATCGGCCTGCTGCGGCTGCGGCCGTCCGATCTCACCCCGGCCCCGGCCGCGCGCCGGGAGCCCGGGGCGCTGCGCGCCACGGTCAGGTACGTGAGCCAGCGGCCGGACATCGGGTGGACGATCGTCCTGGTCGGGGTGTTCGGGACGTTCGGCCTCAACTTCCCGATCGTGCTGACCGCCATGGCCAAGTCGGCCTTCGGCGGCAACGCCAGCACCTACGGGCTGTTCAATATCGCCCTCGCCGTCGGGTCCGCGGCCGGCGCGCTGTTCGCGGGGGCCGCCGCGCGGTCACGGCCGCGGGTGCTGCTGATCGCCGCCGCCGTGTTCGGCCTGCTCCAGGTGGCGGCGGCGTTCGCCCCGGACATGGCCCTGTTCCTCGTCCTGCTAGGCGCCATGGGGCTGGCCAACCTGGCGTTTCAGTCGATGGCCAACGCCTCGGTCCAGCTCGCCACCGACTCCCGGCTGCGCGGCCGGGTGATGGGGCTCTACATGCTGGCCTTCATCGGCGGCACGCCCCTCGGGGCGCCCCTGATCGGCGCGCTCACCAGCGGTTTCGGCGCCCGGGCGGGAATGACCGCGTGCGGGGTGGTGCCCGCCCTGGCCGCCGTCGGCGTGGCCGCGGTCCGCCGCCGGTCACGTGATCCCGAAGCGGCTGACCAGCACACTCGGCACCGGGCCCAGCTCGCGTTAGTCGAGCACCTTGCGCGGGTGCCGGCCGTCGACGTACCCGACGAACGGCGGGTAGATGTTGTAGCCGAGCAGTTCCTGCAGCCGTTCCGGCAGGTCGCGGACCACCTCGCGGGGGACGGCCAGGCAGTGGTTCTCCTGGGGCCGCAGCCAGCCGGCCGCGTACTCCAGGATCACGCCGAGCCGCGGCCGGGAGGTCTGATTCGCGCCGCCCCCGTGCCACAGGCTGCCCAGGTAGAACAGGGCCGAGCCCGGTGACATCACGGCTGTCTCCACCGGGTCGTCCGGGCCGGGCGTGCGTCCCGGCTCCCAGCGATGGCTGCCGGGGATGAACCGGGTGGCCCCGTTCTGCTCGGTGAACTCGTCGAGCGGCCACATGGTGTTGACCACCAGCGGCGGATGCGGCTCGGGCACCGGGTAGATGGCGTCGTCGCGGTGCAGCACCTGGGCCTTCTCGCCGGGCCCGATGCAGATGCCGACCGGCGCGCTGAGCTGGTAGTGCCCCAGCACCTGGTCCAGGACGGCGAGCAGCAGCGGGTCGGTGGCGAGCGCGTCGAACGCGCGGGTCTTGGCGAACAGCGCGTAGATCCGCTGCGTGTCGAACCCCTCGAACGAGTTCCGCCCGGTCCGCGTGGTCCGCAGCACCCGGTCCAGGTCGGCGCGGGTGCGGTGGGCCCCGTCGGGGGTCAGCAGGCCGGTCACGACGACGTAGCCGTCGTCCATCAGCCGCCGGGCTACGTCCGGGCCGGGCGTGGTGGCGGGCATCGTCGGCATCACCAGCCTGAGATTAAGCGGCCGGGCCCCCGCCGTCCAGGCTCAGCCGCTCCCGTCCCGCCCCGGATCACTCCTGGCGCAGGACCGACGCGGGGCGGATCCGCATCGCGGTCACGGCGGGCCCGATCGAGATGAGGTTGGCCAGCAGTACGGTGGCCGCCGCGGCCAGGGTCAGGAGCACGACGGGCGTCGTCACCTCGGGAACCACCCCGAGGTGACCGGCGAAAAGGCGCCAGGCGGTCCGGCCGGCGGCGACGCCGAGGGGAACGCCGACGGCCAGCGTCACCACCGCCAGGGTCGTCGCCTGCCAGGCCACGGCCCGGCCCACCTCGCCGTGCGTGAAGCCCAGCATCTTCAAGATGGCCAGGTCGCGGCGGCGCCGGCGGGTCGAGGTGGCGAGCAGGTGTGCCACCGTGATCAGGGCCAGGACGGCCAGCGCCGAGGCCAGGATGAGCGGGAGGTTCTGGATCCGCCCGAAGTTCACCAGGTCGGTCGGCGTCGCCGGCGGCTGGGTGAAGAAATCCTTGTCGACCGCCGACAGCCGCCGGTCGAGGCGGGCTACGCCCTGGACGCTATCGACGCCGGGCCGGAAGGTGACCGCCATCACGTAGGGCGAGCGGGCCCGGCCGCCGGCCAGCCGGACCAGAGCCTGGCGGGTGACGATCACGCCGTCGCCGAGATGGGCGCTGACGTCCCCCGGCGGGAGGACGGCGGTCCCGACCACCCGCATGGGCACCAGGGGTGCTTCCTCGTTCTCGGCGTTGCCGACCAGCGTGGCGCCGGGGCGGACGCCGAGTTGCGCGGCCGTGCTGGCGCCCAGCGCCACCTCACCGACCCCGGCGGGTACCCGCCCGGTCAGCATGGACGCCGCGAAGGTCCCCTTGACCGGCGCGTAGGCGAACCCGGAGAGAATGTGGCCGCCGAACCGGAAGTCGATCCCGGTCTGGATGAAGGCGGCGGTGGCGATGTCCGGGTCGGCCCGCACCACCGGCGCGGCCGCCGGGACGGCGGCCGGGCCGTTGTTGTTCCAGATCTCGGTATCCCAGGTGACGCCGTAGAGCGGCGGTGACCCGAGCAGGTGAGTCAGGCTCGCCCCGAAGATGAGCGACGCCACCATCGCGCCGACCCCCACGACGGCTCCGCCGATGGTGGTGCGCACGGGCACGCTGGTCCGCCCGCGCCCGCGCTCCAGCGCCATGCGCACCCCGGCCGTGAGCGTGACCGGGAGCCCGGCGCGTGCGCTGGCTTCGGCCACCGCCGAGCGCCGGCCGGGCCCGTCGTGATCGTCGGTCCGCAGCGCCGCCGAGACCACCGCCGCCCGCCAGGCCGGCCACAGCGTCAAGATGGCGGCGATGACGGTCGTACCGGCCACGGCGATGACGAGGACCCGCGTGTCGAACGCGACCCCGGGGTGCGGCTCGGCCGTGCGGGCCACGCCGATGGGCGTGAGCGGGGACAGGGCGATCGCCACGGCCACGGCCAGGACCGCCCCGGCGGCGCCGATGGCGGTACCGCGCAGGACCGCGAGGACGGCCAGTTGGCGCCGGGTCATGCCCAGCGCGTACAGCACGGGATAGTCGGTGGCGTCGAGCGCGATCTGCCGGGCCAGCAGCTGGCCGAGGACGAGCACGGCCACCACCATGAGGAGCCCGGCGAGCAGCCACAGGGCCACGGCGACCAGATGGGTCGACCGGTTCACGTCGCGGTCCTGGCTGGCCAGCTCATGCTCGGAGACCGGCCGGCCGTGGGCGAACGGCTCGATCTGGCGCTGGGCCGCGGCCGCGGACGCCCCCGGGCGCAGCCGCACCAGGCTGAACTCGTACGCCGCCGCCGATCTCTCGTGGGTCCGGTAGAACGCGGGGGTGAGGTAGTAGTTCGGTCCGTTGAAATAGCTGTTGGAGGCGAACGGGGGGAACTGCGCGGGGGCCGCGACGATACCCACGACGGTGAACGTGGCCCAGACCGGGGCACCGGACAGGTCCGGGTTGTGGCTGTCGCCGCGGACGGACGCCACCAGCGGGACGCGGACGCGCTGGCCGATGCGGGCGCCGGGCATGGTGAAGTCCGCGACGGCCTCATCGGCCCGGGCGGGATCGGGCAGGCGCCCCCGGAGCACCTTCAGCCGGTTGAGCCCGGTGCCGTAGGCGCGGCCGTCGGGCGACGCGACCAGGTTGTAGCCGACGTCGTTGACCGGCCCGAACACGCGGAAGGAGTCCGCCTCGGCGACCGCCGGCAGGGCGGCGACCGTCGATGGGTGCAGGACGGCGGCTTCCGGGTTGGGCACGAAGTCATCGATCAGGTACTCGGCGCCGTGATTGGCGACCACGAAGCGGGCGTACGCGCTGTCCGTGCGCCGGGCGCCGGCCGCCGCCGCCGTCACGATCCCCCCGAACAGGCCGACGAGCACGACCACGCCGAGCCATGCCCGCCAGCGTCGGCGGACATCGCCGCGGAACCTCGCCCAGACCGCGTTCACGGTGCTATCAGATCGCACCCCACGTCACCGGACAAGGATGCTCCCAACCCCCGGCGCAGTGATACCAGCCCCACTACGGGGGCTGTTCTAGCCGTCCAGCGCGGGGCGGTCCAGGCTGGCCAGGGCCGTGTTCAGCACCTCGCGGGTGACCGTGGGGCCGAGGCCGCCGCCCGGGCCGATCACGTGCACCCAGGTACGTTCGTCTTCGCCGCCGCTGAAGCCGAACGTGGTGCCGTCGGGCAGCGCGTCGGCGATCGCCCTCCGCAGCGGGCCGTCCAGCTCCTGACCCTCCGGCAGGAACACCGCGTCCTCGGGAGGGCCGGCCGCTGGCGCGTTCAGGGCCTCGATGACGGCGGCCTCGATCGCGTCCAGATCGGCCAGACCCGCGAGGGCGCGGGCGGGAATCGTCTCGCGGCTGCGGATCATTGCCAGGAACGCGTGCTCCACGCCGATATAGGAATCGCCCCTTTCGACGGCGAGATTCGCGCCCCATAGCTGCACATGGCCGGCGGGCACGTAGAACCGGGGAGAAGACGGGGGCGAGTAACCGGGATCGCCGAGAAGAGCCAGCACCGCTTCCTCGGCCCGGCCGGGATCTACCAGGTGCGCGACCGCGCTCACCGGCCACCCGCCGTCGTGCAGCATCGCCAGGAACAGGTGCTCCGCCCCGCCCACCGGGCTCCCGAGAGCCCGTGCGATCTCGGCGGCGCGGCCCTTGATCTCGTAGAAATGCGGGGTAGGCGACAGCGCCCCGTCCAGTGCCGGTCCCATGGGCCGATGATAAGCGGGCCCGCGTGACTGGCCGGCCGCCGATATCCTGGGGCCGACGCGTGTGCCGCGAGCGGGACGAGAGCGGGCCGGACAGGAGAGCCGATGACCGTAGAGCCAGGCTGGGTGCCGCCCGAGGTCGACACCACCAAGGCGAACGTCGCCCGCGTTTACGACTACTGGGTCGGCGGCGACCACAACTTCCAGGCCGACCGGGACCTCGCCCGCACGATCACCGCCCTGGATCCGCACATCCGCACCACCATGCGCGCCAACCGCGCGTTCCTCGGACGGGTGGTCCGGTTCCTGGCCGGGGAGGCCGGCATCCGCCAGTTCCTCGACATCGGCTCGGGCATCCCCACCGAGAATAACGTCCACCAGGTCGCCCAGGACATCGCGCCCGGATCCCGTGTCGTGTACGTGGACAGCGACGAGGTCGCCGTGGCCCACAGCCGGCTCCTGCTGGCCGACAACCCCGACGCCACCGTCATCCAGGCCGACGCCCGCGAGCCGGCCAAGCTCCTGGCCGACCCGGAAACCCAGCTCCTGCTCGACTTCACCCAGCCTGTCGCCGTGTTCCTGGTCGCCGTCCTGCACTTCATCCCGGACACCGGGCAGGCCACGGACATCGTCGCCACCCTGCGCGACGCGCTCGCCCCCGGCAGCTATCTCGTCATCTGCCACGCGTGCCGGGACGAGCAGCCCAGCCTGGCGACCTCGTTCGAGAGCGTCTACAACAGCCGCGTCACCGCCCAGTTGGCCATGCGCAGCCGCGACGAGATCGCCGGCCTTTACGACGGCTTCACCCTGCTGGAACCCGGCCTGGTCTGGATACCCGAGTGGCGGCCCGATTCTCCCGGCGACGTCCCCGCGGAACCGTCCAAGTACTGGGCCCTCGTCGGCGTCGGCCGCAAGGACGGCCCGCCGTCCGCTCGATGACCCGGAGCAGCTAGCAGTTCCCGGGCAGCGGCACGGCAGTGACGACCTGGTGCCCGCCGAGGTGGTGTCGCAGCTCAAGGGGCGCGACATGATGGTCGACCGGTTCGCCGAGCTGCTCGGAGTGAAGCCAGGCTGAGCTACTCGACCCGGAGCAGCCGCCCGGGCCGGGCGCGGGTGGCGGTCAGCGCCGGGATGGCGGCCAGCACGTTGGCCGTGACCAGGACACCGACCGCGATGACCACGATCGGCCAGGTGCGCACGAACGGGGCCGGCACCACTCCGAGGCTGACCGCGAACGCACGCCAGACGGCCTGCCCGGCAGCGATGCCGAGCGGGATCCCGAGCGCGATCCCGATCAGCGCGACCGTACTGGCCTGCCAGAACACGATCGACGCGAGCTGGCGCCGGACCATGCCGAGAGCCTGGAGCAGCCCGTTCTCGTTACGTCGCCGGGCCACGCTGACCACCAGCAGGTGAGCCAGCGTAGCCAGGCCGCACAGGGTGACGATGCCGCCGAGCAGCAGCGGGAAGTTGGCCGACCCGCCAAAGTTCACCAGCGCCGCGGGGACGACCGGGCGGGTGGCGTCGCCGTTAGCCAGGCGGGTGTACTGGGCCAGCGCGGCCCGGCCGTCCGAGTCGGCGGCGGTACTGACGACGATCTCTTCCGGCGGGATGCTCCTGGCCTGATGCAGGCACCGGGCCTGCGTGGGCGCGGACGGGCACTGGGCGGCGATGTATCCCGCGGTGGTCAAGGCCGCCCCGGTGCCGAGGCTTCCAGTCCCGAAGTCGCCCGGGAACACCAGAGTCCCCACGACCCGGAACGAACGGGTGTGAGCCACGCCCGACGGATCGGTCACCGTCACCGGGACCATGGCGCCGATCCGCGCTCCGGTGCGCCGCAGGGTCGAGACGCCGAGCGCGATCTGTTCGTCGCCAGCCGGCAGCCGCCCCTGCACGGACGACAGCGGCAGGGCGCCCTGGCCGCGAACCACGGACCCGGTGAAGGCCCGGACGATGACGTGGTTGACGGTCACGTCCGGCACCGAGGCCAGGGCGACCTGTCTGATCCGCTTGTCGTGTTCGAGCTTGCCGAGAAGGTCGGTCTGGGCGGTGCCGCCCGGCCCCGAGTAGTTGATGTACAGCTGGAAGGGGGCGCCGTAGAGGGCGGGAGTGGCGATCAGGTGGGCCAGGCTGGTGCCGAAGACGACGGTCGCGCAGACGGCCGCCACCGCGGCCACCGATCCGGTCAGCGCGGTCCGGACCGGGATCGCACGGGTACCGCGGCCCGGCTCGAGGGCGTACCGGATGCCGATCCCCGCGCCGGGCGGCCCGCCCACCGCTGTGACGGCACCCGCCACCAGGGACGGACGGCGGGCGGCAACGCGGGCAGCCGTGGCCCGTACCTTGGCGCCGCGCAGCGCGGGCAGCACCCCGAGCACCAGCGTCACCGCCACTGTCGCCAGCGCGCCCAGGCCGATCACGGTGCCGTCGAAGGACAGGCCAGGCGCGGGGTCGGCCAGCCGGGCCTCGCCCGTCGGCGCCAGCGGGGACAGCAGCGTGGCCGCCGCTACCGCCCCGACGGCGCCGGCCACCGACACGGACAGCGTGCGCAGCATGCTCACCGCGACGAGCTGCTGCGGGCTCACCCCCAGCGCGGCCAGGGCCGGGTGGTCGGTGCTCTCGGCGGCGGCCTGGCGGGCCAGTGCCTGCCCGGCCACCGCGATGCCAGCCAGCCCAGCCAGCCCGGCCAGCACCCGCCAGCCGACCGCCTGCGGGTGGATCGAGGCGGTGATCGCGGCCGCGGGCCGGTTGAGATCCTCGACGCCGGCCCCACCGGGGTTCAGGCGCCTGACCGCGGCCTCGAACGCGCCAAAGCCGGCCAGCCCGTTCCGTAGCCGCACGTTGTAGGAGGGCAGAGCGGGTGTGCTGCGGGTGGCGGCCGCGAAGGCCTGGCTCGGGTACAGGTCGTAGGTGGGAGTCTGCCCGGACGGGAATTCGTACTCGGCGGCGGCGATGCCGACGACCCGTATCGAGATGACCGGCCCGTTGGGCTTGGGTGGCGGCGCGATGCCGGCCAGGGCCTTGAGCACGCTCTGCAACTGCGACGCGCCCGCCATCCGCACGGTGATCACCGTCCCCACGTGCACGCCGTGGTCTTGCTCGAGGGTGAACGAGGCCAGCGCTTCCACCGGGGACGACGGGTCGGGCATGCGCCCGCTGACCAGCTTGACCACTCGATGCAGGTCGGCCTGGCGCACCTCACGGATCGCGAAGGTGTCCTCGGCCATGGGCCCGCACGAGCACGCGGGCTTGCCCTCGAAGGGCATCTGGATCGGCACCACCTGCGTCACCCCGGGCTGCCGCGCTAGCTGGGGCAGCGCCTTGTCGGTGTACACGATCGCGTCGTAGCCGTGGCTGGCGACGTAGCGCGGGAAGGCTGAGTCGGTCCGGTCACCCGCCGCGGTGGCGGCCAGCGCGAACCCGCTGACGATCGCGATGAGCAGGCTGAGCAGCAGCCACGACCGCCAGTAGCGGCGCAGCTTGACACCAAAGACCAGCCCGACGGCTCCCATTGCGGCCTCCCCGCCAGCAGTTTCCCTTGGCGGGAAGACAAAACGGAAGGATGGTAGCCGCCCCCGGCCGACCGGGTGCTAGCACGACGGCAGCGTTCCAGTAAATATCTCGAAACTCAGTTCCTAAATAATAGTTGTTGATCTTGTAAGGTGATAAATTGTTCCCTAGCGGAAGTCTCCGCGGAACCTTCTTTCCTCAGCCGGCCAGGTGAGCCATGTCTGCTGCGCTGTCCCCCGAGCCCGACGAGCCTGACGGCTCCGGGCTGCCCGGGGACGGCCGGGACGCGGACGCGATTATTCCGCAGGGCCTGTATGTCACGGCGCCGGCGGAGGACCTGTCCCTGGAGGGGTTCGCCCAGGATGGCCGGGCGGACACGATGGCGCCGGGGCCGCTGCTGGCGATGGTGCTGGACACGGTCGCCGGCCCGGACGGGACCGGCCTGGCCGGCCTGTCGGATGACCAGCTGGTCGGGTTCCTGTCCGGTACTCGGCGGCTGGAGTCGCGGCTGGCGTGGGCCAAGATGGCGGCGCTGGCCGAGTTCGCGTCCCGGCCCCGGCGCAGCGACTTCGCCGCCGACGAGATCGCCGCCGCGTTCCGGCTGACCTGGCTGTCCGCGGCCGGGGAGATCGCGTACGCCCAGACCGTGGCCCGGCGGCTCCCGGTCACCTTCGCCGCCCTGGCCGCCGGGAAGATCGACCCGGTCCACGTCAGGATCATCGAGGACATCACCAGCGTCCTATCCGATGAGGACGCCGCCATGGCCGATGAGATCCTCGCGGCGATGGCGGGCTCGAAGACGTACGGGGAGCTGCGCCGGGCCGCCACCAGGCTGGTCCTGCGGCTCGATCCCGAGGCGGTCCGCAAGCGCAAGGAGAAGGCGCGGCGGGAGGCGCGGGTGCGGTCGTTCCGGGAGGAGTCGGGGAACGCCGGGATCTCCGGCCGGGAGCTGCCCTCGGTGGAGGTGCTGGCCTCGATGCAGCACGTCGAGGACCGGGCCCGTGCCCTGCGCGACGCCGGCGTCCCCGGCAGCTGGGAAGACCTCAAGGTCCGCGCCACCCTGGACCTGCTGCAAGAACGCGACTCCCGCCCGGCCCCGGGCGAACCGCCCGCGGCGACGCCCCCAGCGTCGGCGCGATGATCACCATCACCGTGCCGCACACCGCCCTGGACAGCGACACCGGGCCGCCGGCGAAGTCGACGGGTTCGGGATCACCGACCACGCCGACACCCGCGACCTGCTCGCCGCCGCCGCCCGGAACCCCGCCACCCGCTGGTGCGTCACCACCCTGCACCCCGACGGCACCGCCGCCGCCCACGCCTGCGCCGCCGGATCCCACCCGTGGCCACCCGGACAAGGACCACCGGGACACCCGGAGGACAGGGACCACCCGGACAGGGACCAGGGCCCGTGACCCTGCGCGGCCTCCTGGACCTGCTGAACATCACCACGCTCACCCCGGTCATCCGCGGACCCTGCGATCACGCCCGCGCCGAGGACCGCTACCGCCCCAGCCGCACACTCCGGCACCTGGTCAACGCCCGCAACACGACTTGCACCGCACCCGGCTGCGGCCGACGCGCCACCCGCTGCGACCTCGACCACACCGACCCCCATGACCAGGGCGGCCGGACGTGTGAATGCAACCTGTCCCCGCTGTGCCGGCACCATCATCGCTGCAAGCAAGCCCAAGGATGGCGGCTGGAACAACCCGAACCGGGCGTCCTTGTCTGGCATACCCCGGCCGGACGCACTTACACCACCACACCGACCCGCTATGCCGCCTGACCGACTAG
>CAWIUF010000053.1:0-620076 GCA_963839095.1 uncultured Actinomycetota bacterium | reverse complement strand
CCCGGGTAACCGCGGTCCAGGCGACTGCGGGGCCGGCCATCAAGCTGATCGCGGCTCAGCACACCATTTCCGCACCGCGATTCGGGAACCAGGTGTTCGTGAACCCGGGCATCTGGGTGGCATCGCTCGGAGCGCCGCTGCAATTGGATGTCGGCCGCGCGAGCTACACCCGCCCCGTCACCATCACTCAGGTCATCAGCCAGCCGGGGCTGCCGTCGCAGACGAGGGCGCTGCCCGCCGGGATCCTCGACGGCTGGAACGGACTGAAGAACTTCACCAGCCTCACCATCAGGAACAAGGCCGGCCGGATCGTGGCTACCACGCGGATGGGGCTGTGCCCGGATTCCTACGATACCGAGCGCGCTAGCCCGGACAGCCCGTCCACGTCGCCGTATCCGCAGCAATGCGGCGCCTCGGACCCGTTCCAGCTCGGCGCGGTGTGGGGCATACAGCAGGGATGGGCGGTCAACGCGGCTCAGTTCGGCCGGACGTACCGGCTGGCGCTGGGGACCTATCGCGTGACCGTATCTATCGCCCCGGCCTACACCCGGCTATTCGGCATACCTCCGGCGGATGCCACCGCGACCGTCGTCATGAACGTGGTGAAAGGAACCGGTTGCTGTGCCGCCGGGCAGACGCCGCGGCGGACATCGGCGCACCCGGCCGCGCCCGCCAAGCTGCCCGCCGTTCCGCTGCTGACGAACCCGCCGGTATCCGCGCTTCCCGACCTGGTGCCGCTTCCGGCCTGGGGGATACGCACGACCCATGCCGCGGGCCGCGACCTGGTCGACTTCTCCGCCACCGTGTGGGTGGGCGGAAACGGGCAGCTCGACGTGCAGGGCTTCCGGGTGAAGAGCTCGCCCGTCATGTCTGCTTACCAGTACTTCTGGCAGGACGGGCAGGTTATCGGCCGGGCCCGCGCCGGCACCATGGGATTCGACTCGAAGCCCGGCCACAATCACTGGCATTTCGAGCAGTTCGCTGCCTACCGGCTGCTCGGCCCGGGTGGCAAGCTCGTCCTCCGCAGCCAGAAAACGGGCTTCTGCATCGCGCCCACCGACGCTGTCGACCTGCTTCTTCCCAACGCCGTCTGGCAGCCGTCCTTTATCGGCTTCTCGGGCCAGTGCGGAAGCCCCACCGCGTTGTGGGTGCGGGAAATGATGCCAGTCGGCTGGGGGGACACCTACGTTCAGTCCATAGCAGGCCAGGCGTTCGACATCACGAACCTGCGTAACGGCACGTACTACATCCAGGTGGCGGCTAACCCGGGTCACGTCCTGCACGAGACGACGACCGCGAACGACGTCACGGTCCGGAAGGTGATCATCAGCGGGACCCGGGGCCACCGGCACGTCAAGGTGCCGGCCTGGAACGGGATCGACCCTGAGGGGTGAGCCCGGCCGGTTACCGCTGAGAGTCAGCTCACACGGCGGCCGTCGCGGGCCGGGCCGCCAGCCGGGCAGGCCAAAGGCTAGGCTTCCCCTGAACGCCGTGCGTGACGCGGCGAAACCAGACGGAACCTAGAACGGACCCCCTGTGGACCTGTTTGAGTATCAGGCGAAAGAACTGTTCGCCGAGTACGGCGTCCCGGTGCAGGCCGGCCAGGTCGCCCGGACGGCCGAGGAAGCGCGTGAGATCGCCGCGGCGTTCGCCGCGGAAGGCCACCCCCTGGTCGTGGTGAAGGCCCAGGTCAAGACCGGCGGCCGCGGCAAGGCCGGCGGCGTGAAGCTCGCCAACGGCCCCGACGAGGCCTTCGACAAGGCCAGCCAGATCCTCGGCATGGACATCAAAGGGCACACCGTGCACTCGGTGCTCATCGCCCAGGCGGTGGACATCGCGGCCGAGTACTACCTCTCCTTCCTGCTGGACCGCGCGAACCGCACGTTCCTAGCCATCTGCTCGGTGCAGGGCGGCATGGAGATCGAAGAGATCGCGCACAGCGCGCCCGACGCGATCGCGCGCATCCCGGTGTCCCCGCTGACCGGCGTGGACGCGGCCAAGGCGGCCGAGATCATCGCCGCTGGCCGGATCCCGGCCGAGGCGGCCGAGGGCGCCGCCCTGCTGGCCGAGCGGCTCTGGTGCATGTTCGCCGACGAGGACGCCACCCTGGTCGAGGTTAACCCCATGGCGGTGACCGAGCAGGGCGATGTGCTCGCGGTGGACGGCAAGGTGACGCTGGACGACAACGCCTCGTTCCGCCAGGAGCACGCCCGCTTCGACGACACCAGCAACACCGACCCGATCGAGGCCCGGGCCCGCGAGAAGCACCTCAACTACGTCAAGCTCGAGGGCGAGGTCGGCATCATCGGCAACGGGGCCGGCCTGGTCATGTCGACCCTGGACGTGGTGGCCTACGCGGGCCAGCCGTTCGGCGGGATCCGCCCGGCCAACTTCCTCGACATCGGCGGCGGCGCGTCCGCCGAGGTGATGGCGAACGGGCTGGAGATCGTGCTGTCCGACCCGAGCGTGCGCAGCGTGTTCGTGAACGTCTTCGGCGGAATCACCTCCTGCGACGCGGTGGCCAACGGGATCGTCTCGGCCATCGGCATGCTGGAGGGACGCGGCGACCACGTCGACCGCCCGATCGTGGTCCGCCTGGACGGGAACAACGCCTCCGAGGGCCGCCGTATCTTGCAAGACGCCAACATCGGCGTGGTCGAGCAGGTGGCCACGATGGACGGCGCGGCCCGCCGGGCCGCCGAACTGGCCAGTGCCGGTCAGCACAGCGCCGCGAAGGGAGCATGAGATGGCGATCTTCCTGACCGCTCAGAGCCGGGTCATGATCCAGGGCATCACCGGCTCGGAGGGCCGTAAGCACGGCGCTCGCATGATCGCCGCGGGTACCAAGATCGTCGGCGGCACCAACCCGCGCAAGGCGGGCCAGACCGTCGACCTCGGCGGCACTGGCGTGCCCGTCTTCGGCACGGTCGCCGACACCATGGCCGAAACCGGCGCCGACGTGTCGGTGGTGTTCGTGCCCGCGTCCGGCACCAAGGACGCGGTGATCGAGGCCATCGAGGCGCAGATCCCGCTGTGCATCGTGATCACCGAGGGCATCCCGGTGCACGACACCGCCGAGTTCTGGGCGCGCGCGAGCGCGGCGGGCAACCGCACCCGGATCATCGGGCCGAACTGCCCGGGCGTGGCCTCACCCGGCAAGTCCAACGCCGGCATCATCCCCGCCGATATCACCAGCGAGGGGCGGATCGGGCTGGTCTCCAAGTCCGGCACGCTGACCTACCAGATGATGTACGAGCTGCGGGACATCGGCTTCTCCACCGCGGTCGGCATCGGCGGCGACCCGGTCATCGGGACCACCCACATCGACTGCCTGCAGGCGTTCCAGGAGGACCCGGAGACTGATGCGATCGTCATGATCGGCGAGATCGGCGGCGACGCCGAAGAGCGGGCCGGCGCCTTCATCGAGCAGCACGTGACCAAGCCGGTCGTCGGCTACGTGGCCGGGTTCACCGCGCCCGAGGGCAAGACGATGGGTCACGCCGGCGCGATCATCTCGGGTTCGTCTGGCACCGCCCAGGCCAAGAAGGAAGCCCTGGAGAAGGCCGGTGTCCGCGTCGGCAAGACCCCGAGCGAGACCGCCGAGCTCGTCCGGGGATTGTTCTAAGGCGCGTCCCATAGCCCCTTCAGCTATCTCAGAAATTCAGTGGTTGTGGCGTTCTACCCCCTCTATTCAGTAGAACACCACAACCACTGAACTGAAATGGTGTGAAGGTGGCAGGTGGGGTTGATGGTGCGTCCAGGCCGGACCGGCGGGACGCTGAGGCCGTTTCATGCCCGGAGGGACGCGCCCCGGAGCCCCCGGTGCGGCTTCGCGCCCCGCCGGGGTGCTCGCCTTAATCGCGAAGCGGCTGGGGCGCGCGGCTCGGCGCGCCTCCGGCGGGTGGGAACCGATCGTTGCGAGGATCGGGGGCGTGAGTGTTTCCGCCGAGGTGCCGTTGGCCCCCGATTCCAACGGGCCGCCGGGATCGCCGAGGGCCGGTGACAGCCGCCGGCCGCCGCCCGCGACCGGGGCGGCCGCTGGTCATTACCGGCGGCATTGCCGCCTGCGCGGCGGCCGCCAGCGGGCTGGCGGTCCTGATCACGCTCACCGCGATCGGCTGGATCACCGCCCCGCACGTGGGCATCGGCACCGGTCTCACCGGGGTGCTGCGCACCGCGGGCATGCTCTGGCTGGTCGCCCACCATGTCGGTTTCACCGTCCGCGGCGCCGGGCACATCGGCCTGCTTCCGCTCGGCCTGGTGCTGCTGCCCGGCGCGCTGCTGGCCATGGCCGGACGGTGGGTGGTCCGGGCCGGCGCGGTCACCCGGCTGCGTCACGTGGGCTACGCCGCCGTCGCGCTGGCCTTGCCGTACTCCCTGCTGGCGGGGGCGCTCGCGGTGGCGACCCGGACGAACCTGGCGTCCCCCTCGCTGCCGCAGGCGGTCGTCGGCTCCTTCCTGCTGGCCCTGGTAGCGGGCGGGCTCGGCGGGGCGCGCGGGCTGGCGCCGTGGTCCCGGCTGGGCAGCCTGATGTCGGCCCGGCCGCGCTCGATCGTCGCTGGGCATGCTCGGCTCGGGCGCGGTCCTCGCCGCGGCCGGCGCGGTGCTGGCCGCGGCCTCGCTGGCGGTGCACCTGCCCGAGGTCAGGGTGGCCAGCGACGCGCTCTCACCCGGCGTGGGCGGCGCCGCCCTGCTGCTGCTGGCCCAGCTGGCCTATGTCCCGAACGCCATCGTCTGGGCGATCGCCTACACCCTCGGTCCCGGCTTCGCCTTCGGCACCGGCACGGTGGTCGCCCCGACCGGGTCGGCCCTGGGTTCGGTTCCGCTCTTCCCGATGCTCGCGGCCATCCCGTCCGACGCCCGCCCGGGCGGCCCGGCCTGGGTCCCCGTGGTGGTGCTCGCCCTGCCCTACCTGGCCGGCCTCTTCGCCGGGATCGTCACCGTGCGGATCGCGCCGACGCCGGTGATCGAGGCGGCCCCGCTGTGGGGCTTCGCGGCCGGCACGGCCACGGGCGCCCTGGCCGGCCTGGGGGCGGCCTTCGCGGGCGGCCCGCTCGGCAACGGCCGCCTGGCCTCGGTCGGCCCGTCCGGCTTGCAGGTGGGCCTGGTGGCGATCCTCGAGATCGGCATCACCGCCGCGCTGTCCGCCGCGGCCGCCAACTGGCTCATCCTGCGGCGGGCGCAGAAGCGCTACCGCGAGTCCGCTCAGGCCGTCACCGAGCCGCAGCCGGACCCGGGCCCCCTCCTGCCACCGGGCCAGCGTGACGAGGCCGACGACGCCAGCGGTCACCGGATCTACCTCAATCCGTGGGCCGCCGACCACGCGGACGACCTGGACGACGACGAGGAGATCCCCCTCGGCGTCATCGAGGAATACGCCGACGACTACCCGGACGAATACCCCGGCGGGCGCTGACCGGCGGCTGCCGTACCGGCCGGTCTGCAGGATGCTCATCTCGCTGCCCACCGAGTTGGTGAACTGGTCGTGGCAGGCCTGCTGGGCCGTCACCGTGTTCGCGCCGCCCATGCAGGTGTAGTACGAGCTCAGCTGCGGCCAGAACACCGCCAGCACCATCAGCCACAAGGCGCTGATCGCGAGGCCGAACACGCCGAGCACGACCCCGCTGACCGCCCCGCGCGGGCGGGCCGTGCCGCTGCGCCGGGCCTTGCGGCTCGAGGTGACGCCGAGCCAGATCGCGGCCGCCGCGAACACCAGGGTCAGGGCGGCGACGAAGATGCCGCGGCGCAGGTTGCCGAGCCCGAGCATCAGGCCGATCAGGCTGAGCACGCCCAGGAACAGCGCCGCCAGCGCCCGCTGGCGCAGGGCGGGATCGGCGGGCGGCAGCTGCCGGCGTCCGGGCAGCGTTCCGCGCGGCTGCGACCCGCGCCCCCCTGGCGGCTGGTATCTGGCCATCGCTGTCTATTCTGCCCTCTCTATCAACCGGCTGGGCCGGCTGGGCCGGTCTGCCGGTCCGGTGCCATAAGGTTGGCCCGTGACCTCGCGGCTTGTCGTGCTTGTTTCCGGGGAGGGGACCAACCTTCAGGCCCTGATCGACGCGTGCCAGGACGAGGCCTACGGAGCGCGGGTGGTGGCCGTCGGAGCGGACCGGACCGGCATCAACGGCCTCAATCGAGCCGAACGGGCGGGCGTCCCCCTCTTCGTCACCAGGCTCTCCGATTACCCGGCCCGCGAGGACTGGGACGCGGCCCTGGCCCGGGACTGCGCGCGGTACCAGCCGGACCTGATCATCCTGGCCGGGTTCATGAAGCTGGTCGGCAAGGCGTTCCTGGACGCGTTTGGCGGCCGCTGCCTGAACACGCACCCGGCGCTGCTACCGTCGTTCCCCGGGACGCACGGCGTGCGGGACGCGCTGGCACACGGCGTGAAGATCGCCGGGTGCACCGTCTTCATCGTCGACGACGGCGTCGACGAGGGGCCGATCGTGGCCCAGGCCAGCGTGCCGGTCGCCGATGACGACGACGAGGCGGCGCTGCACGAACGCATCAAGGTGGCCGAGCGGGCGCTGCTCGTGGACACGGTGGGCAGGATGGTCCGCGACGGCTGGTCCGTCCGCGGCAGGAAGGTGAGGATCGGCCGATGACTTCGATCCCGATCAGGCGTGCACTGATCAGCGTCTATGACAAGACCGGCCTCGAGGACCTCGCGTCCGGGCTGCACGCGGCCGGCATCGAGATCGTCTCCACCGGCAGTACCGCGACCCGGATCGCGTCGGCCGGAGTGCCGGTCACCCGGGTGGAGGAGCTGACCGGGTTCCCTGAGTGCCTGGACGGCCGGGTCAAGACCCTGCACCCGCGGGTGCACGCGGGCCTGCTGGCTGACCTGGCCCTCCCGTCGCACGAGGCCCAGCTGGCCGAGCTTCACATCGAGCCGTTCCAGCTGCTCGTGTCGAACCTGTACCCGTTCGAGGCCACCGTCGCGTCCGGCGCCACGCCCGAAGAGTGCGTCGAGCAGATCGACATCGGCGGCCCGGCCATGGTCCGCGCCGCCGCCAAGAACCACCGCTCGGTGGCGGTCATCACCGACCCGGCCCGGTACGCCGACGTGCTGGCCGCCCTGCCCGGCGGCTTCACCCTGGACCAGCGCCGGGCGCTGGCGGCCGAGGCGTACGCGCACACCGCCGCCTACGACATCGCGGTGGCGTCCTGGTTCGCGAGCGTCTACGCGCCGGACGAGACGGCCGTCGAGGCCGGCTGGCCCAGGGTAACGGGCGCCCTGTGGCAGCGCGCCGACGTGCTCCGCTACGGCGAGAACCCGCATCAGCGGGCCGCCCTGTACACCCGGCCCGGTGCGCCGGAGGGCATCGCGGCCGCCGAGCTGCTGCACGGCAAGGCCATGTCCTACAACAACTACGTGGACGCGGACGCCGCCCGGCGCGCGGCCTACGACTTCGCCGAGCCGTGCGCGGCCATCATCAAGCACTCCAACCCGTGCGGGATCGCCGTCGCCGCCGACCTGGCCCAAGCGCACGCCAAGGCGCACGCCTGCGACCCGGCCTCCGCGTTCGGCGGGGTGATCGCGGTCAACGGGCCGGTCACCGCCGACCTGGCCCGGCAGATCGCGGAGATCTTCACCGAAGTGGTGATCGCCCCCGACTTCGACGCCGAAGCGCTGGACATCCTGTCCGCCAGCAAGAACGTCCGGCTGCTGCGCTGCGCCCCGCCCGGCACCGCGGCCGGCCGCCGAACTGCCGCCCCGTCACCGGCGGGATGCTGATGCAGTCCGCGGACCGGGTGGACGAGCCGGGCGATGATCCCGGTCAACTGGCAGCTCAAGGCGGGGCCGGCGGCCACCCCAGAACAACTCGCGGATCTGGCGTTCGCGTGGAAGGCATGTCGTTCGGTCAAATCCAACGCCATCCTGCTGGCCTCGGGCGGAGCCTCGGTCGGAGTGGGCATGGGCCAGGTCAACCGGGTGGACTCGGCCCGGCTGGCGGTGATGCGGGCCGGGGACCGGGCGGCCGGCTCGGTCGCGGCCAGCGACGCGTACTTCCCGTTCGCCGACGGCTTCGAGATCCTGGCGCAGGCCCGGGTGGCCGCCGTCGTGGAGCCGGGCGGCTCGATCCGGGACCACCTGACCGTCACCGCCGCCGAAGCCGCGGGCATCGGTCTGTACTTCACCGGCGTGCGCCACTTCTACCACTGAGGGGACCAGACGTGACCGCACAGGTGCTCGACGGCAAGGCCCTCGCGGCGCGAGATCCGCACCCAGCTGACCGAACGGGTAGCCGCGCTCGCTGCGCGCGGTATCGTGCCCGGGCTCGGCACCGTCCTGGTCGGCGACGACCCCGGCAGCCGCGCCTACGTGAACGGCAAGCACCGGGACTGCGCGCAGGTCGGGATCGCGTCCATCCGCCGGGACCTGCCCGCCGACGCGACCCAGGCCCAGGTCGAGGCGGTCGTCGACGAGCTGAACGCGGACCCCGCCTGCACCGGGTACATCGTCCAGCTGCCGCTGCCGGGCGGCCTGGACGCCGGCGCCGTGCTCAACCGGATGGACCCGGCCAAGGACGCCGACGGGCTGCACCCGGTCAGCCTGGGCAAGCTGGTGCTGAACGAGCCGGGGCCGCTGCCCTGCACCCCGCGCGGCATCGTGGAGCTGCTGCGCCACTACGGCGTGGCCATCGCCGGCGCCGACGTCACCGTCATCGGCCGCGGGATCACCGTGGGCCGCGCGCTCGGCCTGCTGCTGACCCGGCGCACCGAGAACGCCACCGTGACCCTGTGCCACACCGGCACCAAGGACCTCGCCGCGCACACCCGGAACGCGGACATCGTGGTGGTGGCGGCCGGGCGCCCCGGCCTGGTCACCGCGGACATGGTCAAGCCCGGTGCGGCCGTGGTGGACGTGGGCATCACCCGCACCGACGCCGGCCTGACCGGCGACGTCGCCAAGGACGTAACCGAGGTGGCGGGCTGGCTCGCCCCCATGCCCGGCGGCGTCGGCCCCATGACCCGCGCCATGCTCCTCCTCAACGTCGTCGAAGCCGCCGAACAGGCTTCCCCCTCCTAGCCCTCATCCCCGGGGCTGGCCATCGCTGGCCGGCCCAGGACATGCACCGTCCAGCCGGCGGCGCGCCACGCATCCGCGTCCAGGCAGCAGCGGGCGTCGATGATCACTCGATGCGTCACTACGCGGGCCAGCGCGGCCGGGTCGATCGCCCGGTAGTCGGACCACTCGGTCAGGTGCAGGACCAGGTCGGCGTCCTCGGCGGCCTCGAACACCGACGGGGCGTACCGCAGGCCCGGCCGTTTCCTGGCCGCGCTCGGCATGGCCACCGGGTCGTGTACGGACACGATCGCCCCCTCGGCGGTCAGCCGGTCGCAGACGGCCAGGCTGGGCGAGTCCCGGACGTCGTCGCTGTTCGGCTTGAACGCGACGCCGAGCACCGCGACCCGCCTGCCGTCCAGTGAGCCGCCGGCCGCCTCGCGGGCCAGCGTCACCACCCGCTCGCGGCGGCCCAGGTTGATCTCGTCCACCGTGCCCAGCCAGCCCACCAGCGAGTCCACGCCGAGGTCGGCGGCGGTGGCGCGGAACCCGCGGATGTCCTTGGGCAGGCAGCCGCCCCCGTACCCGAGCCCGGGGGACAGGAACCGGGGGCCGATCCGCGCGTCGTGCCCGAGCGCCTCGGCTAGCGCCAGCACGTCGCCGCCGGCCTGCTCGCAGACCTCGGCCATGGCGTTGATGAAGGAGATCTTGGTGGCCAGGAACGCGTTCGCCGCCACCTTCACCAGCTCGGCCGTCTCCAGGTCCATGACCAGCAGCGGGCTGCCCGCCTCGAGCGGCCCCCGGTAGATCTCGCGCAGCCGCGCCTCGGCGCTGCCAGCGGTGCCGTCGCCGGTCACGCCGAGCACGATGCGGTCGGGCGCCAGGCTGTCCTGCACGGCGAAGCCCTCCCGCAGGAACTCGGGGTTCCAGGCCAGGTCGACCGCCTCCCCGGCCGGGCGCCGCGGAACGCAGCGACGTCAGCACCTGCCGCGCGGTCCCGACCGGGACGGTCGACTTCCCCACCACCAGGCACGGCCCCGCCAGGTGCGGGGCGAGCGCGGCGGCCGCCGCGTGGACCGAGCTGAGATCGGCCCGGCCGGCGTCGCCCTCCGGTGTTCCCACGCACAGGAAGTGGACGTCGCCGAACACCGCGATCTCGGCGAACGACATGGTGAAGCGGAGTCGGCCGGCGTCCAGGTTCTTCTGCAGCAGCGGTTCCAGGCCGGGCTCGAAGAAGGGGACCTCGCCCCGGGTGGCCTTGGCGATCTTCTCCTCGTCGACGTCGATGGCCAGCACCTCGTGACCGAGATCCGCCAGGCAGACGGCATGAGTGAGACCGAGATAGCCGGTACCGATGACGGTGACCCGAGCCAAGCTGACCCTCCTCAGCGTGCGATGCTCCCCGAACAATTCTCGCTCACCGGGCACTCTAGGTGCCGACGTGACGGTAGCGGGTACCTTGCCGTTACGTGAAACGGCCATGACCCCCGCTTTGGCCCGCCTACGTTACCAACGGGTAACATGGCGCTCGCGGACCCGGTGCAGGAGCACGTCACGCGGTTTGGCAGGCTGTATGCCAGCAACTCTGTGCCTTCGGGGGACCACCCCCCGCGCCCCCCGCAAGAACGAGGAGGTCGGTGGAGTCAATGAACATCGTCGTGTTGGTCAAGCAGGTGCCCGATACCTGGGCCGAACGCAAGCTCAAGGACGCGGACGGCACGCTGGACCGCGCGTCGGTGGACGGCCTCATCAACGAGCTCGATGAGTACGCCATCGAGGAGGGCCTGCAGATCGCCGAGGCGCAGCGCGCGGCGGGGAACGAGGCCGAGGTCACGATCTTGACCATGGGCCCGGAGAAGGCGGCCGAGTCGATCCGCAAGGCGCTGTCCATGGGCGCCGACAAGGCCGTGCACCTGCTGGACGACGGGCTGGCCGGCTCCGACGGCCTGTCCACCTCCTACGCGCTGGCCCAGGTCCTCGGCCAGATCGGCTTCGACCTGGTGATCGCCGGCTCGGAGTCGACCGACGCCCGGATGGGCGTGATGGCCGCGATGCTGGCCGAGCGGCTCGGCGTGCCGCAGGTCTCGCTGGCCAGCAAGGTCGAGATCGACGGGACCGACCTGAAGATCCGCCGGGTCTCCGAGGACGGGTACTTCGAGGTCGAGTCCACCCTGCCCGCCGTGATCAGCGTGGTCGAGAAGACCAACGAGCCGCGGTACCCGTCGTTCAAGGGCATCATGGCGGCCAAGAAGAAGCCGGTCCAGACGATGTCCCTGGCCGACGCGGGCATCGACCCGGCCCTGGTCGGCCTGGGCGGCGCCGCCACCGAGGTGGTCGATCACACCCAGCGGCCGCCCCGGCAGGCCGGCACGGTGGTCAAGGACGAAGGCGACGGCGGCGCCAAGGTCGCCGAGTTCCTCGCCGCGCAGAAGTTCATCTAGGGCCGGAGGGGACGACGATATGACTGAGATCCTGGTGCTCGCCGAGCACGTGGACGCGGACGTCAAGAAGGTCACGCTCGAGCTGATCACGACGGCCCGCCGGTTCGGCGAGGCGTCGGTGGTGTGGACCGGGCCCGGCGCGGAGGAGGGCCAGGCGCGCCTGGCCGAGTACGGCGCCACCCGCGTCTACGTGGCCGCTGACTCGGCCTTCGACGACTACGTGACCAACCCGGCCGCGGAACTGCTGGCCCAGCTGGTCAAGGAGAAGAGCCCCGTCGCTGGTCCTGGTGGCCGGGAACGCGCAGGGCAAGGAGATCGCGGGCCGGCTCGCGGTCAAGATCGACTCCGGGGTGCTCACCGACGCGGTGGACCTGCAGCCCGGCGACGACGGCCCGGTAGCCGAGCAGTCCGTCTTCGGCGGCGGCACGATCGTGCACTCCCGGGTCCGCCGCGGCACGCCGATCGTGGCCATGCGGCCGAACGCGGTGGCCCCCGAGGCCGCCGCGGGCGACGCCGCCATCGAGGCGGTGTCCCTGTCCGCCGACGCCACCGGGGCCAAGGTCACCAACCGGGTGGTGGCCGAGCGCAGCGACCGCCCGGAGCTGAGCGAGGCCTCGATCGTCGTCTCCGGCGGCCGCGGCACCGGCGGGGCCGAGGGCTTCGGCGTCATCGAGCAGCTCGCGGACGCGATGGGCGCGGCCGTCGGCGCCTCGCGGGCGGTCACCGACGCCGGCTGGTACCCGCACCAGTTCCAGGTCGGCCAGACCGGCAAGACCGTCTCGCCGCAGCTCTACATGGCGATCGGCATCTCCGGCGCGATCCAGCACCGGGCCGGCATGCAGACCTCTAAGACGATCATCGCCGTGAACAAGGACCCGGAGGCGCCGATCTTCGAGCTGGCCGACTTCGGCGTCGTCGGCGACCTGTTCAAGGTGGTCCCGCAGCTGCTCGAGGAGATCGGCAAGCGCAAGTAGCCCCGTTACCGCTGTTTCTTCGCCATCCGCCCGGCGGTTAGGCTGATCGAGCTATGAGTTCGAACAGTGCAAACCCGGTGTACCTGGATCACGCGGCGACCACGCCGATGCGTCCCGAGGCGATCGCCGCCATGACCGAGGAACTCGGCCAGCTCGGTAACGCCTCGTCGCTGCACGCCGCGGGCCGCCGGGCCCGCCGGGTGGTGGAGGAGTCCCGGGAGCAGCTGGCCGAGGTGTTCGGCGCCCGGCCGAGCGAGATCGTCTTCACCAGCGGCGGTACCGAGGCGGACAACCTCGCGGTCAAGGGCCTGTACTGGGCCCGCCGGTCGGATACGCGGCGCCGCGTCCTGACCACCTCGGTGGAGCACCACGCGGTCCTGGACTCGGTCCGCTGGCTGGCGGAAGCCCAGGGCGCCGAGGCCGTCTGGCTGGCGCCCGGCACCGACGGCCGGATCGATCCCGGCACGCTGCGCGCCGCGCTCGCGCAGGCCCGGCGAGCAGGCTGCCGTGGTCAGCGTGATGTGGGCGAACAACGAGGTCGGCGCCGTGCAGCCCATCGCGCGAGCTGGCCGCGGTGGCGCACGAGTACGGGGTGCCGTTCCACACCGACGCGGTGCAGGCCGCCGCGCAGCTGCCGGTCGACTTCGCGGCCAGCGGCGCGGACGCACTCACCGTGACCGGCCACAAGCTCGGCGGCCCGGTCGGCGCCGGGGCGCTGATCCTGGCCCGCGGCGCGACCCCCGTGCCGGTGCTGCACGGCGGCGGCCAGGAGCGCGACGTCCGCTCCGGCACCCTCGACACCCCGGCCATCCGGGCGTTCGCGGTCGCCGCCGAGGCCTGTGCCAGGCAGCGAACCGATGAGACCGAACGGGTGGCGTCGCTCCGCGACGACCTGATACGCCAGGTGCTGGCCGCGGTCCCGGACGCGATGCTCAACGGCCCGCCGCCCGGCCCCGACCGCCTCCCCGGCAACGCGCACTTCTCCTTCCCCGGCTGCGAAGGCGACGCGCTGCTCATGCTGCTGGACGCCAACGGCATCGCCTGCTCGACCGGTTCGGCCTGCACCGCCGGAGTCGCCGAGCCCAGCCACGTCCTGCTGGCCATGGGCGCCGACCAGTCGCGCGCCCGCGGCTCCCTGCGCTTCTCCCTCGGCCACACCTCCACCAAGCACGACGTCGACGCCCTCGGCCTGGTCCTCCGCGAAGTAGTAGCCCGCGCCCGCCGCGCCGCCGCCCGCTAACCACCCCCTTGCAGCGGCCGCCCGCTGGCCGGATCTGGCCGCGGCCCCACCGCGGCCCCGAGCCCCTGTGCGTCTGTGTGCCACTAGGTACGTTCTTTGGTAGCCCGGGGGCACACCGACCGACGTCCGGTTCAGGGCTTGCGGGCGATGAAGACCCACTCCCGGCCGGGGCGGTCCGGCGCGTCGCGGACCTCGGCCAGCGCGTAGCCGGCCGCCGCGAGCGAGTCCTCGATCTCCGCTCGCGTCCAGAACCGCCGGGTCGAGTCCGACGTCACCATCGCTCCCGTCCGCGGCGAAGACGTAGGTCCGCCGGTAGCTCACCAGCGGGCCGTTCACTTCAGCCAGGTCCCACCAGGTCTCCACCCGCCCGACGCCGGGCACATCGAGGCTCTGGTAGGTGTTCTCGCGCGTCCACCGCTCCCAGGCCCGGCGCGCCGGATCCCGGACCTCGAACACCAGGCGGCCACCCGGCCGCAGCGCCGCGTAGACGCCGCGCAGCGTCGCGGCCCAGTCCTCGTCGGTCAGGAACACGTGGGCGACGTTGGCGGTCATCGTGGCCAGGTCCACCTGCAGCTCCGGCAGCCCGGTCGCATCCCCGTGCAGCCACCGCACCCGCTCTGCCCCCGGCCTGGCCCGCGCCACGTCGAGCGAAGCCCCCGCCGGATCCACCCCGGTGACGTCCATCCCCCGGCCAGCCGCCCGGCAGGCGAAAATGCCCGTCCCGCAGCCCACGTCCAGCAAGCTGCGCGCCCCGAACTCCTCCGCAATCGCCAGGTAGTGGTCGAGGTCGACCCGCCGTTCCCCCTCCACCGCATCATAAATCGCCGCCAGCCGCGGCTCCCCGAACAGCGCATCCGTCACGTTCTCAGCCTAGGCAGCGACCGCGCGGCGGCGACTAGCGATCACCCGGCCTCCGGAGCTGACAGGGAGCGTCGGTCTGGGAACGGGCACTCAGTTCCGCGTACCGCGTCATGGCGGCCAGGCTCAGCTGGCTCTCGATCGTGTCGAGCTGGAGCTCGACGCGCTTGAGCTTCGGGCCGATGCCCCCGGCGATCTCCTGGCGGAGGTAGGTCACGCACAGCGTGCCGCCGAGGAGCACGCCGAGCAGTATGCCCACGAAGAAGACCAGCATTTCTCACTCTCCGAACTAGTAACCCCGACCCCGGGCCGATTTAATTACGGGAGTCTTTTTGATGTATCGGCCATACCTTCTGATTACTGATTCCGATGGCTTGCCGTCAAGGGTTCCGGCAAAACGAGGAATGAGCTATGCCAAGGGCATTAATTGACATATTAGAATGACTCTAATGATGGCATGAGCAGGCTGATCGCGACGAGCCGAATCGTACCGGCTAGGGCTGGCCCATCGCACTGCGCGGGACATTACCGTCGTTGATGACGAACCTGTTCCTGTCCGCCCGGTAGATCGTGACGGTGAGCCGGATGGGGTTGCCGTCCTGGTCGAAGGCGACACGCTGGATCTGGACCACCTGGACATGCCCGTCGGCGGGCAGGTCGAAATAGCTGGTATCCGTCTCGTCGGGGGAGCGCCATTCAACCGAGTCCTGATATCCGTCTTGCCTGATGCCGAGCTCTGCGAGGTAGCCGACGGCCCCTTCGCCGATATTCCCGGTGTCGAGCAGCCGCGGGGCACGCTCTTCGAGACTCCGCGGGTAATACGAGGTCTGCCGGGACCATCGCAGGCCGTCCACGTATCCGTTCTCGTGCCGGAAGATGACCTCGGCCCCTGCCGGGATCCGTAGCGAGCGGGCGATCA
This sequence comes from uncultured Actinomycetota bacterium, assembly GCA_963839095.1. Lineage (GTDB taxonomy): Bacteria > Actinomycetota > Actinomycetes > Streptosporangiales > Streptosporangiaceae > Palsa-504. Next base: position 604,637 of record CAWIUF010000053.1, on the reverse strand, counting down.
CCGAGCTGGCTCGCCTGATCCCCACCTCGAGGTCTCTCATTTCGGGTTTCCGGCCGCTGGCCGCCACCTCGGCGGTGTAGACAAGACCTTCACCGCCGCCGCGGCCCGTTTCCGGATCGCTGGTCAGGGTGATGACGATGGGCGCCACCGGCTCGGACACGAACGTGCCCTTACCCTGAAGCGTGTATACCAGCCCGCGCGTGGTCAGTTCCCGCAATGCGCCGCGGACGGTGTTGCGGGAGGCGAGGAATTGCCCCATGAGCTGATCCTCGGTGGGGATTTGCATGCCGCCTTGCAGCTCACCGGACTCGATCAGGCGCCGCAGTTGGTCGGCGATCTGCCTGTAGAGCGGCCCGGCCATGATCGGTTCGCTCCCCGCCTGCGCCTGCTCGGGTGAGGCGCGAATATCAGCTTATTCCAATGAATGGCAGCAATGGAATCACCCGAATGAGCCTCCAGCGACCGGGGGGCCGCTGGCGGAGGTACCGGGCCGGCCCACGTAACCTGGAAGGACGATGAGCGGTCTTCGGGTGCTCGCGGCGATGTCGGGCGGGGTGGACTCCGCGACGGCCGCGGCTCGGGCGGTGGACGCGGGTCACGAGGTGACCGGCGTCCACTTGGCGCTGTCCGCCAACCCGTCGTCCTACCGGACGGGGCCCGCGGCTGCTGCACGCTGGAGGACGCCCGGGACGCGCGCCGGGCCGCCGACGTGATCGGCATCCCGTTCTACGTCTGGGACATGGCCGAGCGGTTCCACCGCGACGTGGTCGAGGACTTCGTCGCCGAGTACGCCGCGGGCCGCACCCCCAACCCGTGCCTGCGCTGCAACGAGAAGATCAAGTTCGCCGCGGTCCTGGACAAGGCGCTGGCCCTCGGCTTCGACGCGGTCTGCACCGGCCACTACGCGCAGATCGCGGACGGTGTCCTGCACCGGGCCGCCGATCCCGGCAAGGACCAGTCCTACGTGCTGGCCGTGCTCACCGCCGACCAGCTCGCCCACGCCCTGTTCCCGCTCGGCGACACCCCCAAGGTCCAGGTCAGGGCCGAGGCCACCCGGCGCGGCCTGGCGGTCGCGGACAAGCCGGACAGCCACGACGTCTGCTTCATCGCCGACGGCGACACCAGGGGCTTCCTCACCCGGCACCTGGGCCAGGCTCCCGGCCAGATCGTCGACGCCTCCGGGACCATCCTGGGTGAGCACGACGGCGCCTACGCCTACACCGTCGGCCAGCGCAAGGGCCTGCGCGTCGGCACCCCCGCCGACGACGGCAAGCCCCGCTACGTCCTCGACATCGAACCGGTGACCAGAACCGTCACCGTCGGCCCGGCCGAAGGCCTCGACGTCATCGAGATCACCGCCGAGCGGCCAGTCTGGACCGGGTGCGCCCCGCCCGCGGAGCCCGGCCGAGTGCCTCGTCCAGCTGCGCGCCCACGGCGAGGTCCACGCCTGCGTGGCCTGGATGGAGGATGGCGCCCTGCGCATCCGCCTGCACCACCCGGCCCGCGGCGTGGCCAAGGGCCAGGCCGCCGTGCTCTACGCCGGCGACGCTGTCCTCGGCAGCGCCACCATCAGCGGCACCTCGGCGGCGGCTCCGGTGGCCGCGCGGCCGGCCTGAGCCGCGCCGTATCCTCCGGCGCGTCATCGCCTAGCTGGCGGGGACGCCGAGGCTGGCCAGCGGCGGTCTTGCTGCGGGCGCGACGCCGGCGGATGGGAACGCGTCCGGCCAGCGCGATGAGCACCGCGCTCGCGAGGGCGAGGGCCAGCTCGGCGAACGCCAGGGGCAACAGGGCCGGGTCGATGCGGAGCGTGAGGACGGCCCCGCCGATACCGGAGAAGACGCATCCCAGGATGCCGAACGTCGTAATCAGGTGACGTGCCTGATCAGGCGGGACCATGCCCTCGGCCATGTGGGCTGGCCCCACCCTGATCATCAGCCGGGCCGCGGCCGTCGGTGGCTCGGGGAACGGCAGGGGGGCGGTGGGTGACTTGTTCTTTCCCACGAACAGGCACCTCTCTCGGTGGGCGGGAAGTCGTTCACGGTGGGTCCCTTCATCCGGCCTCGGACAGCGCCCCCGGCCCCTGCAGCTGCCATGATCTAGTCTACGATGTAACATCTGAAAACTGCAAGAAAGCTGCTTAATTTATGCGTTCGGATGATCCTGCGGCTGACCGGTCCTTCTCGTCCCGGGTGGCATCGCCGCGCGCCGGGGCCGGGGTGGAGGCGGGCCATCATGCTGCGATGAAGCAGGAAAGTAACGGGATTCGTACGCATTTTTAATGACCCAGGTGGATAATCGGTGCCTGTCTCGCGGTCATGCCTCGCCCTCGCGATTCGGGCGGCCTGCAGGCGCCGCAGTGCGCCGGAAACGAGGTAAGCCATGGGTGTGCCCGCCGCCGAATTCGAAAATGTTCGTCTGCCCTTGGTGGACCGGGCGGCCCTGGATCTGGCGAAGGCATGCCGGCGCACCCCTCTCCCACGGACGTGGTGAACCGGGCGATCACCCTGTACGAGTTTCTCTACCAGGAACGGGCCGCCGGGACCGAAGTCCTGCTCCGGCGCCGTGATCGGTCCACCGTTTCCGTCCAGCTGATGTGACCGGGACGGTATGGGCATCAGGTTGACGTGCGGGTTTGAGTGCTCCCGGAGAGGCTGCGTTCCGCGAGCGGCTTACCGGTACGGATGGGCAGCCCAGGCCGACCAGGGGAAGAGTGAAACTGCAGGTGAACGGCGATTCGCCGATCTTAAGTCAGCGGAGCGAGCATTAGATTGCTGCGTCAATGCTGTTGCTTTCATGGTTACCGCGCCTTACAGTGACATTAACCGTACTGCACACAAGCAGTTACGATGCAGGAGGTAGGCAGCAGCGTACGACAGCGCTGACCGAGCCCGAGCGGTTGCTGACGCCACGAGGAGGGATGGTGCGACATCCGAGAGCCGGGTTACCGACGGAGGGAAAGCCGCCATGAGGACTGCCCCTTCGGGCAAGACCACCACTGGGGAGGGCGGCGCACCGCCGCCGGGCCACGAGCCTGAGCCTCCCGCTGACGTTCCGACTTCCCCTGACCATTCCGCCCCGCCGGACCGGATCACAGTAAGCCTGATCCCCCGGGCCAGGCGGGATCTACAGCAACTGCACGACCAGACGAGCCTGTCCAAAACGGATATCGTCAACCGCGCCATCACGTTGTACGAATTCATCGAGGCGCAGCTGAGCGCGGGCCGGGACATTTTGATCCGAGATGGGGATACCGGGGAAGTCCACGTTATAAAGCTGATTTAAAAACAACGACATCGAAGCCGTCGGCGCTGGCTGCGGGTGCTGACAGCGCCGACGGCTCCGGGAAAACGGCGATCCGGCCCCGCAGGGCGTCATCGGCCGTTCCGTGCTCTACCGGTTGCCTCAGAACCAGGGGTCGTAGTGCTCATACCGGTATTGCACTGAAGGGCGGCTGTGACGCTTGGCCATGACACCTCCTTGCTTAGCCTCGACGGCTCAGTCAAGTCGAGTATCCGTTACCGAGGCGTTTCCGTCACCTTCAACCTCTTCGTGAAGAAACGGCAACCTTGATCGTTTTGACGGGTTCCGGGTTGCCTCCCAGCGAGGTGACCAGCGACGTTCTCATCCGCGGAGGCCACGGGACGTACCAAAAAATTTTTAGAAACATATCCTCCGGGCGATTGACTTGACCTGATCGTCGTGAATGCCCGGGAGCGGACGACACCTGACATATGCGCAGCTAGCTCGAGAAGGCGCGGCAAGGCAAGGTGAACTCAGCCGCATCTCCCGTCACATGCGGGATGGCGGATGCCTCGATGTCCTCAAAAGCCTTCTGGAATAGGGCTCTCGACCGGTACGAGAGGTCGGCACAAAGCCCGCAGGGCTCAAACCGCTGCATCTTGTAGTAGTGGTGCAAGCCGGCATTGGTGGTCCACACGTCGATCCGGATCCACCTGGCCCCGTAGAAAGTATGACCCCGCCGCCCGGCCCAGTCGATCAGCTGTGCCCCCAGGCCGAGGCCGGAGTAGCGCCGCGCAGTAACGAGCCGGTGCACGTAGACGGCCGTCGGCCAGGTTGGCCTCGCTGCCTTGCCACACGAACGCGATGGGGTCCTTCGCCACGGTGACCGTGGCGGCCAGGGCGTCTCCTGCGTCCTCGTCGCGGACGAACCAGGTCTTCCCGGCGGCCAGGTCCCGGCGCACTCGCTCGTCTCGTTCCTTCCTGGAAGGCCACGGTTCCGCCCACTGGTCCGTGTCCTTGGTCCGCAGCCACTCGCCGGCCGCGTCGATGAGGCTGGTAGCCGCTTCCAGGTTTTCGCCCGTGTCTGACACGCGTTCGATTCGCATCGTGGTCGTCATCGTCCATCTATGTCTAATCGGCCATTCCGCGACTGCACGACAGCGGGCAGCGGGCGGAACGGCCGGAAACTATTGAGAGCAATGAAAAAGTGCAGCCACCTGATAGAGCCGTTAAACGAAAACCACGGCGTGTGCGCCGTGATCAAGAATCGACGGACCAGGACTGGTGGGCGGGTCCGCCAGCCGAGCGCAGCTCAGCCAGCAAGTCTGGCTAACTGGCTCCGCTCGGCCTTCGCTATATTCGGTTGTCGCCGGGGCCTTTCGTACGGCCTTAGCGGAGGATCCGCATGAACCGTTTCCAGCGTGCATTCCAGCCCTTGCCGTCGGGCAGGAGGACTATCTCCAAATCTGCCTTTGCCGACGGCGGGGGAACTCGGAGGGTTCGGCTGAAACCTGGGAGTTTGCTGCCGGATCCGTGGTAGAGGTATCTGAACCCGTGGGCTGCGTCATCTACTCACCCTCCTTCCTTTCTGCAACGTCATGCCGCGAGTCACGTCGTCGTGAGACGCAGGGGAGGGATCAGGCAACGGGGAATCCCCCCTTCTGTCCTGGTGGACGGTGGTCGGCGTGGCGGCGCCATGGGGCTAGGTTTTGGGTTTAGCGGTGCCCTCCTCGAGGTCGGGCACGTTGCCGACGTTCACGATGAACTGGTTTCGGTCGGTGGGAAACACCGTCACGGTGAGGCGGAGCGTCTCGCCGGTCTGGTCGAAGGCGGTCCGGAAGATCTCGAAGACGCCGACCCGGCCGTCCTGGGGCAGGTCGAAGAACCTTGCCTCGTTGGCATCTGGCGTGCGGACCCTGATCCAGTCCTGGTAGGCGTTCTGCTGCAGGCCCAGGGTGTCGCTCAGGTACTTGACCGTCCCCTCGGGGATGTCGTCGACCTCGATCAGGCGATCGGCGCCATGAGCTACGAAACCTCGCGGGTAGAAGGATGTCTGCAGCGACCACGGGGTCCCGTCGATGTAACGCCGCTGATGGCGGCTGATCACCTAGGTGCCCTCCGGGACCCGCATCCGGGCGGCGATGTCGCTGAACGCTTTCTGGATCTCGACCGGGGGCTCGGAGAATGTCGCTTCTCGGGCCGGCTCCCGCACGCGTGACAGGAAGGTCGCGTCTCGCCGCCGCCCAGTCCTCGATTGGGTTCGGCCGACAGGTCGGTGACGTACGGATCGATGCGCTCGACGACGAACGTGCCCTGCCCGGCCGGGTCTGGACCAGCCCGAGGTAGATGAGCCATTTGATGGCATCCCGGACCGTGTTCCGCGACGCGTCATACCGTTCCCGCAGCTCGCCCTCGGTGGGCAGTTGCTTGCCCGCCGCGAGGCGGCCGACCCGGATCTCCTCGCGGAGCTGCTCGGCGATCTGCCGGTACATGGGGCTAGACATCGGGTCCTTACTGTCCTGCTTGATCTTGAGTTATCCCAGAGGTTGGGATGGGTCCTTCTATGGGGCTGATGCTAGCAGGCCGACTGCTTCCTTGCACAGGTACGGGAGGGATAATCCTTCTCCGAGGATCAGCTGGTATGGACCCGGTGACCAGCGGAAAGCCATGCCCGGGGCGATCGTTTTGCCAGGCCTGGAGGCTTAAGGTGGAGAGGCCGTTTCATGATTCTCCGATGGCATATGGCCAGGAACTGGGGCGATGCCTAGCGTGTCGCCAGGGAGGTCCTCGGCTGACGCGCTTCCTGTCCTAGCCATCCCAACCAGTAGGTCGGCCTGATTAAGCCGAACGAGCCGGCCTTGAACGCAGCCAGAAACTTTATTGGTTGATATCGGGGACGGTGATACCAACCGCCTGGATGGCCGGCATAAGGAGAAGGAGCCGGTCGATTCCGTTGCCCGGTGGCGGAGGAATATTCGGTACGAGCCCAACCAAGCCGATCGCGTGCTCAGCGCGGACCACGGCCAGAGCGGTGGATCATCTGCGCCAAGGCGCCTATGGTACCTCCGGCACAGATCGCGCACGTGACGTTCCGGCCGCGTGGCGCGGTTTGTCGTCGGGTCGTTCTAAGCTCGGTGCGTGCCTGATGACCATGATGGACCGCGCTTCCCCTGGCCGGCCGGGAGCGCCACCGGGATCGGCTCGATGCCCGGGACGGACCCCGCCGAGGCGATGCGCGTCATCGCCGGCGAGCTCCCCGACTTCCCGCACCTGCCCGAGCTGCCCGCCCGGGGCCCGGGCGCGGACCTCACCGGCCGGACCGCCGGCCTGCTGGTCGACATCCCGGTCGAGGTCAGCCCGCGCGGCTGGCGGCTGGCCGAGCGGCCCGGCCGGGACCTGGTCCGGGCCAGGTCCATGCTCTCCTCCGACCTGGACGTGCTGGAAGAAGTGCTCGACGGCTACCGCGGGCTGGTCAAGGTCCAGCTGTGCGGGCCGTGGACGCTGGCCGCCACGCTGGAGCTGCCGCACACGCTGAACGTGGCCATCGCCGATCCCGGCGCGGTCGCCGACCTGACCGCCTCGCTGGCCGAGGGCGCGGCCGCCCACGTGGCCGAGCTGGCCAAGCGGGTACCGGGCGCCCGGATCGCGGTCCAGTTCGACGAGCCGGCCCTGCCCGCCGTGGCGGGCGGCGAGGTGCCGACGGCGAGCGGGCTGTCGCGGCTCCGTCCCGTCGAGGCGGAGGTGCTCAGGGAACGGCTGGCCCAGGTGATCACGGCCACCCAGTGGCTACACGGTGGTGCACAGCTGCGCGGCGGCGGTCCCGTTCGGCCTGATCCGGACGGCGGGGGCCGATGCGATCTCCTTCGACCTCAGCCAGCTACGGCGCGGCGAAGAGGACGCGATCGGCGAGGCCGCCGAGGCCGGCCTGGGGCTGCTGATCGGCGCGGTCCCCGCGGTCCCCGAGCCGGACGCCGAGACGGGCGTCCCCGGCGGCGCCAGCCGCCGGTCCGGGGCCCGAGCGGGCCCGGGCGACGGCAGCGCCGAGGCCCGGCAGACCGCCGAACGGGTCATCCAGCTGTGGCACCGGCTGGGGCTCCCGCTGGCCACCTGCCCGGAGCAGGCGGTGATCACCCCGGCGTGCGGGCTGGCCGGCGCTTCGCCGGCCCAGGCGCGCGCCGCGTTGACGCGGTGCCGGGAGGCGGGGAGCATGCTGGCTGAGCTGATCGAGGAAACCGGGGGCGAGTCCTGATGGGCGGGGGAGCGCAATGAGCGAGAACGAAACGGGCGCGGAGGTCCAGGAGGCGCCGGCCGAGGCGCGCACGACGGCACGCCGACCTCAGCCTGGAGATCACCGAGGCCGATCACCGGTACTACATCCTCGATTCGCCGACGCTGTCCGACATCGACTACGACACCAAGATGCGCGAGCTCAAAGCGCTGGAGGAGCAGTACCCGGACCTGCGCACGCCGGACTCGCCGACCCAGACCGTGCACGGGGCGATCTCCACCCTGTTCACCCCGGTCGAGCACCTGGAGCGGCTGCTCTCCCTGGACAACGTCTTCACCCTGGAGGACCTGGGCGGCTGGTCGGACCGGGTGACCAAGCTCGGCGGCACCGGGTCCTTACCTGTGCGAGCTGAAGATCGACGGGCTGGCCATCGACCTCGTCTACCGGGACGGGAAGCTGGTCAAGGCGGCCACCCGGGGCGATGGCCGCACCGGCGAGGACGTCACGCCGAACATCCGGACGATCGCCTCCATCCCGGCCCGGCTGAAGGGCACCGGGCACCCGGCCGTGCTCGAGGTCCGGGGCGAGGTGTTCATGCCGGTCGAGGCGTTCGGCAAGCTGAACGAGTCGCTGCTCGACGCGGGCAAGGCCGCCTTCGCCAACCCGCGGAACTCGGCGGCCGGCTCGCTGCGGCAGAAGGACCCCAAGGTCACCGCGTCGCGGGCGCTCGACGCGATCGTGCACGGCATCGGCCGGGTCGAGGGCTCCCCGGGCGACACCGGTATCAGCGGAGAAGCATCCGGCCCCGGCGAGGAAGGCCACCTGGAGGGCGCACCGGACACCCAGTCAGGCTGGTACCAGCGGCTGGGCGAGTGGGGCCTGCCGGTCAGCACGCTGTACAAGGTCGTGTCGGACATGGACGGGGTCCGCGAGTACATCGCCTACTACGGCGAGCACCGGCACGATCCCGCCGTACGAGATCGACGGCGTCGTGGTCAAGGTGGACCAGATCGCGCTGCAGCAACAGCTCGGCTCGACCAGCCGGGCGCCGCGCTGGGCGATCGCCTTCAAGTACCCGCCGGAGGAGGTCACCACCCGGCTGCTCGACATCCAGGTGAACGTCGGCCGCACCGGCCGGGTCACCCCGTTCGCGGTGATGGAGCCGGTCAAGGTCAGCGGGTCGACCGTGGACCGGGCCACCTTGCACAACGCGGACGAGGTCAAGCGCAAGGGCGTGCTGATCGGCGACATGGTGATCCTGCGCAAGGCCGGCGACGTCATCCCCGAGGTCCTCGGACCGGTCGCCGACCTGCGCACCGGGGACGAGCGCGAGTACGTCTACCCCACCCACTGCCCGTCGTGCGGCACCGAGCTCGGCCGGGAGGAGGACGAGGTCGACTGGCGCTGCCCGAACACCCGGTCCTGCCCGGCCCAGCTCCGCGAGCGGCTGTTCCACCTGGCCGGGCGGGGCGCCTTCGACATCGAGGTGCTCGGCTGGGAGGCGGTCGCCGCGCTCCTCGACGGCAAGCTGGTCGCCGACGAGGGCGACGTCTTCGACCTGACCGCGGACAAGCTCCAGACCAGCCCGTTCTTCATGGTCAAGCAGGGCACGCTGAGCGCCAACGCGAACCGCCTGCTGGCCAACCTGGACGAGGTGCGGACCCGGCCGTTGTGGCGGGTCCTGGTCGCGCTGTCCATCCGGCACGTCGGGCCGACGGCGGCCCGGGCGCTGGCGGCCGAGTTCGGCTCGCTGGACCGCATCGAGGAGGCCAGCGTGGACGCGCTGGCCGCGGTGGACGGGGTCGGGCCGACGATCGCGGCGTCCCTGCGCGAGTGGTTCGCCGTCGACTGGCACCGGGCCATCGTGGCCAAGTGGCGCGACGCCGGCGTGCGGCTCGAGGACCCGGACTGGGACCCCAACCGCGCGGCGGCCCGGCTGCTGGCCGGGGTGTCCGTGGTGATCACCGGCACGCTCGAGGGGATGAACCGGGACGAGGCCGCCGAGGCGGTCCGCCAGGCCGGCGGCAAGGTGACCTCCTCGGTATCCAAGAAGACCAGCTTCGTGGTCGCAGGCGAGAACGCCGGCTCCAAGTACGACAAGGCGATGGAACTCGGCGTCCCCGTCCTGGACGAGGCGGCCTTCCAGACCCTCCTCACCCAGGGTCCCGACGCGGTGACCCCGGCCGGATAGTCCCGGCCGTTCCGTCCGCCCGGCCAGAGCCAGGCCGCGCGCACCGGCCGTCGTTGTCTCAAATTGAGCATACCCGGAACGGGCCGGTGCTCTGTCCGTACTTACCTGATCTGCGCTAATGCGCGTACGCTCACTGTCTACATTCGTTGACACGTGTAACCAAGAGAGGACAAGGACTATGACGTAACACGCAGCCAGCCCGACAGGATCCTTGATGTGACCCGGCTTCCCGAGTCTCTCGTCCGCTCACGTGGACCTGCCCCGCTACTCACCGAGACTTAAGGGAGTGACAATGCGAGCAGAAGGGCCAGGCGCCCTCGCATCCGCCCCAGTTGAGGAGCCGACTGAGGCTGCGGCCTTGCACATTGTCCTCGGCCCGACACCGGCGGCGAAGACAGCCAGGTTAAGATGCGCGGAACGATCTCCGCTTCCTGGACACGGCTACGGAGCGTGATTCATCTCACTCACGCTGGCCGCGGCCATCAGTGAGTCAGCGTGCATCTGGAGCCAGCGTTACCGGCCGGCACCGGATGCTCCCTCGGAGGGAAAAGCAGGGCAGCCATGGAAACAATAAGCATCCGCGACCTGCGCGGGGCGGATCTCGAGGAAAGAGCCCGCGAGGGCAGGCCGCTGGCCATTACCAATCACCGGGCCCTGATCGGCGTCATCATTCCGGCTTCCTCGGGCTGGCTGGAACACCTGGTCTTTTACAACTGGTCGCGGATACGGCACAGCATTGCCGAAGGGGAGCAGGCCTTCGCCGAGGCGGCCGCGGAATCACCGCCCGGGCGCCCGGCGGAACGCGACGTTTCCGCCCGCCCGCCTGATACCGGCCCTGGCGGCCCGTCCCCCCTGCCGCTCGCCGCGGCGGTGATGGGCGAGACCGTGGTTCAGACTCCGGAAAGCCGGGAGGCCCTCGAGCAATTGCGCGCGATGCTGAATCCCGCGGGCCTGGCCGTCGACCCCGAAGGCGGCCCGGCCGAACCCTCGGTGGTACGTCCCATCCGGATCGGTGACCTGTCGGCTGCTCAGATCGAAAAGGCAGGCGCGAACGGACAGACGCTCGCGATTACCCACGACCGTAAGCTCATCGGGATCCTCATCCCGGTGACCCAGGGGCTCGTGCAGTTCCTGATCGAGCGGAACATCTCGCGGGTACTCACCAATATCCGTCACGGCGAGGACCACGGAATAGGCCCCGAGTAGATCCTGCCTCGTCATCCGAGCGGCGGCGAATGCCGTGGCGGCGGCCGGAAGCGGCGGGCTCACAGCCCTCCTGGCCTGCGCGTGAACGCCGACTCGGCGGCCAGGATCTCCAGTACGAAAAAGCCCAGGCCGATGTCGCATGGCCTCTTCCTGAGCCACCCAGGTAAGTTCATCGCGAGTCATAGGACGGTGGATGGCCGTATAGTCCTTGTAGCTGAGCGGCGTGGCTATGTATAGGCTTGCCCGCGCGAATCGTCATGGTCAGTGAGAGCCCAGGCGGCGCCGTCGGAGTCGAACCGTATCTCCTTGTCGGCATTCGGGCCGTCGGCCAGTTCGGTGGCCAGTACCTGGTGAAGCACACCTCGGTCGTAGGGTTCCAGCGCGCGGATTATCCAGTCGGCCGCTGGCCCGAACCTCACAACGTAACGCATCTGTCCCGCCCCCCGTGATCCGCCTTATCCCTGGCTTACCGGGGCAGTATACGTCCCCCCGTAAGTACGCACAATGCCCCGATACCAGCGCAGCCGATGCGTAAACCTCGATGCCGGTCAAGTCGGGAAAGTGACATGAACCGAGTTCAGGCAGGCCAGGCGGCAGCGGGCAGTGCGGCGGGCCCGAGCGCGGTGCCAGGCTAGCTGAAATGTGCACGGCAAAATGCTCAGATGACTGTGACGCTGCGGGCATGAATGAATACTGAACGCGTGCTCGTACGTCCTGACCTGAAGCGTAATAAACCAGTCATGGCCGTTCTTGAGGCCCGGTGATCATCAGGCCTAGTAGCATGCTGCGCAGCAGGCCACTGCGTTCTGCTGGTTGTGGCGCATCAGATAATGATGCTAACCTGACGTCACTGACCTGCAACGAAGCAGTCCTGCTCTGTACCGGCGCTGTCCCGGCCTGCGGCCGGATGGCGTACCCTTCGCGAGAGGGGGAGTTAAGGAGGCTGGTCATCTGAACGCCAGATGCCCCTGCTTGCTTCTTGGGAAGAATCGCGTAGAGGAGGATGTTGCGAATGCCTGCCAATCCGGGCAATAAGATTATCGGGGAAAAGGTTGCCCGGCCAAAGCAGCCGCCGTCACCGTCGCCGCAGCAGACGACCGAGCGAATCACCGTCGCTTTGATCCCCAAGGCTGCCTCTGATCTCCAAAGTCTCCAGGAGCGCAGCGGTCTGTCCAAGACCGACCTGGTGAACCGCGCCATCTCGCTCTACGAGTTCATCGACGCGCAGCTCCGTGAGGGCAAGGAAGTACTCATCCGGGACCCGGCCAAGAACGAGACCCAGCGCGTCCACTTGTTCCTCTGAGGGCCTCGCGGCCCAGCCCGTTCCTTCCAGCCTGCTCCCTGCCCCGTCGCGGGCAGGGGTCCGGCTGCGTGTTATCGCCAGCCGTGGCTGGCCGGCCGTCCCCGGTCGGGGGCAACGCCCGTGAAGCCGTCGGCTGCCTGCGCGAACCTCTGGTCATGTGAGTTACATCACTAAATTTACAGCGAATAACTGCTTTTAAGATGTTGTGAATCTGCTCACAGTTAGGTAACTTGATGTAGTAGCCGTGGGTCACAGAGCCGATATTCGCTGTTTCAGGGTCAGTAATCGCGTCGGCAAGGCCAAGTGACCAGCACACATGTATCAATCCGGGGTTGCGCAGGAGGTGAGCATCATAGCCGTCATCCCTACCCCCGCCTCCTTCAGGCCAGGGGTCCTGTGGCAGCACGCCGCGGTCACGTCTATCACGGTTCCTCTCATCGCAGGGGTGGCAGACGACCTGCGGCGGTTGCGGGAGCGCACCAAGCTGTCCACGACTGATCTCGCCAACCGGGCGATCACGTCGTATGAGTTCTTCGACGCGTGCCTGCGAACCGGCTACGAGCTGATCGTCCGCGACACCAGGACGGGGGAGGCCCGGTTTGTCTGGTTCGGCTAGCACCCCAGGCCAGAATTACGCCTTCGGGCCCGCTCTCAGGCGGAGCCGGAAGCCATCCACCCGGCAGGACATCCTGCTCATGGCGCCTACGGGCCAGGAAACCGAGAACACGATGAAACAAGCACCTCTCCGGCGGGATCGCCCGTCATGCTGCCGGTAACCGAGCCGGTCCCCAGCCTCGTCGGCCCGGGCTTCGACGGGAGCTAGCTTCTGTCCGGCGCTGGCCTCGGCCTCGGCCGCCCGGCCACGGACCTCACCCACCTGGCGGCCCTGCGGCCCGGGCGCGAGCTGCGGCCCGGGCGCGACCCGCTCGCCGACCGGCGCGAGCAAGTCTGCGCCCCGGCCGAGCCGGGCGCGACAAGCGCGCTGACCGCGGAGATCGTCCAGTCCGTGGTGGCCTCGGTGGTAGCAGCGGTCACGCTCATGGAGCGCCCCGCCGGCCGGCGGCCGCGCCGTGGCGCCGCGGCTGTCGCTGGCCAGCGCGCAGCCTGGCAGGCCGGCGGCCAGATGTGCGCGGTGGTCGCCGTCGAACATCGTCGGCTACACCCGGGCCAGCCGCGACGACGACATCCGCGGGTACCTGCACGAGCAGCTGTACGAGTACCTGGAGAAGGCGTTCAACTCCTGCGGCATCCCCTGGGACGAATGCTTCTGGGAGGACCGCGGCGACGGCGCGCTGATCGTGGTGCCGCCGGAACTCCCGGTCACGGGCCTCATCGACCCGCTCCCGGACAAGCTGCGCCACCTGATCCGCCGGCACAACCACGTCTCGGCGCGCGGCCGCGGACATGCAGTTGCGGGTCGCGGCCCACATCGGGCCGGTGGAGCATGACCGTCACGGCTTCGTCGGCACCGACGTGAACTTCGCCTTCCGCATGCTGGACACCCAACCGCTCAAGACAAAGCTGGCCCAGTCGTCGCAGAGCCGGGTCTGATCGTCTCGGACGACGTCTACGACAAGCTCATCCGCCGGTGCCCCAGCCTGGCCGCCCCCGGCGCCTTCCAGGCAGTCAGGTTCCAGCCAAGAACACCAGGGCCCGGGCCTGGACCCACCTACCCGGCACCGCGGCCTGACACGTTCCCTCAGCCGGGCCTGGAGACGGCTACCCGGCTGGTGAACCGGGCGCTCGCCTCGCCGGCCAGGCGTCCGGGCGGCAGTGTCCGTCCGGACAGCACCAGCAGCAGGTCGGCCGCCGCGCCGGTCAGCGGCGCGCCGGAGCCGAGCGTCCACTCCATGTCCTGCGCTCGCAGCTCGATCCCGTCCAGGTCGACGCCGAAGAACCGAACCGACCTGCTGCCGGCTCTCCGCAGACACGCCCACCCACCGGCCGGCCAGCGGCTCCCCGAGCCGAGCGTCCAGTCGATGTCGCTGGCCCGCAGTTCGACGCCGTCGAGATCCGTCCCGAAGAACTTCACCGACCGGTCAGCCAGGCTCTCCGGCAGTACCGGTCGCAGCCGCTCCTCCGGCACTGGCCGGTCAAGCCCGAGCGGCACCGTGATGTCGAGGCCGTGGATCAGGTCGTGGGACAGGGCCCCGGTGTACCCGCCGCCCGGCGGCTTCCACGGATGCCCGATGTTGGACCGGACCGCCGCGGCCAGGTCGGCCGAGGACATGGCCAAAGCATCGCGCCGGGCCAGCCGGTCGGCCATCTCGTTGAACCGCCCCCGCGACCGCGCCAGCTCGAGCGCGAACCGGCCGCGGCCGTACCGGAACGGCATCGTGATATGCGCCACGACCTCGCGCACCCGCCAGCCCGCGCAGAGCGAGGGTTCGTCCCAGCCAGACTCGGGCAGTCCCGCCAGGACCTCAGCCAGCTCGGTCCGCTGGGCGGCGATCATGTCCCTGATGGTGTCGTCCATCGTTGTCACGTCTCCTCGTCAAGCTCGTGAAGAAGGGGTCTACGTGACAGCGACGACCGGGCCGCCGCGGAAATGGACGTTTCAGCCAGCACCAGTTTCGGCGCTGGAACTAACCTCCGCCAGGCGCCGGCCGAGGAACCGCCGCTCGGCGTCGGTACTGGCCAGCTCCATGGCCTCGCGGTAGCAGACGGCGGCCTCGGCCGCGCGGCCCAGCCGGCGGAGCAGGTCGGCCTTGGTCGCGGGCAGCAGGTGGTAGCCCGCCAGCTGCCCCGACTCCTCCAGCCCGGCGACCAGCCGCAAGCCCTCGTCCGGACCGAACGCCATGGCCACCGCCACCGCCCGGTTCAGCTCGACCACCGGCGTCGGCAGGAACCGCGCCAGCTGCCCGTACAGACAGGCGATCTGCGCCCAGTCGGTGTCAGCCGCCCGGGCCGCGGTGACGTGGCAGGCGGCGATGGCCGCCTGCACCTGGTACGGCCCCGGCCGCCCGCGCCGCAGCGCGTCCTCCAGGACCGCGACGCCCTCGCTGATCGAGGCCGCATCCCAGCGCGAGCGATCCTGGTCTTCCAGCGGCACCAGCTCGCCGTCGGCGTCGAGCCGGGCGTCCCGGCGCGCGTCGTGCAGCAGCATCAAGGCCAGCAACCCGGCCGCCTCCGGCTCGGACGGCATCAGCCGCGTCAGCACCCGGCCCAGCCGGATCGCCTCGGCGCTGAGACCGAACCGGATCAGGTCGGCGCCCGCCGAGGCCGCGTACCCCTCGTTGAACAGCAGGTACACCACGCCCAGAACGCCCGGCAAACGTTCCGGCAGCAGCTGCGCCGGCGGCACCCGGTAGGGAATGCCGGCATCCTTGATCTTCTGCTTGGCCCGGACCAGCCGCTTGGCCATGGTCGCCTCGCTGGCCAGGAACGCCCGCGCGATCTCCGCGGTGGTCAGGCCGGCCAGCGTGCGCAGCGTCAGGGCCACCCGGGCCTCGAGCGTCAGGGCCGGGTGGCAGCAGGTGAACATCAGCCGCAGCCGGTCGTCGGGCACCCCGCTGTGATCGGTCTCAAGCGACGGCCCCGAGGAATCCGGCGAAACCGACAGCGCCGCGACCTCGCGCAGCTTGGCCGCCCCGACCGTCCGGCGGCGCAGCACGTCGATCGCCCGGTTGCGGGCCGCCGTGGTCAGCCACGCCCCCGGCCGCCGCGGCACCCCGTCGGCGGGCCAGCGCTGCAGCGCCATGGCGAAAGCATCCTGGGCGCACTCCTCGGCCAGGTCCCAGTCGCCGGTCACCCGGATGAGCGTGGCCACCACCCGGCCCCACTCCTCCCGGAACGCCGCGTCCACCGCCGCCTGCAGCGTCAGTACGTCACAGCGGCGGCCACAGCTCACGGACCTCGATGGTCCCGTAGGTCGCGGCCGGATGCTCGGCCGCCACCGCGACCGCCTCGTCCATGTCCGCCGCCTCGATCATGCAGAACCCGCCCACCTGCTCCTTGGTCTCGGCGAACGGCCCGTCGGACAGCAGCAGCTGGCGGCGGCGCACCCGGACCGCCTTGCCCTCGGCGGGCGGCCGCAGCCCGCCGCCGCCCCGCCAGCACGCCGCGCGACAGCATCCGCTCGCTCCAGCCGTCACAGCCGTCGTCGGCATGGGCGGCGGCGCTCTCGTCCCCGCGGATCAGCAGCAAGTACTGCACCACTCCTCCTTATCAAACCGGTATGACAAACACCGAGGCCAGGAATCATCGCCCGCGCCCTTATTTGCTTACAGCCTGCTGCCGGAACGCCCCTAGGATGCATGCATGCCCATTACCCGTGACGAGGTCGCGCACCTGGCGCGGCTCTCCAGGATCGCGCTCAGTGACGCCGAACTCGACCATCTGGCGCCCCAGCTGGATCAGATCATCACGGCCGTCGCGCAGGTCCAGGAGGTCGCCGCCGAGGGCATCCCGCCGACGTCGCACGCGACCGGCCTGACCAACGTGTACCGCGACGACGAGCCGGTCCCGTGCCTGACTCCGGAACAGGCGCTCAGCCAGGCGCCCGCCGTCGAGCAGCAGCGGTTCAAGGTCCCGCGCATCCTGGGGGAGGACTAAGCCATGTCCAGCGAACTCACCCGGATGACCGCCGCCGAGCTCTCGAAAGCGCTCGAGGCCAAAGAAGTCTCCGCCACCGAGGTCACCCAGGCCCACCTGGACCGCATCGCCGCCGTGGACGGCAAGGTGCACGCCTTCCTGCACGTCGCCGCCGACAAGGCGCTCGAACAGGCCGCCATATCGACGACGAGCGCCAGCCAGGGCACCGATCAGGAGCCCGCTGGCCGGCGTCCCGATCGCGGTCAAGGACGTGTTCACCACCACCGGCATGCCCACCACCTGCGGCAGCCGCATCCTGGAGGGCTGGCACCCGCCCTACGACGCGACGATCACGACCCGCCTGAAGAACTCCGGCGCGATCATCCTCGGCAAGACCAACATGGACGAGTTCGCCATGGGCTCCTCCACCGAGAACTCCGCCTACGGGGTCACCCACAACCCGTGGGACCTGGACAAGATCCCGGGCGGCTCGTCCGGCGGCTCGGCCGCCGCGGTGGCCGCCTACGAGGCGCCGCTGGCCATCGGCACCGACACCGGCGGCTCGATCCGGCAGCCCGCCGCGGTCTGCGGCATCGTCGGCACCAAGCCGACCTATGGCGGCTCGTCCCGGTACGGCGTGGTGGCGTTCGCGAGCAGCCTCGACACGCCCGGCCCGTTCGGCCGGACCGTGCTCGACACGGCGCTGCTGCACGAGGTCATGTCCGGGCACGACCCGATGGACTCCACCTCGATCGACGCGCCGGTGCCGCCGGTGGTGGCCGCCGCCCGCGAGGCGGACGTCAGCGGCATGCGGATCGGCGTGGTCACCGACCTGAGCGGCGAGGGCTACCAGCCGGGCGTGCTGGCCCGCTTCGCCGAGGCGGTGGAACTACTCGAATCCCTCGGCGCCAAGGTGACCGAGGTGTCCTGCCCCCACTTCAAGTACGCCCTCCCGGCCTACTACCTGATCGCGCCCAGCGAGTGCTCGTCCAACCTGGCCCGGTTCGACGCGATGCGGTACGGCCTGCGGGTCGGCGACGACGGCACCCGGGACGCCGAGGAGGTCATGGCGCTGACCCGCGCGCAGGGCTTCGGCGCCGAGGTCAAGCGGCGCATCATCCTCGGCACCTACGCGCTGTCCAGCGGCTACTACGACGCCTACTACGGCAAGGCGCAGCAGGTCCGCACGCTGATCATCCGGGACTTCGACGCCGCCTTCGGCCAGGTCGACGTGCTGGTGTCGCCGTCCACGCCGACCACGGCGTTCCGGATCGGCGAGCGTGCCGACGACCCGATGGCCATGTACCTGGCCGACCTGTGCACGATCCCGTCGGACCTGGCCGGCAACGCGGCCATCTCGGTTCCGTGCGGCCTGGCCGACGAGGACGGCCTGCCGGTCGGGCTGCAGGTGATGGCGCCCGCCATGGCCGATGACCGGCTCTACCGGGTCGCCGCCGCCGCCGAGGCCGCGTTCACCGGCCGCTGGGGCCACCCGCTGCTCGCCGACGCGAAGGGACTGTAAGAAATGACGGAAACCCTCGTCCCGTTCGCCGAGGCGACGGACCGCTACGAGCCGGTCATCGGCCTGGAGACCCACGTCGAGCTGGGCACCAGGACCAAGATGTTCTGCGGCTGCGCGACCGGCTTCGGCGCCGAGCCGAACAGCCAGGTCTGCCCGGTCTGCCTGGGCCTGCCCGGCTCGCTGCCGGTGGTGAACCGGAACGCGATCGAGTACGCCATCCGCATCGGCCTGGCCCTGAACTGCCAGATCGCCAGCTGGTGCCGGTTCGCCCGGAAGAACTACTTCTACCCGGACATGCCGAAGGACTTCCAGATCTCCCAGTACGACGAGCCGCTGTGCACCGACGGCTACCTCGACGTCGAGGTCGCCGGCCGGACCGATAAAAATCGGCATCGAGCGGGTCCACCTGGAGGAGGACACCGGCAAGTCGCTGCACGTGGGCGGGGCCACCGGCCGCATCCACGGCGCCGAGTACTCGCTGGTGGACTACAACCGGGCCGGCATCCCGCTGGTCGAGATCGTGACCAAGCCGGTCACCGGGACCGGCGCGGGCGCCCCGGTCGTCGCCCGCGCCTACGTGACCGAGCTCCGCGACCTGCTCCGCTCCCTCGGCGTCTCCGACGTCCGGATGGAGGAGGGCTCGCTGCGCTGCGACGTGAACACCTCGATCGCGCCGCGCGGCGCCGCCGCGTGGGGCACCCGCACCGAGACCAAGAACGTCAACTCGCTGCGCTCGGTCGAGCGCGCGGTCTACTTCGAGATCGAGCGGCAGGCCGCGGTGCTCGACGCGGGCGGCCGGATCGTCCAGGAGACCAGGCACTTCCACGAGGACAGCGGCACCACGACCTCGGGCCGGTCCAAGGAAGAGGCCCAGGACTACCGCTACTTCCCCGAGCCCGACCTGGTCCCGGTCGCCCCGCGACCAGGCGTGGGTGGAGCAGATCCGCGCCGCCCTGCCCGAGGCGCCGTCCGCGCGCCGGGCCCGGCTGCGGGCCGAGTGGGACCTGTCCGAGCTCGAGTGGTCCGCACTGGCCAACGCCGGCGCGGTCGACCTGGTCGCGGACACGGTCGCGGCCGGCGCCTCCCCGGCCGACGCCCGCAAGTGGTGGCTGGGCGAGCTGGCCCGCCGGGCCAACGAGACGGGCCAGGAGCTGAAAGACCTCCCGATCACCCCCGCTCAGGTCGCCCGGGTCTCGGCCCTGGTCGGCGCGGGCACCCTCAACGACAAGCTGGCCCGCCAGGTGATCGACGCCGTGCTGGCCGGCGAGGGCGATCCCGACGCGGTGGTCAAGGCCCGTAACCTGGCCGTGGTCAGCGACGACGGCGCGCTCAGCACCGCCGTGGACGAGGCCATCGCGGCCAACCCCGACGTGGCCGCCCGGATCCGCGACGGCCGGGTGAACGCGGTCGGCGTCCTGGTCGGCGCGGTCATGAAGGCCACCCGCGGCCAGGCCGACGCCGGCCGCGTCCGCGAGCTGATCCTGGAGCGCCTCAGCTAGGCAGGCCCGAGCCCCGCCAGGCGCCGGGGCCGGGAGACAATGGCCGGCGGAGCAAGCGTGACCGGTCCGACCAGCCATTTTTAACCGAACGGGGCCGGCCGGGAGCATCGTCACCACCGCCGCGCGCCGCCAGCACGGCGACCAGGGCGGCGATCTCTTCTGGGGTCGCGTCTCCGCGTACCACGCGGAACAACGGCCGGGCGGAGGGCTGATCGTCGTCAGCGGTGGGTGTCATGCTGCCCCGTTCGGTATAAAGGCTTTTTCAGCCGCGGGACTTGCCCACGCTGATGCCGAACTCGCGGTGCACCCGCTCCCAGAAGGCGTCCCGCAGCCATTCCCTGGCCTCCTGGTAGGGCCGCAGCGACAGGCCGAGTTCCTTCTCGGCGTCGACCAGGAGTTCCTTGTCGATGACGGGCGGCAGGATCGGGCCGGGCAGCAGGTCCCTGATGTTGTCCCGGCCCCGGGTCAGGATCCACTTCTGGGCCACGTGCTCGCCGGCCTCCTCGACCCGGGACCGGTCAGGCCCGAGGCGGGGCATCGGGCCGGTGTCCCTGATCGCCGGGAAGCTGCCGGTGTCGCGCAGGGCGGGGAAGCTGCCGGTGTTCCGTGACACCGGCCGGACCGGGCGCTCACCGAAGATCTGGGCCGGGGTGGGCGCCGTCGGCGAGGGTCCCAGGGAGCCCAGCGTCGGGTCGGACCGCGGGTCGGGCGCCGAGAGGTTCTTGGTGAAGTAGGGCCGCAGGAACGAGCCTTCGAGCACGTCCACCGTGTCCGACTCCCAGACCAGGCGCTCGGCCTGGTTGGTGCCGTACGGCGGCTCGACGCCCCACAGGTGCACCCGGACGCCGAACGCCTGGGCCGCCTCGACCGCGGGCACCATGTCCTCGTCGCCCGCGATCAGCACCGCGTCGGTGATGGCCCGGTGCCGGGCCAGCGCCTCCATGTCCGCCCGGATCTGGGCGTCCACGCCCTTCTGCTGGCCGCGCGCGTTCAGGTTGCCGAGCCGGAGCTTGACCCACGGCATCTGGGCGATGACCCGCTGGTCGATGGTCGGCACCCGGTCGCGGGCGGCGTCGTACCAGTAGACCCGCAGCAGTTCGCCGCGGATGATCTCGTCGGCGTGCTTGGTGACCACCTGGATCAGCGGGACGGCGTCGACCCGGAAATCCCGCCGCGCGGCCGTGCCGAACAGCAGTTCGCCCGCGGCGGCATAGATATAGCCGACGTCCACCATGACCGCGTAACGGGCCAGGATGGGGAGCGGGGCAGCGAATTCGGTCATCACCACAGACTCTAGGCCAGGTAGCAGGGTGCGCGTGCCAGATGTTCCACTTTGGCCGGCGGATTGGATATTAGCGGATACGGATGGTAAGCAATTGCTCTACGCAATTGCGTTACAGAGATTCTAGAGCGGAATGTTGCCGTGTTTCTTGGGGGGCAGGGTCTGCCGCTTGGTGCGCAGGGTGCGCAGCGCCCGGGTGACCGCCAGCCGGGTCTCGGCCGGCCGGATGACCGCGTCGACATAGCCCCGCTCGGCCGCGATGTACGGGTTGGCCAGAGTGTCCTCGTACTCGGTGATCCGTTGGGCGCGCAGCCCGTCCGGGTCGTCGGCGGCGGCGAGCTCGCGCCGGTACAAGATGTTGACCGCGCCCTGCGCCCCCATGACCGCGATCTGGGCGGTGGGCCAGGCCAGGTTGACGTCCCCGCCCAGGTGCTTGGACCCCATCACGTCGTAGGCGCCGCCGTAGGCCTTCCGGGTGATCACCGTGACCTTGGGCACGGTCGCCTCGGCGTAGGCGTAGATGAGCTTGGCGCCGCGGCGGATGATCCCGCGCCATTCCTGGCTCACCCCGGGCAGGAAGCCCGGCACGTCGACGAAGGTCAGGATCGGGATGCTGAACGCGTCGCAGGTCCGGACGAACCGGGCCGCCTTCTCCGAGGCGTCGATGTCGAGACAGCCGGCCAGGTGCATCGGCTGGTTGGCCACCACCCCGACCGATGCGCCCTCGACCCGGCCGAAGCCCACCACCATGTTCGGCGCGAAGCCGGCGTGGATCTCCAGGAACTCGCCGTCGTCCAGCACGTGGGTGATGACCTCGTGGATGTCGTAGGGCTGGTTCGGCGAGTCGGGGATGAGCGTGTCGAGCTCGGCGTCGGTCTCGTCCGGGTCGGTGCCCAGCTCGGGCGCCTCCAGCCGGGGGGCCTCGTCCAGGTTGTTCGACGGCAGGTAGGACAGCAGGTCGCGGGCGAAGTCGATGCAGTCCTGCTCGTCCTTGGCCTGGTAGTGCGCGACCCCGGACTTGACCCCGTGCGCCTGCGCCCCGCCGAGGTCCTCGAAGCTCACGTCCTCGCCGGTCACCGTCTTGATCACGTCCGGGCCGGTGATGAACATGTGGCTGGTGCCCTCGACCATCAAGGTGAAGTCGGTGATGGCCGGGGAGTAGACCGCGCCGCCCGCGCACGGGCCCATGATCAGCGAGATCTGCGGGATGACGCCGGACGCCATCACGTTGCGGTAGAAGATCTCGGCGAACAGGCCGAGCGCCACCACCCCCTCCTGGATGCGGGCGCCGCCGCCGTCGTTGATGCCCACGATCGGGCAGCCGGTCTTCAGCGCGTGATCCATGATCTTGACGATCTTCTCGCCGTAGACCTCGCCCAGCGAGCCGCCGAACACCGTGAAGTCCTGGCTGAACACGCAGACCGGACGGCCGTCCACGGTGCCGTAGCCGGTCACCACGCCGTCGCCGTAGGGCCGGTTGGCCTCGATCCCGAAGTCGTGCGCCCGGTGCCGGGCCAGCTCGTCGAACTCGGTGAACGAGCCCTCGTCGAGCAGCTCCTCAATCCGCTCCCGCGCGGTCCGCTTGCCCCGTTCGTGCTGTTTGGCCACCGCCTGCTCGGAGCCGGCGTGCACCGCTTCCGCTCGTCGTCGTTCCAGGTCGGCAAGCTTTCCCGCGGTGGTGTGCGGGTCCGGTTCGGCGGCGGTCGGCGCTCCGTCTTGCTCGGCGGCGTTGGTGCTCATGGGGAACAGGCTAACGGGCCGTTAACATGAGCGGATTACGCTCTAGCCGTGAACAGGGACACAGACAGAGTCAGGGAACGGGATCGCGCGGCGCTCCCGGAGCCGATGCGGCGCGAGGTCCGGCTGCTCGGCGACATTCTCGGTGAGGTCATCCGCGACTCCGCCGGGGACGAGCTGCTGGCCGACGTGGAGCGGCTGCGGCACGCGGTGATCGAGGCGCGGCGCCGCGGGCGCGGCGGCCGGGACGACGCCGGCGGCCCCGGGGCCGATCCGGCCGGGGACGAGATCATCAAGCTGGTCGGGTCCTGGAGCCTGGCGGCGGCCGAGCAGGTGGCCCGGGCCTTCGCCGTCTACTTTCACCTGGCCAACCTGGCCGAAGAGCATCAGCGCATCCGCAACCTGCGCGAACGCGACACCGGGGGCGAGCCGGTGCGCGAGTCGCTGGCCGCCGCGGTGGCCGAGGTCAGCCACGACGCCGGGGCGGAGCAGCTGGCCGGGCTGCTCGGCTCGCTGCGGGTCCACCTGGTGCTCACCGCGCACCCCACCGAGGCCCGGCGGCGCGCCGTGGTGGCCGCGCTGCGCCGGATCAGCGGCCTGCTTGACCGGCTGGACGACGAGCGCACCGGGTCGGCGGACCGGGAGGAAGCGCGGCGCGGCCTGCGCGAGCAGGTCGACCTGCTGTGGCGGACATCACAGCTGCGGGTCAAGGCGATGGACCCCATCGACGAGGTCCGCACGGTGATGACCGCGTTCGACGAGACCCTGTTCCGGGTGGTCCCCGCGGTGTACCGGGAACTCGACCGGGCGGTGGCCGCGGCCGACGATCACGTGGAAGTACCGCCGGTGCCCGCGTTCCTGCGCTTCGGCAGCTGGGTGGGCGCCGACCGGGACGGCAACCCGTTCGTCACCGCGCAGGTGACCCGTGAGACCGCGGCGATCCAGGCCGACCACATCCTGCGCGCGCTGGAGAACACCACGACCCGGATCGGCCGGGCGCTGACCCTGCACGCGGCGACCACGCCGCCGTCGGCCGCGCTGCGCCGCGCGCTGGCCGCGGCGCACGCCGCGCACCCCGAACTGCTGGCCGAGATCGAGGCGCGGTCGCCGCAGGAGCCGTACCGCGCCTACCTGCTGTACGCGGCGCAGCGGCTGGCCGCGACCCGGACCCGGAACGCCGACCTGGCCTACCCGGGCCCGGCCGGGTTCCTGGCCGACCTGCGCGTGGTGCGGCAGTCGCTGGCCGCGGCCGGGGCGGCCACCCAGGCCCACGGCGAGCTGCAGAACCTCATCTGGCAGGCGGAGACGTTCGGCTTCCACCTGGCGGGCCTGGAGGTGCGGCAGCACAGCGAGGTGCACGCCCGGGCGCTGGCCGAGCTCCGCGCGGCCGGCCCGCCGGGGGCCGAGCCGGTTTCGCCTGCCGGTGCGTGGTCGGACCGGACCGAGGAGGTGCTGGCCACCTTCCGGGCGATCGCCTGGATCCAGGACCGCTTCGGCGTCGACGCCTGCCATCGGTACGTGGTGAGCTTCACCCGTTCGGCCGATGACATCGCGGCCGTGTTCGAGCTGGGCCGGTACGCCACCGCCGGCGGCCGGATGCCGGTGCTCGACGTGGTCCCGCTGTTCGAGAGCGCCATCGACCTGGCCAACGCGCCCGACGTGCTGACCGGCATGCTGAAGCTGCCCGAGGTCGGCGCGCGGCTGGATGACAGCGGCCGGGAGCTGGAGGCGATGCTCGGCTACTCCGACTCGGCCAAGGAACTCGGCCCGGCCAGCGCCACCCTGCGCCTGTTCGACACCCAGGCCCGGCTGGCCGCGTGGGCTGCCGATCACGACATCCGGCTGACGCTGTTCCACGGCCGCGGCGGCGCCCTCGGCCGCGGCGGCGGCCCGGCCGGCCGGGCCGTGCTCGCCCAGGCCCCCGGCTCGGTCAACGGCTCGTTCAAGGTCACCGAGCAGGGCGAGGTCATCTTTGCCCGGTACGGGCAGCAGGCCATCGCCAAGCGGCACCTGGAGCAGGTCGGCTCGGCCGTCCTGCTGGCCTCGTCCGGGCGGATCGCGTCGCGCACCGCGGCGGCCGCCGAGACCTACCGTGACGTCGCCGGCCGGATCGACGAGGCCGCCTGCGCGGCCTTCCGCCAGCTGGTCGAGGCGGACGGCTTCGCCGACTGGTTCGCCCGGATCAGCCCGCTCGGCGAGATCGGCGGCCTGCGCATCGGCTCCCGCCCCGCCAAGCGCGGCCTGGCCACCCCCGCCACCCCATCTGCCCCTGTCGCCTCACTGGCCCCGCCGCCTCAGCCGCCCCTTCGATGGACCTGGCCGACCTGCGGGCGATTCCGTGGGTCTTCGCCTGGTCGCAGACCCGGATGAACCTGCCCGGCTGGTTCGGCCTGGGCAGCGGGCTGGCCGCCATCGCCGACGCGGACGGCCCCGACGTGCTGCGCCGGGCCTACCGCGAGTGGCCCCTGTTCGGTGTGCTGCTGGAAAACGCGGAGATGAGCCTGGCCAAGACCGACCGCCGGATCGGGGCCCGCTACCTGGCCCTCGGCGGCCGCCCGGACCTGACCGAGCTCGTCCTCGCCGAGTACGACCTCACCCGCCGCCTGGTCCTCACCGTCACCGGCCACGACCGCCTGCTGGCCAACCGCCACGTCCTGTCCCGCGCCGTCACCTTGCGCGATCCCTACGTCGACGCCCTGTCCTTCCTCCAGCTCCGCGCCCTAGCCGCCCTCCGCGAACCCGACCCCGCCGAGGCCGGTCCAGCGCTGACCGTCGAGGACCGCGACCGCATCGAGCGTCTCCTCCTGCTCACCGTCAACGGCGTAGCCGCCGGCCTCCAGAACACCGGCTGACCCACGCCCCGGCCGCCGGGCCAATTAACCCGGTGGATCCGCATTGTCCGGTGGATTTGTACCCCCAGGGGGTATCGGATCCACCGCGTAATGCGGATCCACCGCGTTATCTGGACGACACGGCGTATCGCAGCTCTCGTGCGCACCACCAGACGCACGAGCCGCGGTTAGTCGGCGATGCGGATGCGGAGGCGGCGGAAGCCCTTGCCCTTGCTCTCCATCTTGACGACCTCGATCCGGCCGACCTGCCCGGGTGGAGGCGACGTGGGTGCCGCCGTCCGCCTGCTGGTCCAGGCCCACGATGTCGATGATCCGGACCTCCTTGACCTCCGGCGGCACCAGGTTTGTCGCGGTGCGGATGATGTCGGGCAGCGCGAACGCCTCGTCGCGCGGCAGCACGCGCGCGTCGATGCGCCGGTCGGCGGAGATCTCGGTGTTGCAGGCCGCCTCGATCGACTCGCGGAAGCCCGGCGGCACCTCGGGCAGGTCGAAGTCCATCCGCGCGGTCAGCGGCTCCATGTTGCCGCCGGTCACCAGCGCGCCGAAGTCGCGGAACACCACGCCGCACAGCACGTGCAGCCCGGAGTGGGTGCGCATCAGAGCGGTCCGCCGGTCATCCTCCAAAGCGCCGCGCACCGCCGAGCCAACCGGTGGCAGCGGGTCGCCCTCGGCCGGTATCAGGTACAGATCGTCGCCCTTGCGGGCGTCCACGATCCGGGTCTGCACGCCGCCCCAGAGCAGGACGCCGTGATCCGGCGGCTGGCCGCCGCCGCCCGGGTAGAACGCCGAACGGTCCAGCACGATCCCGTCGGGACCGGCCGCCAGTACCTGGGCATCCCACTCGCGCAGGGTCTGGTCGTCGAGTTCGAGCCGGTGCGTGCGCCACTGCGTGTCGTCCATGGCGGAAGCCTAGTCCGCCGCCGTGCCCTCCACAGCGGGAGCGGCCGCACCCGGCGCCGCCACCGCAGGCGCCGCAGAAGCTCCGGAAGCGACCGGCTTGCGGACGAGCGTCAGCCCCAGGGCCAGGCAGGCGAACGGGACCGCCGAGATCGCGTACCGGTAGTCGAGCTCGTGGGCCGCGATCGGCAGCACCAGGTTCACGATCGCGACGCCCCAGGCCAGGAACGCGAACCGGCCGAAGCCGCGCCACCGCCTGATCAGCATGACCAGCCCGCCCACCATCACGCCGAAGAACACGACGCCGGGGAACCACACCGGTGACTGGTACAGGAACATCAGGTACGCCCACGGCTGGTGCAGGTGGGTGTTCTCCTTGGTGTACGCGTACCGGTTCTCCCAGTACGCCATGTACGCGACCTCGGGGTTCACGTGCGGCGTCGTGGTGAACTGCATGGCCAGGTAGTCGGTCTGCCGGTCGCTGACGAAGAAGGTCTCCAGCACCTCCTTGCCCACCGTGGCCAGGTAGGCCCCCGGCTGCGCGAGGATGGCCCGCTCGGCGAACTGCATGGCGAGCTTGTTGTTGTAGGCGTTGACGCCGGGGTGGGCGTCGACCCGGTACCAGGCCCCGGCGTCCCACAGGTAGTCGGCCGGGATGCGCTCACCCAGCAGCGCCGGGATCGACCAGGCCGGGGCGGAGGCGGTCGGGTGATCGGGCTGGTTCTCCGGGCACAGCGGGGCCAGCTGAGAAGGCGGCTTGATGACCGAGCAGTTGGCGAACGACATGGTCCGCGACCACAGGAACAGCCCGCTGCTGTCGGTGATGTTGAGCTGGCCGTGCTCGCCGAAGAAGATGGCCACGTAGATCACAAGCGGTATCACGAACGCCGCGATGCCGGCGATGAGGACCTTCCAGCCGACCCGCATGATCAGCAGGTAGATCAGGATGACGACCGCGACCGGCGCGCCGTTGCCGCGGATGACCGAGGCGTAGGAGACCAGCAGCCCGACGATCGCCGCCTGCCAGATAGCCGGCTTGGGCCGGACGATGAGGATCGCCACCGCGATCATGAGCGTCAGCGTGAACAGGGTGTCGGGCAGGATGGAGGACTCGAGCCAGATCTGCCGCGAGTCGAACAGCGTCGGCGCCGCCGCCAGCACCGCCCCCCAGGCCGGCAGCCCGCGGGTGCGCAGCACCACGTAGATGATCGTGCCGAGCAGTATCCCCATCACGTGCTGCACCGTGGTCACCAGGAGCAGGCTGTGGAACGGCTGCAGCGCGTGCAGCATCAGCGGATACCCCTCCGGCCGCAGTTCGGCCAGCGGCAGCAGCTGGACGCTCTGCTTCATGTAGGAGAAGGAGTCCTGGATGAGCAGGGCCGGCTTGAAGCCGAGCGCGGCGATCACCCGCGGGATGACCGACAGGCAGGCCGCGATGACGAACAACCGGTGATAGCGCCACAGCGCGGCGGGTTTCAGGCCGGCCGCGATGGCCGTAACCTGTCGTGCGTCCCAGGAGATCTCCGGCGGCCACAGCCGGAAGCTCCGCGGCCGCCCCGGCGCGGCGGCATCCGGCGGCGCAGAACCTTCACCGCGCTGGCTTGTTCCGAGGTCGGTCAACGATTATCCCTCCTCCTGGCACCTGAACAATAGTTGGTCACTATGCGAACCGAGAACGAAACCCCGGCCCGCGGGCCGCTGACCCCGGCCGCGCTGCGCCGCGCCGCCGTCCGCCCCGGCGGCCTGTGGCGCGACGTCGAGGTGGTCGAGAGCACCGGCTCGACCAACGCCGACCTGCTGGCCCGGGCACTGCGGGGCGAGCCGGAAGGCACCGTGCTGGCCACCGAGCACCAGCAAGCGGGCCGCGGCCGGATGGGCCGCACCTGGACCACGCCGCCGCGCGCCGCCCTGACGTTCTCCCTGCTGGTACGCCCGGCGGAGGTGCCCCCGGCCCGGCGCGGCTGGCTGCCCCTGCTCACCGGGGTCGCCGTCGTCGAGGCGATCACCAGCGTGACCGGCGTGCCAGCCAAGCTGAAATGGCCGAACGACGTGCTAGCCAGCACCGGCCCGGCCCGCGACGGCCAGCTCAGCGAAGGCCACACGACATCGCCACCGGCAAGCTGGTTGGCATCCTGGCCGAGGCGGCCGCGGACGCGATCGTCGTCGGCATCGGCGTCAACGTCTCCACCGAGCCCAGCGAACTGCCCGAACGCGGCCCCGGCGCGCTCCCCGCCACCTCCCTGCTGATAGCCGGCGCACCAGCGGAAACCCTCGACCGCAACCCGCTCCTGCTCGCCATCCTGGCCGCCTTTGAGCGCTGGTACCTGGCCTGGCGCCAGGCGAACGGCGATCCGGAAAAAAGCGGCCTGCACGCCGCGTACACGCAAAGATCGGGCACGATCGGCCGTCACGTCCGGGCCGAACTCCCCGGCGGTCAGACGCTCTCCGGCCCGGCCGTCGGCGTCGACGCGGACGGCAGGCTGCTAGTCGGCTCCTCCTCCGGCACCGGCCCCGTTTCGGTAGCCGCCGCCGACGTCGTCCACGTGCGCTGAGCCGCCACCGCGGACCCGGGCGCGAACGCCAGCGCCGCCGCCAGGCAGGCAACCGGCACCGCGGGCACCAGGTAGCGCAGGTCGAAGTCGGCCACCAGCGGCGGCACGACCAGGATCGTGACCGCGAACGCCCACGGCAGCCCGGGGCCCCGCACTCGCCGCCGGATCACCATCGCGCCCAGCCCGGCCAGCAGGATCACCCCGAGCAGCGTCCCGGGCAGGTAGGCGTACCGCTGGTAGGTCACCAGCCACCGGGCGTACGGCTGCACCACCCGGGTCGGCGCCGGACGCCCCTGGTTGTACAAAGCCTGGTCGCCGGCCACCGTCCCGCCGCCAGGCGTATGCATCGAAGCCGGGACCCAGGCGGTGGCCGCGTCGGCGAACTGGTACCGGTCCACGATGCCGACGTCCGGGTGGACCGGCCGCTTCCAGTAGAAGCTCAGCGCGACGTCGTGCCCCACCGCGGCGGCGTACCCGGCCGGCTGGGCCGCGATGGCCCGCAGCGCGAAGTGCAGCGCGAGCCGGTTGGTCTGGGCCGAGAACCGCCCGCCGGGCAGCGTCAGCAGCGGCGATTGACCGGACCAGATGTACAGCGAAGCAGCCATCCGGGGACCCGCGCGGCGGGCACAGCGCCCGTTCCCCGGCCGGCGGCTTGATCATCGCGCAGTTCGCGAACGACATCGTCCGCGACCACAGGTACACCCCGTCGCTCCTGGTCAGGCTGAACTGGTGCTCGTGCTGGCTGAACCAGGCGGAGTAGACCGCCACCGGCGCCGCCCCGGCCAGCAGCGCGGCCACCACCGTGACCACGCCTGCCCGCCGGATCAGCAGCGCGCCCAGCAGCACCACGAGCAGCACGGCCAGCAGCACCAGCCCGACCGGCCACAGCAGCGCCGAAACACCCAGCAGGAAGGCCGCCATGACCGTGCTCACCCACCGCCGCTGGCCGGGTGACCGCAGCAGCAGGTACAAGGCAACCACAACCAACAGGCCGAACGGGATGTCTGGTACCGCATCGCCCTCGAGCTGCAGCTCGTACGCATCGAACAGCACCGGGATGGCGGCGAGGGTCGCGGCCCAGGCGGGCAGCCCGTAGCGGCGGCCCAGCAGGTAGATGAGCACGCCCATGGCCAGGCCCATCGCGTACTGGACGGCGGCCACCACGGCCAGCGCGGGCAGCCCCGGTCCGTGCACCGGCCGCAGCGCCCAGAGCATGAACCCGTAGCCGCCCACCCGGCTCGGATCGGGGATCAGCCGCAGCCCGGTGGCCAGGTAGGACGCCGAATCCCCGCCGAACCACATGATCGGCCGGAAGGCCAGCGCGGCCAGCACCCGCAGGGCCAGGGCAGCCAGCAGCACCAATCCGAACAGCCAGTGCCCCCGTATTCGTCGTGCCAGGTCCACGGGCGGAGTTTACGTGCTGAGTCCCCAGCCCGCCGGACGTGCCAGTATTTGCGTATGACCTCCGATCGTTCGCTCATCGAGGATGAGCATCTCGTCCTGCGGCTGCATCCGCACTGGAAGACGCTGGTCCGGCCGCTGGCGGTGGCGGTCGTGGTCATCGCGGCCGCGCTGGTGGCGGAGGTGCTGATCCCGTCGGGTTCGGCGGCCAACATCGGACGGCTGGCGGTCGCCGTGGTCGCGATCCTGATCTTGATGATCTGGCTGATCGTGCCGATCCTGCGCTGGCGGACGACGGTGTTCGAGCTGACCAACCGGCGGCTGCGGATGCGGGACGGCATCATCACCCGGCACGGCCGGGACATCCCGCTGGCCCGGATCAACGACGTCTCGTTCAGCAAGGGCCTGCTCGACCGGCTGCTCGGCAGCGGCCGCCTGGTGGTGGAGTCGGCCGGCGAGCACGGCCAGATCGTGCTCACCGACATCCCCCGTGTGGAGGCCACCCAGGGCACTCTCTACCGCCTGGTCGAGGAGGAGCAGAACCGGCTGGATCAGGACCAGCGGAACCACCCGTGACCGGGCCGGAAACCATCCGGCTCTCGCGTCCCGGTGACGGGATCGCCGAGATCACGCTCGACCGCCCCGCGGCGATGAACGCGGTCAGCAGCGCGATGGCGGCCGAGCTCACCGGAGTCTGCACCGAGCTCGCGGCCACGCCGGAGGTCCGGGTGGTCGTGTTCAGCGCGGCGGGGGAGCGGGCCTTCAGCGCCGGGGCGGACCTGAAGGAACGGGCCGGCCTGACCGACGAGGACCTGCTGCGCCAGCGGCACGCGATCCGCGGCCTGTTCGGCGCGCTGCTGGCGCTGCCCCAGCCCGCGATCGCCGCGGTGCACGGCTTCGCGCTCGGCGGCGGCTGCGAGCTGGCGTTGTCCTGCGACCTGGTGGTGGCCGACGAGACCGCCGTCTTCGGCCTGCCCGAGGTGACGGTCGGGCTGGTGCCGGGCGGCGGCGGCACCCAGCTGGCACTGCGCCGCCTGGTCGACCGCCGGCCGGCCCGCCAGGCCCCGGCGGCCGCCCGCGAACTGGCCGGGCAGATCGCCGCCAACTCCCCGGTGGCGGTCCGGGCCGCCAAGCGGGCGCTGCGGCACGGCTGGGGCGTCTCACTGGAGACCGGGCTCGACGTCGAGGACGCCGCCTGGCGCACCGCCGCGGCCTCACCGGACCGGCGTGAGGGCATCGCGGCGTTCGCCGAGAAGCGCAAGCCGGTGTGGCCGGGGCGGTGAACCGGCCTCGTTCGGCCCGAATCTCTTATTTTTCTACCTGGACGGTGGCTGACCGGCCGAGCGTGCGGCCCTGGCTGTCCTGGGCCGACACGGCGAAGAACGGACCGACCGTGTTCACCGCGATCATCGTCTCGAAGCCCGAACGCCGCTTCTTTCGTACCCTGTGCGCCACCGACTCCGTTGCGCCCCAGCCGCGGCCTCCGACGGGGCGCCGCAGCCGCCCGCCGCGCTTTGTCTGCAGTTTCGGGGGTTATAGCACCCGAAACTGCAGACAAAGTGGCTCGCGCCGCCGGGGTTGGCCCCGAGGGCGTCATTTTTTTACTGTTCCTTTACTATTTACTCATGACCCGCGTGCTGCTCGCCGAGGACGATACGTCGATCTCCGAACCGCTATCCCGCGCGCTGCGCCGGGAGGGCTACGAGGTGGACGTCACCGCCGACGGCCCCAGCACGCTCGACAAGGCGCTCGGCGAGGGCGTGGACCTGATCCTGCTCGACATCGGCCTGCCCGAGCTGGACGGCCTCGAGGTGTGCCGCCGGGTCCGGGCCGGCGGGTACGCGGTGCCGGTGCTGATCCTCACCGCGCGGGCCGACGAGGTGGACACGGTTGTCGGCCTGGACGCGGGCGCCGACGACTACGTCACCAAGCCGTTCCGGCTGGCCGAGCTGCTGGCCCGGGTGCGCGCGCTGCTCCGCCGGGGCACCGCCGAGGGCTCGGCCGCGCACGGCGTGCGGATCGACCCGGACGCCCGGCGGGCCTGGCACGGCGAGACCGAGCTCGACCTCACCACCAAGGAGTTCGACCTGCTCTGGATCCTGCTGCGGGACGCGGGCAAGGTGGTCACCCGCGAGCAGATCATGCGCGAGGTCTGGGACGCCAAGTGGTGGACGTCGACCAAGACGCTCGACATGCACATCTCCTGGCTGCGCCGCAAGCTCGGCGACGACGCGCACAGCCCGCGGTACATCACCACCGTCCGGGGCGTGGGGTTCCGCTTTGAACGCGGCGACTGACGGCTCCACCCGCGTCCGGCACCGCCATGCGTAAGAGGCTG
Organism: uncultured Actinomycetota bacterium; assembly: GCA_963839095.1. Classification (GTDB taxonomy): domain Bacteria; phylum Actinomycetota; class Actinomycetes; order Streptosporangiales; family Streptosporangiaceae; genus Palsa-504. Next base: position 571,856 of record CAWIUF010000053.1, on the reverse strand, counting down.
TGGTTCTTCAGTTCCGCCGTGGCGCTGATCGCCGTCCTCATCGTGGGCGTGCCCGCACTGGTGATCGCGGCCGGACGCGGCGGGGCCGCGGTCGGCGTGACGGTGGCGGCGATAGCGGCGGCGGCGGCGCTGGCGGGCTGGCTGACCGCCGTTCTCGCGGGCCGGCTGGGCCGCCCGGTCGAGGAGCTGGCCGAGGCGGCCGCGCGGCTCGGCCGGGGCGATCCGCGCCCGCTCGGGCGCCGGTACGGGGTGGCCGACCTGGACCAGGTGGCCGACGGCCTGGACACGTCGGCGCGCCGGCTCGGCAGCCTGCTCGCCGCCGACCGCGAGCTCACCGCGGACGCGTCGCACCAGCTGCGCACCCCGCTCACCGCCCTGTCGATGCGGCTGGAGGAGATGATCGCGGCGGCGGACGACCCGGACGTGGTCCGCGAGGAAGGCAGCGCCGCGCTCGCCCAGGCCGAGCGCCTCGCCGACGTGGTCACCCAGCTGCTCAGCCCGTCCCGCCGCGCGTCGGCTCCTCGGCCGCCCTGACCGGCATCGACGAGATCGTCCGGCAGCAGGTCGTGGAGTGGGAGCCGACTTTCCGCCGGGTCCGCCGCAAGCTCGTGGTCATCGGCGTGCGCGGTCTGCAGGCCCACGTCACCCCGGGCGGCCTGGCCCAGGTGCTGGCCACGCTGCTGGATAACGCGCTCATGCACGGCGGCGGCACGGTGACCCTGCAGACCTCGCAGAACTCGCGCTCGGTGGTGATCGAGGTCAGGGACGAGGGCAAGGGCGTCCCGCCGGAGCTGGTGCCGCGGATCTTCGAGCGCAGCGTCAGCGGCCGCCCGGAGGGGACCGGTCTCGGCCTGGCGCTGGCCCGGTCGATGGCGGCGGCCGACGGCGGCCGGGTCGTGCTGATCAAGGCGAAGCCCGCCACCTTCGCGGTCTTCCTGCCCCGGAACCCGCCGCAGCCCGGCACCCGCACTCAGCCGGTCCGCGGCCCCGCGTAACTTACTAGCGGCGCGCTTCGGCGGTGTCCAGCAGCTCGTCCAGCAGTGCTTCTTCCTCGCTGGTCCCGGCCACGTCCACCAGCCCGGACACGGTGGCCTCGCCCGCCGCGACGGTAGCCGCGGGCGTGTCGGCCAGGAAGACCCACTTCTTGTAAGAGAAGTACCGGAAGATGGTCCCCAGGCCGGTGCCGACCACGCTGGCCGCGTTGTAGGCGATCACGTGCTTCAGGTCGAGCCCGTAGCTGACGAACGCGATGACCGCTTCGGCGATGACCAGGCCGACCACGTTCAGCGCGACGAACAGCATGCCCTCGCGCAGCAGCGCCTGGTTGACCCGGTGCCTGAAGGTCCAGAACCGGCTGCCCAGGTAGGTGACCACCGTGGCGGCGATCAGGGAGATCGCCTTGGAGACCATCGGCCCGATGCCCTCGGCCCCGTGCAGGTAAGCCGCTCCGCCCAGGTCGATGACCGAGCCGATCAGGCCGACCACGCCGAATTTCGCGAGTTCGGGAATCAGGTCCACACAGCGTTTACGTAGGCTCACCAGCCTGGGCATACGAAACGGTCCTTTCGGGACGACAATGTCGAAACAGCAGCAAAGATCAGCGACAAACCTGTGCGAAACCCCCGTACAGGCCCTTTCAAGACCCGCACATGCTACCGGCCGTGGCTCAGTAGGACCTTCGCCTTCCCTGGAAGCGGGCTATGAAACAGGCCACAGAATGGCAACGGCCATCCCGGTCAGGTCGTGGCGACGAGCGACTTCTCGCGTCCCGTCCCGGCGATGGCGTGCCAGGTCAGGTAGACCGCGGCGGTGATCAGGAAGCCGACCTCGAAGGTCAGGTCCCCGACACTGCCCACCGCGTGCGGCACCGGCGCGATGTACTCGGTCTGATTGGAGAAGAACCCGATCGAGATGCCCATCCCGACCAGCATGGCCACCGGGCCGGCCCAGTTCATGTGCCGCTTGTCGAACAGCAGCGTCTCCTCCGGGTCCTTGCGCAGCAGCTGGTCGCTGAAGAACACGGCCAGCCACGGGGCGATCCAGTACGCGATGATCAGCAGGAAGTTCTCGTACTTGGTGCCCGCGTTGCTCAGCCCGCTCCAGGCCAGGAAGAAGCCGATGATGCCGAACCCGAGGGCCACGATCGCGCGGCGCAGCGACAGCGGCAGCCGGATGCCGAGCGCGGTGAACGACAGCGCCCCTGAGTAGATGTTGAGCACGTTGGCCGAGACCGCGCCGAGCGCGATGGCCAGCAGCGTCAGGTCGGCCAGCGGGGTGGCCAGCAGGCTGGTCATGCCGCCGGGGCCGCCGAGCGCGTCGCCCGGCTTGACCGCGGTGCCGACGGCCGCGCCGACGATCTCGAGGAACGCGCACGAGATGAACAGCCCGAGCCCGGCCCACAGGGCGATGGCCCGCTTGCTGGTGTCCGGCTTGAAGTAGCGGGTGTAGTCCGACGCGTACGGGTTCCAGCCCACCGCGTAGCCGAACGCCGCTCCGAACGTCAGCAGCCACGCGCCCGGAATCGTGTGGTGGGAGGCGCCGGGGTGGGACTTGCTCAGGATCACGACCGACGCGATCACGAAGATGATGGCCAGGACCGGGAACGCGTACCGCTCGAAGACGTGCACCAGGTTGTAGCCGAAGAACGCCACCGCGAGCTGGACCGCCACGATGATCAGCAGGCACAGCACCTCGGGCAGGTGGGTGAGCACGTTCAGCGCCAGCGCGCCGCTGACGCTGTTCACCGCGAACCAGCCGATGCCCGCGGTGACCGAGTTCAGCCCGGCCGGCAAGATGTTGCCCCAGTAGCCGAACCCGAGCCGGCTCAGCACCATCTGCGGCACCCCGTACGTCGGGCCGCGCTGCGACAGCAGGCCCTGGGTCACGCCGCCGATCGCGCTGCCGAGCACCAGCGCCAGCGCGGCCGACCAGAAGCCCAGGCCGAAGCCCGCGACCGCGAGCACGCCGACGAAGATCGTGGCGAACTCCATGTTCGGCGAGGTCCAGGTCCAGAACAGCTGGAGCGGTCGGCCGTGCCGCTCGTTGAGCGGGATGAACTCCGCCCCGCCCGGCTCGACCTCGAAGACCGTGGAGCCGTACGTGCCCTCCCGGACGAGGACGCCTGGGCCGGCGTCACCGCTATGCGTGACGTCCTGATCGCGTGTGGCCATCCGCGTTCTCCCTCCGGGCGAATTCTGCTCATTACGTTTATTACCCCGCTCTATGCAGGGCGAAAGGTTCTCATGTTTCGTAGCAGGAAAACCTGGCCCGCCATGAAACGATTGCGTTACATCCTGGCGGCAGCCGCGGGCGGCGGTCCCGTAGGGTACGGTGCGTGACCGAATACCCCCAGACGCCGCGCGCGGTCCCCGCACCCCCGGTGGCAGGCATGGTGGGCGCCGGCCAGCTCGCCCGGATGACCAGCCAGGCCGCCACCGGCCTCGGCGTCGGCTTCCGCGTCCTCGCCAATACGGCGGACGAGAGCGCGGCCCAGGTGGTGGCGGGGACCCAGCTCGGGGACTACCGCTCGCTCGATGACCTGCGCACCTTCGCGGCCGGCGGCGACGTGATCACGTTCGACCACGAGCACGTGCCCGGCGAGCACCTGGCCGCGCTGGAGGCCGAAGGCGTCACGGTCCGGCCGGGCTCCGCCGCGCTCCGCTTCACCCAGGACAAGCTGGCCATGCGCGAGCGGCTGACCGGCCTGGGCATCGCCTGCCCGCGGTTCGCGCCGGTCGGCACCCTGGCCGAGGTCGAGGCGTTCGCGGGCGGCACCTGGCCGGTGGTGCTCAAGGCGGTCAGCGGCGGCTACGACGGCAAGGGCGTCTGGGTCTGCGCGAACGCCGCCGAGGCCAGCGACGTATTGGGCCATGGCATCAGCTTGATGGCCGAGGAGTTCGTCGCCTTCGAGCGCGAGCTCGCCGTGGTGGCGGCCCGGTCCCCGCACCGGCAGGGGGCGGTGTACCCGGTGGTGGAGACGGTCCAGCGGGACGGCATCTGCCGCGAGGTGATCGCGCCCGCGCCCGGCCTGCACCCGGCCGCCGGGCCGCGGCTCAGCAGCTGGCGCTGCTGATCGCCAAGCAGCTCGAGGTGACCGGCCTGCTGGCGGTGGAGCTGTTCGAGACGAAGGAACGGCTGCTGGTCAACGAGCTCGCGATGCGCCCGCACAACACCGGCCACTGGACCATCGAGGGCGCCCGCACCTCCCAGTTCGAGCAGCACCTGCGGGCCGTCCTCGACCTGCCGCTCGGCTCCCCGGCCATGACCGCCCCGGCCGCGGTGATGGTCAACGTGCTCGGCGGCGACGACCCCGACGTCTACGACCGCTATATCCACGTGATGGCCGCCGACCCGGCCGTCAAGGTGCACATGTACGGCAAGCCGGTCCGCCCCGGCCGCAAGATCGGCCACGTCACCGCGGTCGGCGACGACCCGGCCGAGCTGGGCGACCGGGCCCGCCGCGCCGCCAGCTACCTGCGCTGGGGCAAGGAGGACGGTTCATGAGTGACCCGCTTGTCGGGCTCGTGATGGGCAGTGACTCGGACTGGCCGGTGATGCAGGCCGCGGCCGAGGCCCTGGACGAGTTCGGCGTGCCGTACGAGGCCGACGTGGTGTCCGCGCACCGGATGCCGCACGAGATGATCGAGTACGGCTCGTCGGCCGAGCGCCGCGGCCTGCGGGTGATCATCGCGGGCGCCGGGGGCGCGGCCCACCTGCCGGGCATGCTCGCGTCGGTCACCCCGCTGCCGGTCATCGGCGTGCCCGTCCCGCTGGCCAACCTGAGCGGGCTCGACTCGCTGCTGTCCATCGTCCAGATGCCGGCCGGCATCCCGGTCGCGACCGTCGCGGTCGGCAACGCCCGCAACGCCGGCCTGCTCGCCGTCCGCATCCTCGGTGCCGCCGGCAGCCCGGAGGGGGCTGAGCTGCGCGCGAAGCTGACCGCCTTCGCCGGCACCCTGGCCGATCAGGCCCGCGCCAAGGGTGCCGCCCTGCGCGCCCGCCGCCCGTAGCTTCCGGCCGAACGGGTGATGTCGTACGCCCAGATAACCCCGCCTGCCCCGGGATAAGCCAAACCGGCGGCGGGTACGTTCCCGGCAACGAGCACGTGGATCTGGCCCGGGGGTGCGAGGAGGCGCGCGTGAGCATTGGCGCGACGCTGGCCGCGGCCCGCCGCCGGGCCGGGCTGACCGTGCACGACGTCAGCGAGAGCACCCGGGTCACCGAGCCCATCATCCGCGGAATCGAGCACGACGACTACGCCGAGTGCGGCGGTGACTTCTACGCCCGGGGGCATATCCGCGCCATCGCCCGCGCGGTCGGGGAGGACCCGGAGCCGCTGATCGAGGAGTTCGACGCGACCTGGCGGTCCGCCAAGGAGACCTCGGCCGCCGAGGCCTTCTCGCCGGCCATGCCGCTGCGGACCCGGGAGCGGCGGCGGGTGCGCGGCACGGCCATCCTGGCCGTGCTGGTGCTGGCCGTGCTGGCCTTCGCCGGCTACAAGTTCGCCACCGGTGTCGGCCACCCCCGCCCCGCGGCCGCTGCCAGCGCGCACCCCTCGGTAGCCGGGCCGGGCAGCCCGGGGAAGGCCAACGCCGTCCAGTCGTCCCCGGTCGTCACCTCATCCGCGTCCGCTTCCTCGTCCGCGGTGGCCACCGCGTCCCCGTCGTCATCGCCCCCGCCGGCGCCGGTCACGGCCCAGCTGCTGACCCCGGCCCGGGTGACGGCCTTCGGCCCGTCCGGGCCCGGCAGCGGGGACAACCCCCAGAACGCGGCCCAGGCGATCGCGGGAAACCGGTCCGCGCCCTGGTACAGCCAGTGGTACGCGACCCCGCGGTTCGCCAGCCTCAAGACCGGGACGGGCCTGCTGGTCGACATGGGCCGCACCGTCACCGTCGCCGCGGTGCGGGTGTGGCTGACCGCCCCCTCCGGCGCCAGCCTGCAGCTGCGGGCCGGGGCCAAGCCGGTCCCCAGCTGGCTGCCCGCGGTGGCCAGCGCCGCCAACACCGGCGGCCTGGTGCGGCTCCAGCCCGGCGCCCCGGTGCACGTCCGCTACCTGCTCGTCTGGTTCACCCAGCTGCCCCCCGACAACGCCGGCCACTACCAGGCCAGCGTCTACCGGATCACCGTCAGAGGCCAGCCCTGACTCATCCGGTGAGGCGATCTACCATCAAGGGATGAGCGATGATTTCCCGGCGTTCGCCCTGTCCGAGGAGCACGACGCGCTCCGCGAGGCCGTCCGCGCCCTGGCCGACGACAAGATCGCGCCCCGCGCGGCCGACGTCGACCGCACCTCGGAGTTCCCCTGGGACGTCTACGAGGCGCTGGTCAAGGCGGATTTCCAGGCGGTCCACATCCCCGAAGCGTACGGGGGAGCCGGGGCCGACGCGATCGCCACCGCGATCGTCATCGAGGAAGTCGCCCGGGCCTGCGCCTCGTCCTCGCTCATCCCGGCGGTGAACAAGCTCGGCACCGTGCCGCTCCTGCTCGGCGCGTCCGAGGAGGTCAAGGCCAGGTACCTGGCGCCGGTGGCGCGGGGCGAGGCGATGTTCTCCTACGCGCTGTCCGAGCCGGAGGCGGGCTCGGACGCGGCCGCCATGAAGACCCGGGCGGTGCGCGATGGCGACGGCTACGTGCTGAACGGGGTCAAGCGCTGGATCACCAACGCCGGGGTCTCCAAGTACTACACGGTGATGGCGGTGACCGACCCATCCAAGGGCGCCAACGGCATCTCGGCGTTTGTGCTGGAGGACGGCGATCCGGGCTTCACGTTCGGCGCGCCCGAGCACAAGCTCGGTATCAAGGGCTCGCCGACCCGGGAGCTCTACTTCGACGACTGCGCCATCCCGGCCGACCGCCTGGTCGGCGCCGAGGGCGAGGGCTTCAAGATCGCCCTGCGCACCCTGGACCACACCCGGATCACGATCGCCGCCCAGGCCCTGGGCATCGCCCAGGGCGCGCTGGACTACGCCCTCGGCTACGTCAAGGAGCGCAAGCAGTTCGGCCGCCCGGTCGCCGACAACCAGGGCCTGCAGTTCATGATCGCCGACATGGCCATGAAGCTGGAGGCGGCCCGCCAGCTCACCTACGCCGCCGCGGCCAAGTCCGAGCGCGCCATGGCGGGCGAGAAGATCGCCGACCTGACGTTCTTCTCCTCGGCCTGCAAGTGCCTGGCCTCCGACGTCGCCATGTCGGTCACCACCGACGCGGTCCAGCTCCTGGGCGGCTACGGCTACGTCAACGACTTCCCGGTCGAGCGGATGATGCGCGACGCCAAGATCACCCAGATCTACGAGGGCACCAACCAGATCCAGCGCATGGTGATGGCCCGGCAGCTGCTTAAGGGGTAAATTAGGCCGCTGAACTGCGATTTCTCTAGCACGTGCTGTAGCAAACCGCGCGGTGCGACGTGGAGGTACGGGCTCTCGGTTGTGTCCGCTTTGCCCTATTCATGCTAGTTATTTCCGGTCGTTTCCTGACCGCGTGCTGAATCCGTGCTGAGCCGGTCCTGGACCAGCCGCACCGATGAGTAGAACGGCGCGGCCGCGCCTGCCCGGCCCCGCGTCACCCCGAACGACAACAGCAGGCTGCCGACGAGAACAACTACCCCGAAAACCGCGAGCCGGGTGTAACGCATGCTCATTCCCCCAGAACTTGCCGAGCGACCCGATGCACTCGTTCTTTCTGAGGCTGAAAATCGCGGCTTGATACGGCGTTTGGGAATCGGAGGAACCTGACGTCAATGCCCGGGCCGGGGTAAGCAACGAGTTGCTGGTGAGGTGGGTACCGGTGAGCCCGGGAGCTTGCTGGTCGACGGCGGCGGACTGGTTCACGCCGGCTGCCTGGCTCATGTCTTCAGGGTCGCGACGGGCCGCCCCGGGCCGCATCGGTCCGATTACTCAGCCCGCCTGCCGGGCTACCTATCCGGGCCTGAGTACTTAAGCCGCAACGAAGCCGGGAGCGCCGAGTCGGATACGGCGACGCCAGGTATACAGGTCACGGGGCCGGGTCGCCGACGGGCGGGTAGGTGGCCGCCTGCGCGGCGGTCATGTGCCGGCCCTGCTCCACCAGTCCGGTGAAGGCCTGTGGGGCGAGCGCGGTGACGGCGGCGTCGGTGGCTCGTTCGATGTCGGCGCGTTCCTGGGGGAGGGGAGGTGTCCCGGTGCGTGCGCGGACCGACTCGGCGGCCCCGATGAGTACGGCGGTTCGCTGTGGCTGCCGCCGGGCGGCGGCCGCGCAGGCCAGTCCCTCCAGCGCGGCAGCGAGGGGGGCTGCATCCGCGAGGCCCAGGGTCAGCCGCAGGCTCTCCTGGTGGCATGCTTCGGCGGCGTCCAGGTCTCCCCTGAGTTCCTCGACGTACCCCAGGGATGCCAGGGTGTGGGCCAGTTCGGCGGCCAGGCCCGCTTCCCGGTAGAAGGACAGCGCCTGGAGGTGCAGTTCCCGGGCTTGCCCGTAGTGGCCCTGACGGCGGGCGGCGGTGGCCAGGCCGTTTCTGGCGCGGGCGACCGCGTCCCCCGCGCCCAGGTCCTGGGCCAGGTCCAGGGCTTCCTTAAGAAGAACGGCCGCCGTCTCGAAGTCCCCGCCGTGAACGTGGAGGTCTCCCAGGTCGGCCAGCAGGAAGGGGACCTCGTCGCGCAGTCCCAGGTCCCGGACGACTCCGAGGGCCTCCTCATGCACGGCGATGGCGTCGTCGAGGGCGCCTCGGCGGCGGGCCAGCAGGCCGAGAAGCTCCAGGGCCATGGTCTGCCCCCACTGGTCCCCAGCCGCGCGGAAGCCTTCCAGGCCCCGGCGGGCCAGTGCCGCGGCCTGTTCGTGCTGGGCCGCGAACGTAGACGCGTAGCCCAGGAGCATGCTGGCCAGTGCCGTGCCCCAGTCATCACCGATCTTTCCGAATCTGGCGCGGCTCGCTTCCAGCAGCTCGCCGGCCCGGCCGATTTCTCCGCTGAAGCCGGTCGTCAGCCCGAGGACGGCCTCGCACATCGCAATCCACCACGGGTCCCCGGCGTCAGTGGCGAGCTCGTAGGCCTCCCGCGCCCGGCTGGCCGCCTGGTCCGGCCTTCCCTCGACCGCGGCGAGCATAGCCGCCCAGACGAGCGCCCTGGCCCGGCTGGCCGGTGGCGCGCCCCGAGCCGTGTCCATGGCGTCGGCGAGGCGCTGCCTGATCTCGGTGCGACGCCTGCCGATCAGCCAGAAGTACGCCAGCGCGCTGGTGAGGCGCACGGCCATCTCTGGATCGTGGTCAAGCGCCCAGTCGATGGCGGCGCTGAGGTTGTCGTGATCAGCCTGCAGTCGGCGCAGCCATGTCGCCTGCTGGGGACCGCGGATCATGGGCTCCGATCGCTCGGCCAGCCGAAGGAAATATCCCGCGTGCCGACGTCGCGACTCCTCGGCTGTCCCTGATTCCGCGAGCCGCTCACCGGCGTACCGGCGAAGCGTCTCGAGCATACGGAAACGCGCGTGGCCCCTGTCCTCGGACACGACCAGGGACTGATCCACCAGGCGGGACAGCGATTCCAGCACTCCTGGCTGCTCCCCGTCTTCGTCCCCGCACACCTCCTCGGCGGCCTCGAGTGTGAAGCCCCCGACGAACACCGACAGCTGGCCGAAGAGCTTTCGTTCCGGTCCTGCCAGCAGCTCATGACTCCAGTCGATGGCCGCCCGCAGCGCCTGATGGCGTGGCAGCGCCCCCCGGTTTCCGGAAGTGAGCAGGCTGAAGCGGTCGTCCAGGCGGGCGGCGATCTGGAGCGGGGGAAGGATCCGCACCTGGGCCGCTGCCAGTTCGAGCGCTAGCGGTATGCCGTCGAGGCGGCGGCAGATGCTGGCCACGGCCGGGGCGGTGGTGGCGTCGAGCATGAACGCGGGCTGGACGGCGGTGGCGCGATCGGCGAATAGCTGCACTGCGTCGGACTGGGCGATCTGCTCGGGATCCCGTTCCTGGGGTCCTGGTACGCCGAGCGGGGACACCGGCAGCAAGGCTTCCCCGGCCACGCCCAGGCGTTCACGGCTGGTCGCCAGGAACCGTGCCTTCGGCGCGGACCTGAGCACCCTCTCGGCGAGCTGCGCGCAGGCCTCGATCAGGTGCTCGCAGTTGTCGAGCACCACCAGCAGTTCCTTGCCGCGCAGGTAATCGGTGAGCTTGCCGGTGAGGGGCCTTGCGGTCTCCCCGCCCACGCCGAGCGACGCGCCGTCACCGATGCCCAGGGCTGCCGCCAGCGACTGGGGCACCAGCGCGGGGTCGGAGACGGCCTCCAGTTCCACCAGCCACACGCCGTCCGGGAAGGCCCCGAGCAGCGACCTCGCCAGCTCAAGGGCCAGCCTGGTCTTGCCGCACCCACCGGGTCCGGCCAGGGTCACCAGGCGCGACCCGTGCAGCAGGCTCCCTGCTGCCTGAAGCTCTGCGTGCCGTCCCACGAAGCTCGTTAGCGGGGCCGGCACGTCGCTCCGGGGCGACGCCTCCGCCTCCGGCGCGGCCAGCAGGGAGGCAGCCTGCAGGAGGATCTGCTGGTGGAGGTCCTGGAGCTCGGGGCCAGGATCGATGCCCAGCTCATCCGCCAGGATGCCGCGGCCCTCCTGAAAGACCCGCAGGGCTTCTCCCTGGCGTCTCGACCGGTACAAGGCCAGCATCAGCTGGCCGCGAAACCGCTCTCGCAGCGGATTGGCGGCCACCAGCGCCTTCAGCTCTCCCACCAGCTCGGCGTGCCGTCCGAGCGCTAGCTCCGCTTCCATCTTCAGCTCTACGGCGCGGAGCCGCTCCTCCTCGAGCCGGGCGATCTCCTCCCGCGCGAAGCCCTCGAGCGCGAACTCCGCTAGCGCCGGGCCGCGCCACAAGCCGAGTGCTTCTTCCAGCAGCACCAGCCTGCGCGGCTGATCAGCGGGGGCAACCTGGCGCGCCTCGGCCACCAGTTGCCCGAACCGGCTGGCATCCAGCTCTTCGGGATGGACGTCGAGCACGTAGCCGGGCTTGCGGGTAGCGAACTGGCTGGGGCGGCCGGAGATCTCCAGCGCCTTGCGGAACCGGGACACCACTACCTGCAGAGCGTTCGCAGGATTGGCCGGAAGATCAGTTCCCCAGAGTTCCTCGATCAGGCGGTCGGCCGAGACCACCTCACCCGCGTGGATCAGCAGAATCGCAAGGAGCGCGCGTTCCCTGAGGCCGCCGACCTGGACCGGCCGGCCGCCCGCCGTAATCTCGAGCGGCCCGAGAATCCGGAACTCCATGCCCCGAACAGTAGCGTCCGATCAGCGCAGACAGCCGCCTGACAGCCCGTCGAAAGGTCTCCCGGGGATTCTTTCACCGAAGACGCCGTGCCATCCCAAGGAGAGCATATGGACGGTCAGAAAGAGCGCGCTAGTCACGGGCGTGCTCTTCCTCATTACCTTTGTCACCTCGATCCCCGCGCTCGGCCTCTACGGGCCCGTTCTCAACGACGTCCACTACATCACCGGCGGTGGCGCGGACGGCCGCATCTTCGCGGGCGCGTTCCTCGAAGTGCTCCTGGCCATCTCGGGCATCGGTACCGCCGTCACGCTCTATCCCATCGTCAAGAGGCAGAACGAAGGCATCGCCCTCGGCTACGTCGCTGCCCGGATCGTCGAATCCGTCATCATCGTCGTCGGCATCGCCAGTCTCCTGGCGGTCGTCACGATGCGACGGGAATTCGCGGGAAGCGCCGGCGGCGATGCCACGCTCGTTATCGCGGGCAAGTCCCTCGTCGCCATCCACAAGGAGACGTTCCTGCTCGGGCCCGCCTTCTGCGCGGGAATCGAGAACGGGCTGATGCTCGGCTTCCTGATGTACCGCTCCGGCCTGGTACCACGGCCCATGGCCGTGCTGGGGCTGGCCGGGGGCACTCTTGCCTTCGCGGCGGCGACCGCCGAGCTGTTCGGGCTCTTCCCGCAGGTCTCCACGACGGCCGTCCTCCTGACGCTCCCGGAGGCTCTCTGGGAAGCGTTCCTCGGCATCTGGCTCACCGTTAAGGGATTCCGGCCTTCCCCGATCATCTCGGCCACTACCCGGCAGGCCGAAGCCGGCCGGAATTCCGTCGCCCCGGGGCCGGCCGCTGCCTAGCTCGCAACCACGCCGAACAGCGTGGAGCCCGGACGAGTCCGGGCTCCACGCTTGTCACGCCGCCTTGAGCCGTGCGCGTTCCGCCGCCACGATCGCGTGCCGCAGTTCGGCCTCGGAGCCGGTGCCTACCGCGTCCGGCGCCGCGTTCGCCATGTCGCTGCGGCGCGCGTACTCGTCGAACGCCTCGCGCTTGGCGGCCAGCAGTTCGAGGACTCGCTGGTCGACGCTGTCCTCGCACAGCAGCCGGTGCACGTCCACGCGGCGGACCTGGCCCATCCGGTGCGCGCGGGCGATCGCCTGCTCCTCGATCGACGGCGTCAGTTGCGGCTCGGCGATGACGACCACGGACGCGGCCTGGATGTTCAGGCCCACGCCGCCCGCCTGGATCTGGGCGACCAGCACCGCCGGGCCGCTTGGCGCTGGTGAGCTCGTCCACCATCGCCTGGCGGTCAGCCGGCGGGATGTCCCCGGTCAGCGGGCCGATGACGAGCACGCCGGGGACGCCGTCTCGCCCGGCCAGTACCTCGGTCACCGTCTCCAGCACGTCGCGGAAGTACGAGAACACGATGACCTTGCGCCCGCCGTCGGCGGCCTCGCTGACGATCTCCACCAGCCGCCGGAGCTTCTGCGATCCCTTCACCGTGCCCGGGTCGAACGCGGCCCGGCGCATGGCCATGAAGTTCCCTTCGATGACCGCCTTCCGGTACGCGCGCAGCGCCGCTCCCTCGAGCGCCACCCATTCCTGCGTCTCCAGCCGGGCCGGCAGCTCGCTGAGCACGTCCTCCTCGTTGCGCCGCAGGTAAACCGGCGCCACCCGCTCCCGGAACCTGGTGCCGTCCAGCGCCTCGTCCGCGATGGTCCAGGTTCTCGGCGACATCCGGGCGCAGGTGCCCGACCAGCACCCGGAACTCCTCCACCTTGTTCTCCATCGGCGTCCCGGTCAGGAACAGGGCCCGCCTGCTCCGGCCCACCCACTCGCTGACCGCCTGGGTGCGCAACGCGGTCGGGTTCTTCGCGTAGTGCGCCTCGTCGACGACCATCATCGCTATCGGGACGTCCAGGTCTGCTGGCATGGCGCGCAGCGCCTCGAACGTCGTGACAGCGACGCCGCCCTTGGCCGCCCACTCCTGCTCGGCGGCCTGCCGCTTCGCGCCGGGCAGGTGGAGCCGGCGGGCCTCGAGCATCGTGTGCCGCTCCACCTCGCGCGTCCAGTTGATGACCACGCTCGCCGGGCAGACGACCAGGAAGTGCGTCGCGCCCTTGGCGGCTAGATGGCACATCGCGGCGAGTGACTGCATCGTCTTGCCCAGGCCCATCTCGTCGCCGATGATCACCCGCTCCTGGACCAGGGCGAACTTCGCGCCGAAGGCCTGGTAGCCGCGCAGCGACGTCTTGAGGAGAGACTGGTCAAGGGGCAGGACGCGGACTTGCTCGGCGATGTCAGCGGGCAGGAAGCCCTGGCTGGCCTCCCGCGCCGGATCGAGTTCCGCGACATCGATCAGCAGGCCGTTGTAGGTGACGGGGCGGGCGAGGTAGTCGTTCCACAGCCGGGTGACCCGCTGTTCTTTGCCGGCCTTCTCCAGCTCGGCCTCGGCCCTGGCCAGCCGCTTGCGGGCCGTGGTGACCGGCTTGGAGCTGAGGATGGCATCCAGCTCGGCGAGAGCATCACGGGCTTCCAGCTTCTTCCGCCCGGAGAACGTGAAGAGCATTCTCGGTCGGCTCGCCCCGCGCGCGGCCCGGCCCAGACGGCTCCCGATCTCGCTGGCCAGCGGGCTCAGGTCCGGTCCCTTGAGCGCGGACCTGGAGCGCTCGTAACGGCGCAGCGCAGCGACCAGCGCGGTCTGCTCGGGGGTCCGGGCGTCCGGGTCGATGCGAACGCGGGTGGCCCCCTCGACGGACTCCCGCGTCTGCGCGGCGGCGGCCATGATCCGCTTGGCCGCCTTGCGGCGAACCCCGGGGATTCGCCTGAGCCCGTCCCGTCCGGTCGCGAGGACCGCGCCGACCGTCGCGATGCCCGCGTCTATCAGGGGGGCGAACGTGATCTTCTTCTGGATGAGGTCCCGGAGCCGGTCGACCGGCATGACGGCCAGCGCGTCGGCGATGTGCCGGTCGCGCACCGCCTCGTACGCCCGGCGCGCGACCTCGCGGGACTCTCCCGGCGCGGCCAGGACCGCCTCGATGGCAGCGTGGACCGCGTGGCCGTCGGAGACGACGGCTCGGGCCACCTTCCCTGGGCGGAGAGGCCCGGCTTCAAGGGGCTCTCCCTCAGCCGTCACCGGTTCCGAGGGCCTTGTCAGTTCTGCCTCGCGCGCCACCGTCGTGAAGATCTCCGTATTCGAACTGGCGATCGGATGACTTCCTCGATAGAGGATATCGCCGGCATGCCGGGAATCTCGCGAGATTCCCGCAGCGAGGGCGCGGACCGAGGACAGGTGCGGCGCGACCCGGCGCGATGGCCCCTGGAAACCGGTGCTGAATCCGTGCTGGCACTCCACCCCCGACCCGCCAGCTACCTGCGGAACCTGCCCGCTGGTCTACGATCACCCAGATCTACGAAGGCACCAACCAGATCCAGCGCATGGTGATGGCCCGGCAGCTGCTTAAGGGGTAAATTAGGCGCTGACCTGCGATTTCTCTGGTCAGTCTCGACTGGAACGGGCCGCCGGACTATCGAGTTGGGCGGCCTATTCTCGTGTCTTTATTGTCCGGTTCGTGCCGGTTATTTCCCATCGTTTCCCGGCCTGGTGCTGAATCCGTGCTGACCCTGCGGGCTATCCCCGGCGCGATCCATGCGGTCGTGATCGAGGTCGATGCGCACCAGGTACAAGACGGGCAGATGCCAGGTACAAGCGAGGTACATCGTTCTTGAGTCGGCTTAGGCGTACCCGTCCTGCAGGTACCGTGCCCGGCCGGTTTCCAGTGCTTCCAGTGCGGCGCTTGCCCTGCGCCAGACGTAGGGGCGGAGGCGTTCCTTGGCCTGGCCTTCGTCGCAGAACTCAAAAGCGCGCAGTTCGCTGTCGACAAGTCGCAGCCCTTTGATGTTGTCGTCGCTCAGGGTGCCGCCGTCGAAGATGAAGTTGAGGAGGTCGTCCCAGGGTCCGTGAGGTGGGCTCGTTGGCCTCGGCCATCCCGCCGGGCAGGTCCCAGTCCGGCTTGTAGGTGGGATCGACCAGGAGGATGCGACCGGACGAATCGCGGACGATAACGTCGGCGCTAACGCGCTTACGGGCTTGCTTGGCGTTCCCTCGACGGTCAGCTGTAGAAAGCCAGCCGGTCGCGAACGGCGTCATGGAGGCTGGATCAGCTGGACAGCAGGGCGGTCGCGCCTACTCCGTCTTGCTGAGATGGACCATGGCGTCGTACAGCTGCTCGTACGTCATCGGCGGCTCGGGGATCGGATGTGCCCGCTCAGCCCGGTAGGCGTCGAGCATGAGGTAGAGGTAACGCCGCCAGGCGTTGGGCGCCGTGGCGCTGGTGGCCTCGATGATCCGGCCGTTGGACCAGATCAGGTTGACGATGTTGGCCAGGGTGATATCGCGGCGAGCCTCGCCGGCTTCTTGGGCCCGGGTGAGCATGTCCACGATCTGTTGGCACATCTCGTCGTGGATGCGCTCGGTCTCGGCACTGTCGGTGAAGCGGCGGGAGAGGAAGTCGTTGAAACCCCGGTCTCCTGCCTGCATGCCGAACAGGTGCTCCAGGTAGTACACGAGCCCTTCCCACGGGTCGTCCATCTCCAGGGCCTTGTTGGCCCCGTCGAGGAACTCCTGAAGCCGGGGCTGGAAGGCGGCCATGAGCAGGTCCAGGCGCGTCGGGAAGTGGCGGTACAGGGTACCGATGGCAACGCCGGCGTCGCGTGCGATCTTCTCCAGGGAGGCATCCACGCCGTGTGCGGCGAATTCGCGCTGCGCCGCGGCGAGGAGCTTGTCTCGGCGCTCCCGGGCGTCGCGGCGCAGGGGCCTTCGCATCTGCTCAACGTCGCTACGACTCACTTCGTCAGTTTACCGGCGATACTGAGGGCGGCCTCCCTTTCTGCGCCGCTCAGGAACCCGTCAGAGCGCGGTTGACCTCGGTGAGCTCGCCGGCATGATCGCGCGCGACGTCGCTGACGGCATGCGAGAGCGCTATAGCGCCCGCTATCTGGCTGACGATCCCGGTGGCCCTCCCGCGAGCATGACGTCCGGTGCCCGGGGCCCGAAAACTTCTGCCAACCTGAGGTGCCCCTCCGGAATAGAGTGAGGCACCCCTCCGTTTAGGTAGGCAGCAACGACCGGAGGGGTGCCTCATCTTGGCGCTCTGACTTGACCGCACGAGGAGTGAAGCAGATGAGCGCTATGGAGCCCCCCGGGGCCGCAGGCGCCTCAGCGGCCGCGCGGGCCGCAGGAGCGCGCCTGGCCGCTTCGCCCGAGCCCCTCGACGAGATCGCCGGCGAACTGATCTGACAGCCCATGGCGGGTGGCGCCCGGTGACAGGACCGATCGCGGCGCCAGGCACCAAACACGAACCACAACCGACAGAAAGGCCAGTTCACCATGTACAAGCTCGATGGCAAGGTCGCAGTGATCACCGGAGCGACGTCTGGGATGGCGCTAGCAACGGCCAAGCTCTTCGTGGCTGAAGGCGCCCACGTGTTCATCACCGGTCGACGCAAAGACAAAGTGGACGAGGCGGTCACCGCCATCGGCCACAACGTAACGGGCGTGCAGGCGGACTCAGGAAACCTGAACGACCTCGCCCGCCTGGCCGAGACCGTGCGGGAGCATCACGGACGAGTCGACGTCCTGTTCGCCAGCGCCGGCGTCGGCTCGGTATCCGACCCGCTGGGCAGCATCACGCCGGATTCGTTCGACACGCTCGTCGCCGTCAACTTCCGGGGCACCGTGTTCACCGTTCAGTACCTGCTGCCGTTGATGAGCGACGGCGCGTCGGTCATCTTGAATGGCACGACCAGCGCGACCAAGGGCATCCCCGGCGCCGGGGTGTACTCGGCCAGCAAGGCAGCCGTTCGCTCACTCGCGCGCACCTGGGCTGCGGAGCTGAAGGACCGCGGCATCCGGGTGAACGTCATCAGTCCCGGCTCGATCGACACCGCGCTCTTCAGTACCGTCACCCCGGAATTCCGGGAGCAGATCACCTCCGCCATCCCCCTGGGACGGCTGGGGACCAGCGAAGAGATCGCGTCCACCGCGCTGTTCCTCGCCTCTTCGGACGCCAGCTTCATCACCGGCGCGAACCTGGTCGTCGACGGCGGGTTCAGTCACATCTGACGCCACCCGGCCGGGCAGCCGGCCCCATATCCCTTGAAAACAAAAGTCATCCCAGACTACAGAAAGTGAGCACCCGTCCATGAGCAGCATCAGCTTCATCGGCCTGGGGGGCATGGCCCGCGCCATAGCCGCCCGTGCGGTCGAGGGCGGCAACGCAGTCGAGGTCATCGGCCGCGACGCGGCCAAGGCCAAGGACCTGGCCGCCGCGCTGGGCAGCGGCGCCACGGCCGGGACATTCGGCACCGCCCCGGCCGGCGACATCGTCATCCTCGCGGTGCCCTACCCCAGCGCCGCGCAGGTTGTCGCCCAGTACGGGGACGCGCTGGCCGGCAAGGTCATCATCGACATCTCCAACACCTTCAACGCTGACGCCGCCGGGCTGGTCACCCCGGACGGCACTTCCGGCGCTCAGGAGATCGCCAAGGCAGCCCCGGCCAGCGCGCACGTCGTGAAGGCGTTCAACACCGTCTTCGGCCACGTCCTGGCCCAGGGCCGCCCGCTGGACGTGCTCATCGCCGGCGACGACGCGCACGCCAAGGCAAGCGTGTCGGCGTTCATCGAGAGCCTCGGGCTGCGCCCGCTGGACACGGGAGACCTGACGATGGCGCACTGGCTGGAGGGAGCGGGCCTGCTGCTGATGGGCCTGGCCCGCCACGGCGCAGGGTTCAACATCAGCCTCGGCGTCAACGTCCCGGACTGAAGCCCCGCTTGCAGTTCCAGCGCCGCGCACTGGCACCCGGCGGCCGTCCCGGGCAGGCAGGGTTCCGCCTGCCTGCCCGGGATGTCGGCGGCCCCCTGCGCCATCCGACCTGCAGGCAATCGACTCTGACCACCCGGGACTGCCCGCGTCCGGCACCGGCGAAGACGTCATCAAGCAGGTCGGCGACAACATCTCATCGTGGCTGTCCACACACGAAGGACCGAAGGAGACACCCGTGCCTGACTACGGCCATCCTCTGCGTTTCGCAACGTTCATCTCTCCCGCCAACTCCCCGGCGCGCCGTCCGGTCGAGCTGGCGCAGCTCAGTGAGCGGCTCGGTTTCGACTTCGTCACCTTCCAGGATCATCCCTACCAGTCGAGTTTCCTCGATACCTGGACCCTGCTGAGCTGGGTGGCAGCGCGGACCGAGCGCATCGGCGTGTCCGCCAACGTGCTGAACCTGCCGCTGCGCCAGCCCCCCGCCGTGCTCGCCCGCGCGGCTGCCAGCCTCGACCTGCTCTCCGGCGGACGGACGAGCCTCGGGATCGGGGCCGGCTTCTACTGGGATGCCGTGCAGGCAGCCGGCGGACGGCGGCTGACCCCGCTGCAGGGCGTGGCGGCGCTTGGCGAGGCAATCGACGTGATCCGCGGGATCTGGGACGCCGACGTGCCCGGCACCCTCAATGCCGACGGCGAGTTCTACCAGGTTCACGGCGCCGAGCGCGGGCCCGCGCCCGCACACGAGATCCCGATCTGGCTCGGCGCCCACAAGCCGAGGATGCAGGACCTGGTGGGACGCAAGGCCGACGGCTGGCTGCCGTCGCTGCCGGTCATGGAGCCCGGCGGCCTGCCCAAGGGAAACGCGATCATCGACGACGCCGCACGGGCCGCGGGCCGCGACCCCCGCGAGATCACCCGCCTGCTCAACATCTTCCCGGACCAGCAGACCCCGGAAGCACTGGCCCAGATGACCCTCCAGGACGGCGTCAGCATCTTCATCCTGGCCAGCGACGACCCGGACGTGCTCGAACGCTTCGCCGCCGAAACGATACCCGCCGTACGCGAACACGTCGCCCGCGGACGCAAATAGCACGTGCCCGCTTAGGCATCGGTCACGCGCTCGGGCCACTACAGGTACCGGAGTCGGCCGTGGTGCCACAGTTCCGCGACATCCCGCTGCCGCTGTACGTGTCCGAGGCAATCGACAGGCACGCTACCGACCGCGGCACCACCGAGGACGCCGCCGCGCTCGGAAACCCCGCTGAGGCCGGCCGCTTAAGCGCGCCCCCGTCCCCGTCGGCGACGGAGCCGGCTATCACGGTCACCCAGATCTACGAGGGCACCAACCAGATCCAGCGCATGGTCATGGCCCGCCAGCTCCTGAAGGGCTGAAACGGCGTCGCCGGGGATGAGTCAGCCCTGGCTCTCGTCGGTGCTCTCGGTGATCGGCGCGCCGCCCTGCGCGCTGCGGGAACTGACCGCGGCCACCGCATTGTTCGCGTCGGCTAGACCGCCGGTGTCCCCGCCGGAGATCTTGGCCTTGATCGCCTCGAACTTGCTGTCCAGTGCACTCAGCGGGGCTATCAGCACCTTGCATAGTGCTGGGCTCGCCTTGACGTCCTGAATGGCCTTGCGTACTTCGTGCTCGTCGAACAGGGCCGTCGCGCCCGCCTTGAGCAGGGCCCGGATACGGCCGTGGGCACCGGACCGGAAGCCGCCCGCCCGGAACGGCTTGTAGATATAGCGGTGGAACGTGCCTGCCGCCAGCCCGACGTGCAGCACGAACTTCGTCTTCGCAAACGTCGTGGTGTTGGAGGCCGGGCAGCCGCCGCTGGCGGTCGCGGTACTGACCGTGCTGCTGGCGCTCACGGAAGCCGGAGCAGAGGTCGAGGATGCGGCCGTCGACGAGCTGTGGCAGGCGCTCGCCAGCGCCACCAGCAGCAGCAGGTTGGCCAGGATGGCGAACCTGCGCAGAGCGCGCTTCCGTGTTTCGTGATCGTGCAACGTAGTGCCTCTCGAGCAGCGGCCCCCGCCAGGTCGGGTCAGCTTGGCCGACTCAGCACGCTACCCCACGGCACCACGGTGAACCGCCAGATCACGTTGCTCACCGCATCCTCGCCCCCGCCGGCCCGGGCGATCCATGCAGTTCGTCGACGTACGTGACCTGGGCGGGTGGATCGCCGAGGGTTGCCGGCAAGGATGGCGCGGAGTTTCAAGGTGACCGGTGAGCCAATCCCGTTTGGCCGCTTGCTGGGCGAGTGCGTGGCCGCGACCGGTAGCCGGGACGCGGTCCTGCAGTGGGTTTCTACCGGCCGTCTGCTGGCCGCGGGCGTGGATCCGTGGATGGGGGTGCCGCGGTGGCTGGCCGCGCCGGGGGAGGAGGGCCTGAGCCGCGAGCGGGAGGCAGGCCTGCTCCGGCGGCTGGGTTGAGCGTCTCCGCCGAATCACCAGCCGGCGAAGGCCCCGTCGCCAGCCGGGGGTCGGCCGCGCCGGCCAGCATGTCGTCGGCAGTCACGCGGATCAGCTGCGCGTGCCCGAACGACTGGTCGCCCGGAGGGCTCTCGGTGACCTCGAAGCCGCGGGCGCGCAGCCCCGCGGACCAGGCCGCGGGCGCGTCGTGCTCGATCCGGACCAGCGGCGGCGCGTCCAGGTCCCAGCTGTCGAAGGCGGTGGTGGGCTCGCGGCTGAGGACCCAGCGCGGGGCGCGCGACCGCCGTCGCCCGGGCTCTTCGCCGTGGACGAGCGCCCGGACCAGTAGCTGCAGCAGGACCTGCGGCTGGGCGTCGCCGCCCATCGTGCCGAGCACCGCGTCCAGCGCCCCGGCCGCGCCGGTGACGGCCACCGGGGTCAGCGTGTGCGGCGGGCCGGCGCCCCGGCCGGTATTCGGCTGGGTGGCCCGGCGGTCAAGCGAGAAGCCCATGCCGCGGTTGTGCAGGAAGATGCCGAGGCCGGGCAGCGACGATGCCGGAGCCGAAGTCGGCGCGCGTTGGACATGATCAGCGAGACGCCGACGCCGGTCGCCGTCGACGGCGCAAACGTAGGTCGTGCCGCCGTCGCCGTAGACGTCGGCGAGGCCGTCGGCGCGCCTGCGTCGGCCAGGCGGCAGCGCGCGGCGCCAGCCGTGCTCGCGGGCGAGCAGGTCGCGGCCGTCGGCGTGCTCGTGCAGCACCGCGAGCCGGTCGAAGGCCGGCCTGCCGGGCCGCCTCGACCAGCAGGAATGCCCAGCGCTCGTCCTCCGGACGGGTCGGGCAGGCCCGACCGCGCTCGGCGATCCAGGCGCCCGCCAGCGCCAGGTAGCCCTGCGAGTTCGGCGGCGCTGTCCACAGCGTCGCGCCCGAACGCCGGCAGGTCGCAGCGGCTCCACCCAGTCGGCCTGCGAGGTCGCGCAGGTCCGTCGGGCGTGAACTCGCCGTGCGCCGGCCGCGAGCAGCTCGGCGCCCGCCGCGCCCTCGTAGAAGCCCGCGCGACCGTGCGTCGGCGATCGCGCGCCGAGCGCCTCGCGCGACGCCCGGGCAGCGCGCAGGCGCCGGCCCCGACGCAGCGGAGCCGGCGCCCCGAAGGCGAGCCGTCGAGCTCCGGCCGGCCAGCTCCGCGGACTCGATGGCCAGCGTCGGCGAGACCGGGAAGCCCTCGTCGGCCAGCCGCCGCGCCGGGGCCAGCAGGGCCGGCGAGGGGCAGCGTGCCGAACCGCTCGTGCAGCGCGACGAGGCCGTCCACGCAGCCCGGGACCGTGACGCTGCGGATGTCGCCGCTGGAAGGGCATCGCCCCGGACGCCGCTCGGCCCGCAGCCGCGCCGGGTCCGCTCCGGACCCGGCCCGGCCCGAGGCGTTCAGCGCGGCGGGCGCTGCTGCCCCCGGCGCCGTCGTGACCAGGGCGAACAGGTCGCCGCCGAGGCCGCACATGTGCGGCGAGGTGACGGCCATCACCGCCGCCGCCGCGATCGCGGCGTCGACCGCGTTGCCGCCCCGCTCGAGCATCGCCAGGCCCGGCCGTCGGCCGCGAGGTGGTTGGCGGCCGCGACCGCCGCCGCCGGGCGCGTAACGGGTGATCGTCACGTCAGTGCAGCACCTTCGAGAGGAAGGCGCGGGTGCGCTCCTGGCTCGGGCTCGTCCAGCATCTGCGCCGGGCGGCCCGGTCTCGACGACGCGCCCCTCGTCCATCATCATCGACCCGGTCGGCCACGCCGCGGGCGAAGCCCATCTCGTGCGAGACGACGCACCATCGTCATGCCGTCCCGGGCGAGCTCGCGGATCACCTCGAGCACCTCGCCGACCATCTCCGGGTCCAGGGCGCTGGTCGGCTCGTCGAACAGCATCAGCGCCGGCTTCATCGCCAGCGCGCGGGCGATCGCCACCCGCTGCTGCTGGCCGCCCGAGAGCTGGCGCGGGTAGGAGTCGCACTTGTCCTCCGAGGCCGACCCGGGCCAGCAGCGCGGCGCGCGTCCGCCCGCGCCTGGTCCGCGGCCGTCCCGCGCACCCGGACCGGCGCGAGCGCGACGTTCTCGGTCGCGGTCAGGTGCGGAAACAGGTTGAAGTGCTGGAACACGAACCCGATGTCCTGCCGCTGGCGCGCGATCTCCGCCTCGGACTCCTCCGTGCAGCTCGCCCTTCGGCGTTCACCCGGTAGCCGATCAGGTGCCCATTGACGACAGCCGGCCCTCGTCGATCCGCTCGAGGTGGTTGCATGCAGCGCAGCAGCGTCGTCTTGCCCGAGCCCGACGGGCCGATGAGCACGACGACCTCTCCGCTGGCGCACCGTCGAGCGACGACGTCGTCCAGAACGTGCAGCGGGCCGAACCACTTGTGCACCCCGATCGCCTCGACCACCGGTCGGCCGCGTCGCACCGCGGCTGGTGCTGCGCGTCCTGCGACGAGAGCCCCGCGCAGCCTCACCGGGCTCCTCGCAGCTGGTCACCAGCGACCAGCCCGCCCCCGCCGAACAGCCGCTCCCGCAGTGTGACGCTGGTCGATCGGCGTCGCCGCCCCGTGGCCCGCAGCCGCCGTTCGATCGCGCTCTGGATCGAGCGACCAGACCGTGGTCATCACGATGTAGTAGATGGCCACCACCAGGAAGATCTCGAAGGTGCGGAACGTCGTCGAGTTGTAGTCCTGTGCGGCCAGGAACAGTTCCTGCAGTCCGATCACGCTGAGCAGTGAGGTGACCTTGAGCATGTTGTTGAACTCGTTGCCCAGCGGCGGATGACGACGCGCATGGCCTGGGGCAGCACCACGTGGCGCATCGCCTGGCGCCGGCGCATGCCCAGCGACTCGGCCGCCTCGGCCTGCCCCTTGTCCACCGAGTCGATGGCGGCCCGCATGATCTCGGCCATGTAGGCGCCCTCGTTGAGGGCCAGGGTGACGATGCCGGCCTGGACCACGCCCGGGAACCGAGACCGGCCCGAGGACGTGATGTGTGCGGAACGAGTACAAGCCCAGGGCCGAGCTGCCGTCGTAGATGATCACGGCCTGGACCAGCAGCGGCGTGCCCCGGACGAGCCAGATGTAGCCGCTGGCGAACATCGCGCGGCACGCTGCGGCGGCTCGCGCCGCCACAGCGCCAGCAGCAGGCCGAAGCAGCACGCCGAGCGCCTGGGCGATCACGGCCAGGTAGACGGTGCGGATGGCGCCCTGGACGAAGCTGCCAGGCGGGTGGAACAGCAGGTGCTGGAAGAAGGTCCAGTCGAAGTGCATGCCGTGCTGCCTAGCTTGAGCATCGTCAACGCTTGAGGTTCCACTTGGCCATGATCTTGGCTGTAGGTGCCGTTCTGCTTCAGGACGGCGAACGCGGCCGCGATCGCCTTACGCAAGACCGGTGTCCTTCTTGGTGGTCGCGATCCCGGTCGGGATCTGGCCGAACGGCGCGCCCGCGATCTCGAACATCCCCGACGTCCTTGGACATGTCGTAGCTCGCCGGTCTCGACCGTGGTGCCGTAGGCGTCCACGTGGCCGAGGGTGAGCTGGTTCAGCGCGTCGCTGTCACGCAGGAACGTCTGGACCGCGATGGCCTTCTTACCCGCTGTCGTGCAAGCCTTGCTCTGCTGCGCGAGGTAGTCGGTGACGGTGGTGCCCGTCTCGGCCGCCACGTTCAGCCCGCACAGTCCGTCGATGCCGGTCACGTGCTTCGGGTTGCCCTGGCGGACCAGGACGGCCTCGCTCGAGTTCATGTAGTCGGTGAAGTTCACCACCGCCCGCCGGGCCGGCTTGTCGAACAGCTGGGACAGGATCGCGTCGCAATGGCCGGCCTGCAGCGCCGGGATGATGCCCGGCGAACGCGGTGTTCACCCACACCGGCTTCAGCCCGAGTTCGGCCGCGACCGCGTTGCCCAGGTCGACGTCGGAGCCGGTGGCCTGCTGCCCGTCGGCGTAGAACTCCAGCGGCGGCGTGGAGATATCCGAGCAGTAGCGGATCGTGCCCGGCCTGGCCGACCGCCCCGGCCGGCACCGAGATGGCCGCGCCACCGCTGGCCTGCCGGTGGCCGTGGCCGTGGCCTGGCTCGTGCTGTTACCGCTGCTGGCGCAGCCGGCCGCCGTCAGGGCGACGGCTCCGATGACGGCGCAGGTCGCGGCTGTCCGGGGAACGCGGATTCTGTGGGAGTGGTGCATCGGCCGCCGCCTCTCGATTTGGCTACTCTGGCAGGTAATTGCCAAATCCTTTTGGCAGACCATAGAATCGCCCCCGTGCGATGTCAAGATCTCCCGGCAAATCCGGCACGTACTGTGACTCGGCCGTGCTCCTGACGAACGCAGAAACGTTTTGTCATCCTGGCTGCCACCGCCCTGGCGGGGCCGTATCCCGCCCGCCGTATGCTCGGGGTACCCGGAACTCTCCCTGATCAGGACCGATGGCGACCCGACCGACGATTCACGACGTGGCCAAGGCGGCCGCGTATCCATTACCACCGTGTCGCACGCCCTCAACGACAAGGGCCGCGTCGACCCGGCCACCCGGGCCCACGTGATGCAGGTGGTCGGCCTGCTGGGCTATCGCGCCAACCGGCACGCCCGCGGGCTGCGTTCGGGCCGTTCGGGGGCGCTGGCCCTGCTGCTCCCGGTGCAGGCCGACGTACGCACGGACGAGGCGCTGAGCCTGGAGTTCTACATGCGCCTGGCCACCACGGCCGCCGCGGCCGCCTTCGCCCAGGAACAGGCGCTCATCCTGCTGCCGCCGGCCATTGTCCAGACCGGCCTGCGCGGGCTCGCGGTCGACGGCGGCATCGTCGTCGACCCCTCCCCCCGGACCCGCGGGTCACCCTGCTGGCCAGCCAGGGCCTGCCGGTCGTGACGATCGAACGCGACCTCGGGAGCCCCGATGACCCCTGGTACGTCGCCTCGGAGACCGACGCGAACACCCGGCGCGTCCTCGACCACCTCGCGGATCGCGGTGCCCGGCGCATCGCCCTGCTCATGCCGCAGACGGACTGGGGCTGGGCGGCGGAGACCCTCGAGGCCTACGACGCGTGGACCCGGGAGCACGCCGCCCCGCGGCTGGTCGTCCCGGTGGTCATGCAGTCGGGTGAGGAGAACGCGTACCGGGCGACCCGGCAGCTTCTGGACAATGGTCAGCCGCCGGATGCGGTGTTCGTGGTGGCGGCGCGGTTCGTTCGCGGGGTGCTGCGGGCGGCCAAGGAGGCGGGCTGTCCGGTGCCGGGGCGGCTGCTGATCGCGGGAGGCGTGGACAGCATGCAGGCGCGCGAGGGCGACCCGCCGGTCACGGCGCTTGACCTGCACCCGGACCGGCAGGCCGAGATGGCGGTCGAGATGCTGCTGGCCCGGCTGGACGGGGGCGAGGTAGCGGCGCCCCGGCACATCCCGGCGACGCTCCGGGTGCGCGCCTCGACCGGCGGCCCCTGATCTCAGCAGCGAACGGCGCTGACCGCGCGGCCGATGGCAGGGCGGCGCTCAGGGCAGGGCCTGGTCCAGGTCGCCGATCACCTCATCGGCCTCGTTCACGTAACCGAGCGCCAGCCTGATGGTGCTGCGGTCCACGCCGATGCTCGCCAGGCCTTCGTCGTCGTATTCGAAGTATGTGAAGAACGTGCTCTGCTCGACCAGCGTGTGCGGCGCCCCGAAGTTGGAGGCCATGAAGGGCACCGTGAGCCGGTCGACGACCTCGGCGGTGGCC
The DNA here is from genome assembly GCA_963839095.1 of uncultured Actinomycetota bacterium. GTDB lineage: Bacteria > Actinomycetota > Actinomycetes > Streptosporangiales > Streptosporangiaceae > Palsa-504. The sequence continues at coordinate 545,706 of CAWIUF010000053.1, read as the reverse complement.
GCCTCGCTGAGGCCGAGCTCGAAGGTGATCACGCCGCCGTGCCCGGCCAGGTAGGCCTGACCGAGCTTGAAATGCGGGTGGCTCTCAAGCCCGGTGTAGTAGATCCGCTGCACGGCGGGATGGCTGTCCAGGTACCTGGCCACCGCCATGCCGAGCGCGTTGACGCGCTCCATCCGCAGTGACAGGGTGTAAAGGCTGCGCCTCAGCAGGAAGGCGCTGTTCCCGTCGGCGACCGGCCCGGTCGTGTCCCGGTACCAGCGGACCTGCTCGATCAGGTCCCGCCGCCCGGACAGGACGCCGGAGACGATGTCCCCATGGCCGCCCATGTACTTCGTCGCGCTGAACAGCGCCAGGTCCACTCCCCAGCGCAGCGCGTAGAAGTTCGGCGGCGGCGAGAACGAGCTGTCCAGGGTGATCACGACATCCGGCCCCACGATCTCCCGCACGCGCGCGACATCGATCAGGTACATGTGCGGCGAGGAGGGCATCTCGAGGTGTACCAGCCGCAGCCGGGGCGCGAGGGCCCGGATGCCGTCGAGGAAGGCGGCCGGATCGCGGATCGAGATCTCGTGGACGACCACGCCGAACTTGGGCAGGATCGCATGGAACACGTTCCTGACCTGGCGGTAGGACTCCGCGGGCAGCACCACCTCGTCGCCGGCCTTCAGCAGCGAGACGAACGTGGTGAAGTGCGCCGCCATGCCCGACGCGAACAGCAGCGAGCTTTCACCCCCGGTCAGCTGGCTGACCCGGCTCTCCACCTCCAGCCAGGTCGGGTTGCTGTACCTTCCGTAGCGTCCGGCCGGGGTGGTCAGCTCGTGCAGCCCGGTCCGGACGTGCCCGGCGTCGTCGAAATAGTAGGACGCGCTCTGGTAGACGGGAGCCTCGATACTGTTGACGTAGGGCTCAGGGGGGCGCTTCTTGGTCACGGAAATGCCTGCCTAGAGGGTTCGCGGGGACGCTGAGTCCTGTCACAGGTGCGGGCATTGTGGATCTTAACCCGTGCCGATGCGGTAGGCCAGTATTCATGTGCCGCGGAAAACCGCCAGTGGTTACAGGGTCCTGAATTCCTGAGGAATCACTGATTGCGGAGGCTGGAGTGGTCATTGTGACAGTAATGGCGGCCGCTGGGTCTCGCGCTCTTATTCGCCGTCGGATAGCTTCTCGCCATGGAGTGCGATTTCCTCGTGGTGGGCGGCGGGATCGCCGGCGCCAGCGTCGGCTATTTCCTCGCCGAGTCGGGACGGGTGACCGTGCTCGAGCGGGAACCGGTGGCGGGATACCACTCGACCGGCCGGTCGGCGGCGCTGTTCACCGAGTACTACGGCAACAGCGTGGTGCGCGCGCTCACCCGGGCGAGCCGGGGGTTCTACCGCACGCCGCCGTCCGGCTTCACCCGCCCGCTCCTCACGCCACGCGGCGTGCTCGCGCTGGGCCCGCACGGCGCCGAAGGACGCTTCGCCGAGGTGCTGGCCACCGGGCTGACCGCCCCGGTCCCTGTCCGGGAGCTCAGCGCCGACGAGGCGCTGCGTTACTGCCCGGTGCTGCGGCGGCAATGGTTCAGCCGGGCCATGCTCAAGCCCGCCGCCATGGACATCGACGTGGATGCTCTGCACCAGGGGTTCCTGCGCGGTATCAGGGCCCGCGGCGGCCGGGTGGTGCGCTCGGCCAGGCTCAGGTCGCTGACCCGGCCCAGCGGCCGGCCCGGCAGCTGGCGCGCGGACACCGACGCGGGCGAGTTCCGCGCCGGATGCCTGGTCAACGCCGCCGGGGCCTGGGCCGACGAGGTCGCCGGCCTGGCCGGGGTGCGCCGGATAGGACTCACCCCGCTGCGCCGGACGGCCGCCCTGGTACCCGCGCCGGACACGCCCGGCCTGGCGGAATGGCCGATGGTCCTCGACGTGACCGAGACGTTCTACTTCAAGCCCGAGTCCGGCCGGCTGCTGCTGTCCCCCGTACGACGCCACGCCCGTGCCTCCCGGCGACGCGCGTCCCGACGACCTCGACGTCGCGACGGCCATCGACCGGGTGCGCGCGGCCACCACCCTGGGAATCCGGCACGTCCACCGGGCCTGGGCGGGCCTGCGCAGCGCCGTGCCCGACGACACCCCGGTCATCGGGGAGGCGCCGGACGCGCCCGGGTTCTTCTGGCTGGCGGCGCTGTCGGGTTACGGGATCCAGACCGCGCCCGCCGTCGGCCGGCTCGCCGCGGCCCTGGTGACCGGCGGGGTGCCGGCCCTCCCGGGCGCCGGGCCTGGCTTCGAGCCGGCCGCGGTCCGGCCCGGACGGCTATTTCGAATGGCTGTGCAACCCGGCTGGGACAAGACGGGAAATTGATCATTGCCGGGGCGCGCGAGCAGATCTAAGATCCGGTATTGAGTACATTCCAGACCCGGGCACGCGACTGGCCCGGTGGCCTGAAGCGTGCGTAGAGAGGACTTATGAGCGGGCTGCGCACTGGTTTTTTGATTGTCTTGTGATATCGGCGGTTTCTTGCCTTGGATAAACGTGACGTGCCGCTGTCCCCAGGGGCGAGTTTCGCCGGGCGTCGCGGTGGACTACGGTGAATTCCGCGCGGTCCCGCAGCTGATCGAGGACATGGCCGACCGGGTCCCGGACCGGATCGCTGTCTGCTACGCCGGCCGCACCCTGACCTACGCCGAGCTCGACCAGTTCGCCAACGGCATCGCCCGCGCCGCCGTCGGCCGTGGGGTGGCCAAGGGCGACCGGGTGGCGACCCTGCTCGGCAACAGCCTGGAGCTGCCGGCCGCCTACCTGGCGATGATGAAGCTCGGCGTCGCGTTCGTCCCGGTGGATCCCGGCTGGCCGGACGATCGGCTGGATACCGCGTTGCGCGTGCTCGCCCCCCGGCTGGTCCTGGCCGCGGACGCCGGTCAGGTTCCGGTCGCCTGGCAGGAGGCCGCCCTGCCGCTCGCGGTCGGCGCCGTGCCCCCGTCGCCGGGGCGGCCGGGGACCCCGCTGGAACCCGGCGACGTGTGCTACGGATTCTTCACCTCGGGGACCACCGGCACCCCCAAGTGCGGGCTGAACCTGCACGGCGGACTAGCCAACCGGCTGCGCTTCATGACCCGCTGGTTCGCCGCCGGCGACGACGACGTCGTGCTCCAGAACAGCAAGCACACGTTCGACTCCTCGCTCTGGCAGCTCATGTGGCCGCTGACCACCGGCGGCCGGACCGTGCTGCCCGAGACGGGAGAGTTCCTCAACCTCCAGCTGACGGTGGACACCATCGCCAGGTACCAGGTCACCGCGACCGACTTCGTGTCCAGCGTCTTCAACGCGCTGGTGGCCATGGTGGACGGGGACGAGGCGGCGCAGCGCAAGCTCGCCTCGCTGCGCTACCTGGTCGTCGGCAGCGAGGAGATCAACGCCCGTGCCGTGCACCGGATGCGGGCGATGCTGCCCGGGGTGCGGATCACCAACGGCTACGGTCCGACCGAGACGTCCATCGGGATGGTCTTCCACCTGGTCAGTGACGCCGACGGGGACGTGATCCCGATCGGCGCCCCGATCGACAACTGCTACGTGGCGGTTCTCGGCGAGGACGGCTCCCCGCTGCCGCGGGGAGCCACCGGCGAGATCGCCATCGGCGGCGCCTGCGTTGGCGCGGGCTATCACGGGGACCAGGCGGCGACGGCGAAGTCGTTCGTCCCGAACCGGTTTCCCGGCCGGATCCCCGGCGACCGCCTCTACCTCAGCGGCGACTTCGGTTTCCTGGACGACCAAGGCAGGCTCTTCTTCGCCGGCCGCCGGGACTTCCAGGTCAAGATCGGCGGGGTCCGGATCGAACTCGGCGAGGTCGAGGCGGCGGCGCAGCGGTGTCCCGGCGTCTATCAGGCCAAGGCACTGGTCGCCGAGCGGGAAGGCGTCAAGTCGCTCGCCCTGTTCGCCGCCGGGAGCGCTGACCTGACGCCCGAGGGACTCCGGGAGCACCTGCGCGGCGCGCTGCCCCGGACCAGCGTGCCGCGGTACTGCCTGGTGCTGCCCCGGATGCCGCTCGGCGAAGGCGGCAAGGTCGACTGGCGCGAACTGCGGGCGATGCTGGCGGCCAGGCTGGACGCGGACGCCGCCGCGCTGGACACGGCGGCGGAACCCGGGTCCTGGACCGGGCTGGCGCTGCGGGCCTTCCGGGTCGCGCTCGGCCAGCCCGACCTCGCCGCCGACGCGGACTTCATGGCGGCCGGGGGAGACTCGCTCCGCGCGCTGATCGCCGTGCGGATGCTCAGCGACGAGTGCGGCGTCCCGGACCTGTGCGTCCTGGACCTCATCGAGAACCCCACCGCCCGGCGACTGGCCGAGCTGATCGCCACCAGGGACCCGAGCGACGCCGCCGCGAGCGCGGAAGCCGAGCAGATGGAGCGCGATGCCATGGTCGGCGCCCGGCCGTCGATCCGGGCCGCACGGTCCCCGGGCGACCTGCGCGCCGTGCTGGTCACCGGGGGGACCGGCTTCGTCGGCAGCCGACTCGTGCACGATCTGCTGGCCGGCACCGACGTGCGGGTGCAGTGCCTGGCCCGGGCGGGAAGCGACAGCGAAGCGGCCGAACGGGTGGCCGCCGCCCTGGCCGAGCGGGGCCTGTGGGAACCGCGGTTCGCCAGCCGGCTGGACGGGTACGCCGGCGACCTGGGCCAGCCCGGCTTCGGGCTGGCCGACGCGGCCTGGGACCACCTGGCCCGCACCTGCGACCTGATCCTGCACAACGGCGCCCTGGTCAACCTCCTGTTCAGCTACGCCGCCCACCGCCCAGCGAACGTCGCGGGCACGGCCGAGGTGCTGCGGCTGGCGATGACGCGGCGGCCGGTGCCGGTGCACTACGTCTCCACCCTGTCCGCCGTGCAGGCCGAGGCGATGCGAAGGCCGGACCGCCTGCCGGAAGCCGCCCCGTCGGCGGCTGCCGCGCCGGCCCGGGGCTACAGCAGGTCCAAGTGGGTGGCCGAGCGGTACCTGGCCCAGGCCCGCCGCCGCGGCGCGACCGTCACCGTGCTCCGGCTCGGGGAGGTGCTGCCGAGCGAGCGCGAGCCGCACCCCAACCCGCGGGCGCTCACGCACCTGCTGCTGTCGGCCATCCACCGGCTGGGCGTGTCACCCGATGCGGCCATCCGGTCCGACTACACCCCGGTCGACTACGCCTCGGCCCGGGTGGTGGCCGCCGTGTTCGACCGGGCCGCGTGGGGGCGGACCCTGCACGTGTTCCACCCGGACAGCGTTGACTTCGCCGCGGCGCTGGCCGCGGTCGGCGCGCCGACCGCCCCGGTCAGCTGCGTCGAGTTCCTGGCCCGGCTGCGGGCCAGCGCACGACAGGGCGCCGCGCGGACCGGCGAGCGCGAGCTGGCCGCGCTGGCCGCGCTGTTCCCCGCCGCCGGCGACTACGACGAGGACGGGCTGCGGGCCGGACTGGCCGGCCTGCTCACCGACAACGCGACCCTGTACCGCAAGGACGAATGCCGGCGGCTCGAGCAGCGGTGGCGGCTGCGCGACGACGATACCCGGGGCGCGATCGCCGCGTACCGGGGCTACCTGGATGCCGCCATGGCGCCCGCCGCGGCGCCGCTGGAGGCATAGACACGACGGGAAGGTGACATGCGCTACCGGACGCTAGGCAGGCTCGGCTGGGAAGTAAGCGAGATCGGCTACGGCATGTGGGGCATCGCGGGCGGTCCCGGCGGATTCACCGGCGCCGACTACGACACCGCCCCGGCCTGCCTCGATCTGGCGGTGGAGCTCGGCTGCAACTTCTTCGACACGGCGTGGGCGTACGGGCGCGGCATCAGCGAGCAGATGCTCGGGGCCCTGCTGCGCCGGCATCCCGGGCGCACGCTGTACGTCGCCACGAAGATCCCGCCGAAGAACATGGAGTGGCCGCCGGGCCGGGACGACACCCTGGACGACGTGTTCCCGCCCGCGCACATCAGGGAGTGCACCTACAGGAGCCTGGAGAACCTGGGCGTCAGCCGGATCGACCTGCTCCAGCTGCACGTCTGGGAGGACCGCTGGGCGAAGGACGAGCGCTGGCAGGAGGCGCTGCGCGACCTCAAGCGGGAAGGCGTGATCGGCGCGGCCGGCCTCAGCGTCAACCGCTGGGAGGCCGCCAATTGCCTAGCCGCGCTCGACACCGGGCTCATCGACGTCATCCAGGTGATCTACAACATCTTCGACCAGGCGCCCGAGGACGAACTCTTCCCCCGCACCCAGCGGGACGGCATCGGCGTGATCGCCCGGGTGCCGTTCGACGAGGGCACCCTCACCGGCGCCATCGGCCCGGACAGCAGCTGGCCGGAGGGCGACTGGCGCAACACCTACTTCGGGCCGGAGAACCTGGGGCCGAGCGTCCGTCACTTCGGCGAGCTGGTCGCGGACGTCGGGGACCGGATGCCGCTGCCCGAGCTGGCGCTGCGGTTCATCCTGGCCCACCCGGCGGTCAGCACGGTCATCCCCGGCATGCGCACGCCCGGGCACGTCCGGGCCAACCTGGGCGTGAGCGACGGCCAGGCCCTCGACGGCGGGCTGCTGGCCGGCCTGCGCCGGCACCGGTGGGACCGGGTGCCCGCCTGGTGGTCGGGGTAACCGGGATGAAGCCGGTCATCGTCTTGTGGGCGCACTCGCGCTCGGCGTCCACCGCGTTCGTGCGCATGATGATCGAGCGCGGCGACGTCGCCGTGCTGCACGAGCCCTTCCTGGCCCTGGCTCAGGGTGAGGCGGTGACCGTGCCCGCCGCCGGACCAGCGGCTGGACCGGCCCCGGACGGCGGCGGCGCGGTGGCCAGGTCCGGCCGCGAGCTGGTAGACCGCCTGGCCGAGCTGGGCCGCGAACGCCCGGTCTTCGTCAAGGAGGTGCTCGACTACCGCTACGACTACGTGTTCGGCCAGCCCGCCGAGCTGGCCTGGATGACGCACACCTTCCTGGTCCGGGATCCGCGGCTGGCGATCAGCTCGCACTACGCGATCAAGCCCGCGGTCACCTGCGCCGAGATCGGCTACGAGTGGCTGTGGGAGCTGTTCCAGCTGCTGTGGTCGGCCAGCGGCCGCCCGCCGCTGGTGATCAGGTCCGAGGCACTGCTGCGCGACCCGGCCGCGCAGATCAGGTCCTACTGCGAGGCCGTGGGGCTACCGTTCCTGCCCGGCGCCCTGCACTGGACCCCGGGGGACCGGCCGGAGTGGCAGCGGCACCGCCGCTGGCACCTGGACGCCATCGGCAGCTCCGGCTTCACCGGCCACCGGAACGCCTACCCGGCCACGGTCGACAACCATCCGGTGCTCAGGTCGTTCTACGACCACCACTACCCCTTCTACGAGCGCATCGTCCGGCACGCGCGCTGACCTGGAGTGAGCATGACCACCGCCCTGCCCGTCACCGCCACCGCCACCGTTTCGCCCGGAACCTCGTTCGCGGCCGCGTACGCCGCGCACGGGGATCACACCGAGGTACTGTACGACTACACGATCACCGACGCGCACAGGCCCGACCGCCCCAAGCCCCGGCTGACCGTGCGCGGCCTGCTGAAGCGGCGCCCGGTGGACACCGAGGTGGTCTCCTACTGGTGCGAGACCCCGCCCACCCCGGACCAGTCCGCGGCGGTGACGGAAAGCGGCCTGCGCCGCGAGGCGGCGTTCCGGCCGGGGGTGGCCCAGGCGCGGCTCTACCCGGTCCAGGCCTGGGTCCGGATCCCCGCCGGGCTGGCCGGCGACGCCGCCGGGCTGGCCGAGTACATCGATCACCGGCTGCTGGTCCGGCTGGCCACCGCCGAGAACCAGGCGCTGACGATCGGGCCGAACGGGCTGCTGCACCATCCCGGTATCGCCCGGCTGCCGTACCGGGGCGATTTCGCCACCGGGCTGCTCGCGGCGTGTGACGAGATCGAGCAGGTGGGCTCCACCGCGCACGCGGCGATCGTCAACCCGGTGGACTACTACCTGGGCCTGGCCGGCCGCGGCAGCCTGCTCGCCGATCTCGCCGCGAACGGGACGCTGATCAGCCGGACCCGGATGATCCCGCCGGGCCAGGCGCTGGCCGGGGACTTCGCCGAGGCGGTCCGGCTGCTCGACGCCCGGCGCTCGGTCATCCGGGTGGCCGAGCCGCCGCCGGGCACGTTCGCCGAGCCGGGCCTGGCCGTTTGCGGCGAGGTCTACGAGGGGCTCGCGGTCCACCTGCCGACCAACTTGTTCCTCGCCGTCCCGGCGGAGCAGCCCACGCCCTAGCGGACACCCCGGGAGCCCGGCATGCGGCAGTCATTCCATCGCCCGTTCCTGCCGCTGTACGGCGGGATCTTCTTCAGCCTGCTCGGGATCGGCGCCTCCCTGGCCACCGTGCCGTTCTTCGTCCTGCGGCGGCTGCACGGCGGGAACGTGGCGGCCGGGGCGGCCGTCGCCGCGCTCTCGGTCGCCGTGGTCGTCGCCCGGCCCGCGGCCGGCCGACTGGCCGACCGGCACGGCTACAAGATCGTGATGCTGTGCGGCACGGTCATCTGCGTCCTGGCCGGGCTCGGCTACTACGCCGCGAACAGCTTCGGCGCGTTGCTGGCCGTCCGGCTGCTGCACGGGGCCGGGGAGGGCACCGTGTACACCGCGGGTGCGGCCTGGCTGGTCAGCCTGTGCCCGGCGAACCGGCGCGGCCGCGTCGTAGGCCTGTACGGCATCTGCATGTGGCTGGGCATTACCCTGGGCACCCTGGCGGGCACCGTGGCCATGCGGGTGTGGGGCTTCCCCGCGGTGTGGGGATTCTGCGCGGTCGCCGCCCTGGCTGGTTTCGCGTCCGTGGCCGGCAAGACTGCCCCGCCGCGGCCGGAGGTTGCCGGCGGCCGCGGTTCCCTGCTGCCGCCCGCCGCGGTCGTGCCGGGCCTCGCGGTATCGCTCGCCGCGCTCGGCTACGCTGCCCTCGCCGCGTTCGTCTCCTTGCACATGCTGGCCCGCGGGGTGGGTAACGGGATCGCGGCGTTCGACGCGTTCGGCTTCACCTATATCGGGGTGCGGCTGTTCATCGGGAACGTCCCCGACCGGCTCGGGCCGCGGACGGTCGCGTTCTGGTCGGCGATCGTCGAGGCCGCGGGCCTGGTGATCGTGGCGCTGGCGGCGAACCTGGTCACGGTGATCATCGGCGGCCTCGTCATCGGGGCCGGCCTGTCGCTGCTGTTCCCCTCGCTCGCGCTGATCGTCATCAACCGGGCCTCGGACGCGCAGCGGGGAGCCGCGCTCGGGGCGTTCACTTCGTTCTGGGACGTCGGGATCGCCGTGGGCGCCCCGGCCTCCGGCCTGATCGCCAGCCTGGCGAACTACACCGACATCTACTACGTCATGGCGGTCTGCTCCGTCGGCTCGGCGCTGCTGGCGGCACCCGACACGATCAGGCGCCGTCACCTGACCGCCAAGCCAGCGGCGGCCGCTGTCCCGCAGGCGGAACGGCGGGACCTCCGGCCCTAGGGCCGGGCGGCCTGCGCGACGAGGAGGTCGGGGCTAGCGACGTCGCCCGCGCAGGCTGGGTGTGGCCAAGAGCACGGCGCACCGCCCGCCGCTGCGCTTATGTCCGCCTTCGACTTCCGGCAGCGCCCGGGTTTACCCTGGTGTCGCGGGTCGGGTGCCTTACGGCCGCGGGATGCGGCTGGTGGGCAGGGGCTGCTCGGCGCGGCACAGGGGGCGAGGACCACAGCTCGGCCTCTCCGTGTGCTGTCCGCTCGCGTAAGAGTGGCTGCGGCGGATCGCCCTCCTGGCAGTCACGACCCGTAGTAAAGCCGGTCGAGTCCGATGAGCTGAACGGACGGGTCCGTTGCCGCTCGTTGTGTCAGAGCGTCGCTGAACCCTGCGCCGCCGAACAGGAACAGTCTCGCGACTTGCGCGCCGGGCGTTGACCTGCGGGAACTGCCCGCTAGTCCACGACCACCCAAATCTACGAGGGCACCAACCAGATCCAGCGGATGGGTGATGGCCCGGCAGTTCCTGAAGTAGCTCAGTGAAGCCTGACGGCCAGGATGATGCCCGCGATGACGATGAGGGCGGCCAGGATCGTCAGAGTGATCTTGACTGCACTGTAGGGGCGGTGGCCGACAACCTCGCTGGTGTGGGCGTTGACCATGACCTGGAACAGCTTGCCGCCGTGCCGGTAGCTGAGGAACCACACCGGCAGGAACAGGAGCTTGTAGGTCAGGTCGTAGTAGGCCGTATCGACGGTGCGGACCCGCTGCTCGTCGCCGCCGATGTCGGCCCGGCAGTCGCTCTCGATCACCGGGGCCATCTGCGCCTTCGCCGACTCCAGGCCCTGCTCGGGCTCGATGTCGTACCGGACGGACTGAAAGCCGGCCAGGTAGTTCGGCTGGAAGGGCGTCGCCGTCTGGAGTTCCCAGGGCTCGAGCTTGCCGATCAGGTCGGTCTCGACCTTGGTCGTGCCGGGGACGAGCACGTCGTCGAAGGCCCGGCTGACCCTGCCCTGCGCGTGCTGCCAGCGGGTCTTCTGGACCTGCCGGGTCTGCGTGACCTGCTGGCCGTTGACCTGCTCGGTATAGGTCTCGGTGACCCAGTAGTGCTCGCCGCGCTCGCCCGTGTAGTCGGAGACGGTATTGCTGTCGTAGGTCCAGAACGGCAGGTAGCTGCCGGTGAACGTCTCCGCGCCTGACAGCTTCTTGAGGCCACTGGGCGCGAACCAGCGCGACGACGTCCACTCCCTCAGCGCGTCGCCGGCCTGCTGCTTGCTGATGCCGAACGGCACGACTGCCTCGGGCGCGACCCGTTCGATGTCAGCGGGATCAGCGACGAGCGGCGTCGCGCAGAACTGGCAGTTCGTCGATATCAGGTCGCTTTCGGTGCGCGCACCGCAGTTCGGGCAGATGAAGGCCGGCCCGAGCCGGGCGACCGGTTTGGCAGGCAGGCTGGCGAGTTCAGTAAACACATGCTCCCGCACGGCGGTGCCCGTGCGCGTCACGGCCTGCCGGTTCCCGCAGTGGCCGCACGCCATCATTCCGGCGGCCGGGTCCCAGGCCATGGTGGACCCGCAATTCTGGCATGGGAATACCGTCGTCCCGCTCGTCATGGTCAACTCCCCGTTGCCGCCACGATTTTGTTGATGAACGATAGCAGCCACGGGCTTTTCCGGATGTACAGAGCATTTCGTCAAGCGGTCCGGGCCCCGGCCGGCCCGACGGTCATGTCGCAGATCGTCGGGGACGGTCCGTCTGTCCGGGCGACGCGGACCCCGTTCGCGGCCAGGATGGCGGCGACCCGGCGGGCGATCCACCGGTCGCCCGCCGCGGTCGGGTGCAGGCCGCCGTGCGCGTGACCGAACCGCCACCGGCCGGCCAGCGGGTCCATGATGACCGCCCCGGGGTCGGCCGTCCCGGCGGCGGTCACGATCGCCCGGTCGGTCGCGCGCAGCGCCGGGGTGCCCTCCGCCGTAGCCGAGAACGTCGTCAGCAGCGCGATCCGGGCGTGCGGGGCGGCCGCGCGGATCTGGCTGATGACCGCGCGGACCCGGCTGGCCTCGACCACGGCCGGCACGCCCTCGTCGTCGTGTCCAGCCTGCACGATGACGAGCTCCGGGTTGAGGCGGCCCAGATCCTCCGCTGTGAGCAGCCTCGACATCGACCGGGTTCCGCCCGGGCCGCCGTGCGCGTAGCCCGCCCCCGACACCCCGTAGACCACGGCGTTCCAGCGCAGCTCCTGGGCCAGCTGCACCGCCCAGGACTGCACCGGGTTGTCCGGGCCGACCCCGGCCGTGAACGACGCCCCGACAATGGCCGCCACCGGTGCCCGGCGCGCGGTTGACTCGATACGGGTTTCGCAGCCGCGGAGCGTATCGGCCGCCGCCAGCAGGACGGAGTCCCGGCCTGGCCGGTCCTGGACCAGCCGCACCGATGAGTAGAACGGCGCGGCCGCGCCTGCCCGGCTCCGCGTCACCCCGAACGGCAACAGCAGGCTGCCGACGAGAACAACTACCCCGAAAACCGTGAGCCGGGTGTAACGCATGCTCATTCCCCCAGAACTTGCCGAGCGACCCGATGCACTCGCTCTTTCTGAGGCTGAAAATCGCGGCTTGATACGGCGTTTGGGAATCGGAGGAAGCTGACGTCAATGCCTGGGCCGGGGTAAGCAACGAGTTGCTGGTGAGGTGGGTACCGGTGAGCCCGGGAGCTTGCTGGTCGACGGCGGCGGACTGGTTCACGCCGGCTGCCTGGCTCATGTCTTCAGGGTCGCGCCGGGCCGCCCCGGGCCGCATCGGTCCGATTACTCAGCCCGCCTGCCGGGCTACCTATCCGGGCCTGAGTACCTGAGCCGCGACGGCCCGCCCACTACAGGGACGGGCCGGGCAGATGGATCTGCCCGGCCCGTCCAGGGGATTTCGTTACTTCCCGAGGTCGCTCAGGAACCTGTTGTCGAACTCCAGCGGCGTCGTGCCGGAATCCGAGTTGCAGGTGGGAGACGCGTACGTCGTGGTAGTGGCGCAGGGTGTGTCCCGGTCCAGCGACCACAGATGCAGCCCGGCCAGGCCGTTGCCGGCCGCGTAGGCCGTCAGCGTGTCCGCGTCCGCGGGCGTGAAGGTTTCGCTGCTGTTGTCGTTCAGGCCGATCATCGGGGTGACGGCGATCTTGCCGGCCGCGATCCCGTAGGTGTGCTCGAGGTTCTTCACCGCCTGGATGGCCGACTGCCCCATCTCGCAGCTGCCGGAGACGACGACACAGACACCGGCCGACGCGCTGCCGTAGTCCATGGTCATCAGGTTGATGACGTAGTTCTTCAGGCTGGAGCCGAGCACCGCCTCGACGACCTCGTTGCCGAGCGAGTTCACTCCGCCGAAGCTGCCGTCGGATGCGGCCAGCGTGGCCAGCGTGAACGAGAACTGCAGGTTCGGGTACTGCGCCTGTGCTCCGGCCGCCGCGCTGACGAGGTTCTGGATGTCCGACGCGGACTGGCCGCCTTCGATGTCGAAGTCGATGCCGACCAGGTGCGGGCTGGCGTAGCGACCGATGAACGCTTCCATGCCGGCCGTCGAGCCGCAGGTGAACGTCCCGGCCTGGCCACCGGTGGAGACAACGTAATCGAGGTTGGCGTTCTGGAGCTGCGGGATGTTCTCGGCCGCCCACTGGGCGCCCGAGGCGCCGCCCCACGTCTCGCTGCCGCAGGTTCCGGTCGCGAACGCGAGGGTGATCGCGGGCAGCTTCGGGATGTAGTTCGATACCAGGCTGCCGGTGCCTACCACCGGCAGGTCGGGGCCTTCCACGGCCGACTGCATCTGGTAGGTGTTCCAGTTCATGTTGATGGTGACGTCCTTGTACGGACTGAAGAGCAGGCCGCTCACCGAGCCCGTGCCACCTCCGCCGCCACCTCCGCCTCCACCGCCCCCGCCTGAGCCGCCGGTGCAGGAGCCGTTGGATGTCCACGGCTCTCCCGAGCCGCTGCCGCCGTTGCTGGTCGCCGGGTCGTTGCCCTGCGTCCACCAGTTGGCGGTGTAGTTGATTCCGTTCTCGCTGGCCTGCTGGCCGGCGGTGTAGACGGCGGTGGAACTCCACGCCGCCGCGCAGGCGGTGGATGCCTGCGCGGCGGGCCCCGAGGCCAGTGCGAAAACCAGGCCGCCGGCTGTTAGCCCGAGTGCCGAGCCAGTGCTGAGAGCGGTGTGCAGAACCCGCCTTCCGACATGCATGGACCCTCCAGGGATGAGAGGAGCTGAGGCGATCTGACGCGTCCGTGCCGGTAAATGTTCGATGTTGTCACTTTGTATGCCTGGAGAGCCGGGCCGTCAACCACTATTAAGAAAGTTTCTATTTAATTAATGGCGGCTCCGGGGTGCCCGCGGCTCACCGGTGTCCGCGGAACGAGAGCTGGCCGCGTAGGGATGAGCTACCGCCCGGCTGGGGTTCAGCGACCGGACGGTATCGTGCGAGATGTGTTGCCGATGTGAGCGAAGAGTTCCATCTCCGTTCGATTGCGGTCGCCGCCTACGGCCCGGCGACCCTGTTCGGCCTCGCCCAGGGGTCGATGCTGCCGGTCATCGCGCTGAGCGCCATCGACCGCGGCGCCAGCCCTTCGATCGCCGCCCTCATCGGCGCGCTGCTCGGCATCGGCTCGATCGTGACGAACATCCCGTCGGGGATTCTCGCCACCCGGATCGGTGAGCGTCGATCGATGCTGGTGGCCGCGATCGCGACGGCGGCCGGCCTGGCCGTGTGCCTCATCGACCTCGGCCGCGGCGCCGGGGCGCTGCTGGTCTACGGGGCCGGGATCCTGCTCATCGGCGCCGCCAGCTCGGTCTACAGCCTGGCCCGGCAGTCGTACCTGACCGAGATGGTGCCGGGACATATGCGGGCCCGGGCGCTGTCCACCCTCGGGGGGACCATGCGCCTCGGGATTTTCCTCGGTCCCTTCCTCGGCGCCGGGGCCATGGAGCTATGGGGACTGCCCGGCGCCTACTACGTCAGCCTCGCCGCGACCGCTGGCGCTGGCGTCATCGTCTACCGGGTGCCCGACCTGGAGGTGAGCGATCAGCGCAAGGCGGCGGCCGCGCAGGTGACCACCCGGAGCGTCCTGCGCGAGTACTGGCGGACCTTCGTCACGCTGGGCGCCGGCGTCCTGCTGCTGTCGGCCATCAGGCAGACCAGGCAGGTGGTCATCCCGCTCTGGGCCGCGCACATCGGGCTGTCTCCCACCGCCAGCTCCGTCATCTACGGTGTCGCCGGCGCCGTTGACGTCCTGACCTTCTACCCTGCGGGCAAGGTCATGGACATCTACGGGCGGCGCTGGGTCGCCGTGCCCAGCGCGATCATCATGGGCATCTCATTCCTCCTGATGCCCGCGACGCACGGCGCTGTCACCCTCGCCTTCACCGCGATGATCATGGGCTTCGGCAACGGCATCGGATCCGGCATCGTCATGACCCTGGCCGCCGACATTTCCCCCGAGGCCGGCCGCCCCACCTTCCTCGGCATCTGGCGCGAGCTGGCCGACGCCGGCTCAGGCGTCGGCCCCGTCATCCTCTCCGCCGTCACCGCCGTCGCCGGCCTGGCCGCGGGGATCGTCGTCAGCGGCTCGGTCGGCTTCGCCGCGGCCGCGGCCCTGTGGACGTGGGCCCCGGAATCACCCGATCGTATTCGCGAGAAGTCCCAGGTAAAGACGCACCTCCGCAAGTAGCCCGCGGCTTGCCCCGGGTATTGCGGCGCTTGACGCCGACCGGGAGGTAGCGGGACTTGTCGCTGCCGCCGGCCCGCACCCGACGGCGTGTGATGCACATCGCACCGATGACGGGCTGTGCCACTGAACGAGCCAGCTCTACTAAGCGTGTTAGTAGTTGAAATTCAAACTATTGCCGCCCGGGCCAGTATCAGGCTCACGGGGCGGCCGTGATCACAGGAGGATGTCATGCTTACTCGTCTTGGCCCAGCACAGCCGGCCGGCGGTGCGGACGTGATCGCCCGCGCGCTGGGCGCCCTGGCGCTGATGGCGCTCGCCGTTATCCACGTTGTCGACCTGCCGGACACGCTGGGACCGACCCCACTGGTCGGCATCGGCTATCTCGGGATCATCGTGGCGGGACTCGGCGTCAGCGCCGCGCTGATCACCCGGTCGCACTGGCTGGTCTGGGCGGCCGCCGGCGCCGTAGCCGCCATGGCCATGGGGGGCTACCTGCTGACCCGCGCCCTGCCCGGCGGATTCCTGGACGATCATGGCGATGTCGGCAACTGGCGTTGCTCGCTGGGCATCTCCGCCCTCAGCGTGGAAACGCTGATCATCCTGCTCGTGCCGCTCGCCCTCTGGCTAGGCCGGGGCCTCACCGCGACCCCAGCCGTGCAGGCCCTGCCCGCCGTGCGGCGCGCACCCGAGTACAAGTAGGAGCAGGCGGCCGGGCCGCGGCGGCCTGGGCTTCATCGCCCGGGCGGGTCCTTCGCCACAGAAATTGTCAGATCCTGACGCGTGTGCTGGCCCCGGGCGGGTTGGCGAAGGAGAGCCACTCGCCCGCGTGCCGCTGCAGCCAGTCCTTAGCGCGCGGACTGGCGTAGCTGTGCAGCATTGCCTGGTCGCGCACCAGGTCAGCGTTGTTCCCCTCCCCGGTGTCCGGCAGGGCCACCTCCCACAACTGGCCGATCTGCGCGGCCAGTCCGGGGTCGTGCGGGCGCCCGAGGATGTAATCCTCGGGCTCACCGCCCGCCGGGTAGTGGGCCGGGTCGTCGCTGGCCTGATCCCAGCGCTCCCACTCCAGGCGGACGATGCGTGTCATGCGGACCGGCCGGAACCCGAGCCCGGCCAGCGGTGAGTCTTCCAGGCGGACCCGGAAGGCGTCAGTGACAACCAGATCGCCGAGTCCGGGCAGGGTGACGGGCGGGACGAACGGCCCAGTCCGCTCCAGCTGCAGTAGGCCATCCCGGGTGCGCGGCTGGTGCGCGGTCATCCCCGCTAGCAGGATTTGCCCGTAGTCTCCCCACGGTGGCTCGATCCCGCACAGCCGGTACCAGTGTCGCGACCGATCCATGCGCCCAACCTAGCGACCCGGTCAGACATTCCGGCCGGCCGCTCTCCGCCCGAGCCTGGCTCGCGTCTTCGCACCCTACCGGTCGGCGAGGACGCGGCCTGCCTTCGCGGCGGCTTCCTCGGCCGCCTCCTTCATCTGGCCGGCCAGCTCGCTGAACTCGTCGAGGGCGGGGTTGACGCCGACCAGGGTGAACTCGCGCTCGACGATGGTGAGGTCGGCGCCCCAGACGTCGGCCAGGATACGGCGCAGGTAGTCCGTGCTGTGATCCCAGCCCTCGCGTGGAGTGCCCGGGCCGTAGGCGCCTCCGCGGGTGGTCACCAGCACTACGGGCTTGCCCTCGAGCAGCCGGGTACCGGGCGCGGACCCGGCGATGGCCAGGTCAATCCAGGCCTTGACGTGCTGGGACACGCCAAAGTTGTAGAGCGGCAAGGCCAGCACGGCGGCGTCGGCGTCGGCTAGTTCCGTGGCGACACTGGCGGCCAGGCCCAGCGCCTCGATCTGGTCTGGGGTGCGGTCGGCCTCGGGGGTGAAGGCCCCGCCTATCGCCAGCGCCCAGGCCCCGGCGGGCACGGGCTGCTGTCCGAGGTGGCGGGTGACGACCGGCTCGTCGGGGCGAGCGGCGGTGAACTCGGCGAGGACCAGGTCCGCGAGGGCGCTGCTGGCCGAAACAGGGCCCTGGATGCTGGCGTCGACGCGAAGCAATGTCATGACGGTTCTCCTCAGCGGTGCTGCCAGTGACGGGAACGTCCCGGCGGATTCGGTGACGGGCTGGTGACCGGCTCATCGTGAACTTGAACGTGCAAGTTTGAGTCTACGGCCTCGTGTTGAATATTCAAGTTGGGTTAGAATGGACCCATGGCGGACAACTCAGCGGAGCAGGATGTTCCGTGGCTCTCGCCTGAGCAGCAGCGTGAGTGGATGTGCCTGATGGCGTTGCTGATGACCGTGCCGGCCAGCCTGGATGTCCAGCTGAAGCAGGATGCCGGACTCAACCTGTTCGAGTACCACATCCTGGTCGAGCTGTCCGGAGCGCCCGGACGCTCGCGCGTGCTGAGCGAGCTCGCCACCCAGACCCGCGGTTCGCTGTCGCGCTTGTCGCATGCGGTTTCCCGCCTGGAGGCGGCCGGGTGGGTGGAGCGGCGCTCCTGCGGAGGGGCAGGCAGGCGGACCGAAGCCATCCTGACCGCGGCAGGCTGGCGAAAGCTCCAGCAGGCCGCACCAGGACACGTACGAGAGGCCCGGCGGCTCGTGATCGACGCCCTGACGGCCGGGCAGCTCGAGAACCTGGGTGAGGCAGCCCGCTGCATCGTCGCGGTGGCCGCCCCCGAGATAGGCGCCACCCTCACCGGGAGCGAGGGTCCCTGCGCCGAGGCCAGCTGACGACGGCCGCCCTGGTTACGACTGATCGAAGAGGATGCGCCTCATGTACGAGGTGTCGCAGTACTCGGTGACCGCGTTGATGCGCCCGCCGGTGACGTGGAAAACGACGGCGTAGTCGTTGTCGTAGGGCGTTCCGTTGCGGGCGCGGGCGCGGCTGGTCCACTCGGCGACGGCCCAGTCGCCGTCGGCGATGATGCGGTGCAGGTCCTGCGTCACCGGGGCAGCGGGGTCGAGGGCGGCGAACATCCGGGCGAGGAAACCGTCGAGGATCTCGGCGGGGCCCGTCCACGTCCCGGCGACCGGGATATCACCGCGGATCGTCCAGGTTGCCTCCGGGGTGAAGCTGGCACGCAGTGCGTCGATGTCACCACGCTGCAGGGCGGCGACGTCCGCCCCTCGCCAGGAAACCCCGTCCTGGCCGCCGCGATCGACCTCGCTTGTCAGCGCGCAGGCGTGAGCGTGCGGCGGCTCCCGAACGGGACCGATGACGACATGCTGGCGCTCATCGGAGCCAGCCCGCCGTCCTGGACCGCCTTCTACCCCGCCAAGGCCCGGATACTGGCCCGCGCCGCCCCGCGCGGTGTCGCCTTCCGCCGGATCGCGGCCCCGCCGATCACCATCACCACGTCACTGGTTATCCGCGACGACTCTCCCGACGCCCGCGCCTTCCTGCACGCCTTCCGCACCTGCGCGCGCTGAGGACGGGCACCCGTGAAGTAGCTCGGGCAACCCGCTGTTCAGCCGGCGGTGACGGGCCTGCTGTATCCCGCCATCGTCTCGTCCGTGACGCTGCTGGTGACGAGCTCCGGGGTGTCAGGATCCTGGTTCTGCCGGGTCCGGTGGCGGGGGGCCGCCAAAGCTGACGTCGATGCTCTCGAAGCTCTTGTGCCTTTCTGTCTCGGCATAAGAGATGTAGGCGCGCTGGTCGCCGGGGGTGAGGTTCGCGTTGTCGGTGAACGGCGCCAGCAGGCTCCGCGGCCACATTCCCCCCGCGCGCACCGCGTTGAATTCCGCGCAGATCACCACGGTCACCGACCCGAGGTATACCCAGGCCAGCAGGCCGAGAACGATCGCGAACAGGCCATAGGTGGCGGTGGCGCCCTTGAGCTTCTGCCCGATCAGCAAGGCGCCCGCCACCTGCAGCGCCTGCCAGATCACGGCCGCGGCGATGGCGCCCGCGCGAATCTGCCGGAAGGTGACGATCCGGGCGGTCAGGACCTTGAATGCCACCATGAACAGGGTCACGTTCAGCGCGACGGCCAGCGCGGTGGCGGTCGTCCGCAGGCTGACGCCGGCGCTGGCGCCGTAGTCGTCCGCGGTGGCGCCCAGCGCGGTCAGTACGGTGGTGACGATCACGCTGCCGCCGCCGGCGGCCAGCAGCAGGAGGCTGCGCAACCGGGCCCTGAGCGGATTGTGGCGGGCGTTGCGCGGCACGCCCCATATCTTGTTCAGCGCGTTCTGGGTGGCCTGGACGATCCCCAGGCCGCCGTACAGGCAGCCCAGTATGCCGATGACCAGGCCGAGCACGCTGCCATGGAAGGAGTGGATATGCGAGGCGACCTGATCGCCGACGACCGGGAACTGGGCGAGCGCGGAGTCCAGCACCTCCCGCTGGAAGTGCTCGCTGTCGTGCAATCCGTAGCCGAGGATCGTGGCTAGGAGCAGCAGCAGCGGAAACAGCGACACGACACCGTAGTAGGTGATCTGCGCGGCCAGGTAGCTGCCTTGATCGTCGAAGAATTTGTAGACCACCGCCAGCGGCAGACCCGCCCAGCGATGCTGCCGCTGGTACGCGTCAGCCCGGCTGATGATGCTCATTCCAGCTCCTCGGTGCCCGGAGTCTTCCTGCTCCCCGGTGCCCGCGGCCTTGCGCGGTTGCCAAACGATATAGCCGCCACCGCGAGGCCGGCGACGTTGGCGTGAGCGTGCCACCGGTCCGCCACCCATATCTACGCGGGCGCCAGCCAGATCCGGCGCATGGTCATGGGCCGCCGGTTGCTCCTCACGTAACCTACGGCTTCCCTCGGGTGTAGCGGTGCTTGACCCCGACTGGGAAGTACTCGGGGTCGCCAGCCGGGCGCAGCGTCACCACGGGGAGCTGGTCGCCGGGCGGCACGTAGTGGGCGAATTCGCTGTTCAGCCGTTGTAGCTGCGCGCGGATCGACTCCGCCAGCGCACGTTCGCGCGCCACCTCTCCCGCCTCGCCGGGCGCGAGCTCGACCGTGACCGACAGGTGCGGGTTGCCGTCGGCGTCACTCATCACCTCGAGCACGAACTTGCCGGTGACCCAGCCGCTGACGACCGGCTGCTCCAGGCCGACGGTGACGTTCTCCGGATAGATGTTGGCGCCGAAATAGGACACGGTGAAGTGCGAGCGCCCGAAGACGTAGGCGAACGGCAGCGGCCGGATCCCTCGCGCTCCGGGCCCGCCGAGCTCGGCCACGGGGTCGAAGCCGTGCCGGCCGCAGAAGGCGAGCAGGTCCTGGTAGCCGATCAGGCCGCCCTCGTCGGCGATGTGGTACCGGATCAGCGGGACCCCGTTGTCGCCGGAGAACAGCAGCGTCCCGTCGTGCTCCTCGAAGTACCGGCTGCCCGGGTCGTACTGGACCAGGGTCGGCAGCCGGGCCTCGCCGAACAGCTCCCCGGCGGCCTCCGGCCGGGTGGCCAGGAAACGCCGGATGCAGACCGACAGCGGTGTCTCGGTGCCGAGCACCCCGGCGTCGGCGGTGCCGTACAGCGACGCCGAGTCGTAGCACGGGTTGCTCATCCCGGCCCGCTGGCCCACCAGGTCGCGCCATTCCTCGCTGAACACTTCCCCGGCCAGCACCAGCTTGACCGCGTAGCGCGTCCAGTCCAGGCCCGCGGCGATCCCGGTGTCGATCACGTCCTTGACGAACGGCGGGTAGCCCAGCAGCACGGTCTGGTCGCAGTGGGGGGCGAGCTCGGGGATCACCCGCAGGATCTCGGCCTTGTTGTTGCCCGGGGCCACCGCCGTGATCGGATAGCCCTTCGCGGCCAGGTGCCGGACGCAGGCCAGCGTGAACAGGCCGCCCACCCAGGTGCCCAGCGGGAAGCAGACCACCGCCAGGGTCGTGCGCTCGCCGGCCGCGAAGCTGTCGGCGAACACCTGCTCGAACCGCGCGGCCACGGCCAGTTCGTCGGTAACCGAACGGGGCCAGATCGTCGGCTGCCCGGTCGAGCCGGACGACACCGCGATCATGTCGCAGCCGTCCAGCCGCCCGTCCCGGCACCGGGCGGGCAGCGGGTAGCGGCGGAGGTAGTTCTCCTTGGTCAGCAGCGGCAGCCGCTGGAAGTCCGCGAACGTGCGGACCGCACCGGGATCGACGTCGTGGTCGCGCAGGAACGCGCGGTACGCGGGCACCGACGCGACAACGCGGTGAAACAGCCCGACCACCCGCTCGCGCGGATCCTCCGGCGGCGCGGACCTGGCCGCGAGAAAGGATTCCAGTTCCGTCAACACCCGCTGCGGGCGGTCGCTGTCCATGACGGTTTTCTACCAGGCTTCCGGTACCCGGGCCGCCGCGAACAGGAGCGCCCGGCGGTTCCGGAAGCCCAGCTTCTCGTACAGCCCGATCGCGGGGTTGGTGGTCAGCACGTGCAGGAACGGGATCTCTCCCCGGGCCCGGATCCCCGCGCCGAGCGCGAGGATCAGCCGGGAAGAAAGCCCCTGGCCGCGCCACGCCTCATCGGTGCAGACCGCGCTGATCTCCGTCCAGCCGGCCGGGTGCAGCCGTTCACCGGCCATCGCGACGAGCTTGCCGTCGCGCCGGATGCCCAGGTAGGTGCCCATTTCGATGGTGCGCGGCAGGAACGGGCCAGGCTTGGTGCGCGCGGTGAGCTCGAGCATCTCCGGCACGTCGGCGGGCCCGAGCGGCACCGCCTCCGGATCGGCGGTGACGTCCAGGTGATCGCCGGTCATCTGGAAGCCCTCGCCGAACATCATGACCTTCCAGCCGGCCGGCGGCTGGATCCGGGCGGCGGCCAGCGGCAGCCAGCCGCCCGGCCCGGCCAGCCTCGCGGCGTCCGTCCAGTCGGCCTCGCCCGGCTCGTCCGGCATGGCCAGGAACGGGCAGACGTCGACCGGGTAGCGCAGCACGTTGCCGCGCCGCTCGGCGAACCGGGCATGCGGTCCGGTCAGCGACGAGAGCACCGGGTTGTCGAGCGGATGCGGCACCGTCATCGCCCTTCGGTCCGTGAGTAATTCAGACCGAGATTCTAGGCTTCCCGGTGTGGTGAGTCCCCTCAGGGGAGCAGGGAGTACGCGCCCGCGTCGAGGTCCTCGATGAGGGTCGGGCCGGTGGGCGTCCAGCCGAGAAGCTCCCGGGTCACGGTGCTCGTCGCCGCGAGATCCATGCCGAAGAAGGTGCCGATCCACCCGAAGTGACTCTGGACGTCATCAGGGGCGATCGACGTGACGGGCAGGTCGAAGGCGCGGCCGATGGCCTCCGCGATGTCGCGGGTGGGTACGCCCTCTTCCGCGACGGCGTGCAGGCGGGCGCCCGCCGGAGCCTTCGCCAGCCCGAGCGTGACGAGGCGCGCGGCATCGGACACGTGCACGGCGGCCCACCGGTTGGTCCCGTCTCCTGGGTAACCGGAGACGCCCTTCTCGCGGGCCACCGCGGCGATGATCGCGATGAACCCGTGGTCGCCCGTTCCGTGCACGGTCGGGGAAAAGCGCAGGCTCACGCTGTGCACACCGCGGTCGATGAACTCGAACGCGAGGTTCTCGCTGCCGCCGCGCGGCGAATCCGGGCCGTGGAACGGGGACGCGTCGTCCTCGCTGGCCGGCCTGCCCTGGGTGAGGCCGGCCACGCCCGAGGCGAGCAGGAAGGGACGGCCGGTGCCGGCCAGCGCATCGCCGATGGTCTGGACCGCGGCTCGCTCGGCGGCGGCCGTGCCGGCCGGGTCGGACCAGTCGTGCTTGTTCGCGAGGTGGATGACGGCCTCGGCCGCCTCGGCGCCGGCCTGGATGCTCCCGAGATCGTCGAGGTCGCCGCGGCGGACGTGAGCCCCCTTGGCCTCGAGGGCGGCGGCGGAAGCGTCGGACCGGGCGAGCCCGGTGACCTCGTGCCCGGCGGCGAGAAGTTCATCGACGGTGGCGGAACCGATCCATCCGGAGGCTCCGGTGACGAAAACGCGCATAGCACTGCTTCCCTTCGGCTCCGCTGCCGGCGGAGCGGCTGATCTGATGCTGATGTCTGTGACTGACGTCAGCCACAGACATCACCATACACCTATACGACAGTCGCTGTCATCACTAGACTCGTCATCATGGGGCGTTGGGAGCCGGGTGCGAGAGAGCGCCTGCAGGCGGCGGCGCTCGAGCTGTTCGCCACCCGGGGATTCGAGCAGACGACCGCCGCGGAGATCGCGCAAGCCGTCGGGCTGACCGAGCGCACCTTCTTCCGGCACTTCAGCGACAAGCGCGAGGTGCTGTTCTTCGGGCAGCAGGAGTTCCTCCAGGCGTTCATCGACGGGGTGGAAGCCGCCCCGCCTGAGGCATCCCCGCTCGAGGTCATCGCCTCCGCGCTGGCGGCGGCGGCATCGTTCTTCCCCGACGAGCGCCGGTCGTATTCCCGTATGCGGCAGTCCGTGATCGACCAGAACCCGCCGCTCCAGGAGCGTGAGCTGCACAAACTCGCAGGCCTGGCCACGACGGTCGCCGCCGCCCTGCGCGCCCGCGGCATCGGCGAGCCGGCCGCCACCCTGGCGGCGGAGTCCGGCGCCACCGTGTTCGGGATCGCGTTCACGCAGTGGATCCGCGACGGCGAAACTGCGGTCCCTCGCCGAGATCGCATCGGACGTACTCCGCGAACTGCTCAACCTCACCGGAGCGGCGGTCCGTCGTCCCGACGCGGCCGACAGCTTCGATAGCGGCCGAGGACATCGCCCGCCATGACAATGCGCCGCCAGCTCCGGCGCATTGTCATCGCCTGCCCGTTCCTGAGAGGCTGACCTCGGACTGCCGCCTGGGCTTCGGCCCAGACCTCACGTTCGGCGGCGGGGGAGCGTCTACCAGGCATGGGGAGCAAGCAGCCGTTCGAACGGGTCGTGGCCGAGCACGGCGGCACCGTGCTGCGGGTCTGCCGGGTGCTGCTCGGCCGCCACGACGCCGACGACGCCTGGTCGGAGACGTTCCTGGCGGCGATGCGCGCCTACCCGGACCTGCCGGAGACCGCGAACGTCGAAGCCTGGCTGGTCACGATCGCGCACCGCAAGACCATCGACGTGCTGCGCGCCCGCAGCCGGCAACCGGTCCCGGTCGGGGA
Source organism: uncultured Actinomycetota bacterium (assembly GCA_963839095.1). GTDB lineage: Bacteria > Actinomycetota > Actinomycetes > Streptosporangiales > Streptosporangiaceae > Palsa-504. The sequence continues at coordinate 521,578 of CAWIUF010000053.1, read as the reverse complement.
ACTCCCGGCCGGGCAGGCCGAGCAGGCCGAGTGGCCGGACCGGCCGCCGGCGGCCCGGAAACGGACGACGACGGCCTGTGGCAGGCGGTGCGGGCGCTGCCGGACAAGCAGCGCCAGGCCGTCGCCTACCATCACGTGGCCGGGCTGCCCTACGCCGAGATCGCGCAGATCCTCGGCGGCACCACCGAGGCGGCCCGCCGCGCCGCCGCCGATGGCATCAAGAACCTGCGCAAGAACTACCCGGGCGGAGCCCATCATGACCGAACCCACTGACCTCCTTCACCACCCCCAGCGACGCCGCCACGCTGGCCCGGCTGCATCGCGAGCTCGAGCAGGCCGCCGAGCGCGAAGGCCTGCTCGACGTCGCCTACCGGACGGTCGACTCTCCCGTCGGCTCGCTCCTGCTGGCGGCCACGCCGCGCGGGCTGGTGCGCGTCGCCTTCGCCGTCGAGGGCCATGACCGCGTGCTGGAGATCCTGGCCAGCCAGCTCAGCTCGCGCGTGCTCCGCGCGCCGGCGCGGCTGGACCCGGCGGCCCGGGAGCTGGAGGAGTACTTCGGCGGGCGGCGCCGCAGCTTCGGCCTTCCGCTGGACCTGTCGCTGTCCAAGGGGTTCCGGCGGCTGGTGCAGCAGCGGCTGCCGTCGATCGGCTACGGGCAGACGCGCAGCTACGGGCAGGTGGCCGAGCTCGTCGGCAACCCGCGGGCGGCCCGGGCGGTCGGCACCGCCTGCGCCACCAACCCGCTGCCGGTCGTGGTGCCCTGCCACCGGGTGCTCCGCAACGACGGCACGCCCGGCGGCTACGTCGGCGGCCCCGTCGCCAAGGCCACGCTGCTGAGCCTGGAGGCGGCCGCATAAGCACCCTGCTCGGGGCGGACGGCACGCCCTATCAGTCGGACGCGAGGGGGCGATGGGGCGGTCACCGCCGGATGAAGATCTACGGCCGCCTCGACTGCCCCTCCGCCCTGCGCGCGATCGCAGCGCGGCGGCTACGTGCGGTACCGCGTCTTCTTCGCCGACGAGGCCACCGCGATCGCCGCGGGCTACCGTCCCTGCGCCGTCTGCTGCCCGGACCGTTACCGGGCCTGGAAAGCGGCCCGGCCGGGATAAGAACCCGGGGGCCTGGAGCCGTCCGTCGCGAACGGCCCAGGTGCGCCCGTCCGCGGTGGCGCCGGTCAGGCCGGGCAGGTTCTGCGCGCCCACGAGCCCGATCGCGGGCGGCGTGCCGAGGGCGGCGAAGGCGATGGTGCGCCCCGGCTGCCAGGAAGTCGACCACAGCAGCCGGCGGGTCACCTGGGCCCACCCGCCCGCGGGCCCGGCCATGACCCACAGGTCCGGGTCCGCGGCCGCGAACCGGGTGGCCTGACGCAGCCACGACGCGGCCTCCTCGGGCCAGGTGACGACGTCGAGCACGATCCGCCCCTCGGCCTCCCAGCGGCGGGCGAAGGCGGCCGTCGCCGCGGCGGCCAGGGCAGAACGTCCCCGGCCGATGGCGATGGTCCGGGCGTCACGGCGCCGCGCGAGTTCCGCCATGCGGTTCAGCTCGGCCTCGGTCGCCCCGTTCTCGGGTCCGGCCGCCCGCCGGACGACGCCGGCCGGCAGCCGCGGGGATGCCGTCTCCTCCCGATCCGTCATGTTCGCTCCTCACCGGTGAACACGGCAGGCCGCGGCCAGGCCCGGTGAGCCTGGTCGCGGCGTGCCTGGTGGTCCGTGCGCTCAGGCCTCCGTGACGAGGCCGAGCTGGCGCAGCACGGTGACGCCGTCGTCGAGGCCGATCTCCTCGGTGATGAGGCCGTTCTCGACCTTCAGGACGGTCGTGCCGGTGAACCGCATGACCTTGCCGGTGCTGGCCGGCAGCGACCCCATCGGCATGTCGTCGAACGCGTCCCCGGTGTGGGTGCCGCCGCCCTCCCACTGGCCGACCACGTAGTCACCCTCGGCGATCAGGTCGGCGGTCCCCCAGAAGTTCAGGTCCGGGAACGCGGCGCGGAACTTCCCGGCGAACGCGCGGACCGCGTCCCGGCCGCGCACCGGCGCGTGCAGCGAGTACTCGAACCGGATGTCGGGGGCGGCGAGCTCGCCGATGACGTCCGGGTTGAAGTCCTTGCCCCAGAACTCCGTGAACCACCGGCCCACGATGGCCTTGTTCTCCTCGATCGACATGGAACGTCCCTTCGTGCCGTGACTGTCAGGTGCGCCCTCGAGCGGGCGCACCCTGCAGACGGCCGCCGGGGGCGTCCCGTGAGACGGCCGCCGGAAATTGTTTTGGTACCGCCGATGCGCCCGAGCCGGGCGGCGGCGGTTCGTGACGGCCACGCGCCACCTCATGGTCGAGCCGAGGTGGGAACTCGAAAACATCGATACCGAACGGGTGGGCGGCCCCGTCGAGTACCAGCAGCTGCGCCACCGCGTAGGCGGCGCGCCCTGGCCGGCCCGTCTGGTCGGGTACGCGACCGGCGCGGAGGTGCCCGCCCGGCGTCTGGTACGTCGACCTGGTCCCGGTGACCGACGGCGCGATGGTGGCACCGGCCCTGGCCGGCGTGCTGGGCCTGGGGGAGCAGCCGGGCCGGTCCGCCGAGGAGACGGTCCTGGCCTGGCTGGCCGAACGGGCGGCCCTGCTGGTGCTGGATAACTGCGAGCATCTCGTGGACGCCGTGGTCGTGCTGATCGAGCGGCTGCTGACCGCCTGCCCCCAGGTGACCGTGCTCGCGACCAGCCGGGCCCGGCTGCTGGTGCCCTATGAGCGGGTGTTCTCCGTGCCCGGCCTGGCGGCCGGGCTGGACGACCAGCTCACCTGCTGGCCGGCGGGCGGCGGCTCAACGACCGGCACCGGTCCCTGCGCTCCGCGCTGGACTGGAGCTACGCGCTGCTGCCCGCCGCCGAACGGGCGATCCTGCGCCGCGCCTCGGTTTTCGCGAGCCCGTTTTGATTTAGCGTGACGCCGCAGGTCCTGGTCGCGGGAACTCACGGCCGGCCAAGCCTGCCCGGCCCCTTGACGGCTTCTTACTTGCAGTAAGTAACTTCTTACTTATGCAAGTAAGAGCGAGGGACGCCGCCACCCGGCGCGAGCAGATCCTGCAGGCGACGATCGAGGTGGTGGCCGGGGTCGGCTACCACGAGGCGTCGTTTGCCCGGATCATCGAGCACGCCCGGCTGAGCAGCACCCGGCTGATCTCCTATCACTTCGAGTCCCGGGACGCGCTGATGCGGGAGGCGCTCGGGTACGTGATCGAGCGGGGCACCGCCTTCATGCGGCCGCGGATCGTCCAGGCGGGCCCGGCGCGGGCCCGGCTGGCCGCCTACATCCGCAGCAACCTGGAGTTCCTGGCCGAGCAGCCCGCCTACGCGCGGGCCGCGGTGGAGATCCTGGCGAACCTGCCGGCCCAGGCCGGGCAGCGGGAATTCACCGACGCCGCCGTGGCGGTGCTCGAGCAGCTGTTCACCGCGGCGCAGGAAGCGGGGGAGATGCGCCGGTTCGACCCGGTGGCGATGGCCGTGAGCCTGCGGGCCGCGATCGACGCGGCCGTGATCCGCTCGGTCAGCCACCCGGTGGACCTGCGCCAGTACGCCGGGGAACTCGTGGAGATTTTCGATCGCGCGACAGCAACGGAGGTTGCCCCGTGAACGCCGACGTACTGACCAGCTCACCCGGCCCGGCGACGGCCCCGCAGGCGGCCCGCCGCCGGCTGGGGATCCAGCTCGCCGTCGACATCGTGGCGCCGCTGGCCCTGTTCTACCTGCTCCGCCAGGCGGGAACTCCGGTACTGGCGGCCTCGGCGGCCAGCGGTGCCGGGCCGGCGGTGCACGCCCTGGTCTCGCTCGCCCGCGGCCGGGTCGACGTGCCCGCGCTGGTGATGATTACCCTGTTCGCGGCGGGCACGGCGGTCGCGCTGCTGCGCGGGGATCCGCGGATCATCTTCGCCAAGGACGGCTGGCTGACCGGCCTGCTCGGCCTGTGGGTCATCGTGTCGCTGCGGATGCGGCGCCCGTTCATGCTGCACCTGGGCCGGAACATCGCCACCGTCAAGAAGGGCCCCGAAGCCGCCGACGTCTGGGAGCGGCGCTGGCACGACGAGCCGCGCTTCCGTCACGACGTGCGCCTGGTCAGCTGGGTCATCGGCTCGTCCTGGTGCTCGACGCCGTGGTCCGGGTGGTGATCGCCTACGCGCTCCCGATCGAGGTGGTGCCGCTGGCTAGCAACGTCCAGTACGTGGTGATGCTGGCCGGGCTGCTGGGCTGGTTCTTCCCGTACAGTGCCCGGCACGGCCTGCGAGCCTGATTCAGGTGGCCGGCGCAGCAGCCGCGCCCGGGCCTGGTACCCGGCCATCCGGAGCAGCGCCCGGGACCGGTGGCCCGCGTTGGACGGATGCTCCCAGACGTACCTGACGACCGCCGTGGCCGTCGTCACCCGCGACGAGACGGACTGGGGAACGCTCATGAGGCCGGCTGGACCGCTTCCACGTAGACGCTCTCCGCGGCCCGCTCCGCCAGGTCCAGCTCGCCCGGTTCCTCGATCCTGGTCTTGCCGGGCGGCATGACGGCGGCACCGTCGAACCCGGCCTCGCCCAGCAGCCGGGCCAGCGAGGCGCCGTCGTACATCCACAGGTGGTGCCGCGGGCCGACCAGGATCCATTTCGCCCACCCGGCGGCGCCCGCCGGCCGGGCCAGGCCCATGTGGCTGGCCGCGGCTGCTGGCGTAGCCATGGTCGCCGCGACCGGAAAACGCTTTGCGGCTTTCGCCCCGCAGCGGGTGTAATCGGCGGATGAGCGAGATCGTCCGGCATGTCCTGTCCGTGCTGCCCGCGTTCCTGCTGGCCTGCCTGGCCGTCGCCGCGCTGCCGGGGCCGTCCACGGCCCTGTTCCTGCACCGGACGGTGCGCGACGGGCCGCCGGGCCGGGCTGGCCGCGGTGGCGGGCAACGAGATCGGCGTCTTCACCTGGGCGCTGGCCGCGGCGCCCGGCCTGACCGCGCTGCTGCGCGCCACCTGGTGGCTGTACCTGGCCCTGCACATCGTGGGTGGCGCCGTGCTCGTCTACCTCGGGGTCACCGCCTGGCGCAGCGCCCGCCGGCCCGGCGACGACGAGCAGTTCGGCGCGGCCCTGTCCGTCGTGCGCCTTCCCGCCGGCCGCACCCCGGCCGCCGCGTTCCGCGCGTCGCTGGTGACGATCGCGGCCAACCCCAAGGCGGCGGTCTTCGCGTTCTCGTTCTTCCCGCAGTTCCTGCCCCGGCACGGCTCGGTGTTCGGCACCACGCTGGCGCTGGCCTCCGTCCAGCTCGTCATCGACACCGGCTACTGCGTGGGCATCGTGCTGCTGGCCGCCCGCGCCCGGCGCTGGCTATCCCGCGCCGCCATCCGCCGCCGCCTCGAGCGCGCCCTCGGCGCCACCCTCATCGCCCTCGGCATCGACCTAGCCGCCACCGCCCGCTAACCCCTCCGCAAATTCAATGAAAGTGGCGTCCTACCGTCTCTATCCGTTAGGACGCCACAACCACTGAATTTAGTTTGGTGCAGATGGGGCGAGGGAGCTGGGTGAGGTTCGACCCCCCCGGGGGCCAGGGCACTAAGAGCCGCCCGGGGCGCAAGAGGAAACGTCCGGGCGCGACGGGCGCGCCCGGACGTAACCGGGAACGGTAGCTGCCTGCCGTGGCTAGCTGCCGACGGCGGCCAGCTCGCGCAGGCGGCGGCGGGCGATCTTGCCGGTGGGCCCGAGCGGCAGCTCGTCCATCAGGCAGAACTCGGCCGGCCGCTTGGGCTTGGGCAGTTCCGCCTCGCACACCTTGTGCAGCGATTCGGTCAGTTCCGTCTCGTCCAGGGCCCCGGACGGGACCACGTACGCCACCGGGCGCTCGCCGAGCACCTCGTCGCGGACGCCGATCAGCGCGACGGACCGGACCCCGGGCTGCGCGAGCAGGAAGTCCTCGATCTCCCGCGGGTAGATCTTCTCGCCGCCCCGGTTGATCACGTCGTCGGACCGCCCGGCCAGGAACAGGTAGCCGTCGGCGTCCAGGTGGCCGAGGTCGCCGGTGTCGAGCCAGCCGTCGGCGTCGAAGGCGCCGGCCCGGCCGTTCGCCGCGTACTCCTTGATCACGCCAGCGCCCCTGATCTGCACCCGGCCCACGGTCCCGGCCGGGCACGGCAGGCACGGCAGGCACGGACCAGAAGACCCGGCAGGCTCCTCGGGGCACTCGACCACGCGCACCTCGGAGGCGGCCGCCTGGCCGGCCGAGCCGGGCTTACGCGGCCCGTCCAGCGGGTTGGCGGTGATCATGCTGGCCGCCTCGGTCATCCCGTAGGTCTCCACCACGGGAATGCCGAACGACTCCTCGAACCGCCGCAGTGCCGCCGGCGCCAGCGGCGCGGAGGCCGAACGGATGAACCGGATCCGGTCGCTCAGCGGCGACGCGGGCGGGTCCATCCCCAGGATCGTGATGATGGCCGGCACCGCGTTGATCCAGGTGGCCCGGCGCGCCTCGATCAGCTCCCAGAAGCCGCGGCGGCGGAACTTGCGGTCCACGATCAGGCACGCCCCGGCCGCCAGGGCCGAGAGCACGCCTACCACTTCGGCGTTCACGTGGAACAGGGGCAGGCAGCAGTAACCGCGGTCGGCCGGGGTCAGCCGGTGGTGGCTGGCCACGGCGGCGGCCACGTGACACAGCTGCTCCTCGCCCAGCAAGATCCCCTTGGGCGTGCCGGTCGTGCCGCTCGTGCACAGGTAGATGCCCCCGCCGCGGGGCGGGACGAGGGAAGGATCACGCGGAGCAGCCTCGTTCGGCATGGTGATTACGGGCAGGTCCAGCAGCGGACCGTCAGCGGGGTCGCCGACCACCGCCCGCGGCCTGGCTACGGCCAGCACCCGCCCGGTGTCCCCGGCCGGCGCGCCCGGGTCGAGCGGGACCGCTACCCGGCCCGCGCCCATGATGCCGGCCAGCGCCACGGCGTAGTCGTACTGCTCCGCGCAGCGGATGGCCACGCTGGCCCCGGCCGGGATCCCCGCGTCGTCCAGCAGCTGGCACCAGGCCCGGACGGAACGGGCCAGCCCGGCGAACGTCAGCGTGCCGCTCCCGGCCGCGTCCTCGAGATACGGCGCATCGCCCCGGCTGGCCGCGTTCTGGTCAATCCATTCCCTTAGCAAAGGTCAGGCTCCGTTCTGGTCGCTGGCCGCGGCGGCCAGCGGGTTGGATTCCCGGTCCCGGGCGGCCGGAGCGGGGGTCGGCGCCGAGGTCGGGGTCGGTTCGAGGGACGCGGCGACCGCCGGGACGGCGGCCGAGGTGGGATCCGCGGCCGCGGTGGCGCTCGCGGAGACGTCGATCGCCGGGACCGAGGCGCTCAGCGGGACGCCGGCCGTCGCCGGGACGGCCGTGGCCGCGACCCGGCGGTGCGACCCGGCCGGACGCTGCCCGGCCCGCCACGGCACCTGCTTGCGGCCGGTCAGGGGCACCGCCAGCGGCGTGCGGGCCAGCAGCTCGGTCAGCGCGATGCTGCCGAAGTAGGCGAACGCGATGCTCGCCGGGATCCACACGTAGAACGGCATCACCGAGGCGAAGTTCCGTCCGCCCCACAGGGCCAGCGCGGTGATGAAGAGCATCTGGGCCAGGAAGATGCCGTACGAGTCGTCCGAGCCGATTCGGGTCGCCTTCCTGATCCACTGGCGCCGCTCGGGGCGCACCAGCCACATCCCGGCCAGGTACCCGCAGCAGATGACGCCCACGTTGAACGGGATCACGCTGGGCTGGAACGGGTCGGCGGCGTCGCCGAGCGCCGTCGCGCCCGTGCCCTTGGTCAGGAAGTACACGGCCTCGGCGGCGACCGCGGCGGCCACGGTCAGGAACACGATCAGCAGCGTGTGGTTCATCAGCCAGTCGTGGAACTCGCTCAGGTGGCACGCCACGACCGCGCCGCCGACCAGGTAAAGCACGTAGAACGGCGCGATCTCCTGGGCGTACTCGCCCACGCGGTAGCCGAACAGGCCCCAGTGCACTCCGATCGTGAAGAACACCTGCAGGACCAGCGCCGCCCCGACCAGCAGGGCGTGGTGCCCCTTGGTCTTCCGCAGCACCCACAGGACCAGCGGGAAGGCCACGTAGAACTCGGCGATCACGATCAGGAAGTACAGCTGGTCGTAGCCGATCTCGAGCTGCCGGACGAAGTACCGCAGGGCCACCCCCGCGTTGGGGTAGGTGTTCTCGTGCACCGCGTAGATGAACCACACGAAGTAGATGGCGTTCCAGATCAGGTACGGGACCCCGACCGCGACGAACCGGCGCCAGTAGAACTTCTTCATCGTGTCGCGCTTCAGGCCGGAGTAGGCGTAGGTCAGCATGCACGCCGAGATGGCGAAGAACGCCTCCCGCGACACGTGCAGCAGCAGCAGCGCGGCGTTGGAGAAGACCAGGGCCCCCACCGGGGTGAAGGCGACGATCGTATGGGTGCTGACCACGCCGGCCTGCTTGAGCGGCCGCATCGCGTCGATGTGGTCCAGCCGCTGGCGGCCCGCCATTAGTACATCATCCGCGGATCGCGGTAATGCTTGAACTCCAGCAGGTTCCCGGACGGGTCGAGCAGCACGAACGTGCTGTGCTCCTCGACCAGGCCCTCGAACCGGGTCGAGGCCTCCTGGTAGAACGGGATCTTGCGGGTGACCGCGCAGTGGTGCAGCGCCTCGAAGTCGGCCGCTTCGCGGAAAGTCACGCCGAAGTGCCGCGGGTACAGGCTCTCCGGGCGTCCCGGCGGCGGGCCCTCGGTCAGGTGGCAGACCACCTGGTCGCCGAAGAAGTCCAGGGTGATCCGGTCGTCGTAGCGCCGGGCCAGCTTGCAGCCGAGCAGGGTCACGTAGAAGTGCTGGGCCTCGTCCAGGTCGTAGGCCGGGATGGCCAGGTGGAAGGCATCGGTAGTGGTCCGCATCCGCGTCTCCCTATTCGAACGCGGTCAGCGTGTCGGCGCGCAGCCCGAGGCGCAGCGTCTCCAGGCCGATGATCGCGCTGGCCGGGACGTTGCCCAGGTTCACGTCCGGGCCGATCCGGGTGACGAAGTACGTCTGCAGCGCGGTGCTGGGCGCCTCGAACAGCAGGCTGTCATCGGCGATGCCGGCCGACAGCACGTCCTCGATGAGCCCGAACCGCAGCGCCCCGTCGGGCCGGCAGATGCCGGACTTGCCGCTCTCCCTGGCCTCCAGGGTGACCAGCTTGGCCCCGGCGGTGAGGTCCTCGTTGATGTACTCCACCCACTTGCTCGGCGGCAGCTGCTCCGAGCGGTCCGGGTCCTTGAAGCCGACCTCGGAGACCACGGTGAAGTCGCTGGCGAGTTTACGGATGTAACTCGCCTTCTCGGCATTGGACATCATGATCGTGCCGTTCGACACCTCGACGTGCTCGCAGCCGTACTCGTGGCAGAACCGCTTGTAGTCGTCAAACCGCTCCTGCATCACGAACTTCTCAAACAGCGTCCCGCCAAAATAGAACCCGATGCCGTGCTCCCGCAGCACGTCGATCTTCTGGCGGATGCCGCCGGTCACCACCGCGGTACCCCAGCCGAACTTGACGAAGTCGATGTACTCCGGCGTGGACGAGACGACGTCGGCGAACAGGTTCAGCGTGAGGCCGCCGTCGATGACCATGGTCAACCCGTTGCTGCGCGGCTTCGTCGCCCGGCTGGGCAGGCGCAATGCCGTCGGATTCATGTGTCGTCGTTCCTCTCTCGTGGGGTGAGGCCGTGATCCTGGCGCTGTGCGGGCCAGCGCAGGATGCGGCCGTTCTCGAGCGGTTCCCAGGCCATCCGCTCGACCGCGATTCCGTGCAAATAGGCGTAAAGCACCCGGAGGGTGCCGCCGTGGGCGACGACGGCGACGTCCCCGGGATGGTCCCGGGTCGCCAGCTCGTCAGCGAAGCTAGCGGCCCGCTCGTACAAATCCCGGACAGACTCCCCGCCGTCAGGCCGTGCGTCGGGGTCGGCTACCCGCTGCGATCGCCAGCCCGGTGACCTCGGGGCCGATCGCGGCGCTCGCGGTGCCCTCGAGAACGCCCAGGCAACGCTCGCGCAGCCGGGCGTCAAGATGGACGGCCAGCCCGAGTATTTCCGCGAGCGGAGCCGCCGTTTCCAGCGCCCGGCGTAGATCGCTAGCGTACAGCGTCTTGATCGGCTGGGTGCTCAGTTCAGTCGCGAGTTCCCAGGCCTGCCGCTCGCCGCGGGCGGTCAGCCGGGCCTCGTCATGGTGCCCCTGGGCGAGCCCGCTCACGTTCCAGGTGCTCTCCCCGTGCCTGATCAGCCACAGGGTGCCGGAGGCGGCTTCGTCTTCGCGACCGCCACGGACCACGTGATCCTCCTCACCTTCGGGAGTTCCGCCGGGGCCGGGGCCGTGCCTGGTCATCGTGCCTTGTCGCATGGCAGGCAAGAGTGCCGGCGCATTGTGAAAGACCAGTGAAAATTGAGCGGCCTTCGGCAACCTTCCAGCATCTTCTCAGCCTGAACTGATTCGATAACCGCATGACTTCCAGCCGGGTACTGGTCGTGGATGACGATCCGGACGTCCGGGATTCGCTCAGCCGCGCCCTACGATACGCGGGATATCAGGTCATTACGGCCGTTCACGGCGGCGAGGCGCTCGACGTGGTGGCCCGCTCGCCGGTGGACCTGATCGTGCTGGACGTGCTGATGCCCATCCTGGACGGGTTCGAGGCGTGCCGCCGGCTGCGGGAACGCGGGGACGCCACCCCGGTGCTCGTGCTCACCGCCCGGGACGCGGTCGACGACCGGGTCACCGGTCTTGACGCCGGCGCGGATGACTACCTGGTCAAGCCGTTCGCGCTGGGCGAGCTGCAGGCCCGGGTCCGGGCTCTGCTGCGGCGCACCCAGACCCAGCGGGACGTGCTCGGCTACGCCGACCTGACCCTCGACGCCAACGCCCGGCGGGTGATGCGGGACGGCCAGGAGATCGTGCTCACCCGGATGGAGTTCGGCCTGCTCGAGCTGCTGATGCGGAACGCCGAGCAGGTGCTCAGCTACGACGTGATCCGGGAGCGGGTATGGGGGTACGGCGAGGCTCCCGCGTCCAACGCGCTCACCGTCTTCGTCGGCTTCCTGCGCCGCAAGCTCGAGGTCGGCGGCCGCCCGCGGCTGCTGCACAACGTGCGCGGTGTCGGCTACGTCATCCGGGCCGCGCCGTGATCCGGCCGGCCCGGCCGCGGTGGCCCCGCCGCCGGGGGCCGCTCATGCTGCGGACCCGTTTCACCGTCGCCGTAGCCGCCGCGGTCGCCGCGGTAACGCTGGGCATCACGGCCGTGGCCTTCGTCGTGGTCCGCGCCGACCTGCAGGACGAGGTGCACCGTGAGCTGCAGCAGCAGGCGGCCGTGGTGTACCGGGTGGCCCGGCATTTCCACGGCCACATCCCGGCCGGCTGGGTGCCGCCGCACTCGGACCGCTTCGGCGTGACCAGCCCCTATACGCAGGTGGTGACGGCGAAGGGGGCGGTCTGGGCGCCGACGGGCAACGCCGGGGTGCTCACCGGTACCAAGGCCGCGACCGATGTCGCGGCCGGGCGCCGCGGCGCCTACTACGCCCAGGACAAGCTCAGCGGGGTGAGCGCCATGGTGCTCACCACGCCGCTCGCGCCGGGCCTGGCCGCCCAGGTGGCGGTGCCGCTCAACGCGGTCCAGGGGGAGGTGGCCAGCGTCGGGGCGACGCTGGCCCTGCTCAGCCTCATCGGGGTGGCGCTGGCGGCGCTGGCGGGCTGGGCGGTGGCCCGGGCCGGGCTCGCGCCGGTGGCCCGCCTGGCCGCACTGGCCGAACGGGTGACGGAGACCGGGGACCCGGCCGGCCGGGTCGAGGTGGAACGCGCCGACGAGGTAGGACGGCTCGCCACCTCGTTCAACACCATGCTCCAGGCGCTGCAGCGCTCGCTGGCCGCCCAGCGGCAGCTGGTCAGCGACGCCAGCCACGAGCTGCGCACCCCGATGACCAGCCTGCGGGTCAACTGCGAGCTGCTGGCCTCGGCCCCGTCCATGCCGGAGCCCGAACGCCAGGAGGTGCTGAACCGGATCGTCGCCCAGGTGGCCGAGCTCAGCCAGCTGGTGACCAGCGTCACCGAGCTGGCCCGCGGGGAGACGCAGGCTGGCCAGGTCGGTGACGTGCCGCTGCACGACGTGGTCGCCGCCAGCCTGGACGGCGCCCGCCGGGACTGGCCGCAGACCACGTTCACCGCGGATCTCGAGCCCTGCGTCGTCTCCGGCCAGGCCGACCGGCTGGGCATCGCGGTCAGGAACCTGCTGGACAACGCGGCGAAGTTCGGCTCGCCGGGCGGCCGGGTGGAAGTCCGGCTGCGGGACGGCGAGCTCACCGTGCGCGACCGCGGGCCCGGTATCGAGCCCGCCGACCTGCCCCAGGTGTTCGACCGCTTCTACCGGGCCCCCGCGGCCCGGGCCGTGCCGGGCTCCGGGCTCGGGCTCGCCATCGTCCGCCAGGTGGCCGAGCGCCACGGCGGATCCGTCGAGGCCGAGGCCGCCCCCGGCGAGGGGACGCTGCTGCGCCTCCGGCTGCCCGCCCAGGCCATCCCGGCTAGTCCTGCGCCGGCCCGCCCAGAGCTCGAGCCCGGCGTCGTTACCGCAGCGCCGAGGGAACCTGGGTAATCGGGAGGGCCCGGACAGCCGGGGGCACCTGGAGGCCGAAGTCGCAGATCATGTTTTTCGGCCGGGCACCCGGCGTCACGCCCGCGCCCCGCGGGGCCAGCAGGGGCTGCACGCCGCGTCCGGCGAGGATCTGCGACACCTGGCCGGCGATCCACCTGCTGCCGGCCGCCGTCGGGTGCAGGCCGTCTCGCACCCGGGCGAACTTCCACGGGTGCAGGACGGCCAGCGGGTCCATGATGATCACCGAGGGGTCGGCGGCCCGCGCCGCCGCGACGATCGTCCGGTCGGTCTGGTAGGCGGCCGGCCGGTGCAGGCGCCCGGCGAAGACGGTGATGAGGGCGATCGAGGTGTCCGGATCCGCGGCCCGGATCTGCGCGAGCACCTGCCTCACCCGCACCTGCTCGACCCCGGCGGGCACTCCCATGTCGTTGTGGCCGGCCTGCACGATGACCAGCGCCGGGTTGAGCTCGCGCAGGTCCACCTGGGAGATCTCGCGGGAGACCGGGCCCCGCCGGTGGATGCCCGGGCGCACGTACCCCGCGCCCGGGTCCCCGTAGACGACGGCATTCCAGCCCAGGTGGTGGGCCAGCAGCGCGGCCCAGGAGCCGTCCGGGCTGCCGGGGCCGACCCCGGCGGTGAACGAGGCGCCGACGATGACGACCGTGGGCACCTTCTGCCTGGAACCCTGCTGGGTCCGTTCCATCCGCTCTTCGCAGGACGCGAGCTGCGCGCTCAGCTGCGCCGTGGATATGATATCTGCCGTTCAGGTAAGGCTCGGGGATGGGCCGGTAAGCTCCGCCGTCCGTCCGGCACCGGCCACATGGCCGCCTGGGCGGGGAGCGGCGCCAGCATGACGCCGCACGCCAGGGCAGACGCCATCGCAATCAGCAAAAAACGTCGCCAGGCCACGGCCCAGTCTCGGATCTGGAGCACATGCTGTCAAACGGTTTGGAGCGCCCCAGGGTTTCGCGATCCTGCGGTTTTTCTGAACGCGTTGCCGGCACCGGGCCGGCCAGGCGGTTTGCTATCAGAGCGTGACATCGGCGAGCCGGGTATGCCGGCCAACGGTACGTCCGGGCCGCTACCCTGTGTCCATTCACACAGGGGAAAGGATTACCGTGACCGACTCTGCGCAGTTGCGGGAGCGCACGCTTGTCGTGCTGAAGCCGGATGCCGTGGTCCGCGGCCTGGCCGGACGTATCATCCAGCGGTTCGAGGACGCGTCGCTGAAGATCATCGGCGTGAAGATGCGCGAAATCGACGCTGACTTCGCCCGGAAGCACTATTTCGACCTCGAAGAGCGCACCTCGGCCGAGGTCTACCACGCGACCGCGACGTTCATGCAGCGCGGACCGGTCATCGCGTTCGTCCTGGAGGGCGAGGACGCCGTGGCCACCGTACGCAAGATCGTCGGGACCACGTACCCGAACGAGGCCCAGCCCGGCTCGATCCGCGGCGACTTCGCTCACCAGTCCAAGGCGGCTGCCGCCGCCACCGGCAAGGCCGTCGCCAACCTCGTGCACGCCTCGGGCAACCGGGAGGAAGCGCAGTACGAGGTGGACCTGTGGTTCGGCAAGACCGAGCTGTTCGAGTACAAGAACCTCGCGCGAGACCCTCGACTGGTAGCCGGTGAGTGAGTGGTATCCCCCGATCGAGCCGTACGATCGGGGGCTTCTCGACGTCGGCGACGGCAACCTCGTCTACTGGGAGACCTGCGGGAACCCGGACGGCAAGCCGGCCGTCATGGTGCACGGCGGCCCGGGCCAGGGCTGCGTGCCGAACATGCGGAGCATGTTCGACCCGGAACGCTACCGGGCCGTCCTGTTCGACCAGCGCGGCTGCGGCCGGAGCCGGCCGCACGCCAGCGACCCGGCCACCAGCCTGCGAGCCAACACCACGGATCACCTGGTGGCCGACATGGAGCGGCTGCGCGAGCACCTCGGCATCGACCGCTGGCTGGTCACCGGCGGCTCGTGGGGGACCACGCTCGGCCTGGTCTACGCCGAGCGCTACCCGGACCGCGTCTCGGAGATCATGTTCAGCGCGATCAGCACGACGCGCCGCTCGGAGATCGACTGGCTCTACCGCGGCGCCGCCCGGTTCTTCCCCGAGGAGTGGGAGCGGTTCCGCGCCGACGGCCCCGGTATCACGGACGGCGACCTGGTCGCGGCCTACGCGCACCTGATAAGGATCCTGATCCGGGCGTGCGGAACCCGGCCGCGGTGAACTGGCGCCGCTGGGAAGACGTCGTGCTGTCGCTGGAGCCGAACGCGCCGCCGGTCGAGGACGAGGACCCGCCCGGGCGCGGACACGCTCGCCTTCGCCCGGCTCACCGCGCACTACTACGCCCACGGCGGGTTCCTCGAGGACGGCGCCGTGATCCGCGACGCGGGGAAGCTGGCCGGCCTCCCCGGCGTCCTGATCCACGGCCGCCTCGACCTGAGCTGCCCGGCCACCACCGCGGTGGAACTCGCCCGCGCCTGGCCCGGCGCGGAACTGCTCATCGACGACCACTCCGGGCACCGCGGCAGCCCGGTCAAGCGCGCCTGGATGCTGGACGCGCTGACCCGGTTCGCGGAACGCTAACTCACTGGCGGGTGAGGTTGGGCGCGCCCTTGCGCAGCACGAACTTCTGGATCTTGCCGGTAGCGGTCTTCGGCAGCTCGCTGACGAAACTCACCCCGCGCGGGGCCTTGAAGTGCGCCAGCCGCTCCCGTGCGAACGCGATGAGCTCGGCCGGCTCCGCCTTCTCGCCGTCGCGGAGCACCACGAAGGCGTGCGGGGTCTCGCCCCACTTCTCGTCCGGCAGGCCGACGATCGCGACCTCCTGCACGGCGGGGTGGCGGAGCAGCACGCCTTCCACCTCGACCGAGGAGATGTTCTCGCCACCGCTGATGATCACGTCCTTGAGCCGGTCCCTGATCTCGGCGTAGCCGTCGGCGTGCACCACCGCCGCGTCCCCGGTGTGGAACCAGCCGTCCCCCATGGCCCTCATCGTCGCCTCGGGGTCCTCGTAGTACCCCTCCATCACCACGTTGCCGCGGACCACGATCTCGCCCACCGTCTGCCCGTCCCCGGGCACCTCGGCGCCGTCTGAGTCCACCACCCGCAGCTCACCCGAGGTCAGCAGCTCGACGCCGGTCCGCGCCTTGATGACGGCCCGGTCGGCCAGCGGCAGGGGTTCGTGCTCGGGCAGCGGCGCGCAGATCGTGATGAACGGCGCGGTCTCGGTCAGCCCGTAGACCTGCGTGACCTCCCAGCCGAACTCGCCTTCCATCCGCTCGATGGTGGCCGCCGCGGGCGGCGCGCCCGCCGTCACCACGTGCACCCCGGCCGGTATCTCGCCCCGGACCGCGGCCGGCGCGCTGGCCAGCGCGATCAGCACGGTCGGGGCCGCGCACAGCCAGCTCACGTCCTCGCCGGAGATCAGCGAGAAGATGGTCGCCGGGTCGACCTTGCGCAGGCAGACGTGGGTGGCCGCGGCCGCCGTCACCGTCCAGGTATAGGTCCAGCCGTTGGCGTGGAACATCGGCAGCGTCCACAGGTACTTCGCGCCCACCGGCATCGGCAGGTGGAGCAGGGTGCCGATGGTGTTCATGGCGGCGTTCCGGTGCGTGATCATGACGCCCTTCGGCCGCGCCGTAGTCCCGCTGGTGTAGTTGATCGACAGCAGGTCCCGCTCCCCGATTTCAGGCCGAACGAAGCCGGCCTCCGCGCCCCGGATCGCCGCCTCGTAATCCAGCCACCCGTCCCGCCCGTCCGGGCCAGCAGCGCCTTCCAGTGCCACGAAATGCTTCACCCCGGGCATCTGGTCGCGGATCCCGTCCACCGCCGCCAGGTACTCCTCGGCCACGCAGAGCACCGTGGAGCCGGAGTGGTTCACGATGTAGACGAAGTCCTCCGGGGTCAGCCGGTAGTTGATCGGCACTAGCACCGCGCCGAGCTGGGGCACGGAGTAGAAGGACTCCAGCTGGCCGTGCGTGTTCGGCGAGATCGTGGCGACCCGGTCGCCCTGGGCCACGCCGAGCCCCTGCAGCGCCGCCGACCACCGGTCGCAGCGGTCGAAGAACTCCCGGTAGGTCAGCCGGAGGCTGCCGTCGACGACCGCCTCGCGGTCAGCGTGCAGCCTGCGGGTACGGCGGGCGAACTCCAGTGGCGACAGCGGTGTTTCCATGATCCGATTGTGCCGTATGCGCCGCCACCTGAGCAGCCCCGCAACCAGTCGCCCCAGCCCCCGCCCCGCCGGCCCCCTCCCCGGCGGGTCGGCTCCTCAACGACATCAATGTCACTCTGATGCCGCTATCACGACATCGATGTGGCGTCGATGTCGTTTGCTGGGGGCGTTGGCAGGGTGGCGGGGTATGGATCGCGGGGCGCCGGGGCGGTGTGAAATGACTGTCTGATCGATATTGGTTACTAAGAGTGTAATGCGCTTGTGATCATCGTCACGGCCGCTCCGGTAAAGCCGTAAGGTGATTTCTTGCCGAAGTCCCGCGCGTATGCGGGGTCTTTCTGGCATTGTTGTCCGCCAGCGGTACTTGCGCGCGGCGGACTAGGCAGCGCACCAGGTCAGGTGCAGCGGGCCGGCGGCGCGGCAGGAATACCGCGCAGGGCCCCGTGGCCGGAAGCCGGGATTTCAGTGAAACGGCAGCAGCGTCTCGCGGGCATGGCCGGACGAAAGGATTGCCTTGTCGCGACACCGGACTGGGGCTCGCAGCGGTAGGCGCAAGCGGGGCCTGTTCCGTCGTTTCGGGATTGTCCTCCCGGTCGCGGTTTTCGCGGTGGTGGCGATCACCGGAGTGGCGGTCGGCGGCAAGCTGCTCGCCCCCGGGTCGAGCGCCTTCAGCGCCGTCCAGGCGATCGGGGTCGTGCCGGGCAGCCGCACCATGGCCGCGCTCGAGGCCGAGCGCACGCAGCTGATCGCGATGACCACCGCGGCCCGCACCCTCACCGTGGTGGCTAAGCCCAAGCTCGCCTCGCCGGCCGAGGTCGCCGCGGCCAACCCGACCGGCGGCACCGGCGGCACCGGTGGCGGCGGCATCGTCTACGTCACCTCCACGCCGCCTGACCCGGGCTCGGCCCAGTCCCTCGCGTACAACATGCTGGCCAGTTTCGGCTTCAACCCGGCCACCTTCTTCGGGTGCCTGAAGAACATCTGGGACCGGGAGAGCGGCTGGCGCTACGACGCGGAGAACGCCAGCGGCGCCTACGGCATCCCGCAGGCCCTGCCGGGCAGCAAGATGGCGTCCGCGGGAGCGGACTGGCAGACCAACCCGGCCACCCAGATCAAGTGGGGAATCGGGTATATCAAGGCGATCTACGGGGACCCCTGCAAAGCCTGGTCCTTCTGGCAAGCCAATAGCTACTATTAACGCATCGTGGTTGCCTTATTACCAGACGTCAGTGAGAAGTGGGCGCACGAGAGCGGGTGGAGCGCAACCGCCGAGAAGGCGGGCTCGGGTGCCTACGGCAGCCCGCAGGCGCTGCCGGGCTCCCGGATGGCCAGTGCCGGGGCAAACTGGCAGTCCAGCGCGGCCACGCAGATCAAGTGGGGCCTGGGTTACATCAAGGGCACCTACGGCTCGCCCGTGCGGCGCCTGGGCGCACGAAGAAGCCGCTAGCGCTACGGCTGCGGTGCGAAGCTGCGCACTTCCTCGTCGAAGGTCGCCTGCAGCTGGTTCCACATGCTGGCCGGGGCCGTCGCGTACAGCGCGTACGACTGCTTGTCCATGATGAACAGGAAGTCCAGGGCCTCCTGCTTGACGCCGTTGTCCGTCCAGGTGAACTTCCAGAAGGACCCCGGCGTGCCGCGGATGGTCAGCGCCTTGAGGTCGATCCGCTGGTAACCGGGGAAGTGCGGGATCGACTGGGACTCGATGTACTGCGCCTCCTGGACCATGTCATTCGGGTAGGTGTGCGGCGTCAGGTCCACCAGCATGTTGACGCCGGCCTGGGGGGAGAACAGCCAGGTCTGGTAGAGGCCCTTCTGGCTCACGGTCCAGTTCGCCGGGTAGTTGATGCTGAAGCCGGCCGCCTCGGTGCCGGTGGCCGGCTTGGAGAGGCTCTTGTAGCCGGCCGGCGGCGCCCCGGTCAGCGGCTGGTTGATCGCGGTGGTCAGCAGCGCGGGCGGCAGCGTGCCGCCGTTCCCGCCCGTGCTCCCCGAGGCCGAGCCCGATGTCGTCGCCGGAGCGGAGCTCGAGCTGCTGCCCTGCGGCGAGCCGGAATGATTCTGGTGCAGCAGGACCACGGTGGCGGCCCCGGCCCCGGCCCCGATGATCGCCAGCACCGCGACGGCGGCCTTCCAGCCCAGACCGGACCGCCGTCGCCGGGGCTGGGCGTATTCGGCCCCCGACCACGGCTGCGGAGCCGGTGCCTGCTGCGACGCCTGGCCCGACCAGCCCGACGGCCCGTAGCCGACCGGAGCGGGGTAGCCCGAGCCCGGTCCGGGCCCGGTTGAGGGCGGGCGGCCCGGACCAGCCCGAGCCGGAATCCTGCACCGGCCCGGTCCGGGGCGCCGGGTCGTACCACGAAGAGAAGTCGGGTGGCGCGCCCTCCGGCCGCGCGGCGGATCCCGCGTAGCCCGGCTGCCCCCAGCTGCCCGCCGACGGCTCGTACCGCGACGGGTCGCCGGCGGACCCCGGACGGGGCTGGGCCGTGGTCGGCGCGACCTGCTCCTGGGCACTGGCCTGCTCACCGGTCCGCACCGACGCGGGGTCCGGCGGGGCGGCCGCCTGCTCGGCCGCGGCGAAGTCCAGCGAGGTCTCGCCCGGCAGCGGCGTGCGCGGCCGGACCGGTCCCGCGAGCCCCGGACGGCGGTGCGCCCGGACGGGACGACGCCGACAGGGCGGTGGCCTCGTATCCCGGCGGTGCGTCGGCGCCCTGGTCCGTCAGCGACGGCAGCACGTTGGTGATCATCCGCGCGGCCGCGCCCGCGTCCGGCCGGTCGGCGGGCTCGCGGCGCAGCAGCGCGGCGATGACCGGGCCGAGCGCACCAGCGGTGGGCGCCTCGGGCGCGTTCTCGTTGATGATGGCGGACATCGTAGTGATCGCCCCGCCGCGCCGCTCGAACGGGCCGTGCCCCTCGACCGCGGCGTAGATCGTCGCGCCGAGGGACCACAGGTCGGACGCGGGCGAGGCGTCCTCGCCGCGGATCCGCTCCGGGGCGGTGAACCCGGGCGAGCCCATCACCATGCCGGTCTGGGTGAGCTTGGGATCGTCCTGGAAGGTGGCGATGCCGAAGTCGGTCAGCACGGCCTGGTCGTTGTTCCCGATCAGCACGTTGCTCGGCTTGACGTCGCGGTGCATCACCCCGGCGGCGTGCGCCACGCTCAGCGCCGACAGCAGCTGGCGGGCCATCTCCGCGGCCCGCCGCGGCGACAGCGGTCCCGAGGTCGCCAGCACCTGGTCCAGCGACTGCGCGTTGACCAGCTGCATGACGATCCACGGGCGGCCCCCGTCCTCGGCCACGTCGTAGACGGTGACCACCGCCGGGTGATTGAGCCGGGCCGCGGTCTTGGCCTCGCGCAGCGTCCGCTGGAAGGCGGTCGCCCGCTCGGCCTCGGTGAGGGTGTCGGCGATCTGGACTTCCTTGATCGCCACGTCACGGTCGAGGAGCTGATCGCGAGCACGCCACACGACGCCCATGGCACCACGGCCAAGGGGGGCCTGCAGGCGGTAACGCCCAGCGATCACACGCCCGGTGTCCGCCGATGGGTGCATAGCCGGACCATACACGGTCCCGGCCGCAGAGTCCCTGGGTGCAAGCTAAGTATCAATTAAGCGTGGCCGGAACTTTACCTCTCAGGCCGCGTCATGGCTAGTACGTCGAGGGCCGCATCCAGTTGCTCCAGGGTGATCTTGCCCTGGTCCACGTACCCGCGCGCGATCACCACCGAACGAATGGGCTCTCCGCTCTCCAGCGCCTCGTGCGCCACCTGGGCGGCCGCCTCGTAACCGATGTAACGGTTCAGCGCGGTCACGATGACCGGGGACGACTCGGCCAGCCGCCGCAGGTGATCCGCGTGGGCGGTGATCCCGGACACGCAGCGGTCGGCCAGCAGCGGCACCACGGCCGCCAGCAGGCGGCCCGACGCGAGCAGGTTGCGCGCGATCACCGGCATCATCACGTTCAGCTCGAAGTTGCCCGCCGCCCCGCCGAACGCCACCGCCGCGTCGTTCCCGATCACCTGCGTGCAGACCTGGGCGGTCGCCTCGCAGATGACCGGGTTCACCTTGCCCGGCATGATCGAGGAGCCCGGCTGCAGGTCCGGGATCGCGATCTCGCCCAGGCCCGCCCGCGGCCCGGATCCCATCCAGCGCAGGTCGTTGCAGATCTTGTACAGGCTGACCGCGACGACCCGGAGCACCCCGCTGGCCTCGACCAGCGCGTCCCGGCTGCCCTGGGCCTCGAAGTGGTTCCGCGCCTCGCGTCAGCGGCAGCCCCAGATCGAGCCGGCCAGCCGCCCGATCACCCGCGCGGCGAATTCCGGCGGCGCGTTCAGGCCCGTCCCCGCCGCGGTCCCGCCCAGCGGCAGCTCGCCGAGGCGGGGGAGGCAATCGCCGCACCCGTTCGGCTCCATGACGGACCTGTGCCGCGTACCCGCCGAACTCCTGTCCGAGGGTCACCGGCACCGCGTCCATCAGGTGCGTCCGGCCGACCTTGACCACGTACGCGAACTCGGCCGCCTTGGCCTCGAACACCTCGGCCAGGTGGTCGAGCGCCGGGATCAGCTCCAGCACGAACAGCCGCGCGGCGGCCAGGCCGATCGCCGAGGGGAACACGTCGTTGGACGACTGGGACGCGTTGACGTGGTCGTTCGGGTGCACCGGACGGCCGAGCGACCGCGCGGCCAGCGGCCGCGATGACCTCGTTGGCGTTCATGTTGCTCGAGGTGCCCGAGCCGGTCTGGAACACGTCGAGCGGGAACGCGTCGTCGTGCTCCCCGCGCGACACCGCGGCCGCCGCGTCGTGGATCGCGGCCGCCATGTCGGCGTCGAGCACGCCGAGCTCGCCGTTCACCCCGCCGGCGCAGCCCTTGATGGAGCCCAGCGCGCCGATCAGGTCCCGCCCGATCCGCTCCCCGGAGATCGGGAAGTTGTCCACCGCGCGCTGCGTCTGCGCCCCCCACAGCGCGTCGGCCGGCACCTCGACCTCGCCCATCGAGTCGTGCTCGATGCGCATGCCCCACGCGGTCACGGGTGCGCCGAGATCTGCAGCACCGGCCCGGACGGGTCGGCGAAGAAGTCGTTGCCCTTGTCGTCGACCACGATGAACGCGGGGAAGTCGCGGACCTCGATCTTCCAGACCGCTTCCATCCCGAGCTCGGGGTACTCCAGGACGTCGACCCGGGTGATGCAGTCCTGGGCCAGCCGCGCCGCCGCGCCGCCGATCGAGCCGAGGTAGAACCCGCCGTGCTGCTTGCACGCCGCCGTCACCGCCGCCGAGCGGTTGCCCTTGGCCAGCATGACCAGCGACCCGCCCGCCGCCTGGAAGCGGTCCACGTAGGAGTCCATCCGTCCCGCCGTGGTGGGCCCGAACGACCCGGACGCGTAGCCTTCCGGCGTCTTGGCCGGCCCCGCGTAGTAGACAGGGTGGTCCCGCAGGTAATCCGGCATCGGCTCGCCGCGGTCGAGCCGCTCGGCGATCTTGGCGTGCGCGATGTCCCGCGCCACCACCAGCGGCCCGGTCAGCGCCACCCGGGTGCGCACCGGGTACCTGGTCAGCTCGGCCCGGATCTCCTCCATCGGCCGGTTGAGGTCGATGGCCACCACCTCGCCGTCGGCGTCGGCGTCCTCGAGGTCCGGCAGGTACTGCGCCGGGTCGGTCTCGAGCTGCTCGAGGAACACCCCGTCCCGGGTGATCTTGCCGAGCGCCTGCCGGTCGGCCGAGCAGGACACCGCGATCGCGACCGGGCAGGACGCCCCGTGCCGGGGCAGCCGGATCACCCGCACGTCGTGGCAGAAGTACTTGCCGCCGAACTGCGCGCCGATCCCGATGGTCCGGGTGATGCCGAGCACCTGCTCCTCGAGCTCGAGGTCGCGGAACCCGTGCGCCGAGGGCGACCCGGAGGTAGGCAGCCCGTCCAGGTACTTCGCCGACGCGTACTTCGCCGTCTTCAGCGCGTACTCGGCGCTGGTGCCGCCGACCACGACGGCCAGGTGGTACGGCGGGCACGCGGCCGTGCCCAGGCGAGCGGATCTTCTCCTCCAGGAACGACGCCATCCGCTTCGGGTTCAGCACCGCCTTGGTCTCCTGGTACAGGAACGACTTGTTGGCCGAGCCGCCGCCCTTGGCCATGAACAGGAACTTGTACTCGTCCCCGCCGGTGGCGTAGATCTCCACCTGGGCCGGCAGGTTGCTGCCGGTGTTCTTCTCTTCCCACATGGTCAGCGGCGCGAGCTGGGAGTACCGCAGGTTCAGCGTGGTGTAGGCGTCGTAGACGCCGCGGGAGATGTGCTCCTCGTCCCGGCCGTCGGTCAGCACGTGCTGGCCGCGCTTGCCCATCACGATCGCGGTGCCGGTGTCCTGGCACATGGGCAGCACCCCGCCGGCCGCGATGCACGCGTTCTTGAGCAGGTCACGGGCCACGTACCGGTCGTTGGGGCTCGCCTCCGGGTCGTCCAGGATGGACCGTAGCTGGCGCAGGTGGGCGGGCCGCAGCAGGTGGGCGATGTCATGCATCGCCGCGGCGGTGAGGTCGGTGAGCAGCTGCGGCTCGATCTCCAGGAAATTTCTCCCGAACGAGTTCCTGCTCGTCACCCCCTCACTAGCCAGCTGCCGGTAGGTAGTCCCGTCCTGGCCGAGCGGCAACAGGTCGCTGTACCTGAACTCCGGCACGTCTCGTTCTCCTCGGTGCTTGCCACCCTGGGCTTGCTAGCCTGGGACCTTCCCGGCCCCGGTTTCCCAGCTTAGGCCGGTCCCGGTACGGCCTGGGATGCCGGTGATCATCAGCCCCGGTGGGCACGTGTGCCCCACTGATTCCGAAGGTAACGGGCGAAAACAGGGCCGGAATCTGCCGAAACTGACGCTGTGTCCTGCTGATCACGACTTGTGTATGAATGGTCAAGCTTGTATCGTGACGCTATGCGGCGGCGCCGCGCCGCGCGGTGCCCCCGTCCGCGCGATGTTTCGCTAAGCACGCGGTGCCCCCGTCCGCGTCCTGCCTAGCGGCGGCGCCGCCGCTGTACTCTTCTCCTCGTCTTTTCTTCTCTCCTTCTGAGAACGCGCCCCTTTCCGGATGATGCGCAGGTTAGGCCGGTCTGACCGGTTTCAGCTTCGTCACGAGGGTAAACGGGCGGTCAGCGGGCATCGGGGCCCGTGGTCGCGCCTGAAGGAGAACAACGCGATGACAACAACGCCCGAGACGGCGGACAGGCCAGGCATCCGGAGCCTGATCCCCGCCCGGATCGACCGGCTGCCCTGGTCCAGGTTCCACACCCGGATGGTGGTGGCGCTCGGCGTGGCCTGGGTCCTGGACGGCCTGGAGATCACGATCGCCAGCAACGTCGGGCCCGACCTGACCATGCCGAACACGCTGCACATGTCCGCGAGCGGGGTCGCCGACATCGCCACCTGGTACCTGATCGGCGAGGTCATCGGCGCGCTGTTCTTCGGCCAGCTGTCGGACAAGCTGGGCCGCAAGAACCTGTTCCTGGTCACCCTGGCCGTCTACCTGATCGGGTCCGGGCTGACCGCGTTCACCCCCGCGGGCGGCTACTGGTTCATCTTCTTGTACGCCACCCGGGTGATCGCCGGGATGGGGATCGGCGGTGAGTACGCCGCGATCAACTCCGCGATCGACGAGATGATCCCGGCCCGGTTCCGCGGCCGGGTGGACATCGCGGTCAACGGCACCTACTGGGCCGGCGCCTTCCTCGGCACCATCGTGACCCTGGTCGCCCTGAACCACATCTCGCCCAAACTGGGCTGGCGGATCGCCTATGTGGTCGGCCCGGTGCTCGCGCTGGTGATCATCTTCGTCCGGCGGCACCTGCCGGAAAGCCCCCGCTGGCAGATCATGCACGGCCGCGAGGAGGCCGCCGAGGCGCTCCATCGCCGAGATCGAGCAGGACGTCGCGGCGACCACGGGCAACCTGCCCGCCAGTGGACGAGAGCCGCGCGATCGAGATCCGGCCGACCGAGCAGATCGGGTACGTGGCCCTGCTGCGGTCGCTGTTCAAGCACTACCCGGCCCGGTCGATCTACGGCGGGACGCTGATGATCACCCAGTCGTTCCTGTACAACGCGATCTTCTTCACCTACGGGCTGGTCCTGCTGTACTTCTTCCACGTCCCGTCCAAGGACACCCCCTACTACTTCATGGCCTTCTGCGTCGGGAACCTGCTCGGGCCGCTGACCATCGGGCGGCTGTTCGACACCATCGGCCGCCGCAAGATGATCTCCGGCACCTACCTGCTGTCCGGCGTCCTGCTGGTGATCACCGCGCAGCTGTTCAAGGCGGGCGCGCTGAACGCCGTCACCCAGACGCTGTGCTGGTCGGTGATCTTCTTCTTCGCCTCGGCCGGTGCCTCGGCCGGGTACCTGACCGTCAGCGAGATTTTCCCGCTGGAGGTCCGGGCCAAGGCCATCGCGGTGTTCTTCGCCATCGCCCAGTGTTTCGGCTCGCTCGGCTCGCACCTGTACGGCCACCTGATCGGCACCGGCAAGGACCCCAACTCGCTGTACTGGGGCTACATGCTCGGGGCGGGCGCGATGATCCTGGGCGGCGTCGTCGCGGCCTTCCTGGCCGTCGACGCCGAGGGCAAGTCCCTGGAGGACGTCGCCAAGCCCCTCGGCGTCATCGCCGGCTCCTCCGAAGCCATCTTCCGCGCCGGCGGCTCCAGCACCCTCCCCCGCCGCCCCCGCCGCCGACACCTATCTAGCCAACACCATGATCGTGGGCAGTTCCGGCTCCTATCCGGCCGGAACTGCCCGCGATCATGACATCAGAGCTTGGTGAAGTGCTGGAAGCACTCGTAGTAGGGGTCGGTGGAGTGGGCGAAGTGGGCCGCCTCCGAGCGCTTGACCGCCAGGTAGGCGCTGCTGCGCAGCGGCCCGAGCAGGTCCATCAGCAGCTCGTCGCCTTCCAGCGCGTCCAGCGCCGCGTTGAGCGAGGCGGGCAGCCGGTGAGTGCCGCCCGCGGCCCGCTCGGATTCGGACAAGGTGGCCGGGTCGACGTTCACCGCCTCGCCCGGGTCGAGCTTGCCCCGGATGCCGTCCAGGCCCGCGTAGATGAACGCGCCGAGGGCCAGGTACGGGTTGGCGCTGGAGTCGGACGGCTTCAGCTCCAGGTTGACCGAGCTGCCCGGATCGCCACGCAGCGGGGAGCAGATCCTGATCGCGGCTTCCCGGTTGTCCATCCCGTAGCAGGTGAACGCGCTGGCCCAGGTCTGCGGCGTGAGCCGTCGGTAGCTGTTCACGCTGGCGCAGGTCAGCGCGACCAGGGCGGGCAGGTGGGCGAGCAGGCCGCCGATGAAGTGGTAGCCCACCTGGGACAGGCCGTTGCGGTCGGCCGGGTCGGCGAACGCGTTGCGCCCGCCCGGATTGCCGTCGGCGCCCAGTTCGATGAGCGAGCCGTGCAGGTGGGTGCCGTTGCCCGCCTGGTCGGGGATCGGCTTGGGGGCCAGGCTGGCCCACAGGCCGTGCCGGAACGCCACCCCCCGGACCGTCTCCCGGTACAGCACGTGGTTGTCGGCGGCGCGCAGCGCGTCCGCGTACCGGATGGACAGCTCGTGCTGGCCGTGGCCGAGCTCGGGGTAGTAGTGCTCGACCTCGAGGCCCTGCGCCTCCATCGCCCCGACGAGTTCCATGGCGAAGTTGTGCGCCTGGTGGAAGCCGGTGGAGGAGTAGCACAGGCTGTCGTCGATGGGGATGAGCCGGTCCGGGATCGTCGGCGCGGCCGGGGAGGTCTCGCGGTGGCCCACGGTGAACTCGGGCTCGAAGGCCGACTGCATGGCGTAGCCCTCGCCGGCCAGCTCGACGATGGCCTGCTTGAGGAACGTCCGCGGGCAGGCTTCCCACGGCGAGCCGTCCGGCTTGATCAGGTCCGAGAGCATCGCGGCGGCGCCGGGCGCGTAGGGGAGCGTGACGAAGGTATCCGGGTCCGGCACGATCCGGACCTCGCCGACCGGGCCCATCCCCGCCACCGGCTGCAGCTGGTCCAGCATGGACATGGCCATCATGGCCACCGTGTGGCCGATGCCGCTGGAGATCCGCTCCGGCAGCCGCGCGGTGCCCGCAGCCTTCCCGCGGATGATCCCGCCGTGGTCGGCATACAGGAAGCGGACCAGGCGAATATCCTCCTGACCGGTCCGCTCCATCACCGTTTCGATCGCTCCGTCTGTCATGCCCCCATGGGTAGCATGTCCGGACGGCTCGTCGTACAGCGGACCGTCAACATGCTCGCCAGGGTCGATAATTGAGACATGAGCCCCCGGCCTTCGCCCCGTGACCTGCGCGCCTCCGATACGGACCGGGATCGCGTGGTGGCCCTGCTCGGCGACGCGATGACCGACGGGCGGCTGACCGCGGACGAGCATGCCGACCGGGTGCAGCGCGCCTTCGCGGCCCGGACGCTGGGCGAGCTGGCCGGGCTGACGACGGATCTCGCGGTCCCGTCCGCGCAGCCGGTGCGCCTGGACGGCGGCAAGGTGGTCGCCGGGATCTTCGGCCCGGCCCGCCGGGACGGCCGCTGGGTGGTGCCGGAGAACATGACCGTGACGGCCATGTTCGGTGAGGTCGAGGTCGACTTCACGCAGGCCATCCTGCAGTCCAGCCGGGTCCAGGTCTTCGCGACGGTGTTCGGCGGCCGGCTCCGGCTGATCGTCCCGGACGGGGTGTCGGTGATCGTCAGCGGGCACATGGTGCTCGGCCGCAAGCGCGGCAGCACCCCGCCGCCGCTGTGGCCGGGCGACCCGGTGATCGAGGTCAAGGCCCTGGTGCTCGGCGGCGAGGTAGCCGTCCGTACCCCGCCGAAGAGCCGCCGGTTCCGCCTGTTCAGCCGAAATTGACCCGGAGCCTTCAGCCGAAGTTGACGGAAGAGTAAGCGCGCAGCTTCCATAGCTGGTGCTCGCTCTCGATGCGGCGGATGGTGCCCGACCGGGACCGCATGACCAGCGAGTGCGTGGTCGCCCCGCCGGCCTTGTACCTGACCCCGGCCATCAGCTCGCCGTCGGTGATCCCGGTGGCGGCGAAGAACACGTCGTCCGAGGACACCAGGTCGTCGGTGGTGAGCACGCGGTCCAGGTCGTGCCCGGCGTCGATGGCCTTCTGCCGTTCCTCGTCGTCGCGCGGCGCGAGCTGGCCCTGGATGACCCCGCCCAGGCACTTGAGCGCGCAGGCGGCGATGATCGCCTCGGGCGTGCCGCCAGTGCCGAGCAGCAGGTCGATGCCGGTGCCCTGGCGGGCCGCCATGATCGCGCCGGCCACGTCGCCGTCGGTGATCAGGTGGATCCGGGCGCCGGTCTCCCGGACCTGCGCGATCAGCTTCTCGTGCCGGGGCCGGTCCAGGATGACCACGGTGACGTCCTGCGGGCCGCAGGCCTTGGCCCGGGCCACGGCGGCGATGTTGGCGGCCGGGGGCGCGGTGATGTCCACCATGCCCGCCGCCTCCGGGCCGGTGGCCAGCTTGTTCATGTAGAACACGGCCGACGGGTCGTACATCGAGCCGCGGTCGGACACGGCCAGGACCGAGATCGCGTTCGGCATCCCGTTGGCGCACAGCCGGGTCCCGTCGATCGGGTCGACCGCGACGTCGCAGGCCGGCCCGGTGCCGTCCCCGACTTCCTCGCCGTTGAACAGCATCGGCGCGTTGTCCTTCTCGCCCTCGCCGATGACCACCACGCCGCGCATCGACACCGAGTTGATCAGCAGTCGCATCGCGTTCACGGCGGCCCCGTCGGCCCCGTTCTTGTCGCCCCGGCCCACCCAGCGGGCGGCGGCCATCGACGCGGCCTCGGTCACCCGGGTGAGCTCGAGGGCCAGGTTACGGTCGGGGGCGTGACTGGCTGGCTCGTGGGCTGCCTGCTCCGCGGTCATGGGTGGTGTCCTTCCGCTGGCCGTCTGGTAGATCCTATGTAGCGGCGCCGGAGCGTCCCCTGCCCACCCCGTGCCCAGTGTTAACCAGCCAGGGCTAACCTGAGCTGTGCTGAACCAGGTGCTGCGCGGCGGCCTCGCCGCCCTGGGCTGCGTGCTGGGCGCCGCGGTCCTCGTGGTGGCGATCCCGGCCCCGCACGCCGCCGAGCCCGTCACCATCAGCTATCACGGCGACCTGGCCGCGCTGACCCGGCTGGCGCCGTACCCGGCCGTCGCCCCGGCCGGCCTGCCGCCGTCCTGGCAGCCGGTCGGCTCCGGCCTGACCACGGGCGGGGCCGCGGGCACCGGCACCGTCACCTGGGCCCTCGACTTCATGACCCCGGCCGGGACGCTGGCCTCGCTCGAGGAGAGCAACTCCAGTCCCGTCTCGTTCGTCCGCCGGATGACCAACAACGGAACGGTGCTCCCGCCTGCCCCGCCATCCCTCCCGCGTCTCGGCGGGCAGGCCTGGACCTTCAGTGCCGCCCCGGCCCGGGGACAGCGGTCGCTGTACGCCACCAGCCCGGCCGGGTTCACCGTCGTGGTCACCGGCAACGCCACCTGGGCCGACCTGCGCCTGCTGGCTGCCTCACTGCGCCCGGTCACGCTCGGGCGCTGATTCCGCTTCGGCCCGCGGCTCCGGCACCGTTACCTCGGCGTCGGCACGATCCTCGGCGCGGTCCTCAGCAGGGTCCTCGGCGGGCGGAGATACCTCGTCCGGCGTGCGCGGAACCTGGGCCGGCCCGGGCTGATCCGGCTCGGGCGCGGACGGCTCGCGGTCGTTGAAGGTCACCTCGACGTGCTGCTCGGGCCGCCGCTGGTTCTGCAGCGCCTGCAGGGCCATGCTGGCCCGGTCGGCCTCGGTCAGCGGCGGCTGGACGATGCTCCGCGGCCACAGCCGCCGGGTCAGCACCACGTTGATCTCGGCGGCGTACACGGTGACCTGCACCGCGAGGTAGATCCAGGCCAGCAGGCCGAGCACGATGCCGAAAACGCCGTACACCGAGTCGCTGTGCAGGTAGTGGTGCACCAGCCAGCTGCCCAGCACCTGCAGCACCGTCCACAAGATTCCGCCGGTGATCGCGCCGGGCAGCAGCCGGCGGGTCGGCACGCCCTTGGGGGTCAGCACGCGGAACGCGCCGATGTACATCCCGGCGTTGAAGGCCGCGGCCAGCACCTCGGTCGGGACCACCGCCCAGAAGCCCTTGAACACGTAGGTGTTGAGGCTGGCCAGCCCGGTCGTGACGATCACGCCGCCGCCGAGCAGGGCGATGAACAGCCCGGCGCGCCCCAGCCGCGGGACGAACCCGGGGCGGGCGGGCCCGGGCAGGTTCCAGACCTGCTCCATGGTGAACAGGCCCGACTGGGCCAGGCCGGTCGCGCCCCAGATCAGCCCGGCGAACCCGATGATCAGCCCGATGATGCTCGATCGCTTGAGCACCTTCACGTTCTTGGTCAGGGTGTCGCCGATGGCCGGTACCTGGCCCGACACCGCGTGCAGGACCTGCGTCCGCACCGACGGGTTGACCGAGGCGACCAGGCCGAGAATGGTCGTCAGGATGAGCAGCAGGGGGAAGATCGACACGAACGCCGAGTAGGCGAGGTTGGAAGCCAGCACGCCGCCGTTGTCGTCGCCGTACTTCTTGATCACCCCGAAGACGAAGGCCGTGGGCGTGAACCGCTGCTGGCCGGCGTCAACCGCCCTGATCGCCTTCTCGGCCGGGTTCATACCTGGCGGCTGCCCACGCAGACGCGGGGCAAACGCCCTGGTAGGAGGAGCTCAGAAGGGCGTATCGTCCTCGGACTCGGCCTGGTCAGGTTCCCGGGTGGCCATGGCCGCGGCCAGCCTGGCCCGCGCGCCGTCCAGCCACTCCCCGCACACCGTGGCGAGCCGCTCGCCGCGTTCCCACAGCTCGAGCGACTGTTCCAGGGTCAGGCCGCCCGCCTCGAGGCGCTTGACCACCGCGGCCAGCTTGTCCCTGGCCTGCTCGTAGGTAAGCGTCTCCTGCGGGGTTCCGGCCGCCCCCTTGGGGGTCTTCGTCTCCGCCTTCGCGCCGCCGTCTGCCACGCCGCTAACCCTATCCGCCGCCACTGTCATCGCCGGCCCGTACGGTGAGCTGATCCTCGGCGAACCGGACGGTCAGGAGCTCACCCGCCTTCACCTCGGCCGCGCCGCGGACCACGCCGTCGTTGTGGTGCTGCACGATCGCGTAGCCGCGGCGCAGCGTGGACGCGGGCGACAGGGCGAGCAGCCGGGCCCGGGTGTGCGTCACGTCGTCGCTGGCCCGGGCCAGGCTCGCGGTCAGCGACATCCGGGACCGCTGCAGCAGCGCGTCCACCCGTTCGGCCTGGCGCTCGATCTCGCGGACCGGGTCGGCCAGCGCGGGCCGTGACTTGATCCCCGCCAGCCAGGCGGTCTCGCGGTCGAGCCAGCCGGTCATGCTGCGACGGGCCCGGCCGCGCAGCTGGGTGATCAGCGCGACCTGCTCGGCCACGTCGGGCACCACCCGCTTGGCCGCGTCCGTCGGGGTGGACGCGCGCACGTCCGCCACGTAGTCGAGCAGCGGCGTGTCCTGCTCGTGCCCGATCGCGCTGACCACCGGGGTCCGGCACGCCGCCACCGCCCGGATCAGGGACTCGTCGGAGAACGGGAGCAGGTCCTCGAGCGAGCCGCCGCCCCGCGCGATCACGATCACGTCGACCTCGGGGTCGGCATCGAGGCGGTGCAGCGCGTCGATGACCTCGCCGGCCGCGTACGACCCCTGCACCGCCACCTGCTCGACCCGGAAGCGGACGGCCGGCCAGCGCCGCCCGGCGTTCTGCTGGACGTCCCGCTGGGCCGCGGAATCACGCCCGCAGATGAGTCCGATGACACCCGGCAGGAAGGGGATCGGCCGTTTCCGTTCGGCCGAAAAAAGCCCTTCCGAGATCAGCTCGCGGCGCAGCCGCTCCAGCCGGGCCAGCAGCTCACCCACGCCGACGGCCCGGATCTCCAGCGCGGTGAGCGCGAACGAGCCCCGGTTGGCGTTGAAGTCCGGCCGGGCGAAGATGACCACCCGGGCCCCGTCGGCGGGCGGCGGCTGGGCCGCGTCGAATACCTGCCGGGAGCAGATGACCCGCGCCGACACGGCCGCGACCGGATCGCGCAGGGTCAGGAACACCGTGCTGCCGCGTACCGCGAGCTCGGCGATCTGCCCCTCGACCCAGACCCGGCCGAGCTTGCCGATCCACCCGCCGACCAGCTGCAGTACGGTCCGGACGGGGACGGGCGATTCGGCCGAGGTGTCCAGCGCCACCTTAAGCTTCTGCCTCCAGCTTGGCGATCCGGCGCTCGTACATGCCCAGCACCTCGGCCCGTCCGGCATGCGCCCGCTCGTACTCCGCGAGCTGCCTGACCTGCGCGACGTCCAGGTTCCGGAGCCGGGCCCGGAGCGACGCCACGGTCAGCGCGTCATAGTTGGGCAGCGGCGGCGCGGCCATGGGCTCGGGCGCGGCCACGGGCTCCGGGGCGGCGGTCTCGGATACGATCACCGGCTCGGGCGCGGCCACCGGCTCAGCCACCACCGCCGGCTCGAACGTGGCGATGGGCTCAGGCGTGGCAATGGGCTCAGCCGCGATCGGCTCCGCCACCGCGGCCGCTCTACCGTGGCCGGCTCCGCCACCGCGGCGCTGTCCGCCTCGTCGGCCAGCAGCCGCACGTTGCCGGTCTTGTCGAAGTTCCTGGTGCTCTGCCGCTTGGGCGGCTTGGCTGCCGCCGGCCCCGGGTCCGCGGCCGGCTTGGCCGTCGCCCGCCGGGCCGTGGCCGCTCGCGGCGGGCTGCCGCGGCGCGGCGGTGCGCCGCGCGGCGGGCTTAGCCGGGCGCTGGCGGCGTGACCACCTGGCCGCGGCTCCGCGGCAGCCGGCCGGACCGCGGTCGCCGTGGCGGTGTCCTGGGGCGATCCGGCCGGGCTGGTGACAGGCGCGTCAGTGATCGCCGCTGCCGTCTCGGGCGTGCGGGCGCGCGGCCCGTCCTCGGGCGCGGGGGTCTTGTGCCGGAGCTTGTCGGTGATCAGCAGCAGCTGCCCGATGCCGGCGAAGACGCCGCGCAGGGCCTGCGCCGGGGCTTCCTTTATACGTTCACTGACCTGCGGTCCGCGCATGTCACACTCTCCCTCGGAGTCGGGATTACACGTGGCGCCGCGCGGGTTCGGCGGGCTGCGGGCGCCGGTACATCGCTGATAGTCAGCGCGTGTTCCCTGACGGGTTATCTTCGCGCTTCCGCCCGGTGTGTCGCAATAGTGTCGCAGGACCTGCGCCGTGGCGAAGGGTACGCCTGCCTTGTCCCGTGATGTGCTCACCTACCATGGAGTCATGTCTTCGAGCCAGCGACGGGTCCTGCTCGCCAAGCCGCGCGGCTACTGCGCCGGAGTCGACCGGGCGGTGCAAGCGGTCGAGATGGCGCTCGAGAAATACGGCCCCCCGGTCTACGTGCGCAGGCAGATAGTACACAACACGCATGTGGTCAGCACGCTGGAGAAGCGCGGCGCGATCTTCGTCACCGAGGTCGAGGAGGTGCCGACCGGTTCGGTGGTGGTGTTCTCCGCGCACGGCATCGCGCCCGAGGTCCGCCTCGACGCCGAACGACGCGGCCTGCACGCCATCGACGCGACCTGCCCGCTGGTGACCAAGGTGCACAACGAGGCGCGCCGGTTCGCGGCCAAGGACTACGACATCTTGCTGGTCGGCCACGAGGGGCACGAGGAGGTCGTGGGCACCGCCGGCGAGGCGCCGTCCCGGGTCCGCCTGGTCGACGGCACCGCCGGGGCGGCCGACGTCGAGGTCAGGGACCCGTCGAAGGTGGTCTGGCTGTCCCAGACGACGCTCTCGGTGGACGAGACGATCGAGACCGTCAACGCCCTGCGCGAGCGCTTCCCGTCGCTGCTCGACCCGCCCAGCGACGACATCTGCTACGCCACCCAGAACCGCCAGGCCGCGGTCAAGGCCATCGCCGGCCAGGCCGACCTGGTCATCGTGGTGGGCTCGCCCAACTCCTCGAACTCGGTACGGCTGGTCGAGGTGGCCAAGGACTACGGTGCCCCGGCCGCCTACCTGGTCGACGACGCCGGCGAGGTCGACGTGCGGTGGCTGGACGGCGTGACCACCGTCGGCGTGACCAGCGGGGCGTCGGTACCGGAGGAACTGGTGGCCGCCGTCCTCGGCAAGCTGGCCGACCACGGGTTCGGCGACGTGGAAGAGGTCGAGGCGGTCGAGGAGCACATGACCTTCGCGCTCCCGCGCGAGCTGCGCCCCACGGCCAGCACCGGAGCCGCCCGCACCGGGCCGGGGCCCCGCCAGGGAGGCTGACCTGCCGGAACAGGTAAGCGCGAACCCCCCGTTGCGGCTGGCCGAAGCCGTCGGGGTGCTGTCGCTGGCCACCGACCTGTCGATGGGCCAGCCGCTGGAGCACGGGCTGCGTACCGCCCTGCTCGCCCTGCGGCTGGCACAGGCGATGGGGCTGGCCGAGGACGACCAGGTCACCGTGTTCTACACCGGCCTGCTGCACTTCGCCGGGTGCACGGCCGAGAGCGAGATCGACGCGCGGTTCTTCGGTGACGAGATGGTGTCGCGGCCGCGGATGCTGACGGTGGCGCACGGGTCCATGTTCGAGCTCATGACCACCGCGATGCGGACCGCCCATCAGGGCAGCCCGCCGCTGACGCGAGCGGCCCGGATCGCCCGGGCAGCCGTTGGCGGCATCGCGGAGTTCCGCCGGTGGGCGTCCGGCCACTGTGACGTCGCGCGCATCCTCGGCGCCCGGATGGGACTGTCCGAGCCGATCCAGCGTTCACTGCGGCACCTGTACGAGCGGTGGGACGGCAACGGCATGCCGGGCGAGCTGCGCGGCCCGCAGATCCCGCTGGCGGTGCGGATCATGCAGGTGGCCGAGGACGCCGACGTGGCCTGCCAGTACGGCGGGATCGCGCTGGCCCGCCGGACCATTTCCCGGCGGGCCGGGTCGGGCCTGGACCCGGAGGCGGCCCGGGCCTTCCTGGCCCTGGGGGACGAACCCTACAAAGGCCTGGACGCGCCCTCCGTCTGGGCTGACACGATGGCCGCCGAGCCAGGCCCGCAGCCGACGGTGACGGAGGACCGGCTGGACGCCTGCCTGTCGGCCATCGCGGATTTCGCCGACCTCAAGAGCATGTGGACGACCGGTCATTCCCGCGGCGTCGCGGATCTCGCCGAGCGGGCCGCCAACGTGGCCGGGCTGCCCGCCGCCGAGGTGGTCACGCTGCGCCGGGCGGCGCTGGTGCACGACATCGGGCGGGTCGCGGTCCCGGTCGGCGTGTGGGGCAAG
Source organism: uncultured Actinomycetota bacterium (assembly GCA_963839095.1). GTDB lineage: Bacteria > Actinomycetota > Actinomycetes > Streptosporangiales > Streptosporangiaceae > Palsa-504. The sequence goes on along the minus strand of CAWIUF010000053.1, from coordinate 486,551 downwards.
CCCGGCCCGCTCAGCCGGGGTGAGCACGAGCAGGTGCGGCTGCACGCCTACCACAGCGAGCGGGTGCTGGACGCCTGCCCGGCCCTGCGCCCGCTGGCACGGCTGGCCGGATCCCACGGTGAGCGCTGTGACGGGTCCGGTTACCACCGGGGCAGCCGGGCCGCCGACCTGTCTCCCGCGGCCTGGCTGCTGGCCACGGCGGACTGCTACCAGGCCATGCGGGAGCCGCGGGCGCACCGGGAGGCCCTGTCGCCGCAGGCCGCGGCCGACGAGCTGCTCAAGGAAGCGCAGGCGGGCAGGCTTCCGCAGGACGCGGTGCGGGCGGTCCTGGATGCGGCGGGCCAGCCCCGCCCGCAGGTGCCCCAGCCGCGGCCGGCCGGGCTGTCCGAGCGCGAGTGCGAGGTGCTCGGCCTCATCGCCCGCGGGATGGCCACCAAGCAGGTGGCCCGCCAGCTGGGGATCTCCCCGAAGACCTGCGACCACCACATCCAGCGGCTGTACCGCAAGACGGGCCTGTCCACCCGGGCCGGCGCGACCCTGTTCGCGCTCGAGCACGGGCTCATCGACCCCCGCCAGTGATCGCCGCATCCCGATAGGGAATTCTCCTCGACTGTCAGGGGAGGCGGGTTGGGCCTATGTTGTCGCCAAGCGCCGGTCACCTTGGGAGGGAACGGCTGACTGTTTCCTTCGGGGGCCAGCGGCCGTGGTGACCCGGCGCTTCGTATCTACGGGCGCCTAGGACCTCGCCAGGGCGCCGGTCCGGCTACCGCCGCTCGATCCACCGGTCACCGCGAGGCCGCGCGTCCCGCAGCGCCACCCGCAGGTTGCCGAGCAACCGCCCGGGCAGTTCGGGCCGCCAGCCGCGGCCGAAGGCGATCGCCATGGTGAGCCCGGTGCCGGTGAACAGCCACAGCGCCGAGCCGCCCAGCGTGACCAGGATCCCGGTCAGGGCCGAGAAGGTGTCGGCCGCGGTGATCAGCTGGGCCAGCACGCTCCCGGCGCAGAAGGCCAGCGGCGGGCAGACCACCAGGCTGCGCAGCCCGGCGGGCTTGGTGTAGCAGGAGACCAGCCCGCACGTCATGACGAACACTACGTCGGCGACCACCGTCCAGCCGGTCCACGCCGCGAACAGCAGGCTGAGAAAGCACGCCGCGAACAGCGCCACCCCCCCGCCGCGTCCGGTCAGCCGGACCGAACCCCCGGATGGGCGACCCGGCGGTCCCTGCGTCCGCGCCCGCGGGCCCGCGGTCTTGGTCTGCGTCATCGAGCGGTACGCACCAGGCTGGCCGCGTCCAGGTCCGCCTCATCGGTACCGGCGACCAGTTCCGGCGCGGACAGCGCCCGCGGCAGCTCCTCGACCAGCGCGGGTCCCTCGAGCTCGCCGTCCACCACGCCGAGCTCGCTCAGCCGCCGGGCGCTGGGCAGCACCCGGCTCTCCAGCGAGCCGACCGTCTGGTTGTAAGCGGTCACCGCCTTGGCCAGCGTGCGGCCCAGCCGGTCCACGTGCCCGCCGAGGCCCGCGATCCGGTCGTAAAGCTGGCGGCCGAGGTCGAACACGGCGCGGGCGTTCTCGGCCAGCGCCGCCTGCTGCCAGGCGTACTGCGCGGTGCGCAGCATGGTGACCAGCGTGGTGGGGGTGGCGATGTGCACCTTGCGGGCGAGCGCGTGCTCCAGCAGCCCGGGATCGCGCTCCAGCGCCGGCGCCAGGAAGGCCTCGCCCGGGATGAACAGGATGACGAACTCGGGGGAAGGGCTCAGCGCGGTCCAGTAGGCCTTGGCCGCCAGCTGGTCCACGTGGTTCCGCAGGTGCCGGGCGTGGGCTTCCAGCCGGGCCGAGCGCACGGTGTCGTCGTCGGTCTCGGCCGCCTCCAGGTACGCGGCCAGCGAGACCTTGGAGTCCACCACGATGTTCTTGCCGCCGGCCAGCCGGACCACCAGGTCGGGCCGGATCGGGCCGTCCGGCGTGGTCACCGTGACCTGCTCGTCGAAGTCGCAGCGGGCGCTCATCCCGGCCAGCTCGACCACCCGGCGCAGCTGCATTTCGCCCCAGCGGCCGCGGGCTTCCGGCCGCCGCAGCGCGGTCACCAGCGACTGGGTCTGCGTCCGCAGCTGCTCCGAGCTCCGCTGCGCGAAATGAACCTGCTCGGCCAGCGCGGCGTGGGACCGGACCCGGGCCGCGTCGGACTCCCGGAGCTGCTCCTCGACCCGGCTCAGGGTCGTCAGCAGCGGCTCGATCAGGTGCTCGACCGCGGCGCGGCGGACGTCGAGCTCGCCCGCCGCGGTCGCGTTGGCGGCCTGCAGCCGCCCCTCGGCGACCTCGAGGAAGCGCGTGGTGCTGGCGTCGAGCGCCTGCGCCGACAGTGCCTGGAACCGCTCCGCCAGCTGGCTCTCCACCAGCGCGGCCCGCTCGGCCGCGCCGCGCTCGATCATCCGGCATCTCTCGTCGGCCGCCCGCGCTCGCTCCTCCGCCGACGCGGCACCGGCCGACAGCCGGCCGCGGGCGAAGAGATATCCGATCGCTGCCCCGATGACGATCCCGAGCAGCAGTCCGGCAAGCAACAAGACCGCACCCATATGCAGCGATGATCCCACCGCGCGGGCCCAACCCGGCGCAGACACGCCCGCCCGCCGGCCAAACGCCCCCAGCCCGCGACCACAAAAACCCGGACCGAACGGGCTCCGTTCCCGCCCCGGCCCCCTGCGTGCACAATGGGGCGATGGCTCAGCTGCCCGAATCCGCCCCGGCCCCGGGGTCCACCGCCGCCCTGCTCGCCGGGTACCTGCACGCGGCCGGGGTGCGGCACGTGTTCGGCTATCCCGGCGAGTCCGTCATCGACTTCATGGAAGCGGTGACCCACCGCGGCATCGAGATGGTGTCCGCGGTCCGGGAGGGCACGGCCGCGTTCATGGCCGAGGCGGCCGCGATGACCGGCGGGAACCCCGGCGTCTGCCTGTCCACCCTGGGGCCCGGGTCGACCGCGGTGCTGAACGGCGTGGCCGCGGCCACCCTGGACCGGGTGCCGCTGCTCGCGATCTCCGGCCAGATCGAGAGCTCCCGCGAGCAGTTCTTCACCCACCAGGTGGTGGACCACGGCCGGATGTTCGCGCCGGTCAGCAAGCTGGCGCTGCGCCTGGAGCCGGCCTCGGCCGACGTCGTCATCCGCAAGGCGCTGCGGACCGCGGTGGCCGAGCGCCCCGGTGCCGTCAGCCTGACCGTGACCGCCGACGCCTGGCCCGCCCCGGCCGGTCCGGTGTCAGCCGGGGCGGGCCTGGCCGCAGGCGAGGTCCGGCTGCCCCCGATGGCCCCGGCGGCCGGCACAGTCGATGTCTACGGCGAGGGTGACCCGCTGCGGACGCTGGCCGCGGCGCGCCGCCCGGTGCTGCTGGCGGGCATCGCCGCCCTGCGCTGCGCGGCCGGCCCGGAACTGGTCCGGCTGGCCGAGCGGGCCGGGATCCCGGTGGTGGTCTCGCCGATGGCCAAGGGCATCTTTCCCGAGGACCATCCCTACTTCGCGGGCGTGCTCGACATGGCGGGCTACCGGGTCGTCTGGGACCTGCTGGCCGGGGCCGACCTGATCCTGGCGGCGGGCTTCGACCCGGTCGAGCTGATCAGCCCCTGGTCGGTCAGCACCCCGGTGCTGCACCTGGACACCACCCCGAACACCGACCAGGTCTACGCCGCCGCGCACGAGCTGGTCGGCCATGTCGGGGCGCTGCTGGGCTGGCTGACCGCGCAGTGGACGGGGGAGCCCCGGTGGGAAGAGGCCGCGGTCGCCGCGCACCGGCTCCGGCTGCGGGCGGCCTGGCTGGCCGGCCGGGCCGAGGGCCGCCTCAACCCCTCGGACGTGGTCACGATCGCCCGGGAGGCCGCGCCGCCGGGCACGATCCTGACCACCGACGTCGGCTCGCACAAGATCATGGCGGGCCAGGCGTGGCAGGCCGGCGAGCCCCGTACGGTGCTGATCCCCAACGGCCTGTCGGCCATGGGGTTCGGCGTCCCGGCGGCGATCGCGGCCCGGCTCACCCGGCCCGACCGGCCGGTACTGGCCCTGGTCGGCGATGGCGGCTTCGCCATGGCGGCGACCGAGCTGCGGGTCGCCTCGTCGCTGGGCCTGCCGGTCACCGTGGTGGTGTTCGCCGACGGCAGCCTGAACCGGATCGAGCTGCGCCAGCAGTCGGTCGGCTACCCGCCCACCGCCACCCGGATGGACGGCATGGACCTGGTCGCCCTGGCCGAGGCCACCGGCTGCGACGGCGTCCGGGCCGACACCCCGGCCGCCCTGGAGAAGGCCCTGGCCGGCTTGGCCGCCCGCTCCCGCCCGCTGATCGTCGAGGCCCGCATCGACCCCGCCCAGTACCAGGCCCAGTTCTAGTGACCGGGTTCGGGCACGGGGCGGCCACGTCCACCGGCCGTGTCCGTCAGCTCAACGAGGACAGTTACCTGGCCCGGCCGCCGCTGTACGCCGTCGCCGACGGCATGGGCGGCCACGCCGCCGGTGACCTGGCCAGCGCGCTGGCCATCGAGACGCTCACCGAATGCGTCCGGGAAGGGCCGCTGTCCGTGCCCGCCGTGCTGGCCGCGCTGGAGGCCGCCAACCAGGCCATCGCCCGGCACGAACCGGAAGGCATGGGCACCACGGTCACCGGTCTGGCCTCGCTCGAGACCGCCGGCGGTCATCACCTGATGGTGTTCAATGTCGGCGACTCGCGCGTCTACCGCTTCGCCGGAGGACACCTGGACCAGGTCACCGAGGACCATTCGGAGGTCCAGGAGCTCGTCCGCGCGGGCAAGCTCACCCGCGACCAGGCGCGTACCCATCCGCGCCGCAACGTGATCACCCGGGCCCTGGGCATCGGCCGGCCCCTGCGCGCCGACCACTGGCTGCTGCCCGCGATCGCCGGAGACCGGTACCTGCTGTGTTCCGACGGCCTGTCCGGCGAGCTGCCCGATGACCTGATCCTGCCGCTGCTGGCCGGCGCCGACCCTCAGCAGGCGGCCGCCGCGCTGGTCGGCGCGGCCAACGACGCGGGCGGCCGGGACAACATCACCGTCATCGTGGTCGACGTCGTACACTCGCCCAAGTGAGTCTGTCTATCGGCATTGTCGGCCTGCCCAACGTCGGCAAGTCCACCTTGTTCAATGCGCTGACCCGGGCCAGTGCCCTGGCGTCGAACTACCCGTTCGCCACGATCGAGCCGAACGTGGGCGTGGTCGGCGTGCCCGATCCGCGGCTGGCCGAGCTGGCCCGGCTGTATGACTCGGCCCGGATCGTGCCGGCCAGCGTGCGGTTCACCGACATCGCCGGCCTGGTCCGCGGCGCCTCGCAGGGCCAGGGTCTGGGCAACCAGTTCCTCGCCCATATCCGCGAGACCGACGCGATCTGCCAGGTGGTGCGGGTCTTCGCCGACCCCGACGTGACGCACGTGGACGGTGACGTGTCACCGGAACGCGACATCGAGACCGTCATCACCGAGCTGATCCTGGCCGACCTGCAGACCCTGGAGAAGGCGCTGCCCCGGCTGGTCAAGGAGACCAAGTTCGCCAAGGATCCCGAGAAGGCGCAGGCGGTGGCGGCCGCCGAGGCGGCGCAGAAGCTGCTGGACTCCGGGACCGCGCTGTCGGCCGGCGCCGCCGCCGCCAAGATCGACGTGCACGCGCTGCGCGAGCTGCACCTGCTGACGGCCAAGCCGTTCCTGTACGTGTTCAACGTGGACGTGGCCGAGCTGGCCGACGAGGACCTGCGCAAGCGCCTGGCTGAGCTGGTGGCCCCGGCCGAGGCGATCTTCCTGGACGCCAAGACCGAGGCCGACCTGGCTGAGCTGCCCGAGGACGAGGCCGCCGAGCTGCTCGCCGAGGCCGGGATGGGCGAGCCGGGGCTGGCCCAGCTGGCCCGGGCCGGGTTCCGCGCGCTGGGCCTGCAGACATTCCTCACCGCGGGCCCGAAGGAGACCCGGGCCTGGGAGATCCGGGCCGGGGCGACGGCGCCCGAGGCGGCCGGCGTCATCCACACCGACTTCCAGCGCGGCTTCATCAAGGCCGAGGTGGTCTCCTACGACGACCTGATCGCGGCCGGCTCGCTGCCCGCGGCCCGCGCCGCGGGCAAGGCCCGCATCGAGGGCAAGGACTACGTCATGCGCGACGGCGACGTCGTGGAGTTCCGCTTCAACGTCTGAGCCGGTCGCTGCTCGTCATTGCGATCCCGTGGCCACCAGCGCCGCGCTGATGGGTTCGAGCTCGGTGATCAGCTCGTCGAGCTCGGCGGGGGACAGTGCATCGTACGGCGGGGCGGCGAGCTCGTCGGTGAGGGCTTCGATGCGCTGCTTGGTCTCCCGGCCGGCGTCGGTGAAACCGCCGCCGGTGTCGACGAGACCGCGCTCGCGCAGCCCGTCCATGACCTCCGCCAGCCGCGTTTTCGGCAGGTGGTGGATGCGCCCGAACGACTCCGGCGGGTCGATGCCCATCTCTATCGCGGAGAGCACGTGGGCCTCGGTGCCGCCGATGCGCGCACCGACCAGCGCGGCGACGTGCCCGTCGCCGCGGTGCTCACGCAGCATGGTCGCGGAATGCCACAGCCGGGCAACCGGGTCGCTGGGCACCGGCAGGGTGCGCAGGCCGGCGTACATCACCCGGCCGGCGGTGGGCGCGCTCGTCGCGGCCTTAGTAGTGAGGTCGGCGGCGCGCGTCAGGCCGGGGGAGCCGGCCCGCTCGTCGCCGAGGATCCGCCGCAGCGAGGCAGTGCTGCCGCGCAGCCGGGCGGCGACGGATGCCTCGGGCGGGATCGCCTCCCAGGCGCTCGGGATGTGCCGCGCGGCCTCGCCCTCGGCGAAGCTGTAGAAGGCTGCGTGCACGACCTCGGCCGGCACTCGTCCCAGCGGCGCGGCGCGGCTGGCGAAGTAGCCGTCCCAGTAGGTGCGGTGGCCGAGCGCGGCCATCTCCTCGTTGCACTCGTCGGCGAAAAAGGTGACCAGGCAGATCGGCTCGAGGAGCCCGAACATGCGGCGCGCGGTTGTCGCAGTTGTCATGACTGATCAGACCGGGTGACCGACCCGGACTCATCGGTCGGCCGGGCGAAAGCCGGCCAGGGCCGCCCGACGGCGATGCCGCCGTTATGAGGCCTCGCGTTCATCCTGGGGCGGCTCGCGGTTATCCGGCAACTCCTCGAACTCCTGGTCCAGGGATTCCCGGGCTTGCGAGGAGCGCCTGAGAACTGGGCCGATGCACAGCGCAGCCACGATCGAGACCAGAAACCAGGCGGCCAGACCTATCGTCACCCACCACCATGGGTTCACGTTTCCTCCCCGTGGCCGCCTCCCCTGCGACCACGTCCTATCTCACAGAGTAACACTCTGTTCTCATCCCGCAATACTTTCTCGCGGTCGCCGCGGCCAAGGATCATCGTCACTGGGCAGCGTCGCGGTCCGGCACGTACGAGGCGCGCTGACCGGTCACCGCCGGGCGGCGGGCGCCCGGAACATTCAGGACGGGCTCGCTGGAGCCTGCGCCCGTGGTCGGCCAGGCCGGCGAGGTACGCGGCTCGCCCCACCGCTGATCCGCGGACTCCCGGGCCCGGGAGCAGCGTCTGAGAACCGGGCCGATGCACAGCCCGAGCACGACCGAAACCAGGAACCAGGCGGCGATACCAACCGGTATCCACATGAGATCCATCGTTTCCTCCCCCGAGGTTTCTACCCCTGCCACCAGCTCTAACCGCGTGGTCACTACCCCCGTAACCAGGGTCAATTTCAGATAGTAACTACTATATATCTCATTGTTACGTCAGCTACAACCCAGTTGCGAACCGAGGCAGCCGGTCGGCGTCCGTGGGTGCACTGTGCCATCCGCGGCTGGAACAGCCCTGGAGCGGCTCTGAAACGGCACGGAAACGACGTGCCGCACGGGCCTGGCCCGGGTCCGTGGGTGACGGCCGCGCCTCAGTCAGGGACGGGGGGACTGCCAGTCCTGATACGGCGGCTGCGGTTCCTGATACGGCTGCCATGATCCTGGCGGCGGGGACGCGAACGGGTATCCGGCTCTGCGTGCCGCCTCGACCTGGATCTCGTACTGCTGTTGCGCGGCGGCCAGCTGTGCCTGGTACTGCCACTGCGCCCGGGCGGCCTTCACCGCCTCCGTTTCCGGCATCAAGGCAACGATCACGATACCGAAGACACCCAGGAGCAGGCCTATCGCAAACCCGGCGCCCGGGTAGCCCTTCGGCCTCCCGATGGCTTGCCCGGCGAAGCCGCAGGCCAGCGCGATGATGACAACGACGAACATGACGCCTGGTCCCATAGCCTGCTGCCCTCCTCGGTGAGACGCAAAGCCCGCGGAACGGATGGCGGCCCGTCCCGTAACTGTAATCCAGCCGGGCGGCGCCGCCGCTGGGTCACCCGAAGCTTTCCGGCCGGCCCGGTGCCCGGGCGCCGGACGCCGGTAACCTCCGACGTCAGGGCCGTCGGCTGAGCCTCGGGCACGTCGGATCCTTCAGTGCCCAGGCCGGCTTATGTATTGACATTAATCGTATTTATGTTCGATAATGAACCTCACGATCATCTTTCCATTGAGCAGACGTGCGAATCAAGGCGGCACTGCCGGTGTCAGCTGCCACCGGGCAGCCCGATGCGACGGCGGTGATGGCCCGGCTGGCCGGGCGGCTAGGGGTGATCGCGCACTGTGCGGAACGAGGGGCCGGGGTGGCGTAAGAAATCGTTAAGACCTCCGGTAACGGATGGTAGTTATCGCAGTTCATGGAGTGGTTACGGGTAATGGCGAACGTGACGGACGCCGGGGGCGGCAAGGCGTGCGTTCTGGGCCCGCGGGACGCGAGCCGGATCCGGCCTGGCGGGCCAGTGGCTAGTAAAACGACAACTACCTGGGAATATGCCGACGACCGGTCTCGCGTGCGGTCCGGAACTCCCCGCTCTGGCAGGCTCGTGTGTCGAGTCGGCGAGGCCGGACACACTCTGAACTCACTTGAACCCGCTGCGTATCCGGAACGTATCAGGGTTGCTGGTCGTTTTGTCCGTGCAGATGCTCCGGTGTTCGGCTGTATCCGGTTCCGCACCGTGACTTCTTGGCGCACAATGGAGCGCGAGGCCAGCACGAAAAGGACGGCCGTCCCGGGGTTTTCCGGGGCGGAAACGTGCGGAGGTGTGATGGTTCGCGGGCCGGCATCCGGTAACGGAGAGCGGTCTGGTGCGTACTATCCCGGTCCGGCGGACCTGATTCCGCCGCGTCCTGCGGCTCGGGCTCTCTATGGTGACCGGGCTTCCTACGGCGATCGGGCCCCTGACAGCGATCGGGGATGGTACGGCGAGACGGCGCTATACGACGAGCTGGATCCGTTCCTCGCGGGCATGCAGACGGACGGCACGGTAGCCGCCCGCGCGGCCTTCGGCCCGGGGCGCCGCGGCGCGGGCGGCCGGTGGCTGCTGTGGCCGCTCCGGATCGTGCTCTGGGCAGCCCTGCTGGTTATCGCGTTCCGTGGCCTGACCGCGATCGTCTTCGACCGCGCGCTGGCTCCGGCGGGCGGCGGGCCAGCGCCGGGCAGCACCGCGACGGGAAACGCGGTCACCGGGCAGTTCCCGGTGGCGCTAGCCGAGGCTTACGCCACCGAGTTCGGCCGGGTCTACCTCGGGTTCAGCCCGCAGAGTCAGGTTCAGCGGGAACAGGCCCTGGAGGCGTTCGTGCCGCCCGGCGTCCTGGCCACGGACCCCAACCTGGGCTGGAACGGTGTCGGTCAGGTCAACTTGCAGGCCTTGCAGGTCGCGGGTATCAGGGTCCAGGACCGGCAGCATGCCGTGGTCACGCTGCTCGCCTTGATCGCCGGCCAGCTCACGGAGCTGGGGGTGCCGGTGGCCGCGGCTGGCGGCGGCCTGGTGGTCACCGGCCAGCCCGCCTGGCTGCCCGCGCCCCAGCGGATCCTGCCGCCGGCCACGGCCGCCCCGCGCGGTTCGGACAAGGCGGCCCAAAGCCAGCTGATGAATGAGCTGCCGGCCTTTTTCCAGGCCTACGCTAGTGGTGACCGCGCCGCGCTGAACCGGTTCCTGGCTCCGGGCACGTCGCTGACCGGGCTCGGCAGCGCGGTGACGTTCGACTCGATCGGCGCGCTGGTCGTGCCGCCGGGCGGCACGACCAGGCAGATAACAGTGACCGTGATATGGCAGGTCGCTGAGCAGCCAGGATCCGCCGCCGGAAATCTAGGGATGGCATCGAAACTCGAGATGACATATGGTATGTCGGTTGTCGACCTTCAAAGCGGCAAATGGTATGTAAAACAGATTGGAGCATCAACCGAGGCGGTGGGAGCCCGATGACCAGGATAGGGCCGGGTGAAGTCGCCATGCCCGCCTGCAGGCGCACCCCGCCACGCCGACCGGCCCTGACTCGGCCCCGCTCCCGTGAACTGATCGTCGCCCGGCCCGCCGGCGTGCCAGCCTTCGCCCGGGCTGTGTTCCCCGGCGAGCAGTCTTTCAAACCTGGCCCGGGCCGGCGGCCGGCCCGTCCTCGCCGGCTCCGCCCGGGCGGCCAGCTGGACGCGGCACCCGCGCACCGGAGCGCCGTGCCCGCCATGCTTCCGGCTGCCCGCCCATCCGCTTTACTTGTACCTGCTCAAGCGGCCTGCTGTAGCACTATCTGGATGTCCATTTGCTCCCGGAAGGGACATGTTATGCATACTCACCTCACCGCCGCGATGGCTCCAGTGGCCTTGAGCACGCAGGGGCTCGTTACCTACCTGCAGGGTCTGTTCGGGCCATTGTTCCTGGGTATCGTCGGGATCGTAGCGATCTTCTTCCTGTTCACGCGTGAGATCACCCGGTTCGTGCAGTTCATCGTGCTGGCCGTGGCCATCGCGGTCATCTTTTACACGCCCGGCATCGTGCACACGCTAGCCACTGGCATAGCGAACGCGCTCGGAGTCCACTGATCCCGAATCAGGAAGAAGGGGCGCGCCACTAGTGGACCTTCCCACTTACACAAATATCTGGCGAATCGAAAAGCGACTTTACAAGCTTTACGATTTTCGCCTGCCGGCACCTTTGCCGATCACCTGGATCGGAGTTTTCGCGGGAATTACCGTTCCCTACGTGTTCTTCCTGATTGCTGTCGGGCTGCCCTTTAATCACAACCTTGTTTGGCTTTACGTACTTCCTCCCGGCGTCCTTACCTGGCTGACGACGAGACCGGTCATTGAGAGCAAGCGGCTGCCCGAGCTGGTGAGCTCGCAGCTCCGGTACGTGTCGGAACCACGGTCGTGGTGCCGGATGGCTCCGTTCGCGGAGAAGGACGAGATCATGGTGTCCGCCCGGGTGTGGCACCGGCACCCGCCCAAGGGACGGCCCAAGAAGGCGAAGAAGTCCGCGGCCAACGTCCGGTCGGGTGCTCCCGCACGGCAGGCATCAGCGGCCCGGCCCGCCCGGGCCGAGGCCAGGCCAGCCCGGGCCGGGATGCGCGTGCCGCGGCCACCGCGGACCACGGCGACGCCACTGGCCACCGCCCAGCCGCTGGAAACGGCTCCGCTGCCGACCGCCCCGCAGATGGCCATGCCGCCGCTCGCGGGCCCGTCGCCCGAGCTAGCCCCCGGGATGGGCCAGGAGACGGGCGCCGTAGCGTCGCCGGTCCAGGTGCCGGAACGCACGCCGGCCCGCCGGGCGCCGAGGCGTCCCCAGAACCGGCTCGCCGCCGACCGCCGCAGAACCGGCCCGCGGTCGAGCCGGGCCCGCAGCCCTCGTGGCCGTCCTGGCCGCTGGTCACTGAGCCCGGCATCGCCACCGGCCCGGCCGACCGGGAAACCGGGACAGCCCGGCCTTCGGTGTGGATGAGCCCGCCTTCGGCCGGACGGCCGGACACCCGGCCCTTCGAGGTAGCGCACGATTCCGATCCCGTTCCCGGCGCCCTGAGCGGGTCGTCCGGCCCGACGGCCTGGCCGTTGGCCGAGGCCAGCAGCCTGCTGCCGTTGGTCCGCCCGCTCCCGGCGCCGGCCCCGTTCCCCGACGCCGGCGCGTTCCCCGAGGTCAACCTCGATCCCGAGCCTGACACCGGGTCGGCGTCCAACGGCGGCCCGGCCGTCGGCTGGGACCCCGCCGCTGACGACGAGTACAACGGCGGATCACGCTCTGGATCGGTGACCGGCCCGGCCCGGCGGCACCTGGCCGGGTTCCGGCACGGCCTGGGCCGCAAGGCCGACCGCCCGGCCGATCCGGTCCCCCCGCCCGCCGAGGACGCCACGCCGGCGGCGCCGGCCTGGCCGCAGCCGCCTGCCGCCCTGGCCAAGGCCCGGGCCCGCTGGATGCTCCGCGCCCAGCCCCGCCCCGCCCAGCCCCGCCCCGCCCAGCCCGCCCCGCCCAGGCCCCGCCCGCGCTAACCGCCGGGCTACCTCCGGCCACCCCGGCCCCTGAAATCACGGCACCCGAGCCCCCCGTGCCCGCAACCCCGGCGCGCCAAGTCCCCGTGCCCGGCGCTCCCGTGCCCGGCGACCGGGTGCCCGAGGTCCAGTCTTCCGAGGCAGCCGCCCCTGAGGCCGAGACGGCAGCCCGCCGACGCAGCCGAGACCGGAGCCGCGCTCCAGACCGAGACGGCAGCCCCTGAGGCCGAGCCTGAGCCGGTCGAGCCTCAGCCGGCCAGGGCTGAGCCGGTCGAGGCTGAGCTGATCCAGCCTGAGGCCGAGCCAGTCGAGGCGGCCGTGCCGGACGTCGAGGTAACGCGCCCGGCCGACGCGGTGACGCGCGAAGCCACGGCGCCCGCGCCGAGCCACGCGGAGCCCGCACCCCACGTAGAGCCCGCCCCGGCCGCGGCCCGGTTCGTAGCCGTGGAGCGCGGGCGGCCGCTGCCGTCCATCGAGCGGGCGCTCAGCGGCCCTGGCAGCCGCGGTGACGCCAGCAGCTGGCGCCGCCAGGTGAAGGTGGTCGCCGGCGGCCAGGGGCCGGGCAAGCGGGACCAGGAGGCGCTGGATCGCGACCGGGCCCGGTTGCCGCTGGCCGCGCCGTCCCGGATCGCGGTCCTCGGCTGCACGCGGGGAGCGGGCCAGACCGTGACCGCTCTGATGGCCGGGCATATCCTGGCTGCGGTGCGCGGGATCCCGGTGGCCGCACTTGACCTGAACCCCGGGCCTACCTCCCTGGCCACCCGGCACGCGCCGGCGCTCACGCCGCAGGCGCTGCTGGCCGGGCGCGAGCCCGGGCCGGCCGATCCGCCGGAACTGCTGGCCGGACCGGGACCAGGCGCACGGCTCGACGTGGTCGCCCGGCTTGCCGGGCCACGGCGTTCTGGAAGGGGCCGACTTCCGGCGGCTCGCCGACCTGCTGACCGAACGGTACGCATTGACCATGATCGACCCGTCGCCCTCCGGCCTGACCCGGGTGCTGGCCGCGGCGGATCAGCTGATCCTGGTCGCCCCGGCCAGCCCGGACGCGGCGACCTCGCTGGCCAACACCCAGCAATGGCTCGGCGCGCACGGCTACGGCGAGCTCGCGGGCCGCGCGGTGACGGTCGTCAACGGGGTGAGCAAGCGGACGATGCCGGATGTGCTCCGGGCCGAATCGGTGGCCCGGGGACGCTGCCGCGCCATCGTGCGGGTGCCGTGGGACGACTGTCTTTCGGCCCGCTCCGGCTCGCCGGCCGCGATGCCCACGCCGGCCAACCAGCGCCCGCAGTCGACCCAGTATCCGCAGGTGGCCCTACAGCCGCAGGCCCGGCTGGCCTACACGGCGCTGGCCGGGGTGCTGATGGCGGCCCTGTCCGCGGCTTCGGCGAGTCCCGTTCCCGGAAGGAATCCCGGTGAGCACTCGGACTAAGGGCTCCCGGAACTCCCGGGGCCGCGCCCGCCTGGCCATCCGGTACTTCGACGACCGGATCCTGCTCACCGACACGCACGCCTGGGCGTACTACCGCATCCCCTCGGTCTCGTACGAGTTCACCACGCCCGAGGAGCGGGAGGCGCTGGCCACCAACATCACGGTCGCGCTGGCCGCGATCAGGATGCCGGACGCCGAGGTGCACCTGCGCATCGCGCACCGCGCCTACCCGGCGCACGCCTGGGCCACCGGCCTGGACGCGACTGCGGACGGGGGCCCGGGCTGGCGGGAGTACCTGGAGCAGACCTACCAGCACGTCTGGGCGAAGGACTTCTGGGGCAAGGAGATCTACATCGGGGTCCGCCTCGGCCAGCGCGGCGTGCGCGCGCAGCTCTCGGGCGGCGTGTTCTCGCAGTTCCGCGGCGTCTACAGCCGCGGCGAGAGCGCGCTGGGGATCGAGGACGAATCGATCGGCCCGCCGGAGATCGCCAAGTGGACGGACAACGCCGAGCGGCTCGGCCGGGCCCTGAACGCCAGCGCGCTAGTCGCCCGGCACGCCGCCGCGAGCGAGATCGCCTGGCTGGTGCAGCACACGCTGATGCAGACGGCAGGGGAGCCGCTGCCGTCCGCGACCAAGCGCAGGCGCTGGGGCGCGGGCGAGATCGACACGCTCTTCGAGGGGCAGGTCCATAACGGGCGGACCCTGCTGTGCCTGGAACACGTTTCCGGGGAGTCGTACACCGCGTTCCTGTCGTTTGCCCGTTTTCCCGACGTGATGTCCTTCCCGGACGGGGAGCCGTGGCTGCATTTCGCGGACGCGCTGCCGTTCCCGGTGGAAATCAGCTCCCGGATGAAGCTGATTCCGCCGGCCAAGGCGAGCAAGGACGTCAGCCGCCGGCTCGCCCACGCGCGCGATATGGACGCGCATATCCGGGAGGCGGGCGCGGAGGCGCCCATTGCCCTGGCCGAGCAGATCGCCGCGGCCAGAATGCTGGAGCACGGCATCACCAAGGAACGGCTGCCTTTCGTGTACGGCTGGCACCGGCTGATCGTCGCGGCCCCGACCAAGGAACTGTGCGTCCGCCGGGTCGAGGCGGTCATCGAGCATTACCGCGATATCGGGATCGACGTGGTCAACTCCACCGGCGACCAGTTCTCGCTGCTGTACGAGGCGCTGCCCGGTGAGCGCATCCGGCTGAATTCCTACGTGCAGCGGCAGCCGCTTTACACGATCGCCGGCGGAATGCCGACCGCGACGGTGGAACTCGGCGACCGGACCGACGCCGCCTCCGGGTCGGGCTGGGTCGGGCCGTATATCGGCGAGACGCTGGGCCGGGCCCGGTCCATCGTGCACTTCGACCCGCTGCTGGCGGCGGCGCGTAACCGGCCGACCGCGGTGGCCATCACCGGCGAGCCCGGCGGCGGCAAGACGACGCTGGCCATGCTGCTGATCTACCAGCTGGCGCTGCGCGGTGCGACGGTCGCGGTGATCGACCCCAAGGGCGACGCGGAGTCGCTGGCGGAGTACCTGTCCCGGCAGGGACGCAAGGCGCGCGTGCTGCCGCTGAACTCGGCGGCGCCCGGACTGCTCGACCCGTTCTCGTTCGGCGATGGACCTGTCCGAGAAGCGGACGATGGCCACCGAGACGCTGCGGCTGCTGCTGCCGCGGATGAGCGAGGAACGCGAGAGCGCGATGATCCAGGCCGTCGGCGCGGTGGCCGGGACCGAGCGGCCGAGCCTGGGCAAGGTGATCACGTACCTGGAGCAGTCCGACGACCCGGCCTGGAAGAACACCGGCGCGGTGATGCGGGCGGTCTCGGAGATGAGGCTGGCCCGGCTGTGCTTCGCGCCCTCGGTGGGCCAGCAGATCGACGCGGAGGGCTGGACCACGGTCTTCACGCTGGCGGGACTGACGCTGCCGGACTCCAATACCAGCCGCGATGACTACTCCTACGAGCAGCGGCTGTCGGTGGCGCTGCTGTACCTGGTCTCGCAGTTCGCCCGCAAGCTGCTCAACGGCATCGACCGGACCTTGCCGAAGGCGATCTTCCTGGACGAGGCGTGGGCGATCACCTCGACGCCGGAGGGCGCCAAGCTGGTGCCCGAGGTGTCGCGGATGGGCCGGTCGAGGAACACCGCGCTGGTGCTGGTGTCGCAGAACGCGGGCGACCTGCTGAACGAGCAGGTGACCAACTGCCTGTCCGGGGTGTTCGCGTTCCGCTCGTCGGAGCGGGCCGAGGTGGCGAACGTCATGGCGCTGCTCGGGGTGGCGGCGTCCGAGGACCACAAGGCCGTACTGCGCTCGCTCGGCAACGGCGAGTGCATTTTCCGTGATCTGGATAACCGAGCCGGGCGCATTGGGGTCGACCTGGTCTCGGACGAGTTGAGGGACTGGATCGATACCAATCCCACCCGGGCCAGGCTCAGCCAGCCTGACCCGGCTGCACGCAGGGAACCCAGCGCGGATGGGCCGGACCCGGGCGAAGACCGCCCGGCCGCCGGCTCGTCAGCGGCCAGCACGCGAGCGCCGGAAGCGTCGCCCTAACCGCAGAAACCCAGGAGCTCCCTCACGATGGCTAACTCGCCCGCCTCGCCCGAACCCGCCGGTTCCCCGCGGCGAGATCGCGCTGAATCACGCCGACCCGGCCGGCGCATCTCGCGCCGGGTCATCCAGGTGCTGCTGCTCGCGGTGGCCGCCCTCGCGATCGCCACCCCCGCGCTGGCGGCGACACAAGCGACGCACGCGGCCCACGCGACCCAGGCGGCCAGCACGGCCACGGCGGTCACCACGGCCAGGACCGCCGATGCGGCCACCGCCACCCCGGCGCGGCTGACCGCCAGCCTTACCCCGGCGAACCCGGCGGCGCCCGGCGGCGTGTGCCAGGTACCCGGCATCGGGGACATCGGCGGCCTGATCGGGCTGTGCAACTCGGGCACCAGCGGGATCCTCGGCGCCGCCAACAACATCTGCGAGCCCTCGCTGCCGGTGCCGGAGCAGGCCACCGGCGGCCTCAACGCGATGATCGAGCCGCCGGCCGCGGCCGCGGGCGGCAAGACGCTCTACGACAACTACGGGGTGGCCGGCCAGTTCTGGGCCGCGCACGGCCTGCAGTGCTCCGACCTGACCTCGCTGATCGGCAACAACGTGGCCGGGATGGTCTTCGACGCGGCCAAATCGGTCGACCGGGTGACGATCACCGTCTACCAGTCGGCGGCGGGCAACAGCATCCTGACCTGGCTGCAGGACGCGGTGAACCGGCTGATCACCGCGCTGGGCAAGGCGATCTACTTCCCCTTCCTGGCGCCGGTGGTCATCCTGGGCGCGATCTGGCTGGCCTGGCAGGGACTGATCCGCAAGCGGGCCACCCGGACCATCGAGGGCACGCTGTGGATGGTGGTGGCCTGCGTGGCCGCCATCGCGCTGATCGGCAAGCCGGCCGACTTCACCGGCGTCGGCACCACCGTGTCCAACGGCGTCACCGAGGTGCTCAACACCGCGTTCTCCAAGCTGCCCGCCCCGGCCAGCAGCAACTGCCTGCCGGTGCAGAAGGGCGACCCGCAGAGCGTGGCCGGCAACTTCGCCTACACCTCGGGCAACGCCCTGGTCGACGAGAACGCCAACGAGCTGTGGTCGGTCCTGGTGTGCAAGCCCTGGCTGTACGGCGAGCTCGGCAGCACCGCGTTCGCGACCACGGCCGGCGGCCAGCAGACCGTGGTGAACACCTACGGCCGGTCGCTGCTGTGGTCGCAGGCCATCGCGGCCAACGAGACCCCCGGCACCGCGCTGATCCAGGCCAAGCAGTCCACCTACTCCGGCATCGCGACCCAGATGCAGCAGAACGACCCGGCGGTCTACTCCCTGTTCCAGGGCAACCAGTGGACCACCAGGCTGGAGATCGCGTTCGCGGCGATGTTCGCCGCGCTGGTG
The DNA here is from genome assembly GCA_963839095.1 of uncultured Actinomycetota bacterium. Lineage (GTDB taxonomy): Bacteria > Actinomycetota > Actinomycetes > Streptosporangiales > Streptosporangiaceae > Palsa-504. Next base: position 468,831 of record CAWIUF010000053.1, on the reverse strand, counting down.
GCCGGGCTGCTCATCTTGCTGATCGCGCTGACCTTGATCGTGCTCAAGCTGGGCTTCTTGCTGCTGCTGGTGGCCGGCCCGTTCTTCTTGATCATCGGGACCCATCCCGGGTTCGGCCGGGTGATCGCGATCCGGTGGTTCGAGATGCTCGTCGGCGTGCTGATGAAACAGGCCGCGGTCGCGATCGTCCTGTCCGTGCTGCTCTACTGTTACTCGCTGATCATGGGGACGGCCGATGCCGTGCTGCCATGGGCGCTCAAGATCTTGATGATCGCGCTGGTCACGGTGGCGGTGTTCATCTACCGCAAGCCGTTCTCGCACCTGTTCTCCGCGGTCGGCTACGGCACCATCGGCTCGACCGAACGGGCCGAGTACAGCCTGCGCGAAGCCGGTCACACGTTCCGCCGGTCCACGCTGGACGCCGCCACCGCGGCGGTCCCCGGCGTGGCCAGCTACCGGGCCGCCCGGTGGGCGCGCCGCAACCAGGGCCAGTCGGCCGCGGCGGCCGGCGTGGCCAGCGGGCGGCGGCACCGCCGTCGTGACCGAGGGCGGTGCGGCGCAGACCGGCGGCGGGGACGCCTACGCATCGCGGCTGCGGCCGGACGCGCCGCCTCCGGTGGACGCGGACGGCGAGTCGGGCACGGGCTCACGACGGCTGGCCGGCACAGCCCGCGGGGCCGGCTCGGCCCGGGCCAGGAACGCGGCCGAAGCCGACAGCGTCAGCGGCCGGGTCGCCCCGCCGCTCGAACTGCCTCCCCGGGCGGGTACCGCCCGCCGGGGTGCTCCCCGGGGTCCGGCCGCCCCCGCTGCCCGAGCTTCCGGCGGCCCGGTACCGGGCGGCCCGGTGTCCGGCGGCCCGGTGTCCGGTGGCCGAGTGTCCGGCCCGGCCAGCCCGGCCTCAGCCGGCTCCGGCCGGCCCTCCTCCGCCGCGGCCGCGCCCGCCTCCGGCTGGTCCCGCGGGGCCGGACGGTCGGCCGGTACCGGCCGGCGAGCGGCGCCCCCCGGCCCGCTGTCAGGCCCGGCTACCCCGGTCAGGGGCCGGGCGGGCGGCTCCGCGCCGCCGAGCGGCGGGTCCGGCCACAGCGGCCATAGCGGATCCTCGGGTCCGGCCTGGCCGGCCAGCGGCTGGCCAGCGGCCGGCGCCCGGCAGCGTTCCGGCGGCCGGGGACGGCCGAGCCAGGCCCCCGCGCAGGGGACAGCGAGTACACCACCCGCAGACCAGGGCGGTCAGGGGACCAACGGCAAGGACGAGCCGTCGGCCTCGCCGTTCTGGCTCCGCCCGATCCGGCGGGACAAGTAGCGGGCGGCCTCGGTGGATCTCAGCCCCGGCCAGCAGAAGGCCGTGTTCGCCCTGGTCGTCGTGGTCCTGGCCGCGCTCGGTTACTGGCTCGTCCTGCCCAAGATCAGCCACTCGAGCGCGCAGGCCCAGCCGACCCGCACCCCGTCTCCGACCGAGTCGGTCCCGTCGCCGCCGCCCGCGGACTCGTCAGGGGGCAGCGCCGTGGCGGTGACGCCGGCCGCGACCGGCAGCGTGAACATCTACTCGTGGCTGCCGTTCACCCAGCCGGGGCTGACGGCCGCCGCCACCGTGACGCAGGAGTTCCTCGCCGACTACGACACCTACTCCTACACCGAAAGCGCCAAGGCCTACGTCGGCAAGATGGGCGGCCTGATCACCGGGCAGCTGTCCACCACCTTGCAGAACCTGTACGCCTCGCCCGGCGTGGCCAAGCTCAGGAACGACCAGCAGCAGGTGGCCACCGCGACGGCGGTGATCAACTCGCTGCGCTCCTTCGGGGCGTCCAGCCTGACCTTTATCGCCACCGCGACTCAGCACCTGGCCACGGCCAAGGGCAGCAGCACCGGCAGCACCCAGTACGCGATCACGGTCACCGGGTCGGGCACCAGCTGGCAAGTGAACGATATCGAGCTGTCCTCCGCGGGCCAGTTCTGACCGGGGAGCAGCCATGGCGAACCGGCTCCTGACCCGGACCGAACCACCACCGCCGGGCAGCCCCCGGGAACAGCGGGCCCCGCGGATCCTGGTGCTCGGCATCATCGGGCTGTTCGCCGTGGTGGGCCTCGGCCTGCTGGCGCTGCCCCTGATGATCGGCGCCAGCGCCTTCTTCGCGGCCAGCGCGGGCTGCTCCGGCCAGCAGAGCGGCGCGGTCGGGCAGCCGCCGGCCGGCGCGAAGGCCAAGTCGATCCCGTCGAACTACCTGTTCTGGTACAAGAAGGTCGGCCAGCAGTACGGCGTGCCGTGGACGATCCTGGCCGGGATCGGCACGGTGGAAAGCGGCAACGGCACCACCACCCTGCCCGGCGTGCACAGCGGCGCGAACGCGTTCGGCGCGGCCGGGCCGATGCAGATCGGCATCGGCGGCGCGGCCGGCGACGTCTGGGGCGGCGCCGCCAGCCACCCGGCCGGCCAGGTGGTCAACGGCGTGGCCGCCGACGAGGACGGTGACGGGACCGCGAGCGTGTACGACCCGGCCGACGCGATCGCGGGCGCGGCCAAGTACCTGCTCGAGTTTCAGGTCCAGACCGACCCGTCCGGGGCCATCTTCGCCTACAACCACCTGCAGTCCTACGTGCAGAGCGTGCTGTTCTACGCGGGCCAGTACGCGGGCGGCAAGTTCTCGGTGGTCTCGGCGCAGCTGCCCTCGAACAGCTCGGCGGCCGGCTGCGTGCAGACGGCGGGCGGCCTGCCGCTGGTCCAGGCGCCGAGCCAGCTGGTGGCGACCGCGATCTCCTACGCCGAGCAGCAGCTGGGCAAGCCCTACCTGTGGGGCGGCACCGGGCCGGACGCGTTCGACTGCTCGGGTCTGGTGCTGATGGCCTACCGGTCCGCCGGGATCAACATCGCGCGCACGTCGGAAGCCCAGTGGGCCACCGAGGTCAAGGTCCCGGCCTCCCAGGTCGAGCCCGGGGACCTGGTGTTCTTCGCCGGGTCGGACGGCACCGTCACCGACCCCGGGCACGTCGGCCTGGTGATCGGCAACGGGAAGATGATCGAGGCGTTCGCGACCGGCTTCCCGATCCGGGTGTCCAGCTACCAGAACCGGGGCGCGATCGGCTTCACCCGTCCGGCGGCCAACGCCAAGGTGAGTCCGACGAGCCCGGGCGGCTCGGCCCCGCCGGCCGGCGGCATCCCGACACCCGGCGTCACCGCATCGGGGAAGCCTACTTCACGGTCAGGTAGATGAGGCTGCCCGCGCCGGCCGCCAGGCAGTAGATCGCGAACGGCGTCAGCGTGCGCGAGGCGTCGCTCAGGTAGCGGACCAGGAACTTCAGCGCGAGGTAGGCCCCGATCCCGGAGAGCACGCTGCCGAAGAGCACCTGCCCGCGGATCCCGTTGCCGAGCGGCCCGGTCAGGTCGCTGATCTTCAGCACGCCGGCCGCGAAGATGACCGGGGCGGACAGCAGGAACGAGAAGCGCGCCGCGTCCTGCCGGGTCAGCCCGCGGAACATGCCGCTGACCATGACGATGCCGTCCCGGCTGATGCCGGGCAGCAGCGCCAGGATCTGCGACGCGCCGAGGCCGATGGCGGTCAGCAAGCCGAGCCGGGTCACCCGCTCGTCGGACGCGACCGCGAGGTTGGCCTGCTCCTGCTTCACCGCCCGCTGCCCGGAGGAGTGCCGGCCGCCCCCGCCGCCGTACGTGCCCGCGGCGACCGTGGCCCGCTGCCGGTCGGCCGCCATCCGCTGGTCGGCGAGCACCTGCCGGGCTTCGGCGTCGGCTCCGCGCCGCCGCAGCCGCTCGCCGCCCAGCAGGATCAGCCCGTTCACGAACAGGAACGACGCGGTGAGGATCGGCTTGCTGAAGATGGTGCGGAACGCGTGCTCGAGCAGCACCCCGGCCAGGCCGACCGGGATCGTGGCCAGGATGATCATCCAGGCCAGCGTCTGGTCGGTGCCCTGCGGCTGGAACCGCCGGGTGCCCGGCGCCGGCGAGGCGAAGTGCCCGAGCGAGGCGAAGAAGGCCCGGATGATGCGGATCCAGTCGCGCCAGAAGAAGATGATCATGGCCAGGGCCGTGGCCACGTGCAGCCCGACGATGAACGCCAGGTACGGCGATTCCTTGGCCGAGACGTTCAGGTCCTTGGCCCACTGCCCGCCGACGATCGCCGGGATCAGGACGGCGTGCCCCAGGCTCGATATCGGGAACAGCTCGGTGATGCCCTGCAGGAGCCCGACGACCCCCGCCTCGGCAAAGTTCAGATGCGACATGCCAGCCCTTCACTCCCCATGGCCCCGCCAACAATCAAAATCATTATCCCGAATGAGTGATGCTCCGAGCACAGTGAGTATGCTCCGTGGGTCCAAGGCAAGCGCCGCGGGTAGGCAACAGCCCGGCCACCGACATGGTAGCCGGGCTCAGACGCCGCCCCGCCCGGTTTCATCCTGTCTTCATGGATATGTATCCGTGGCCGGGTCGCGGCGACCTTATACAGCTTGCCAGGGACCTTGGGGGTGCCCTTGGAGCCCCAGCAGCGGGGGAGACGCGGCTGATCTCGGTGCCGTTCACGGTTCTGGCCAGGGGAGCAGGCGGCTTAGCTGGCCGTCAACCGTCAGGCGCTTCGGAGCGGGTCACGAAGATGCCCCGGCCGATGACGGTGCGGACCAGGCCCTCGGCGCGGAGCAGCTCAATCGCCTTCTTCACGGTACCGATCGCTACCTCGTATTGCTGGCTGAGCAGGCGTGCGGAGGGGAGGGCGCGGCCGGGCGGCAGGTCACCGGAACGGATGCGCTCGCGCAGGATCGAGGCGACCTGCACGTAGACGTACTCGTCGCCTTCATGATCCACAGTCACAAGGAGACAGTAACCACCCTTGCTGACCTGGGATGATCAAGGGCTAGCCAGAGCTAGCCAAGGTTAGCTATAGTAAGCGCGATGATGGCGTGGGAATGGTCGGTCTATCCCCGGCTCTCGACTAACCCGATGGTGGCGGCGGGGATCACGGACGAGCCGAGCAGGGCGCGGGACGAGGTCGAGCAGGCGCTGGGGGCCGACGACGGCGCGGGGTGGGGAATGCTCCAGCAATGGGCGTGGGTAATCCCCCAGGATCGAGGGGATCCCGGGGGGTCGTCCCCGGGAGTTACCGCCCCCAGGAGTTACTGCGCTACTTCTTGCCGGGGACCTTGGGAGTGTCCTTGTGGGTGCGGCGGGTGATCTTGTCGCCCAGCCAGACCAGCGGGTCGTACTTGCGGCCGGCGATGCGCTCCTTCATCGGGATCAGCGCGTTGTCGGTGATCTTGATGTTCTCCGGGCAGACCTCGGTGCAGCACTTGGTGATGTTGCACAGGCCGAGGCCGAAGTCATCCTGGGCGATCTCCCGCCGGTCGGCGGTGTCGGCCGGGTGCATCTCGAGCTCGGCCACCCGCATCAGGAACCGCGGCCCGGCGAAGGCGTTCTCGTTCTCCGCGTGGTCACGGATCACGTGGCAGGTGTTCTGGCACAGGAAGCACTCGATGCACTTACGGAACTCCTGCGACCGGTTCACGTCGACCTGCTGCATCCGGAACTCGCCCGGCTTGACCGCCGGATCCGGGGTGAACGACGGGATCTCGCGGGCCTTGGCGTAGTTGAACGAGACGTCGGTGACCAGGTCCCTGACCACCGGGAAGGTCCGCATCGGCGTGATCGTCAGCGTCTCGTCCGGCGCGAAGATCGACATCCGGGTCATGCAGGACAGCCGCGGCCGCCCGTTGATCTCCATCGAGCACGACCCGCACTTGCCGGCCTTGCAGTTCCACCGGATAGCCAGGTCGTTGGCCTGGGTGGCCTGCAGCCGGTGCAGCACGTCGAGGACGACCTCACCCTCGTTGACCTCGACCTGGTAGTCGGCGAGCTCGCCGGTGCCCGCGTCCCCGCGCCAGACCCGCAGCGCAGCCTTGTACCCCATCAGTGCTTCTCCTCAGCAGCGGCAGCGCTAGCGCTGTAGCCGGACAGGCCGGCCAGCTCCTCGTCGGTCATGTACTTCTTCAGCTCGGAGATGTCGAACAGCTCGAGCAGGTCGGTCCGCATCGGCACGATCGGCTGCCGCCTGAGCGACACGCCGCCGTCGGCGTCAACCGAGCAGACCAGGTTGATCTTCCGCCACTCGGCCGACATGCCCGGGTAGTCGTCCCGGGTGTGGCCGCCGCGCGACTCCTGCCGCTCCAGCGCGGCCTGCGCCACGCACTCCGCCACCACCAGCATGTTCCGCAGGTCCAGCGCCAGGTGCCAGCCCGGGTTGTAGGGCCGGTCACCCGCCGCGCTGACCTGCGCCGCCCGCGCCCGCAGCTTGTCCAGCTCGACGAGCGCGGTCTTCAGCTCCGACTCGCGCCTGATCAGCCCGACCAGGTCGAACATGATCTGCTGCAGCTCGCCGTGGATGGCGTACGGGTTCTCGCCCTCGGCGCGCTCCAGCGGCTCGACCGCCACCGCCGCGGCTGAGGTGAGCGCCGTCTCGGGCACGGCCGGCCGGGCCGCCAGCGCCGACACGTACTCGGCCGCCCCCAGGCCGGCCCGGCGGCCGAAGACCAGCAGGTCGGACAGGGAGTTACCGCCGAGCCGGTTGGAACCGTGCATGCCGCCGGAGACCTCGCCCACCGCGAACAGGCCGGGCACCGAGGCGGCCCCGGTGTCCGGGTCCACCTCCACCCCGCCCATCACGTAGTGGCAGGTCGGCCCGATCTCCATCGCCTCTTTGGTGATGTCGACGTCGGCCAGCTCCTTGAACTGGTGGTACATCGACGGCAGCCGCCGCAGGATCTCCTCGGCGGGCAGCCGGGTCGACACATCGAGGAACACGCCGCCGTGCTCCGTCCCGCGGCCCGCCTTGACCTCGGAGTTGATCGACCGGGCCACCTCGTCCCGGGGCAGCAGCTCGGGCGGGCGCCGGTTGTTGTCCGGATCCTCGTACCAGCGGTCCGCCTCTTCCTCGGTCTCGGCGTACTGGGCGCGGAACACGTCGGGCACGTAGTCGAACATGAACCGCTTGCCCTCGGAGTTGCGCAGCACGCCGCCGTCGCCGCGCACCGACTCGGTGACCAGCAGGCCGCGCACCGACGGCGGCCACACCATCCCGGTCGGGTGCAGCTGGACGAACTCCATGTTCAGCAGCTTGGCCCCGGCCCGCAGGGCCAGCGCGTGCCCGTCGCCGGTGTACTCCCAGGAGTTCGAGGTGACCTTGTAGGTCTTGCCGATGCCGCCGGTCGCCAGCACCACCGCGGGCGCCTCGAACAGGATGAACCGGCCGGTGTCCCGGAAGTACCCGAAGGCCCCGGCGATCCGCGCCTCGTCGCCAGTGCCGAGCATCGTCCTTGATCAGCTCGGTGATCGTGGTCTCGGCGTAGACCTTGATCATGGCCTCCGGGTCGCCGAGCTCGACCGCGTCGGCCTGCTGCATCGCGACGACCTTCTGCTGCAGGCTGCGGATCATCTCCAGGCCGGTCCGGTCGCCGACGTGGGCCAGCCGCGGGTACTCGTGCCCGCCGAAGTTCCGCTGGCTGATCTTGCCGTCCTTGGTCCGGTCGAAGACCGCGCCCCAGGCCTCGAGCTCCCAGACCCGGTCCGGGGCCTCCTTGGCGTGCAGCTCGGCCATCCGCCAGTTGTTCAGGAACTTGCCGCCGCGCATCGTGTCGCGGTAGTGGACCTGCCAGTTGTCCCTCGAGTTGACGTTGCCCATAGCGGCCGCGCAGCCGCCCTCGGCCATGACCGTGTGCGCCTTGCCGAACAGGGACTTGGAGATGATCGCGGTCTTCTTGCCGTTCAGGCGGGCCTCGATCGCCGCGCGCAGCCCGGAGCCGCCCGCGCCGATAACGACCACGTCGTAGGAGAGACGATCGATTTCGCTGGTCATACCACTTGCCCGTTCGGTTAATTGATGAATCGCGGATCGGGGAATGCGCCGCTGGCCACCAGCAGGATGTACAGGTCGGTCAGCATCAGCGAGCCGAGGGTGATCCAGGCGAGCTGCATGTGCCGCGCGTTCAGCCAGGAGATCTTCGTCCAGGCCCAGTACCTGACCGGGTGCTTGGAGAAGTTCTTCAGCCGCCCGCCGGTGATGTGCCGGCAGGTATGGCAGCTCAGCGAGTACCCCCAGAGCAGCACCACGTTGGCCACCATGATCAGCGAGCCGAGGCCGAAGCCGAAGCCGCCCTTTTGCGGGTGGAACGCCTCGACCGCGTCGTAGGTGTTGAGGACCGAGATCAGGATGACCGCGTAGAAGAAGTAGCGGTGCAGGTTCTGCATGATCAGCGGGAACCTGGTCTCACCGGTGTACTTCGCGTGCGGCTCGCGCACCGCGCAGGCCGCCGGCGAGCGCCAGAAGGCCCGGTAGTAGGCCCGCCGGTAGTAATAGCAGGACAGCCGGAAGCCCAGCACGAACGGCAGCGATATCAGCGCGTAGGGAATGATCGGCGGTATCGCCGGGAACCAGTGGCCCAGGCTGCTCGCCCCCTGCACGCATTCCCCGCTGATGCACGGCGAGAAGAACGGGGTCAGGTAATTGTCCTTGGCCACGAAGTACCAGTGGCCGGTGAAAACGTGAACCGTCGCATAGGCGACCCAGATCGTGAGCAGGGTCGCGGTGATACGCGGTGCCCGCCACCAGGGGTCCTTGCGGAACGTGCGTTCGGAGATCTGCGCGCGCGTCCTGGCCGGCGCTTCCGGTGCCCGTGCTTCCGGTGCCTGTGTCATCCTCAGCGTCCTCGCTGTATCAAGGTTAACGCCACGCGCCGCATGCCGGAACAAGCCGGCCGTCCCGCGTGTTGACCTAGAACCTATTCCACCCGTCCGGGTCGCGCAGTGACCGAGACCTCATCGTGGCTGTGACCCTGGCTACACTCGGCTGGCTACACTCCCGTGTGGTGACGCTCATCTACCACATCGCGGAGGCGGCGGACTGGGAGCAGTCCCGGCGCGACGGCCAGTACACGACGTCCGCCCGCGGCATTTCCCTGGCCGAGGAAGGCTTCATCCACGCCTCGCAGGCCGCCCAGGTCGCCCGGGTCGCGAACGCCTATTTCCAGGGCGCCCCCGAACTGGTCCTGCTCATCATCGACACCGAACGGGTGAGCCCGGAGATCCGCTACGAGCCCGTCCCCGGCCAGGACCTGCCGTATCCCCACATCTACGGCCCCCTGAACCCCGACGCCGTAGTAGAAACCCGCCCCTTCGCTCCCGGCCCCGACGGCGTGTTCAGCTTTGACGAGCCGTGACGCCCAGGGCGCGGCGGAGGAAGTCGAGCTGGAGCAGGAGCATGTTCTCCGCCACCGTCTCCTGGGACGCCATGTGGGTGATCCCGGTCAGCGGCAGCACCGTGTGCGGGTAGCCCGCCGCCAGCAGTGTCCCCGAGAGCCGCAGCGTGTGCGCCACCACCACGTTGTCGTCCGCGAGCCCGTGGATCAGCATCAGGGGCCGGTGATCGGCCGCCCGTTCGGCATAAATCTTTAGCCCGGACCGTTCGTAGGCCTCCGCCTGCTCGTCGGGTTGCCCCAGGTAGCGCTCGGTGTAGTGGGTGTCGTACAGGCGCCAGTCGGTGACCGGCGCGCCCGCGATGGCCGCGCCGAACACGTCCGGGCGGCGCAGCACGGCCAGTGCGGCCAGGAACCCGCCGAACGACCAGCCGCGGATCGCGACCCGCCCGGTGTCCAGGTCGGGGTACCGGCCGGCGGCCGCGTGCAGCGCCTCGACCTGGTCCTCCAGGACCGGGCCGGCCAGGTCGCCGGCCACCGCCCGCTCCCACTCCGGGCCGCGGGCCGGGGTGCCCCGGCCGTCCGCGACGATCACCGCGAAGCCGTGCTCGGCGAACCACTGCCCGTTCAGGTAGGAGGCGCGGGACTTCAGCACCCGCTGCGCGTGCGGCCCGCCGTACGGGTCGAGCAGCACCGGCAGCTGCTGTGCTGGCCGAGACTGGCCGGGCTGATGCCACGAGGGGAACAGCACCGCGGTGCGGATCTCCCGCGTCCCCGGCGCTGAACCACGCGGGCCGGGGCGCGGGCAGCGCCGGGGTTTCGGCGTGCGAGGCGAGCTCGGCGACCACACGCCCGTCGCGGTGCACCCGGAACGCCGCGCGGTCGTCGTCGGGGCCGCGGCTGGCCACGACGACGGTCCCGCCGCCGGCGGTGCCGGTCTCGATCGTGCCGCCGTCGCTGATCCTCCTCAGGCCGCCGGGACCGCAGGCCCACAGCCCGATCTCGGTCGGCTCGTCCGACGCCGAGAACAGCACGGTGTCGCCGTCGACGCCCAGCACCCCGCGTACCTGCAGGCCCGGCGGCGTCACCGGCTCGAGGTTCCCGGGCGGGCCGGCCAGCAGGCGGCGGGTGCCGTCGCGGTCGGCGGTCCAGATCAGGCGGCCGTCCGCGGTCCAGGCCGGGACGCCGGGGACGATCTCCACCCAGACCGGGTCGGTGTCCTCGCGCAGCACCGTGCTCCGGCCGGTGCCCGGGTCGACGGACAGCAGCCGCACCGTGCGCTGGTCCCGGCTCTGCACCACCACCAGCGGGTCGTGCCCGTCCGACCAGCTGGCGGTGACCAGGTAGGGGAAGGCGTCACCGCCGGTCTCGACGTCAGTGACGGTGCCGTCGAGCCGGGCCAGGACGAGGGAAGTGGCGGCGTTCGGGGTGCCGGCCGCGGGATAGGCCACCACCGCGGGCGGGCGCTCGGGGTTGGCCGGGTCGGCGATGTGCCAGCGCTGGACCGGGGTCTCGTCCACCCGCTCCACCAGCAGCGCCGAGCCGTCCGGGGACCACCAGTAGCCGCGGGTCCGGTCCATCTCCTCGGCCGCGATGAACTCGGCCAGCCCGAACGTCACCCCCGCGGCGCCCCGCGGGTCGGCTAGCACCTGATCCTCACCCGCCTCACCACTGAGGCTGGCCACCCGCAAAGCCCCGGCGCTGACGTAGGCCAGCCGCTTCCCGGCCGGGTCGGGCCGGGGGTCCAGCGCGGTACCCGCCACCGCCACCTCGTAGGGGGCCGCGCCCGGCTGGATCACGTCCACCGCCCAGACCCGTCCCGACCAGGAGAAGACCGCCAGCGTGAGGTCCGCGTCGGTGGCGTAGGCGACGACGCCGCCGGCCGACTCCCTGACCCGTTCCCGGCGGGCGCGTTCCTCCGGCGGCAGGTCCGCCTCGTCGCCACCCCCGCCCAGCGTCCGCGGGTCGACGGCCAGCCGCTCGATTCCCTTCGGCCACGTCCAGCACCCACAGGCAGGTCACCGGGTCGCTGCCGCCCTGGGTGCGCAGGTAGGTCACCCGGGATCCGTCGGGCGAGACGCGGAACGCGCGGGGTACCCCGAGCGTGAACCGCCTGGTCCTGGCTTCCTGGCGCGGGAAACTCTCGGTCATAACCGCCAATCTTGCCAGTCCCGTGACCCCCAGTAGGCTCACGGGCATGGATCCAGCGCGGCGGCTGCTGCTCGTGCACGCCCACCCGGACGACGAGTCGATCGGCACCGGGGCCACGATGGCCAAATACGCCGCCGAAGGGGCGCAGGTCACGCTGGTCACCTGCACGCTCGGCGAGCTGGGCGAGATCATCCCGCCCGACCTGGCCCACCTGGGCGCCGACGAGCTGGGGGAGTACCGCATCGGCGAGCTCGACGCCGCCTGCGCCGCGCTCGGCGTGACCGATCACCGGTACCTCGGCGGCCCGGGCCGGTGGCGCGACTCGGGCATGATGGGCACCGCGGGCAACGACGACCCGCGCTGTTTCTGGCGGGCGGACCTGGACGAGGCCGCGGCCGCGCTGCTCGACGTGATCCGCGAGGTCCGGCCGCAGGTGCTGGTGACCTACGACGCCAACGGCTTCTACGGCCACCCCGATCACATCCAGGCCCACCAGGTCGCCTGGCACGCCTTCCGGCAGGCCGGCCAGTACGGCCTGGCGAAGTTCTACGCCACGTCGGCGGCGGACGGCCCGGTCACCACCGAGATCGACGCCGCCGCCTACCTGGACCGCAAGCAGGCGGCGATGCGCGCGCACGCCACCCAGATCACCGTGGACCCGCCCTGGTTCGCGCTGTCCAACCAGGTCAGGTACGACCTGGTGGGGGTGGAGTACTACACGCTGCTGGCCGGCCCGCGCGGCCCCGCCGCCGCCCCCGGCGGCCGCGAGGCCGACCTCTTCAGCTAGCCAGGCCTCGTCAGCCAGTAGCCTGCTGCCATGGATTCCGCCCCCGGCAGTACCGCCGGCCGGCGCGGGCCGGACTGGCCCGTCGCCGCCGGCGTCTACGGCGTGCTGTTCATCGCCGGCGTGGTGGAGGGCATGATCGGCAGCTTCCAGTACAGCCGGGTGCCCAAGCCGGTACCGGTGGCCGCGCTGGTGTGCTGCGCCGTCATCCTGCTCACCTGCCTGCTGGCGGCCTGGGCGATGCGCTCGGTCAGCGGGGCGCTGCTGCCCGGGATCGGCTGGATCATCGCGGCGTTCGTCCTGTCCATGCCGGTGGCCAGCGGCACCGTGATCATCACGGCCACCACGCCGGGCAAGTGGTTCCTGTACGGCGGCACGCTCAGCGTGGTCGCCGCCGTGATCGCCTCGTTCGCCGGCCTGGCCTTCGGCCCCCGCCAGGGGACCTAACCCCGGATCGCGGCCTCGATCTGGTCCAGGCCCCAGTCGAGGTCCTCCTCGCTGATGATCAGCGGCGGCGCGAGCCGGATGACGTTCCCGTGGGTCTCCTTGGCCAGCACGCCGCGGGCGGCGAGCCGCTCGCACACCTCGCGCCCGGGCAGCGAGGTGAACTCGACCCCGGCCCACAGCCCGCGCCCGCGCACGCTGCTCACCGCCGAAGCGGGCAGCGCCCCCAGCCGCGCGTGCATCCGCTCGCCGAGCACCCGGGCCCGGGCCTGGTACTCCCCGGTGCGCAGCATCGCCACGACCTCCCGCCCCACCGCGCACGCCAGCGGATTACCGCCGAACGTCGAGCCGTGCTGCCCCGGCTGCAGCACCCCGAGCACCGGCCAGGTCGACACCATGGCGGAGACCGGCACGATGCCGCCGCCGAGCGCCTTGCCGAGCAGGTACGCGTCCGGGACCACGTCCTCGGCGGCGCACGCGAACGTGTGGCCGGTCCGGCCCAGGCCGGACTGGATCTCGTCGGCGATCATCACGATGTTCTGGTCGGTGCACAGCGACCGGATCCCGGCCAGGAAGCCGGGCGGCGGCACGACCACCCCGGCCTCGCCCTGGATCGGCTCGACCAGCACGGCGACGACCCGGTCGCCGAGTTCGGCGACCGCGGCGGTCACCGCGTCCAGGTCGCCGTAGGGCACGGTGACGAACCCGGGCGTGTACGGGCCGAAGTCGGCCCGGGCGTCCTCGTCGGTGGAGAAGCTGACGATCGTGGTGGTGCGGCCGTGGAAGTTGCCGTCGAAGGTGATGATCACCGCCTGGTCCCGCGGCACGCCCTTGACGGTGTAGCCCCACTTGCGCGCGACCTTGATCGCGGTCTCGACCGCCTCCGCGCCGGTGTTCATCGGCAGCACCACGTCCATGCCCGCCAGTTCGGCCAGCTCGGCGCAGAACGGCCCGAACTGGTCGTGCTGGAACGCCCGGCTGACCAGCGTAAGGCGGTCGAGCTGCTGGCGCGCCGCGGCGACCAGCCGCGGGTGCGCGTGACCGAAGTTCAGCGCCGAGTAGGCGGCGAGCATGTCCAGGTAGCGGCGCCCCTCCACGTCGGTCACCCAGGCGCCCGCGGCCTCGGCCGCGACGACCGGCAGCGGGTGGTAGTTGTGCGCGCCGTACTCGTCGCCCAGCTTGAGCAGGCTGGTCGTGGTCTCGGTCATCGAGTGCCTCCTTGTTACCGAAGTTCCAGCGTGCAGCACTTGGCCCCGCCGCCGCCCTTGAGCAGCTCCGACATGTCTACCGCCGACGGGGATGAACCCGCGCTGGAACAGCTGGCCGGCCAGCGTGGCCGCCTGCACCGGCAGCACCACGTGGCGCCCGTCGCTGACCGCGTTCAGGCCCAGCACCTCGGCGTCCTCGTCCTTCACCTCGATCAGCTCGGTGAACCGCGCGGCCAGGGCCGCCCGCCCGGCGTCGTCGAACGCGGCCGGGTAGTACATGGCGGTGTCCTCGTCGAGCACGCACAGCGCCGTGTCCAGGTGGTAGAAGCGCGGGTCGATCAGCCGCAGGCTGATCACCGGCAGCCCGAACCAGCCGGCCAGCTCGGCGGCGACGGCCTGGTCGCTGCGGAAGCCGTAGCCCGCCAGCAGGACGTCGCCGGCGAACAGGATGTCGCCCTCGCCCTCGTGGACGTGCTCGGGTACCCGTAGCTCCCGGTAGCCGCGGCCGGCGAACCAGTCCAGGTACGCGCCGGCCTCTCCGGCCCGCTGCGGGTAGCGGAACCGGGCGCCGAGCACCTTGCCGCCGACCACGGTGCCGCCATTGGCGGCGAACACCATGTCGGGCAGCCCGGCCACCGGCTCGATCGTCTGCACGTCGTGGCCGAGCTCGAGGTAGACCTGGCGCAGCCGGGTCCACTGCCGCATCGCGCGGGCCGCGTCGGTCGGCTCGTCCGGTGCCATCCACGGGTTGATGGCGTAGGTGACGGCGAAGTGCTCAGGCGGGCACATCAGGTACCTGCGCGCGATGGCCCGGCGCTCCCTCGTGATCATGAGGCCAGGTTAGGGGTTCGGCGGGCGGGAAAACATGCGCCGGTCATGCGTGTCAGCGACGAATCGTTGCGTAAATGCGGCCTAAAACGACGATTCGTTGTTTAGCCGCCCGCGCGGGCATCTGTTCGGGTGCCCGCCCGGCGTCCGCTCCGCCTTCGGCGGTGGCTACGGCTTCCTGGCTACCCCGCAGTAGGCCGCCGTCCCGGCGTCGTCCCGCCCGCCCGGAAGGCTGGCTCCGCGCCCGTCCGGCCGCCACTGCGGGCACGGCACCACGCCCGGTTCGGTCAGGTCGAGCCCGGCGAAGAAGCTGGCCAGCTCGTCCGGTTTGCGCAGCCGGTAGGGCGCGGGCGCGCTGGCACCGTACCGGGGCCGCGCGCTCGCGTCGTACCGGCGCTGGGCGCTCACGGCGGAGTCGCTGTCGGCCACCCCGTCGGCGATGACCAGGTAGCTGCCCGCGGGCAGTTCGCTCATCAGCTGGCTCGTGATCGAGCGGGCCGCGCCGAAGTCGTCGATGTGGCCGAGGACGCCCAGCATGATCAGCGCGACCGGCCGGGACAGGTCGAGGGTGGTAGCCGCGGCGGCCAGCACCGCGGCCACGTCCCGCAGGTCGGCGTCGGCGTAGTAGACGGCGCCCTCGCGGCGTGCTGGCCAGCATCGGGTTGCTCAGCAGCGTCTTGGCGTGCAGGATGACCGCCGGGTCGTGGTCGGCGTAGACGATCCGGGTGTCCGGCGCGATGCCCTGCGCGATCTCGTGGGTGTTGCCCCCGGCGGGCAGGCCGGAGCCGACGTCGAGGAACTGCCGGATCCGGGCCGGGCCGGCCAGGAACCGCACCGCCCGGACCAGGAAGGCACGCTCGGCCCGCGCCGCCTCGGCCAGATGCGGGAACTCCCGGCCGATCTCCTCGCCGGCCGCCTTGTCGGCGGCGTAGAAGTCCCGGCCGCCCAGCCAGTAGTTCCGGACCCGGGCCGGATGCGGCAGGCTGACGTCAAGCCCGGCCGGCGGCCGCCCCCAGGGCCCGTCCTGCTGGCGCCCGGGCCCGTCTGGCCGTCCGGCCCCGGTCGGTGGTCGGCACCGTGATCGGTGCTGAGGCCGGCACCGTGATCGGTGCTGAGGCCGGCCGGGGCGGGGCCATGGTGCCGGCCGGCGGCGGCCGCCTCGTTCTTGCCTGCTTCGGAACTGCGCCTGCGGAACATCCCCACAATCTTGCCCCACCCGTGCACGTGCCTGGTGCCGTTTTCCGCCGCCCCGCGGCCGAGATCGTGTCCCCGGTGTTTGCCGGGAACACCGCAGGGAAGTGTGGTGCGCCTGAACTGGGGAGGTCAGGCTGGCAGGTAACCGAGCACCACTGGCAGGCAACCGAGCACGGGTGGTGCGGCTCCGGCGCAGTGACGTGACCGGGCCCGGCATCCGGCGGATCCGGTCCGGCCGCGGTTTCCGTTACCTGGACGCGGACGGGCAGCCGGTGTCGCCGGAGGAACGGGACCGGATCGCCCAGCTGGTGATCCCGCCGGCCTGGAAAGAGGTGTGGATCTGCCCGTGGCCGAACGGGCACATCCAGGCCGTCGGGTTCGACGCCGCCGGGCGCCGGCAGTACCAGTACCACCCGCGCTGGCGGGAGAAGCGGGACAAGGAAAAGCACGACCACGTCCTCGATTTCGCCGCCGCCCTGCCCGACGCGCGCGAGATCGTCGCCGCCCAGCTGGCCGGGCGCGGCCTGACCAGGGAACGGGTCCTCGCGGCCTCGTTCCGCCTGCTCGACCTGGGTTTCTTCCGGGTCGGCGGGGAGCGGTACGCGGAGGACAACGGCACCTACGGGCTGTCCACGCTGCTCCGGGAGCACGTCCGCCTGTCCGGCCGCGAGATCGTGTTCGACTACCCGGCCAAGGGCGGCTACGAGCGGGTCCAGGCGGTGGCCGACCCGGAGCTCCTCCGGATCGTCCGGCAGCTCAGGTCCCGGCCGGCCGAGGGCGACGCGCTGTTCGCCTACTACCAGGACCGGCAGTGGCACCCGGTGCACGGCTCGGACATCAACGACTACCTCAAGTTCCTGACCGGCCTCGATGTCAGCGCCAAGGACTTCCGGACCTGGAACGCGACCGTGCTGGCCGCGGTGGGCCTGGCCGTCTCCCCGGTCTCGCGCGCCTCGGCCAGCAGCCGCAAACGGGCCGTGGCCCGCGTGGTCAAGGAGGTCTCCGAGTATCTCGGCAACACCCCGGCCGTATGCCGGGCCTCCTACATCGACCCGCGTGTCATCGAGCGGTACGACCGCGGCGACACCATCGTCGACGCCCTGGACCACCTCGGCGAGAACAACTCGGCCGGCCTGGCCACCCAGGGCCCCATCGAGGAAGCCGTCCTGCACCTCCTCCGCCCCACCGCCCCCACCTCTTGAGCGGCCTCACCGCTCCCGGCGCACCTTGCCATGATCCCGAAGGGTTTACCCACTCGCCTCATCGGGCTTGGCGACCGGATGACCAGCACCGACTCCACCGGGTCGGCCCCGAGGGCGGCGTACCCGTGGGGGACGTCGCTGGCCCAGTGCGCCGCCTGATCGGCGCCGATCTCGGTTTCCTCGCCGAGGCGGCCTACCCGGGCCCGCCCGGTGACCACGAGCATGTGCTCGACGACGCCGGGACCGTGGGCGGGTGACCGGTGCAAGCGGCCGGGCTCGAGCCGCAGCCGGTAGACCTCCACCGTCTGCCCCGCCGCCGGGACCGCGTCGTGGCTTACGTCGAGCAGCCGCGCCTCGATGCCGGGCGAGGCGACCCGCACGCCGGGCCGGTCCGCGATCAGGGTCGCCAGCGGCACGCCGAGCGCGCCCGCGAGGGCGTACAGCGTGCCCAGGGTCGGGTTGCGGACGCCGTTCTCGATTTCCGAGAGCGACCCCTTGCCGACGTGCGCCGCCTCGGCGAGCGCGCCGAGGGACAGGCCGCGCTCCTGCCGCGCCGCGCGCAGCCGCTCGCCGACCAGCCGGGCCAGATCGTCCACGACGAATGATTCTAGATAAACAAGTTCTGTAAACAGAACCCAGAGCACTAGGGTTCTGTTTATGGAACACGTCACGAGGCCGGTCCTGGCCGGCATCCTGACCGCGCTGGTCGGGTTTACCAGTTCCTTCGCCGTCGTGCTGGCCGGCCTGCGCGCCGTCGGCGCCACGCCCGCCGAAGCGGCCTCCGGGCTGCTCGCCGTCTGCGCGACCCAGGCCGTCGGCATCTTGTGGCTGGTCCGCCGTCACCGGATCCCGCTCACGCTGGCCTGGTCCACCCCCGGCGCGGCGCTGCTGGCCAGCACCGGCGTCGTGCACGGCGGGCTGGCCCGCGGCCGTCGGCGCCTTCCTCGTCACCGGCGCGCTGCTGGTGATCACCGGCCTGTGGCCCCGCCTCGGGCGCCTCATCGCCGCCATCCCCACGCCGATCGCGCAGGCGATGCTGGCCGGCGTGGTGCTCGAGCTGTGCCTGGCCCCGGTGCGCGGCTTCGCGGCTCACCCGTGGTCGGTCGGGCCGATCCTGCTCACCTGGGTGGTGATGCTCCGGCTGGCGCGCCGGTGGGCCGTGCCGGCCGCGTTCGCGGCCACCCTGGTGGTCGTCGCCGTCGACGCGGCCCGCCACGGCGGGCCGCACGGGGCGCTTGTCCCGCACGTGGCGTGGACGGCGCCCACCTTGACCTGGGCCAGCCTGCTCGGCCTGGCCATCCCGCTGTACGTGGTCACGATGGCCGGGCAGAACATCCCCGGCGTGGCGGTCATGTCCTCCTACGGCTACCAGGTGCCGTGGCGCGAGACGATGACCGTGACCGGCCTCGGCACCGCGGCCGGGGCCCTGGCCGGCGGGCACGCCATCAACCTGGCCGCGATCACCGCCTCGATGAACGCGTCGCCGGAGGCGGATCCGGACCCGGCCCGGCGCTGGGTGGCCGCGTGGACCTCCGGCTGGTCCTATCTCGTGCTCGCGCTGGTCTCGACCGCCCTGGTCGCGTTCGTCAGCGTCGCGCCGCCCGGCGTGGCGGGCGCCGTAGCCGGGCTCGCGCTCCTCGGCACGCTCTCGTCCTCCCTGGCCAGCGCCCTGTCGGCGACCGAAGGCCGCGAGGCGGCCGCCATCACGTTCGTGGTCGCCGCCTCCGGGCTCACCTTCTTCGGCATCGGCGGCGCCTTCTGGGCCCTCGCCGCCGGCCTCTAGTCCACGCCCTCCTGCCCCGCGAGCCAACGGCGCCGCCGGCGACTGGCTGACGAACGAGGAGCTTGCGACGAGTGAGGAGGAGAGCCGCTAAGGGCGCCGGAGGCGAGCGGGACTAGCAGAGCGCGCGCAGCCGGGCGGCTGCGGCGGCGATCCGCTCGTCGGTGCCGGTGAGCGCCACCCGGATGTGCCGCTTCCCGCCCGGCCCGTACATCTCGCCCGGCGCCACCAGGATGCCGGCCGACACCGCCAGGAACTCGACCGCCGACCAGCAGTCGTACTCCGGATGCGTCGCCCACAGGTAGAGCCCGGCCTCGGAATGGTCGATGCGCCACCCCGCCGCCTCGAACGCCCCCCTGAGCACCGAACGCCGCGACGCGTACCGCTCCCGCTGCTCGCGCGCGTGCGCGTCGTCCTCCAAAGCAGCCGTCATCGCCGCCTGCACCGGCTCCGGCATCATCATCCCGGCCTGCTTCCTGATCGCGAGCAGGTCCGCGACCAGCGCGGGATCACCGGTCACGAACCCGGCCCGGTAGCCGGCCAGGTTGGACCGCTTGGACAGCGAGTGGACGGCCAGCAGGCCCTCGTGCGACCCGCCGGACACGGAAGGATGCAGCACCGAGACCGGCGTGGCGTCCCAGCCCATCGAGATGTAGCACTCGTCGGACGCCACCACCGCGCCGCGCTCCCGCGCCCAGTCCACCACCTTGCGCAGGTGCTCAGGCGGCAGCACCCGGCCGGTCGGGTTGGACGGCGAGTTCAGCCACACCAGCCGGACCCGGGCAGGTCCGGCCCCCAGCAGGCTGTCCGAGGACACCACGGTCGCTCCGCACAGACGGGCGCCGATATCGTACGTCGGGTACGCCAGCTCGGGTTGGAGCACCACGTCGCCGGGACCGAGCCCGAGCATGAGCGGGAGCCAGGCGACGAGTTCCTTGGTGCCGACGACGGGCAGCACGTCGTCGGGTGCGACCGTGACGCCGTGGTCCCGGGCCAGCCAGCCGGCCGCCGCGGCCCGCAGCCGGGGCGTTCCCCAGGTCGCGGGGTAGCCGGGCGCGTCGGCGGCGGCCGTCAGGGCGGCGCGGATAAGGCCGGGCACCGGATCGACCGGCGTCCCCACGGAGAGGTCCACGGGGCCGTCCGGATGGTGCCCGGCTTTCTCGCGCAGCGGCGCGATCCGGTCCCAGGGAAAGGCGGGAAGCCGGCTCGCGAGGGTCATTCCTCCGCGTTGATGCCGGCCGGCAGCGCCGCCACCACCGGGTGGTCCTTGCCTATCTTGCCGGCCTTGGAGGCGCCGCCGGGGGAGCCGAGGTCCGCGAAGTAGTCGACGTTGACCTTGTAATATTCCTTCCACTGGTCAGGTACGTCGTCTTCGTAGTAGATCGCCTCGACCGGGCAGACGGGCTCGCACGCGCCGCAGTCCACGCACTCGTCGGGGTGGATATAGAGCATGCGTTCACCCTCGTAGATGCAGTCAACGGGGCATTCCTCGATGCACGCCTTGTCAAGCACATCAACGCAGGGCTGCGCGATGATGTAGGTCACGGGTGAACTCCTGTCGTCGTCCTGCTGCTAACCCAGTATGGCCGGTCGGCCCGCGGGATGCCGCATCAGCCAGCGACAATACCGCCTTGCGAAGCGTTCTTCCCTGACGGCGGTGTCGGGGTGGGGGCGCGCTGCCAGCCCATACTGCCATTCGCGGCTTTCCACACGTAACCGGCATACCGCACGTGGCTGAGCCCGTAATCCTGCGCGTGCGCCACCAGCCAGCCGGCCACCGTCCAGGCCTGGGCCTGCCGTACCTGCAGGACCGCGCTGCTCCCCGTCCCTTTTTTACCCGAACGAGTGAGCGTGACCCCGGCCACCACCGCCTTCCGCCCCGATGGCCCGAACGTCTGGGCGACCCGCTGCATCGCTCCCGTCAGGTTCGCCTTGGCGGTCTTGGCGGCCGGGGTGAACCAGCAGGACACGCCGTGCGGTGACTGCCCGGTGAAGTAGCCCGCCAGCTGCCCGGCGAGCTGGGTCCACTGATCGTAGGCCGAGCCGTCGGCGCTGTGCTGCACGTCCTGGGCCGCCTGGGAGACCGGCATCGTGGTGTAGCCCTTCACGTGGGTCAGGGCGGCGAAGAACTTGGTGGTGGCGTAGATGGGGTTTTCCAGGTCGGCGGCCGGGCCCCAGCCTTCCGAGGGGCGCTGCTGGAAGATCCCGACCGAGTCGCGGTCGCCGTAGTCCAGGTTGTGCAGCTTCGATTCCTGGAGCGCGGCGGCGAGGGCGATGGTGACCGCCTGCCGCGGCAGGTGCCGCCGGGCCGCGACGCCGGCGATGGTGGCCGCGATGGCGGCCTGCTCGGTGTCGAGCGTGATGGCCGCCTCGCCGCTGCCCGCCTGGCAGCCGGGCGCCGGCGGGGCGGGGGTGCCGCTCGGGGCCGCGTGGATAGATCGCGTAGACCGCGACCGCGAGGACCAGCAGGAGTGTGCTCCCGACGATGGCCCTGGCCCTGAGCCGAGCGGGATTGTGCGGCACGGGATCGACGCTACCGTCACCCCTGCCCCGCCTGAGCCACGATCGGCCCTCGCCGGGCGGCCCGCGTGGGACCGCCGACCAGCGCTTCGGGGCTACTACCTTGGTTACATCATGAACGGAAATTCCGAGCCGCACCGGCGGGTCCGTCGCCAGGGACCCGTCACGCTGCGCGGCCAGCAGATACCAGCCACCACCACCGATCAGCGGCTGCTCGACCGGCGGGGACCGTCCGACTGGCTGCACACCGACCCCTGGCGAGTGCTGCGGATCCAGGCCGAGTTCGTGGAGGGGTTCGGCCTGCTGGCCGAGCTCGGGCCCGCGGTCTCGGTCTTCGGCTCGGCGCGGACCGCGCGCGGCAGTTCCGAGTACGAGACCGCCGAGCGCATCGCCTCCGGCCTGGCCGAGGCCGGCTACGCCGTGATCACCGGCGGCGGCCCCGGGATCATGGAGGCCGCCAACAAGGGCGCCACCCAGGCCGGCGGCGTCTCGGTGGGCCTGGGTATCGAACTGCCCCGGGAGATGGGCCTCAACGACTTCGTCAACATGGGCCTGGAGTTCCGCTACTTCTTCGTGCGGAAGACCTGCTTCATCAAGTACTCCCAGGCGTTCGTGGTGCTGCCCGGCGGGTTCGGCACCATGGACGAGCTGTTCGAGGCGCTGACCCTGGTCGCCACCGGCAAGATCACCAAATTCCCGATCGTGCTGGTCGGCCAGGCCTACTGGTCCGGCCTGCTGTCCTGGCTCCAGGACACGATGCTCGCCCGGGCCAACATCGGCCCCGGTGAGCTCGCCCTGATCAAGCTGGCCGACGACCCCGACGAAGTCGTCAGCATCGTCCGCGAAGCCCACAAGGGCAACGGCCTGATCCCCTGACCGCGCGCGAATGCGACATCGCGGACCGGACGTGGCACGATTCATGTGTGCCTGTTCTCATGCTCATCGCGATCGCCGTCGTGCTCGTCGGCATCTTCTTCGTCGCGACCGGGCGGGGCGGCGAACTGGCCTACGAGCAGGCCGATCACGCCCCGCTCGACCTCGGTCCCGTCTCCTCCGCGGACATCGCCCTGCTGCGCCCGCCGAGCGCCATGTGGGGCTATAACATGCAGGTCACCGACGCGGCCCTGGACCAGATCGCCCGGGCCATGCGCGAGCGTGACGTCACGATCGCCTACCTGCAGGACCAGCTGGCGGGCGTCCAGCGCAACGGTACCTATACCGCGCCCCGGGGAGCGCACGCCCGCCCGGGCTCCGCCCCGACGCCACCGGACGCGTTCGTCCCGCTGGAAGCCCCGGACCCCTTCGGAGACCGGGAACCTCTCGAGACCCCGGACATCCTCGAGTCCCCGGCCAAGCCGAATTCGAGTCGCCTCCGAGACCAGCCTTCGAGTCCCCGGACAGCGCTTCGAGTCCCCCGAGCGTTTCGAGGCCTCCGAGCCTTTTGAGACCCCCGCGGGTCTCGAAGCCCCCGAGGAGTTCCAGGCTCCGGAGGAGCTGGCCGATCCGGAGCCGCTCGAGCCCCTCGCCATGCACGGATCCCCGCCCGCCACGGACGCCCCCGCGTTCAACCCGACCGCTACCTACCGTCAGACCCCGCTGGTGCTCAAGGCCTCCGGCCCCAAGCCGCCCCCCGAGCCCGAGCCGCACGAGATCACCCAGCCGCACGAGATCACCCAGCCGTACGAGATTCTCGACCCCGCCCCGCCGCCGCCGACCCGCGACGCCATTACCCAGCCGCAGGCTGTCCACGCCCCGACCGAGCCCTCCCCGGCCCTCACCCCCGAGGCGGGCGAGCCGGAAGCGGGCGAGCCGGAGGCCAGGGGAAACGGCAACCACGCGGCGACCCAGGAGAACCCCGCGGCTCCCGGTGAGGTGCCGGGCCCGCAGGGCGCCTTCGACACCCACGGCTGGTGGGCCGAGCAGCAGGAAGCCGCCCAGCAGGAGCGGGCCCGCCGCCAGGCCGCCGGGGAAACCGGAGAAGCCGGCGCGCCGGACGACGACCCGCTGGCCGCGGCCGAGGAGCAGGGCTGGTGAGCGAGCAGCCACCCGAACCAGCCGAACGAGGTGCCGTCGCGGGGGCCGACGGCAACCTCCGCTGTCCCTGGGGCCTGAGCGCGCCCGACTACCTCGCCTACCACGACGAGGAATGGGGCCGTCCGGTACGCGGCGACAGGGCGATCTTCGAGCGGCTCTGCCTGGAAGGCTTCCAGTCCGGGCTGTCCTGGCTGACCATCTTGCGCAAGCGGGAGAACTTCCGCGCCGCCTTCGCCGGGTTCGAGCCCCAGGCCGTGGCGGCCTTCGGTGACCAGGACGTGGCCCGGCTGATGGCCGACGCGGGCATCGTCAGGAACCGCTCGAAGGTCAACGCGGCCATCACCAACGCGCGGGCCGCCCTCGGCCTGCCGGACGGGCTGAGCGCGCTGGTGTGGAAATACGCGGCCGAGCCGGGACCCGCGCCGCGTACGCTGGCCGAGGTGCCGGCCTCGACGCCGGCCTCGAAGGCGCTGAGCGCCGAGCTCAAGCGGAACGGCTTCACGTTCACCGGCCCGGTGACCGCCTACGCCACCATGCAGGCGTGCGGCATCGTCAACGATCACCTGGCCGCCTGCTTCTGCCGGCACCGGAACCAGGACCAGGGCCGCCAGGACCGTTAGAGCCGCGCCACGGCGACGCCATTCCGGGGACATCGTCGGTTACCCTCAGTTATCATTACGTACGCACGGTGAGCAATTCAGCGATTCGTCGCGCATCCTCGTCACTTTCCGTGATAGTTATGATGCTATTAGTAACGGAACGGATACGTATCCTGGGGGTTGACGGACGATGAAGGCCCTGCTCCTCACGGTCGGATCACAAGGCGACGTCCAGCCGTTCGTCGCCCTGGCGGTTCGCCTGCGGGCTGGCGGCCACGAGGCCGTGCTGGCCGCGCCCGCGATGTTCAGCGGCCTGGCCGACGCTTACGATGTGCCGTTTGTCCCGCTCGAGCTGGACATGGCCCAGGTCGGCGACGCGGTGGCGGGCCGTCACGGGCTGCGGCACGTGGTGCGGTTCTGCCGGGCGATGGGGCAGCGTGCGGCCGCGGTGCTCCCGGCCCTGGAAACCGCGGCCGACGGTGGCGCCGACGTGGTCGTGCACCATCCGGTGCTGCCCCTCGGGCAGCACGTGGCCGAGCTTCTCGACGTGCCCGCGGTCGTCGCCCAGGCCATGCCCGCCCTGGTACCGACGCGGGAGTTCCCCTCCGCCCTCTGGCCGTGCCGGGTCCCGCGGCTACTGAACCGGCCGTCCCACCGGGCCGCCATGCGGCTGGCCGGCACGTGGTGCCGCCGGGACATCGACCGCTGGCGCCGGGACGTGCTCGCCCTGCCGCCGCGCCGCGGCCGTCATGACCCGCTGGTCTCCGCCGCGGGCGCGCCGGTCACCGTGCTGCACGCGTTCAGCGAGCACGTGGTGCCGCGGCCGGCCGACTGGCCGGCCACCGCGCACGTCACCGGCTACTGGCTGCTGCCGGCGCCGCCCGGCTGGTCTCCGCCGCGCCGGCTGGCCGCGTTCCTCGAGGCCGGCGGCCCGGTCGTCTACGTCGGCTTTGGCAGCATGCCGGGCCTGGACGCGGCCCGGCTGGCCGCCTCGATCATGACGGCGGCCGGCGACAACGACGTCCGCGTCGTGGTGGCGTCGCTCGACCCCGCCCTGCGGCGGCTGCTGCCCGCCAGCCGTTTCCTCGTCATCAGGAACGCGCCCCACGACTGGCTCTTCCCGCAGCTGGACGCGATCGTGCACCACGGCGGGGCCGGTACCACCGCCGCCGCCCTCCACGCCGGGAAGCCGCAGGTCATCTGGCCGTTCGGCGTCGACCAGCCGTTCTGGGCCCGGCGCATGGCCAGCCTGGGCGTGGCCCCGCCTGCCCAGCCGGTGCGCGAGCTGACCGGGCCGGCCCTGGCGGCGGTCCTGGGCCGCGCGCTCGGCGACCCGGGCATGGCGGCGCGGTCCGCCGCGCTGGCCGGCCAGCTGCACGCCGAGGACGGCACCGGGCAGGCCGTCTCCCGCCTGGAAGACGTCGTGGCCGGCACGCGCGTGGCGGTGGGAGCATGATCGAGCTTCCGCTGCCCCCCGGGGTGGAACGGCTGATGATCGAGACCTCCCGGCGCCGGGTGCAGGCGCTGCGCGGCGTGCCGCGGCCCGAGGTCGACAACGGGACCGACGTGGTCATGGTCAGCGGCTTCTTCGGCACCAAGGAGGACTACCGCGAGCTGCTGTCGCTGCTGGCCGCGGCCGGCTTCCGCGGCTGGGCCTACGACTACGCCGGCCAGGTCGAGCTGGCCACCGCCGGCCAGGTCGGCTACACCATCACGGACATGGCCAGCGACCTGGCCGTGCTGATGCGCGAGGTCACCGGCGGCCGCTGGCCCACCTCATCGGGCACTGCCTGGGCGGCTTCGTGGCCCGGTCGGCCGCGGTGGCCGAGCCCGGCCTGACCCGCAGCCTGACCCTGCTCGCCTGCGGCCCGAGCATGCAGGACGAGAAGCACCAGTCCATGCTGGACGGGCTGGCCAAGCTGCACGCCAACGGCGGCACGATCGCGCTCTGGCCGCTGGTGAAAGCGCTGCTGGCCAAGGACGACACGGTTATGCGCGAGTTCTGGCACACCAAGCTGTCCGAGATGAACCCGGCCTGGGTCACCGGCACCGCGGAGTCGATGGCGGGCGAGCCGGACCGCAGCGACGAGCTGGTCGCGGCCGGCATCCCCTCGCTGGTGGTGTTTGGCAAGCGTGACCGCCGGGTGTGGAGCCACGACGCCTACGCCGCGATGGCCAGCCGCCTGCGGGCGGGCCACGTCATCGTCCCGAAGGCGTCGCACAGCCCCAACATGGAACAGCCGGGGATCGTGGCGGAGGCACTGCTCGAGTTCTGGGCGGCCGCGGACGCGTACGAGGGCGAACCCGCGGCGGTGGCCGGATGACCGCCGCCGTCGCTGAAGCGCGGTCCGCCGAGGCGGAGGCGCTGCGGATCTTCCTGCGGCTGATCCGGCCGCGACCGCTGGACGACCCGTACCCGCTCTACTCCGAGCTGCGGGACCGGGCGCCGTTCCTGCCTATCCGCTTCCCCGGGATGCCGGGCGGCTACCTGGTCAGCACGTTCGAGAGCTGCTCGCGGCTGCTTCGTGACCCGGCGTTCGGGCCGCCGACCTTTGCCCAGCTCGACACGCTGAACCCGGGCTGGCGCGACAGCGCGTTCACCAACTGCGTGTACCACTCGATGGTGATGATGTCCGGCCCGGCTCACCGGGCGCGCCGGCAGGTCGCGTCGCGGCCGTTCACCCCCCGGCAGATCGGGGCGTTCCGGACCGACCTGGACGAGATCACCGGGCTGCTGCTGGACCGGCTGGCCGGGTCCGGCCCCGGTCCGGTGGACATCGTCGAGGACCTGGCGATGCCGTTCGCGTCGCTGTCCCTCGGCCGCCTGCTCGCCATCCCCGATGACGAGGCGCTGCGGCTCGGCCAGCTGGCCCGCAGGCTCGGCGTGGTCTTCGAGCAGTTCGCCTCGGCCAGCCAGCGCCGCAACTTCGTGACCTACGGGGAAGAGCTGGTCCAGCGGCTGGCGGCGGTGCTGGCCGGCCGCCACGGAGGCGAAGACAACCTGCTCGCCCAGCTGGCCGCCAGCCAGGCCGGGGAGGGCGAGCAGGAGCAGCTCGGCATGGCGGTCCTGCTGTTCGGCGCCGGGTTCGACTCCCCGGCCAGCATGGTCGGGCTCGGCACCAAGCTGCTGCTCGAGCACCCGGAGCAAGCCTGGCTGGTCACCGAGGACGACGAGCTCGGGCCCAACGCGGTGGCCGAGATCCTGCGCTACGAGCCACCGGTGCAGCTGGTCGCCAGGACCGCGCTGGAGCCGGCCGAGCTGGCCGGCACCGAGATCGCGCCCGGCAGCATGATCTTCGGCCTGATCGCCGCCGCGAACCGGGACCCGGCCCGGGTGAAGGAGCCCGAGACGTTCGACGTGACCCGGGAGCGGGTCCCGTCGCTGAGCTTCGGCGCCGGGCCGCACTACTGCCTGGGGGCCGGACTGGCCAGCATGCAGGGCGAGGCCCTGTTCCCCCGGCTGCTGCGGCGCTTCCCGGACATGCGGCTGGCCGGGCCGCCGGTCTACCGCTCGCCCGGCTCCACCCTGCGCGGCCTGGAGAGCCTCCCGGTCTACCTGACGTAATCAGCAGGCGGCGGCCATCCGGTCCACGATGCCGGCCAGCAGCGCGCTGCTGGTACCGATCGTGACCCGGGCGTAGCCGTCGCCCGGCGCGCCGAAGTTGAGCCCGCGGCCGAGCGCGACCCGGCCGCGGTCCAGGAACACCTGCGCGGGCTCCGGGCCCAGGCCGAGCCGGGAGCAGTCGACCCAGGCCAGGAAGCTCGCCTCGGGCGGGACATAGCGCGCCGCGGGCAGCCGCTCGCCCAGCAGCCGCCCGAACTCGGCCCGGGCGTGATCCAGCTGCCGGATCAGCGCGTCCAGCCAGTCCCCGCCCGAACTCCACGCGGCCAGCGAGGCCAGCACGCCGAACAGCCCGGCGCCGTACTGGCACGACTCGGGCAGCCGGCTGAGCAGCCGCTCCGTGGTCGCCGAGCCGGCCACCGCGACCGCGCCCTTGAGCCCGGCCACGTTGAACGCCTTGGACGCCGAGGCCAGCGTCACGCCGTGCTCAGCCGCCGCGCCGCCGAGCGAGACGAACGGCGTGTGCCGGGCGCCGGGCAGGGTCAGCGGGGCGTGGATCTCGTCGGCCATCACGAAGACCCCGTACCGGTCGGCCAGGTCCGCGATCCGGCCGAGGTCCTGCGCGCTGAACACCCGCCCGGTCGGGTTGTGCGGGCTGCAGAGCAGGTAGCCGCGGGCGCCCGCGGCGAACGCCGCCTCCAGCCCGGCGAAGTCGAGCTCCCAGCGCCCGTCCGGCCAGGACCAGCGGCACCTCCACCACCTGCCGCCGGGCGAAGCCGATGTGCTTGAAGAACGGGGGGTACACCGGCGTGTTGATGACCACGCCGTCGCCGGGCTCGGTGGCCAGGGCCAGCAGCGCGTCGACGCCCGCCATCACGTCGGGTATCAGGTGCACCCGGTCCGGGTCGACCGTCCAGTCGTGCCGGGCCTGGGCGAACCCGGCGAAGGCCGGGCCGATGCCCGGCCGCGCGGCGTACCCGCAGTCGCTCAGGTCGACGGCCTCGCGCAGCGCCGCGAGCACCGGCTCGGCGAGGTCGTAGTCCATCTCCGCGATAAACGCGGGCAGCACGTCCGGCGCGAACAGCCGCCACTTCTCGCTCCGCCGCCGCCGCAGCCGGTCCAGGTCGAGGTCCTCGAATCCGTTGCCCATGGCCCGAGCCTACGCAGCGCAGTTGACGGGGGCACCCCGCCGTAGCCGGTCCAGGTCCCGCGGCCCGGCCAGGCCCGCTGACCCCGCATAATAGGCCGAACGGGTCTCCTCGGAGCCCAGGAAAGGCGGCTTGAAATCCATGAGCGGTGACGTGATCGTGACGATCACGCTCAACGCGGCGCTGCACGTGGCCTACACGGCCTCCGACCTGGGCGGCGATCCGGCCGCCGAGGGCATCGTCCCGGTCTCCCGGCCGGCCTACCGGGCCGGGGGCCGCGGGGTGACGGTGGCCCGGGTGCTGCGCGCCTTCGGCCATGACGTGCTCGCGGCCGGCCTGGTCGGCGGCGCCTGCGGCGAGCTCATCGTGCAGGACCTGGCCAGGTCCGGGGTACCGACGGCGTTCACGCTGATCCGGGGCGAGTCGCGGCGCTTCTTCCGGTTTTCCGATCCGGACCCGGCGGGTCCGGTGCAGCGCTTCTCCGAGCCGGGCCCGTACATCACCACCGAGGAACTCGGCCGCTTCGCCGCGGACTACCGGCGGCTGATGACGGGCGCCGCCGCCGTCGTGCTCTGCGGCAGCCTGCCCGACAGCCTGGACGCGGATACCTACGGCTCGCTGGTGACCTACGCGGTCGAGGCGGGCGTCCCGGTGATCCTCGACGCGGGCGGCGAGGAGCTCAAGTACGCCGTCGGCCACGGCCCGGACCTGGTGGTGGCCGACTCGAGCCGGGCCGAGGCGGACCCCCGGGAGCTCGCCGCCGACCTGGTCCGGCGGGGCGCGGGCGCGGCCGCCGTCGCGGCCGGCGGCGTGGTCCGCGCGGTGACCGCGGGCGGCGAGTGGACCGCGCACGTCGAGCCCGCGAACGCCACGGCGGGGCCAGCCGGGTCCGCCGGGTCCGCCGGGTCCGACCCGGGGTACGCGTCGGCCCGGGGCGCGCTGGTGGCCGGACTGGTGCCCGGCCAGTTGCTCGGCTGGTCCTGGCCGGACCGGCTCCGGCACGCCCTGGCCCTGGCGGCCGGCGGGGCGGGCACCTGGACCAGGGAGCCCGGCGACGCCGTCGAGCGGGACCGCGTCGACCTGGCCGCCTACGAGCGGCTGCTGGACACGGTACGGGTCAACGGATACTCCGAAGAGTAACTCGACGATCACTCAGAGTGTGTTAGGGTCGGGACTCGGCTCGTCCCCGGTCCGCCGGATTCCGGCCCGCGTCCCGCGCTCAGGTTCCGCCCGGCGCGGCCGTTCACTGCCTTTGACGAAATGGAGTGTTCCGTGTTCAACTGGCGCATTTTGCTCGGGGGTGCCGCGTCGGCGGCCATCCTGACGGTGGGCGTAGCCGCGCCCGCGTTCGCCGCTCCGCACAGCACCCCGATCCCGGTGACCGGGGTCACCCAGGGCCTCAACGGAGCGGGCGCCGGCGGGGTCTTCTGCGCCCTGCCCAACCTGCCGGTGTCCATCGGGCTCACGGCGGCGGCCGGCGCCATCGGCGAATCCTGCAGCTCCACCCAGGTCAACGGCGACTCCCGGTCGTTCATCACCGGCCCGCAGCCGGGCAGCCAGACGCCGGGCAGCCAGACGCCGGGCAGCCAGTCGCAGGGCGACCAGACGCAGGCCAGCGGCCAGTCCAACGGCCCGGCCCGCATCACCAGCGCGGCCCAGGCCCCCAGCAGCTCCGGCGCCTCGAGCGCTATCCCCGGCCTCAACTCGCTCTCCGGCGTCATCCCCAACCTCGGCAACGCCGCCAGCGTGGCCCCCAGCCTGGGCAACGTGACCGGCTCGCTCAGCGGCAGCAACGGCAGCGTGAGCGGGGCGGTCGGCAACCTCGTTCCCAGCAGCGACGGCAGCAACCCGGTCAGCAGCGCGGTCAGCGGCGTCACCGGCGCCCTCTCGGGCGCCGGCCAGAACGGCGGCCCGGCGACCGGCCCCCTCCCTGTAGCACTGCGCGAGAAAGCCGCGAAGGACCCCGTCTCCCGGCGGGGTCCTTCGCTTATCCTGCTCGGCATGGATGCCACCGATCCCGCCGAGCCCGACTTCGCCCGCCTGTTCGCGCCGGTCGCCGTCGAGGAGACCTTCGGCGGGGTCCTGGCCGAGGTCCGGGATGTGCTGGGCCAGCTGGACGACCCGGTGGACGCCGAGCTCTGGGGCTCCGACCTGATCGGCGCGCTGGCCTCGTCGGCCGCGGGCCTGTCCTCGCTGATGGACACCCTGACCAAGTCGCTGGTGCCGGCGGCCGAGGCCGCGGCCACCCCGGAGGCCCTCGCCCTGCTGCGCATCCTGGCCGCGGTCGGCTCGCCGGCCCTGCGCACCGCGGCCGGTCAGGCGGCCACCCGGCTCGCCGCCGGCGACGTGGCCGATCCGCCGTGGGCCGCCGCGATCGGCTCGCCGCAGGTCCGCGACTGCTGGCATTACGCCGACGTCGGCGGCCGCCAGGAGTCGCTGACCATGACCTTCGCCTACGGTGACAAGCAGCACGCCGTCAGCGTGCTGATCGACCATGCCCGCGGCGGCAAGATCAGGGACGTCTGGGTCGCCAAGGGGACCAGCCTGCGCGCCGACACCGAGCAGGAGGCGAAGCGCAACCCGCTGGTGGTGTTCGAGGTGATCGGCACCGCCGACGCCCGGCTCCGGCTGTCGCGGGCGATCACCGCCGGCGAGGGCCCCGAGCAGTCCGACCAGGTCGACGACGTGGTGGCGCACCGCGCGCTGCTGCGCGCCCGCCTCGACCTGCTGGCTAGCCGAGAAAGTCCCTGACCAGCGGAACCATCAGGTCGGCCCGCCGCATCAGGCCCATGTGGGTGGTGCCGGGCAGCACCGCGAGCTGCGCGCCGGGTATCAGCGCGTGCATCTCGACCGCGTGCTCCAGGCGGAAGAAGTCGTGGTCGCCGAAGACGAGCAGCGCCGGGGCGCTGATCCGGCCGAGCTCCGCCGCGGTCCAGCCCCGGCTGCCCGCCTGCCCGCCCCTGGCCGCCAGGAAGTCGAAGTCGCCGGGGCCGGGCGCCAGCCGGTCGTAGGCCTCGCGCATCTGCCGGAAGTCCTCGGCGGTGGGCATCCGGGTCGAGGTAGCGTGCTGAGCCGGGTCGGAGATCTCGGCGTGGAACCCGTCGGGAGCGTAGCCGACCGAGACCAGGACGATCCGGCCGACCCGGTCCGGGTGGTCGAGCGCCAGCTGCAGCGCCACCTCGCCGCCGAGGCTGAAGCCGAGCACGTCGGCCTGGTCCACGCCCAGCTGGCCGAGCAGCCCGGCCACGTCCCCGGCCAGGGCGGCCACGGTCATGTCCCGGTCGATGTCGGCGGTGCGCCCGTGTCCCTGCAGCTCGGCGGCGATCACCTGACGGCCGTCGGCAGAGCCCGGGCAGGACCGCGCCGAACGACAACTCGATGGTCGACGCCCCGCCGGGCAGCAGCACCAGCGGCCGGCCCGTGCCGCCGGCAGCCGTGCACCTCGTAGTACATCGTCAGCCCGTTGACCGGGGCGTACCCGGTGGTGACCTCGCTCATGAGCACATCCTCCTCGCACCACAGACGGCGGGGAGCTGGAAGACTCATCGCCATGCTGCGGATCTCCTCGCGTAACGCCCGCTTCCAGCAGTGGGAAGCGCTGCTCGGCAACCGCACCAAACGCCAGCGGGCGGGGGAGTTCCTGGTCCAGGGCGTCCGCCCGATCACGCTGGCGGCCCGGTTCGGCTGGCCGTTCCGCGCCCTGCTCTACGACGACGGCCGTGCCCTGTCCGGCTGGGCCCGCGACCTGCTCCGCGACGTGCCCGCCCTTCAGGTGGCGATGACCCCCGACCTGCTGGCCGAGCTCGGCGAAAAGGAAGAAGCCGCCCCCGAACTGGTCGCCGTGGTCGAGATGCCGGCTGACGACCTGCACCGGATAACAGTCGGCCCTGGCTTCCTTGGCGTCGTCCTCGACCGCCCCGCCAGCCCCGGCAACGTCGGCAGCATCATCCGGTCGGCCGACGCCTTCGGCGCCGACGGCATCATCGTCACCGGCCACGCCGCCGACGTCTACGACCCGAGAACCGTCCGGGCCAGCACCGGATCCCTGTTCGGCCGCCCCGTCGTCCGCTGCCCCTCGCACCGCGAGGTCATGACCTGGGTCGAGGAGCAGCGGGCGCACGGCTGCCCCGTCGTGCTGGCCGCCGCCGACGAGCACGGCGAGACGAACGTCTTCGACCACGACTTCACCCAGCCCACCCTGCTGCTGGTCGGCAACGAGACCACCGGCCTGACCGCCGCCTGGCGCGACCTCTGCGATGTCACGGTGCGCATCCCCATCACCGGCGCCGCCAGCTCCCTCAACGCCGCCAACGCCGCCACCACCATCCTCTACGAAATCACCCGCCAGCGTCTCCAGCCCGCCCAGCCCAGTAGGTGAGGTTGCCGCGGGCCGAGCCCGTATCTGGGTGTTCGGGGCCTAGGATCTGCTCGTACAGGGGTAGCAGCGCGGCGAACTGATCCCGGGCCGTGGCCCGATCTCCGGCCTCCCCGGTCCAGCGCGCCAGGTTCGCGCGCACGGCAAGGGTAGACGGATGCTCCGCGCCAAAGGTCTCGGTGACCACGGGCAGCAGCTCGGCGTACTGGTCCCGGGCGGCGGCGGGATCACCCGCCACACCCGTCCAGTACGCGGCATTGCCGCGGTAGGTGAGCGTCTGGGGATCCCTCGCGCCCAGCACCCGGTCCTGGATCGACAGGAGCACGGTGTACTGGTCTCTGGCCGCGGCTGGGTCGCCGGCCTGCCCAGCCCAGCGGGCCAGGTTGCTGCGGGCGGCGAGCGTACGGGGGTGCCCGGTGCCCAGCACCCGCTCGTAGACCGGCACCAGCGCGGCAAACTGGTCCCGGGCACCCGCCGGATCCTCGGTCTGCCCGGTCCAGAACGCCAGGTCGGCGCGGGCGGCGAGCGTACTGGGATGCTCGGCGCCGAGGCTCGTCTCCCGGGCTCCCAAGACCTGCCGGGACAGATCACGGGCCGCTACGTAGCTGCCGCTGTTCCCGAGGTACTGGGCGATCACGAACATGCCGCGGCCGGCCGGGTCCAGGACGGCCTGGGCATGCGGCAGCAGGGCCGCGAACGCCGGCCAGGCGTCCGGATCCTGCGGTTCGCGGGGGAGCGCGGCTTCGATCAGCGCGGCGGCGGCGCGTCGCCAGGCGGCCCGGTCCTCCTCCGGCAGCAGGTGCAGCGTGATCGCCTGCACCAGCCGGTGTACCGACACCCGCCCGTCGCGCGGGGCGCTGATCAGCGAGTACCGCCGCAGCCCGGCCACGGCGTCATCCCGGGCCAGCTCGTCGTCCAGCAACGGCGCCAGCAGCGGGATCACCACGGCACCGGACTCCGCGATATCCGCCCCCGGCCGCAGCAGCAGGTCCAGCGGGATGTCCTCGGCCGCGCAGCACGCCGCCAGCCGCAGCAGCCCCGCGGCCGGGCTGTCCTGGCCCAGCGCGGCGATGGCCAGCGACCATGTCGTGGCGACCTGCTTGTCGTACCCGGCCACCTCACCCCAGGCCAGCAGGTCCGCCCGCCGTCTCCGGAACAACTCCAGGTAGGAGGCGATGCCACGCCCGGTGGCGTGCATGTACGCGGCGGCCTGCTCCAGGGCCAGCGGCAGCCCGCCCAGCTCCTCGGCCAGCTCGCCTGCCGCCTGCTCCGCCCCGGACGCGCCCGTCCGCTGCAGCAGGAAGCCCGCCGCGGCCGCCCGGTCCAGCACCGGCACCTCGAGGCCCTGCCCGCCTGGCCAGTACCCGTACCGGCTGGTGATCACCACCCGGCCGCCCCCGGCCGGCGGCACCAGGCCGTTGATCGCGGCCGGGTCCGGCACGTTGTCAAACACCAGCAGCCAGTCGTCCCGCCGGGCCAGGGCCGTATGCACGGCCGCCACCGGATCTCCCGGTCCGGCGTCCAGCTGAGCGGCCAGCTCGCCGAACCCGGCCGCCAGCGCGGTCGGGTCCCCGGCCGGCAGCTGCCACACCACCCCGAGCCGGTCGAGCTGGCGGTGCGCGTATTCGGCCGCCATGCTGCTCTTACCTGCCCCGCCCAGGCCGCCGAGCGCCACGATCCGCGGGCCGCCCGGCTCGCCGTCAGCCAGCCGCGTCTCGATCTCCGCCAGCAATGCCTCCCGCCCCGCCAGGTACACCGGGCGCCGCGCTACCCGGATCGCGGACCTCGCCGGGCCGGAACCGGGCGGCGACTCGTTCCCGCCCGCCCGTACCTCCGTCAGCGCCTGGAACAGCAGGGTTTCCAGCTGCGCAGGCGATCCGACCTTCCTGACCGTGATCCCGGCCTCGCTCACCCGGGCCCGGAACGCGGCCTGCCGCTCGCCGTACGTCAGGTCCGTCAGGCAGCTCGCCGGCAGCGGCAGCACCTCGTCCTCGTCCAGCAGGAACACCAGCCGGCGCAGCCCCAGCGCCGTCGCCGCACCAAACTCCAGCTCGGTATAAGACAGCGACGGCTCGTCGCGGACGGGGGAGCCGTACCGGAACCCCAGCAGGCCCACGTACACGCCGGCCTTCGACACCTGCTCGCGGCAGTAAGCAGCGGGCTGGTCCTCGCGCGCGGTGAAGTACTCCATATCCAGCGGCAGGCACCCGGCCCGGATCACCGCCTGCTCGGCCGCGGCCACGAACGACCGCTCCCGCGGATGCTCGCGCAGCTCGGAAGTGTGGCTGACGAACACCCGCAGCACCGGCCGCTCCACGCCGCTCACGCTACCGCCTACCGCCAGCAAAGCGCCAGCGTCCCGCCGGCCGGGTCGAGGAGGCGGTGCGGGCCGGGGCGGTCTGCCGAGGCTGGCCCGGTCGCCGCGGATCCGCGCGCAGGGGCCCTGCGGGCCGGCCAGCGTCAGGCCGTCCGCGGCGATGGCGAGGAGTTCGTCGTCGTGGCGGTAGAGCAAGGGGCCATCTCGTTCGGCCGAAATGCAGACGTGGCCCGCGCGCAGGGCGTCGAGTACGGCGCCCGGCCCGTCGCCGGCGCATTCGGCCCAGGTGGTCGGCTGCCCGGGCGGCGCGTCGGCGCCCGGCCGGTGCCAGTCGCTGCCGCCCACCGGGATCGCGGCCGGGTCCCAGGCCAGCCACCAGGACAGCGGCAGCGTCCAGCGCGGGTCGAGCCAGCTCCAGTGCCAGACCTCGAGCAGCGGCGGGCGGCGGCGCATCGGGCGGATCCAGCTGACATCGCCGCCGTAGGGGTGGTTGACCGAGAGCAGCCCCCCGGCCGCCTCGGTGGCGTCCAGCCAGTCGTCCGGGGAGCGCCGGAAGTCGATCCAGCCCACGTCGCCGAGCGCCCCGGCGTGCCCGCCGTCGGTCGTCACCTCCTGGCCGGGCACCAGCGTGATCCCGTACCGCCGGGACGCAGCCGCCAGCTCGGCGTGATGGCTGATCGTGTTGTGATCGGTGACGGCCAGGAAGTCGAGCCCGCGCCCGGCGGCCAGCACGGCCAGCTCGGCGACGGTCAGCTTGCCATCCGAGTGCACGGTATGGGTATGCAGGTCACCGGCCAGCCAGCGATGCCCCGGCCGGGCCGGCAGGTCCCGCCGCGGCGGCCGTTCCGCCGGGGCCGGGGGAGCGGGGGCCGGCAGCGGCGGGTCCAGCGCGCCCGGCCGCGAGGTGATCTCAGCCGTCACCCGGTACGGCACGCCGTCCGGCGGGACGCGGTGCGTGCCGATCATCACCTGCCACGTCCCGGCCTCTATCTCGCCGGGCAGGTACCCGGGCGTCGCCGCGCCCGGCGTGATGACGAACGACCTACGGGCCCCGCCCGACCACCCCCGGAAGCCGTCCGGCCCGAGGCAGCCCAGGTCGAGCACGGCTCCGCCGGCCCGGTCGTACTCCAGCTCCACCCGCAGCCCGGCCGTCCCGGCCGGCACCTCGACCGGCAGGTAATGCCACGGCGACGCGAACCGGTCCTCCAGCGTCCACCGCCCCGCGTGCTCCGTCGCGTTAGCCATATCCGCCATCTGACCAGAGGCCGCGCCCCTAACCAAACCAGCTAGCTCCGGCCAGCGACCAGGTCGACCAGCGTGCTCATACGCCTGCTGCCCAGGACAGGCGTGCCCAGGCGACGCGGCCTCCGTCGCTGGTCGTCTCGACTATCCCGGATCCTGCTCAGCCCCGGCTCACCAGCAGTCGGTAGCGGTCGGCATCTCCGCATAAGGCAACGAGGCGTTTCCGCGGAAACGCCTCGTGAAAGTCTTCACAAGGCGGATGCCCAGCCGCAAGCAGTGGTTTGTCTGCAGTTTCGGGCGTCAGAGCACCCGAAACTGCAGACAATCGCTAGCGGCGCCGCCCTACGTCGGGTGGCCGGTGATCAGCGCGCACGTCGATCACGATCCGTCGTCCTCGGTGACGTTCCGCTGCATCGGGGTCCAGGTGGCGCGGCGCTCCATCAGCCGGTCGTAGTTCTCGCCCAGCGTCCGCTGCATCCACTCGCCGGCGATCCAGCCCGGCGCCACCGCGTTGACCCGGACCTCGGGGGCCAGCACCCGGGACAGCGTGCGGGTCAGGCTGACCACGGCCGCCTTGCTGGCCGCGTAGGCCAGCGGCTGCGGCCCCGGACGCAGCCCGGTGATCGAGGCCAGCCGCCGCGCCGCGGCCCGCCCGATCCCGCTGGCCGACCCGGTGACCAGCGCCGCCGGCCCCAGCGAGCTACGCGATGGCGGGCTGGTCGGTCCCGCAGTACTTGCACTTGGACGCGGCGGCCGGAAGATCGCTGGACAGGCACGCCGGGCAGGTCTTGACCGGAGCCGGGTCACCAAACACCACCTGGCCGCGCCGCGCCTGGATCATCTTGTAGGGCACGACGATGACGAAGTAGACCACGGCCATGAAGATCACGAAGTTGATAATCGCGGTGATGAGGCTGCCGAAGTCCAGGAGCGTCTTGGGGTTATTGGCCCGGATCTGCACGCCTAGGCCGACCTTGCTGCCGGAGACGCTCTGTACCAGCGGAGTGATGATGTCGGTGGTGAACGCGGTGATGAACGCGCTGAACGCGAGGGCTACGACGAGCCCGATCGCGACGACGATCACGTCGCCACGCATAAGGAAGTTCTTGAAGCCCCTCATAATCCATCTCCGATTCGCGAATCCGTCCTGGCGAGAACCGGCGCCTGTCCGCCGTCCCCGTACCTCGCTACCGGTACCTCCCTTACGCAAGTGCGCCGGCGCGCTAGCTAACGGGACATGCCATACGATTCCGGTTCGGCCTGGTCAGCGCAAGCGTTTCCGCCCGTACCGCGTGGCGGCGGGACCGCGACGGCGCGCAGCGCGTCCATGAGCACGTTCACCGCCGGCGGGTCGGGCGGGTCGCCGTACCGCACCGCCAGCACGTACCGGTGCGCGCCCGGCAGCGGCACGGTCCTGATCCCGGGATGCCGCGCGGCCCGCAGGCAGAGCGCGGGCAGCGTCGAGACCCCCAGGTCGGCGGCCACCAGCGCCTGGACCGCGATGTAGTCGTCGGTGGTGAAGGCGATCTTGGGCGTGAAGCCGGCCTGGGCGCACTGCCGGAGCAGGTTGGCCCGGCAGCGATCGCAGCCGGCGATCCACCGGTGCCGCGCGTAGCCGGCCAGCTCGGCCGGATCGGCCCCCCCGTGAGCAGAGCCGTGCGCCGACGTCACCAGGTGCACCGGCTCGGTCAGCAGGAGCCGCTCGCGCAGGCCTTCGGCCAGGTCGATGCCGTTGTCCTCGTCCTCACCGGGCCCCAGGCCCGGCACGAACCCGTCGGCCGACCCGGGTGTCTCCTCCGAGTACCGGAACACCAGCGCCACGTCCACGTACCCGGCCCGCAGCATGCGCAGCGCCTCGGGCGGTTCGGCCTCGGTGAGCCGCAGGTCGACGCCCGGCTGCTGGTCACGCAGCAGCGCCGCCGCGGCCGGGACGATGGTGCCGAGCGCGGACGGGAACGCGGCCAGCCGCAGCCGCCCGGCGCGCAGCCCGGTGTAGGCGGCCAGCTCGTTCTCGGCGGCGTCGAGACGGCCGATGATCTCGGCCGCCCGTTCGGCCAGCAGCCGCCCGGCGTCGGTGAGCCTGATGCCGCGGCCCGCCCGCTGGATCAGCTTGGTCCGGTCTCGGCCTCCAGCCGGGCCAGGTGGTGGCTGACGGAGGGCTGGGCGTAGTTGAGGGCCCGCGCGGCGGCGGTGACCGAACCGCACCGGGCCACGGCGACCAGTACGCGCAGCCTGGTCACGTCCAGCATGCACCGACTATAGATCGTGCCGGCCAGACCGGCCAGGTCCATAAGTGGTCTTTATCAGTCCCATTTCCGGCCATTCTGACCAGGCGTTTCTCAGACGGGCCGCTCATCCTGAGTCGCCCGCTCCACGATTGCCCGGGCTCGCGGGAACGCCGCCGCGAAACCAGGGTGCAGCAGCAGGTGAGCCATCCCGCCGACG
Source organism: uncultured Actinomycetota bacterium (assembly GCA_963839095.1). Lineage (GTDB taxonomy): Bacteria > Actinomycetota > Actinomycetes > Streptosporangiales > Streptosporangiaceae > Palsa-504. The sequence continues at coordinate 429,815 of CAWIUF010000053.1, read as the reverse complement.
GTGACCCAGCGGTGCTCGGCGACCTCCCAGTTGCCGGGGGCGGTGAACTGCTCCGGCGACCGGAACACGACGGTGTGATACTGCCAGCCGCCGAAGTCGGTGGTCACGGTCCCGGTATAAGCCAGGCCGTCCGGCAGGCGGCCGAGTTCTTCTTCCGTCTCCCGGAACGCGCCGTCCACCGGGCTCTCGCCGGCGTCGAGCGCACCGCCGGGAATGCTCCAGGTCCCGCCGCCGTGGGTATGCAGCGACCGCTTCTGCAGCAGGTACCGGACCGCGTCGTCCCCGACGTGATACGCCAGCAGCCCGGCCGCACCGTACTCCCCCCAGTGCCGGCGCCCCTGGGCGTCGATGAAGAACCGGGTCAGCGCCCCTCCAGCAACGGCGAGTCCGGCTGCCGGACGACGTCGCCGGCCAGCTGGCGCCGCCGCCAGGCCATCCCGGACAGCGCCTCGAGCACCACCCGGTTGCCCAGGAACGCGGTCACCTCGGCGTGGTCGTACGGCGGCGAGACCTCCACCACGTCGATCCCGGCCAGCGGCAGCGACATCGCGATCCGCCGTACCGCGTCGAGCAGCTGCCGGCCGGTCAGCCCGCCCGGCTCCGGCGTCCCGGTGCCGGGCGCCATCCCCGGGTCGACCACGTCCACGTCGACCGACAGGAAGACGCCGTCGCACTCGTCCACCGCGATCGTCGAACGCCTCGTCAGGCACTAATCGAGCCCGCGCGAGACGATCTCGCTCATCTCGAACGAGCGCATCCGCTGCTCGGCCATCCAGGCCAGGGTGGGCGGCTCCGGCCAGTACCCGCGCAGCCCGATCTGCAGGAACCGGTCGCCGCGGACCGCCCCGGACTCGATCAGCCGCCGCATCGGGGTGCCGTGCCCGTACAGCGACCCGAACTGGGTGTCGCCGGTGTCGGCGTGCGCGTCGAAGTGGATCAGCGACACCCGGCCCCAGCCCACGTGCCGGGCCACGCCGGTGGCGTCGGGGAAGGTGACGGTGTGGTCGCCGCCCAGGATGACCGGGACCGCCCCCGCCGCGCTGACCGCGAGGACCGCGTCCTCCAGCCGCTTCAGCGACCGCTCGGTCTCGCCCGACGGCATGTTCACGTCGCCGGCGTCGCCGCAGCGCAGCTCGACCAGCGGGTCCACCCCCAGCGCGAGGTGCGGCCGGGACCCGTCGTGCGGCAGGTAATCGGTGCTACGGAGCGCCTGCGGGCCGAACCGGGCGCCTGCCCGGTGCGAGGCACCCCCGTCGAACGGCGCGCCCAGGAACACCACGTCGTACCCGTCGAGCGCGTCGAGCTCCACCCGCGGCACCCCGAGGAACGTGACATCGGGGCCGTACATCCCGCGCAGGATGGGATCGTCGTCGCCGGCCATAGCCACTCCTCCCGGAAAACCAACCTGGTTCTCGCACCATACAGGGGCGGGAACCAGGCTCGTTCGGTGCCTCAGGGGACCTCAGCCAGCTCGGGCGCGGGCCTGTCGGCCGGCCCCGAGCCGGAGCCGGCCGGCAGCAGCCGTGCCAGCCACGACGGCAGCCACCAGTTGGCCCGGCCGAGCAGTTCCATCACCGCCGGGACCAGCACCAGCCGCACCACGGTGGCGTCGACCAGGACCGCGGCGGCCAGCCCGAGGCCGATCTGCTTGACCGAGACATCCGGGGTGAGGTCGAAGGACAGGAACACCACCACCATGATCGCCGCGGCCGCCGTGATCACCCGTGCGGTGGCGGCCAGCCCGCGTCCCACCGCCGCGCTGTTGTCGCCGAGCCGGTCGTACTCCTCGCGGATCCGCGACAGCAGGAACACCTCGTAGTCCATCGACAGCCCGAACAAGATCACGAACAGGAACACCGGCACCCACGTCGTCACCGGCATCTTCTCCGGGAAACCGAACAGGTGCCCCAGCCAGCCCCACTGCGTCACCGCGACCAGCACCCCGTAGGCGGCGCAGACCGACAGCAGGTTCATCAGCGCGGCCTTGACCGCGATGACCACCGACCGGAACGTCGTCAGCAGCAGCGCCATCGACAGCACGACCACCACGGCGATCAGAGCTGGCAGCCGCGAGCTGATCAGGTTCGCGAACGTCACGTTCCCCGCGTTCGGCCCGGTCAGGTAGGCGGTCAGCCCGGAGCGGGGGAGCACCGTGTCGTCGATCCGGTTGACCAGCGCGTTGGTGGCCGCGTCCTGCGCGCCGGTAGTGGGGTAGGCGATGATCATGGCCGCCTGCCCGTCCCGGCTGGTGACTGTCGGCGTCACCGCCGCGATCCCCGGCGTGCCCTCGATCGCGCTTCGCAGCGTTTCGAGCTTCGGCCCGTCGGCCGGCGTGACCTTGGCCGCCACGATCAGCGGCGCGTCGAACCCGGGCCCGAACCCCTGCGCCATGGTGGCGTAGCTGGCGTACCCCATCGTGCCCCGGGCCTGCGCCGACTCGTCCGGCATGGACAGCTTCATGAACAGCGCGGGCGCCGCCACCACCAGGATGAAGGCGACCGAGGCCAGGGCCGCGAGCACCCGGTGCCGCTGGATGACGCCGGCCCACCGTTCGGCAACATGAACATCATCGACCGAACGAGGCAGCCGTCCCGCCCCGGTCCCCCCATCCCGCCTCGTGGCCCTGTCCTGGCCGCTGGCACCGCGCCGGCCGAACACCTTGCCCCCGAGGAAGGTGTTCAGCCGCGACGGGCGCGCCAGCCGGGTACCGGTAAAGCCCAGCAGGGCGGGCAGCAGCGTGAGCGCGGCTATGACCGTCATCGCCACCGTGATCGCGGCCGCGATCGCCACCCCGTTCAGCAGCGCCTGGCGCAGTACCAGCAGCCCCAGCATCCCGATGACCACCGTGGTCCCCGCGGTGAGCACGGACCGCCCCGCGGTCCCCATCGTGGTGATGATGGCGTCGCCGGGCTGCTTTCCCGCATGGAGCTCGGTCCGGAACCGGGTCACGATGAACAGCGCGTAGTCCACCCCGACGCCCAGTCCGATCAAGGCGGACACGATGGCGGAGAACGAGGGCGCCGGGAAGACGTGCCCGAGCAGGGCGATCAGCGCCAGCCCGGAGCCGATGCCCATCAGCGCGGTCACGATCGGCAGGCCCATCGCCAGCAGTGAGCCGAACGCGATCAGCAGCACGATCGCGGCCGCCCCCACGCCGATCCCGTTGGAGGCGCCGCCGTACGGCGTCTCGGCCAGGTCCACCACGTCGCCGCCCAGGCTGAACGTCACGCCGTTCTTACTGGCGGCGGTCGCGTCGTGGATCAGCGCGGTGGCCTCGCTGCCCGGGATGTGCGCGCCCTGCACGTCGAACTGGATGGTGGCGTAGGCGATGTGCCCGTCCCGGGCCAGGTGCCCCGGCGTCGTGTACGGATCGGCCACCCCGGTGACGTGCGGCGCTTGTGCGAATGGCTTCAGTGCCGCGGTGATCCGCGCGTGGGTGGCCGGGTCCGTGATCTTCCCCTGCGACCGGATGGCCAGCGTCAGCGTGTCCCCCGACTGCCGGGCGAAGTGCTGGTTCAGCACCGCCTGCCCCGGGTCGCTGCCGGTGAAGTCATCCTGTGCCGCGGCCCCGAACCGCGTCCACAGCGTGATCAGCGCCGCCACCCCGGCCACCCACACCAGCACCGTGATCCAGCGGTGCCGGTAGCACCCGCTGCCTATCCGCCCCAGTATCGACATAACCATCTCCCGCGAGCCCGCGTATCCGAATCAGCCCCCTCAGGCTCCCGCCGCACCCCCACCCCCCGAATCCCCCCGCCGAAGACACTTCCCCACCCCGCCTACTCCCCGCCCGTACTCCCCCCGCAGTACCCCACCCCACCCACCAGCCCAAACCCCGCCCACCAGCCCGCACCCGCACCCCGCCCCGCCCAACCCGCACCCCGCCCAGCAAACACACCGCCCCAGCGCTCATCCCGCGCAAGCCACCCGGTACAGCAAGCACCGTGCTCTGGCACGTCCCGCGTCCAAAGACGTCCCGTGTCTTGGCAAGGCCGGTCCCGTGCCTTGGCAAAGCCGGTCCCGTGCCTTGGCAAAGCCGCCCAGCCTTGGCACGCACCACGCGAGCCCACCAACGCCGCCCACTCACAACTGCAAGCCCACCCAACCCGGCCAACCCTGGCACCACGCCCACCTGATCCCCTCGCACCCACCCACCCCAACGTCCAATTTCACCCCACACCTCACATAGCAGTGCAGCCCCTTTCATGATCATGAAGGATCCGGTACTTCTAGCCGTACCCGATCCTTCGTGATCATGGAAATGTCAGTGCCGCCTCGCATATTTACGTCATGAGGTACGACATTCCCATGGCGGCAGCCCCCATAGCGCAATGGCAATCGGGCGCCATCTCGCGACAACAGTTGCTTGGGGCTGGCTTAAGCGCCCAAATGATCAAGCGCCGCCTTGAGCGCGGGCGCTGGCAGCAGCTTTACCTGGGCGTGTACGCGGCCTTCACCGGGCCGCCGCCGCGCGAGACGTGGCTGTGGGCGGCGCTGCTCCGTGCGGGTCCGGGCGCTGTACTCAGTCACCTATCTGCCGCTGAGCTGCACGGACTCATCGACCATCCCGGTGAGTCGATCTTCGTGACGGTTCCCTCGACCCGACGGGTCACGGCACCCGGCCTGGTGATCCGTATTTCCGGCCGCATCGCCGACGCCACCCAGCCTGGCCGCGAGCCACCCCGGACAACAGTCGAGGAAACCGTGCTCGACCTCACCGGGCTGGCCGTCACCTTCGACGATGTCTGCGGCTGGATAACGCGGGCCGTCGCCCGTCGCCTGACCACCGAGGAAAGGCTCCGGGAGGCGCTGCGGCACCGCAAGAAAATACGCTGGCGGGACAGTATCGAGGACCTCCTCGCGGCCGCCGGAGACGGAATTCACTCGGTGCTCGAATACCGCTACCTGCGCGACGTCGAACGGGCGCACGGCCTGCCGCGATCCCGTCACCAGGTCCGCGTGGTGATCGAAGGCCGGACCGTCTACCGGGACGTCTACTACGAGAAGTACAAGCTCGCCGTCGAGCTCGACGGCGAGCTGGCGCATCCGGACGAGGAACGCTGGCGCGACAATCGCCGCGACAATCAGGCCTGGACCCAGGACGTCGTGACCAGTCGCTACGGCTGGCGGGACGTCTACGGCCACCCGTGCGAGACCGCCCTGCTGCAGGCCCGGATGCTGCGGCGGCGCGGCTGGCGGGGCACGCCCCGGCCGTGCTCAGACCGCTGCCCGCTCGCCCGGGAGGCGAATTGCGGAGTTTCCGCCTGATCGCGTCAACCGGAGCGGCAGGCTTGGCGTCTCACTTAGTGAGGCTCGGCGAAAGCGGGACGCCGAGCCTCGTCTTATGCCCGGAAACCAGCCAGCTAGCCAGTTGCGAGTACTCCATGATGGAGTGCTGTGAGCCTGGTTACGAGTAAGTGGTTCTCCCGTGCGGCCGGCGTCGCGCTGGGCCTGGCGGCGCTGCTGCCAGCGGCGGCGTGCAGCGCCGGGTCCTCCTCGTCGTCGCACCCGCCTCCCACCTCGGCGCCATCCGCGAGAGCAACGGCCGCGCCGCCGTTCCCGGTGGCGGAGAACACGCGTCCGGGTACGTCCGCGTGGCGGATCATCCGCCTCGGCGCGGCCGACGCGATCGAGGGGTACGCGGACCAGCAGAGCGTCCTGCCTGGCCAGAGCTTCCGGCTGTACGTGTCGACCGCGGCGCGGTCGTTCCGGGTAGAGGCGTTCCGGTTCGGCTGGTATTCCGGCCACCAGGCCCGCCTGATCTGGGCGTCGGGCCCGGTCCGGGGGCAGCGCCAGACGGCGGTGCGTACCGCGCCGGGTACCCACATGGTCACCGCCGGGTGGCGGCCGTCGCTGACGGTCGCCACCCGGCGGTGGCCACCCGGCTCCTATCTGCTGCGCCTGGACGCCGCGAGCGGAGCCGAGCGGTACGTGCCCATCACGGTCCGGTCGCCGAGCACCGCCGGCGCCGTGGTCATCCTCAACGACAACACCACCTGGCAGGCGTACAACACCTGGGGTGGCCACAGCCTCTACCAGGGACCGGACGGGCTGCCGTCCGACCGCGGCTACGCGGTGAGCTTCGACCGTCCTTACGACCAGAACGGCGCGGGCCGGTTCCTGTTCTTCGACCAGAAGGCGATCGCGCTGGCCGAGCGGACCGGGATCGCGCTCGCCTACGAGACCGACGTGGACCTCGACCAGCACCCGGGCCTGCTGGCCGGAGCCCGTGCGGTCATCTCCCTCGGCCACGACGAGTACTACTCGCTGGCGATGAGGAGCGCGCTCGTCCAGGCCAGGGACGCCGGGACCAACCTGGCCTTCCTCGGTGCTAACGCGATCTACCGGCACATCAGGTTCGCCGACGGGGACCGCGTCGTCATCTGCTACAAGGCCGCCAGCCTCGATCCGCTGTACGGCAAGGACAACGCGCAGACCACGCAGCAGTGGCGGGATCCGCCGGATCCCCGGCCGGAGAGCGTGATCACCGGGGTGTTCTACGAGTGCAACCCGGTGAGTGCCCCGTATGTCGTCTACGACCCGTCCAGCTGGCTCTTCGCCGGCACCGGAGCCTACCGCGGCGAGCGCTTCTCCGGCCTGGTGGGACCCGAGTACGACCGGCTCAACCCGGCCATCCCGTTTCCCCGGCCGCTGCAGGTGCTCGCGCATTCTCCCCTGACCTGCGACGGCTTCTCCACCTTCGCCGACTCGGCGTACTACACGACCGCAAGCGGGGCCGGGGTCTTCGCGTCCGGCACGATGCGCTGGGTGTGCGCCATGCAGGGACCATCTTGCGGGCATGGCGTGAACGCGGCGGCCGCGCGGTTCGTCGACCGGGCTACGCAGAACCTGCTCCGGGCCTTCGCGGCCGGTCCCGCCGGCCGGGCCCATCCGGCGCAGGATAACCTCGCGCAGGTGAAGCCACCGCGAATCCCGGCCCTGTACGACGGCGTCGACTGACGGCCGGCGAGAAGTGGACGACATCGACGCCCGTATCGTGGCCTTCCTGATCAGGGACGCCCGGGCTAGCTACTCCCTCATCGGCGGCGAGGTCGGCCTGTCCGCGCCCGCGGTCAAGCGGCGGGTGGACCGGCTCCGGGCCGCGGGCGCCATCACCGGCTTCTCCGCCCGGGTGGATCCGGTCGCCATGGGCTGGACGACCGAGGGGTACGTGGAGCTGTTCTGCGGCGGACGCACCTCACCAGATGAGATAGGCGCGGCGGTCCGGCGTTATCCGGAAGTCGTGGACGCATGCACGGTTACCGGGGAGGCCGACGCCCTGGTGCACATCCGGGCCACCGACGTCCGGCACTTCGAGGACGTGATGGAACGCATCCGCGCTGAGCCGTTCGTGGTGCGGACCAAAAGCGTGATCGTGCTCTCCCGGCTGGTCGACCGGGCGGACGCGCTGGCGCCCCTACGATGAGCGCCGCGCTGAAGTTGCACCGAATCGGACCTTTAGGCGGCCCCTGACCAGCTAAGGTCGTGCACATGTCGGAGTTTGAGCAAGATCCGAGCGCCAATACCGGACGGTTCCGTGCCTTCGTCGAGCGCGGTGAAGACGAAGCTCCGCAAGCGCGGCGCCCGTCGGTGTCCCCTGCCATGCTGATCGCCGGGGTCGTGGTGGTGATCGCGGTCATCGTCATCATCGTGGCCGTCGCCTAGCCCGAATAGCCGCGACCTAGCGGTCCGGTGAGAAGGTCGGCCTGGTCGTTACCTGGCAGTAGGTTTCCTGCTGCGCATCAATGATCACGAACGCCCCGACCAGCCTTCCCGGCTCACCTATCCTCAGGATTATCCTGCCTCCGTTGGCCGCCAAGGCCAGGCCGGCGCCGCGCGCTCCGGCTATACCGCATTGACATCGTCCTTAGGTGACGATTTGGCTTATTGGGGGGCAGGCCGGTGAGCGGGGGGTGGCAAGATGACAGCCATGAGAAACGTCGCGGTCGTGCCTTGCGCCGGTGATGCGCGTGTACGCTGACCAGCCGGTGGCCGTCGTGACCGGCGGCAACCGCGGCGTGGGCCGTGAGGTGTGCCGCCAGCTGGCCCTGCTCGGCTTCGCGGTGGTGCTCGGCTCCCGCGACCTGAGAAGGGGGGAGCTGGCCGCCAAGGAACTCGACCCGGAAGGCAGCCGGATCTTCCCCTGCCAGCTCGAGGTGGACAACTCCCTCAGCGTCACGTCGATGGCCGAGTGGGTGAAGGGCCGGTTCGGCCGCACGGACGTTCTCGTGAACAACGCGTCGACCATGTACGACCGGTGGGCGATGGCCAGCAACGCCGACCTCGGGGCGGTCGCGGAGGCGATCGACGTCAACATGTTCGGCCCGTGGCGGGTGATCCACGCGCTGCTGCCGATGCTGCGCTCGAGCACCCGGCCGCGCATCGTCAACGTGAGCAGCGAGGGCGGCTCGATCGCCGTGATGGGCGGCGGGTCACCCGCCTACGGCGTGTCCAAGGCCGGGCTCAACGCGCTGACCCGGATTCTCGCCGCCGAGCTGGCCCGGGATGGCATCCTCGTCAACGCGGTGTGCCCCGGCTGGCCCGCCAGCGAGAATCACCCGGACGGCCGCTCCCTCGGCCAGGCGGCGGCCAGCGTCATCTGGGCCGTCACCATCCCCAACGGCGGCCCCACCGGCACCCTGACCCGGGACGGCCAGCCCTACCCCTGGTAAGCCGCTAGCGGCCGACGGCTCGCCGTCCTGGGCACTCGGCTGGTAGCGGTAGCCCATGCCCGGCTCGGTGATCAGCCAGCGCGGGCGGGCCGGATCCGGCTCGAGCTTGCGCCGCAGCTGGGCCATGTACAACCGGAGGTTGCCGGTGGCATCGGCGTAGCCCGGACCCCACACCTCGGTCAGCAGCTGGTTCCGGCTGAGCAGCTTGCCCGGGTTCCGCAGCAGCACCTCGAGCAGGTGCCACTCGGTCGGGGTGAGCCGGACGTCATCGGCCGCAGCGCCGGTCCCGCCGCCCGCCGGGACCGGCGCCGCCCGGATGACGCGCTTGGCGGCCAGGTCGATGACCAGGTCGCCGAGCCGGATCCGGGGCAGGTCCTCAGGGGCGCCGGTGCGCCGGACCGCGGCCCGCATCCGGGCCAGCAGCTCCTCGACCCCGAACGGCTTGGTCACGTAGTCATCGGCGCCGGCGTCGAGTGCCTCTACCTTGTCCACGCTGTCGGCCCGGCCGGATAGCACGATGATCGGCGCCTTGGTCCAGCCGCGCAGGCCCTGGATCACCTCCACCCCGTCCAGGTCGGGCAGGCCGAGATCGAGGATCACCAGGTCGGGCGGGTAGCGGCCGGCCACCTCGAGCGCCTCGGCCCCCGTGGCCGCGACGTGCACCTCGTAGTCCCGGACCCGCAGGTTGATCCGCAGCGCCCGCAGGATCTGCGGCTCGTCGTCTACGACCAGCACCCGCGTCACTCTGTTCCCCCGCCCCCCGTTGCTTCCCTTTCGCGCTGGCCGGGCTCGGGCTGGTAGCCCGGCTCGGCGGCGGCCGGCAGCGACACCGTCATGGTGAGCCCCCCGCCGGGGGTATCGTCCGCGGTCAGCGCGCCGCCCATCGCCTCGGTCAGCCCGCGCGACAGCGCCAGCCCGAGCCCCACCCCGGTGGTGTTGTCGGTGTCGCCGAGCCGCTGGAACGGCACGAACATCCGGTCCCGGTCCTTCTCGGGGATACCCGGGCCGCGGTCGACCACCCGGAGCTCGACCCGGTCGCCGAGGGAGCTGGCGGTCAGCAGCGGCGGCTGCCCGGCCGGGGAGTAGCGCAGCGCGTTCTCCGTCAGGTTCACGATCACCCGCTCCAGGATGGCCGGGTCCACGTTGATCTCGGGCAGTGACTCCGGGATGTCGACCGTGACGTCCCGGGCCGCCGGATCCAGGTTGTCCAGCGCGCTGGACACGATCTCCTCGAGCCCGGCCGGGCGCGGGAACAGGGACAGCGCGCCGGCTTGCAGCCGGCTCATGTCCAGCAGGTTGTCGACCAGGTGGGCCAGCCGGTCCAGGGATTCATCCGCCGTCGCGAGCAGCTCGTCGTGGTCCTCGGCCGCCCAGTTCACGTCGGGCGAGCGCAGGCTGGTCACCGCGGCCTTGGCCGACGCCAGCGGGGTGCGCAGGTCGTGGCTGACCGCGGCGAGCAGCGCGGTCCGCATCCGGTCGGCGGCCGCGATCGGCTTGGCCGCCTGCGCCTCGGCGGCCAGCTGCTGCTGATCCAGCGCCACGGCCGCGTAGGAGGCGAACGCGCCGAGCACGCGGCGGTCCGTGGCGGGCAGCGGACGGCCGCGCAGCGCCAGCGTGAGGGAGTCGGTGACCGGCACCTCCACGTCGGCTTCGTCCGGCCGGGTCACGGCCGGCTCGCCGCGGCTGGCGATGACCTTCCAGTTGCCCGGCGCGCCCCTGATCCGGCCCGCGGAGGCGTCGCCGGGCCGCTGACCGTCGGACGAGGTGCACTCGAGCAGCGTGACCGAATCCATGCCGAACGCTTCCCGGACCCGGTCGAGCAGCGCGCTCAGCCCTTGCTGCCCGCGCAGCACGCTGCCGGCCGTGGTCGTCAGCAGCTCCGACTCGGCGTTGGCCCGGGCGGCCTCCTTGGTCCGCCGGGCCGCGATGTCCACCACCGAGCTGACTCCGGATCGCGACGGCGATGAAGACGCCGATCGCGAGCGTGTTGTTCGCCTCGGCGATCGTCCACTGGTGGATGGGCGGGGTGAAGTAGTAGTTGAGCAGCAGCGACCCGGCGATGGCGGTCAGCACCGCGGGCGCGAACCCGCCGGTCAGCGCGACCAGGACCACCGCGGTCAGGTACAGCAGCACGTCGCTGGTGAGGTTGAGGTCATTGCGCAGGGCGGTCAGGAACACGGTCAGCACCGGCAGCAGCGCGGCGGCCAGCACGTATCCGGCCACCTTCCGGCGCCGGGTAATCGCGCCGCGCGGCCGCGGCAGGCCCCGGCCGCGACCCATCTGCGCGTGGGTCACGATGTGCACGTCGATGTCGCCGGAGCCGCGGATGGTGCGGGAGCCGATCCCCGGGCCGGTGAGCATGGCGGCCGCCCATGACCGGCGGCTCGCCCCCAGCACGAGCTGGGTCGCGTTCTCCGCCCGGGCGAAGGTCAGCAGGGCCTCGGGGATGTCGTCGCCGACCACCTGGTGGTAGGTCCCGCCGACCGATTCGGTCAGCCGCCGCTGATCGGCCAGTGAGGCCGGATCGGCGCCGGTCAGGCCGTCGGACTTGGTGACGTGCACGGCCAGCAGGTCGCCGCCCGACGACCGGGCCGCGATCCGCGCCGCCCGGCGGATCAGCGTCTTGCCCTCGGGACCGCCGGTCAGGGCCACGACCACCCGTTCCCTGGCCTCCCAGGCGCTGGAGATCTTGTGCTCGGTGCGGTAGCGCTGCAGGCCCTCGTCGACCTTGTCGGCCAGCCAGAGCAGGGCGAGTTCCCGCAGCGCGGCCAGGTTCCCGCTGCGGAAGTAGTTGGTCAGCGCCGCGTCGATCTTCTCCGGCGGGTAGATGTTCCCGTGCGCCATCCGGCGGCGCAGCGCCTCCGGCGTCATGTCGACCATCTCGACCTGGTCGGCGGCCCGGACGATCGCGTCGGGCACGGTCTCCCGCTGCGGCACCCCGGTGATCTTCTCGACGACGTCGTTGAGGGATTCCAGGTGCTGGATGTTCACCGCGGAGATGACGTCGATCCCGGCGTCGAGCAGTTCCTCGACGTCCTGCCAGCGTTTCTAGTTGCGCGAGCCAGGCACGTTGGTGTGCGCGAACTCGTCCACCAGCGCGATCTCCGGCCGCCGGGCGAGCACCGCGTCCAGGTCCATCTCCTCGAAGGCGGCGCCCCGGTACTCCAGCCGGGCCCGGGGGATGACCTCGAGGCCGTCGAGCAGCGCGCTGGTGTGCGGGCGCGCGTGGGCCTCGGCGAATCCCACCACCACGTCGGCGCCCCGCTCGGCGCGCCGGTGCCCCTCGTTGAGCATGGCGTAGGTCTTGCCGACCCCCGCCGCCGAGCCGAGGTAGATCCGCAGGTGACCACGTCCCGGCCGGGATGCCCTGCCGGTGTCTCGCCGGCCGCCGTTGTCCGCCATCTCCGGCCCGTGTCCTTATCTGCGTGAACTGATCTCCCTTAGTCAAGCACGTCCGCCTGGCCGGGGATTCCGCCTGCCGGAACGGCGAGCCGGTCTTAACGCGATTCATGCGCCGCGCATGCGCGATCCATGCGCCTGGGCCGCTAGCGGTTTCGTGACGTCCGCGCGAGGAAAAAGGCACTGGATGATGGCCGCCACAGCGCCACCAGCGCCGCCAGCGCGATCAGCCAGCCGACCAGGGTCACCGCCTTGGCCGGGCCGAGGCCGCCCTGGCTGCTGCTCACCACGCTGAGGACACCCAGCGTGTACAGCCCGAACAGGATCGTCCCGGCGACCCGGGAGCCGCGCCGTCCCCGGCGGCAGCCGCGCGCGACGCGGAGCCACAGCAAGGCCTCCACGATGCCGATCAGGACGGTGACGGCAGCCGTCCCGGCCAGGCTGTGAGCGCCGCTCGAGGCGTAGACCGGGTAGTCGCTGACGTGGGCCGCGACCGCGATGACGCCGATCGCCCAGACCAGCGTGTAGGCCGCCCCGGCGTACATCAGGCGGAGCGCGGTGACCATGCTGGCGGGCATCGGCCCAGCGGCGGCGGGCACCCCGGGCCGGTACGGCTGCGGGTGGCCGGCCTGCGCATCGTTCGGCGGGTACCCGCGGGGCGGCGCCTGCGGTGGCGCCGACACCGGCCCCCCGTATCCCTGGGGGACCGGGTACTCACGCGAACCGGCGGGAGGACCGGGGGGCGCCTGCGCGTACGGCCAGCGCGGGGTGGGATCCGGCCGCCCCGCCGACGATGCCGCGCTGGGTGACGACGGTGCCGGGCGGGGCGAGGCGCCGTCCGCCGGGCGCCCGGCGCTGGCCCAGGAGAACCCGTCGGCCGGCCGGGTGACGCCGCGGGTTTCCTGCTCGAGCCGGGCCTGGTACGCCCCGATCAGGCCGGCCACCGACGACGGCCAGAACGCCACCGCGGACGGCCCGGTCGCGTCCAGCTGGGAAGAGAGCATGCCGGACAGCGCTCGCAGGGTGGGACGGCCGGCCGGGTTCTTGGCCAGGCAGGCGGCGAGCACCTCCCGGAGCCGCGGCGGGATCCCGTCCAGGGCCGGCTCGGTGTGCACCACCCGGTACAAGACGGCGGCCGCCGTCCCGGTGCCGAACGGCGCCACCCCCATCGCCCCGTAAGCGACGACGCAGGCGAGCGCGAACACGTCGCTCTCGGGCCCGGCGCCGCGACCCTCGGCCTGCTCCGGCGACATGTAGCCGGGCGTGCCGAACACCACCCCGGCCGCGGTCAGCGAGGTCCCGTCGGCGGCCCGGGAGATGCCGAAGTCGATCACCCGCGGCCCGTCGGCGGCCAGCAGGACGTTGGCCGGCTTGAGGTCGCGGTGCACCACCCCGCAGGCGTGGATGGCCTGCAGCGCCTCGACCAGCCCGCCGAGCAGCGGCCACAGGGCCTGCTCGGGCAGCGGCCCGTGCTCGGTCACGACCTGATCCAGGGACGGACCGGGCACGAACGCGGTGGCCAGCCACGGCGGCCGCTCGTTCAGCCCGCTGGCGACGACCGGCGCGGTATAGATCCCGCTGACGGCCCGGGCCGCCGCTACCTCCTGGGCGAACCGGCGCAGGAAATCGGCGTCACTGGCCAGCTCGGGATGCACGACCTTGATCGCCACCGCCCGGCCCGCCGGGGAGAGCCCGAGGTAGACCCGGCCCATGCCGCCCGCGCCGAGTTGCGCGCGCAACCGGTACTCGCCGATCACGCGCGGGTCGTCCGCGGCCAGTGCCTTCATCGGCTCCCCCAGGGTAGGTCCCGCGCTTCACATTTTGCGGCATACTCGGCGAACCGCGTACCACCGATGCGGGAATATGCCGAACGGGTGGCCACCAGCCCCGTCATCCCCCGGCGTCCGCTGGGAGGGCGCTGCGCGCCTGCCCGCGCCCAGCAGGAACGAGCCTATGATCAGGGCCCAGCGGGTGCGTGACGGACCGCAGGGGCATCCCGCATCCTTTCCCGGTCCGGAACGCACGGAACAAGCACGATGCACCGCGGGCCGCGATCTCAGTGGTAAGCCGAACCGGCGGCCTTGCTTCCTCTGGCCGGCGACTTCAAACCTGAGGCCGTGCCGCGGAGGATACGTCCCGGACGGATGGAAGGGCCACGGCCGGAGCCGGGTTACGCTGTTCGTACCGGTTCGTCGAGGAGGTGCTCGTGATGACAGGTCCCGGCCCGGAGAGGGCAGCTCGGCCGGGTCGCATGCGGGCCTCGCACGCCGACCGCGAGCAGGCCGTCAGCGCCCTCAAGGCCGCGTTCGTCCAGGGCCGGCTGGCCACGGGACGAGCTCGAGGCCCGGGTCGGCGCAGGCGCTCGCCGCGCGCACGCACGCGGAGCTGGCCGTGCTCACCGAGGACATCCCGGCCGTCGTTCAGCCGGGTCACCGGCCCGGCTGGTGCTCGGCGTCAGGTCAGGTCGCGTGCGTGACCGCGCTGGCGGCGATGCTCGCGACCGTCCTGTGGTCAGCCGCCGTGGTCGGCTGGCAGTGCCGCGGCCGGGGCGGCGGCGCTCGCGGTATCGGGCCTCGTCATCTTCGCCCTGTTCGTGACCGGGTACCAGGTACGCGAGTCGCGGCATCCCGGCCGGGGCGCTACCGCCGCCGGACCCGAGCTGACCGGCTTACGGCTGGTAGCGATAGCCCATGCCGGGCTCGGTGAGCAGGTGGGTGCGCTCGGAGAACCCCGGCACGATGATCGGTCGCGTGGTATCTGCCGGCGCAGCTCCACGATCACCTCGGTGCCGTCGATGTCCGGCCGGCCGAGGTCCAGGATGATCGCGTCGGGCGGGTGGCTCGCGGCCACCGCCAGCGCCTCCCGGCCGGGGCTCGGCCGCAGGCGAAGCCACCGCGCACCTCAGCCGCCGGACTTAGCCGACAGCGGCCGGCACTGGTCGAGCGCGATGTTCAGCTTGAGCACGTTCACGGACGGCTCGCCGAGGAAGCCGAACGTGCGGCCCTGGGTGTACTTCGCCACCAGCGCGCGCACCGAAGAGACCGGCAGGTGCCGGGCCGCGGCCACGCGGTTGACCTGGATGGCCGCGTTCTGCGGCGAGATGCCCGGGTCGAGGCCCGAGGCCGAAGCGGTCACCGCGTCCGCCGGGATCTCCGCGACCGGGACGTGATCGAACGCCGCGATGGCCTTCTGCCGCTGCTTGATCAGCTGGATCTCGGCCGGGTTGTTCGGCCCGAGGTTGGACGCCGCCGAGAACCCGGGGTCACAGCCGTAGTCGGTCTTGTCCGCGGCGTTGACCGCGTCCGAGGGCCGCGGCTGGAAGTACTGCGGCAGCGGGTTGCCCTTGGCGTCGGTGAACTCCTGGCACAGCAGGCTGGAGCCGACGGTCTTGCCGTTGAACGACACCATCGAGCCGTTGGCCTGCTTGTGGAAGGCCAGCTGCGAGACGCCGACCATGACGGCCGGGTAGATGAGGCCGCACAGCACGGTGAACACCAGCAGGGCGCGGAGCCCCGCGATGTGCTGCCTCAGGAGAACGGGAAGGCGGTTCATGCCAGTCACCCACTGAATCCGGGAATGTTCATGATGATGAGGTCGATGAGCTTGATCCCGATGAACGGGATGATCAGCCCGCCCGCGCCGTAGATCCACAGGTTCCGGCGGAGCAGCGACTGGGCCGAGGCCGGGCGGTAGCGCACGCCGCGCAGCGCCAGCGGGATCAGCGCGATGATGATCAGCGCGTTGAAGATGATCGCCGAGGTGATCGCCGACTGCGGGCTGTGCAGGTGCAGGATGTTGAGCTTGTTCAGGGCCGGGAAGGCCACCGAGAACATGGCCGGCAGCATCGCGAAGTACTTCGCGACGTCGTTGGCGATGGAGAAGGTGGTCAGCGCGCCCCGGGTGATCAGCAGCTGCTTGCCGATCTCCACGATGTCGATGAGCTTGGTCGGGTTGGAGTCCAGGTCCACCATGTTCCCGGCCTCCTTGGCGGCCGAGGTGCCGGTGTTCATGGCCACGCCCACGTCGGCCTGGGCCAGGGCGGGCGCGTCGTTGGTGCCGTCGCCGGTCATCGCGACCAGCTTGCCGCCCTCCTGCTCCTTGGTGATCAGCGCCATCTTGTCTTCCGGCGTCGCTTCGGCCAGGAAGTCGTCGACGCCCGACTCCTCGGCGATCGCCGCCGCCGTGAGCGGGTTGTCGCCGGTGATCATGACCGTCCTGATGCCCATCTTGCGCATCTCGGCGAACCGTTCGGAGATGCCCTCCTTGACGATGTCCTTGAGGTAGATCACGCCGAGTGCCCGCGCCGGGCCGCCGGCCGGCTTCTCGGCCACCACCAGCGGGGTCCCGCCGACCGACGAGATCCGGTCCACGACCGGGCCGAGATCGGCAGGGACCGTGCCGCCGTTCTCGCGGATCCACTGCTGGACCGAGGCCGAGGCGCCCTTGCGCACCTGCCGCCCGTCGGCCAGGTCCACTCCGCTCATCCGGGTCTGCGCGGTGAACTCGATGAACTCCGCGCCGGCCAGCTCGCCTTCGCTCCGTTCCCGCAGGCCGTACTCGTTCTTCGCCAGGACCACGACCGAACGGCCTTCCGGCGTGTAGTCGGCCATCGACGACAGCTGCGCCGCATCGGCCAGCTCGGCCGCCGACGCCCCTCCGACCGGCAGGAACTCGCTGGCCTGGCGGTTCCCGATGGTGATGGTGCCGGTCTTGTCCAGCAGCAGCGTGTTCACGTCACCGGCCGCCTCGACGGCGCGCCCCGACGTGGCCAGCACGTTGCGCTGCACCAGCCGGTCCATGCCGGCGATGCCGATGGCGGACAGCAGCGCTCCGATCGTGGTCGGGATCAGCGCTACCGTCAGGGCCACCAGCGTGACCAGCGTCTGCGGCGCCTTGGAGTAGAACGCCAGCGGCTGCAGCGAGATCACCGCGAGCAGGAAGATGATGGTCAGCGAGGCCAGCAGGATGTTCAGCGCGATCTCGTTCGGCGTCTTCTGCCGCTTGGCCCCCTCGACCAGGGCGATCATCCGGTCGATGAAGGTCTCGCCGGGCTTGGAGGTGACCTTGACCACGATCCGGTCGGACAGCACCGTGGTGCCGCCGGTGACCGCGGACCGGTCGCCGCCCGACTCGCGGATGACCGGGGCGGACTCGCCGGTGATGGCCGACTCGTCCACCGAGGCGACGCCCTCGATCACGTCCCCGTCGCCGGGGATGACCTGGCCGGGCTCGACCACCACGTAGTCGCCGAGCTGCAGCCCGGTGCCCGGCACCGGCTCCTCGCGCAGCGAGGCCGGATCCGCGCCGGCGGTCCAGTTCAGCAGCCGGCGCGCCATCGTCTCGCGCTTGGCCCGGCGCAGCGTCTCGGCCTGGGCCTTGCCGCGTCCCTCGGCCACCGCCTCGGCCAGGTTGGCGAACACCACGGTCAGGAACAGCCAGACCACGATGGTCCAGTTGAACACCGACGGCTTGCTGATCGCGGTGTACAGGGTCAGCACGGAGCCGACCTCGACCACGAACATGACCGGGTTCTTGAGCTGGACCCGCGGGTCCAGCTTCTTGAACGCGTCCGGGGCCGACTTCCACAGAATCCTCGGGTCGAGCAGCCCGCCGCCGATCTTGTGCGGCTGGGCGGCCTGCGGCGGGGCGGCCGGAGCCGGCGCGCCCGGGGTCTCAGTAGTCACAGACATCTCAGTGCAGTCCTTCTGCGAACGGGCCCAGCGCCAGCGCGGGGAAGTAGGTCAGGCCGACGAGGATGAGGATGACGCCGACGAGCATGCCGACGAACAGCGGCGTTCTCGTGTCGAGCGTGCCGGCGCTGGCCGGCACCGGTGCCTGCCGGGCCAGCGACCCGGCCAGACCGAGGGCGAAGATCTCGGGCGCGAACCGGCCGAGCAGCATCACGATGCCGCCCGAGCACCTGGTACCAGGTGGCCGCCGTGCCCAGGCCGGCGAACGCCGACCCGTTGTTGTTGGCCATCGAGGTGAACGCGTACAAGATCTCGGTCAGCCCGTGCGGCCCGGGGTTGAAGATCGAGCTCTGGCCCTGCTTGGTGCCGATCGACAGCGCGACCGCGGTCAGGATGAGCGTCGGGATGGTCAGGAAGTACAGCGCCGCGTACTTCATCTCGGCGGGCCGGATCTTCTTGCCGATGTACTCCGGCGTCCGGCCGACCATCAGCCCGGCCACGAACACGGTGACGATGGCCAGCACCAAGATGCCGTACATGCCCGCCCCGATGCCGCCGGGCGCGACTTCACCCAGCGCCATGTCCATCACCGTGATCGCCCCGCCGAACGGCGTCAGCGAGTCGTGGAAGCAGTTCACCGAGCCGGTGGAGGTCAGCGTGGTCGACACCGAGAACAGCGAGCAGGCGTGCGGGCCGAACCTGGTCTCCACGCCCTCGTACGTGCCGTGCGCCAGCTGCGGCCCGAGTCCCGCGGTGCCCAGGTGGCTCTGGAAGAAGGTGCTGCCGGCGACGGCCGCGGCCCAGATGATCACCATCACGGCCACCAGCGCGAAGCCCTGCTTGTTGTCCTTGACCATCTTGCCGAACGTGCGCGGCAGCGAGAACGGGATGAGCAGCAGCAGGAAGATCTCGAAGATGTCGCTGAAGCCGTTCGGGCTCTCGAACGGATGGGCCGAGTTGGCGTTGAAGAACCCGCCGCCGTTGTTGCCCAGGTCCTTGATGGCCTCCTGCGAGGCCACCGCCCCGCCGGGAATGACCTGATGGCCGCCGGCCAGCGTCGTGATGGTGTGGTAAGCGGCCCAGTTCTCGATCACGCCGGTGGCCACCAAGATGATGGCGCCGATGACCGAGATCGGCAGCAGCAGCCGGACCGTCCCCCGGACCAGGTCGACCCAGAAGTTGCCGAGCTTGTCGGTCCGGGACCGGGTGAACCCGCGGATCATCGCGATCGCCACCGCCAGGCCGACCGCGGCGGACAGGAAGTTCTGCACCCCGAGCCCGCCCATCTGGGTCAGGTAGCTCATGGTGGACTCGCCGGAGTAGTTCTGCCAGTTGGTGTTGGTGGTGAACGAGGCCGCGGTGTTCCACGCGGTCACCGGCGAGACGCTGGCCATTCCGGCCGACAGGAACAGCCAGTGCTGCGTCCGCTCGAGCAGGTACAGGAACAGCACGCTGACGAGCGAGAACGCGAGAATGGAGCGGACGTAGACGCCCCACCGCATGTCCGCGTCCGGGTCGATCCCGCACAGCTTGTAGATGCCGCGCTCGACCTTCCAGTGCTCTTTGGAGGTGAAGATGCGCGCCATGTAGTTGCCCAGCGGCACGTAGCAGGCCGCCAGCGCCACCACCAGCAGCGCGAACTGCAGCCAGCCTGCGACTGCGCTACTCATCAGAACCTCTCAGGAAGAATCAGGGCGACGAACAGGTAGATCGTCAGCAGCACGCCGCCGATCAGGCCGATCCAGTTCTCAGCGCTCAAAGCGCTCGACCCCCTTCAGGATGAGGAAGAGCACGGCGAAGACGACGATCGTCAGCGCGACGTACAGCAGGTCCGACACGGTGGCTCCTAGGGATGTGCCGTTGATGACGTCTGTAGTCAACGCCCAGGAATCACCAGGTAGAAGGGTCCTTACGCGACCCATGCAGCCGTCGTTCAGTTCCTAACGGAACCCATGCGGCCCCGCCCTCAGGCGGTCATCGCGGCGTCGCCCGCGGTCTTACAGCTCCGGGCTGAGCGAGTGCCGCCAGTGCCACGACCGCAGGCCGTGGCTCATCTCTTCCATCAGCCGCGACGGCGGTATCGCCAGCACCGGGCAGTGCGCGTGGGCCAGGCAGTACCGGCTCACCGAGCGGCCGAACAGGCGGCTCATCCCGGCCCGCCGCCCGGTCCCGACGATGAGCAGGTCGTCCGGCTTGTCGGCGGCCGCGACCAGCACCGGCCCGGTCTCGCCGCGGACGGCCTGCGGCTCCACCTCGACGTCGGCGGGGACCCCGCCCAGGCCCGCGTCGAACGCGGCCCACAGCCGCTCCCAGGCGGCTTCGCGCCAGAGCTTGCGCAGGTAGGGGGAGGAATTCCGGCGTTCGGCGAGGTCACCCCCGGGCGGCACCCAGGCGGTGACGGCCACCAGCGGAACGCTCCGCTCCCTGGCCTCGTCCGCCGCGTAACGCAGTGCTTGCAGGCTCCCTAGAGATCCGTGCACGCCAACGATGATCCGACGTACCGAGGGCACCGCAATTCGCCTCCACACGACAACACCGGGCGCCATGAACCGGTAGCGGCGCCCCGGTGACCGCTTACCCCTCCATTTAACGTCCATCCGCGCGGTGCGGCTCAATCCTGCGTCCAATGAACGAACTAACGTCAGTCGCTGCGGACGCCGAGCTCGTCGATCCGGGACAGCATCTCGGCCGGGTCGGCGTAGACCCGGTACGCCCCGGCCCGCTCGAGCTCCTCCCGGCCGTACCCGCCGGACATCAGCCCGACCCCGAGCGCCCCGGCCCGGCGCGCCGCGAGCAGGTCCCACACGCTGTCGCCGACCACCATCGCGTACCGGGGATCCACCCCGAGCTCGGCCGCGGCGGCCAGGAACAGGTCGGGGTCCGGCTTGGCGTGCCGGACCAGGTCCCGGGTGATCATCGGGGTGTCCTCCGGCAGCCCGAGCAGCTGCAGCGCGGGCCGCGCGGTCGCCGCCCGCCCGCTGGTCGCGATGGCCCACCGGACCCCCGCGGCGGTGAGCGCGGTGAGCAGCTCGCGCGCCCCCGGCAGGGCCGTGACCGACTCCATCTGCGCCCGGTACTCCGCCGCGTGCGCCAGCTGCAGCTCCTCGATGTCCTCCCGGGACAGCGACCGGCCCGTCTCCCGCAGCAGCGCGGACACGAACAGCCCGCCGCTCATCCCGATCCGCCGGTGGATCCGCCACACCGACAGGTCGATGCCGATCCGGGTCAGCGCCGTCCGCCACGCGATGACGTGCTGGTAGACGCTGTCGATGAGCGTCCCGTCGAGGTCGAAGAGGAAGGAGGGAACCGGCGGGTCGATGTAGCTCGCAGAGGCCATGCCCCTAGTCTGCCGTCAGACGCCGCTGACCGAGACGACTCCGTCCATGGTGCCCAGGTAGGCGCGGCTGCCGGTCATCGACATCGACGAGAAGTGCGGCAGCGGCGTGCCCAGGCCCAGCGAGGCCCGGATCGCCCCGGTGGCCTGGCCGAGCTCGTACAGCGTCCCCGCCTTCCAGTCGGTGACCCAGACCGCCCCGCCGCCGATCACCGGGGAGCCCCAGGCGTTCTCCGGGCCGCGCCACCGCACGCGGATCTTGCCGCCCGCGGTGCTGACCGCCGCCAGCCCGCCCTGCTCGCACGGCTCGTACACGGTGCTGCCCTGGACCGCGGCGGTGCCGAACGCGGGACAGACCTGAGCCTGGTCGACCTGCCCGCCGACGCCGCCGAGCCGGGCCGAGCTGACCAGGTAGGCGGTGCCGCTCTTGCCGTCCGCGAGCAGCATCCCGTCCGGCAGCAGGGCGGGCTGGGTGGAGCCGAGGTCGAGGTCGTTGTCGTTGTCGTGGTGCCAGCTGGACGGCGCGAAGACGCCGGTCCGTCGCAGAGCGGGGGACAGGGCGGTCACCGAGTCGCTGTCGTCGAAGCTGGTGCTGGACTCCGAGCCGTTGCCCACGCTGACGTAGAGGGTGCCGTCCGGGCCGGTGACCGGACCGCCGGGAGCCCAGATGGCCCCCTCGCGCGGAGTCGGCACGACGTAGGAGACGACCGGACCGCTGCCGCTGACCGGGACGCCCACGACCGAGCCCCGGTAAGGCCCGCAGTCGCCTGCCAGCCCGCCGAACGCCACGTAGACCCGGCCGCCCTGGAGCGTCAGCGCGGGCCGCTGCTGGTCGTACCGCGGCTGCCCGTCCGGGGCGGGGATATCCCGTTCCACCTCGAGGCGGCCGTCGGTGACCGAGATCCCGGCCAGTACATGGTGGTATCCGGAGGTCTCCGCCACGGCGTAGACGATCCCGCTGGACGGGTCGTAGACCGGCGTGCCGGTGATGCCGAGCGGGTCGATGTTGCCGCACGGCAGCTCGGCCAGCGGTACCGGAGTGCCGACGTGCGTTCGCCACCGGATCTTGCCGGTCGCCTGGTCGAGTGCGTAGAGCGAGTCGTTCTCCGTCGCCGCGATCACCATGCCGCCCACGAGCAGCGGCTGCCCGTAGACCGCGCCGTCCAGGCGAACTCGCCAGCTGACCCGCAGTGAACCGGAACCGCCCGCCGGAGCTACCCCGGCGGCCACGCCGCTGCGGGCGACGTCCCGCCCGAAGGTCGGCCAGGCCGCGGCGGGATGAGCCCCGCCGGACGGGGCCGGGCTCAGCGTCCTGGCCGACGGAGCGGGGCCGGACGAGGTGCCGGCCCCGCCCGTCCCGTTACCGGCCGGGCCGGAACAGGCCGCCGCCACGGCCAGCACGCCGGCGGCCAGGACTGGTGCAACGAGTCGCATTCGCATCTCCGCAGTCTCCGTATCCGGCGGCCGGCCGGAGGCCGCCTTCCTGACCTTGGCATTATGGAGGAGATGCCTGAAAGTAACCCGGTACCCGTAATGGAAACGTTCGTCGCGATCGGTGACAGTTTCACCGAAGGACTCGAAGACCACGCTCCGGACGGCGGGGTCCGCGGCTGGGCCGACCTGGTGGCCGCCGCCCTGGCCGCCCGGCAACCCCACTTCCGGTACGCCAACCTGGCCATCCGCGGGAAGCTGCTCGCCCAGGTCGTCGCCGAGCAGCTTCCCCGGGCCGTCGAGCTGGCGCCCGACCTGGTCAGCCTGGCCGCGGGCGGCAACGACATCCTGCGCGGGTCCGACGTGGACGACCTGGCCGCCGACTTCGAGCCGGCCGTGGCCAAGCTGCAGGCGGCGGGCTGCCGGGTGCTCATCTTCACCGGCTTCGATCCGCGCATGTTCCCGGTCATGCGCCTGCTGCGCGGCCGGATCGCCGCCTACAACATGCACCTGCGCGGCATCGCCGACGAGTACGGCTGCGACCTCGTCGACCTGTGGTCCATGCGGGCGCTGAAGGACTTGCGCGCCTGGAGCCCGGACCGGCTGCACCTCACCACCCAGGGCCACCAGCAGGTAGCCCGGCGCACCTGCGAGGTCCTGGGCATCGCCGTCACCGCGGACACCTGGCTGACGCCACCCGCGCTGCCCCCGGGGACTCGGGCGAACCGGCTCAGCCCTCCGTGGGTAGCCGCCCGCCGCCAGGACGCCCGCTGGGCCCGCGAGTACGCGGGCCCGTGGCTGCGCCGCCGCGTCTTCGGCGGCTCCAGCGGCGACGGCGTCCCGCCCAAGCGCCCCGACCTGCTCCCGCTCTGAGACCGGCGTTTCCGCGGAAACGCCGGCGCCGCCTTCCTTCGCCGCGCGCGAAACGGCTCGATACCAGGCGCGCCCCCCGTTTACGGTGGGTCCATGGCCGCCGTACCTCCCGCCCGGACGCGTCCTTCCGGGCCCGAATCGCACCAGGCCCGCGAGGTCGCGGAGTCGTTCGGCACGAACGCCAGCCGTTACGACCGGGCCCGCCCCGACTATCCCGGCGCGCTAGTGGAGCGGATCGTGGCGGCCTGCCCGGGTCCCGGCCCGGTGACCGTCCTGGACGTCGGCTGCGGCACCGGCATCGTGGCCCGGCAGTTCCAGGCGGCCGGCTGCGAGGTTCTGGGGGTCGATCCCGACGAGCGGATGGCGGACCAGGCGCGCGAGCGCGGGCTCGAGGTCGAGGTGGCCACGTTCGAGACCTGGGATCCGGCCGGCCGTGCCTTCGGCGCGGTCGTCGCCGGGCAGGCCTGGCACTGGGTCGACCCGGTCGCCGGCGCGGCCCGGGCGGCGCTGGCGCTGCGGCCCGGCGGGCGGTTCGCGGTGTTCTGGAACGTCTTCCAGCCCCCGGCCGAGCTCGGCCAGGCTTTCGCCGCGGTCTACCGCCGCGTGCTCCCGGACCTGCCGGCCAACGTCTGGGACCGGCCCCTGCTGGACATCTACGAGACGATCGGCGCCAAGGCGGCCGACGGGATGCGGCAGGCGGGCGTGTTCGGCGAACCCGAGCGCTGGTACTTCGAGTGGAGCCGCCCCTACACTCGCGGCGAGTGGCTGGAACAGGTACCCACCTTCGGCGGCCACAGCCAGATAGCGCCCGCCGACCAGCGGGAACTGCTGGCGGGCATCGGCGCCGCCATCGACGCGGCCGGCGGCACCTTCACCATGGGCTTCACCACCCTCGCCGTCACCACAGCCCGCGCCGGCGCCGCCTGACTAGTACCACCTGACTAGTCCTGCCTGGTCAGGGCCTCGCTCGGGGCATCTCGAATCACTCCAAAATCGGTCAGCTGACCGATGTCTCCCGCTGCAACTTGCAGAACTATTTTCCGTGCAAGTCAGCACCGGCACGTCCGTGCCCTTCTATTCCGGTGACCGCGGCATCACCGTCCCCGTCAGGCCCGCGCGCCTGAAGAGAGGATCCAGCGATGCCACGCAGGTTCATCCGGGCGGTCCGGGTCGCGCAGATCGTCGGCGCCGCGGTCGCCGTCATCGTCCTGGCCATCTTGTTCCTGCCGCGCGGTTCCGGCGGGGGAGCCCGGGCCGATGTCGAGCAGCCCGACCTGAACGTCGCGGTGGTACCCGCGGCCGACTCGGCCGGCTTCTTCGTCGCCCTGCACCAGGGCCTGTTCACGGCGCAGGGCCTGCACGTCACGTTCAAGCCCGCGGTCAGCTCCGCGACGGTCATCAACGCCCAGGCCCTCGGTCAGGCGAGCGACCGCGTCGACATCTCCTGCGGCAACTACGTCAGCTACATCCAGGCGCAGGAGAACTACGACGAGGGCAAGCGGTCGACCTCGGCGAACGGCGCCATGGTCGCCGCCAACCTGGACATCTTCGCCGAGGGCTCGGTGATGGGGGCCAACGCCCAGGGCCTGTACGTGATGCCGGGCTCGCGCGTCCGGACGCTGGCCGACCTGCGCGGCCAGGTCATCGGCGTGAACGCGCCGGGGAACATCCTGTACCTGCTGACCGCGTCGGTGATGACCGATCACGGGCTGCCCGTCTCGGCGGCGCACTTCGCCTACTACCCGCTGCCGGAGATGGCCGCGATGCTCAAGGCCGGCAAGGTCGACCGCGGCGGTGCTGCCCGAGCCGTTCGCCAGCCAGGCCGAGCAGACCATGGGCGTGACCCTGCTGGCCGACCTGAACCAGGGCGCCACCTCCGCGTTCCCGGTGCAGGGCTGTGCCGTCACCCGCCCCTGGGCCGCGCAGCACCCCAAGACGCTGGCCGCCTTCCGCACCGCGTTCGAGCAGGGCCAGCGGATCGCGGACACCAGCCGGTCGGCCGTCGAGCAGGCGATGCAGGCGCTGCCCAAGCCGCTCGGCGTCACCCCGGTCACCGCGGCGGTGATGGCGCTGGACAGCTACCCGGTCGGGCCGGTCGACGCGGTGCGGATCCAGCGGGTCGCCGACGAGATGCGGCAGTTCCTCGGCTTCCCCGACTTCAACGCCAGGTCGATGATCGGCGGCTGAGGACGTAGCACAAGCTGAGGACGTAGCCCAAGATAGAGCGATGAACGGCATCAGCATGGTCCGCCCGCCGAGCAGCAGGCTGGCCGACGGCATCGTCACCCACATCGGCCGTACCGCCGTGGACGTGGACCTGGCCCGGACCCAGCACGCGGCCTACGCCAGCGCACTGGCGGCCAGCGGCTGGAAGACCGCGCCGGTCCCGGTCGCCGAGGACTGCCCGGACTCGGTCTTCGTCGAGGACACCGTGGTGGTCTGCGCGGACCTGGCCGTGCTGACCCGGCCGGGCGCGCCGCAGCGGCGGCCCGAGGTCGACGGCGTCGCGGAGGTCGTCGAGTCGCTCGGCCTGCGCACCGCCCGCATCGAGGCGCCCGGGACCCTGGACGGCGGCGACGTCCTCCAGGCCGGCCACGCGGTCTACGTGGGCCGCGGCGGCCGGACCAACGGCGAGGGCATCCGCCAGCTGCGGGCGCTGCTGACCCCGCTCGGCCGCACCGTGATCGCCGTCCCGCTAGGCGCGGTGCTGCACCTGAAGTCGGCGGTGACCGCGCTGCCCGACGGCACCTTCCTGCTGCTGCCCGACCTGGTCCCGGCCGGCCTGTTCCCGGCGGTGCGCCCGGTCGACGAGGAGAGCGGCTGCCACGTGGTGCCGCTCGGCGGCGACCGGGTGCTGATCGCCGCGTCCGCCCCTCGTACCGCAGAACTCCTGGCCGACCTGGGCTTCACCCCGGTCGTGGTGGACATCAGCGAGTTCGAGAAGCTCGAGGGCTGCGTCACCTGCCTGAGCGTCATGCTCCCGGCATCACTGGCCGATCTCAGCCAGTGAAGTCGGCCAGGACCTCCTCCAGCCGGTCCAGCGACGCGGCGATCCACGGCAGCGAGCACGGGTCGGCCGCGTTCAGCGCGGCGTGCCGCTCGGGGTCGGACTCGCCGTACAGCAGGCTCGTCGCCACCCGCAGCCGCAGCCGCCCGCTCTCCTCGCCGAACGCGCTGCCCGGCAGCACCCCGACGCCGTAGTCGCGCAGCAGCACCGCGGCCAGGCCCTCGTCGCTGGTGATGCCGTGCCGCCCGAGCAGGACGTCAGCGAGCGGGGAGAAGTCGGGCCACAGATAGAACGCCGCCTGCGGGGCGGGCACGGACGCGCCGGCCGCGGCGAACCGCCGCGCCACCGCGCGGGCGACGGTGCCGTGCAGGCGCCGGCTGAGCGCCACCCGCTCGGCCAGGGCCGGCGGCTCGGTGAAGGCCAGCGCGGCGGCCTGCTGGACCGGCCCGGCCGGGGCGGACCAGATCTCGCTGCCGATCCCGAGCAGCCGGGCCCGCAGCTCGGGCCCGATCCCGCCCGCGGGCAGCCGGGCCACGCCGAGCCGCCAGCCGCCCAGGGCGAGGTTCTTGCTCAGCCCGGTGGTGATCACGGTCCGTTCCGGGCACACCGCGGCCGGGCTGGTGAACGCCGCGTCCGGGTCGTGCACCAGGTCCCGGTAGATCTCGTCCGAGATGATGATCAGGTCGTGCTCCCGCGCTACCGCGCACAGCGCCCGCACCGCGGCGGCCGGGGCCAGCAGGCCGGTCGGGTTGTCGGGCAGCGTGACCACGACGGACCGGATCCGGCGCCCGTCCGCGCGGGCTGAGGTCACCGTCCGCGCGAGCTGTCCGGCGTCCGGCACGCCCCCATTACCCCGAACGAAATGGGCCTTCCGCCCCGCCAAGCCCGCCTGCGCCGCGTAGCTGACCCAGCTGGGACGGGTCAGCGCCACGTCACCGCCGATCGCGGTCATCAGGCTGTAGAGCAGCGCCTTGCTGCCCGGCCCGGCGACCACCGATTCGGCCTCGGTGGGCAGGCCGCGCCGGGACCAGTAGCAGGCGGCGGCCTCGCGCAGCTCGGGATGGCCGGCCACCGGGCCGTAGGCGGTGAATCCGGCCGCCCGGGCCAGCGCGGTGCGGAGCATCCGGTGCGCGGGCAGGCCCGCCTCGCCGAACGCCAGCGGCAGCACGGGCTCGCCGCGGCGGCGCCGGGCGTCAAGCACCTCGTTGGCGGCGAGCGTGGCGGAGACGGGGATGGCGGGCGGACTGTCAGTTTCGGAGAGGGAAGGCAGGGGCGAGGGTACGACGGTAAGAGCCACCGGGGCTGATACTTCCTAGCTGCGGGATTGAAATGGAGGGGCCGGAAACTCCGAACGGGATAAAGCCCCACGGACTGTGGCAACCCTGCGCACCTAGCCAGTTTGCCTCCGCCAAAACCATAAGCACAAGCGCTGATCTCTATGGCTGAGAGTAAGCTTCTCTTATGCTCGATCTGCACCGGCTCCGGCTGCTCAAGGAGTTCGCTGCTCGCGGCAGCATCGCCCGGACCGCCGCGGTGCTCGGCTACACCCCGTCCGCGGTGTCCCAGCAACTCGCCGCGCTCGAGCGCGAGGCGGGCACCGCGCTGCTCGACCGGTCCGCGCGCCGGGCCGAGCTGACCGACGCGGGCCGGCGGCTGGCCGTCCACGCCGAGCGCATCCTGGCCATGGTCGAGGAGGCCGAGACCGACCTGTCGGCCGAGGCCGAGGAACCCGCCGGGCGGGTGGTGGCGACCGCGTTCCCGTCCGCGGCCGTCGCGTTCGCCCCGGCCCTGGCCCGCAGCCTGCGCGCGCACCCGAAGCTGACCCTGGTGCTGCGGCAGACGGGGGCCGGCGAGGGACTGCGCCAGGTCCGGTCGGGCGAGGTCGACGTGGCGATCGTGGACGACTGGACGGCCCGGCTGGCCGAGGAGGTCGACGGGTCGATCCTGACCTGCTACCACCTGATCAGGGACCCGCTCGTGCTGGTCCTGCCGCGCACCCACCCAGCCGCCGAGGCCCCGGTCGACCTGCGGGCACTGCGGCACGAGGCCTGGCTGGCGGCACCCGCCGGGGAGCCGTCCCGGCTGGCCGTGGACCGGCTGCTGGCCGCGGTCGGCGTGACGCCGCCGGTGCTGTCCGAGTTCGAGGGCATGGCCACGATCGTCAGCCTGGCGGCGCGCGGCATCGGCATCGCCATCCTGCCGCGGCTGGCCGTCGCCGCGGCCGAGCGCCGGGTCACCGTCCGGGATCTGCCGCTCGGCCTGGACCTGGCCCGGGACGTGTACGCGGTGGCCCGCACCGCGAGCACCCGCCGTCCCTCGGTGGCGGTGATCGTGACCGCGCTGCGCGCGGCGGCCAGGACCATGCGCCTAAGCTAAACCGGGTGGATCTCACCCTGGACGGGGCGGCGCTGACCGCCGCTCTCGTGGACACCCCGTCGGTCTCCGGCGACGAGAAGCCGCTGACCGACGAGCTCGAGCAAGCGCTGTCGGCGCTGCCGCACCTGACCGTGCACCGGGACGGCAACGCGGTCGTGGCCCGGACCACGCTGGGGCGGCCGGAGCGGGTGATCCTGGCCGGGCACACCGACACGGTGCCCATCGCGGACAACCTGCCGTCCCGGCTCGACGGCCCCCGTCTGTACGGCTGCGGCACCACCGACATGAAGTCGGGGGTGGCCGTGCAGTTGCGGCTGGCGGCCGGCCTGACCGAGCCGCGCCGGGACGTCACCTACGTCTTCTACGACTGCGAGGAGATCGCGGCCGACCGCAACGGGCTGCTGCGGCTGAGCCGCAACCACCCGGACCTGCTGGCCGGCGACTTCGCGGTGCTGATGGAGCCGAGTTCGGGCGAGATCGAGGGCGGCTGCCAGGGCACGCTGCGGGCCGAGATCGCGGTCGCGGGCCAGCGGGCGCACACCGCGCGCTCGTGGATGGGGAAGAACGCCATCCACGAGGCCGCCGAGGTCCTCGAGGTGCTGCGTGCGTACACGCCCCGGCAGCCGGAGGTCGACGGGCTGCGCTACCACGAGGGCCTCAACGCGGTCGCCATCCGCGGTGGCGTCGCCGGGAACGTGGTCCCGGACGAAGCCGTGGTCACCGTCAACTTCAGGTTCGCGCCGGACCGGTCAGGGGAGCAGGCGGCTGACTTCGTTCGGTCCGTATTCGCCGGGTGGCCGGTGACGGTCCTGGACGTGGCCGACGGCGCCCGGCCTGGCCTCGGACATCCGGCCGCGGCCGAGTTCGTCGCGGCCGTCGGCGGGACGCCGCGGGCCAAGCTGGGCTGGACCGACGTGGCCCGGTTCTCCGCGCTCGGCATCCCCGCGGTGAACTACGGGCCCGGCGTCTCCGAGATCGCGCACACACCAGGCGAGTACGTGGAGACGGCGAAGATCGCCGAGTGCGAGGCCCGCCTCCGGGCCTGGCTGCAGCCCGGCTAAGCGAGCCCGGCTAAGCGAGCCGGGCCCTGGCCGAGCTGCATCCGCCTGACGTGCTCCATGCCGTCCTGGCTGACCCACTGGACCTTGACGATCTCGTTCGGGTGGTACTGGGTCGTGGTGGTGGTCAGCGAGCCCGGGGTGGTGATCGGCTGGCCGTTGACCGCCGTGATCACGTCGCCGGGCACCATGCCCGCCGCGTCGGCGGCCGTGTCGCACAGCACCCCGACGACGAGCGCGCCCGCGGCGATCGGCGCGACCTTGGCCGGGACGACGGGCTGGGCGTTGCCGGTCTGGCAGGCCGGGCTGCTGGTCCGGGTCCCGCCGGCCTTGATCTCGTCCGCGGCCTGCTGCTGCGGGCTGTCGCTGTCGCTGGTGGCGACCTCCACGCCGAGGAAGCCGGGCACGCCGATATAGATGGTGGCGCTCGGCTTGCCCGCCACGATCTGCCGGGCGATGGCCAGCGCGCTGTTGATCGGGATGGCGAAGCCGAGCGTGCCCCCACTCCGTCCCGGCGCCGCGGGAACTGCCGGTGTTAGCCGCCGTGATCATGCCGATGACCTGGCCGGCGTTGTTCGCGAGGGCGCCGCCGGAGTCGCCCTGCTGGATCTTGGCGTTGGTCTGCAGCATGTGCTTGAGGTTCTCGGTGGTGTTGGAGCCCTCGTCGCTGGCCTGGATCGACCGGTCCAGTGCGTTGATGATGCCCGAGGCCGGCTTGGCCCCGCCGCGGCCCTCGGCGTTGCCCAGCGCGAGCACCGGGGTGCCCAGGCTGACCTGCGAGGAGTTGCCGAAATGCTCGACCGGCAGCCCGGCGGCGCCCACCAGCTGGAGCAGCGCCACGTCGTCGGCGGAGTCGTAGCCGAGCACCTTGGCCGAGTAGGACGCGGACGACGTGGCGCCCTGGATGACCAGGGATGCCTGCACCTTGGTGGCCTGGTCGATCACGTGATTGTTGGTCAGCACCAGGCCGCCGGCCGAGATGATCATCCCGGTGCCCTCGGCCGTCTCGCCGTTGTACTTGAGCGTCGCGGTGATGTCGACCAGGCCGGGCTCGACCTTCTTCGCCACCGCCTGCGGGTTGAGCGGGGCCGACGAGGCGCCGCTGCCGGACGCGTTGTCGTGCGGGGCCGGGACGACGCCGGGGTTTCCTCCGGCCGAGACGCCGGCCGCCGGGGTCGCGTCATGGTGACGGTTCAGCGCGACGGTCGCTCCCGCGCCGATGCTCGCCGCGAGCGCGGCGACCACCACGTAGATCAGCAGCCGCCCGCCGCGGCCGGATCGCACGCGACCCGCCGTCGGCCGGACCGCCCGGATCGCCGTGCCCGCCCTGGCCGGCGTACCAGCCCGGGCTCTCCTGGTTGCCGTACCCGGCCTGGCGCGCGTATCCGGCCTGGTTCCCGTACCCGGCCTGGTTCGCGTATCCGGCCGGAGTGCCGAAGGCGACGGTGTCCGGGTAGTCACTCGCCGCCGGAGGAGGCGGGGGCGCAGCGGCCCAGCGCGTCAGCGTCGGCTCGTCCTGCCCGCCGTCCCCGGCAGGCGAGATCCACGGGCTGGCGGACCCGGGCGGCGGCGCCCAGGCGCCTTCGCCATCGCTCTCGTTCTCTCGCATCTTCCTCGCCCTCGACCAGACCAGGGTACGTCGCGCCCGGTCCTCCCCGGCCGTTAAGTCCTCCAGCGACAGCTAGTTCCCAGTTAGCCGGTAAAGCTGGGTAAATGCTGAAATTCCTCGGTTCCGGTCAGCCGGCCGGCCCGGCCGTGAGGCTGACCACCGCGGTATGCGGGCTGCCGTCCGGGCCGGTCCAGGCCAGCGCCACCATGCTGCCCGGACGGTAACGGCGCAGCAGGGCGGTGAGCGCTCCGGGGGAGGTGACGTCATGCCCCCCGAACGAGGTGATGACATCCCCGGTCGCGATCCCGGCCTGGTCGGCCGCCGTCCCGCAGAGCACCCCGTCGACCAGCGCGCCCGACCTGACCGGCGCGACCTCGGCCGGCGCGACCGAGAGGTTCGCGGTGGTGCAGCCGCTGCTGTTCCCGCTGATCGCGCCGGCCTGCCGCAGTTCCTGGCTGTCCTGCAGGCCGGGGCTGGAGCTCGTGCTGCCCGGCAGGAGCACGCCCAGGAACGCGGGCAGGCCGATCTGCACCTTGCTGCTCTTCCCGGTGCCGCTCCTGCCCAGACCGCCGCCCTGCCCGGCCGCGATCTGCCTGGCGATGGGCAGCGCCTGGTTGACGGGGATGGCGTAGCCGGAGTACACCGTGCTTCCGCCGGCCGCCGTGTCGATCCCGATCACCCGGCCCGCGGCGTCGGCCAGCGGGCCGCCGGAATCGCCCGGCCTGATGTCGGCGCTGGTCTGCAGCACGCCGTACAGGGTCTCGTGCAGGCCCGAGCTCTGGTCGCTGGCCACGATGGTGCGGCTGAGGCTGCTGATCACCCCGGGCGCGACGGTGGGTGAGCCGCCCTGCCCGGCTTCGTTGCCGATGGCCAGGACTGGTGTGCCCACGGCGGCGAGCGAGGAGTCGCCGGTCCTGACCGCCTTGAGTCCCGTCGCCCCCCGCACCTGGAGCAGGGCGATGTCGTCGGCCGCGTCGTAGCCCAGCACCCGGGCCGGATAGGTCCGGCCCGATGTCACCAGCGTCACCGTGACGCTGGTCGCCTGGTCGATGACGTGGTTGTTGGTCAGTATCAGGCCGGCCGCGGCGTTGATGACGAAGCCCGTGCCCTTCGCCGTCTCCTGCAAGTACTGCAGGTTGGCGGTCACGTCCACGATGCCCGGCACCACCTGCCGGTAGACGGCCTGGACGTTCATCGCCTGCCGGGCCGCGGCGTCCCGCGGCGTCCCGGCCGGGCCGGATCCGGGCGACATGACGCGCTGCGTCACCACCGTGGCGCCGACGCCCGCGGCGGCCGACAGCGCCGCCACCGTCAGGTGGACCAGCAGCCGTCTTCCCCGCCCGCGAACTGAGGGCCCGGCCGGGGGAAACGTCCTTCCCCCGTCCCTGCTGTCGTCCTCGTGCATCTCACTGCCTTTTTGCCCGAAATCGACCCTCGCCAGTAGGTTTCCCGCCTGGCGGGTAGATCAAGCGTCATCGGCAGGAGCAAAAACCCTGACTTCTCTGGGCAACGCTGGCGTCACTCAAGCAACACAGTCCCGCTGCGTCACAGCGGTCGCTGGGCAGCTCCCGATCGGGAGCCCAGACCGGCGGAGTTCCAGGTTTCTGGAACCGCGGCGCCGGTGCTGCCGCTCATGCGTAATGTCGTGATACTCTGCGCCTGAGACACGATATGACGTGAATACCGTGCTCGTTCGTAGCTGGTGCCAGGGGCTTTGAAGGGCAAGGGGATTCGGATGTCCACGTCGACGCAGACTGACCAGGACCTCTCCCGGCGCGAGGAGATGACGGTCTCGAGCGCGGCCATGTCGGCCGCCCCGTGGGGTGCCGCCACGGTGACCGGCGGGGTGGTTGCCGTCGGCGACCTGGGCCTGCACCTCATCGGGAGCGGGCTCGGCCTCAGCGCCGTGAGCGGCTCGATAGCCATGGGCGCGGTCGCCTTCTTCGTGGTGGCCGCGGCCGGCGCGCTCTGGCGGGCCCGGTCGAGCCGGGCTATCCGGTGGGCCCGGAGCAACCCGTGGCGCTTCGCCGTGCTGCCTGCGGTCGCCGCCGCCGTGGTCGCGCTGGTGATCTCGGTGGTCACCGGCGGCGGCATCATCGACCCGGTGCTGAGCGGGCTGTGGCATGGCGCCCTCACGTTCGGCCTGACCGGTGCGGTCGGCGCCGCCAGCAAGTCGAAGAAGCGGCAGGCCTAAGATCCGGACGCGGTGGCCAGCGCGATGCCCTTGTGCAGGTCGGCGAGCGTCACCGCGCCGAACACCCGGTCGACCACCTGGTGCCTGGCGTTGAGGAAGAACGTCTGCGGCAGCGCGTTGACGCCGTAAGAGGTCGCGGCGGTGCCCGCCGGGTCCCAGCCCACCGGGTAGCTGACGCCCTGTTTGCGGGTGAACGTGGTCGCGTTGCCGAGGACGTCGTTCTCGTCCAGGCCGACCATCGCCACCTTGCCCTTTTCCGAGCGGTAGAACGTCGCCAGCAGCGGGGTCTCCTTCTGGCACGGCTCGCACCAGGACGCGAAGAAGTTGACGATCAGCGGCTGGCCGCGGTACCCGCTCAGCGCGACCTGCTGCCCGGAATGACCCAGGGCCGGCAAGCTGAACGTCGAGGCCGCCACGGGCTTGGCCGGGCCGCCGGAGTTCGACCCGATCAGCCCGATCGCGGTGAGCGACCCGGCGATGCCGAGCGCGATGACGGCCGAGATGATCTTGTGCCGCCGCACCGAGCGCCCGACGTCGCGAACCGCGCCCGCCCACGTCTGCTGCCCGGCCACCCGCCCGGTCTGATCCGTCGCTGTGTCGTCCGTCGCTGTGTCGTCCGTCGCAGTCTCGTCAGTCGCTGGCACGTTCGTCCCGTCGGTTGCGGTCACGGCTTTCGTGCCAGTCTGCCACCCGCGGGACCGGCCCCGGCGAGCACCCGCGAGATCTGTGCCTGCCGGCCATATCCCGGCCCGGTCGTTGGCCGGAGAACCGCCCACGTACACTGAGGTGCCTATTCGGCACAGCCTCACCGAGCGCCTTCGCCGCCGTAGGGAAATACCTGGCCCTGATGGCCGCACGGTCCTGGCTTCTGTTCTACGCTCTGTAGTACGGGGTCCTGTCGTATCAAGCCTGGACGCCGAGCCGGAAGAAGGAAGGGATCCGAAGTGCACAGTGTGCCTGGGGTGCACGGTGTGATCGCTGGCTCAGGCGTGCCGGAAACCCTCGATCCGGGCCGGCCGGGATCACCCGGCGGCGGCCGTCGCTCGGCGGGCGTGGTGGTCCGCGCCCTGGTCGCGCTGACCAAGCCGCGCATCATCGAACTGCTCCTGGTCACCACGGTCCCGGCCATGCTGCTCGCCCAGCGCGGCCTGCCGTCCTTCCAGCTCGTCCTGGTCACGCTGATCGGCGGCACGCTGGCCGCGGGCAGCGCGAACACGATCAACTGCTACATCGACCGCGACATCGACGCGCTCATGAAGCGGACCTCGCGGCGCCCGCTGGTGGTCGACGGTCACGGCACGATCAAGCCGTGGGAGGCTCTGGCCTGGGGTATCACGCTCGGCGCCGGATCCACTGTGCTGCTCGGCCTGATGGCCAACTGGCTGGCGGCCGCGCTCGCCGACGCGGCCATCCTGTTCTACATCTTCGTGTACACGCTGCTGCTCAAGCGGCGCAGCCCGGCCAACATCGTGATCGGCGGTGCCGCGGGCTGCTTCCCGGTCCTGGTCGGCTGGGCCGCGGTGACCGGCACGGTGAGCCTGCCCGCGGTGGTGCTGTTCGCGGTCATCTTCCTGTGGACGCCGCCGCACTTCTGGGCGCTGGCGATGAAGTTCCGCAAGGACTACGCGGCCGCCAACGTGCCGATGCTGCCGGTGGTGGCCACGCCCGCGGCGGTGGCGCGGAAGATCTTGTGGTACTCCTACGCCATGGTGGCCGCCACGCTGGTGCTGGCCCCCTGGGCGGGCTGGATCTACGGCGTGCTGGCGGCCGCGCTCGGCGCCTGGTTCCTGGCCGAGGCGCACCGGCTGGACGCCCGCGTGCGCGCGGACGACCAGGGGGGTACGGAGGGGTCGTCCCCCGGGATGAAAGCAGCGCCGATGCGGCTGTTCCACCTCTCGATCGCGTACCTGACGCTGCTGTTCGCCGCGGTCGCGATCACCGCCTTGCTCCCCTGGGGACACTGGTAGGCTCGGGCGTCCTTTCTGCCGTCGTGTGCAACCTTCGTCCGCCACCAGTCGTCTTTAGGCGGGGATGTCGCTGATGCGCCGCTTCGTTGTGTCAGGATTACCTGAGGACGGGGGAGGGGCACAGCTGTGTAATCCATCCTTCATGTTGAGCGGGTAGACCATCTGCGGGGAACTTCGCAGGTACTCCGAGGAGGTGGCGAGTGCTACGACCCGAACCCCGCCGTGGCGGCCGGCCGGCCGCTGCGTACGGGCCGGAGTCGTACGAGCCCGGTCGGTACGAGCCTGGTCGTAACGAGTCAGACCGGAACGGGGCACCGCGGTACCAGTACGGCCCCGCGCCCTACCCGCCCGAAACCCCCTACGGCCCGACCGGGGTCCCCTACGGAGGGTCCGGTGCGCCCTTCAGCCAGCCCACCGCGCCCCCGCACGTCCCCGAAGCGCCCTACGACGAGCCGGGCAGGCGCGGCCACGGCTCCGGCGGCGGGCCGCGCGGCCCGCGGCGGCGAAAAGGCCGGATCCGCCGGTTCTTCCGGCTCCGCACGGTCCGCGTCATCCTGGCCCTGATCGCCGTCTTCCTGTGCTGGGTCGCCTTCTCCGTCGGCCAGGCGCTGACCGCGCCCGGCGGCGGTTCGACCTCCGCCAAGCTGGCCGAATGGGCCCGGGACCACTACCTGGGCCCGGTGGTGACGTTCGGCGAGTGGGTCAGCTACAACCCGCCCAAGGTGGGTGGCAAGCCCGGCTTCTCGCTCGCCGTCCCGTCCGGCGCCCCCACGCACTACAAGAAGACCAAGACCTTCCAGCCGAACATCCCGCTCAAGCTCACCTCCCCGGCCGGCCATCCGCTCCCGGGTGAGGGCGCCTGGCGGGTGCTCGAGACGGTCAAGAACGAGCCCGCCATCTTCGGCACCTTCCTGCGGGCCGACAAGGTGCACACCTCGGTCGTGGCCGGGATCGTCTCGCTGGACCAGCGGCTGGTCCGGTTTGGCCTGCGGCCCGGCGTCGAGGACCCCGGCCCGGGCCACTGGAAGGCCAGTACCTGGATACCGCCGGGCACCCGCCGGGGCCTGCTGGCCACGTTCAACGGCGGCTTCAAGCTCGACTCGGCCGACGGCGGCTTCTACCTCAACGGCAAGTACAAGGGGGCGCTGGTCCCCGGGGCCGCGAGCGTCGTCTACGACCGCGACGGCACGATCAAGATCGGCACCTGGGGCTCCGAGGTCGGGATGACCTCGAACGTGGTCGGCGTCCGGCAGAACCTCAAGCTGCTGATCGATCACGGCCAGGTCTCGCCCTCGGTGAACTCCGACGTGCTCAGCAAGTGGGGCGCCACGCTGGGCGGCGGGTACTACGTCTGGCGGTCCGGGATCGGCATCACCCAGGGGGGCCGGGTCATCTTCGTCTACGGCCCCTCGCTGAACGTCCAGGACCTGGCCAGCCTGCTGCACCGGGCCGGCGCGGTGGAGGGCATGCAGCTGGACATCAACCCGGAATGGATGTCCTTCGACTACTACAAGGCGGGCAACACCCCGCAGGACCCGGTCCCGCACGCCCTGCTCCCGACCCAGCAGAGCAGCACCTACCGGTACTACCAGCCCTACAGCCGTGACTTCACGGTGGTTTACAGCCGGTGACCACCCAGACCAGCGCCACCGAGGTGGCCGCCCCCGAGCACGCCCGCGGCCTGCGCTGGGCGGCCGCCGTGCTGCGCACCGCCCGGCCCCGGCAGTGGCCCAAGAACCTGCTGGTGTTCGCCGCGCCGCTGGCCGGCGCGTCGCTCGGCCGCCATGACGGCCTGCTCTACGCCCTGGCCGCCGCGGTCGCCTTCGGCTTCGCCTCGGCCGCGGTGTACTTCGTCAACGACGTGGTGGACGCCGAGCGCGACCGGCTGCATCCACGCAAGCGCTACCGGCCGGTGGCCTCCGGCGCGCTGCCCAGGCGGCACGCGGTCGTGCTGGGCGTGGTGTTCGCGGCCATCGGGCTGTCGATCGGCCTGCTGATCGCCGAGCCGCTGCTGACCGTGACGGTGGCCGGCTACCTGGCCCTGTCGTTCCTCTACTCCCTGGTGCTCAAGAACATCCCGGTGGTCGAGGTCATGTTCGTGGCGTCGGGTTTCCTGCTCCGCGTGCTCGGCGGGGCGGCGGCCACCCACGTCCCGCCGTCCGGCTGGTTCCTGCTGGTGTGCAGCCTGGGCGCGTTCGGCGTGGCCATCGCCAAGCGCTACACCGAGCTGACCAGCCTGGGCGACGAGGCCGTGAGGCACCGGCCGGTCATGCGCTACTACCGGCCCGGCGAGCTGCGGATCGCCCAGATCGCGGTGGGCGTCGCGATGATCGCGGCCTACGTGGCCTGGGCGGCGGGCGAGCACTCCGGCGTCCGGATCTGGCACCTGGCCAGCGCGCTGCCGCTAACCTTGGCGCTGATCCGGTTCGGCTTCCTCACCGGCCGCCGTACCGCGGCGCTGGTGGAGGACCTGCTGATGCGGGACCGGCTGATGATGGTCTGCGAGCTGACCTGGCTGGCCCTGTTCGTGACCGGCCTCTACCAGACGGGTGGCTAAATGAGCATTTTCCCGAACGGAGTGGGTTCCCCGCCCCGCATCCTCCTCCTCGGGGGCACCAGCGAGCTCGGCCTGGCCATTCTCGCCTCGCTCGGCCTGCCGGCCGGCGCCGAGGTCATCCTGGCCGGGCGCGACGAGCAGCGGCTGGCCGCGGCAGGCAAGGAACTGCCCGGCGAGATAAAGACGATGGCCTACGACGCCCTGGACACCGGCGCCCACCAGGCCTTCGCCGACGCCGTCTTCGCCGACGGACCCCTGGACCTGGTCATCTCCGCGGCCGGGGTGCTGATTCCGCAGGACGACGCGGAACGTGACGTCCGCCGCGCCGCCGAGATGGTCGAGACCAACTTCACCGGCCACGTCACCAGCCTGCTGGCCATCGCCACCCGGATGCGGGCCCAGCAACGCGGCACGATCGTGGTGCTCTCCTCGGTCGCCGCGGTCCGCCCGCGCAAGGCCAACTTCGTCTACGGCGCGGCCAAGGCCGGGCTCGACGCCTTCGCCCGCGGGCTGGCCGACAGCCTGCACGGCAGCGGCGTCCGCGTGGTCCTGGTCCGCCCCGGGTTCGTCATCGGCCGGATGACGCAGGGCATGCCGCGGGCGCCGCTGTCGAGCACCCCGGCCCAGGTCGGCGTGGCCACCGCGGCCGCCCTGCGCGGCGGCAAGGACACGGTGTGGATCCCGGCCCCGCTGGCCGGCCTCGCGCTGGCGCTGCGGCTGGTCCCGCGCCCGCTCTGGCGCCGCGTCTCACGCTGAGTGCGCGTGACGGCCCGGGTACATTCGGAAGCTGTGAGGGTGCTACTCGCCGAGGACGACGAAAACCTGGGCGCGGTCCTGGCCCGCGGCCTGCGCGAGCAGGGATACGTCGTCGACCTGGTCCCTGACGGCGAGACCGCCGCCGCCTACCTGCGCTTCTACCAGTACGAGGTGGCCGTGCTCGACTGGCGGATGCCCAAGCTGTCCGGCCTGGACCTGGTGCAGCGGCTGCGCCGCACCGGTACCTCGACCCCCGTTTTGATGCTGACCGCGCGGGACGCCCCG
This sequence comes from uncultured Actinomycetota bacterium, assembly GCA_963839095.1. Taxonomy (GTDB): domain Bacteria; phylum Actinomycetota; class Actinomycetes; order Streptosporangiales; family Streptosporangiaceae; genus Palsa-504. The sequence goes on along the minus strand of CAWIUF010000053.1, from coordinate 390,607 downwards.
GCCGACCGGATCGCCGGCCTGGACGCGGGCGCCGATGATTACCTGGTCAAGCCGTTCGACTTCGGCGAGCTGCTGGCCCGGCTCCGGGCGCTGCAGCGCCGGCCGCCGGCTGCCCAGGCGCCCCGGCTGACGATCGGGGAAGTCGAGTTCGACCCGTCCACCCGCGAGGTACTGGCCCGCGGCCAGCGTCCCGCCCTGACCAGCACCGAGCTCGGCATCCTGGAGATCCTCATGCGGCGCTCGCCCGGGGTCGCCGACCGCCGCTCGATCGCCCAGCACGTCTGGGACAACGAGGCCGACGCGTTCGGCTCCAACACCATCGACGTCCACCTGGCCCGGCTGCGGGCCAAGCTGGCCGGCGCCGGCGTCCGCATCGAGACCGTCCGCGGCATCGGCTACCGCGTCATCGCGCTGTGAGAGCCAGGCCGCCGTGAAGCTCAGCCCCGTGACCCAAGGCAGCTCAGCCGTCCGGGTCGCCGCCATCGCCACGGCGGCCATCGCGGCCGTCTACATGATCGGGGCCGTCGCCTTCAACCTGGTCCTGGCCCGGCACATGACCAGCCAGAGCGACGCGCGGCTCGGCATCCGCCTGGCCGCGGTCCAGTCCGACCCGGCCGCCCTCAGCCAGCCCGTGGTCCAGCCGCACACCTCCCCCCGGGTGGACCTCGGTGACATCGACGCCGACTCCGCCCCGGTGTTCCTCTGGCAGGCGAGCGCCCGGGGCAGCGTCACCGGCCACAGCCCGAACGCCCCCGCCCTCCCCGCCGCGCTGCTGGCCACCCCCGTCCGGGCCGGGCACGGCGGCTACGCGTTCACCGCCAGCCTCAGCGCGCTCGGGCCGTTCCGGCTGCGGCTGACCCGGGACGGCGCCGGCTGGCTGGTCGCGGGCCAGAGCGTGGCCGGCGACGCGCACACCAAGCGCCTGCTGCTCTACGGCGAGATCATCGCCGGCCCGCTCCTGCTGCTCGCGATGTTCGGCGGCCTGCTCATGGTCGGCCGCCGCGCGCTGGCCCCGGTCGAGCAGTCGCGCCGCCGCCAGCTCGAGTTCACCGCCGACGCCTCGCACGAGCTGCGCACCCCGCTCAGCGTGATCCGGGCCGAGGCCGACGTGGCCCTGTCCGCCCCGCGCGCGGCCGGCGAGTACCGCGACGCGCTGAGCCGCATCCAGGACGAGAGCCAGCGGCTCCGCCAGCTCGTGGACGACATGCTCTGGCTGGCCCGGTTCGACGCCCGGCCGCCGCCGCCCGGCGACGAGCCGGTCGACCTGGCCACCCTGGCCCAGGCCTGCGCGGACCGCTTCCGCGCGGTCGGCCCCGCGGTCAGCGCCGAGACCCCGGACGACGCCGTGCTGATCAGCGCGCCGCCGGAATGGATCGACCGGCTGGCCGGAGTCCTGGTCGACAACGCCTGCCGGCACGCCGGCCCGGACGGCAAGGTCCGCATCGAGGTCCGCGCCCACGGCCACCGCGTCAGCCTCACCGTCGAAGACAGCGGCCCCGGCATCCCCGAAGCCGAACGCCCCTACCTCTTCGACCGCTTCCATAACGGGGGGTCCGGGGGATCGCCCCCGGAGAGCGGAGGGCTCCGGGGGGATCAGGGTTTCGCCCCCCCGGGTCAGCACGGCGCCGGCCTGGGCCTGGCCATCGGGGACTCCATCGTCCGCTCCACCGGCGGCCGCTGGCATATCGCCGATTCCCCCCTCGGCGGCGCCCTCCTCTCCGTCTCCTGGCGCCACTCCCATCCCCACCGCACCCCCTAACTCGCCGAACTGCTCACGATCATGAAGCAGGCGATTCAAATGAGGGCGAGCGGCATCGTTTTCGCGAATGTCACGAGGTGAGCGGCAGCCGGACCACAGCCCGCAACCCAGTGCCGTCCGACTCGGCGTCACTCAAGGAAGCCGAGCCCCCATGCGCCTCCGCCGTCGAACGCACGATGGCCAGCCCTAGCCCGGCCCCCTCCTCCCCGGTCCGGTCGCGCGCGTTGTCCAGCCGCGTGAACCGCCCGAACACGCGCTCGCGATCCGCGGCGGGAATCCCCGGCCCGTCGTCGGTGACGGTGACCACCGCCCATCCCGCCTCGCACCGCACCGACACGCACACCTCACTGGCCGCGTGCCGCACCGCGTTGTCCAGCAGGTTCACCAGCAGCCGGCGCAGCGCGTCCGGATCGCCCGCGACCACGCACGGCCCCACATCCGCGACCGCACCAGAAGACGGCACCGTGACCCGCACCGGGACCCGGGCCGTGGCGTAGCCCGCCGCGGCCGCGACGCACAGCGCGGCCAGGTCGACCGGCGTGCGCCGCAGCGGCTGGCCGTCCAGCCGGGCGAGCAGCAGCAGGTCCTCGGCCAGCCGGGCCAGCCGCAGGGTGTCCGCGTGCACGTCGCGCGCCGTCTCCGCCCAGTCCACGCCGTCCGGGTGATCGAGGGCCACCTCGAGCTGGGCGCGGATGCTGGCGATGGGGCTGCGCAGCTCGTGCGCGGTGTCCGAGACCAGGTCCCGCTGCCGCTGCTGGGCGCCGGCCAGCCGGGAGAGCATGCCGTTCAGCGTGATTGCCAGCTCCCGCACCTCGTCGCGGGCAGGCGGCACCGGCAGGTCGCGCGGCCGCCCGGTCCCGCTCACCGCGGCGGCGCCGCGGCTCAGCGCGGCGATCGGCCGCAGCGTGTACCCGGTGACCAGCCAGATGGCCAGCGCCAGCAGTCCGAAAAGCAGCGGCGTCCCGATGAACAGGGCCCGCGCCAGCGTGGCCAGGCTGTCGTGCACCTGGGCGAAGGACACCGCGGCGATGACGATGTGCTGGCCGCGGGCGGGGACGGCCACCACCCGGAGCACCGACGGCACGCCGATCGGCGGCCCGGCCAGCATCCGGGCCTGCCCGGTCCGCGCCACCTCGCGGGCCAGCGCGAGCGGCAGCATCGGCACCAGCCGGTCCGCGCCGGGGGAGGTGTTGACGATCCGGCCCTGCGCGTTGAGTACCTGGACGGTGACCGTGTCCGGCGGCACCGGCACCGGGCTGGGCAGCCGGCCCTGGTTCAGCAGCGTGGCCACCTCGAGCGCGCCCTGCCGGGCGCCGACATCGAGCCCGTTGATCAGCGTCGACCGCACCGTGCTGGCCAGCAGCACCGCGGCCAGGGCGAGCGCGACCGCCAGGCCGGCCGAGGTGACCATCGTCAGCCGGGCCCGCAGGCTCCGCCGCCGCCACCACCCGGCCAGCTTCATGATCAGCCGCCGTCGGCGGCCAGGCGGTACCCGGCCCCGCGCACCGTCTGAAGAGCATTACGACCGAACGGGGTGTCGATCTTGCGTCGCACATACCCCGCGTAGACCTCGACGATGTTGAGGTCGCCGATAGCATCCGGATCCCAGACGTGCTCGAGCAGCTCTGACTTGGCCACCACCTGGCCGGCCCGCCGCATCAGATACTCGAGCAGCGCGAACTCCCGCGCGGTCAGCTCGATGGCGGCCTCGCCGCGGCGCACGGTCCGGGCCGCCGGGTCGAGCTGCAGGTCGCCCGCGGCCAGGATGGCCGGGCGCGGGCGGGCGCCGCGGCGCAGCAGCGCGCGCAGCCGGGCGGCCAGCACCACGTAGGAGAACGGCTTGGTCATGTAGTCGTCGGCGCCGAGGTCGAGCCCGTCGGCCTGGTCGTACTCGCCGTCCTTGGCCGACAAGATCAGCACCGGCACCCAGTTGCGCTCGGCCCGGAGCCGCTCGCACACCTGGTAGCCGGACAGGCCGGGCAGCATCAGGTCGAGCACCACGGCGTCGTAGCCGCCCTCGCGCGCCTGGTGCAGGCCGTCCACGCCGTCGTGGGCGACGTCGACGACGAAGCCCTCGGCGGTCAGGCCGCGCTGGACGGCCGAGGCCAGCCGCCGCTCGTCTTCCACCACTAGCACCCGCACCGTCCCAGTGTGACCCATTCGGCACCCCGCCGACGCCGGGCTCTCAGCCCGCTCACAGCCTCTCAGGGTGCTCACAGTGCCGGCCGGCCACCCTGGAGACATGGTTCAGGTTCCGAAGCTGTCATCCCGCCGGGCCCGGTGGGCGATTCCGGCCGGCGCGCTCGTCGTCACCGGCGGGATCCTGGCCGGGTCGCTCATCACCACGGCCCAGGCCGCTCCCGGCTTGCCCGCGCGCACGCCGGCCCAGTTGCTCGCCCAGGTGGCCGACGCCACCACGCCGCCGCTGACCGGGACGGTGGTCGAGACCGCGTCGTTCGGGCTGCCCGCGCTGCCTTCTACCGGGAGCACCACGTCGCTGTCCTCGCTGCTCACCGGGTCGCACACGATCCGGGTGTGGTACGCGAGCCCGCAGCACTTCCGGCTGGCCGTGCCGCAGTCGCTGAGCGAGAGCGACGTGATCAGGGACGGCGGCACCGCCTGGCTGTGGCAGAGCACGCTGAACAAGGTCACCAAGTACACCCTCCCGGCCCACGCCCCGGCGAAGACCACCGTCCCCGCGCAGCCGGTGACGCCGCAGCAGGCGGCCCAGCAGGTGCTGGCCGCGGTCGGCCCGACCACCGCGGTCAGCGTGTCGAGCAACGTGTCGGTGGCCGGGCAGGCCGCCTACGCGCTGGTTCTCGCGCCCAAGGACCACCGGTCGCTGGTCGGCCAGGTGCAGATCGACGTGGACGCCCGCAACGGCGTGCCGCTGCGCCTCCAGGTCTTCGCCCGCGGCGCGAGCACCCCCGCCTTCCAGGTGGGCTACACCGCCATCCAGTTCGTCACCCCGGCGGCCGCCGACCTCACCTTCACCCCGCCGCCCGGCGCCACCGTCACCCAGGAGAACCTGAGCGGCGGCGACCACGGGAAGGCCCCCGCTACGAACGGCGGCACCACCATCGGCAAGGACTGGCTGACCGTCCTCAAGCTCTCGGGCGCCGATGGCAATACGCCCAGTAATACACCCGGCAGCGCGCCCGGTGAGAGCGACGCCGTACTGCGTACCCTGCTCGCCGCGGCCACCCCGGTCCACGGCGCCTGGGGCAGCGGCAAGCTGCTGCGCACCAGCCTGGTCTCGGTGCTGATCACCGACGCGGGCCCGACATACGTCGGCGCGGTCGAGCCCAGCGTCCTCTACGCCGCCGCCCAGTCCGGCCACTAGCGCGTTGACCACGACCGCCATCTCGACCAGCGAGCTGACCAAGAGGTTCCGCGGGGGCCAGCTCGCCGTCGACCATATCGATCTCGCCGTCCCGCACGGCGCCGTCTACGGCTTCCTCGGGCCGAACGGCTCCGGCAAGACCACCACGATCCGGATGCTGCTCGGCCTGGCCTTCCCCACCAGCGGGAGCGCGGCGCTGCTGGGCGTGCCGATGCCGGACGGCGCCACCCGGGTGCTGCACCGGGTCGGCTCGCTGGTCGAGGGGCCGGCCTTCTACCCGTTCCTGACCGGCACCGCCAACCTGGCCCGGTACGACGCGGCCGACCGGACCGCCGACCCGGCTACCGCCAAAGCCCGGATCGACAAAGCCCTGGACCAGGTGGGCCTGCTGGCCGCGGCGGGCAAGCGGTACCGGCACTACTCGCTGGGGATGAAGCAGCGGCTGGCCATCGCGGCCGGCCTGCTGCAGCCCCGGGACCTGATCATCCTGGACGAGCCGACCAACGGCCTCGACCCCCAGGGCACCCGCGAGGTACGCACGCTGATCAGGCAGATCGCCGCGGACGGGATCACCGTGTTCGTCTCCTCGCACCTGCTGGCCGAGGTGGAGCAGATCTGCACCCACGTGGGCGTGATGCGGACCGGGCAGCTGGTCTTCCAGGGCTCGCTGGCCGAGCTGCGCCACACCGGCGCCGCCCGGGTCACGGTACAGACCGCCGACGCCGAGGCGGCGGCCAAGGTACTAGCCGGGCTCGACCTGGCCGATCCCCAGATCGACGTCCGGCGAGGCCTCGGCCGCTCTCGGCGACGGCGTCGCCGGAGCAGATCTGCGCCGAGCTGGTCCACGCCGGGATCGGGGTCCGCGGCTTCGCGGTCACCTCGCCGAGCCTGGAGGACCTGTTCGTCGGGCTGACCGGGGAGGGCTTCGATGTCAGCGGCTGAGCTCCAGGCCGCCGGGCCGGGCGCGGAGGCGGCACGGGAGCGGGCACCCCACCCCGTTCGGTCCGCTCTGAGGTTTTTTACGGCCGAGCTCCGGCTGGTCATGCTGCGGCGGCGCAACCTCCTGCTGCTGGCCGTCACCGCCGTCTTCCCGCTGATCATCGGCATCGCGCTGCGGCTGGCGGCGCCGCACCCGGACGGCGGCAACGGCGGCGGCCCGGCGTTCTTCAACCAGCTGGCCGGGAACGGCGTGTTCCTCACCTTCATCGCCCTGTCGACCCTGCTCATCCTGGTGCTGCCGGTCGTGGTCGCGGTCGTCGCGGGCGACTCGGTGGCCGGCGAGGCCGGCTACGGCACGCTGCGCTACCTGCTGGCCGTCCCGGCCGGGCGGACCCGGCTGCTCGTGGTCAAGTACGGCGTGATCGTGACGTTCGGGCTGTGCGCCACGTTCATCATCTCGGTGGTGGCGCTGCTGGCCGGCACGGTGCTGTTCCCGGTCGGCCCGGTGACCCTGCTGTCCGGGACCACCGTCTCGCTGGCCGACGGGCTGCTCCGGCTGCTGTTCGTGACCCTGTACGTGGCGGCCGCGATGGCCGCCCTCGGCGCCGTCGGGCTGGCCATCTCGACGCTGACCGAGCACGCCATCGGGGCCATCGCCACGGTCATGATCGCGGTCGTGACCAGCGAGGTGCTCGACAACGTGCCGCAGCTCGCCGTGATCCACCCGTACCTGCCCACGCACTGGTGGCTGTCCTTCGACGCCCTGCTGCGGGCCCCGGTCGACACCACCACCTTGCTCCGCGGCCTGCTCTCGTTCGCCGTCTACGCCGTCCTGGCCGGCTCCTTCGCCTGGGCCCGCTTCACCTCCGCCGACATCACCAGCTGACCGCGGTTCGTGATTTCCTTGATCTCATGACCAGTGATGTGCTCGACGAGGCGTACGTCCGGCTGCACCAGTGGGGCCCGGAGTGGGGCGGCGACAACGGGCTGAGCAACCACGGCCCGATGGCGGTCGAGGTGCTGGCCCGGCGCGGCTACGGCGCGCAGGTCGGCCCCTGGCTGGACCGGTACGTCGCGCGCCTGGTGGACCTGCCCGGCGAGGGCGACCCGATCACCGAGGACAACTGGCGGCAGGCCATGGGCCAGCTGAGCCGCGTCGGCGACTGGGTCGCGTACTTCCGGCGGGCCGTGCGCGAGGAGCCGTGGCCGCAGGTACTGGCCGCCTGGTGGCCGCGGCTGCTGCCCGCCATCGCCTCCGGCGCGACCCACGGCCTGATCCGGACCGGCCACGCGGTCCGCACGGTCCTGGCGGGCGACACCTCGCCGGAAGCAGTCGACGAGATCGCCCACGCGCTGGGCTACTGGGCTGCCCGCGCGATCTTCGTGCCCGGCCTCGCCGCCCCGGCCGGATCGCTCGACGCCGCCGAGGCGCTGGCCGAACTGCCCCGGCTGCCGGAGCAGAGCGGGGAGATGCGGCAGCGCTTCGCCCGGCTGGCCGACCTGCCGGGCTGGACGCCCGCGCTGACCACGCTGCGCCCCCCGGCCGGCCCCGCCGAGGTGCCGGAAACACTGGCCGCCCTGGTCGAGGCGGGCGCCCGGCAGTACGCCACCCACGGCTACGGCAGCCCGGTCCTGCTCGTCCACGTCGCCACCGCGCCGAACGCGATGATCCAGCTGCTCCCCGCCCTGCCCGAGGCGCTGTGGCCGACGACCCTCGCCGCGACCTGGGCCGCGTGCGCCGCCATCACCGTCGCCTACGCCCCGGCCGAACCCCAGCCGGCTCCGCCCGCCCCCGCCGTCAACCCCGGGAACCTGATGGCCCGGGCCACCGACCACGGCGACGAGCACGTCATCAAGCTGACCGACACCGTCCTGGACGCGCACGCCCGCAGCGGCGACCCGACCCTGCTGGCCGCCGCCACCCGCTGCGCCGACCTCATCGACCCGGCGGGGTTACCAGCTGAAGTCCTCTTCCCAGAACTCGGTGACACCCCGCGGCGACGAATCCCGCCCCGTCTCGGCGTCGCGCAGTTCCACCCGGCGGATCTTGCCGGAGATGGTCTTCGGCAGGTCACCGAACTCCAGCCGCCGGATCCGCTTGTACGGCGCCACCTTCTCCCGGCAGAACGCCATGATGTCCCGGGCCAGCTCCGGCGACGGCGAGCGATCACCCGCCAGCAGCACGTACGCCTTCGGCACGGCCAGCCGCACCGGGTCCGGTGACGGCACCACGGCCGCCTCGGCCACCGCCTCGTGCTCGATCAGGATGGATTCCAGCTCGAACGGCGAGATGCGGTAGTCCGAGGCCTTGAAGACGTCGTCGGTCCGGCCCACGTAGGTGATGTAGCCGTCGTCGTCCGTGGTCGCCACGTCGCCGGTGTGGTAGTACCCGCCCGCCATGGCCCGCTCGTTCAAGGCGGAATCGTCCAGGTACCCGGTCATCAGCCCGAGCGGCCGGTCGGACAGGTCCAGGCAGATCTCGCCGTCGCGGCCGGGAGCACCGGAGACCGGATCGACCAGCACCACCGAGTACCCGGGCAGCGGCCGCCCCATCGAGCCGACCCGGACCGCCTGCCCGGGCGTGTTGCCGACCTGCGCCGTCGTCTCGGTCTGGCCGAACCCGTCCCGCACCGTGATCCCCCAGGCCTTGCGCACCTGCTCGATGACCTCCGGGTTGAGCGGCTCGCCCGCCGCCACGCACTCGCGCAGCGCGGAGATGTCCGCCGAGCCCAGGTCGGCCTGGATCAGCATCCGCCACACCGTGGGCGGCGCGCAGAACGTCGTCACCCCGCAGTCGCCCAGCGCGGAAAGCAGCGAGGCGGCCGAGAACCGCGGGTAGTTCAGCACCAGCACGGTCGCGGCCGCGTTCCACGGCGCGAACAGGTTGCTCCAGGCGTGCTTGGCCCAGCCCGGCGAGGACAGGTTCAGGTGCACGTCCCCCGGCTGGATGCCGACCCAGTACATCGTCGACAGGTGCCCCACCGGATAGCTGACCTGCGTGTGCGCGACCAGCTTGGGCAGCGCCGTGGTACCCGAGGTGAAGTAGAGCAGCAGCGGGTCGCCGGCCCGCGTGACCCCCTCGGGAACGAATTCAGCGGCCGGTGCCGCGAAGGCCTCCTCGTACGAGTGCCACCCCGAAGCCGAGCCCACCACGATCCGGGTCCAGTCGCCCGGCACATCCGCGAACTTGGACACCTGCGCCGTGTCCGTGACCACGTGCCGGACCTGGCCGCGCGCCACCCGGTCGTCCAGGTCGTCCGGCTGCAGCAGCGTCGACGCCGGGATGATCACCGCGCCGAGCTTCATCGCGCCCAGGATGACCTCCCACAGCGGCGCCACGTTGCCCAGCATCAGCAGCACCCGGTCGCCGCGCCGCACCCCGAGGCCGCGCAGCCAGCTGGCCACCTGCCCGGACCGGGTCTTCAGCTCCCCGTAGGTCAAGCTGGCGGCGTCGTCGCCGACGATCCGCAGCGCGGGCCGCTCCGGGTGCTCGTCCGCGATCACGTCGAACCAGTCCAGCGCCCAGTTGAACTCGTCCAGCTCAGGCCAGGCGAACTCACGCCGCGCGGCCTCGTAATCGTCGCGGTGGGTCAGCAGCAGGTCCCGCGCCGCGCGGAACGCGTCCGTCGAAGAACTCATAAGTCCATCGTCGCGCATACTTAATCAGTGAGCGAACTCAACATCGAGGTGGACCCGGCCGAGGCCGGCCTGGACAAGGAACGACTCGAGCGCATCGACGCGCACTTCGCCCGTTACGTGGCCGACGGCCGCCTGGCGGGCTGGCTCCTCACCGTGCGCAGGCACGGCCAGCTGGCCCACGTGGCCCGGGCCGGGCTCCCGTGACCTGGAGGCGGGGCTGCCGGTCACCGACGACACCCTGTGGCGGATCTACTCGATGACCAAGCCCATCACCTCGGTCGCCGCGATGATGCTCTACGAGGAGGGCAAGCTCGGGCTGAACGACCCGGTCAGCGACTTCATCCCGGCCTTCGCCGACCTGCGCGTCTACACCGGCGGCTCGGACCAGAAGCAGGTGACCGTCCCGGCCACCGAGCCGGTAAGGGTCTGGCACCTGCTCACCCACACCTCCGGGCTCACCTACGGCTTCCACCGCACGCACCCGGTCGACGCCGTCTACCGGGCGGGCGGCTTCGAGTGGGGCACGCCGCCCGACCTGGACCTGGCCGGGGTGTGCGACCGCTACGCCAGCTTCCCGCTGCTGTTCCAGCCGGGGGCCGAATGGAACTACTCGGTCTCGACCGACGTGCTGGGCCGGGTCGTCGAGGTCGCCTCCGGCCAGACCCTCGAGGAGTTCTTCAAGGCCCGGATCCTGGTCCCGCTGGGCATGACCGACACCGCCTTCTGGGCGGGCCCCGAGACCGCGCCCCGGCTGGCCGCGCTGTACCAGCCCGGCCCCGGCGGCCAGGCCAAGCGGCTGGACGCCTTCGGCCAGGCCGCGCTCAAGGCCCCGCGCGTGCTCAGCGGGGGCGGCGGCCTGCTCTCCACCGCGGCCGACTACGACCGGTTCCTCCAGATGCTGCTCGGCCGGCCGGACAGCCCGGCCGGCGAGCTCGACGGCACCCGGCTGCTGAGCCCGCGCACGGTCGCCTACATGGCCCGTAACCACCTGCCGGGAAACCAGGACCTGGAGACGTTCGGCCGCCCGCTGTACGCCGAGACCCCGTTCCGCGGCGTCGGCTTCGGCCTCGGCTTCGCCGTCGTCATCGACCCGGCCGCGGGCAAGGCCGTCTGCTCGCTGGGCGAGCTGTCCTGGGGCGGTGCCGCCAGCACCACGTTCTGGATCGACGCCGAAGCCGGCCTGACCGTGTCGTTCTTCACCCAGCTGCTCCCGTCCAGCACCTACCCGATCCGCCCGCAGCTGCGCCAGCTCGTCTACCAGGCGCTAACGGACTGATCCAGGAGTAACCAGCCCGCTCTCGTAGGCCAGCACGACCGCCTGGACCCGGTCGCGCAGTCCCAGCTTGCCCAGGATCCGGGCCACGTGGGTCTTCACGGTCGCCTCGCTCAGCGTCAGCGCGGCGGCCAGCTCGGCGTTGCTCAGGCCCCGCGCGATCAGCCCCAGCACCTCGAGCTCGCGCGGGGTCAGCGCCGACAGGTCAGCGCCGGCCGAACGCGGCGCGAACCGCTCCACCAGCCGCCGGGTGATCGACGGGGCCAGCAGCGCGTCGCCCCGGCGGACCAGCCGGACCGCGGCGATCAGGTGCTCGGGGGAGACGTCCTTGAGCAGGAAGCCGCTGGCCCCGGCGGTCAGCGCCGCGTAGACGTACTGGTCCAGGTCGAACGTGGTGAGGATGATGATCCGCACGTCGGACCTGCGCGGCCAGGATGCGCCTGGTCGCCTCGAGGCCGTCCATCTCGGGCATCCGGATGTCCATCAGCACGACGTCCGGCCGGTGCCGCAGCGTGGCCGCGACCGCCTCCTGGCCGTCCGCCGCCTCGGCCACCACCGGGATGCCCGCCGAGCCCAGGATCAGCCGGAACCCGCCCCGGACCAGCGTCTGGTCGTCCGCGATGACCACCCGCGGCGCCCCGCCGTCTTCGCTCACGTGACCTGGTATTCCGGCGCGGGTTCGAGCGGGATGCAGGCCCGCACCCGCCAGCCGCCGCCCGGCCGCGGCCCGGCGTCGAGCTCGCCGCCGTACAGGCCGAGCCGCTCCCGCAGCCCGATCAGCCCGCGCCCGCCCGCCCCCGGCGGCCCGTAGCCGGCCGGGGCGCCGTCGTCCGTCACCGTGATCACCAGCTCGCACATCGCCATATACCAAACGGATGACCGTGCGTGCCCCGGCCGCGTGCTTGATGCACGTTGGTCAGCGCCTCCTGGACCACCCGGTAGGCGGCCAGGTCCACGCCGGGCGGCAGGGCCCGCGCCCCGTCGATGACCAGCTCGGCCGGCAGGCCCGCCGCCCGCACCCGGTCGACCAGCGCCCCGACCTGCCCGAGCCCCGGCTGCGGGACCAGCGCGGCGTCCTGTTCCCCGGGCGCCTGGTCACCCGGCACGGCCGGGGCGAGCAGCCCGAGCAGGTGCCGCAGCTCGCCCATCGCGGTCCGCCCGCTGGCCTCCACCGCCAGCAGCGCGTCCCGCGCCTGCTCCGGCGAGGTGCCGAGCACCCGCCGGGCCGCGCCCGCCTGCACCACCATCACGCTCACGTTGTGCGTGACCACGTCGTGCAGCTCGCTCGCGATCCGGGCCCGCTCCGCCTCGACCGCCCGCTGGGTCTGCGCTCCGTGCTCGGCCTGGGCCTGGAGCAGCCGCTCGGCCGAGTCGCCGGCCCGCCGCCGCCAGGTCCGCATGGCCGTCGCGACCGCCGCCGTGGGCAGCAGGACCAGCAGCGCGGTGAACCGCGCGGGCACCGGCGGCGTGGTGTTGGGGAACGCCGCGGTGACGATGACCGCCGCGGTGCCCACGCACAGCAGGGCCAGCCGCCGGTGCGGGCTGTACACGATCGCGCTGTACGCGGCGAAGAGCACGGCCACGAACGTCACCGTGGTGGAATAGCCGTTCGTGGCGAGCACCGCCGCTATGATCACGCAGAACACGCTGGCCGGGTACCTGCGCCGGAACGCCAGCGGCGCCGTGGTCGCCATGACGCCCAGCGACGATGAAGTACGTGGCGGCCAGGGACGGCCGGACCGTCGTCAGGATCTCCCCGCCGGCCGGCGTGGGAACGGCGTGGGCTACGACGTCTCGCCCGCCGCTATCCCAGATCTGCGCGACGACAGCCCAGACGGCCGCGATCGTGGCCACGACAGCGATGGCGGTGTCCACCGCCCCGTCCGGCATGCGCCGCGCCAGCCCGCGCTCCTGCATCTCCCCATTGTCGCCCCGCGCGCGACCGTCATCATCGTCCGCGGGGCGTACCCCCGTACATCGCCCGGATGACGGCTGTCCTCCCGCGCCGGCCAAGTCGGGCCCGTCGGCTGACGCGGTGGCGGCGGTCCGGTCCGTACGGTCCAGCCATGGATAATCTCGTGCAGCTCACCGATGTGACCAAACGTTACGACCACGACGGCGCCCCCGCCCTGGACCACGTCAGCCTGGCGGTGGCGCCCGGCGAGGCGCTCGCGGTGATGGGGCCGTCCGGGAGCGGCAAGTCCACGCTGCTCAACCTGGTCGCCGGGCTCGACCGGCCGACCAGCGGGACGGTCCTGGTGGCCGGGGAGCGGGTGGACAAGCTCAGCGAGACCGGCCTGGCCCGCTTCCGGCGCCGGCAGGTCGGCATGATCTTCCAGTTCTTCAACCTGCTCGACGACATGACCGTGCTGGACAACATCTTGCTGCCGGCCCAGCTGGCCGGGCTGGCCGCCGGCCCGGCCCGGACCCGGGCGGACGAACTGCTGGCCGCGCTGCGCATCACCAAGCACGCCGACGCCTACCCGGCCCGGCTGTCCGGCGGGGAGCGCCAGCGCGTGGCGATCGCCCGGGCCCTGGTGAACCGGCCCGCGCTGCTGCTCGCCGACGAGCCGACCGGGGCGCTGGACACCGCGACCGGCGAGGAGATCGGCGAGCTGCTGCTCGACCTCAACGCCTCCGGCCAGACCCTGATCGTGGTGACGCACAACCCGGACCTGGCCGCCCGGTACGCCCGCCGCACGGCTCAGATCGTCGATGACTCGTCGACGGCCAGGTCACCAGCGACGCCGCTGCGGGGGCACGGCGATGAGGGCGATCCCGGCGGCGGTCCAGGTGCCCCCGGCACTGCGGGCCGCGCGCGGCGGGCTGGCCGGGCGCCGGGTGCAGGCCGTGGTGATCGGGCTGGTCGTGCTGGCCGCCACCGCGGCCTGCACGCTGGCGCTCGGCCTGCTGGTCGGACTCCAACGCCCCCTTCGACCACGCCTTCGCCGCCCAGCACGGCGCGCAGGTAACGGCCACCGTCACCCCGTCGGCCCAGCTCGCCGCGGCCCGGCCGGCCGGGGTGACCGCCCTGGCCGGCCCGTTCGCCGAGACCACGGCGACCGTGACCATCGTGATCGGGGGCGGCCCCGGCGGCGGCCAGCAAGGCGTGATGATGACCCAGCTGACCATGGCCGGCCGCGCCTCGCCCGGCGGCCCGGTCGACGACCTGACGATCACCGCGGGCCGCTGGCCAACCTCAGCCGGGGGAGATCGTGCTCGAGCGCGACCGGCGGGGCCCCGCGCCGCTGCTCGGCGCGAAGCTCACGGTGAACGGCGCGCCCGGCTCGCCGCAGCTCACCGTGGTCGGCCTGGCCGCCTCGGTCACCGGTACCGCCGACGCCTGGGTACTGCCCGCCGAGCTGGCGAAGCTGCGTGCCCCGCACGCCCCCGCAGATCGACCAGATGCTCTACCGGTTCGCCACGCGCCGGGACGACCGCCGAGGTGAACGCCGACATCGCGCGGATCCGCGCCGCGCTGCCGCCCGGCGCGCTGCTCGGCGCCCAGTCCTACCTGACCGCCAAGCTGCAGGCGACCGGCTCGATCGCGCCGTGGGTGCCGTTCATCGTGGCGTTCGGTCTGATCGGCCTGGTGATGTCGGTGCTGATCGTGGCCAACGTGGTCAGCGGGGCAGTGGCGGCGGGCACCCGGCGGATCGGCGTGCTCAAGTCCATCGGGTTCTCGCCCGGCCAGGTGGTGGCGGCCTACCTGATCCAGGTGGCGGTGCCCGCGCTGGCCGGCTGCGTGCTGGGCGCGGTCGCCGGCAACCTGCTGTCGGTGCCGCTGCTCAGCCAGACCGCCCAGGTGTACGGGGTCGGCGCGCTGGCCGTGCCGTTCTGGGTCGACCTGGCCGTGCCGCTGGCCATGCTGGCGCTGACCGGCGCTGGCCGCGCTGCCGCCCGCCGTGCACGCGGCCCGCCTGAGCGCGGTGCAGGCCATCGCGACCGGCCGGGCCCCGCGCCCGTCCGGCGGCTACGCGGCGCACCGCCTGCTCGGCCGCGCCCGCCTGACCAGGCGGCTGCCCCGGCCGGTCACCCTCGGCCTGGCCGCGCCTTTCGCCCGCCCCGGCCGGACCCTGGTCACGCTGGTCGCGATCGGGTTCGGCGTGATCGCGGTGACGTTCGCGGCGGGCCTGACCACCTCCCTGAACCGGGTAGCGGCCGACCTGTCCCGCTCCGCGGCCGTGCCCGTGCAGATCGAGGTGCCCGGCGCCCGCCGCCCGAGGCTGCCCCCGGCGACAGCAGCCTCCCCAGCCCGGCGGCCCAGCAGCGCGCGGTGCTGGCCGCCCTGCACGCCCAGCCCGGCACGCGGCGCTACGTGGCCGAGGCCGACGACGAGATCAGCGTTCCCGGCCTGTCCGGCCAGCTGTCCCTGGCCGCCTTCGGCGGCGACGCCCGCTGGACCGGCTACGCGCTGGTCAGCGGCCACTGGTACGCGGCGGGCAGCGACCAGGTGGTGGTGAACACCCCCTTCCTCACCGCGACCGGCACGGCGGTGGGGGACAGCTACACCGCTGACCTCCGGCGACAGGCACCTCACCGTGCGGATCGCCGGCGAGGTCTTCGACCCATCCGGCGGCACCCCCGAGCTCATCGGCGGCCTGACCGCCCTGGCCAGCCTGGATCCGCAGCTGACCGTGACCCAGTACGACGTGGCCCTGAAGCCGGGCACCGATGCCACCGCCTACGCGTCCGCGGTCGGCCGCGCGCTCGGCCCGAACTACCAGGCCAGCGCGACATCCGACAGCTCGCCGGAGCTGCTGGCCGTCCTCGGCCTGGTCGGGGCGCTGATGCTGCTGCTGGCCGCGGTGGCCGGCCTCGGCGTGCTCAACACGGTCGTGCTGCAGACCCGGGAGCGGGTGCACGACTTCGGCGTGTTCAAGGCGGTCGGCATGACCCCCAGGCAGACCATGGCCATGGTGATCTGCTCGGTCGCGGGCACCGGCCTGGCGGCCGGCCTGATCGCGATCCCGGCCGGGATCGCGCTGCACCACGCCGTCCTGCCGGTCATGGGCCACGCCGCCCAGACCGCCATCCCCGCCGCGATCCTGCACGCCTACCAGCCCTGGGAGATCGTCCTGCTCGCGCTGGCCGGCCTGCTCATCGCGGTGGCCGGCGCCCTGGCCCCCGCCAGCTGGGCCGCCCGCACCCGCACCGCCGCCGCCCTCCGCGCCGAATAGCGGCCCTGAATAAAGACCGGCGCCCCGCACAGCGGATGCACGTCGTAGCGGCCGGGCGGGCCGCCAGTCGTTCGGCCCCGATTGGCTGCCCGCACCGGCCGCACACCCCGTACCGCCCGTCCGCCAGCCGCGCCAGCGCCGCGTCGACCGCCGCCACCTGCTCCCGCGCCCCCTCGAGCAGCGCGGCGGCGTGCTGCCGCTCGAAAGCCAGCGTCGCGCCCTCCGGATCATGCTCGTCGTCGGTCCCGGCCGCGCTGGCCGCCTCCGCCAGCCCAGCGAACTCCCGCTCCAGCGCCACCACCCGCTCCCGCGCCCGCCGCCCCTCCTCCTCCAGCCGCTCACGCCGCCCTTCCTCCTCCAGCCGCTCCCGCATCCTGCCACCTTCAGCCTCGGCCACTCCCGCCCAGCCTCATGATCGCGGGCAGTTACGACCGATTATTGACCGGAACTGCCCGCGATCATGGTCTTCCCCGGGCACAGGGCACGATCGACGGGTGGCAAGGCTCGCCCCGACCGAACGAATCCGCGCCTCGCCCTATTACCCAGCTCTCGTCCACCCGGTGTTCCGCCCGATCCTGCCCGGCGCGGCCGCCTCGGCCCTGGGCGACGGGATGAGCGCGTTGGCCCGGCCACGTCCTCGCCGACCTGCTCGGCGCCGACAAGACCACCATCAGCCACGCCACCACCCTCACCCAGGCCCTGCTCGCCGCCCTGCCCGCCGCCCAGCACCCGCCCGCCGCCCCGCCCCCCGGCATCCCCCTGCGCACCCTGGAAGACCTGCGCGACTACGCCGCCCGCCACGGCATCACCATCCCCGCCCCGCCCGCAGCCGCCACCACCCCGCATGACACGCTAACGGACCCCGCCACACCGTGAACTCACCTAATTATGGAACGCCCACGTGGCCGGCTCAATGCTCCACCGATCCCGGCTGGAAGGGACCTGTCCAGGTCCCGCACTGGCCCGGTCGACACCGCGCGCGGGCCCGGTGTGGCCGCTGAGGCCTCGGGGGACGCTACTTCATGCTCCCGGGTCGGCGAGGACGCGGTCGGTGTGCCACCGGGTGCGCAAGACGGTACCCAGGGTGCCACAGAGCGCACGGCAGATCCGCGTGAGGACGTAACCCTGGCCGTTGAAGGCTCCAGTCCATCGGATAAGACGGATCCAGCGCGTAAGCGGCCGGTCCGGCACATCAAGGACCGCTGGCCCGGTAACGCTGGGCCAGGGCGGGGCTTTGCGCGCCGAAGGCGGCCAGGCTGGCCTGGGATACCGCGTCCAGCAGGCTGGCGATGACGACATCTTCCGCGGACATCCGGGGCACGGCGCTGAGGTCCAGCCCCTGGCGCTCGTGGAACTCGGTAGCGACCACGCCCGGGCAGACGACCTGGGCCCGCAGCCCGTCCGGGCTGATCTCCTCGTGCAGGACCTGGGTCATCGTGACCAGATAGGCCAGGGCACCGGCGTATACCGTGCGGCGCAGCGGAAGCTGCGTCTGCGGGGCAGCTCCGCGAACGCCATGTAGTGTGCGACCCCGGCGTTGTTGACCAGCATGGTCAGCGGCTGTGCGGCGCACACTGCGGCGATCGCGTCCACGCCCTCGTCGGTGGCCAGGTCCGCGGTCACGAGCTCGGCCTTGACGCTGGTCAGCGTGGCGGCGAGCTCGTCGAGCCGGTCCCGGCGCCTGCCCGTGACCACCAGGTCGTAACCGTCGGCCGCCAGCCGCTGGGCGAAGGCCCGGCCGATCCCCGATGAAGCCCCCGTGACCAGTGCAAACTTGCTCATGCGACCAAATTAGCCGACCGGTCGGCTCAGAGGGTACGGAGAGGATTCACCCAGGGATCCCCGATAACGCCGACCCATAATGGATGACATGAGCAGCACAGACCGAGACGGGATCCGCCAGGCCATCGCGGCCAGGAAACGCGGCCGGGGCAAGGTCAGGTCCGCCACCACCGCGGTCACCGTGGCCAGCGTGGCCGCGGCCGGCGCGGTCGCCCTGGTCCTGCCCGGATCCACCCACACCGCCAGCGCGTCCACCTCCACCGGCTCGACCCCCACCAGCTCGGGCTCCAGAGCTCCAGCTCTACCAGCTCAGGCTCCAGCCTCCACCGGCTCCACTTAGCTCACG
This sequence comes from uncultured Actinomycetota bacterium, assembly GCA_963839095.1. Classification (GTDB taxonomy): domain Bacteria; phylum Actinomycetota; class Actinomycetes; order Streptosporangiales; family Streptosporangiaceae; genus Palsa-504. The sequence continues at coordinate 372,346 of CAWIUF010000053.1, read as the reverse complement.
GCTCCACCAGCTCCAGCGGCTCCACCTCCACCGGATCGAGCTCGAGTTCCAGCTCCGGCGGCCTCAGCTCCGGCTCCTCGCCCGTCCTCGAGCTCGGGCGGCAGCCAGGTCACCTCCGGCGGCTCGTGATGCCGCGGCCCGCCGTGGACGCCATGGCGGACCCCGCCCAGCCGCCCGTCGCCAGCTGGCGCGCCCTCGGCACGCTCGTCCACCTCCTGGTGACCGACCCGCCCGCCTCGACCAGGCCCGCCGCTCCTCACCGCCGACCTGGCCGACGTAGACGCGGCCTGCAGCCGCTTCCGCCCCGACTCCGAGCTCTGCTCCCTCCACGGCGGCCGGGCCACCGACAGTAAGCCCGCTGCTGGCCGAGGCCATCGCGGTCGCCCTGCGAGCGGCCCGCCTCACCGACGGCGACGTCGACCCCACCGTCGGCGCGGCCATGTCCGCCGCCGGCTACGACCGCGACTTCGACCAGCTCCCGCCCAACGCCCCCGCGCTGCGCCTCACCGTCCGCCGCGTGCCCGGCTGGCAGGAAATCCACCTGGACGGCCGGACGCTGATCATGCCCCCGGGCGTCCGGCTCGACCTGGGCGCCACCGCCAAGGCGTGGGCCGCGGATCGCTCCGCCGCCCGCATCGCGGCCCGCACCGGCGGTGGCGTCCTCGTCAGCCTGGGCGGCGACATCGCCGTCGCCGGGCCGCCCCCCGAGACCGGGCTGGCGGGTCCGGGTGCAGGACGTGACCGGCGCCCCCGAGGACCCGCCAGCCGGCCCCTACGCGCAGATCGCCATCCGCGACGGCGGCCTGGCCACCTCGAGCACCGCGGCCCGCCGCTGGCGGCGCGGCGGCGACGTGCTGCACCACATCCTCGACCCGCGCACCGGCCTGCCCGCCGAACCCGTCTGGCGCACCGTCTCGGTCGCCGCCGGGAGCTGCGCCGACGCCAACGCGGCGAGCACCGCCGCGATCATCCGCGGCCGCCGCGCGCTGGGCTGGCTGGCCCGGCTCGGCCTGCCCGCCCGCCTGGTCGACGCGACCGGCGCGGTCTTCACCGTGGCCGGCTGGCCCGCTGAGCCCCAACAAAAAGGAACCGATGAACACCGCGTTCTGGTACGCCAGCCGCGCGACGGGCATCGTCTCGCTGCTGCTGCTGACCGCCGTCCTGGTGCTCGGCATCCTGGTCAACCGGCAGGGCCGGCTGCCCGGCCTGCCGCGGTTCGCCGTGACCGGCATCCACCGCAACCTCTCGCTGCTCTCGGTGGCGTTCATCGCGGTGCACGTCGTCACGGCGGTACTCGACAGCTACGTGCACATCCCGCTGCTGTCCGCGGTGATCCCGTTCGCCTCGGGGTACGAGCGACTGTGGCTGGGCCTGGGCGCGGTCTCGCTGGACCTGATGCTGGCCATGATCGTGACCAGCCTGCTCCGCGGCCGGATGAACCGGGCCGTCTGGCGGGCCATCCACCTGCTCGCCTACGCCAGCTGGCCGGTCGCGTTCGCGCACAGCCTCGGCTCGAGCACCGACCTCCAGCAGGGCTGGCTGCTCGGCTTGGCCATCGGCTGCGCCGTCATCACCGCGGCGGCCGTAGCCTGGCGGCTGGCTCACGCGGCCCGGCAGGTGCCGAGGGCCGGCCGGGTCGCCGAGGTCTTCGGCCAGCAAGCTTCCTCTCGTCAGAAGGTGTCCCGGTGACCGCGGCGACCAACGAGATGACGGCACCAGGCGGGGCAGCCCGGCAGGCTGCTGCCGGGCTGCCCCGCCTGCTGCCGCGGGTCCCCGAGGACCTGCAGGCCCACCTGGCCCGGTACGGCACCGCCCCCTACCGCGGGCAGCCCGGGGAGCTGATCGGCGAGGTCGAGGCCGCCGGCCTGACCGGCCGGGGCGGCGCGGCCTTCCCGGTGTACCGCAAGCTGGCCGTGGTGGCCCGCGCCCGGAGTGCCCGCAAGGTCATCGTGGCCAACGGCGCCGAGAGCGAGCCGGCCAGCCGCAAGGACGAGCTGCTGCTGCGGATCGCGCCCAACCTGGTCCTCGACGGGCTGCAGCTGGCGGCCGAGGCGGTCGGCGCCACCGAGGCGCACCTGTACCTGCACGCCGCGCCCGGCCCGCAGCTCCTCCGCGCCCTGGCCGAACGTTCCTCCCGTCGCCTGGATCATCCTGCCGGTCACCATCACCCAGGCCCCGCCGCGGTTCCTGGCCGGCCAGGAAACCGCGCTGATCAACCGCCTCGGCGGCGGCCCCGCGCTGCCCACGTTCCAGCCGCCGCGGGTCAGCGAGCGCGGCCTGGGCGGCGCCCCCACCCTGGTGCAGAACGCCGAGACGCTGGCCCACCTGGCGCTGATCGCCCGCTACGGCCCGCGCTGGTTCCGTGCCGTCGGCACCCCCGAAGAGCCGGGCAGCATGCTCACCACCGTCTACCGCCCCGGCAGCAGGACCGAGATCCACGAGGTGGCCACCGGAACCCCGCTCAAGGCCCTCCTCGGCGACGGCCCGGAAACCCAGGTCTGGCTGGTCGGCGGCTACCACGGCGCCTGGCTGCCGCTACCGGAGGCGGCCGGGCTCACCCTGGACCGGGCCTCGCTGCGCCGGTTCGGCGCAGCGCCGGGCGCGGGCGTGCTGATCGCGCTGCCCGCGGACCGGTGCGGCCTGACCGAGACGGCCCGGGTGGCCGGCTACCTGGCCGCCGAGTCGGCCGGCCAGTGCGGTCCCTGCCTGAACGGCCTGCCCCGGATCGCCGCCGCCCTGGCCGAGCTGGCCGGCGCCGGCCACCGCAAGCAGGTCCGGGCCGACCTGGAACGCTGGTCGGGCCTGGTCATCGGCCGCGGCGCCTGCAGCCACCCGGACGGCACGGTCCGCTTCGTCCGCAGCGCGCTGCGGGTGTTCGCGCCCGAGATCGACCGGCACGCCCGCGGCCAGTGCGCGGCCACCGAACCGCAAGCCGTTCCTGCCGCTGCCGGACCACAGGCCCACCAGCGAACAGGACTGGATCTGACGATGGCAGCCAACCTCCGGGTGAACCCGATCGCCTGCACCGGCCACGGCGTGTGCGCCGAGCTGCTGCCCGAGCTCATCGCGGTCGACGAGTGGGGCTACCCCATCCTCGACCCCGGCCCGGTGCCGGTAGCACTGGAACGCGACGCGAAACGAGCCGTCTCCGCCTGCCCCGCGCTGGCGCTCAGGCTCGCACGGGTGGAAGAGCCGGCTCGTTCGGCCCGAAGGTCTTAAAGGACGTCGTGGCCGGGCCGGGGCTCGGCCGGGACCGCGGGAACGGACCCCAGCCGTCCGGCCTGGAAGTCCTCGAACGCCTGCTGCAGCTCCGCGCGGGTGTTCATGACGAACGGCCCGTACGCCGCCACCGGCTCCCGGATCGGCGCCCCGCCGAGCAGCAGGATGTCCAGCTCCTCGTCAGCCGCGAACGTGATCGCGTCGCCCGCGCCGAACACGGCCAGCTGCCCCATCGTGACCGGCCGCCGTTCGGCCCCGACGGTCCCGCTGCCCGCCAGCACGTACGCCAGCGCGTTGAAATCGGCCCGCCACGGCAGCCGCACCTGCGCGCCGGCCGAGACGGTGGCGTGCACCAGCGAGATCGGCGTGTGCGTGACGCCCGGCCCGCTGTGGCCGTCGAACTCGCCCGCGATGACCCGCAGCAGCGCCCCGCCGTCGCCCGAGGACAGCAGCGCGACCTGCCCGGCCCGGATGTCCTGGTAGCGCGGCGGCGTCATCTTCAGCCGGGCCGGCAGGTTCACCCACAGCTGGAAGCCGTGGAACAGGCCGCCGCTCATCACGAGTTCCTCCGGCGGCGCCTCGATGTGCAGCAGGCCGCCGCCCGCGGTCATCCACTGGGTGTCGCCGTTGGTGATCAGCCCGCCGCCGCCGTTGGAGTCCTGGTGACGGAAGGTGCCGTCGATGATGTAGGTGACGGTCTCGAACCCGCGGTGCGGGTGCCACGCGGTGCCCTTGGGCTCCCCGGGGCCGTAGTCGACCTCGCCCATCTGGTCCATGTGGATGAACGGGTCGAGCCGCTTGAGGTCCACGCCCGCGAACGCGCGCCGGACCGGGAATCCCTCGCCCTCGTAGCCGGACGGCGCGGTCGTCACCGAGGTGACCTTCCGCTCGGCCTGGGTGATGTCGGGCTCCGGCACCCGCGGCAGTACGAGGATGTCGTCGACGGTGATCGCTGGCATGGCGTCCTCCTTGGCTCAGCACAGCTTAGCTGTTCATCCCAACAATGCTTGAAAGTTCAATTATTCCGAACGGGGCAGCCATCCCTGGTCCTGCCACTGCTCGTTACCATGGCGCCCATGGATCCCTACGCGAGCGCAGGCGTTGACGAAGAGCGCGAACAGGAAGTCTTCGCCAAGGCGATGCGCCCGTGGCTGTCGAAAACGGCGGTGCGGTCCTCGCTGGTGACCAGCATCACCGGGCTGGCCAGCGGCTACTTCGCCACCCTGATGCACATCCCGCCCGGGCCGCCGATCGCGCTCACCACCGACGGGGTCGGCACCAAGATCCTGCTGGCGCGCGAGGCGAACCGGTGGGAGCCGGTCGGGATCGACGTGGTGGCCAACAACGTCAACGACGTGATCTGCACCGGCGCGGTGCCGCTGGCGCTGCTCGACTACATCGCCACCGACCGCATCGACGCGGCCGTGCTCGAGGACGTGGCCCGCGGCCTGTACCGGGGCGCCGACGAGGCCGGCATCGCCATCCCGGGCGGGGAGATCGCGCAGATCGGCGCGATGCTGGCGAGTTCGGCCGGCGGGGGCCCGATGATGGACCTGGTTGGCACGGCGGTCGGGGCGATCCCCGAGGGCCGCAACCCGGTGGACGGGTCCCGGGTCGAGCCGGGGGACGTGGTCCTGGCGCTGCCCAGCTCCGGGCTGCACAGCAACGGCTTCTCGCTGGCCCGGCGGGCCCTCGGCGAGCGCGTGGGGGAGCTGGCCGACGCACTGCTCGCGCCGACCCGGGTCTACGTCCGGGCCATCGAGGCGCTATGGGACGCGGGCGTGGTGCCCCGCGGGCTGGCCCACATCTCCGGCGGCGGCCTGCTCAACGTGACCCGGCTGGCCGCCGACGTGTCGTACGTCCTGGACGCGCTGCCCCCCGCCCCGGAGATCTTCGGCCAGATCGCCGCGGCCGGTGACGTCCCGGTCGCGACCATGTTTGCCACCTTCAACATGGGCACCGGCTTCTGCGTTGTCGTTCACCCGTCCGAGGCCGACGCTGCCGTCGACGCGCTGCGCGGCGCGGGGGAGGAGCCGGCCGTGGCCGGCTCGGTCACCGACCGTCCCGGCAAGTACGTGACGATCCCGGCCGTGGGACTGATGGGCCGCGGCGATGCCTTCGAGGTGGTGCACGATAACGTCTAGTTCATGGACGTCCGTGGTTATGTCGAGGCGAACGCGCGCGAATTCATCGATGACCTGAAGCAGTGGCTGGCGATTCCGTCGATTTCCGCCGACCCGGACCGGCACGGTGACGTGGGGCACAGCGCCGCCTGGCTGGCCAGTCACCTGCGCGGCGCCGGGTTCCCGGTGGCCCAGGTGCTGGAGACCGGCGGGCTGCCCGCGGTGTACGCGGAATGGCGGGCCGCGGACCCCGCCGCCCCGGTGGTGCTGGTCTACGGCCACCACGACGTCCAGCCGGTCGAGCCGCTCGAGGAGTGGGACAGCCCGCCGTTCGAGCCGGTCGAGCGGGACGGCCGGCTGCTCGGCCGGGGCGCCTCCGACGACAAGGGCCAGGTGCTGCTGCACGCGCTCGGCGTCCGCGCCGCGCTGGCGGCCTCCGGGCGCCACCGCGCCCCCGGTGACGATCAAGCTGCTGGTCGAGGGCGAGGAGGAGTCCGGCTCGGAGCACTTCGCCGACCTGCTCCGGCGCGAGCGGGAGCGGCTGGCCTGCGACGTGATCGTGATCAGCGACACCACCATGTGGGCGGCCGACGTGCCGTCCATGTGCACCGGCATGCGCGGCCTGCTCCCGGTCGAGGTCACGCTGACCGGGCCGGTGCGTGACCTGCACTCGGGATCGTTCGGCGGCGGGGTGCCGAATCCGCTGCACGCGATGGCGAGCCTGCTGGCCGGCCTGCACGACGACCAGGGCCATGTCACCCTGCCCCGGTACTACGACCGGGTGCGGCCGTTGCCGGACGAGGAGCGGGACCTGCTGGCGCGATTGCCGTTCGACGAGAAGCACTGGCTGGCCGACGCGGGCCACAGCGGCGCCGCTGTACGGCGAGGAGGGCTTCAGCACCCTGGAGCGGATCTGGGCCCGGCCGACCGCCGAGGTCAACGGCATGTGGGGCGGCCACACCGGACCGGGCTCCAAGACCATCATCCCCAAGGCCGCGCACGCCAAGGTCTCCTTCCGGCTGGTCGCCGACCAGGACCCGGCCGACGTGGCCGCGGCCTTCCGCGAGTACGTGGCGGCGCGCACCCCGGACGGCCTGGAGGCCGCGGTGACCATCCAGCCCGCCGTCCGGCCCTGCCACTCGCCCATCGACTCCCCGGCCGTGCAGGCCGGGCGGCGCGCCCTGCAGCGGGCGTTCGGCCGCGAGGTGCTGTTCACCAAGGAAGGCGGCAGCGGTCCCGAGGCCGACCTGGCCGAGATCCTGGACGCGCCGCTGGTGTTCATCGCGGTCGGCCTCGACGCCGACCAGATCCACGCCCCGAACGAGAGCATGGACATCACCCTCCTCCAACGCGGAGCCGAAGCCTCGGCCTACCTGTGGGACGAGCTAGCCGCCGCGGGTATTAAGTGATCGCGCAGGAGTTGCTGGACCAGTCGTCACTGGCCCTGTCCCGCGGCACGGTCGACCGGGTCACCCACCGGCGGGCCGACGCCGAGTGGCTGGACGCGGCCTGGGCCGACCCGGCCAGCCGGGTGCTCGTCGTCTCGGCCGGCCAGGCCCTGGTCCGTGACGGCGGTGACCGGATGGACCTGGTCTTCGTCTCCCCGGGCGATGCCCCGGCCGGTACCCGGCTGCTGCTCGGCCAGGACGACGACGGGGTGGTGTACTTCGGCGTCTCCGCGGCGCTGCCGTCCCTGCCCGACGGGGGCTCCGAGGCTTCCGGGGTCCGCCCGGCCTACCTGCGCGAGGCCGGCACGCTGCTCGGCGACCGCGACGCGGGCCTGCTCACCCACGCCGTGGCCCTGGCCAACTGGCACGACACGCACACGCACTGCCCGGTCGACGGGACCCCCACCGTCCCCGACCCCGGCGGGCACTCGACCCGCTGCCCGGTGGACGGCACCGAGCACTTCCCCCGCACCGACCCCGCCGTCATCATGCTGGTGACCGACCCGGACGACCGCTGCCTGCTGGCCCGGAACGTGGCCTGGCCCGGCAAGCGGGTGTCGATCCTGGCCGGGTTTGTCGAGCCGGGAGAGTCAGCCGAGCAGGCGGTGGCCCGCGAGGTCGACGAAGAGGTCCGGATCAAGGTCACCAACGTGCGCTACGTCGGGAGCCAGCCCTGGCCGATGCCGCGCAGCCTGATGCTCGGCTTCCGGGCCGAGGCCCCGGCCGGGCAGGACATCGTCCCCGACGCCGAGGAGATCGCCGAGGCCTTCTGGTTCAGCCGCGAGGGCCTGGTGGCCGCGATCGAGGCCCGCGAGATCGCGCTGCCCCCGCCGGTCTCCATCGCGCGGCAGATCATCGAGCTGTGGTACGGCGGACCGTTGCCTTCTACCTGGACGGAGCCACGGTGACCGCTTTCGCTGGTGCTGGCCAGCGCGTCAACTGGGCGGGCAACATCGCCTTCACCGCGCCGGAATTCCACCGTCCGGCCACGCTCGCCGAGCTGCGCGCCGTCGTCGGGCGGGCCCCCCAGGTCCGCGTGCTCGGCACCGGCCACTCCTTCAACGAGATGGCCGACTCGCCCAGTACCCAGGTCAGCCTGGCCGACCTGCCGCCCGAGGTCGAGGTCGACTCGGCCAACTCCCTGGTCCGGGTGTCGGCCGGCCTGAGCTACGCCACCCTGGCCGCCCGCCTGGACCGCATGGGCTTCGCGCTGCGCACTATGGCCTCGCTGCCGCACATCTCGGTGGCGGGCGCCACCGCCACCGGCACCCACGGCTCCGGGACCGCCAACCAGTCCCTGTCCGCCGCCGTGACCGGCCTCGAACTCGTGACCGCCGACGGCGACGTGGTGGAACTGTCCCGCTCCGACTTCCCCGGCGCGGTCGTGCACCTGGGCGCCCTCGGCGTGGTCACCCGCCTGATCCTGTCGGTCGTGCCGTCCTTCGAGGTCGCCCAGCGGGTCTACGAGGACCTGCCGCTCGAGGTCCTGGACGACCACTTCGCGGCCATCATGGCGTCCGGCTACAGCGTGAGCATGTTCACCGACTGGCGTGCTCCCCGCCTGACCCAGCTCTGGATCAAGAGCCTCGTCGAAGAAAACCTCTACGCCCCACCCGCCACACACACCTCAGTCGCACCCGCCCCACCGGTCACTGAGGAACCGTGGTTCACCGCCACCCCCGCCCCGGCCGCGCGGAACCCGGTGCCCGGCGTGGCCGCCGACTCCTGCACCGAGCAGCTGGGCGTGCCCGGCCCGTGGTTCGAGCGGCTGCCGCACTTCCGGCCCGACTTCACCCCGAGCGCGGGTGACGAGCTCCAGTCCGAGTACCTGCTGCCCGTCGAGCACGCCGTGCCCGCGCTGCACGCGCTGCGGCAGATCGCCGACCGCCTGGCCACGGCGGTGCGGATCTGCGAGGTCCGCCGGATCGCCGCCGACGACCTGTGGCTCAGCATGGCCTACCGGCAGGACAGCGTGGCGTTCCACTTCACCTGGATCCCGGACACCAGCGCGGTCCTGCCCGTCGTCACCGACCTGGAGCGGCAGCTGGCCCCGTTCGACCCCGCGCCCGCACTGGGGCAAGGTCTTCACCACCCCGGCGGCCGAACTGCATGCCCGCTACGACCGGCTGCCCGACTTCCTCTCACTCGCCCGCCACTACGACCCCGCGGGCAAGTTCCGCAACGCCTACACCGCCCGCGTCCTGGAGCGTTAACTCGCTGTGTCACCCCAGGGAACGACCGCCTACGAAGGCCTGACGGACCTGCCCCCGCTGGTCGAACGCGCGGTGGACCTCGCCCGCCGGGCAAGGCTTCGCCCACTCGTGCCGCCCCGAGCACGGCCGCCTCCTCTACGCGCTGGCCGCCGGCGCCGGCCGGATCGGCGAGACCGGCACCGGCTGCGGCGTGGGCCTGGCCTGGCTGGCCTCCGGGGCCCGCCCGGGGACCCGGCTGTTCAGCGTGGAACTGGACGCTCAGCGGGCCGCCCTAGGCCTGCCGGGCTCTTCGCCGGCCAGCCGCAGGTGACGGTCATCCACGGCGACTGGACCGAGATCGCCCAGGAAGCCCCGTTCGACCTGCTGGTGCTGGACGGCGGCGGACAAGGCAAGGCCCGGCGGCCCGAATACTCCGGCCGACCCGGAAGCCCTGCTCCGCCCCGGTGGCACCATCGTCATCGACGACCTGACCCCCGCCTCGACCTGGCCGCCGCTCTTCGAAGGGCAGCCCGACCCGGCCCGGATGCACTGGCATAACCATCCCGCCGTCGACGCGGCCGAGGTCCGGCTCGCCCCCGACCTGGCCGCCCTGGTCGTAACCCGCCGCTTCCCGGCTGCTCCCTTCCCGCGGGTTAGCTCCCGTCCCGCAGGTCAGCCGGCGCACCGGGACGGAACGTGATGTGGTCGAACGTCGGCCGCGCACCCCTCACCAGTCGGCGACTGAGCCATGAATCCCACCCGGGCCAGGCCTTTATCGAGGGTGAAGTACCGCAGCAGCCGCCACCACGCCCCGTCGGTGGAGGCATGGAAGGCCCAGGCCGCGCCGGACCGGGTTATCCGCAGCCACAACGTGTTCCCGTCCACCTCGAAGGAGTTGCAGTCGTCCGAGGTCTGCCTGGTCACCACCGTGACCGCGGTGGGCCGGTGCTGCGGCGAGTACTCGAAGCAGAGCTTGGCCCACTGCCGCTCGGCCGCGTACACCAGCAGCACCCCCGCGTCGAACATGCTCGCGAACTCCACGCGGACCCGTGCCGCCAGCGTGAAGTCACCGCCCGGCGGCAGACCCACGAACCGCCCGGCGTCCGGCACCTGATCCGCCCCGGCCGGATCGACGAACATGTCCGTCCGCCCCGCCGCCGTCAGCGTCAGCGTCTCCCCGTTCGTAATCCGGCACCCCGGCGGCGGGCTCCCCTCAGGCTCGAGCGCGAACGGCAATCCCGGCAGCTTCAACGCGGTCATCCGGGTAGTTTCCCACGCCCCGCGCCCGCCCGACCTCTGAGCTGCATCACTTTGTCTGCGGTTTCGGGGGTTATAGCACCCGAAACCGCAGACAAAGGCCTGGTGGTGACCAGCCGCAATGTCATAGCCCCCTGTTAGGCTCCGCTCATGCTTGATCACATCGGCCTGCAGGTCCAGGACGTCGAGAAGTCGCTCGACTTCTACCTCCGCACCTTCGCCGCCATCGGGATGCGCGAGATCATGCGGTTCCCGGTCGGCGAGACCATCGTGGCCGGCCTGGGCGGCCCCGACGGCCAGGCCGGTGTTCTGGCTGGGCCCGCCCACCGGCACCGAGACCAGGGAACTCCACGTCGCCTTCAAGGCCCCCGACCGCGCGGCGATAGACGCCGTGCACGAGGCCGCCGTGGCGGCCGGGGTCGAGGTGCTGCACGCCCCGCGCGAGTTCCCCGAGTACCACCCCGGCTACTACGGCGTCTTCCTCCGCGACCTGGACGGCCACAACGTCGAAGCCGTCCACCACGGCTAGCGAAGACGCTCGCCGCGGCATCCGCCCCGCGGATAACACCGCCTCGCGGACAACGCGATAACCGCCCGCGCCGCGCCCTGACCCGGCCCGCCGTCCGCCTGGCCCGCACCCGCAGGGTGGCCTGGTTCGGCCGCCGCCGCGGCCCGGTCGCCGGCTCCCGCTGCCGCTCGTCGCGCTGCCGCTCGTCACGCTGGCGCTCTTCCCGCTGCCGCTCGCTCCGGTGCCGCTCGCGCAGCGCCCGCAGCGGCGGCTTCGGCGGGGCCGGGTGCGGCAGGTGCGCGGGCTCGAGCTCCGAACGCAGCCGGTCCACGTGGGCGAGGATCTCGCCGCGCAGCTGCCAGCCCTCCGGCCGCCCGGCCGGATCGGTGGAGAGCAGGTCGGCCAGCTGGTCCTGCTGCCGCTGCGCCTCCTCGAGGTGATCCTCGAGCGCCTCGGTGATCGGCTCGGCGGCGAACTCCGCGAGCGATCCGGGGACCGGCTCGGCCTCGAACAGCTGCCCGTAGTTCCGGACCGCGGCGGACAGCTCGGCGATCACGGCGGCCAGCCGGGCGCGGGTTTCCGCCTCCCGGACCGGGCTGTGCTCGTTGTCGATCCGCGCGCTGTCCGCGACCGAACGCGCCAGCACCCTCATATCCGTCGCCGCCCGCTCCAGCGTGTCGACGCCTTCCCGCAGCCCGGCCGCCGGGTTGCCGGCCCGGAGCTGCCGGGGCCCGAACTGGCGCGGGTTGAGCCGGACGCTCTCCTCGGCCTGGGACAGCGCGTCGTCGACCCGCTCGATCTCGCCGCGCAGCGCCCGGGTCCGGTCCAGCCATTCGGCCGCGCGCCGCGGGTCCGGCGTCTCGGCCAGGCCCGCGGCCATCTGGCCGAGCAGGTCGGCCATCTGGCGGCTGAGCTCGCCCACCGCCTCCCGGGCGGGCTGCACCCGGATCGGGGCCAGCACCAGGCCGGCCGCCAGCCCGGCGGCCGCGCCGACCAGCGTCTCGGTGATCCGGCTGGTCGCGGCGGCGTGCGAGCCGGTGGAGAAGATCAGCATGGCGCTGATCGGCACCTCGAGGATCTCCTCGCGGAGCCGCAGCACGATGCCGAGCGCCAGCGTGCCCGCGATGAGCAGGCCGAGCACCCACCAGCTGAACGGGATGTAGGCGGCGACGGTGACGGCGGCGAGCACGCCGGCGGTGACCGCCACGACCCGCCGCGCGGCGCTGTCGATGGTGTGGGACAAGGTGGCCTGCACCACCAGCAGCGCGGTCAGCGGGGCGAGCACCGAACGCGGCGACCCGCCGGGCAGCTGGAGCGCGATCAGGTACGCGAACACCGCGGTGACGGTCAGCCGGGCGATGTAGGCCGCCTTCGGCTGCGCCCGGCGCCGGACCAGCGTCAGCTGCTCGGCGACGGTCTCGACGGGCACGGGACGAACGGGGAAACCTTTCATGAGCAATACCGATCCAGACATAGCTCTAACCAAGAGCAAAACATTTCCAACGAAGGGTCAACGCGTCCCCGTCCGTCCTATTCCCCGCTCCCAAGACCTTCAGTCCGAACGACCCGGTGCCCGTTCCCGGCCCGGAAGAACCAGCACCGCCACCGGGACGAACGCCAGGCCGGCCAGCGCCCAGCTCAGTCCCAGTCCCTGCGCCGCCAGCCCCACCGCGAGCGGCCCCAGCCCGCCCGCCAGCCCGGCCGCGCTGCTCAGCGTCACCGCCACCGAACTCCGTCCGGGCAAGCTGCCGTACAGCCGGGCCTGGAGAATCGGGTACCACATCGCCGTGGCCGCGCTCAGCCCGGCCAGCGCCGCCAGCTTGGGCACCAGCCCGGGGACGAGCAGGAACCCCGGGTAGAGCAGCGCCGCCGCCGCGGCGCTGACCCGCAGCACGGTAAGGTCCCCGACCCGTTCCAGGATCACGATCAGCGCGGCGTCCCCGGCCAGCGCGGCCCCGAGCCTGATCGCGATGGCCAGCGCCGCGACCGCCGGCGCCAGGTGCGCCACGTCCACCAGGTACAGCGCGAGGAACCCGGTGAACACGTCGACCAGCAGGTTGGCCACCTCGGTCAGCAGCAGCCAGCGCAGCGTCCGCCAGCTCCGCAGCGCCGCCACGGTCTCCCGGGCCCGTTCCGTCCACGACGGCGGCACGCCCTCATCCTCCTCCGCCACCAGCAGCTCCGCAGCCGGGCGGGCCGGCAGGATGCCGCAGGAAAGCGCCCACCCAGGTGAGCCCCGCGATCGCGGCCAGCGCCAGGAACCCGGCCCGCCACCCACCCCCGGCCGCCAGCACCACGGTGAGCAGCAGCGGCCCGGCCAGTGCCCCGGCCGACCCGGCCAGGTCCCAGCGCGCCATGAGCGGGGCCTGCCGGTCCGGCCAGGCGTCCATGATCTGCGCCTGGGTCAGCGAGACGAACGCGCCTGACGCCGGGTAAAAGGCGATAAAAGCAACCAGCAATACACCGAACGAGTGGGCCGCTGCCACCCCGAGCAGGGTGAGCACGAACAGGATGCCCCCGCCGAGAACGGCCAGCCGACGCCGCCGGCCCATCCCCGGCCAGCACGCCGAGCGGCAGCTCGAGGAAACCGCCCAGCAGCAGCGGTACCGAAGCCAGCAGCCCGACCTGCTCGTAACTCAGTCCCAGGTCGTGCCGGATAAGCGGGAGCGCGGCTCCCTTGGCCCCGTCAACCAGCTCGTCGGCGAACTCGATCGCGAGCGCGACGGCGAGAACGGGAAGTGCAGGCCTTCAACGTCAAGTGAAACCCATGGCGTCATGGTAACCCGCGCCCCCGCTGATCAGCACCCGGTTATGTTGCCGTCGAAGCGCAGGTTGCCGCCGCCGTTCCAGGACGCGTCGGTCCAGATCTGCAGGCCGCAGAAGGTCAGTGCGGTGTAGGTGAAGGTCCACGGCGACATGTGCACGCCGCCGAACCTGGTGCCCGGCCCGAAGAACCGCTCCGGCCACAGTCCCGGCGCTCCGGCCGGACCGAAGACCGACACCGGCACGTTGAACGCGTGCGGGAACCCGCTGGCGTAGAAGGTGGCGAAGGTAGCCGACCCGTTCACCCGTCCGGTGACGATGCCGTGAATATGCCGTCCGGGACGGGACTGGTTCGGCGTGAGGGCCCGGAAGAACGTGCGGAACAGCCCGTGGTCCCCCAAGGTGGCGCGGTAGCGGAAGCACGCCGGCGCCCACGGACCGCAGAACCACCGCGGGACGGGCACGCCGCCGGTGACGGTGGCGGTGCGCATCACCGTCACCCCCGCCCAGAAGCCGCCGTTACCCCCGGCCAGGGTGGTGACGGTCGTCGTCGCCGTGGCCGACGTGAACGGCGGCGGCGGCGGAAAGGCGGTCGCCGCGCTGGCCGTCCCGGCCAGCAGCCCGACCGTCATCGCCGTCCCGGCCGACACGATGAGAGCGCGTTTTACTAGATTCATGGTCCCCCCTGCAGGATGCGGAATCCCGTCCCCTGGGTCTTTCATACACCGGGAACGGGGGAATTGATTTCCGGTGTATAACTTTATGGCCAATCTGTGCCGCGAATTGACGGCAAAAGCAGCTAAGTCATTTAATTTCGCGATCTCACCCCTAACCGGCGGTTTTCGGTGCGCCAGACCACCCGCAGGCCGGACCAGTCCTCGTCGATCGCGGCCACCTTGACGTCGACCAGGCCGAGCGGCAGGACGATCTCCCGGATGACGTTGTCGGTGATATCGCTGCGGTGCCCGGCGGCCCGGCGCGGCCAGGCGATCCACAGGCCCCCGGCCGGGTAGATCCGCCGGCCCAGGTCGTCGATCTGACGCGCGATCTCGGCCGCCTCGGTAAAGAAGGCCACGATGACGTCGGCCTCCCCGTTCGGCCCGGGCTCGTCCAGTCCGTCGGGCGGGTCGGTCAGCGCCCAGCCCGCCGGCCCGCCGTGCAGGACGACCCGCAGCCCCGGCTTTATCCCGAGCTTGGCCGCCTGCGGCCGCCCCGAATACCCCGGATTCGTCATGATCCTGAGCATGGCATACCGGCTCCCGGAATCTCCGGCGCCAACTCGCTTGCGCGTCCCGGTATAGCGAGTACTATACCGAGTATGCTACTCGATATGGTGATCGCATGAGCGTCCGGCACGCGCTGCTCGCGCTGCTCAGCGAGGGGCCCAAGTACGGGCTCCAGCTGCGCGAGGAGTTCGAGGCGCGGACCGGCGAGGTCTGGCCGCTGAACGTGGGGCAGGTCTACACCACGCTCCAGCGGCTCGAGCGGGACGGGCTGGTCGAGTCCGAGGGTGACGGCCAGGACGGACCGCAGAAGGGCTTCCGGATCACCGCGGCCGGGGCCGGGGAACTGGCCGGGTGGCTGCGCACGCCCTCGGACATGTCCTCGCCGCCCCGCGACGAGCTGGTGATGAAGGTCCTGGTGGCGCTGCGGGTGCCGGGGACCAACGTGCAGGACGTAATCCAGGTGCACCGCAGGTACCTGGTGGAACTGATGCAGCAATGGACCCGGATTAAGGAAGAAGAAGCCGAGTCCGACATGGGCCTGGCGCTGGTCGTGGACGCCGAACTATTCCGGCTTGACTCCGTCATCCGCTGGCTCGATGCCGCGGACGGCCGGATCAAGCGGTCCGGCGCCCTGGATACTGCCAGCGCGGAGAGCGCCCCGAAGCTGAATCCGCGCACGCCGGGGGCCACGACGGGGGCCATGCCAAGCGTGCGGCGCAGAATGGGAGTGCGGAAATGAACGTACTGGAATTGCGGAAAGTGTCGCGTTCTTACGGCCAGGGGGCCGCCGAGGTGCGCGCGCTGCTCGACGTCGACCTCGCGGTCGGCGCGGGGAGCATGGTGGCGGTGATGGGCCCGAGCGGCTCGGGCAAGTCCACGCTGCTCACCATCGCCGGCAGCCTGGAGGAGCCGAGCAGCGGCGAGGTCTGGGTCTGCGGCCAGGAGCTGAGCACGCTGTCGCGCAACGCCCGGGCCCGCCTGCGGCGGCGCTCGATCGGCTATGTGTTCCAGGATTTCAACCTGCTGCCGGGGCTGACGGCGGCGGAGAACGTCACGCTGCCGCTCGAGCTGGACGGCATGCCGGCCAGGAAGGCCCGGGTGGCCGGCCTGCGCAGCCTCGAAGAACTCGGCCTGCGGGACCGGGCGGACCACTTCCCCGACCAGCTGTCCGGCGGTGAGCGGCAGCGGGTGGCCATCGCCCGCGCCGTGGTCGGCGAGCACCGGCTGCTGCTGGCCGACGAGCCGTCGGGTGCGCTCGACTCGGCCAACGGCGAGGCGGTGATGCGGCTGATCCACACCGCCTGCAAGCGCGGCCTGGCCGCGGTGGTGGTGACGCACGACGCCCAGCTGGCCTCGTGGGCCGACCGGGTGGTGTTCCTGCGCGACGGCCGGGTGACCGACCAGACCGCGCCCGCACCCGGCCCCGAGTCGCTGCTCACGTCGGGTCCGGGCCAGTGAGCACGGCCGTGCATGAGCGCCCGGCGCGGGCGGAAGCAGGTAACGGGGGCGTTCCCGCCCGCCGCGCCGTCATCCGCTGGGCCTGGCGGATGTTCCGCCGCGAGTGGCGCCAGCAGTCGCTGGTCCTGGCGCTCATCGTGGTCGCGCTGGCCGCCACCGTCATCGGGGCGGCGGTGGCCACCGACACGCCGCCGCCGGCCGGCGCGGGCTTCGGCACCGCGCAGGACATGGCCACGCTCCCCGGCCAGGGCCCGCAGCTGGCCGGCCAGCTCGCCGCGGTGCGGCAGCGCTTCGGCCGGGTCGACGTCATCGAGAACCAGACCGTCGCCATCCCCGGCTCGATCAGCACCTACGACCTGCGCGCCCAGGACCCGCACGGCCCGTTCGGCCAGCCGTTGCTCTCCCTGGTCTCCGGGCACTACCCGACCGGTCCCGGCCAGGTGGCCGTGACCGCCGGCGTGGCCGCCAGCTTCAACCTCAGGATCGGCGAGCGTCTGGCACCAGGGCGGGCAGGCCCGCCAGGTGACAGGCATCGTGCAGAACCCGCAGAGCCTGCTGGACGAGTTCGCCCTCGTGGTGCCCGGCCAGGTCACCGCGCCGTCCGTGGTCACCGTGCTGTTCACCGCGCCGCCCGGCACGACCCCCGCCGCATTCGGCTCCCTCCGCCCGTACGTGGAGACCCGGCATGACGCGGCTGGCGAACAACCCGCTCAATCCCGAGACGATCGTGCTCGCCCTGGCCACCGTCGGCATGCTGCTCATCGCCCTGGTCGCGGTGGGCGGCTTCACGGTGCTGGCGCAGCGCCGGCTGCGCTCGCTCGGCATGCTCGGCGCCCTGGGCGCCACCGACCGGAACATCCGCCTCGTCGTCCGGGCCAACGGCGTCCTGGTGGGCGTGGCCGGCGCGCTGATCGGCGCCGTGCTGGGCCTGGCCGGCTGGCTGGCCTACCGGCCGCGGCTGGAATCCAGTTCCCACCACCTGATCGGGGTGTTCCAGCTGCCGTGGATCGTGATCGGCCCGGCCATGGCGCTGGCCGTGGTGGCCACCTACTTCGCCGCCGCCCGGCCGGCCCGCGCGGTCACCAGGATCCCCATCGTCGCCGCCCTGTCCGGCCGCCCCGCCCCGCCCAAGCAGGTGCACCGCTCGGCGCTGCCCGGCGTGGTCCTGCTTCGTGGCCGCCGCGGCCCTGCTGTCGTTCTCCGGCAAGAGCAACGGCAACGGCGGCGGCGCCCCCGAACTCCTCGGCGGCATCGTCCTGCTCGTCGTCGCGATCATCTTGCTGGCGCCGTTCTGCCTGGTGGTCCTGGCCAGTGTCGGGCGCTGGGCCCCGATCGCGGCGCGCCTGGCCCTGCGCGACCTGGTCCGCTACCGGGCCCGCTCGGGCTCGGCCCTGTCCGCCATCAGCCTCGGCGTCTTCATCGCCGCCCTGGTCTGCGTCCTGACCGCGCAGCGGTACGGGAACGTCCTGGACTACGCGGGGCCGAACGTGGCCTCGAACCAGGTCATCGTCTACACGGCCGGCTCAGGCGGCGGGCCGGGCTCCGGCCCGGGCGGCCAGTCCGGCCCTCCCGCCGCCACCATCTCGCTTCCAGGCCCAGGCGGCGGTCGCCCGCAACATCGCCAAGGCCCTCGGCTCCGACTCCGTCGTCGAACTCGACCAGGCCGGCGCCTCGCTGCAGCACGCCGCGGCCGGGCGTTCCTGGTCCGGGCCGGTCTACGTGGCCACGCCCCAGCTCCTGGCGGCCTTCGGGATCAAGGCGTCCGAGGTCAACCCCGCCGCCGACATCCTGACCATGCGGCCCGGGCTGTCCGGCCTGTCCAAGATGCAGCTCATCTACGGTGCTCACGGCTCCAGGGCGGCAACGGGCCAAGCGGCGGCCCGAGCGGCGGCGGGCCAGGCGCCAGACCAGCTACCCCTGCCCGAAGGGCCAGTGCCTGGCCAACCCGGTGATCCAGGAGGTCGGCGCGCTTCCGTCCGGCACCTCGGCGCCCAACACGGTGATCACCGAGCACGCCATCCACGCGCTCGGCCTGCAGGACCAGCGTCCAGCGGCTGGCTCATCCAGGCCCCGCATAACCCGACCGCCGCGCAGATCACCGACGCCCGGCTCACCGCCGGCCGCGGCGGGCATGACCATCGAGACCAAGTTCGAGCACGCCCTCCTCGGCCGAGATCCTCGACTACGCCACGGTGTTCGGGATCGTCCTGGCGCTGGGCATCCTGGCCATGTCCATCGGCCTCATCCGCAGCGAGACCGCCCGGGACCTGCGCACCCTGACCGCCACCGGGGCGAGCAGCCTGACCCGCCGGGAGCTGACCGCGGCCACCGCCTTCGCGCTGGCCCTGGGCGGGGCCGTGCTCGGCACGGTGGCGGCCTACGTCGCCGCCATCGGCTACGCCTGGGCCAACCCGCTCGACGGCCTGTCCGGGCTGTCCAGCGTGCCGGTCTGGAACCTGCTGCTCATCGTGGTCGGCATGCCGACCGTGGCGGCCGTGGTCGGCTGGCTGATGGCCGGCCGGGAGCCGGGCGCGATCGGGAGGCAGCCGCTGGAGTAGGGACCCGCGGTAACGAACGCAATCCAGGGACGCCAGGCTGCTGCTTGGCGTCCTTGCGTTCCAGGATCTCCGCCGCGCCGCGGACCACGCACCGCAGCGGGTCCTCGACCACGACCGTCCCGATCCCCGCCGCGGTCTCGATCCGGCCGGCCAGGCCGGGCAGCAGCGCGCCGCCGCCGGATAGCCGGACCTTGCCGCGCACCACGTCCTCGGCCAGCCCGGCCGGGATCTCCGAGAGCATCTCGTGCACCGTGCCCGCGATGGCCGACACGATCGGCTCGAGCGCCGCGGCCACCAGCCCGCCCGGCACGAACTCCGAACGGGGTGTCCGCTGCGCCACGTCCAGGCCGACCGCCTCGGCGTAGCCCTCGGCCCCGCCGGTGACCCCGAGTGTCATCTTCAGGCTCCGGGCCGCCCGCTGGCTGATGATCAGCCCGAGCTCGTTCCTGACCGCCTGCACGACCGCGTCGTCCATGGCGTTGCCGGCCTTGCGCAGCGAGTGCGACCTGACCACCCGCCAGCCGGCCACCGCCGCGACCTCGGTGGTGCCGCCGCCGATGTCGACCACGAAGCCGCCCGCGCCGCCGCTGAGGTCGAATCCGGCCCCCGCCGCCGCGGCTACCGGCTCGTCGATCAGCCGCACGTTGTACCGGGGGCGCCGCACGCCGAGCGCGGCGATGATCGACCGGCGCTCGACCGGGGTGGCCCCCGACGGCACGCAGACCAGCGCGTCCCGCCGCACAAGCGAGAACCGGCGGGTCCGGCGCAGGAAGGCGTGCAGCATCGCGGCGGTCGCGTCCAGGTCCGCGATGACCCCGTCCCGCAGCGGGTGGATCACCTGGATGTCCTGCGGTTCCTTGTCGGCCAGGGCGTCCGCCTCGGCGCCGACCGCGGCGACCTTGCCCACCGCCGTGTCGATGGCGATCGCCGTCGGCTCCTCGAGCACGATGCCGCGGCCCGTGACCCAGATCAGGGTGTTCACCGTGCCGAGATCGATCGCCACGCTACCCCGGAAGCGCATGCTGCTCCCCTCCGTTCGACATGACGCCCCGCACGTGACGTGCGCTAAGCGTACAACCGGTATTCTGCGCGAGCGTGTTACGTTCATCGGGGGCAGGGGAGGGATACGTTTTCATGCGGATTTCCAGGCTGTTGGCGGTGACGGCCGGGGTCGCCGCCGTAGCCGCTGCCGCGGCCGGGTCGGGGGTCGGACATTCGGGACTGTGCTCAGCGTCAGTACGCAGGGGCCGGGATAGCAGACGTTGCCGTCCGGCCCGGCGTGCAGCACGTCGGCCGCGTGCAGCAGGGCCCGCCGACTACTGCGTCCTGTCGAAGAGACTACAAGGTCGCGTGCTACCAGCCGGGGCAAATCCAGCAGGCTTATGACCTGCCCGCGCTCTACGCCCGCGGGGTGACGGGCCGGGGCACCACGATCGTCATCGTCGACTCGTTCGGCTCGCCGACGATCAAGAGCGACCTGAGCACGTTCGACCAGGCCTTCGGCCTGCCCGCGCCGCCGTCCTTCCGGATCATCTCGCCGGCCGGCCGGGTGCCCGCCTATAACCCGAACAACACCGACATGGTCGGCTGGGCGGGCGAGACGACCCTGGACGTGGAGTACGCGCACACGGTCGCCCCCGGGGCGAACCTGCTGCTGGTCCGGACCCCGGTGCCGGAGACCGAGGGCGTGCACGGCTTCCCGCAGATCGTCGCGGCCGAGAAGTACGTGATCACGCACCACCTCGGCGACGTGATCAGCCAGAGCTTCAGCGCCACCGAGCGGACCTTCCCCAGCGAGGCCGCGGTCCAGGCGCTGCGCGGCACCTACCAGCTGGCCGCCAAGGATAAGGTCACGGTGCTGGCCGCGTCGGGGGACTCGGGCGCCGCCGATGTCAAGCTCGACGCGAGCACCTACTTCCTGTCCCCGCAGACCTCGTGGCCGGACAGCGACCCGCTGGTGACCGGGGTCGGCGGCACCCAGCTCCACCTTCCTCAGGGGCGGGGGGGCACCGCCGCGACGGTGTGGAACGACACCTACGATCCGGCCGCCGCGGCCTTCGCCGGCGGCGGCCCCGGCCCGAGCCCGCTGGCGGGCGGCGGCGGCCGGTCGATCCTGTTCGGCCGCCCGGCGTTCCAGAACGGGGTGCGGAACGTCGTGGGCCGCGACCGCGGCGTGCCCGACATCTCGATGAGCGCGGCCTGCGACGGGTCGGTGGTGACCTACGCCTCGTTCGGCGGCGCACCGGTCGGCTGGGCGCCGTCCTGCGGCACCAGCGAGGCCACCCCGCTGTTCGCCGGCATCATCGCGCTGGCCGATCAGGTGGCCGGCCACCGCCTCGGAGCGGTCAACCCGGCCCTGTACCGGCTGGCGGCGGCGCACGCGCCCGGCATCGTGGACGTCACCAAGGGCAATACCACGGTGTCGTTCAGCCAGGGCGGACGGATGCACACGGTCCGCGGTTTCGCCGCCCGGCGCGGTTATGACCTGGCCTCCGGCGTCGGCACGGTGAACGCCGCGTTGTTCGTCCCCGAGCTCGCCGCCGCGGCCGGCCGTTAAAAGACCTTTGATGCCTAACGAGCTTTCGTGCGACGTCTGATAACAGTGTCACCGTTTGATGTCCCGGCGTCTCCCGGCTGCCTGCGTGACCCGGCGGAACCCGATCTACCTGCTGAGACTCGCTCGTAAGCACCACCCCGAGGATTCGGCGCGAAGCGTCGCTGCCGGACGCCTGACGCGAGATACATTGTCTGCGGGTGCAGCACAACTGACGCCGCAATATTCGTGCTCATGCCCACTGTGACCTCGTCTTTCCCGGTGGAAACAGCCGTCTCAGTGCGCCTGTGTAATCCCGGTGAGGTGACGCGCTAGGAGGAGAGGAACCGATGGAGGACGTGTTCGATGTCCTGGCCGAGGACCACGAGGAGATAAGACAAGTACTGGCCGAGCTCGAAAAGGGTCCGATCGCCGCCACCGGCGCCACCGAGGATCAGCTGATGCTGCGCCAGATCATGACCGAAGAGCTCATCATCGAGCAATCCAAGCACGAGGAGATCGAGCTCAGCTGCCTGTGGCCGGCCGTGCGCGAGCACGTCCCGGGCGGGGAGCGGCTCGCCGACCGGGCTATCTGCGCCGAGCTCGAGATCGTGACCCTGCTCGCCGAGCTCGCCGAGCTCGATGTCAGCCAGCCGTCCTTCGAGCGGCTGCTCAGCCAGTTCACCGCGGCCTGCCGGGAGCACTTCGACTTCGAGGAACAGCAGCTCTGGCCACGGCTGCGCGCGGCCCTGCCGGCCCGGTCGGCCGCCGACCTGGGCCGCAAGGTCCTGCTGGCCCGGCTGGCGGTGCCGGGGAATGCCCTGCGGATAGCGTGAATCTGCAGAACGCCTTCAGCTAATCATCAGGTTCATGGTGCTCACTGGAAGCAGGCAGGGCCGTGCCGGGCCCCGCCCGCACCCGTGTGCAACCTGGACGCCCACAGCGGAGGCGTGATTCACATGCAGGATTACAGCGGCTACGGCTACGGCGCGGACTACGGCTCGACCTCGCCGTTGCCCCCCATGCCGCCCCAGCCGCCCCGGCGCCGCGTCGGGCTGCTGAGCTACGTGGCCGTCGCGCTGGTGGCGGGCGCCCTCGGCGCGGGCACGGTCGTCGCGCTGTACCACCCGGCGGCGAGCTCCACCACGGTGCAGCCGCGCAACACCAACCCGCCCGTGGCGCTGCCCAGCACCGCGGTGCCCGCCCCGAGCAGCGGCGGCGGGACCGCGACCGGCAGCCTGGCCAAGGTCGGCCAGGGGATCATGATCATCAACACCACGCTGCAGTACAGCAGCGAGCGGGCGGCCGGCACCGGCATGGTGATCAACGCCGGCGAGGGCCTGGTGCTGACCAACAACCACGTGATCGAGAACGCCACCAAGATCACCGCGACGGCCGCCAGCGGGAAGACCTTCAAGGCCACCGTGGTCGGCTACGACGTGACCGGCGACATCGCGCTGATCCGGCTGCAGGATTTCTCCGGCCTGAACGCCGTCCCGCTGGGCGACTCCAGCAAGGTCAAGAGCGGCGACTCGGTCACCGCCCTGGGCAACGCCGAGGGACAGAGCCGGATCGTCACCGCGGCCGGCAAGATCACCGCCGTCAACCGGACCATCATGGCGAGCGACCAGGGCGGCGCGGTCACCTCGGAGACCCTGCACGGGATGCTCGCGACCGACGCGGCCATCGTCTCCGGTGACTCCGGCGGCCCGCTGGTCAACGCGTCCGGCCAGGTCATCGGCATGGACACGGCCGGCAACAACGTGCGCTTCCCCGACCAGCAGACGGCGAGCGGGTTCGCTATCCCGATCAACACCGCCCTGTCGGTCGCCCGGGAGATCGCCGCGAACCACGCCAGTTCCACGATCACGATCGGCTACCCGCCGTTCATCGGGATCTACGTCGGCGCGGGCACCAGCAGCGACCCCCAGCAGCAGGCGCAGGACCAGCAGCAGCAGAACGGCGGCTTCGGCGGGTTCGGCGGCGGCGGCTTCGGCGGGAACGGCAACGGCGGCAGCCAGAGCTGCTACAACGACAACGCCAACCTGCCCACCCCCACCTCGATCGCCCCGGTTAACTCGGGCACCCTGGTCGTCGGCACGATCTGCAGCAGCCCGGCCGCGACCGCCGGGCTGACCGCCGGCTCGGTCATCACCAGCGTGAACGGCACCACGATCGGCGCGCCGCAGACCGTGCACAACGCCCTGGCCAAGTCCCACCCCGGCGACTCGGTGTCCCTCACCTGGGTCACCCCGTCCGGCCAGCACAAGACCGCGAGCATGACCCTCACCCAGGGCCCGCCCCTGTAAGGGCGCCTCGGTCAGGGAATGGGGCCAGGCTTCCCCGCCCCGGGGGAAGAAAGGCGCCTGAGGTGGCACCCGCTTCGCCACCTCAGGCGCCTTTTTGCCTTACCCGGTCAGCACGGACGGCGTAGGTTGAGATGGTGGCTACCGTGAGCGTTCGCTACATCGTGCATGACGTGGATGAGGCCATCGGGTTCTACTGCCGGAACCTGGGCTTCACCGAGGTGATGCACCCCGCCCCGACCTTCGCCATGCTGGCCCGGGGCGACCTGCGCCTGGTGCTCAGCGCGGCGGGCGGCGGCCCGGGCGGCGGCCAGGCCATGCCGGACGGGCGGGTACCCGAGCCAGGCGGCTGGAACCGGTTCTCGATCGAGGTCCCCGACCTCGCGGCCACGGTCGAGGAGCTGCGCCAGAACGGGGCGCGGTTCCGCAACGAGATCGTCACCGGGGTGGGCGGCAAGCAGATCCTGCTCGAGGACCCGTCGGGCAACCCGGTGGAGCTCTTCGAGCCGACGCGGCCCGAGGCCAGGCTGTCCCCGTCCTCACCTCGGACTGGTACCTGGGCCGTCCCCGCTGAGAACGCGGACCTCCGGGGGTTACCAAGGCGGCCTGAGGTAGTCACACTTGATCGTGTGTACGACTACGACGTGCTGATAATCGGCTCGGGACCGGGCGGCCAGAAGGCGGCCATCGCCGCGGCCAAGCTCGACCGGCGGGTGGGGATCGTCGAGCGCAAGGACATGATCGGCGGCGTCTGCCTGAACACCGGGACCATCCCGTCCAAGACGCTGCGCGAGGCCATCTTGTACCTGACCGGCCTGGACCAGCGGGAGATGTACGGGCAGAGCTACCGGGTCAAAGACGAGATCACGGTGGCCGACCTGGCCGCCCGGACCAGCCACGTGGTCAGCCGCGAGATGGACGTGGTGCGCAGCCAGCTGTCCAGGAACCGGGTCACGATCCTGAGCGGCACCGGTTCCTTCACCGACCCGCACACGCTGCAGGTGGACGACGGCGCGGGCCGGATCCGGACGGCCACCGCGGACAAGATCGTGATCGCCACCGGCACCCGGCCGGCCCGGCCGGCCAGCGTGGAGTTCGACGAGCGCACCATCATCGACTCCGACGGGATCGTCCACCTGGAGACGGTGCCCCGCTCGATGGTGGTGGCCGGCGCCGGGGTCATCGGCATCGAGTACGCGTCCATGTTCGCCGCCCTCGGCACCAAGGTCACCGTCGTCGAGCAGCGCGAGCGGATGCTCGAGTTCTGCGACGTCGAGGTGGTCGAGGCGCTCAAGTACCACCTGCGCGACCTCGCCGTCACGTTCCGGTTCGGCGAGACGGTGGCCTCGGTCGAGGCGCGGCCCGAGGGGGCCATCGCCACCCTGCTGAGCGGGAAGAAGATCCCCGCCGACACGGTCATGTACTCGGCCGGCCGGCAGGGCGCCAGCGAGCACCTCAACCTCGACGCGGCCGGGCTGGCCGCCGACAAGCGCGGCCGGATCGTAGTCGACGAGTTTTTCCGGACCGAGGTGCCGCACATCTACGCGGTGGGCGACGTGATCGGCTTCCCCGCCCTGGCGGCCACGTCCATGGAACAGGGCAGGCTCGCGGCCCTGCACGCCTGCGGCGAGCCGCTGCACGCGCTCGGGCAGATCCAGCCGATCGGCATCTACAGCATTCCCGAGATCAGCTACGTCGGGCGGACCGAGGAACAGCTCACCCACGACAACGTGCCCTTCGAGGTGGGCGTCTCCCGGTACCGCGAGCTGGCCCGCGGCCAGATCATCGGCGACTCCTACGGCGTGCTGAAGCTGCTGGTCTCGCTGGACACCCACACGCTGCTCGGCGTGCACGTGTTCGGCACCGGCGCCACCGAGCTGGTCCACATCGGCCAGGCCGTGATGGGCTGCGGCGGCACGGTCGACTACCTGGTCGACGCGGTCTTCAACTACCCGACCCTGGCCGAGGCGTACAAGGTCGCCGCGCTGGACGCGATGAACAAGATGCGGCAGATCGCCCGCTTCGCCTAGCCCAGGGGCTGGCTGAGGCGCAGGTGGTTCCCGCTCGGGTCGCGCACGCCGCAGTCCCGCACGCCGTAGGGCTGGTCGATCGGCTCCTGCAAGATCTCGGTCCCGGCCGCGCGCAGCGTCTCGAAGACCGTGTTGATGTCCTCGACCTCGAGGAACACCGCCAGGTTGCCCTTGCTGACCATCTCGCGCATGGTGGCCTGGTCGACCGGGGGGATGTGATGGTCGACGGCCGCCAGCAGCAGTTCGTGGGACGAGCCGGGCGCGGCCAGGGTCAGCCAGCGCATCTGCGGGCCCATCGGGACGTCCTGGCGGACCTCGAAGCCGAGCTGCTTGGTGTAGAAGTCCAGCGCCTGGTCGAGATCCAGGCAGTACACGGGGGTGTGAGTAATCGTCAGAGGCATGCCGCTCACGCTATGCGCCTCGCGGCCGGACGCGCTTCTCCAATCCCGCTCGAAGAGAGCCAGCCGGGCCGCGTCCACGTCCGCGCCACGCACGCGGGCACCGGCGCCATCGCGGTATGGTCGCGCCTGCGATAGGCGCTGGGCGGCTCGCCCACCAGCCGGGTGAACGTCGAGCTGAACGAGCCGAGCGAGGTGAAGCCCACCGCCAGGCAGACGTCCGTGACCGGCAGGTCGCCCCGGCGGAGCAGCGCCATCGCCCGCTCCAGGCGGCGGCTCTGCAGGTACGCGTACGGCGTCTCGCCGAACGCCGCCCGGAATTGCCGGGCGAAGTGCGAGGGCGACATCAGCGCCGCCCGGGCCATGGCCGGCACGTCCAGCGGCCGCGCGTACTCGCGGTCCAGCAGGTCCCGCGCGCGGCGCAGGTGCGCCAGGTCTTCGCAATCCACCTGATGAATCTATCGAATCACCGGGGAAACAATCGGAAACATGTCCGTGATCCGCAGTACACATGCCCTGCTTACGCTGCGGGTTGTGGCGGACATTTTCGATGGCTACCGGCTCGCCGAAGCCTGGGACGAAATGTTCGCGGCCCCCGGGGAGCCCCGGCCGCCCTACGACGCGCTGGTCTCGGTGCTGCAGCCGATGGACCCGGCCGAGCTGCGGTTCCGCTCCGATCAGCTGGCCCGGGTGTTCACCGACCGCGGCGTCACCTACGACTTCGCCGGGGAGGAGCGGCCGTTCCCGCTCGACCTGATCCCGCGGGTCATCGACGCGGTGGAGTGGGACCTGGTCGCGCGGGGCGTCCGCCAGCGGGTCAAGGCGCTCGAGGCCTTCCTGGCCGACGTCTACGGCGCCGGGCGCGTCTTCGCGGACGGGGTGATGCCCTGGCGCCTCATCTACACCTCGCCCCGGTTCCGGCGGGAGGTCGCCGACTTCTCCCCGCCGAACGGCGTCCGGGTGCACGTGGCCGGCATCGACCTCATCCGGGACGAGGAAGGCAAGTTCCGGGTCCTGGAGGACAACGTCCGGGTGCCGTCCGGGGTCAGCTACGTGATCGAGAACCGCCTGGCCATGAGCCGGACGTTCCCCGCGCTGTTCGCCGAGCAGAGCGTGCACCGGGTCGACGAGTACCCGTCCCGGCTGCTGGCCGCGCTGCGCGCGGCGGCCCCGCGCGGCACCGCCGATCCGTGCGTGGTCGTGCTCACCCCCGGCGTGTACAACGCCGCCTACTTCGAGCACACGCTGCTGGCCCGGCTGATGGGCGTGGAGCTGGTGGAGGGGCGCGACCTGTTCTGCGCCCGCAACCGGGTCTACCTGCACACCACCCGGGGCCAGCGCCCGGTCGACGTCATCTACCGCCGGGTCGACGACGACTGGCTGGACCCGCTGCAGTTCCGGCCCGACTCGGTGATCGGCTGCGCGGGCCTGATCAACGCGGCCCGGGCGGGCAACGTCACGATCGCGAACGCGGTCGGCAACGGGGTGGCCGACGACAAGCTCGTCTACACCTACATCCCCGACCTGATCCGGTACTACCTGAGCGAGGAACCGCTCCTGGACAACGTGGAGTCCTACCGCCTGGACGAGCCGGATGTCCTCGACTGGGTCCTCGGCCACCTCGACCAGCTGGTCGTCAAGCCGGTCGACGGCGCGGGCGGCGCGGGCATCGTCATCGGCCCGCGGGCCGCCCCGGCCGAGCTCGGCGTGCTGCGCGAGCGGCTGCGGGCCGACCCGCGCGGCTGGATGGCGCAGCGGCCGGTGGCCCTGTCCACCTCGCCGGTGCTCATCGGCGAGGGCCTCGCGCCGCGGCACATCGACCTGCGGCCGTTCGCCGTCAACGACGGCGACGACGTGTGGCTGCTGCCCGGCGGCCTGACCCGGGTGGCGCTCCCGGAAGGCGAGCTGGTGGTCAACTCCAGCCAGGGCGGCGGGTCGAAGGACACCTGGGTGCTGGCCAGCCCGTCACGCAGGCGCCACCGAAGCCAGCACCGAGGAGCCCGTCCCCGCCCTCCCGCTGATGGCCGCGGGCCCGGCCCTGAAGCCGCCATCGCCCGGCAGAGCGGCCCGGACCAATGAGCAGGGGCCAATGACCAGCGACCTGCTCAGCCGGATGGCCGAGACCCTGTTCTGGACCGGCCGTTACATCGAGCGCGCCGACGACACCGCCCGGCTGGTCGACGTCTACGTGCACCGGCTGCTCGGCGATCCGGGGGTCCAGCGGGCCGGATCCGGCGCGGACTGCGGCCCGCTGTTCGGCCTGCTCGGGGTCGAGCCGGAGGAAAACGGGCTCGACGTCGGCGCCGCGCTGTTCCGGCTGGCCTACGACACCAAGAGCCCGAGCGCCATCGCCGGCGCGATACTGGCGGCGCGGGCCGGCGCCCGCGGCATCCGCGAGGTGATCTCCAGCGAGATGTGGGAGTGCCTGAACGTGGCGGGCCACGGCCTCACCGGCCAGCGCCGCGCCGCCGACCGGCTCGGGCCGCACGTGTTCCTGCGGTTCATCCGGGAGCGCGCGGCCCTGTTCTTCGGCCTGGCCGACTCGACCATGAGCCACGACGACGCCTGGCGGTTCCTGGTGCTGGGCCGCTCGCTCGAGCGGGCCGACATGACGGCCCGGCTGCTGCTGGCCCGGATGCCAGGGCCGCCCGAGCAGAGCTGGCCGCTGCTGCTGCGCGCCTGCGGCGCCTACGAAAGCTTCATCCGCACCCACGGCGGTGCCACCGAGCCCGCCCTGATCGCCGAGTTCCTGCTGCGCGACCGCCTGTTCCCGCGGTCGGTGCTGCATTCGCTGGTGACCGCCGAGGACTGCCTGGCCGCGCTGAACCCGGGCCCGGTCCGGATGGGCATGGACGACCCGGCCCGCCGCCCGGTCGGCCAGCAGCGCACCCGGCTCGAGTACGCCGACACCGGCCAGCTCACCGAACAGCTCCCCGAGCTGCTCGGCACCCTGCAGCGGGCCTGCGCGGCGGCCTGCGAGGGGATCACCGGGCGGTACTTCCAGTACGAGGCGCCGGTGGCCTGGGAACGGGACGGCTGAGCATGGGCTGGCGGCTGCGGGTCACGCACACCACCGAGGTCCGCTACACCGGCCCGGCCCGGGCCTCGTTCAACGAGGTGCGGATGACCCCGCTGACGCTGCCGTCGCAGGTCACGCTGGAGAGCCGGGTCTCCGCAGGCCTTCCCGGCGGCGTACCGGTCTGGACCTACTGCGACTACTGGGGCACCTTCGTCAGCGTCTTCGATATCGGCCAGCCGCACGAGAGCCTCACCATCCGGGCCCAGGCCACGGTGGAGACCGACGCGGCGCCCGTCCCCACGCCGCCGGCGCTGCCCTGGCCGGAGCTGCGAGCCCAGGCGACGGCAGGCCGGCTGCTGGAGTTCCTGCTGCCCACCCCGCTGACCACGGTGACCCCGGACACGGCCGCCGCCATCCTGGACCCCGACGCGGACCCGGCGCAGACCGCCGAGGAGATCGCCGCCCGGGTCAGGTCCCAGGTCCGGTACATGGCCGGCGCCACCGGGGTGCGGACCGACGCCCAGGAGGCCTGGGACCAGGGCCAGGGCGTCTGCCAGGACATGGCCCACGTCACGGTGGCGCTGCTGCGCGCGGCCGGGCTGCCGGCCCGGTACGTCTCCGGCTACCTGCACGCCGACCCGTCGGCCGAGCCCGGCCAGACCGCGGTGGGCGAGAGCCACGCCTGGGTGGAGTACTGGGCCGGCTCCTGGCGGCCGCTCGACCCGACCAGCGGCGCCCCGGTCCGGGAGCGGCACGTGGTGGTGGCCCGCGGCCGCGACTACGCCGACGTCTCCCCGCTCAAGGGCATCTACCATGGCGCCCCGGCCAGCCCCCAGGAGGTCACCGTAGAGGTCACCCGGCTGGCTTGACCTTCCCGAACTCGGCCGCCAGCTGGTGGGCCGCGCCGCGGGCCTGCAGCTGGATCTCCTGGCCGTCGGCGAGGGCGATGGTCAGGTCCTGCCAGCTCCGGCCGGGAACCACGGTGATCGCGCTGATCCGGTCCAGCGGCACGTGCCCGAGGTGGTCGCCCACCTGGTTGAGCATCGGGTCGGCGCTCCACACGTGCAGCGCGTCGCCGGACAGGCCGAGCACCATCGCGGCGTCCAGCGGGACGTCGGTCTCCTCGGTGATGCCGTGCGCCGCCGCCCGCGCCGCGGGCCGCGCAATGAGGTAATTGCCCAGCGGCCCGAGCATCCGGGTGAACCCCGCCGCGGTGCTGACCCGCGCGTACGCCGCCGCCAGCAGCGGCGGCACGTCCGGCCCGGCCAGTCCGCTCACAAGCTCGTCGTCCTTCAGGTGCATGTGCCCTCCCTAGTGTTTCCTGTCAACTACCGGGACACGAGGTACCAAAACCATCAGATGGCCAGCTACCTGCATCTTTGCCGTGTGTCTAGCGTCTAGTTACAGTAGACAGATGGACGAGGAGCTGCTCGCCGAAGCCTTGCGGGCCGAGGAGCGGCTGATCGACGCCGAGCGCGACGCCGAGGTGTACCGGGCCGAATTCCACCGCGCCGTCCGCCGCCTGCACCTGAGCGGCGCCTCGCTCCGCGAGCTGGCCGGCGCCCTCGGCCTCAGCCACCAGCGGGTCCACCAGATCGTCGAGTCAGCCGGCGGCTCCCGCCGCTGGCTCCGCCAGCGCGAGCTAGCCCAGCACCACGACCCCGCCAGCCCGCAGGAGGTCACCGTCGAGGTCACCCGCCTGGCCTGACCCAGTGGGTACTACCCGGTCCGGTTCGGCCTGTGCGCCGAGATCGTCACCGAGAGCCCCAAGCAACCAGACATTTAACCCATGAAATGGCCGTAGGCTGCGCCCTCGCCGAGGGCGCAGCCTACGAAATCAGTTGAAAGGAATTCTCGACTACAACTTGGCCTGCATCGCCTCACTAAACGCTGTCTGGCCGAGAGCATTCGGGTGGAAACTGAATACTGACGGGCTGTTGAGCACCGAGAAAGTGTGGAAGAACGTGTTCCAGATTACTCCATTGATCCATGGCGTCCCGGAGTCGCAGATAGCATGCCCGCTGAACCCGGAGGCAGGGACGGTATCGATATCGATCCCGGCCTGTCGCGCTGTGTCCACCTGCGTGGAGATAGTCTGGTTCAGCTGACTCCCGAGCGTATTCAGTTCGGTCATTTCGGCCGGTGTCAGGTGGGGCCGGTACTTTATGTGCCCGATTGACGTGAACGTGCCCACGGTGCAGTTCGCCGACGGATGATCCGGGAAAAGCTGAGGGTACAGCAGGACCCGGATCTTGGCGTTCGGGGCCCTGCTATGAATCTCCTCGTACAGGCCTGCCAGACTCGGAACGTTGACGAGAACGTCTCCCGGGTTCAGGATCGGACTCAAGGTACGGCAGATACCTGTGCAGAAGGACCATGTGACCTTCGTAGGGTTCGAATCGGGATGCACAAGGATAGACCCGCCGTTGGAGAGCAGCTTGAAGCCATTGGCGGCGGCCGTGCGCGCGAAACTCGTACAGCCGTGCGCTGAATTAATGAACCCTACGATGACACAGTTAGCCATAATCTGCGGAAGCCGGCATCGTTGCCACCCACGCTGAGAGTGACGAGCCCGGTACCAGGGTTCGTTTTACCTTCGGCGGCGATCTTATTTAGCTGCGGACCCTCGGTCCACTGCCCCGCCTTGCCAACCTTGGCCACGAAGTCAGCAAGCAGGGCGCCGCTGCACGCTGCGAATGTGAAATCGGAGACCTTGAGAGCGGCCTGCAGCTGATGCGCATAAGCAGGCGCCGAGCGGTGGCACTTGTCCGAAGACGTGTCCGTCCCGGCGTCGAAGGTGACATTGCCGCTTGAATCGATGGCGCCCTCCCCGGATGAGTAGGAGTCGCCCAGCGCGATGTAGCCCAGGTTGAGCCCTCCCTTGCGGGCCTTGACCACGGCCGCGGTGAGCGCGCCCTCCAGTGAGAAGTAAGTCGAGTTCCCGGCCGCGAGTCCGTTACCGGCAAAATCGACCTCGACATCATCCTGAGAAGCTGGGTCAAGCGTGAAAGACGTGCCCGGGCCCGCATAATCACCGGGATCGCCCCCGGCTTTCTGCTGGGACGTACAGTAGCTATCGCCGGTGAATCCGGATCCGTTGGAGCCGCCGGCTGCATAGGTGCAGATTCCGTCCCCGTCGAATCCGGCCAGATCCGAGTTCGCGCCGCTCACGGTGACGGCGTTAATGGCTACCTTGCTGTTGTTGACTATCCCGACCATCGTGTCGTCGCTACCGTCATAGGGTCCGACCGACGAGTCGCCGAGCACCGAGATGCTCTGGTCCGAGTTGACCACCAGCAGGATGTCACAGCTCGGCGCGGCCCCGACCTTAGGGCACTCCGTGAACGGCGCGGTGACTGGACCCGCGGCGGATGCATTCCCGGTCATGACGCCAACTAGCGTCACTGCTGTGGCGGCGCCGACGCAGAGCGCGCGACGAGGCCATGCGTTAAATATCCCCACCCTTGTCCCTCCCCAAATTTCCGAGCACGCCGACCTGATCGGCCGCATGCTTCCCCTCCAGGGTCGGAATTTACAGCAAGCTGAAGATCATCTGTATAGTTTCTGAAAATTCATACCATTGTGCGGCTTTAGCGCTATAAGGAGTTGGCCGACGTGCCGGAATATTCCGATTTGGCCATTATCGTCCGGAACTGCAACAGCGGCCGGGGAGTGACCGCCTCATAATGCTGAACCCCGTCCGTGCCAGCCGGGCATCTGCCGCCCGCCTGGCCGCGTTGATCTTGCCGGGTGTCTAGCGTCTAGTTACGGTAGACGGATGGATGAGGAACTGCTCGCCGAAGCCCGGCGGGCCGAGGAGCGGCTGATCGACGCCGAGCGTGACGCCGAGGTGTACCGCGCCGAATTCCATCACGCCGTCCGCCGCCTCCACCTGAGCGGCGCCTCGCTCCGCGAGCTGGCCGGCGCCCTCGGCCTCAGCCACCAGCGGGTCCACCAGATCGTCGAGTCGGCCGGCGGCTCCCGCCGCTGGCTCCGCCAGCGCGAGCCAGCTCAACGCGAGCCGGGTCAGCGCGAGCCGAGCCGTCCGGGAACGGAGCTGGCCTGCACGTTCTGCGGCCAGAACCAGGCCCAGGTCCAGAAGCTGATCGCGGGCCCCCACGTATACATCTGCGATGCCTGCGTCGCCCAGGCCAGGAACGTGATCAGCTCCGGCCCGGTGCCCGGCGGCCCGTTCGTCCCGGTGATCATGATGCCCGAGCGCGGTCAGCCGGAAAGCGAGCCTAAGGTCAAGCTGGCGTGCAGCTTCTGCGGCAAGCAGCTCCACCAGGTCGCCGGCCTGGCCGCGAGTTCCGCCCCGCCCGCCCCGAGCTCGCTCAAGCGCGGGCCCGCTCCCCGCGCCGCCGTCTGCACCGAGTGCCTCGACCTCTGCGCCGAGATCATCGCCGAAGACCTGGCCGAGGACGCCTAGGTGAGCTCGCAGAGGTACTGGGGGAGCATCTCGCGCCAGGTGTGCCACTCGTGCGGCCACTGCGGGCCCCAGTTGTCCACCCGGTTGGGGATGCCCTTGCCGCCCAGCGCCTCGGCCATCCGCCAGGACGAGCCGACGTCCTCCCAGTCGCCCTCGCCGGAGGCGAGGATGACCCGCCGCTGGCGCAGCCGGTCCAGGTGCTCGCCGTCCAAGCCGGGCAGGAACTGCAGCGGCGCGGCGTAGTACAGATCCTGCGACCAGGCCCCGCCGTAGAAGCGGTCGATCTGGTAGCTGCCGCTCATCCCCACGGCCGCGCCGAACACGTCCGGGTACCGGCACAGCACCGCCACCGCGTTGAACGCGCCGATCGACGGCCCGGCGGCGATCACGTCCATGGCCTGGCCGCCCAGGTCGGCGTGGATGGCCGGCACGACCTCCCAGCGCACGCACTCGTGGAACTGGTTGAGCAGCCACAGCCGGTGCTCGGGCGAGCCGATCTTGGCCACCATCGCGTGACCGGCCACGCTGTCCACCGAGTAGAGCTTGATCCGGCCCTCGGCCAGCAGCGGCCCGCACGCGTTGACCAGGCCCTGCCGCTCGATCTCCTCGGCGTCGCCGCCCGCCGAAGGGAACACCAGCACCGGGACGCCCATCACTCCCCAGCGCACCACGGTGATGTCCATCTGCAGGCGGCTGAGTACCACCGCTCCCTGACCCGCAAGGCGTCGTTCATCGCAACTGAGCACAAAATGATCACGTACAAATCATTACTCGTAGAAGAACTTCTGCGGACCCGGGAAAATCCAGGACAGCCCGTCCCGCAGCCGGTCCCGCCAGTTCTCCCAGCTGTGCCCGTCCCGGGCCTCGGTGTAACGAACGGTCATCCCGGCCGCCTCGAAGACCGGGACCATGGACCGGTTCGGCACGATCAGCGGCTCGTACATGCCGCAGCTGACGAAGAGCCGATCCGCCACCCGCCGCGGCGCGGCCCGGTACCGGTTCATGAACCGGACCACCGGCTCGAACGGCGGCCCGCCCCCGTGATCGGTCCCGATATCGGTGAACACGAAAGACCCGGACTGCAGCAGCAGCGACCCGTACATGGACGGATACCGGTACGCGGTCGCCAGCGACGCCACCGCGCCAAAGCTCGCCCCCATCAGGCACCGCGCCGACGGCGTCCCGGCCAGCGGCAGCTCGGCCTCGAGCCGCGGCACCAGCTCGGCGGTCAGGAACCGGGCGTGCGCCGCCGAGTTGGCGTACTCGGCCAGCCGGTCGCCCGGGTAGACGAACGCCGCCACCAGCTCGGCCACGTCCAGCCGGTGGATCAGGTTGTCGAGCACGGTCTTGGCCGCGGCATACCCGAGGTAGTCCCCGCCGTCGTGCACGATCAGCAGCGGGTACTGGCCGTCGGGCCGGAACCGGGCGGGCAGGTACAGCGTGACCGGGCAGTCCCGGCGCAGCGCCCGGCTCGGCACCACCAGGTCCGTCAGCGTCCCCGGCCGGGCCTCGGGATCGAACTGGGTCCAGTCCGGCACGACGTGCCCGTGCGCGTAGCAGACCGACGAGCTGCCCACCGGGCTGTGCGCCAGCTTGGGGTTGAGCGGGTCGTTGATCCGCTCACGGTGCCCGCCGCGCACCAGTTCCAGCTGGTACTCGACCCGTGATCCCTCCGGCAGCTCGAGCACGGCGTACCACAGGTCGGTGCCGCGCAGCCGGCGCAGCGCCAGGTGGTCGGGCAGGCCAAAGGTCCGGTGCACCATGAACACCTCGTCCGCCTCGCCCCGGTACAGGAACGTGCACCGCGACCCCTCCACGATGGGCACCTCGTTCCGGGCCAGGAACCGGTCCACCGCCGCCGTGTCCAGCGGACGCCGCTCCCGCAGCCGGTTGATCGCGAGCTTCCTCACGCGGCCTCGATCATCCGCACGCCGTCCGGCCACGCGCCGTCGACGACCTCGATCCGCGTCCCCGTCTCCAGCGGCACGCACCGGGCCGGCGCGAACCGCGAGGCCAGCACCGCCATCCGCGGGCCGTCGTCGAGCAGCAGCCGGGCCCGCGCGTGCGGCAGCAGCACCACGTCCCGGAGCAGGCTCAGCCCGCTCCCGTACACCTCGGGATGCCCCGGCCCCTGCGGCGCCCGGTCGTGGAACAGCACGATCCGGTCCGTCAGCGCCATCGCCCCGGCCGACCACGCGATCACCGTGGAGCCGACAAAAGCCGCCACGTTGAACAGGTGCAGCACGTCCGCCAGCACCCCCACGTGCCCGCCCGCCACCACCAGCGCCGAGGAATCCCGCAGGACCGCGGCCACCTCCTCCCGGTGCCCCGCGATCACCGCCCGCTCGTGCGGCGGGAACCGCGCGTAGAACTCCCCGCGCACCCCGTTCACCCGCCGCAGGTGCGCCGTCGTCCAGCTCCCGCACCCCCGCCACCGCCTCCTCGAAGGCGTCCGCATCGACGCCGGAGCCAGCCTCTGCCCGGCGCTGCACCGCGTACACCGCCCGCAGCGCGTAATCCAGCCGCAGCAGGTACACCTCCTGCATCCCGGCCAGCACCCGCCGCACCTCGCGCTCGGCCGCCGCCCACTCCGGGTCCCGCTCGGCCACGTCCAGCCCGCGCCGGTACAGCCCCAGGTTGACCGCCCGGCCGCCAAGCAGCGCCACGAGCTCGCCCACGTCCGGCTCCCGCTCCCGCCACCCCGCCGTCACCGTGGCGAAGGGACCGGGCAGGCCCAGCGACCGCACCACCGCATCCAGCGTGGGCCGTCGCTGCGGCCCGAGCAGCACGACCCTCACGAGGCGTAGACGTGCAACGTCCGCCCCACCTCGTCGAGCATGCCGCGCAGCGCGTCGTAGTCCGGGTGCCGCATCCGCACGTACGCGTTGGCCATGTACCCGGCCTCGACCCCCTGGGTCGGGGTGCCCGGCGGCGGCAGGTGCGCGTCGATGACCCACTCGCCCAGCCGCCCCTGGAGCTCGTCCACCCCCTCGTAACCCGAGATCACGCCGTCCTGCGACGGTCGCAGCGCCACGATCCCGCTGGCGTACCGCCGCGACGGCACCGCCCCGGTAGAGCCGTGCACGATCGCGTCGGCCCACGCCCGGTACAGGTCGATCTCGTTGCCCGGCCGAGTACAGGTCCCAGGCGCCCACCCCGGGCGGCCGGCAGCCGATCTCGGAGAACCGCAGCCCCTTGGGCCCGAAGAACCACTCCATGTGCGTGGCCGAGGTCCCGATGCCCAGCGCCGCGATCACCCGCTGGCCCCCATCGACCGCAGCTCACCGTAGTCCGCCACCGAATCCACCCGGTTGGTCGAGACGAACTGCGGCGAGATCCACCGCGTCCGCATCGCCTCCAGCACGTTCGGGAAGTAGTGCGACACGAAATCCAGAGCCACGTGACCGTCGACAGCGATCGTGTCGTAGAACCCCTCGTGTCCCTCGACGAACTCCTCCACCGCGACCGAATCGGCCCCGCCGAACCCCTCCAGGGCCCGCGCGAGCTCGTCAGCGGAGTCGACGCGCACCGTCCCCGACGCCCCCGCGCCGCTCCGGGGCTTGAGGATGAGGGGATACCCCACTCGTTCGGCGAATTCGAAGGCCTCAGCCGAAGTCGAGACCCCCGCCGAGGCCGCGGTCGGCACCCCCGCCTCGCGCAGGACCTCCTTCATCGACGGCTTGTCCCGGCACAGCCAGGCGGTGCGGACCGAAGTCCCCGGGATCGTGCAGGCCTCCCTGACCTGCGCGGCCGCCATGGTGTGGGCCTCGATGGTGGCCTCGAGCCGGTCCACCCAGAGCTTGTCCTGCACCCAGCGGACCGCCCGGGTCATCGCCTCGACATCGGTGACCGAGGACACCCGCTCGTAGTGGTGCAGCCAGCCCTTCAGGTCGTCGTCGAACGACTCGACCCCGTACTCGCCGATGCCGATCACGGTGGCGCCGGCCTCGGCCAGGGCACGGGCGAATTGCCGCTGATTGGACGGGAAGAACGGCTCGACGAGAATGACGTTCATGTCTGGCATGGTAACCGGAGGGTAGGTAGCTGCCATGGTGACCGCCGGGTTCGTTGCGCCTTACCTGCTGGATACCACGACCCGGTTCGTCGAGGCCGCGGCCCGGCTGCCGGGAGTGCGCCTCGCGCTGATCACCTGCGAGCCCTGGGACCGGCTGCCGCCCCAGCTCCAGGAGACGCTGTCCGGCCACTGGCGGATCGACGACGCGCTCGACCCCGGCCAGCTCGCCGCCGCCGTCCAGGGCCTGTCCGGCCAGCTCGGCCCGGTCGGCCGGCTGCTGGCCGTCCTGGAGCAGCTGCAGGTCCCGCTGGCCCAGGTCCGCGAGCACCTGGGCATCGGCGGCATGGACCCGCTCACGGCCGCCAACTTCCGCGACAAAGACCAGATGAAAACGGTGTTCGAGCAGGCCGGCGTCCCCTGCGCCCGTCACCAGCTGGCCGTCCGCGCCGCTGACGCCCTCCAATTCACCGAACGAGTGGGTTTCCCCGTAGTCGTCAAGCCCCCGGCCGGCGCGGGTGCGAAGAGCACGTTCCGCCTCGACGATCACGGTGACCTGAACGCCTGGCTGGAGATGGCGCCGCCCACCGCGGACCAGCCGGCGCAGCTGGAGGAGTTCCTCACCGGCGACGAGGGGTCCTACGACAGCGTGATGATCGACGGGCAGGTCGTCTGGGATTCGGTCTCGGACTACCTGCCGACCCCGCTGGAGGTGCTGCGGCACCCCTGGATGCAGTGGGTGGTGCGGCTGCCGCGCCACATCGGCCCCGAGTACGCCGGCATCCGGCAGGTCGCCCCGGCCGCGCTGCGCGCCCTCGGCCTGGTCACCGGCCTGACCCACATGGAGTGGTTCCGCCGCCCGGACGGCTCGGTGGCCGTGTCCGAGGTCGGCGCCCGCCCGCCCGGCGCCCAGATCACCTCGATGCTGTGCTTCGCGCACGACTTCGACCTGTACTCCGCCTGGGCCCGCCTCATGATCGACGGCACCTTCGACCCGCCCGAACGCACGTGGGCGGCCGGCACCGTCTACCTGCGCGGCCAGGGTGCCGGCCAGGTCCGCGGCGTGCACGGCCTGGACGCGCTGCCACCCGCGGTGACGTCGCTGGTGGTCGACTCGCGGCTGCCGCAGCCCGGCCAGCAGTCCTCGGGCAGCTACGAGGGCGACGGCTACGTCACGGTCAGGGCGCCGGAGACCGAGGTGGTCACCGCCGCGCTGAAGCAGCTCGTCAGCACCGTGAAGGTGGAACTGGGATGAACGTGCTGATGATCTCGCCGGGCTACCCGGCGGAAATGGCGTTCTTTACCCGCGGGCTGGGCCAGGCCGGCGTGACCGTCATCGGCCTGGGCGACCAGCACCAGGACGCGCTGCCGCCGATCGCGCGCGACGCCCTGGACCACTACGTCCAGGTGGGCTCGCTGGCCGACGACGGCCAGGTGGCCGCGACCGTCCGCGAGCTGGCCCGGCAGGTGCGGATCGACCAGGTGGAATGCCTGTGGGAGCCGTACATGGTGCTGGCCGCGCAGCTGCGCGAGCAGCTCGGCCTGCCCGGCCTGACGGTGGCCCAGACCGTCCCGTTCCGGGACAAGGAGCGGATGAAGCAGCTGCTCGACGCGGCCGGGCTGCGCACCCCGCGGCACCGCGCCACCGAGACGGTGGCCGGGGTGTGGGCCGCCGCCGAGCAGGTCGGCTACCCGCTCATCGTCAAACCCATCGACGGGGCCGGCTCGGCCGACACCTACCGCGTCGACTCGGCCGCCGAGCTCGACACGATCCTGCCCGCCCTGCGGCACGTGCCCCGGGTCAGCGTCGAGGAGTTCATCGACGGCGAGGAGTTCACCTACGACACCATCTGCGCCGGCGGCCAGGTGCTGGTCGAGAACATCTGCCAGTACCACCCGCGCCCGCTGCAGACCAAGCTGCACGAGTGGATCAGCCCGGTCACCCTGGCGCTTGCGCGACCTGGACGAGCCCGGCCTGCAGGGCGGCCGCGAGCTGGGCCGGTCGGTGCTGCGCGCCCTCGGCTTCGCCGACGGGTTCACCCACATGGAGTGGTACCGCAAGGCCGACGGCGAGGTGGTCTTCGGCGAGATCGGCGCCCGCCCGCCCGGCGCCCGCACCGTCGACGTGATGAACTACGCCACCGACGCCGACCTGTTCACCGCCTGGGCCTACGCCGTCACCCAGGGCAGCATCCCGTTCCCGGTCGAGCGAAAATACAACGCGGCGAGCATCTTCAAGCGCGCCCAGGGGGCCGGGCGGATCACCCGCTACGAGGGCCTGGACCACCTGCTGGCCAGCTACGGCGAGCACGTCGCCGCGATCGACCTGCTCCCGGTGGGCGCCCCCCGGCGGGACTGGCGGGCCACCCTGATCGCCGACGGCATGGTGATCGTCCGCCACCCCGACCTCGGCCCGGCCCTGGAAATGGCCCGGCGCTTCGCCGCCGACCTGCACCTGTTCGCGGAGTGACCATGGATCCCAACCCCACGAGCCCTGCCAGTCCCACCAGCCCCGACCTTGCCAGCGCCGTCCGCGACGTGCTGCCGTCCGCCCGGGCCGACCTCGAGCGGCTGGTGCGGATCCCGTCGGTGTCGGCCGACCCGGACGCCGCCCCGCACCTGCGGGCCAGCGCCGCCGAGGTCGCCGCCCTGCTCGGCGTGAGCGGCCTGCCCGAGGTCGCCGTGGTCACCGCGGGCGACAGCCGCCCCGCCGTGCTCGGCTCGCGCCCCGGGCCGCCCGGCGCCCCCCACGTCCTGCTGTACGCGCACCACGACGTGCAGCCGCCCGGCGATCCGGCCGGCTGGGACAGCGACCCGTTCACCCCGGCCGAACGCGACGGGCGCCTCTACGGCCGCGGCACCGCCGACGACAAGGCCGGCGTCGCGGTGCACCTGGCCGCGCTGCGTGCCCTCGGGACGCCGGCGACGGCGGCCTCCCGGTCGGCGTCACCGTGCTGGTCGAGGGCGAGGAGGAGATCGGCTCGCCCGCCCTGCAAGACTTCCTGACCGCCTACGCCGACCGGCTGCGGGCCGACGTGGTGGTGTTCGCCGACGCGGGCAACTGGTCCGCGGACGTGCCCGCGCTGACCACCACGCTGCGCGGCGGCGCCAACCTCGTGGTCGAGGTGCGCACCCTGGATCACGGCCTGCACAGCGGCATCTTCGGCGGCCCGGTCCCGGACGCGCTGACCGTGCTGTGCCGGCTGCTGGCCACCCTGCACGACGAGCACGGCGACGTCGCCGTACCCGGCCTGTTCCGCGGCCGGTCGCAGTCGCCCGAACTGGCCGAGGAGCAGTTCCGTGCCGAATCGGGCCTGCTCGACGGGGTGCGCCTGACCGGCACCGGCCGCCTGGCCGACCGGCTGAGCGCCGGTCCCGCCCTGGCCGTCATCGGCATCGACGCCCCGCCGGTGGCCACCGCGTCCAACACGCTCGTCCCGGCCGCGCGGGCCAAGGTGAGCCTGCGGGTCGCCCCCGGCGACGACGCGGCCGCGGCCCGTGACGCGCTGGCCGCGCACCTGCGCACCCACGCGCCCTGGGGCGCACAGGTACACGTGGAAGCGGGCGGGGTGGCCGCGCCATTTACCGCCCGCACCGAGGGGAGGGCGTACCAGTGCGCCCGTTCGGCGCTGCAGGCGGCCTGGGGCACACCGGCCGTGCTCGCGGGCGCGGGCGGGTCCATCCCCTTCGTCACCGCCTACGCCGCCCTCTTCCCCGACGCCGAGATCCTCATCACCGGCGTCGAGGACCCCGACACCCGGGCCCATGGCGCCAACGAGAGCCTGCACCTGCCCACCTTCGAACGCGCCTGCCTAGCCGAAGCCCTGCTGCTGAACAACCTGGCGCAGGACAACCTGACCTGACCGCGTCGATTGTCATATCCCCGTGACAGGATCCCGGCCATGGAAACCCGCGCATTCTGGGCCATCATCGAATCGGCCCAGTCAGGCCAGCCCTTCGCCGAGGCCCTGGTCGACGTCCTGGCGGCCCGTCCCCGACGGGACATCCTGGAATACCACGAGCGGTTCGGCGAACTGCGGAGCGCGCTCTACCGCTGGGACGTATGGGCCGCCGCCTACCTCATCGGAGGCGGCTGCTCGGACGACGGCTTCATCGACTTCCGGGCCGGCCTGATCGCCCAGGGCCAGGACTGGTACGAGAAAGTCGTGGCTTCGCCCGACAGCCTGGCCGGCCATCCCGCCATCATCAGCGAGACCGGGCAGATCCTGTTCTACGAGGAGGTCAACTACGCCGCCCCGCGAGCCTTCGAGCGGATCGGCGGCAGCATGGCAGCCTTCTCCGCCGCCCTGAACCCTGACCGCGCTCCGCGCGACAACGATGCCGACATGGGCGAGGACTTCGACTTCGACGACCCCCAGGAGATGCGCCGCCGTCTGCCCCGCCTCTCCGCCGTCTGCCTCCCCGACGACCCCCAGCCACCCCGCCGCCTCCTAGCCCGGTAGCCGGGCCCGCTACCCGGCCCGTGCTGGCGGCCCGTGGCTGTGCAGCATCTTGGTCTTGTCCTTGTTCCACGCGGTGGTGGTCCCGTCCGGGTTGACGATCAGGGTCCAGCCGAGCCGGTGGATCATCACCTGATGGTGGTAGTGGCACAGCAGCACGCAGTCTTTGAGGCTGGTCTTGCCGCCGTTGGCTTTGTGCCTGGTGTGGTGGACCTGGCAGGCCCCGGCGGGCTGGCTGCACCCGCCGGCCCATTCGCAGTGGCCGCCGCGGAGCCGGACCGCGTTCCGTATCCCGGCCGGGACGGTCTGGCTGTACCCG
Organism: uncultured Actinomycetota bacterium; assembly: GCA_963839095.1. GTDB lineage: Bacteria > Actinomycetota > Actinomycetes > Streptosporangiales > Streptosporangiaceae > Palsa-504. Next base: position 330,088 of record CAWIUF010000053.1, on the reverse strand, counting down.
ATGTCCAGCGGCAGGCTTTCCCCGCCGAGCCGCGCCCCGAGCAGCTTGCGGCGCAGGTAGCTGGCGAGCCCGCCGGGCCCGGACAGCAGCTCGACGGCCTTGCCGATGACGGCCTGCTCGAGGGCTTCCCGGGACCGGCCGCCGAACCCGGCGGGCACCTCCGGGCCGCCGCTGTCCGCGCCGTCCCCGGTCCCCGCGTGCTGCGAGCCGCCGTGGCTGAGCCTGCCGAGCTGGACGCACAGCCGGACCAGGTCATCGAACGCGCCCGGGTCCACGCCCCGGTCACCACCGGCGCGACCGCCGCGTCACACGCGATCGCCTCGGCGGCGTCACCGTCCAGCCACAGCCCCTGATGGCCGCCCGCCTCCGCGGCGGCCGCCCGGTGCCCGGCCCACCGGGCCCGCAGGCCCTGAGTCCACTCCGCCAGCAGCGCCGAGACCCCTCGGCCCGCATCAGGTCGGCCAGCGAGATGTGCGCCCAGACCTTCACCGGCTGCCCGCCGTTCCGGCAGCAGCCCGGCCGCCAGCAGCCGCCGCATCGCCTCCTGCAGCGCGTCGTGATACCGCTGCTCATGGGTCCGGTCATCCTCCGGCCCGGCCGGGGCGGACAGCGCGTCCAGGACGGTCTGCACGAACTCGGCGCACTCGGGGGTCAGGTCGCCGTGGATGACACCCGCCCCACCGAAGGTGGTGGCAAGATGTACCGCCCGGTCATCGAACGCCGGGCCCGGGTCCCCATCCCCGTCGGGCTTGTCCTGGCGGGACTTCTCCCACATCTCCGCCGCCAGCCCGGCCAGGTCCGCCAGCTCCAGCCCCGCCGCCGCGGCGCCGAGCAGGATCTCATCCGCCGCCGCCCGCGCATCGGCCGGCATGCGGCCCGTCCACCGGCAGATCTCCCGCGCGTAGGACTTGGTGACCGCCTCATCGGCCAGCGCGGCCTGCACCGCCGGATGCTCCGCCGCCCGCCTCATCCATCCGGCGTGATCGGCGGCCGCACCCCGGGTGACCTGGGTCCGGTGCTCCAGCCACGACCGGGCACTGTAATCCCCGTCATCGACGTAGTCCTGCCCGGCATTGAATGTGCCCAGCATCGAGATCCGCGCCGCCGTCGCCACCGAGTCGGCCTTCTCAAGCCCTCGCAGGCAGGCGGCCCGCTCAGCCGAGGTCATCGGGTGGCGTCCGCCGCCGCCAGGAACCGCAACCCGGCGCGCACCATACCCAGCGCGTCAGTGGCGCTGGCGAAGGCGTGGGCACCGCTCATGGCCGGGTCACCTCCGTTCCGGGGCTCGCGGGTTCTCGGGCTGGTCCTGGCGGTTGTCTCCCTGTCCGGGCATGTCTCTAGCTTCTGAATTCGACCCTATCGCAGGGGTGTGACATTCTCTCGGATATAAAGGCGAGTCCGGGGAATTGGTACCCACGCTCATAAAGAGGTCAATGGGATTACAGAGACCACCGAACCGCCGTGTCATCCTGAATGACGTGGACACCGGAGGAGGGGTCATGACCCGCAGCCCCGCGTCGCGCAGCTGCTCTTCCAGCTGGACGGGCTCCCGGTAGAAGAACCAGCGCTGCGTGTCCAGGGCATACGGCACCGGCTCCAGCCTGGCTCCTGCCCGGCCGCCGTGACCAGCGCCAGGCAGCCGTCAGGGCGCAGGATGCGCCGCATCTCGCGCAGGGCCGTCATGGTCTGGTCGTGGGGCACGTGGAGCAGCGACGCGCAGCACCAGATCCCGTCGATACTCTGGCTGGCCACCGGAAGCCGCCGCAGATCCGCCTGCGCCACGTGCCCGGAGAGCGCCCGGGCGGCGTACGCCAGCATCCCGGCCGACCGATCGAGCCCGATGACACGGTGCCCCGCCTGCGCGAGCAGCGCACCGTCCCGGCCGGTCCGCAGCCCAGATCGGCGACGTCCGCCGCGCGGGGCAAGCGCGCGGTGAACGGGACCCACAGATCAGGAAAGGGAAAGGAACGTTCGCGCCTGACCGGCTGAGCCGCGTACAGGCCGGCGATCTGGTCGTACGCCGCCTGGTTATGCCTCGTCGCCTCGTCCGCCATCTCCCGGTCAGTCCTCTATAAGCCGGAATTCCTGCGCCACCACGAGTGTGTCGTCGCCGACCGTGAAAGCAGGGTCTCCCATCGCCTCCCGCATCTCGGCCGAGTGCCAGAACTGCTCGTGCCCGGCCCGCCACTCCTCGACCGAGGTGTATCCCTCGCCTTCGCCCAGCGCGTGGTCGAGGTCCACCTCGGCCAGGCGCATCACCCGCACCGCGGTCGTCTCGATGACCCCGACCGGGCGGCCGGCCGAGTCGATCACTACCTGCCGCTCCCCGGGTACCGGCAGCGGATCGCCCTCGTGCTCGTAGTCCGCCACCAGCCCGCTCGTCGTGGTCTTCGAACCCGCCAGGACCGCGGCCACCAGCTGATCACGCAACGGCCCGGGAAAGCCGAACTCCATGACGGGTAGCTCACCGGAAGGCATGACTGCGCAGATCACCGGAAGGCATGGCGGCCAGCCTACAGACCGACCGGAAGGCACGGCCTGCACAGATCCGCGGCTCGCATCAGCGCCAGCGCGGTCTCGGCCGCGACCACGTCCTGCACGCCGATGCCGACCAGGCAAGCGACGTGATGGCCCGGGGACACCCGCCGACAGCACCCGCCGAGAACGCCCGGCGGTGGTCGCCGGCGGCCGGGGCGAGGAGGTCCGCGACCAGCGCTCCGGTGGCCGCCGTCCTGATGTCGGCAGAGGTACGGCTCGTCGGCGCGCCACCGGTGACGTGCGGGCCCGGAGCAGTGACCAGGCCGCCCTGCGGCGGCCGCGGCACCGGCGTTGCTCCTGAACCAGGGCGCCGTCTTCACCACGAAGATGTCGTGGCCGGTGATGCAGCCCGCCTTGATCAGGACGTCGCCGTCTTCAGGCCGGCCGGCCGGCCACAGGGCGGCCATCACCTGCTGGGCCCGGCCGTGGCTGTACTCGCCGAAGGCCACCCGCAGCGGCTCGATCAGGGCCGGGAAACCGACCGTCCGGCGGAGCGAGGCGGCGTCGTAGAGCGGAACGGTCACGGCAGGCTCCGCAGCGTTCCCTGGCCACCAGGGCGACCTGGCCGCCGACGAGGACCTGGCCGATGTCACCGGCCCGGCCGCGCGGTTCGACCTGGATCCGGCTGGGACGGCCGGTAAAGCGGCCCTGGTGCAGGACGAACGGCTGGTTCAGGGCCACCCGGCCGGCCCGGGCCAGATAGGCCCCCACCGTCCCGGCGGCGCTACCCGTCGCGACGTCTTCGATGCGGCCGTCGTTGGTCCAGTGACGCCCCTCCAAGCCGTCCGGATCCAGGAGGTACACGAACTGGGCCCCTGCCGCCGCCAGGCGCCCGCCGAAGTCGGGGACGGTGATCGCGGCGCGCGCCAGCGCCGCCGCCGACACCGGGATCACCAGGTAGCGCAGCCCGGTCGACACCACGGCGGGCTCGAACCCAGACGCGAGATCGGCAAACCCGAGCCCGAGTCCGTCGAGGACCGGGGCAACGGCGGCGCCGGTGACGGCCGGCCCGTACTCGGGCCGCCCCTGGTCGAGGACGGCGCGGAAAGCAGTGCCGTCGACAGTGGTCTGAACCGTCACCGTCTTGGCGGGCAGCTCGATCGTCCACCGTCGCGCCGGGTCGCCGCCGGCCCGGTCGTGCAGGACGGCCGCGGCCCCCAGGACGGGGTGGCCGGCGAAGCCGAGCTCCTCCTCCAGGTCGAAGACCCGAGCCCGCCAGCGGGTCGGCGTCGCGGTCGGCTGGAGGAAGATGCTCTCGAAATGCCGGAACTCCCGGGTCACCGAGAGCATCTGAGCGGCGGTCACGGCCCCGTCCGCCAGGAAAACCGTCAGGCTGTTGCCCGTGAACGGAGCATCGGCGAAGACGTCGACATGCTGGAAGTCCATACCCGCCACATTCGCACCGAGCGGGCCAGCAAAGCAGTCCACTTCACCGTAAACTGGACTCATGTCCGTCACCCACGAGGTCGCGGCCGCGCTCCGGGGACGCATCACCCACAGCGAGCTCCGCCCCGGTATGCGCCTGCCCTCGGAACGGGCGCTCGCCACCCAGCTCGGCGTGAGCCGGGTCACGGTAGTCCGGGCGCTGACCCGGCTGCGGCTGGAGGGGCTCGTCGTCACCCGCCACGGCTCCGGCACGTTCGTCGCCACGACCGACCGGCTGGTGGACACGATCGCCGCCCGGCCCGCCGGTCTCGGCCCGCACGATAAAGATGCCCTCGACCTGCGCTGGGCCACCACCGCCGGCCCGGCCGACCTCATCCAGGCCGTCCAGGCCGCCGTCCGCGACGCCCTGCCAGCCGAACTGCGAGGCGACGGCACCACCGGAGCAAGCCCCGGCACACTCACCGAACTACTAGCCCGCTACCTCACGAGCACCGGCCTGCCCACCCAGCCGGACCAGCTGACGCTCACCTCCGGCGCCATGACCGGCCTGGGCCTGGTCCTCGACGTGGCCAGCCCGCCCGGCGGCCGCACGATCACCGAGACCCCCACCTACCCAGGCGCGCTGCGCCTGCTCAGCCAGCGCAAGCGCCGCGTCCACAGCTGGCCCGCCGGCCCCGGCGGCTGGGATCCCGGCCAGCTGGCCCGCCTCATCCGCGCAAGCCCGCCCGGCGTCCTGTACGTCCAGCCCGACGGCCACAACCCCACCGGCGCCACCATGACCCCCGAGACCCGCGCAGCCATCGCGCGGGCCGCCGCGAACTGGCTGGTCGTCGCCGACGAGACGATGCGCCCGCTGCACCTGACCGGAACCACGCACGCATCCCTGGCCGCCACCGACCACCGCGTCATCGTCGTCTCGTCGCTCAGCAAGACCGTGTGGGGAGGGCTGCACCTCGGCTGGATCCGCGCCCCGGCCGCCGTCACCCGCCACCTGCGGAACGCCGCCGACGCCACCGGCGCGGGTCCGGGCGCCCTCGACCAGATCACCGCCGCCCGGCTCCTGCCCGGCCTGGACACGATCATCCAGCGCCGCGCGAAACTGCTAGCGCAAAACCTCCAGCACCTGGAACACCGCTCACCAGCACCGGGCTCCGCTGGCACCGCCCCGCCGGCGGCGTCACCTTGTGGCTCGACCTCCACCCCCGCTCCTCCCACGAGGTCGTGCAGGACTGCGCCCGGCGAGGCGTCCTGCTCGAACCCGCCTCCACCTTCGCGGTCGGCGGGCACGACGACCGGCACCTGCGCATCCCCTTCACCGCCCCGCCCGCGACCCTCGACCGCGTCACCGACGCCCTCAGCCAGGCGCTAGAGCCGAGAACGGCCGCATAAAAGCCGCAGCAACGGCAGCACCTCACGCCCCAGCAGCTCCACGCCCCCGGCATCGGTCAGCCCGTGCGGCCCGCCGAACTCGACCCGCCCCGCCCCGGCGTCCAGCACCCGCTGCGCCAGCGCCGCCACCTGCGCCGGCGTCCCCGAAAACGCGAACCGGTCCAGCACCTCGTCCGGAATCAGCGACCCCGCCGAGTCATCCCGCCCCGCCGCCACCAGCTCCCGCACCCGCCCCACGAGACCAGAAGGCAGCGGAACCGTCACGTCAAGCTCCGCCACCACCGCCAGGTACTTAGCCACCTCCGTCCGCGCCCGCCGCCGCGCGGCCGCACCGTCCCGGTCCACCACCGTCACCGCCCCCAGCACCACCCGGACCGCATCCGGGGACCGGCCGGCCGCCAGCGCCGCCGCCCGGACCCGATCACGCACCAGCGCGACCACCGCAGGATTAGCGCTCCCGCCCACCTTGATCTCGTCGAAAACCTCACCCGCCAGCGCCGCCCCCCGTGGCCCCCACGCCCCGAGCAGCAGCGGCGGCACGGCCGACAGTGCACCAAAAGGCAGCGAGCCCCGCAGCCGCACCCCCGGCGCCAGCCGGAACACCGCCCCCTCAAACCCGCCAGCATCACCCGACAGCAGCGCCCGCACGACCGCCGCCGCGTCCCGCAGGTACGCCAGCGGCCGCGGCTGCGCCACCCCGATCGCGTCCAGCCACGCTCCCCGCGCCAGCCCGAGGTACGCGCGCCCCGGAGCAACCGCGTCCAGCACCGCCAGGCCAGTAGCGATCTCGTACGGATGCTGCGTGTACGGGTTGAGGCAGGCCGCCCCCAGCCGCACCCGCGAGGTCGCCCGCGCCATCTCCAGCAGGGCCGGCAGCGGCGGCTGGTACAGCAGGTCCGCGAACACGCTGACCACGTTGAAACCCCAGGCCTCGGCCGTAGCGGCTAGCTCGCCGTAGCGCCCGGCCGGCTTGTCCGTCTGCCAGGCTAGGCCGAGCTCGGACCGCGTCACGTCAGCTCCGATGAATCCATTTTCCGCCGAACGGTTCTGCTGATACGCATCACCAGCCGTTCCTCTGGATCTGGGCAGGCCACCAGGCTGTCGCGCTCCAGCCAGTCCGCCGCGGGCAGCTCTCGCTGCTTGGCGGGCAGCAGCGGCAGCGCGGCCGCCAGCGCGTACATGCAGAAATGGCCGCCGGGCGGCAGCCGCAGCTGCGAGCTGCGGGTCAGCTCGATGTAATCGCCCACGGCCAGGCCGCAGACCGGGCGTCCCGCGATCGAGTCGACGGTGATCCGCAGGTCCCAGAGCTCCATGTCGGGCTCGCTCACGAAACGGCCTCCTCCTGAAGGGCTGGCAGCACCCGCTCGCCCAGCAGCCGGACCGCCGCCACCGGGTCCGGGCCGAGCGGCGGGCCGAACGACAGGTGCCGTGCGCCGAGCCGGACGAGCGCCTGGCAGCGGGCCACCACGTCCTCGACGTCCCCGGCGACCCCCAAGGTCAGCATCCGGTCGTCGATGAGCGCGGCCGCCGCGTGCCCGTCGTGGGCCAGCCGGGCCGCCGGGGCGAAGTCCTGCGGCCGCAGCCCGGTCTCGGCCAGCACCGCCGCCGGGATCGACGGTCCGTAGTAGGCCAGCTTCTCGGCCAAGCGCCGCCCGGGCCGCCGCCCCGTCATCCGAGACCGACACCCAGAAACAGGCCGGCAGGTCCACCTCGCGGCCCTCGGCCCCCAGGAGCACCTGCGGCCGCACGGTGGCGTACCGCTCGGGCGGGTACAGCAGCGGCAGCACGCCGTCCGCGTGCCGTCCGGCCATCTCGAGCATCTTCGGCCCCATCGCGCCGACGTACACCGGGACCGGCCGCTCCAGCCGGAACTTCATCCCGCTGTCCGGCCCGAACCACTCCGGCAGCAGCGCCCGGTCCACGTCCTCGTGCCCCAGCAGCGCGCGCAGCACCACCACCGCCGTCCTGGTGACCGCCAGCGGCCGCGGGCGGGCCAGCCCGGCCCAGCCCAGGAACTGCTCGGCGCCCGCGCCCACCCCCAGCGCGAACCGCCCGCCGCTGACTTCCTGCGCCGTCGCGGCGGCCATGGCCAGCTCGCTGACGTGCACCGAGTACGGGTTCATGACCGCGATGCCCAGGCCGATCCGCGTCGTCCGGGCGGCCAGCGCTCCGGCCAGCACCGGCGCGGAGCGCAGGAACAGGTCGTTGGAGAACCACAGCTGGCTCGAACCCGGCCTCCTCGGCCGCCTGCGCCAGCGCGAGCAGTTCGGCGAACGGCAGGTCGTTGTTGACCCGGACCGAGAACCTCACGGCCCGACCACCGCCATGGCCTCGATCTCGACCAGGAAGCCGTCCCCGATCAGGGCGCCCACGTAGAGCATGGTGTTGGCGGGCCGGACCGCGCCGAGCACGTCCCGGTGGGCCTGCGCGGCCTGCTCCCAGCTGGCACCGGGGGCGAGATAGACACCCGTTCGGATGATGTCTTCGAGTCCCGCCCCGAGCGCGGTCAGTGCCTCCTCGACCCGGGCCAGGCAGACGCGGGCCTGGGCGCCGGTGTCGCCCGGGTGCAGCGCGGTCCCGTCCGGGCCGGTCGCCGTCGTCCCGCTGACCGTCACGATGGTGCCGCGGCGCACCGCGCGGCTGTACCCGGCCTGCTCCTGCCACGCCGCGTCGTCGGTGAAATGCTGCGTCACCGCGCATCGTCCCTGACCACACGGCCGCCCTGCACGACCAGCGAGATCGTGCGCATCGCGGCCAGGTCAGCCAGCGGATCGTCGGCCACCGCCACGAAGTCCGCCGCGTAGCCCGGCCGGATCTGCCCGACGTGATCGCCGATGCCCAGCAGGCGCGGCGGCGTGCACCGAGGCGCTCTGCAGGCTGACGTCAAGCGGCGACAGACCCGCCCGGCCAGCATCAGCAGCTCGTACACCGCGGCCGCCGTCCCGTCGACCGGGTCGCCGGGCGGGATGTCGGTCCCGTTGACCAGCGTGACGCCCGCCCGGATGGCCCGCTGGACGCTGGCCAGGTGCTCCTCCCCGGCCGCCAGGTGGCGCTCGATCGACGCCTCGGGAAAGCCGGCAGCCCGCATCCACGACGCCGACCGCGTCACGCACAAGGTCGGGGTGGCGAAGACGCCCGGCCGGGCCAGCATCGCGGCGGTCTCGTCGTCGAGCGAGTAGATGTGCTCGAAACAGCGCACCCCCTGCGCCAGCGCCTGCCGGATCACCGCCGAGCCGCCGGAGTGGGCCACCACGTACGTGTCGTGCTCGGCCGCCGCCCGGACCGCGCCGCGGATCTCCCCGTCGGTCATCTCGGGCCGCCAGGGATCCTCGCCCGCCCGGTTCAGTCCGCCGCTGATGAAGACCTTCACGTGATCGGCCCCGGCCCGCAGCTCGGCCAGTGCCGCCGCATAGAACTCCTGCTCCCCGGAGGCGTACGCGCAGCCGCCGCCCGCGCCGTGCCCGCCCGGGGTGGAAACCGCCCGGCCCGCACCGACGATCCGCGGCGCCTGGTACCAGCCGCGCCCGACCGCGGTGCGCAGCAGCAGGTCGGCCCGGTTCTGCTCGTGCACACAGCGCACGGTGGTGATCCCGGCCGCAAGCGCCTGCGTCGCCCGGGTCGCCGCCCGGTACGCGGTCAGCGCCGGGTTCTCCGCCTCGTCCGTCTCGCCGAACACGATCGACAGGTGGGTATGGCACGAGATCAGCCCCGGCAGCAGCCACCGGCCCGCGTCGACGATCCGACGACAGCGGCCCGGAGCGGCCGGCGTGGCGGCACCGCGGCGACGACCTGCGCCACGGTCCCGTCCGGCGCCGTCTCCACGGCCCGGCCGCGTAGCCGTTCACCCGTCGCCACATCGACCACATTGGCGTTCACGAACCACATCAGCCCGAGGCCCCAGAAGTGCCAGCCCTGACCTCACAGGCGATCTCGCGCCCCGCCACCAGGGCCAGGCTCTGGTCCCGCTCCCGGCAGCTGTCCTGGGCGATCGGGCAGCGCGGGTGGAACCGGCAGCCGGACGGCGGGCTGGCCGGGTCGGGCACGTCACCGGGCAGATCGGCCGGGAGGACGCCGGCCCCGTCGGCGTGCGGGATCGCGGCCATCAGCGCCTCGGTGTAGGGGTGCCGCGGACTCCCCCACACGGTCTCGGTGTCGCCGATCTCGACGATCCGGCCCAGGTACATGACCGCGACCCGGTCGGCCACCTGGCGGACCACCGACAGGTCGTGGGAGACCAGGACCAGGCCCAGCCGGGCGTCGTCGACCAGCCCGCCGAGCAGGTTGGTGATCTGCGCCTGGGCCGACGCGTCCAGCGCGCTGATCGGCTCGTCGGCGATCAGGCAGGACGGGTCGGCCACCAGCGTCCGGGCGATGGCGATCCGCTGCCGCTGGCCGCCGCTGAACTCGTGCGGGTAGCTGTCTGCCGCGGTGACCGGCAGCCCGACCCGGTCCAGCAGCTCGGCGGCGCGCCGGAGGCCGTCGGCGTGGCTGCCGCCGCCGAGCCGGACGCCGTCCGCGATGATCTCGCCGACCTTGCGGCGCGGGTTGAGCGACTCGTACGGGTCCTGGAAGACCATCTGCAGGCCGCGCAGGTAATCCGGCCGGCGCCGCCGTCCCAGCACGGTGACGGGCTTGCCCTCGAAGGCGACCGTGCCGCCGGCCAGCGGCTCGAGTCCCACCGCGGCCCGGGCCAGCGAGGACTTGCCGCAGCCGGACTCGCCCACCAGGCCGACGATCTCGCCGCGGGCCACGGTCAGGTCGACCCCGTCGACGGCGCGGACCCGCTGCCCCCGCCGCCCGTACTCCACCGCGACGTCCTTGACCTCCAGGACGGTCTCGCTCACGATGCTTCCCGCAGGGGATCGGGCGGGCAGGCGAGCAGGTGCCCGGCCGCGACGGACACCGGTTCGGGCCGTTCGGTGGCGCATGACGCCTCGGCGTACTGGCAGCGCGGGTGGAACGGGCAGCCGTCCGGGACCCGGCCCAGGGACGGCGGGCTGCCGCCGATCGGCACCAGCGGCGCGGCTCCCGCCTCCGGATGGGGGAGCGCGTCGAGCAGGCCCCGGGTGTACGGGTGGCGCGGCCGGGTCATCAGCTCCGCGGTCGGGCCGGCCTCGGCCAGCCGCCCGGCGTACATCACGACCAGCCGCCCGGCGACGGCCGACATCACCCCGAGGTCGTGGGTGATCACGATGACCGCCATCCCGCGTTCGCGGCACAGCCGGTCGAGCAGCCGCAGGATCCCCGCCTGGACGGTGACGTCCAGGGCGGTGGTCGGCTCGTCGGCCACCAGCAGCCGCGGCTCGGCCGCCAGCGCCACCGCGATCGCGATCCGCTGCCGCATGCCGCCGGAGAACTGCCCCGGGTAGGCGCGCAGCGCCCGCTCCGGGTCGGGGATGCGGACCGTTTCCAGCAGTTCGGCCGCCCGCGACCGGGCCTGCGCCTTGTCCAGCCCCAGGTGGTGCCGCATGTGCTCGGTCAGCTGGGTGCCGACCGGCAGGATCGGGTGCAGCGCGGTGGCCGGGTCCTGGGACACCATCGCGATCTGCCGGCCGCGGACGTCGCGCAGCTGCTTAGCGGACAGCGCGGTCAGCTCGGTGCCGTCCAGCCGGATCGAGCCGCTGACCCGCGCCCCGGGCGGCAGCAGCCCGAACAGGGACAGCGCGGTGATCGTCTTGCCGCTGCCGCTCTCCCCGGCGATGCCCATGATCTCGCCCGCGTCCACCGCGAACGACAGGTCGTCGACGGCGTGGTGGTAGCCGGACCGGGTCGGCAGGGCCACGCTCAGGCCCTCGACCGCGAGCAGCTTGTCCTTCACAGGCGCACCGCCCGGGCGGTCCGCGGGTCGAGCATGTCGCGCAGCGCGTCGCCGATGAAGTTGAACGCCAGCACCACGGTCAAGATGGCCAGGCCGGGAAACATGCCCACCCACCAGTCGTTGAAGTTCTGCGTCCCCTCGGCCACCATCGCGCCCCACTCCGCGGTGGGCGGCTGCGCGCCCAGGCCGAGGAACGACAGGCCGGACAGCAGCAGCACGGCGTTGCCGATGTCCAGGGCGGCCAGCACCAGCACCGGGCCGGCCGCGTTCGGCCGGATGTCGGTGAACAGCACCCGCAGGCCGGACGCGCCCAGCAGCCGGCTGGCGACCACGTACTGAGCCGAACGGGCGGACAGCACCAGGCTCCTGACCAGGCGCGCATAGGACGGCCACGACACCACCACCACCGCGATCACCGCGTTGCGCAGCTGCGGTCCCAGGGCGGCCGCCACCGCCAGCGCGAGGATGATGCCGGGGAAGGCGAACACCAGGTCGGCCACCCGCATCAGCACGTTGTCCACCCAGCCGCCGAAGAAGCCCGCCACCCCGCCCACGATCGCGCCGATGACCATGGCCAAGATGATCAGGATCACCGCCAGCGGCAGCGTGATCCGGGCCCCGGACAGCACCCGCGAGAACACGTCCCGGCCCAGCTCGTCGGTGCCGAACCAGTGCGCACCCGACGGCCCGGCCAAGATGGTGAACTTCTGCGCCAGCGGGTTGTCGGGTGCGATCAGCGGCGCGAAGATCGCGATCACCGCCCAGGCGGCGATCACCGCTAGCCCGGCCAGCGCCAGCGGCCGCCGCCACGGCGGCGGGGCGAGCGCGCGTCGCCGCTGTCTCGAGAGCGGGGTGCGTCCGGTCATGACAGCCGGATCCGCGGGTCGATGACGCCGTAGAGCAGGTCGACGACGAGGTTGACCACGATGTAGACCAGCGCCACGAACAGGCTCACCCCCATGATCGCGGGCAGGTCCAGGTTGACCGCGCTGCGGTAGGCGTACTGGCCCACCCCGGGCCAGGAGAAGATGTTCTCCACCAGCACGGTGCCGGACAGCAGGCTGCCGAACGCCACCCCGGCCACGGTGATGATGGACACCAGTGCGGGGCGCAGCACGTGCCGCAGGATCACCACGTGCTCGGGCAGCCCCTTCAGCCGCGCGGCCCGCACGTAGTCGTTCCCCATGATCTCCAGCATCGACGCGCGGGTGAACCGGGTCAGCATGCCGACGGTGTAGATGGCGAGCACCAGACCGGGCAGCAGCAGGTGCCGCAGCGCCGACCAGAACAGGGTCCACTGCCCACCCAGCGCCGCGTCGACGGTGAACATCCCGGTCAGGTGGGTGGGGGCGCCCTGGGTGGGGTCGAGCCGGCCGCCGCCCGGCAGCCAGCCGAGCTTGAAGAACAGCAGGTAGAACGCCACCAGCGCGATCCAGAAGACCGGCATGGACACGCCGCCGAGGCTGACCACCCGGATCAGGTGGTCCGGCCACCGGTCCCGGTACATGGCCGCCACGATGCCCAGGCCGATCCCGATCACCAGCGACACGACGATGGCGAACAGCGCCAGCTCGATCGTGGCCGGGACGTACTCCTTCAGGTCGGTCAGCACCGGGCGGTGGCTCTGCTCGGAGCTGCCCAGGTTCCCGTGCAGCAGGTTCTTCAGGTACAGCACGTACTGCACCGGCAGCGGCCGGTCCAGGCCGTACTGGTGCTTGAAGGCGGCCACCGCGGCCGGATCGCCGATGGCCCGCTGGCCCAGGTTGGCAGCGGCCGGGTCGCCCGGCACCAGGTGGGTGAGGATAAACGCGACCAGCGTGATGCCGACCAGCAGGACCACGCCGGTGCCGAGCCGCTGCAGCAGGAACCGGCGCAGGTCATGGTGCCTCCTACGATTCACAGCAGTCGGGTGCTAGCCGAGCTCGCTGAGGTCGACCAGCCACAGCGCGTTGGACTGCAGGTTCTTCACCGAGTTCGCGCCGACCAGGATCTGGGCCGGCTGGATCAGCGGCATGAACGGGCTGGTGGTGTTCATCGACCGCTGGATCTGCTGGTACAGGCTTTGCCGGGTCGCCTTGTCGGTGGTGCCGGCGGCCTTGGTGCCCATCGCCTCCAGGGCCGGGTCGGAGCCCTTGGCCCAGCCCGCCCGCAGGCCCACCAGGGCGCCGGGCAGGAAGTTGAGGTAGTCGCTCGGGTCCGGGAAGTCCGGGCCCCAGTACCACAGGCCGAGCTGCTCCTGGCCGCCCCGGTAGCTGTTCAGCGCCACCTGGATGGACTGGCCCTGCAGCTTCACCGTGATCCCGACTTGCTGGAGTTCCTGCTGGATCCGGGCGGCGATGTCGCCGAAGCTGAGCCCGTTGACCTGGATGTCGCTGGGGTAGACCAGGTTCAGCGTCGGGTGGCCGGCCCCGGCGGCGGCCAGCGCCGCCTTGGCCCGGGCCAGGTCGTAGCTGGCGCCCGAGCCGGCCGGCAGGCTGCCCAGGAACATGGTCGGGATGATGCCGGCCGCCTGCACCGAGCCCTTGCCCGCCAGCTGCAGCAGGCTCGGGTAGTTGATGCCGTACCGCAGCGCTTCCTGGAACTTCGGGTTCGAGGTGATCTTGGAGATCTTCGGGTTGTCGTTACTGAGCAGGAAGAACAGGTTCGGCGAGGCGCCGTTGACGATCTGCACGCCGGACAGCCCCTGCGCCTGGGTGGGGGAGAGGTCCACCGCGATCTGCGACTCGCCCTTGAGCACGTCCAGCTTCTGCACGCTGGCCTGGACGTTGCGGATCACGATCTTGCCGTACTTCGGCTTGGGCCCCCAGTACTTGGGGTTCGCGGTCAGCACGACCTGGGTGGTGTTGCTGTAGCTGGTCAGCGTGTAGGGACCGCTGCCCTCGGAGGTCGTGTTCAGCGCGGTCTCGGCCTTGTCGGTCTTGGCCGCGCCCGAGCCGTCGGAGCCGCCGGCCGCCTGCACCTTCTTGGCGTCCACGATGCCCAGGGCCGGGTTGGTCACGATGGCCGGGATCGCGGTGTTCGCCGTAGCGCTGGTCAGCACGACCGTGTTCGCGCTGGGCGCGGTCGCGGTGATGCCGGCCATCAGGAACGACGGGTTGCCCTCGACGTTCTTGGTCCGCATCAGCGAGAACACCACGTCCGCGGCGGTCACCGGGTCGCCGTTGGCGAACTTGACCCCGGAGCGCAGGGTGAACGTGTAGGTCTTGGCGTCCGCGGACGCGGTGTACGACGAGGCCAGGTCGGGGACCGGGGTGGTCACGTCCGAGCCCTTGTAGGTCAGCAGCGTGTCGTACAGCGTGTGGTCGATCATCAGCCCGGTGGGCTCGAACATGCGCGCCGGGTCCAGCGTCTTCAGCACGAAGGAGGTCTCCACCACCAGGGACGACGACCCGGACGAGGTGCCGGACGTGCCGCCGCCCCCGGTCGCGCCGCTCCCGCCGGTGCTGCCGCCGCAGGCGGCCAGGCCGACGGCCAGGGCCGCGGCGCAACCTGGTGCCAGCCATCGATGAAGGCGCATCGCCCATCCCCCTCAGCCGGGAACAGAATAGGCAAACGTTCCCATCTCGTCGCGCCGCAGGTCAAGCAGGTTACGTTTCAACTGCGAAACGAGTGTGTGACAACTGCTTCCCGGTCTGGTCGCGGTGCCGGCTCGTCGGCCCGGAGTCGCGCGCCATGGTTGCGCAAACGTTCCCTCGCAGGGCAGGCTCGGCCCATGCAGGAGCTTGATGAGCTGAGCCAGCGGTTCTGGGCCTGGCGCGCCCGCCAGCAGCCCCGGACCCGGGATGACATCCCGCGCCTCGACCGGCCCGCGCGCTGGCGCCCGGAGGTCGAGGCCGCCCTGGCGGTGCAGCGCAAGGACGAGCTCGGCGCGTTCGAGTCCGAGCTGTCCCGGATCCGCCCGGACGAGGTGCCGGACCGGGTCGACCACCGCCTGCTGCGGTCGGCGCTGGCCCGGGTGCGCTGGGAGAACGACGTCCTGCGGGTCCGCGCCATCCCGCGGTTCTGGACCGACCAGGCGCTCGGGCCGGTCTTCGACGCGCTGCTGCGGCCCGGCGTGGACGCGGCCCGCGTCGCCGAGGTGACGCGGCTGCTCCGCGCCGTCCCGGCCACCCTGGCCCACGCCCCGGCCGCGCTGAGCCGCCCCGCCCGGGAGTTCGCCGAGCTCGCGGTGGCCGAGCTCGACGGCATCGCCGCCCGGGTCGAGGCCTGCGCGCAGGCCCTGAGCCAGATCGACCCGTCCGCCGCCGCGGAGCTCGGCTCGGCCGCGGCCGAGGCCGGCGGTGCCCTGGAGCAGTTCGGCGGGTGGCTCGCGGGCCGCCTGGCCGAGCTCCCGGCCGCGGTCCCGGTCGGCCGCGAGCGGTACGAGTGGTTCCTGCGCGAGGTGGCCTGCGTCCCGCTCGGCGTGGACGAGATCGACGTCATCGGGCGCCGCGAATACGACCGGGCGGTCTGGCTCGAGCTGCTGCACGCCACCCGCAACCGGGACGTGCCGGTGCCGCCGCTGCCCGCCGACGCCGCCGCGCAGGCCAGGACGCAGGCCCGCGACGAGGCGGCCATCCGGGCGTTCTATACCGGGCGGGGCCTGCTGAGCCAGCCGGAGTCGCTGCGGCACTACCGCACCCGGCCGATGCCGGCGTATCTCGAGCCGCTGCTGTTCCTCGGCGTGGCCGACGACCTGACCGGCCCCGGCCGGCTCGACGAGGACGGTACCTCCTATTTCCCGCCGCCCGGACCCGGGCTGCCCTACTTCTACGCCGGCAACGCCCGCGACCCGCGGGCCGGCATCCTGCACGAGGGCGCGCACTACCAGCAGCTGGCCCTGGCCTGGCGGAACCCCCGGCCGGTCCGCCGGCACTACTACGACTCGGGCGCCAACGAGGGGATTGCCTTCTACAACGAGGAGATGATGCTGGTCAGCGGGCTCGTCGACGACGCGCCGCACACCCGCACGCTGCTCTGCAACTTCATGCGGCTGCGCGCGCTGCGGGTCACGACCGACGTGGGCCTGGCCACCGGCGCGCTGTCGATCGCGGACGCCGCGGCCGGCCTGGCGGACCGGGTGCCGATGGACGAGGCGACGGCGCGGGAGGAGGCGGCCTTCTTCGCCGAGACGCCGGGCCAGGCGCTCACCTACCAGATCGGCAAGACCCAGCTGATCGCCCTGATCGCGGACGCGGTCCGGATCCGCGGCGCGGACCTGGACCTGCAGGCCCTGCACGACGCGATCTGGGTCAACGGCAACGTCCCGGTCGCCCTGCTCCGCTGGGAGCTGCTCGGGCTGACCGACGAGCTCCCCGCCCTCGACATGGACTGACCTACAGGGCCCGGCACGAGTCGCGTTCGATGAGCCGGGTGCCCACCCGGATCTCGCCGTAGTCCGCCCGGTCGCTCCCGGGCTCGGACGCAGCCGGCCGTGCCGTCGCCTCGAGACGCTCGAGCAGCAGCCGGGCCGCCAGCTCGCCCATCTGCCGGGCGTTGTTGTCGATCACCGTGATCGCCGGGTGCCACCAGCGGGCCAGCGGGGAATCCTCGTAGCAGATCACCGAGAGGCCGGCCGGGATCGCCACCGCGTGCTCCCGCAGCGCCGGGAGCGCGCCGTAGGAGGCCTCGTGGTTCGCGATGATCAGGGCGGTCGGGCGGCGCCGGGCGGGCAGCGCCAGCAGGGCCCCGACGGCGGGCGGCCCGGCCTCCGGGCTGAGCGCGGCGGCCAGCGTCAGCTCCTCGCTCACCGGCACCCCGGCCGCCTGCATGGCCAGCCAGTAGCCCTGCAGCCGCTCCCGGCCGGACGGCACGTCGGCCGGCCCGGCGATGATGGCGATCCGGCGGTGCCCCGCCGCCAGCAGGTACTCGGTCGCGATGCGGCCCCCGGCGATCTCGTCGCCCAGCACGCAGTCGCCGGCCGGCTCGGGCGGCCGCCGGGCCAGGTGCACGGTGGGCAGGCCGAGCGCCCGCAGTTCCCCGGTCGCCCCGCTGTCGGACCCGACCACGATGACGCCCGCCGCGCTGTGGTCCACCAGCGTGCGCAGCGCCGCGCGCTCCTGCGCCGGATCGCCCGCGGTCACCGAGAGCATCAGCTGGTAGCCGCGCCGGGCCAGCTCACGCTGCACCACCTCGGCGATGACCTGGAAGCTCGTGTTGACCAGGTTGGTGACGACCAGGCCGATGAACGCCGTCCGCGCGGTCCGCAGGGCGCGGGCGCTGGCGTTGGGCCGGTACCCGAGCGCCGTCGCGACCCCGCGGACCCGGGCCGCGGTCCCGGCGCTGACCCGGGTCGAGCCGTTCAGCGCCCGCGAGGCGGTGCTGACCGACACCCCGCTGCGCTGGGCCACTTGCCTGAGATCGACTGCCATTGTGCGAAAACGTTCCCACAGCCGATACCACCTGCGCCACCCCAGCTGAGCCCGCTCTCCCGGACCCGCCGTCGGCCCGTCACCCCGCCATCGGCGCTTTGTCTGCAGTTCTGGTCGCGATAACGACCAGAACTGCAGACAAAGGCGCCTCCGGGCTCGGCTGCTTAGCCGGCGTGGGCGCTCAGCGCGACCAGCGCGGCGGCCGCCGCGAAGTACTTGTTGGTGCCCAGGTCACGCACGGTCTTGATGCCGAACGCGGCAGACAGGTGCTCCGCGTCGCCGTCGCTGACCCCGGCCAGCGCCGCTACCGGCGCGTCCAGGATCTCCTCCAGGCTCTTGCTCTCGTACGCCTTGTCCAGGGCCTTGTCGAGCACGACAGAAACCGCCATGGTCAGCTCCCTCCACTACGGGCTGGTCACCAGTGGCCAGCCGTCTTTTTCTGACGGCTCCGACGCTACATGGGTCAGTCGCCGGGAGGGGCCCGGGGCGCGGGTTCCCGACCGGGTTATTTGTCCTGGGCCGGCCCGCTGGGTACCTTCGCATAAGTGACCGGCGATGGGAATGGCAGCAGATCGTCAGGGCCTTGGTACGCATCGGATCCGCCGACCGCTCCGTTCCAGGCCGTGGGCTCCGAGCGGCCTCCGGGCTTCGAGGGACTGAGCGGGTTCGAGCGGACCGCCTTCGTCCCGGCGCGGCCGGCGGGCCAAGCCCGGCGGATCGCGTAAGCGCCTGACGGTCATCATCGCGGCGATCGTCGCGGTCGTGGCCGGCATCGCCGCGGCCGTCGTCTTCGTGGTGCTGCCCAAGAGCACCGCGCACACCACCGGCTTCATCCCGACCGGGACCACTCCCGGCCAGGACGCGCAGGAGATCACCGCCGCGTTCATCAAGGCCTGGAAGGCCGGGGAGCTCGACACGGCCGCCCGCCTCACCGACCACCACGTCGCGGCCCAGGCCGCGCTCGTCAACTACGGCAAGTACCTGCACCTGCGGAAGCTGAGCGGCTCGGTGCAGAGCGCCGCCCCCGCGCCCGGGACCGGGACGCGCCAGTCGGTGGCCTTCGGCATCACCGACAAGGTGGCCGACGCCGACGGCGCCCAGGCCATCACCGGCAACTGGAGCTATCACTCCAAGCTGGTCGCCTACCAGAAGCCGAAGTCGAACCTGTGGTACATCGCCTGGGCCCCTGACGTCCTGGCGCCGAACCTCACCGCCACCACCCACCTGGCCGCGATCCGGGTCGCTCCCCAGGTCACCCAGGTGAACGACAACGGCAGCACCGACATCACCACGTACCGGGATCCCGGCCTGACCACGATCGCCAACCTGCTCGAGAAGCAGGCGCCCCCCGGCCGGGGCAGCCCCGGTCTCTACGTGGAGATCCAGACCGCCAAGGGCAAGGCGATCCCCAACAGCCAGGCCGCCATCATCGCGCCCAACAACATCAATAACCTGGCCACGACGATCGACGCCAAGGCGGAATCCGCCGCCCGTTCGGCCGTTGCCGCGCACGCCAACAGCTCGATGGTCGCCATTCAGCCGTCCACCGGGAAGATCCTGGCCATCGCCAACAACGCCGGCTTCAACGACTTCGCGCTGACCGCCAAGGTGTCGCCGGGCTCGACCATGAAGATCATCACCTCCACCGCGCTGATCAGCAAGGGCATCCTGTCCGCGTCGTCGGGGGTGTCCTGCCCGCTGACGTACACGGTGGGGGGGACCACCTTCCACAACGACAACGGCGAGTCCGAGGCGGCCGGGACCCCGTTCACCACCAGCTTCGCCCAGTCCTGCAACAACGCGTTCACCCAGCAGTGGTCGCACCTGACCGGCGGCGGCCTGGCCGGCGCGGCCAAGAAGTACTTCGGCCTCAACCAGGACTGGAACATCGGCATCCCCGGCGTGTCCGCCAGCTACTTCCACGCCCCGGCCGACGTCACCGGCCCCGAGCTCGCCCAGGAGGCGTTCGGCCAGGGCGCGCTGATCGCCTCCCCGCTGGCGATGGCATCGGTGGCCGCCACCGTGTCGGCCGGGGAGTTCCACCAGCCGATCCTGGTCCCCGGGACCAAGCAGGTCACCGCGACCCCGCTGTCGGCCAGCACCGACGAGCAGCTGAAGACGATGATGCGGGCCGTGGTCACCAGCGGGACGGCGGCCGGGATCGGCCTCGGCCCGAATGTCTACGCCAAGACCGGGACCGCCGACATCCAGGGCCAGGAGCAGCCCAACAGCTGGCTCGTCGCCTTCGACCCCACCCAGGACATCGCGGTGGCCGCCCTGGTCCTCAACTCCGGTTACGGCGCCTCGGTGGCCGGCCCCGAGGTCGCCTCCTTCCTCAGCCACTACTGACCCCCAGTCGCCAGTTAAGGCGCGATTGTCCCTTTCTGCCCTATGGGCGTGACATGTTCGGTTACGCTCGTTCGGTTACCGAAAGGGGCGCCTGGGGGGAGTGCCAGATGAGCGTCGTCGCCTTGTTCACCTGGATAGCCACCGTCTCCGCTGGCCTGGTGCTGCTCGATCATCTGGATCATCGAGTACGACCGCGGAATTCCAGAGCGCGGCCGCCACCCGGCTGCCCGTGCCGGTGATCTCCCTGCACGCCTTCCTGGGCCTGGGCGGCCTGATGCTGTGGGTCAGCTACCTCCTGCTCGACCAGCGGCGGCTGGCCTGGGCCACGGTGTGCGTCCTGGGCGCCGTCGCCGTCCTCGGCCTGGTCATGGCGGCCCGCTGGCTCGGCGTGTACCGCAAGTCGCCGCCCCCGGCCCGTCGCTGACCAGGCAGGCGATCGTCCCCCCGGAACGGAACTTCCCGCTCCCGGTCGTCATCCTGCACGGCGTCCTGGCCGTCACCACCCTCGTCCTGGTGCTCCTCACCACCCTGGACGTCCGGCTCGGGTGACCGAATCCCGGCGCAACCATTGCGGCCCCCGCCGCGTCTGAAGGGCATGAAGCGGCTGGCCGTCCTGGTCCTCGCCGCGGCGGCCGTCGCCGGATGCGCCAGCACGGCACCGCCGTCCGCGACCCTATCCACGCATAAACCAGCGCTCGCGGTCCCGGCCGAGTTCCGGCCCGCCTGCGGCCACCCCGGCGCCCAGGTGGAGGTGCGCAAGGTACCGGTGACGATCCGGCATGCCGTCTGCGACCTGACCGGCGTCGCGGTCTCCTACCAGAACCGGGGCGGGGCCACCGTGCCAACCAGCCCCGGCGGCATCGGCAACAGCGACGGCTTCGACCTGACGGTCCATTCCGGCTCGCTCGACGTGACCATCACCGTGACCGGCCCCCACGGCAACGCGTGACGCAGGGTCAGGCTGGCTTGTCTTCGGGGTCGATGCCGTGCTGACGGAGCAGGGCGCGGAGCCGCTCGACCTCGGCGGCGAGCTGCCGGGCGGTCCACTGCTCCTGCCGCGCGGCCTTAGCGGCCCGCAATTGCGTCTCCCGGTGGCGCAGCACGACGGATTGCTCGAAGTCCTGGGCATCGATGGCGGCCTGCTTCTCGGCGCGTGCTGCCTCGATCTGCTCATCCAGGTCACTGGTGTCGGGCCCGATCCCGGCCCGCTGCCGGCCATCTCCGGGCGGACCTCCGCTCCCGGCCCGGGCTCTCCAGCTGTGCGCCCGTGCAGCAGCTGGATGACCTGCTGGCGGACCCGGTTAGCGTCGGCGCCCAGCTTGACCAGCACCTGCGCGGCCACGCCGTCACCCTCGCGGATGAGGCCGAGCAGGATGTGCTCGGTGCCGATGTAGTTGTGGCCGAGCTGCTGCGCCTCGCGCAGCGACAGCTCAAGCACCTGCTTGGCCCGGGGCGTGAACGGGATGTGCCCCGACGGCGCCTGCTGGCCCTGGCCGATGATCTCCTCGACCTGCTGCCGCACGGCGTCCAGGCTGATCCCCAGCGACTCCAGCGCCTTGGCCGCGACACCTTCACCCTCGCGGATCAGGCCGAGCAGGATGTGCTCGGTGCCGATGTAGTTGTGATCAAGCCTTCTGGCCTCGGTCTGGGCCAGGACTACAGCCTGCCGGGCCCGGTCGGTGAACCGCTGGAACATCGCCTGCCGCCTCGCGCTACTGAGCAGAACCTGGCCGCCCGTCCAGAGCGCCGGCCAAATGGAACGTGTCCGGGCAAACCAGTGATGGTCCATCCACACTACGCGTCCGCAGAAGCCAGGCGCGATCGCAAAAGCGCCCGCTCGCTTAGGTCGTCGTCTGCCGTCGTGCACGTGGCCGTCAGTCCACCTGCAGGACAACCCAGACGCCCCCCGAGGGCCTGCACGTACAACGCCAGAAGGCTTTTGCGACGGGCCGGAGATGGCGCCCCCAGTAGGATTCGAACCTACGCTCCCGGCTCCGGAGGCCGATGCTCTATCCCCTGAGCTATGGGGGCTCAGTGACGTGGGAAAGGTTACCAGTGAATCGGCCCTGCGCGGACACGGACCGGTACGAGGCGCGTTCACTACCCCGCAGGCGCTACTCTCACGGCGTGACGCACGGATTGGGACGAGTGCTCGTCGTCGACGACGACGAGGTGATCAGGCGGCTTATCGCCGTGAACCTGCAGCTTGAGGGCTTTGACGTCGAGACGGCGGTGGACGGCCAGGATTGCCTGGAGCGGGTCACCGAGATCGACCCTGACGTCATCACGCTGGACGTGATGATGCCCCGGCTCGACGGCTGGGCAACCGCGGTCCAGCTGCGCAAGTCGCCGGAGACCGCGCACATCAAGGTGGTGCTGATCACCGCCCGGGCCCAGGAGGACGACAAGACCCACGGCAGCCGGGTCGGCGCCGACGCCTACCTGACCAAGCCGTTCGACCCCAACGAGATGATCCGCGTCGTCCGCGAGCTCGCCAGCGCCGCCAGCGAATGATCACGGCCGGGCTGCGGCAGGCGATCCTGGCCGCAGCCGGCCCCGGTACCGAGGACCCGCTGCTCCGCCCGGGCCCGGCACCGGGCAGCTACACCACCGCCCTGCCGTTCCGCCTCGGCCCTGATCCTCGCACCGCCGCCGCCCACCTCGCCGGCCAGCTCCGCGACGAGCCGTGGATCGCACAAGCCGAGGTCACCGGTGCTGGTTTCGTCACCGTCACCGTCACCCACGACACCCTGGCCCGGCTCGCGATCCGGATCACGCAGGCCGGCCCGGCCTGCGCCGCCAGCGACGCGCTGGCCGGCCGCACCCTCCCCGCGCCCCCCGAGACACCCCTGACCGCCGCACCCAGCTGGCCGCGGGCCCGGGCGACCCTCGCCGTGCAACTGACCGCCCGTCTCGCCACCACCGCCGGCGCCCTCATTTATCCCGAACGAGCCGTCGTCCCCCCATCACCACCCCCTCCCCGTGGTCCCGTAGCGGAGGCCGTCGATTTCGCCGGTGCCGACGCGGTGCGGTTTGCCCTGGCCGCGATGCCGCCCGGCGGCGAGCCGCCGGACCCGGCCGACGTCGCGCGGCACGTCCTGGGCAATCCCGCTTATGCTGTTCGGTACGCGCATGCCGCCGCTGCCGCCGTGCTGCGCTGGGCCGTCGCGCTGGGGACCAGGCCAGCCGGGTTCACGCCGCGCCTGCTCGCCGAACCGGGGGAGCTGGCGCTGCTCGACGCGTTGTCCTGGCTCCCGGAACGGGTGGCCGTGGCGGCGCGCCGCGGGCGTCCCGACGAATTCGCCGGGTACCTGGCGGAACTGGCAGCGCGGACGATTGACACCATGAGCACGACCAGCTTCACGAAGGTAGCGGATATCAGCAGCGAGCGGCTGTGGCTGGCGGACGCGGCGCGGACCGGGCTCGCCGCGGCCCTGGGCCTGCTCGGGATCGGCGCCCCCGACCGCCTTTGACCCGCTGCCACGAAGGGACAACGAATGAGCCGTGTCGCGCATCCGGCTGGGCCACGTCATGGTGACGTGCTGCCCGCCGATCACCCGCCCGCCGCCCCGCCGGACCTGAACGCGCTGGCCGCGGGGATCTGGCCGCGCGGGGCCGGGCGGTCCGGCGGCGGCGTGCTGACGCTCGGCGGGATCGACGTGCGGGACCTGGCGGCCGAGTTCGGCACCCCGCTGTACGTCTGCGACGAGGAGGACGTCAGGTCCCGCTGCCGCGAGTACCTGGACGCGTTCGGCCCCGAGGGCCGGGTGTTCTACGCCGCGAAGGCGTTCTGCTCCCGGGCGATGCTGCGCTGGGTCAGCTCCGAGGGCCTCGGCGTCGACGTGTGCACCGGCGGCGAGCTCGAGGTGGCGCTGTCCGCCGGGGTGCCGCCGGAGCAGATCACGATGCACGGCAACAACAAGTCGCAGGCCGAACTCGCCCGCGGCGGTCGAGGCCGGCATCGGCCACATCGTGGTGGACTCGTTCGAGGAGATCGCCCGGCTCGCCTACCTGACCGAGGACGCCAGGCACCAAGCCGAACGTCCTGGTCCGCGTCACCACCGGCGTCGAGGCGCACACCCACGAGTTCATGGCCACCGCGCACGACGACCAGAAGTTCGGCTTCTCGCTGGCCTCCGGGGCCGCCGACGAGGCGGTGCGCCGGGTCATCGCCTGCCCGGGCGTGACGTTCGCCGGGCTGCACTCGCACATCGGCTCGCAGATCTTCGACACGGCCGGCTTCGAGGTGGCCGCGCACCGGGTGGTGGGGCTGGCCGTGCGGATCAGGGACGAGCATGGCATCGAGATCGCCGAGCTCGACCTGGGCGGCGGGTTCGGTATCGCCTACACCACCGAGGACGACGCCCCCGAGGTCAAGGAGCTGGCGCAGAGCCTGCGGGACATCGTCGACGGGCAGTGCCGGGCGGCCGGGCTGTCCCGGCCCCGGCTGACGGTCGAGCCCGGCCGCGGCATCGTCGGCCCGTCGACCGTGTCGCTGTACACGGTGGGCACGATCAAGGACGTGGACGGGATCCGCACCTACGTCAGCGTGGACGGCGGGATGAGCGACAACATCAGGACCGCGCTGTACGACGCGTCCTACGAGTGCGTGCTCGCCTCCCGCGCCTCGGACGCCGCGCCGGTGCTGTCTCGCGTGGTCGGCCGGCACTGCGAGAGCGGCGACATCGTGGTGCGGCACGCCTGGCTGCCGTCCGACCTCGCCCCCGGCGACCTGCTGGCGGTGCCGGCCACCGGCGCCTACTGCCGTTCGCTGGCCAGCAACTACAACCACGTGGCGCGCCCCGCCGTGGTGGCAGTCAGCGGCGGCACGGCGCGCCCGATCATCCGCCGGGAGACCCTCGACGACCTGCTCAGCTTGGACATCGGATGAAACAGACCCTGCCCGTCCTCAAGGTAGCCCTGCTCGGCTGCGGCGTCGTCGGCTCCGAAGTGGCCCGGCTGCTCGCCGAGCAGGCCGACGACCTCGCGCTGCGCGTGGGCGCCCGGCTGGAGCTGGCCGGGATCGCGGTGCGGCGGGTCGGGCACCGGCGGGCCGCCGGGATCGACCGCGAGCTGCTCACCGCGGACCCGTACGCGCTGGCCACCCGGCCCGACGTCGACATCGTGGTCGAGGTGATCGGCGGCATCGAGCCGGCCCGGTCGCTGCTGCTGGCCGCGCTCAAGGGCGGCAAGCCGGTGGTCACCGCGAATAAGGCCCTGCTGGCCGAGAACGGCGCGGAGATCTACGGGGCGGCCCGCGAGTACGGGGCCGACCTGTACTACGAGGCCTCGGTGGCCGGCGCCATCCCGATCCTGCGCCCGCTGCGCGAGTCGCTGGCCGGGGACACCGTGCACCGCGTGCTCGGCATCGTCAACGGCACCACGAACTTCATCCTCGACAAGATGGACTCCTCTGGCGCCGGCTTCGCCGAGTCCCTGGAGGAGGCGCAGGCCCTCGGCTACGCCGAGGCCGATCCGACCGCCGACGTGGACGGCTTCGACGCCGCCGCCAAGGCCGCCATCCTGGCCAGCCTGGCCTTCCACACCCCGGTGACCGCGGCGGATGTGCACCGCGAGGGCATCACCGAGGTGAGCGCGACCGACATCTCGTCCGCCCGGGGGCTCGGCCGGGTGGTGAAGCTGCTGGCCATCTGCGACCGGCGTGAGGGCGGTGTCTCGGTCCGGGTGCACCCCGCGATGATCCCGCGCAGCCACCCGCTGGCCTCGGTCAGCGAGGCCTACAACGCGGTGTTCGTGGAGGCCGAATCGGCCGGGCGGCTCATGTTCTACGGCGCCGGCGCGGGCGGTACCCCGACCGCGAGCGCGGTGCTCGGCGACATCGTCGCGGTGGCCAGGAACCGGCTGGCGGGCACCCGCGGCCCGGACGCGTCCACCTACGCCGGGCTGCCGGTCATGCCGATGGGGGAGACCCTGACCCGGTACCACGTCTCGCTGGACGTGGACGACAAGCCCGGCGTGCTCGCCCCGGTCGCCGAGGCGTTCGCCCGGCACGACGTCTCCATCGAGGCGGTCCGCCAGGCCAGCCGCGGCGCCGAGGCTCAGCTGGTGATCGTGACCCACATCGCGCGGGACGCGGCGCTGGCCGCGACCATCCGCGAACTCGAGGCGCTGCCGGTGGTCCGGGCCGTCGCCAGCGTGATGCGCGTGGAAGGCGAGGAAGAATAGATGCCAGCCGTACGCTCCCGCCCCTGGCACGGCGTGATCGACGCGTACCGGGACCGGCTCCCGGTTACCGACGACACCCCCGTGATCACCTTGCACGAAGGTGGCACCCCGCTGCTGCCCGCCCCGGTGCTGTCCGCCCGTACCGGGTGCGACGTGTACCTCAAGGTCGAGGGTCTCAACCCGACCGGCTCGTTCAAGGACCGCGGCATGACGGTGGCCATCAGCATGGCCGCCGGAGCGGGGGCCAAGGCGGTGATCTGCGCCTCGACCGGCAACACGAGCGCGAGCGCGGCCGCCTACGCGGCCCGGGCCGGGATCACCTGCGCGGTGCTCGTGCCCGGCGGCAAGATCGCCGTCGGCAAGCTGGCCCAGGCCCTGATCCACGGGGCGAAGCTGCTGCAGGTCAGCGGCTCGTTCGACGACTGCCTGGAGGTGGCCAGGAAGCTGTCCGCCGAGTACCCGGTGGCGCTGGTCAACTCGGTCAACCCGGACCGCCTGCAGGGCCAGAAGACCGCCGCGTTCGAGATCGTGGACGAGCTCGGCGACGCTCCCGACGTGCACTGCCTGCCGGTCGGCAACGCCGGCAACATCACCGCCTACTGGATGGGCTACACCGAGTACCAGCAGGCCGGGCTGTCGACGAAGTCGCCGCGGATGTTCGGCTTCCAGGCCAGCGGCGCGGCGCCGATCGTGATCGGCCGTCCGGTCCTGCAGCCGCAGACGATCGCCACCGCGATCAGGATCGGCAACCCGGCGTCCTGGCAGCTGGCCGAGGCGGCCCGGGACGCCTCCGGCGGCATCATCGACTCGGTCACCGACCGGGAGATCCTCGCCGCTTACCGCCTGCTGGCCACCCAGGAGGCGGTCTGGGGCGAGCTGGGCTCCTCGGCCAGCGTGGCGGGCCTGCTCCGGGCCAGCGCGAGCGGCCAGATCCCGGCCGGCTCCCGGGTCGTCTGCACGATCACCGGCAACGGCCTCAAGGACCCCTCCTGGGCCCTGGACGGCGCCCCCAAGCCCGCCACCATCCCCGCCGACGTCACCTCCGCCGCTATCGCCCTGGGCCTGGTCTGATGACCTGGACCCAGGCTGGCGTGCGGGTGCGCGTGCCCGCGACCAGCGCGAACCTGGGGCCGGGGTTCGACGCTCTCGGGCTCGCGCTGAGCCTGTACGACGACGTGGAGGCGTGGGCGTGCGAGTCCGGGCTGTCCATCGAGATCGAGGGCGAGGGCGCGGACCTGGCCGGCGCGGGCGAGGATCACCTGGTCGTGCAGGCCATGCGGAAGACGTTCGCGGCCTGCGGGAGCCAGCCGCCGGGACTGCGGCTGCGCTGCGTGAACCGGATCCCGCACGGCCGCGGCCTGGGCTCCTCGGCCGCCGCCATCGTGGCCGGCATCCTGGCCGCCCGGGCGCTGGCCGCGTCGGGCGCCGTGGCGCTGCCCGACGAGGCCCTGCTCGAGATGGCGGCCGAGCTGGAGGGGCACCCGGACAACGTGGCCGCCTGCCTCGGCGGCGGGCTGACCATCGCCTGGTCGCAGGACGGCCAGCCGCGGATGGCCCGGCTCGAGCCGCTGGACTCGATCAGCCCGGTGATCTGCGTCGGGCCGGCCCCGGTGCGCACCGAGGTGGCCAGGAGGCTGCTGCCGGACGCGGTGCCGCACCGGGACGCGGCCGCCAACGCCGGCCGCAGCGCCCTGCTGGTGGCCGCGCTGACACAGCTACCGGGGAAAACGGATGCGCTGCTCGCCGCCACCAGGGACTGGCTGCACCAGGATTACCGGGCGGCGGCGATGCCGGAAACCGCCGCGCTGGTCCGCTCGCTGCGGGCGGCCGGCATCCCCGCGGTGGTGTCCGGGGCGGGCCCGTCCGTGCTGGCGCTGCTCAGCAGCCAGCCGGGGGAGCCTGATTATCGTCACTACCTGGACAGCCTGGGTTCAATCGTGAGAGAAACGGGTAATGCATGGCACATAAGCTCGCTAGACGTCGAGCGGCAAGGTGCGCGTATCCTGCGCCCGGAGCCTCCATCGGGCTACTGACGCGGGGAACGAGCGGCCAATCCGTCCGGCCGGGCACGTGGCGGCAGATCCAGGCCAGGACACTCTTCCTGGAATCATGCATGCCGGGTGGCCGTGGCTGCTAGCGGGCCTTCTGGGACTGTTGCCTCTTCTTCCGCGACACGGACGGCTGCGAAGGAATGCCGTGAGTCCTCATGGTGTTAGGCTTAGTGGCGCACCGGGTGCCCCGCTCTGGATTGGGTGCTCGTCGGCAAACCGGGCGCTCACCGGCAAACTCCTCTGGGACGGTATTGTTACCGTACCCAAGGTCTTTGGCGCAGGATGTCCCGTTCCCTTGTCAACTGAGGAGCCCTCAGCCGGGGAGCCGGGCCAGCCTGGCAGGAGCGCGAACTCTGGGGACACGGGCGAGCCGTATGACCGCCCGGGCGCTTCCCGGCTCATCTCCCTAACTTGCGGATACAAGGCTTGCGGAAACATGGCGACGCACGGAGGAACGCAAGGCGTTGCGGGATTCGTGGACATTCGGCGGCTGTCAGAGCAGCGCGAATCAATTCTGGCCCCTTGGGGGGCCGCGGTACCGGGTCGACGGGCCTAGCGGGTTCACCCCAGGCGGCCGAGAATCATGGAAGGACCATTAGTGAGCGACACAACCGAACTCCTCAGCAGCGCGCCCGGCGCGTCTGAGGGCGCCCCCGTCGGTACCTCGGCGCCGTCCGCGGCTAGCGGAGCCTCGACGCCGAAGTCGCGCAGTCGCGGTGGCAGCGGTGGCACTGGCCTTTCCTCGCTGCTCATGCCCGAGCTGCAGCGCATCGCGCAGTCGATGAGCATTCCGGGGGCCGGCCGGATGCGCAAGGGACAGCTCATTGAGGCGATCGAGGCCCGCCAGGGCGGGGCGCCGAAGCAGGAGGCAGGTGCCGCTAACCAGGGTTCGAATCAGCGCGTCGCGTCCGCGGGAGCTGACGCGACCCGCCTGCGGAAGCAGGACGCTATGGGACCAGACACACGCACGCAGCCCGGCATCGGCGATGCTGCCGCGACGGGCATCGGCGCCGCCCCCGTGACCGCGAGCAGCGGAATCGGCGCGGACGGGGACACCGGGACCGGGCAGCAGCTCAGCTTTGACCAGGCCCCGGCCACCGACCGCCCGAACGGCCGGACCCGGCGGACCACCACCTCGCGGCCCGCGACCTCGCGGACCTCCGCTCGGCAGGCCCCGGCGCGGGAGACCTCGGCTCAGGATGCCCCCGCTCAGCAGGCCACCGCTCAGCAGGCCACCGGCTCAGCAGGCCCCCGCCGAGCAGGCTTCCGGCGAGCAGCCGGCCCCGCAGGCGGCCGCCGCGCAGGGCCACGCCCAGGAGGCCGCCACGGCGCCGGGCATCCGGGAGGACGGCCAGCCCGGCCTGCGGGACGAGGCCGCGACGGGCGAGACGCAGCGCGGTGACCGGCGGCGCCGGACCGGGCGCCGGGAGGACCAGCCCGTGCGGAGCCGCGACCAGGCTCGCGACCAGTCCGGCCGCGACCAGGGCAGCCGGGACAGCGCGCGAGCGCGACAGCGTGCGTGACAACGGCGGCCGCGACAGCGGCGGCCGCGACAACGTCCGTGACAGCGGCAGCCGCGACAGCGTGCGTGACAGCGGTAGCCGCGACAACGGCCGCGACAGCGGCGGCCGGGACAACGGCCGTGACCAGGGTGGCCGGGACAACGGCCGCGATCGCGGCGGCCGGGATCAGGGTGGCCGGAACCAGGGCGCCCGGGACCGGGAGCCGATGGCGGCCAGCCGCGGGCCTGCGTACGACGACGACGATGGCGGCCGCGGCCGCGGCCGGGACCGGTTCAGGAACCGGAACCGCCGGCGTGACCGCCAGGCCGAGCCGGAGCCCGTGATCGGCGAGGACGACGTCCTCATCCCGATCGCCGGCATCCTCGACGTGCTCGACTCGCAGGGGTACGCCTTCGTCCGCACCACCGGCTACCTGCCGGGGCCGAACGACGTGTACGTCTCGCTCTCCCAGGTCCGCAAGCACGGCCTGCGGAAGGGCGACGTGATCGAGGGCGCCGTCCGCCAGCCGCGCGACGGCGAGCGCCGGGAGAAGTTCAACGCCCTGGTCCGGCTGGACAAGGTCAACGGGCTCGACCCGGAGAAGTCCATCGCCCGGCCGGAGTTCTCCAAGCTGGTGCCGCTGTACCCGCAGGAAAGGCTCCGCCTGGAGACCGACTCGGGCAACATGGTCACCCGGATCATCGACCTCATCTGCCCGATCGGCAAGGGCCAGCGCGGCCTGATCGTGTCGCCGCCCAAGGCGGGCAAGACGATGATCCTGCAGGCGATCGCCAACGCCATCACCAAGAACAACCCCGAGTGCCACCTCATGGTCGTCCTCGTCGACGAGCGGCCTGAAGAGGTCACCGACATGCAGCGCACGGTCAAGGGCGAGGTCATCCACTCGACCTTCGACCACCCGGCCGACGACCACACCACGGTCGCCGAGCTGGCCATCGAGCGCGCCAAGCGGCTGGTCGAGATGGGCCACGACGTGGTCATCCTGCTCGACAACATCACCCGGCTCGGCCGCGCGTACAACAACTCGGCCCCGGCCAGCGGCCGCATCCTGTCCGGTGGCGTGGACTCCACCGCGCTGTACCCGCCCAAGCGGTTCTTCGGCGCGGCCCGCAACATCGAGCACGGCGGCTCGCTGACGATCCTGGCGGCGGCCCTGATCGAGACCGGCTCCCGGATGGACGAGGTCATCTTCGAGGAGTTCAAGGGCACCGGCAACATGGAGCTGCGACTGCGCCGCGAGCTCGCGGAGAAGCGGCTCTTCCCGGCGGTCGACGTGGACGCGTCGAGCACCCGTAAGGAAGAGATCCTGATGGACGCGGCCGAGCTCAAGATCATCTGGCAGCTGCGCCGGGTGCTGCACGCACTCGAGCCGCAGCAGGCGCTCGAGCTGCTCATGGAGCAGATGCGCAAGACCAAGAGCAACGCCGAGTTCCTCATGCAGGTCCAGAAGACCACGCTCGGTTCCTCGTCAGACCGATAACGAACGGCCGGGCTTTCACGGTGTCCGGCACCGTGAAAGCCCGGGAATGCCAGGCCGGCCAAAGTGGTTTCACGGTCTGGCACACTAGAAAGCCGCAACCACGCGGTACCGGTTCACGCTCTACTGGCTCCTGGGGGACTACCCCCAGACCCCCGCTAACCCGGGGAGAGCGACCCGGCGACCGCACGAGGCAGGAGAGTTGTCACATGAAGGCTGACATTCACCCCCAGTACAACGTCACCACCGTGACGTGTGGCTGCGGGAACTCGTTCACCACCAAGAGCACCGCGCCCAGCGGCACGATCCACGTCGAGGTCTGCTCGAACTGCCACCCGTTCTACACCGGCAAGCAGAAGATCCTCGACACCGGCGGTCGCGTCGCGAGGTTCGAGAAGAGGTTCGGCAAGGCCGCCTCCGCCAAGCCCGGCGACAAGAAGTAGCTTCCAAGGCCTGACCGGGGCGCCACCCTTCGGGGTGCCCGGTCAGGCCTTACGCATTTTCGGCGACCCCGTCATCGCCCGCCTCAGCAGGTACGAAAGGAACCCCGGTGTTTGACCGGCTAGCCGACCTGGTCAGCGAGCACGCAGAGCTGGAGAGTGCCCTCGCGGACCCCGGCGTGCACTCCGATCAGGAGAAAGCACGTCAGATCGGCCGCCGTTACGCCGAGCTGACTCCGATCGTCAACGCCTACCACGAGTGGCAGCAGACCTCCGAGGACGAGGAGACGGCGCGCGAGCTGGCCCGCGAGGACTCCTCGTTCGCCGCCGAGGCCGAGCAGCTCGCCACCCGCCGCGGGGAGCTCGAGGCCCGGCTGCAGAAGCTGCTGGTGCCCCGCGACCCCAACGACAGCCGCGACCTGATTCTCGAGGTCAAGGCGGGCGAGGGCGGCGACGAGTCCGCGCTGTTCGCCAGCGACCTGCTGCGGATGTACCAGCGCTACGCCGAGCGGCGGGGCTGGAAGACCGAGATCCTGGACTCCACCGTCACCGGCCTGGGCGGCATCAAGGACGCCACGGTCGTGGTGAAGGGCAAGGGCGCCGACGGCGCCTGGTCCCGGCTGAAGTACGAGGGCGGCGTGCACCGCGTGCAGCGGGTGCCGGTGACCGAGTCCCAGGGCCGCATCCACACCTCCGCGGCCGGCGTGCTGGTGGCGCCCGAGGCCGATCAGGTCGAGGTGCAGGTCAACGACAACGACCTGAAGATCGACGTGTTCCGGTCCTCGGGTCCGGGCGGGCAGAGCGTGAACACCACCGACTCGGCCGTGCGGATCACCCACCTGCCGACCGGGATCGTGGTGTCCTGCCAGAACGAGAAGAGCCAGCTGCAGAACAAAGAGGCGGCGATGCGCGTGCTGCGCGCGCGGCTGCTCGCGCAGGCCGAGGCCGAGGCCGAGGCGAAGGCGAGTGCCGACCGGCGCAGCCAGGTGCGCACGGTGGACCGGTCGGAGCGCGTCCGCACCTATAACTTCCCGGAGAACCGCATCTCCGATCACCGGGTGGGCTTCAAGGCCTACAACCTCGACCAGGTGATCGACGGAGACCTGGACGCGGTGATCGACGCGCTGGCGGCCGCTGACCTCGAGGCGAAGCTGACTGGCGATGATGAGCCTGCTGCTTGACGAGGTCGCGCTCGCCGCGGCCCGGCTGGCGGAGGCCGGGGTGGAATCGCCCCGCGCCGACGCCGAGCTGATCGCGGCCAGCGTGCACAACGTCCGGCGGGGCGAGCTGCACATGGTCAAGGACTGCGACTTCGACGCGCGGTTCTGGGCCGATATCGCGCGCCGGGCGGCCCGCGAGCCGCTCCAGCACATCACCGGCCGGGCCCACTTCCGCTACCTCGAGCTCGAGGTGGGCCCGGGGGTGTTCGTGCCGCGCCCGGAGACCGAGGTGATGACCGGCTGGGCCATCGCCCGGCTGGGCGAGATGGACGTGGCCGAGCCGGTGGTGGCCGACCTGGGCACCGGTTCCGGCGCGATCGCGCTGGCCATCGGCCAGGAGGTGCCCCGGGCCCGGGTGCACGCCGTGGAGGCCGACCCGATCGCCCGGGCCTGGGCCGAGCGCAACGTCAGCAAGTACGTCGAGAGCCTGCCGTACACGGCGGGCCGGGTCATGCTGCACGCCGGCGACTTCGCCGGCGCGCTCACCGACCTCGACGGTACGGTGGACCTCGTGATCAGCAACCCCCCGTACATTCCGGTCGGGGCGTACGTCGATCCTGAGGTCAGCGAGTATGACCCGCCTGCGGCGCTCTGGAGCGGAACGGATGGGCTCGACGCCATCCGGGCGGCCGAGCGCACCGCCCGGCGGCTGCTCCGTCCCGGCGGACTGGTCGCGATCGAGCACGGCGCGCCGCAGGGGGCGGCGGTGTACTGGGTGTTCCCGGAGGAGTCCGGCTGGCGGGACACCCGCAACCACAAGGACCTGGCCGGCCGTGACCGCTTCGTCACCGCCATGTGGCCAGGTGAGGGAGCCTGATGAGCAAGACTTTTGACTGCCGGGACCCGGAGCAGCGCACCGCGGGGATCGACGCCGCGGTGACCGCGGCGCGGGCCGGCGAGCTGATCGTGCTGCCGACCGACACGGTGTACGGCATCGGCGCCGACGCGTTCATCCCGGCGTCGGTCACCACCATGCTGGCGGCCAAGGGCCGGGGCCGGAACATGCCGCCGCCGGTGCTCGTCGGCACCGCCCGGGCCGCGGCCGCGCTGGTGGACGATCTCGGCGCGTTCGGGCAGGACCTGATCGACGAGTTCTGGCCGGGCGCCCTCACCCTGGTGTTCCGGGCCAGCCCCACGCTGATGTGGGACCTGGGCGACACCAAGGGCACCGTCGCCCTGCGGATGCCGCTGCACTCGGTCGCGCTCGACGTGCTCAAGCAGACCGGGCCGATGGCGGTGTCGAGCGCCAACCGGCACGGTCAGCCTCCCGCGACCACCGCCTACGACGCGGAGCAGCAGCTCGGCGAGACGGTCTCGGTGTACCTGGACGGCGGCCCGTGCGCCGACAGCATCCCGTCGACCATCCTCGACCTGACCGGAACGATCCCGAAGGTGCTCCGGTCCGGCGCGATCTCGGTGGACCGCATCCGCGGCACCTGCTCGGTCGTCGCCGAGAACGAGCACTACCCGGAGCCCGTCACCGACGACAAGCCCGCGGAGCCGCATCCGCTCGAGCGGGGACCGCTCGATCCCGCTACTCGGCAGAGCCGCCCGCCGGGGCGTAGCCGGTGCCATAAAGTGGCTCTGATGACAGCCGACCGTTCCCAGGCCCGCTGAGGCGGCATGCGCGACTACGCCCTGGTTTTCTTGGTCACCGCGGCGGTGACCTACCTGCTCATCCCGCTGGTGCGGCGGATAGCCGTCCGCACCCACGCGATGCACGAGCCCCGGGCCAGGGACACCCACGTCACGCCGACGCCGCTGCTCGGCGGCCTGGCCATGTACGGCGGCCTCGTCGCCGGGCTGCTGATCGCCAGCCGGCTCTCCTTCGTGCAGGATCCGTTCCGGACCGCCGGATCGCGCAGCCAGACCGGGCTGCTGCTGGCCGGCGGCCTGGTGGTGGTGGTCGGCTTCGCCGACGACCGGTGGGGGCTCAGCGCTATCAGCCGGCTGGCCGCCCAGGTGGCGGCGGCCGGCATCCTGGTCTGGAGCGGCCAGTCGCTGCCCTGGCTGCCGCACCCCCAACGGCGGGGTGTTCTCGCTCGAGCCCGACCTGAGCGTGACGCTGACCATCCTGATCGTGGTGGTCACCATGAACGCCATCAACTTCATCGACGGCCTGGACGGGCTGGCGGCCGGCATCGTGGCCGTCGCCGCGCTGTCCTTCCTGGTGTACTCCTACTCGCTGATCAAGAACATCGGCAGCACCTCGCAGTCGCTCCCGGCGGTGGCGTCGGCGCTGCTGGCCGGCATGTGCGTCGGGTTCCTGCCGCACAACTTCTACCCGGCCCGGATCTTCATGGGCGACATCGGCGCGATGCTGCTCGGCCTGCTGCTCGCCTACGGCCCGATCTCCAGCACCAACCAGCTCGACCCGGCCCTGCTGATCGCCTACTCGCACAACCCGAACCACCCGCTGGACCGGTTCCCCACCTTCCTGCCGCTGCTGGTCCCGGCCGCGATCTTCATCATCCCGTACGCGGACCTGATGTTCGCGATCCTCCGGCGGACCAAGGCGGGCAAGCCGCTGATGGCGGCCGACCGCCAGCACATGCACCACCGCCTGCTCAACATCGGCCACTCCTACCGGCAGAGCGTCCTGATCATGTACCTGTGGGCGGCGCTGTTCTCGGTCACCGTGGTCTCGCTCTCGCTGGTCCGCACCCCGTCGGTCGTGTTCATCGCCGCCACGCTGGTCGCGGTGCTGGCCCTGCTGCCCGTCACCATGCCCGCGCCTGCGCCCCTGGCGAGCCCGGACCGCCGCCAAGCCCCGGCTCGCCGCCAAGCTCCCCGTGCCAGTACCCCGGCCAGTGCCCCGCCCACGCGGCCCCGGTCCACGCAGCCGCTGCCAGCGCCCCGCTCCGGCGGCTCGCCCGCAACTACGCCCGCCGCACTGCGTCCGACCGCGTCGGCCGCCGACGTGCCGCGCGCCATGACGCCGCCGTCCGCGCACGCCGCCGCGGCGTCCGTCCCCGACGTGCCGCGCTTCCTCCCCGCCGCCCCGTCGCCGTTCTCGGGGCAGCCCGTTTCCCGCGACCGGTCGGCCGCCCCCTGGGAACAGGTCGGCTCGAACCACCCCGCCCCATGGCAGGACGCCTACGGCGGCCATGATGCCGCCGCCCCGCAGCCCCCTTCCCGGCCAGGACCCCTTTCCCGGACAGCCCCCCTTTCCCGGGCACGATGGCCTCTCCGAGCCGGGGCCTTATACCGGGGAGAACTCGTTCCCGGGCCAGCCGGATCCGGAGGACGAGGCCCTCGATGGCCGGGACCCGTCCTCCCCGGTCCAGCACCCGGACGCGTGGCCCCGCTAGCTCGGCTCCTTACCTTCTCTTTAACCTTTTTTGGCGTTCCCGGACTCGGACCCTGTCTCCCGGTCCGGCACCGAACGTCCCTGGCGATATGTCCAGCTATGAGGAGTTTTGCCAGGCCGGATCCGGGCGTCAGGGTCCGGACAGAGCCCGGATCCGGGGCGTGAAGGCGTCCCGGGGCGGCCCAGGACCCCAAGTTGGTCATAAATTGTGCGCGATCAGGTAAAGACAGAGTCAAGGACTTTGTGATAGATTTCACGAGTAGCCCCTCTACGGCTGATGAGAGGCCCGTGATACCTTTCGTTAACCTGACCGGACACCCGGACCGCGGTAGCGGTCCGGCTACCGGCTCCTGCACCGTACGCGGCGCATTCGCCCGCGTCAGCAGTGTTGCTGTCAATCCTTCAGGAGCCCCGTAATGCTGGCGAATTACTCCACGATCGTGCGGCGCGCAGGCGCGCTGACGGCCGTCGCGGCCGCGATCATGGTCGCCGTGAGCGCCGCCCTGGTCGGCGTCAAGGGCCTGATCGGCGCGCTCATCGGGGTCGCCATCGTCACCGTGTTCTTCGGCATCAGCATGCTGGTGGTCGGCCGGGCCGCGCGAGTGAGCCCGCAGGCCATGATGGTGGCCGCGCTGGCCACTTACCTGGTCAAGATCGTCGGCCTGGCCGTCATCGTCTCCCGGCTGAACGGCACGACCGCGTTCAGCACCAAGACCCTCGGCTTCGTCGCGATCGGCTGCATCCTGGTCTGGAGCGGGGCGCAGGTCGTCACGGCCATGAAGCTCAAGATGCTGTACGTCGGAGCCAGAGCAGCAGCGGCAGCGGCGAGGCGGGTGAGATGAGCGCAGCCACGGCAACGCGACGCCACCGCGCTGAGCCGAGCCAGACGAGCGGCCGCGGCCGACGGCCGGGCCCAGGGCCTGGACACCGGCTGGACCATCTTCAGCTACCTGATCGCCGGGATGGCCGCCTACGGCGGCATCGGCTGGCTGGTCGGCCGGTGCTGTCCACATGTCGCTGCTCTTCCCGATCGGCATGCTGGTCGGCCTGGCCATCTCGCTCGGCTCATCATCTACCGCTACGGCAGGCAGGAGCGCGGTAGCGCCGGAAGGAGACGACCGGTGACCGGTGACGTTCAGGTGGTCGCGGCGCCCGCCGGAGGATGCCACATCTTCAGCGGGTGCGGCTACCCGGCGCCTGGCCTGCAGGATTTCGATTTCAAGCCGCTCTTTACCATCGGCTCGTTCCACTTCACCAAGCCGATGCTGATCGCGGTGCTGGCGCGCTCGGCGTCATCGCCTTCTTCTGGGCCGCGCCTTCGCCCGGCCCAAGCTGGTGCCGCGCGGCATGCAGAACCTCGGCGAGCTGGCCATCCTCACGGTCCGCGACCAGATCCTGCGGCCCGTCGCTGGGCCGCAAGGGCGACGGTTACCTGCCGCTGCTGGTGTCGCTGTTCTTCTTCATCTGGCTGATGAACCTGATGGAGCTGATCCCGGTCTTCCAGTTCCCGGTCGATGTCGCGGATCGGCTTCGTCTGGCCGATGGTGGCCATGATCTACTTCCTCTACCTGTACCTGGGCTTCAAGAACCAGGGCGCCTGGGGTTACCTGCAGGAACATGATCCCGCCGGGTGTCCCGTTCTTCATCCTGCCCATCCTGATCCCGGTCGAGCTCGCGCGGTTCTTCATCGTCCAGCCGTTCACCCTGGGCATCCGGCTGTTCGCCAACATGTTCGCCGGGCACCTGCTGCTGACCATCTTCTACCTGGCGACCTGGTACCTGCTGAGCCTGAGCGTCGGCCTGCTCTACGCCGTGGGCTCGGCCTTCATGGTGGTGTTCGTCTTCTTGCTGGAGTTGCTGGTCGACCTGCTGCAGGCCTTCATCTTCACCACGCTGACCGCTACCTACATCGCCAGCTCGCTTGAGTCGGAACACTGACCCGCATCACCTACGACCTGTCCGGCGGGACGATCCGCCGGCTCGAACCGTAAAGGACTGAACAATGTCTCTTGCTCGCCGCCGCGCGCGACGCAGACCATCCACATCGACTACATCGGCGCGGTCGGTTACGGTCTCGCCGCCATCGGCCCTGGCGTCGGCATCGGCCTGGTCTTCGGCCACGCCATCGAGGCCATGGCCCGGCAGCCGGAAGCTTCCGGCCGCATCTCGCTGTACATGTGGATCGGCTTCGCGCTGACCGAGGCGCTCGCGCTCATCGGCCTCGTCGCCCCGTTCATCTTCAAGTAGGACACGTAAGCCCCAGGGAAGTGAGCCGACCATGAGGAACCTGGCTGCCGAAGCGTCACAGAACCCGCTGGTCCCGGCGGGGCCCGAGCTGGTCATCGGCACGATCTGCTTCATCCTGGTGTTCGGCGTCCTCGGCCAGATGCTGATGCCGCGGATCACCAAGATGCTGGCCGAGCGGACCGAGCTGATCGAGGGCGGCCTGGACCGCGCCGACGAGGCCCAGGCCGAGGCCAAGGCGCTGCTGGACCAGTACCGGCAGCAGCTGGAAGACGCCCGGCGTGACGCGGCCCGGCTGCGCGAGGAGGCCAGGGAGCAGGGCGCGCAGATCATCGCCGAGATGCGCGAGCAGGCCCAGGCCGAGGCCCGCCGGATCACCGAGTCCGCCCAGGCCCAGATCGAGGCCGAGCGGCAGCAGGCGCTGACCTCGCTGCGCACCGAGGTCGGGACGCTGGCGACCGAGCTGGCCAGCCGGATCGTGGGCGAGTCGCTCACCGACGAGGCCCGGCAGAGCCGGATGGTGGACCGGTTCCTCGACGACCTCGAGGTGGCCGGCCAGTGAGGCAGCGGACCGGGCCGACGGCGGGAAACCCCGCCCGTTCGGCACAAATGACCGGAGTACGGACGGGAGGCGATGAGCGTGCGCGGAGCCAGTAGGGCGTCGTTCGCCGCCCTCACCGAGCGGCTCGCGGAGGAGGACATCAGCAGCGCCGCCGTGGCCACCCGGCTCGGCAACGAGCTGTTCGAGGTCGTCGGCCTGCTCGATAACGAGCACGGGCTGCGCCGCGCCCTGTCCGACCCGGGCAAGCCCGCGGCCGAGAAGGCCGCGGTGACCTCGGCGCTGCTGCACGGCAAGATCGCCGGGCGCACCGAGGCGCTGGTCGTGGCGGCCGCCGAGTCCCGGTGGGCCACCTCGGGCAACATGGTGGACGCGATCGAGCAGCTCGCGGTCGAGGCCATGGTCCTCGCCGCGGAAGCCGAGAACGGCCTCGACGACCTGGAGGACGGGCTGTTCAGGTTCGGCCGCGTCGTCTCCGCCGAGCCGCAGCTGCGAGCCGCGCTGGCCAGCACGTACCTGCCCGCGGACCGCAAGGAGCAGCTGCTCGCCGCGCTGCTGCGGGGCAAGGTGACCGCGCGTGGCGCAGCGGCTGATCACCCAGATGGTGACGCATCCGCGCGGGCGCGGGCTGACCGCGGCGCTGGAGATGTGCGCCGACCTCGCGGCCCGGCGGCGGCAGCAGCTGATCGCAGTGGTCCGCTCGGCCGTCGAGCTGTCCGCGACCCAGCGCCGGCGCCTGGCCGACTCGCTGGCCGCCTCGTACGGGCACCAGGTGCACCTGAACGTCGTGATTGACCCTTCGGTCGTGGGTGGTATTTCCGTCCAGATCGGGGATGAGCTTATCGATGGGACCGCGGCCAGCCGGCTGTCCGCCGTCCGGCGCAAGCTGGCGAGCTGACGATGGCCGCCACTCCGCCGAGGAAAGACACCAAGCCGGAAGACCACGTACGGAGAGAAAGAGACAATGGCTGAGCTGACGATCCGGCCGGACGAGATCCGGGACGCGCTGGCGCGCTTCGTCCAGGACTACGAGCCCGAAGGTGCCTCGCGCGAAGAGGTAGGCACCGTCATCGAGTGCGGCGACGGCATCGCGCGGGTCGAGGGACTGCCCTCCGCCATGGCCAACGAGCTGCTCGTGTTCGAGAACGGCGTCCGGGGCCTGGCGCTCAACCTGGACGTGCGCGAGATCGGCGTGGTCATCCTCGGCGAGTTCAACGAGATCGAGGAAGGCCAGCAGGTCCGCCGCACCGGCGAGATCCTGTCGGTGCCGGTCGGCGACAGCTTCCTCGGCCGCGTGGTCGGCCCGCTGGGCGAGCCGCTGGACGGCAAGGGCCCGATCGAGGACACCGAGCTGCGCCCGCTGGAGACCCAGGCGCCGTCCGTGGTCGAGCGCCAGCCGGTGAAGGAGCCGCTGCAGACCGGCATCAAGGCCATCGACGCGATGACCGCCATCGGCCGGGGCCAGCGGCAGCTGATCATCGGCGACCGGCAGACCGGCAAGACCGCCATCGCCATCGACGCGATCATCAACCAGAAGGCCAACTGGGAGTCCGGTGACCCGGTCCGCCAGGTCCGCTGCGTCTACGTCGCCGTCGGCCAGAAGGGCTCGACGATCGCCTCGGTGCGCGGGTCCCTGGAGGAGGCGGGCGCGCTCGAGTACACCACGATCGTCGCGGCCCCGGCCTCGGACCCGGCGGGGTACAAGTACATCGCGCCGTACACCGGTTCGGCCATCGCGCAGCACTGGATGTACCAGGGCAAGCACGCGCTGATCATCTTCGACGACCTGTCCAAGCAGGCCGAGGCGTACCGCGCCATCTCGCTGCTGCTGCGCCGCCCGCCGGGCCGCGAGGCCTACCCGGGCGACGTGTTCTACCTGCACTCCCGGCTGCTCGAGCGCTGCGCCAAGCTCTCCGACGAGCTGGGCGGCGGGTCGCTGACCGGGCTGCCGATCATCGAGACCAAGGGCAACGACATCTCGGCCTACATCCCGACGAACGTCATCTCGATCACCGACGGGCAGATCTTCCTCGAGACCGACCTGTTCAACTCCGGTGTCCGGCCCGCCATCAACGTCGGCCGCTCGGTGTCCCGGGTCGGCGGTAACGCGCAGGTCAAGGCGATGAAGTCGGTCGCCGGCAACCTGCGCCTCAACCTGTCGCAGTACCGCGACCTGGAGGCGTTCGCCGCGTTCGCGTCCGACCTGGACGCGGCCTCCCGGGCCCAGCTCGACCGCGGCGCCCGGCTGGTCGAGCTGCTCAAGCAGCCGCAGTACTCGCCGTTCCCGGTCGAGGAGCAGGTCGTCTCGATCTGGGCGGGCGGCAACGGCTACCTGGACGACGTGCCGGTCGAGGACATCGGCCGGTTCGAGACCGACTTCCTGGACTACCTGCGCCGGTCGCACGAGGGCATCCTGGCGACCATCAGGGAGTCGCTCCAGCTGTCCGAGGACACCATCGCCTCGCTCAAGGACGCGGTCGACGAGTTCCGCAAGGGCTTCGAGACCAGCGCGGGCGAGCTGCTCAGCGCCGAGGACGAGAGCGCCGAGCCGCTGGAGAACGAGGAGCAGGAGAAGATCGCCCGCCGCCGCCAGCCCCAGCCCGAGAAGAAGTAGCCGATGGCAGCCCAGCTTCGCCTGGTCCGGCGGCGGATCTCCTCCGTGCAGTCGATCGCCAAGATCACCCGCGCGCAGGAGCTGATCGCGTCGTCCCGGATCGTCAAGGCGCAGCAGCAGATGCGCGCCGCCGAGCCGTACTCCCGGGAGCTCACCCGCGCGGTGGAGGCGGTGATCAGCCGGTCCAACACGATCGACCACCCGTTCACCAAGGAGCCGGAGAGCCGGAACCGGGCCGCGGTGCTCATCCTGACCAGCGACCAGGGCTTCGCGGGCGCCTACAACGCCAACGTCCTGCGCGAGTCGACCCGGCTGCGGGCGGCGCTGCGCGAGGACAACGTCGAGCCGGTGCTGTACGTGACCGGCCGCAAGGGCATCGGCTGGCACCGGTTCCGCGAGCTCGACCTGACGGGGAACTGGGACGGCTTCTCCGCCGCGCCGCAGTACCGGGACGCGGAGGTGATCTCCGACCTGCTGATCGAGGCCTTCAACGCCGGCGCCGACGAGGGCGGGGTGGACGAGGTCCACCTGGTCAGCACCGATTTCGTGTCCATGCTGACCCAGCGGCCCTCGGTGCGGCGGCTGCTGCCGCTGGAGATCGAGGAGACCGACGAGCCCAGCCCGTCCGGGCCGCTGCCCCAGTACGAGTTCGAACCCGGGCCCGAGGAAGTCCTCAACGCCCTGATGCCGCAGTACGTGGCGAGCCGGATCTACTACGCGATGCTCGAGGCCGCGGCGGCCGAGCTGGCGGCGCGGCGCCGGGCCATGAAGGCGGCCACCGACAACGCGGGTGACCTGCTCGAGACCCTGACCCGTGAGGCGAACAACGCCCGGCAGGCCGAGATCACCCAGGAAATCAGCGAGATCGTGGGCGGCGCCAACGCCCTCGCCGACGCAAGTGCAACGGATGAGTGAGGAAGACATGACCGCGACCGATGAGAAAACACCCGAGAGCGGCGAAGCCGCCGCGAGCACCGGCCGCGTGGCGCGGGTCATCGGCCCCGTCGTCGACGTGGAGTTCCCGGGCGACGCGATGCCGGAGATCTACTTCGCGCTGCACACCGACGTCACCATCGGCGAGGAAACCCGCCTGCTGACCCTCGAGGTCGAGCAGCACATCGGCGACAACATCGTGCGTGCCATCGCCATGCAGCCCACCGACGGCCTGGTCCGCGGGGCCGAGGTGGTCAACACCGGCGCGCCGATCCAGGTGCCGGTCGGCGACGTCACCAAGGGGCACGTGTTCAACGCCCTGGGCGAGTCCCTCGACGTGCCCACCTCGTCGCTGGACATCCAGGAGCGGTGGCCGATCCACCGTGACCCGCCGCCGCTGGACCAGCTCGAGCCGCGGACCCAGATGTTCACCACCGGCATCAAGGTCATCGACCTGCTCACCCCGTACGTGCTGGGCGGGAAGATCGGCCTGTTCGGCGGGGCCGGCGTGGGCAAGACCGTGCTCATCCAGGAGATGATCCGCCGGGTCGCCCAGAACTTCGGCGGCGTGTCCTGCTTCGCCGGGGTGGGGGAGCGTACCCGTGAGGGCAACGACCTGTTCCTGGAGATGACCGAGTCCGGCGTCATCGCCGACACCGCCCTGGTGTTCGGCCAGATGGACGAGCCGCCGGGCACCCGGCTGCGGGTCGGCCTGACCGCGCTCACCATGGCCGAGTACTTCCGCGACGTCCAGGGCCAGGACGTGCTGCTGTTCATCG
This sequence comes from uncultured Actinomycetota bacterium, assembly GCA_963839095.1. Classification (GTDB taxonomy): domain Bacteria; phylum Actinomycetota; class Actinomycetes; order Streptosporangiales; family Streptosporangiaceae; genus Palsa-504. Next base: position 286,922 of record CAWIUF010000053.1, on the reverse strand, counting down.
ACAACATCTTCCGGTTCACCCAGGCCGGTTCCGAGGTGTCCACCCTGCTCGGCCGGATGCCGTCGGCCGTGGGCTACCAGCCCACCCTGGCCGACGAGATGGGCCAGCTGCAGGAGCGGATCACCTCCACCCGCGGTCACTCGATCACCTCGATGCAGGCCATCTACGTGCCCGCCGACGACATCACCGACCCCGCCCCGCACACGGTGTTCGCCCACCTCGACGCCACCACCACGCTGTCCCGGGCCATCACCGAGAAGGGGATCTACCCGGCGGTGGACCCGCTAGACTCCACGTCACGGATCCTGGACGCCCGGTACATCGGCCAGGACCACTACGACGTGGCCCGTGAGGTGCAGCGGATCCTGCAGCGGTACAAGGAGCTGCAGGACATCATCGCCATCCTCGGTGTCGACGAACTCGGCGAGGAGGACAAGATCACGGTGCAGCGGGCTCGCCGGATCGAGCGGTTCCTGTCCCAGCCCATGTTCGTGGCCGAGCAGTTCACCGGCCAGCCGGGCGTGTTCACCCCGCTCGAGGAGACCATCTCCTCGTTCAAGGCGATCGCCGAAGGCAAGTACGACAGCCTGCCCGAGCAGGCGTTCTACATGGTCGGCGGGATCGAGGACGTCGAGAAGAAGGCCAGGGAGCTGGACCGGTGACACTGCGGGTAGCGCTGGTCGTGCCGGACCGCGAGCTGTGGTCCGGCGAGGCCAACACGGTCATCGCCAAGACCACCGAGGGCGACATCGGGGTGCTCAGCGGGCACTCGCCGGTGTTCGGCATCCTGGCCGAGGGCAGCCTGGTCGAGATCCTCGCCGACGACACCGCGGTGCGAGCCGCGGTCAGCGGCGGCTTCCTGTCCGTGGCCGACAACCAGGTATCGATCCTGGCCGAACGGGCCCTGCTCAGCGACGAAGTGAACAAGGAGGAGGCGCGGCGCGAACTCGACACCGCGCTGTCCGACGGTTCCGGAGGACCTGAGGAGCCGGCCGAGGCCAAGTACGCCCGGGCGCTGCTGCGGGCCGCTGGGGACCAGGCTTAACACTCGGTGGGCGGGGCGCTGGCGCTTGATGCGGCCTGGCTCTTCGCCGCCTTCCTGGTCATCTTGGTGCTGGCCGCCGTCGGGATCGCCGGGCGCCGGTTCCTGCTCGAGCGCGGCGGCGGCTCGGTCGAGTGCGGCCTGCGCAAGGAGAACGGTTCCTGGCGCCTCGGCGTGGCGCTGTACCGGGGCGAGGAGCTGTGCTGGTACGGCATCTTCGGCTGGTCGGTACGCCCGGACGAGGTGCTCCCGCGCCGGGACCTGAAGCTCGTGTCCCGCCGCGTGCCCACCGAGGCCGAGGCGGCCAGCCTGGGGCCCGGCATGATCGTGGTGGAGTGCCGGCTCGGCGAGGACATCAGCCAGTTCGGCTCCGTAGCCTCTAGTCCCGGAGCCTCTAGCCCGGGAGCCTCTAGCCCGGGGGGCTCGAGTCCCGAGGCCCCCGGGCCTGAGACCGACGTGGCGCCGGGCAAGGTCGTGACCGTCGAGCTGGCCCTGGGCGAATCGGCCCTGACCGGCTTGCTCTCCTGGCTCGAGGCCGCGCCGCCCGGCTCTCACCTGGACGTTTCGCGGTAATCCACGGCGGCGGCTAGGGCCGCTCGCCGCCCGGCTTCCACAGCACGTCGTCGTGGCCCACGTTGGCCTGGCGGGACAGGATGAACAGCAGGTCAGACAGCCGGTTCAGGTAACGGGCGGCCAGCGGGTTCACCGAGTCGCCGTGCTCCTCCATCGCCGCCCACGCGCTGCGCTCCGCTCGCCGGGTCACCGTCCGCGCCATGTGCAGCAGCGTCGTCCCCGGGCTGCCACCCGGCAGCAGGAAACTCCGCAGCGTCGGCAGCGCGGCGTTGTAGGCGTCGCACTCACCCTCCAGCCGGGTGATGTAGGCCTCGTCGATCCGCAGCGGCGGGTAGGGCGGCGGCGCGTCGCTGATCGGGTTGGCCAGGTCGGCGCCGACGTCGAAGAGCTCGTTCTGCACCCGGGAGAGCAGCCGTACGATGTCCTCCGCGAGGTTACCGAACGTAACCGCCATGCCGATGACGCAGTTCGCTTCCTCGACGTCCGCGTAGGCAGCCAGACGCGAGTCCGTCTTGGCCGCGCGGCTGCCGTCAGCCAGGGCGGTCGTGCCATCGTCGCCGGTCCGGGTGTAGATGCGGGACAGCACGACCGGGTTCTCGCTGGGATTGCGGGCCATGCACCCACCCTAAGGGAAGCACCGGACGAACCCCACCGAACGCCCGGCGATCAAAAAGAGACCAACCGATTGACCAGGGGTATTCACATTCAGTGCACGGTGTGGCATCGTGTCACTACGATCAGTAATCACACGGATGATCGGCAGTGACAGGAGCCGCAAGGCTTCCACCGCCGTTACTGAGCGTGTCTGGCATTCCAAGCTGCCAGACCGTGAGGCGTCCGGGTCCGGCGGTTCTCGGGGGCCCGCCGGACCCGGACCCGCGCCCGCGCAGCTAGCCCCGCTAGCCCTCAGCAGAAGTCAGGCGCCAGGCCACCGCCCCGCCGGCCGTCCGCGCAGCACGGCGCGTTATTGTTCCCCTTACCCCCTTAGGAGACCGCCGTGTATGACTACATCATCGTCGGCGCCGGGAGCGCGGGGTGCGTGCTGGCCGCGCGCCTGTCCGCCGACCCGAGCGTCAGCGTCCTGCTGCTGGAAGCCGGGCCGCCTGACGACGCCGACGAGATCCGTGCCCCGGCCGCGCTGAACCGCCTGTTCCAGACCAGCTACGACTGGAACTACAGCACGGTCCCGCAGCACCGCGCGGGCAGCCGCACGGTCTACTGGCCCCGCGGCAAGACCCTCGGCGGCTCCAGCAGCATCAACGCGATGATCTACATCCGCGGCAACCGGCACGACTTCCACACCTGGAAAACCGAACACGGCTGCGCCGGCTGGGGCTATGAGGACCTCATGCCCTACTTCCGGCGGGCCGAGGACAACGCCCGCGGCGCCAGTGCGTACCACGGTGCCGGCGGCCCGCTGACCGTCAGCGACCCCAGGTACAAGTCCAAAGCCTGCGAAGCGTTCATCCAGGCCGCCCAGGAGCAGGGTGCCAAGGCCAACGACGACTTCAACGGCCCCCGTCAGGACGGCGTCGGCTGGTACCAGACCACCATCAGGAACGGCCAGCGCTGCTCGGCCGCCACCGCCTACCTGCACCCCGCCATGACCAGGAGCAACCTCACCGTCCAGACCGACGCCCTGGTCACGAAGGTGATCATCGAAAATAACCGGGCGCTCGGCGTCGCCTACCTGCACCACGGCGAGCCGAAGACCGAGCACGCCAACGCCGAGGTCATCCTGTCCGGCGGCGCCGTCAACAGCCCGCAGCTGCTGATGCTGTCCGGCATCGGCCCGGCCGAGCACCTGATCGAGATGGGCATCGACGTGGTGGCGGACAGCCGCGGCGTCGGCCAGAACCTCAGCGACCACCCGGTGCTGCCCGTCATCTGGTCCACGCCCAAGCTCCGCGGCCTGTGGGAAAAGGCCGACACGAAGAACCTGGTGCGCTGGCAGCTCACCCACCGCGGCCCGCTGACCAGCAACATCGCCGAGTCGGGCGGCTTTGCCCATTCCGAGCCCGGGCTGCCCGCGCCGGACCTGCAGCTGCACGTGCTGCCCGCGCCGTACACCAACCAGGGCCTCGACGATCCCACCCAGCGGGCCATGACGGTCCTGGTCGGCCTGGTCGACGTGGCCAGCCGGGGCCGGATCAAGCTGCGCAGCGCCGATCCCCGGCACCGGCCGGCCATCGACCCGGGCTACCTGTCGGACGAGCGGGACAGCCGCGCGCTGGCCGCCGGGCTGAAGATGGCCCGGGAGTTCGTCACGGCCAGGCCGATGGCCGAGATCTGCGCCGGCGAGCTGGCCCCGGGCCCGCACGTCCGCTCCGACGCCGAGCTCCTGCAGTACGTGCGGAACAGCGTGGTGACCATCTACCACCCGGTCGGCACCTGCTCGATGGGCGGCGAGTCGCGGTGGAACACCGTCGTCGACCCGGAGCTGAAGGTCCGCGGGGTGCAAGGGCTCCGGGTGGTCGACGCCTCGGTGATGCCGGTCGTGCCGCGCGGCAACACCAACGCCCCCACGATCGCGATCGCCGAACGGGCCGCCGACCTCATCGCCGGCCGCGCCCCGCTGGCCGCGTCCGACCCCGCCGACCCCATCGACGCCATGGTGACAGCAGCCGGCGAAGGCCGAAAAGCCAGAAAGCCGTAAGCGCGACCGCCGCGGCCGGTACAACCGACCGTGCAGCAGCGTGATCAACGTGACGATCCGCCGCATGTCCTTGTCGGTCCGCCCGAACGACGTCAGGTTCAGCGGCGGCTTCATCCGCTGCCGGGTAATGGCCTTGGCCCGGGAGAACTCCCGCAGCCCGTCGGCCCCGTGAATCCGCCCGAACCCCGACTCGCCCACCCCGCCGAACGGCAACGCCGGCACGATCGCGAACCCCACCACCGAGTTCACCGAGGTCATCCCGGTCCGCAGCGACCGCGCCGCCGCCATGGCCGCGGCGCGGTCACGAGAAAACACGGCCGACCCGAGTCCGTACCGCCCCGCGTTGGCGAACGACACCGCCTCACCCAGGTTCGCCACCGGTGTCACCGTCACCGTCGGACCGAACGTCTCCTCCGTCACCGCCGCCGAATGCTCCGGCACATCAGTGAGCACCACCGGCCGCACGTACGGCGCCGCCACTGCTTCCGGACCCCCGACCGCGGAACGACCCCCCTGGGCCAGCGCGTCGGCCACATGCTTGGACACGGTCTCCGGCTGCGACGGCAGCGTCATCGGCCCGTAGGACGCCTCGCCGTCGAACCCCGGCCGCAGGTCGGCGACCTTGAGAGTGAGCCGCTCCACGAACGAGTGGTACACCGAGTCGGCCACGTAGACGCGCTCGATCCCGATGCAGGTCTGCCCGGCGTTGGACATCGCCCCCCAGGCGGCGGCGTCGGCGGCCGCCTCGAGGTCGGCGTCGGCCGCCACCAGCAGGGCGTCCTTGCCGCCGCACTCGGCCAGCACCGGGGTGAGGGTGTCGGCCGCGGCCATCATCACCTTGCGCGCGGTGGCCGCCGAACCGGTGAAGGCGATCTTGGCCACGCCGCTGCGGGCCAGCGATTCCCCGGTCGAGCCGCCCCCGGTGATCAGCTGCAGCACCGGCCGGGCGTCGCCGAACACCTCCAGCGCGGAGGCGAACGACCGGACCAGCCAGGCCCCGGTGGCCGGGGTCAGCTCGGATGGCTTGAACACGACCGCGTTCCCGGCCGCCAGCGCGTACGCGATCGAGCCGACCGGGGTGAAGACCGGGTAGTTCCACGGCCCGATCACGCCGATCACGCCGAGCGGCTGGTATTCCACCGTGGCCGCCTGGTTGAGGGCGGCCAGGCCGGGACTGACCCGGCGCGGGCGCAGCACCTTGCGGGCGTGCTTGGCGGCCCAGTCGACGTGCACGATGGCCAGGATGATCTCCAGCCGGGCATCGTCCAGCGGCTTGCCGGTCTCCTCGTGCACCAGCTGCGCCAGCCGGGCCAGGTACCTGGTCAGGTGCGACTTCCAGGCCAGCAGCCGCAGCCGCCGCTCTTTCCAGTCGAGCCCCGCCCACCACGCCGCGGCCTCACGGGCCTGGTCCACGGCGGCCTCTACCTCGCGGCGCCCGTGTACGGGGAAGGTGGCCAGCACTTCCCCGGTCGCCGGATTAACTGTCTCAAGCATCGCCTGACCAGTAAAGCATCGTGTCCGGCCCGATAGCTACGCTGGGGTTCGTGCCATCGCGCCCGTACGTCCTGCTGTCCTGTGCCACATCGGCCGACGGCTACCTGGACGACGCCAGCCCCCAGCGGCTGATCCTGTCCGGACCCGACGACCTGGACCGGGTGGATGAAGTCCGGGCCGGCTCCGACGCCATCCTGGTCGGCGCGAACACCGTCCGCACCGACAACCCGCGGCTGCTGATCAGGGACCCGCGCCGCAGCGCCCGCCGGGCCGCCCGCGGCCTGCCCCCGCACCCGGTCCGCGTCACCCTCACCGCCACCGGCGACCTGGACCCGGACGCCCGTTTCTTCGCCCCCGGCGCGCCGCGCCTGGTCTACTGCGCCACCCCCGCCCTCGCCCCCGCCCGCGCCCGGCTGGGGGAGGGGCCCGCCGTGCTCATCGACGCGGGCGACCCGCTGTCCCTCCCGCGCATCCTCGAAGACCTTTCCACCGAACGGGGTATCCGCCGCCTCATGGTAGAAGGAGGAGCCCGGCTCATCGGCAGCCTCCTGACCCAGGGCCTCGCCGATGAGCTGACGGTGGCCGTGGCCCCCTTCTTCGTCGCCGACCAGAAAGCCCCGCGCCTCGACCTTCCCAGCGTGCTCCCCGACAGCCCCATGACGCTCGCGGAAACCTGCCGCGTCGGCGAGATCGCCGTGCTGCGCTACCTGCTCGGTCCCGGCGGCCCCGATCACCGGTTCCTGCGCTGGGCGGTCGAGCTGGCCCGCCTGTGCCCGCCGTCGGATTCCGCGTTCTCGGTCGGCGCGGTGATCGTGGCCGAGGACGGCGAGGTGCTGGCCACCGGGTTCTCCCGCGAGCAGGAGGACCACGACCACGCCGAGGAGGTGGCGCTGCGTAAGCTCGGGCCGGACCCGCGGCTGCGGCACGCCACCATCTACAGCTCGCTGGTGCCCTGCGGCGCGCGCGCCTCACGCCCGCTGACCTGCGTGCAGCACATCGTCGCGGCGGGCATCCCGCGGGTCGTCTTCGCCTGGCGCGAGCCCCGGCTGTTCACCGACGGCGAGGGCGCCGAGCAGCTCCGCGCCGCCGGCGTCGCCGTCACCGAAGTGCCCGAACTGGCCGCCCAGGCCCGGGCGGTGAACGCCCATCTCGTCGAGTCCGGCACCTGAACTCCGCTGGTCGCGGTTCGCCATCGGCGGTTACTTCTTTATTCTCGGGGTCGCGTTCGCGGTGTGGGGCGCCCGGTTGCCCGCCATCAAGGAGACGCTGCACCTCAGCGACGGGCGGCTGGGCCTGGCGCTGTTCGCGATGCCCGCCGGCAGCGTGCTGACGCTGCCGGTGAGCGGCCGGATCGCCGACCGCGTCGGCCTGGCCCGGATGCTGCGCGTGGCCGGCACGCTGAACCCGGCCGCGCTGATCCTGCTCGGGCTGGCCCCTTACACCGGGAGCCTGGCCGTGCTGATGGCCGGGCTGGCCGTCTACGGGGCCCTGTTCGGGCTGCTGGACGTGTCGATGAACGCCTGCGCGGCCCGGCTCGAGCTCGGCTACGGCCGGCCGATCATGTCCTCGCTGCACGCCGCGTTCAGCATCGCCGGGCTGGCCGGCGCCGGGATCGGCGGGATCTCGGCCTGGCTCGGCATCGGCCTGCTGCCCACGTTCGCCGCGACCGCCGCCGCGCTGATCGCCGGAGGCCTGCTGCTCGGCCCGCGCGTGCTGCTCCCCGACGCTCCCGGCCCGCCCCGGAGCACCGACCGGCGAACCCGCCGCGGCCGCACCATGCGCCAGCTGCACCCCGGTGATCTGGATCCTCGGCCTGCTGGCGCTGTGCGGGCAGGTGGGGGAGGGCTCGGCCGGCGACTGGAGCGCCGTCTACCTGCACGTCAACCTGGGCACGGCGCCCGGTGTGGCGGCCGTGGCGCTGGGCGCGTTCTCGGTCACGATGGCGGCCGGACGGCTGGCCGGCGACCGGCTGGCGGCCCGGTTCGGCCCGGTGCGGCTGGTCCGGGCCAGCGGCCTGGTGGCCGGGCTCGGCCTGACGGCCGGCCTGCTGGTCCGTTCCCCCGCGCGCGGCCATCGCCGGCTTCGCCCTGCTCGGCGCCGGCCTGGCCGGGATCTTCCCGCAGATCGTCACCGTCGCCGCCCGGCTGGACCCCGCTCGGCCGGCCGCAACATCGGCCGCATCGCCGCCGTGTCCTACACCGGCCTGCTCAGCGGCCCGGTCGCGATCGGCGCGATCGCCTCGCTCGTCGGCCTGCGCAACGCCCTCCTGGTCCCCGCCGCCCTGGCCCTGCTCGTCGCGGGAGCGGCCGGGGTCATGCGTCCACACACCCCCTCATCGTTAAGCATCACGCCTGGTCATCAGGAAGCCGGCGGCGGCCAGCATAACGGCTGCATAGGCCATGCAGACGACGAACGACTGGCCGACTGACGGATACCCGATCACATGGGCGCGAATTGAGCTGATCGACTGCCCCGCCCACAACAGCACGTAGTTGCCAGCCCGGCTGGCCGGATCGGGAAAGACGAGGTTGACCAGCAGCGCCTGGATGAAGATGAGGCCGACGGCGGCGACAGCACCGGCGGTGTGCCTGATGATCGCGCCGAGTCCGAGCCCGACCAGCGTCACGATCAATAGGTAGAACCCTGCGCCTGCGACCGCGCGCAGCACGTCAGGGTCTGCGAGCGTCACGCTCAGGTGCTTGCGAGACAGCAGCAGCTGGCCGGCAAAGAATGCGGCAAAGGAAATGATTTCCCCGGCAACCAGGCCGATGGCGCCGGTTACCGCCGCCTTGGCGGCCAGCACTGCCCGGCGTCGCGGGACGGCGGCGAAGGTGGTCCTGATCATTCCTGTGGTGTGCTCAGAGGATATGGTCAGCGCCCCGAAGACGCCGAAGGCGAGCTGGACGACGAGCAGCCCGCTGAGGCTGACGTCGACGGGATCGAAAGTGGTGAAGTCAATGTGGCTCGTCTTAACGGTGGCGGCCGAGAACATGCCGATGGCCAGGGCCGCCGCCGCGGCAACGATCAGGGCCAGGTACGTCGAGCGGACTGAGCGCACCTTGATCCATTCGGATGCGAGCAGGTCGCGGGCCCGGGTAGTGACCGGAACGGTAACAGCTGTCATGGCCGGATGTCCTTTCCTGAGTCGTCGCGGGCTTCTGCGCGGTAGTCGATGCTGGTGTCGGCAAGCTCCATGTACGCGTCCTCCAGGGAGGCGTGCCGGGCGGTCAGCTCGTAAACGGGAATGCCGTGCGCGGCAGCGAGCTCACTTACTTCGCGGGTGTCCATGCCGGATACGGCGATGGCCCCGTCCGGTTCGGTGATCACCACGGCACGCTGCTCGGTCAGCAGGCGGACGAGGTCGGTAGCACGCGGTGACCGGACCAGCACGTCGCCGCTGGAGCTCGACTGCACGAAGTCGGCCAGGTTCGCGTCCGCGATGAGTCGGCCGTGACCGATCACGATCACGTGGTCGGCGGTCAGGCCATCTCGCTCATCAGGTGGCTGGAGACCAGAACGGTTCGGCCTTCCCCGGCGAGAGAGGCAAGCAGCCCGCGAATCCAGCGGATGCCATCGGGGTCGAGGCCGTTGACGGGCTCGTCGAAGATCAGCACCGCTGGGTCGCCGAGCAGGGCCATCGCGATGCCGAGCCGTTGCTTCATGCCAAGCGAGAAACTGCCCACTCGCTTGTGCGCGACCTGGTCGATGCCCGCCAGGCGCAGCACCTGGCTGACCCGGCTGCGGCCGATTCCGTTACTGCGGGCGATGCAGAAGAGGTGATCGAACGCGCTGCGTCCGCCATGCACGGCGTTCGCATCCAGTAGGGCGCCGACGTCGTGCAGCGGCCGCGCCCTAGACCCGTATCGGCCGCCGTTCACGAGCACCTGGCCGGACGTGGGCGAGTCGAGGCCGAGGATCATGCGCATCGTGGTCGATTTCCCCGCCCCGTTGGGGCCGAGGAAGCCAGTCACGCGTCCTGGCAGCACCGTGAACGACAGCCGGTCCACTGCCAGCGTCGGTCCGTACCTTTTGCTGAGCTCGCGAGCCTCGATCATCTTCTCTCCCGTTCTGGCGGGCAGGCCGTTAGCCCGCCCGATATCCCGGCCGCTAGGACAGCCGCCATCACAGGATGCTTGCCGTAAGCCCTGAGATCGTCGCCGCCCAGGCTGAAACCTGCGCTCGTCCCCGGGCAGTACGCGCCGCCCAGGGCCGGTCGGCATACCCCGGCGGGAGTAGCCCCGCCGGGCGATGCGCGCTGCCTGAACGGCCACGTAGTTTCGGTAACTGTGGAATCGGGTCCGCATCCGGCGGCTGCTTGCTGGCCCAGGCTGGGTCACTGGGTAGCGCTGGACTGGGCGGCCGCGGTTTCGTTTACCTGGATACTGCGTGAATTGGTTGGCTACGCTCTCCGGCCAGCCAGCACATCGGCGTGGCTGAGCCTGGCCGTGGCTGCAGCGCTGTCCCTGCCGGTGGCATTGCGGCGCCGCCTGCCGGTCCTGGTGCTCGGTGTCCTGCTCACCGGGTCGGTTGTGCTGGCTGCGGCCGGACTCCCGCCCACCGCCTGGCCGCTGCTTCCCGCGGCATTTGTCCTGTACCTGGTGGTAGCCACCAGCCGCATCTCAGTCGGCCTCGCCGCGCTGGGCGTGACCATCGCAGTACTCGTGCTGGTCAGCGCAGCAACACTGGCGAATGACCGTTCGCTGCACGTGTCGGCGAGCAATGTTGCCGCCAGCGGGATCGCTGCCGGCCTCGCCGTGCTGGGCGCCTGGGCCATCGGCAGCGCGGTGCGGCAGAGACGCGCCTACGACCAGGTGCTGAGGGCACAGCGGGATCGCCAGGTGCAGACGGAGCTGGACCGGGCCTGGCGGGCCGTCACTGAGGAACGGCTCCGGATCGCCAGGGAACTGCACAACGTGGTCGCTCACAGCATGACGGTCATCGCCGTGCACGCAGGAGTCGGCCATCACGTCATCGACAGCCAGCCTGAGGAAGCGCGCGCTGCCCTCGGCGTCATCGAGACCACGACCCGGCAGGCGCTGAGGGAGATGCGGCGGCTGCTTGGCGTGCTACGCCAGCACGATTCCGTTCCGGCCGAGCCTGACGCCGGACCGGCAGGCGGCCAGGCTACCCGCAACGAGCCGGCGCCGGGTGGGGCCGCAGCAGCGTGCACCGCAGCCCTGCTGCCGGCGCCTGGCCTGGCCAACTTGAGTCAGCTGCTGGCCCAGATCACCCAGGCGGGGGTCCAGGTCCGCGTACATGTGACCGGCCGGCGCAGGGATCTTGAGGCTGGTGTCGAGCTGGCGGCGTACCGGATAGTGCAGGAAGCGCTGACCAACGTCGTCAAGCACTCGGGCAGTTCCTCCTGCCAGCTTACCGTCGGCTACCGGGACGAGGAGATCTTTATCGAGGTCACCGACCGCGGCCAGGACCGCCGAGACGGCGCTGGCGCGCAGGCAGACGCTGGGCTGGCAGGCCCGCGCGACCAGGCAGGGGCGGCCGGCCACGGCCATGGCATCATCGGGATGCGGGAGCGCGTCAGCCTCTATGGCGGCACGTTCAGCGCGGCGCCACTCAACGGCGCCGGCTTCCGGGTGACCGCCGTCATCCCTGCTCACGGTCAATGACGATCCGGGTAGTGGTCGCCGACGACCAGGCACTCGTGCGGGCCGGCTTCCGGGTCCTGCTGACGTCCGAGGCGGATCTTTCGGTAGTAGGCGAAGCCAGAACCGGCCGCGAAGCGGTAGACCTGGCTAGGCGCGCTCAGCCCGATGTGGTCCTCATGGACATCCGCATGCCGGACATGGACGGCATCGAGGCGACCAGCCAGATCAGCACGTCGGCGGACACCGCCGCGGTACGGGTGCTGATCCTCACGACCTTCGACCTCGACGAGTACGTCTATGCCGCACTGCGCGCCGGAGCCAGCGGTTTCCTGCTCAAGGACACCCCGCCTGATTACCTGCTTACAGCGGTTCGAGTCATCGCCGCCGGCGACGCGCTGCTCGGTCCCAGCATTACCCGCCGTCTCATCAAGGAGTTCGCCGGCCGCCCGGAAGGTCATCTGAACGCGCGTCATGACGGAGACGGGCTGGACGCCATCACCGGCCGGGAGCGCGAGGTTCTTGCCCTGGTTGCCCGGGGCCTGTCGAACACTGAGATCGCCGGCCAGCTGAGCATCAGCCCGCACACCGCCAAGACTCATGTCGGCCGGCTCCTGTACAAGCTCGATGCCCGCAACCGAGTCCACCTGGTGATCATTGCCTACCGGGCCGGGCTCGGGATCGGCGCCTGACCGGCATGCGCGAGCGGCGGCGCTCAGCCGAGGCCGAGCCCGCGGCCGCCGAGCTCGCGGATAATCAGAACCGGCGTAATCAGAACAGGGTGTTCTCCGGGATCACGCCGCGCATCGCCTCGTAGTTCAGGGTGACGCAGCGGATGCCGCGGTCGGTGGCCAGGGTGCGGGCCTGCGGCTTGATCTCCTGGGCGGCGAAGATCCCGTGCACCGGGGCCAGCAGCGGGTCGCGGTTCAGCAGCTCCAGGTACCGGGTGAGCTGCTCCACGCCGTCGATCTCGCCGCGCCGCTTGATCTCCACCGCGACGCTCTCGCCGGCCTCGTTCCGGCACATGATGTCGACCGGGCCGATCGGGGTCGGGTACTCGCGCCGGACCAGCCGCCAGCCGTCGCCGAGCAGGTCCAGCTGCACGGCCAGCAGTTCCTGCAGGTGCGCCTCGACGCCGTCCTTCTTCAGGCCCGGGTCGACGCCGAGCTCGACCGAGGTGTCGCTGATCACCTCGGTGAGGGTGATGGCGAGCGTCTCGCCGCCCTTGTTGGTGACCGACCACTTGCCGGGCTCCTCGGTCAGCCGGCACGGCGGTGACATCCAGTTCAGCGGCTTGTACGAGCCGCCGTCCGAATGCACGAGCACCGAGCCGTCCGCCTTGACGATGAGCAGGCGCAGGGCCTCGGGGAGGTGAGCGGTGAGCCGGCCGACGTAGTCGACGCTGCACCGGGCGATGACGAGCCGCACGTTCGGTAACTCTACTGGCCGCCGGGCGGCAAACTGATGCGCTCGGCTTTACTAAGCTCGACATGCGTGAGCCCGCGCCGGATCCGCCGCGACCGCTCCGGCCCTCCCGATCCCGTGCCCGGGCCCGAGCGCGTCGAGTCATGGCCGGACGGCGACTGGACCGTCCGCCGCATCCCGGGCGCGGGATCGGCCAAGGCGTACCGCTGCCCCGGGTGCGACCAGGAGATCGTGCCGGGCACCCCGCACGTCGTGGCCTGGCCCGCCGACGGCGCCCGGATGGCCGGCGGCGTCGGGGTGGAGGAACGCAGGCACTGGCACACCACCTGCTGGCAGAACCGGCTGCGCCGCGGCCCGGGCGTCCGCCGCCGGCCCGGACCCTGGCGCCCCTGACCGTCACCGGCCCGTGCGACGATGAGCGGGTGCCCGAGGAACAAGCTGACGACAGCAGAAGAGACGGCCGCGGAGCGGCTGGAAGTCCAGCGGCTCATCGAGGCCACCCCGGCCGCGATCTTCCGCGTCCTGTGCGACCCGCAGGGGCACGTGGCCATCGACAGCACGGGCATGCTGATGGACGCGACCGGGGAGCCGGTCACCAAGGCGGGGGACAGCTTCGTGGTCCACATGGACCGCGAGGCGCTCAACGACTTCCCGCTGGGCCGCTACGACGTCACCGTCACGATCACCACGCTGGTCCCGGACACCGAGATCGCCTGGGGGATCACCGGCCGGATCCGGCCGCAGGTCGGCCACACCTACGGCTACCGGCTCGAGCCGGCCCCGCCGCGGCAGGCACGGACGCCGGCACGCTCGTCACCTCGTACTACGACTGGTCCACGATCCACCCGCACTGGCGCGAGGCCGGCATCTTCCCGGTCGTCTCCGAGGCCGCGCTGCGCGCCACGCTGGGCATCCTGGCCCGGACCGTCGCCCGCGGCTACCCCGGCCGCCAGGGGTAAGTCAGGCCTGAACCAGGCCTAGGCGGACGTTACCGGGCGAGGCCTACAATGCCTCGAGGGATCACCGGGACATTGGAGGAGCTTCGTGGACCTGTTCGACCTCACCGGCAAGGTCGCCGTCGTCACCGGCGGGACCCGCGGGATCGGCCTGATGATGGCGCGCGGGCTGCTGCAGGCCGGCGCCTCGGTCTACATCAGCTCGCGCAAGGCCGAGGCGGGCGACGCCGCCGCCAAGGAACTCGCCCAGTACGGCACCGTGCTGTCGGTGCCGGCCGACCTGTCCCGCGAGGAGGAGTGCGTGCGGCTGGCGCAGGAGGTCGGGCGCTCCGAGGAGGGCATCCACGTCCTGGTCAATAACGCGGGCACCAACTGGGCGGCGCCGCTGGAGGAGTTCCCGGCCCACGGCTGGGACAAGGTCGTCGACCTCAACCTCAAGACGCCGTTCTACCTGACCCGCGCGTTCCTGCCGCTGCTCGAGGCGGACGGCACCGCCGACGACCCGGCCCGGGTGATCAACGTGGGCAGCATCGACGGCCTGCAGGTCCCGCCGTTCCACACCTACTCCTACGCGGCCAGCAAGGCCGGCCTGCACCAGCTCACCCGGGTCCTGGCCCGCGAGCTCGGCCCCCGGCACATCACGGTCAACGCGGTCGCCCCCGGCCCGTTCGAGTCCAAGATGATGGAGTACACCCTGGCCACCCGCGGCGACGAGATCGCCGCCTCCGCCCCGCTGCGCCGCATCGGCCGCCCCGACGACATGGCCGGCGTCGCCGTCTTCCTCAGCGGCCGCGGCGGCGCCTACATCACCGGCGCCATCATCCCCGTCGACGGCGGCATCTGGGCCGCCAGCTAGCCCGGCGCCAACGCCGCCGCCCCAGCCCAGACGCCACCATTCGCACCTGTCCCTTGCGCACCATTTCAGTTCAGTGGTTGTGACACCCTACCGAATAGGAAGGGTAGAACGTCACAACCACTGAATTTCAGAGCTAGCTGACGGGCTTATCGGACACCGCTTAACTGCTCAGGACGGCTCGGCTGAAACGGCAGGCGAAGCGGCGGGCGGCTCGTCGTCCCCGGGAGCACTGAGAGCCTCAGTGGAGCGAGCCTGGAAGCCCCGGAAGTCTCAGATACCTCGGGAGTCTCAACGGTCTCCGGGGTGAGCCAGAGCACGCCCATCGGGGGCAGCGTGATGGTGGCCGAGGCGGGCCGGCCGTGCCAGGGCTCGGGCAGCGCCTCGATGACGCCCAGGTTGCCGACGCCGCTGCCGCCGTAGATGGCCGCGTCGGTGTTGAGGACCTCGCGCCAGCGGCCCGCCTGCGGCAGGCCCACCCGGTACTCCCGGTGCGGCACGGCCGAGAAGTTGGCCACGCAGGCGATCATCCCGTCGGGCGAAGCCTGGGTGGCCACCTGGGCGCCCGGCCCGGCGGTGCCCGGCACCGCGGCGAACCGCAGGAAGGACAGCGTGTTGCCGGGGGCGTCGTTGGCGTCGATCCAGCTGAACCCCTCCGGCGAGGTGTCCAGCTGCCACAGCGCCGGGGTCTGCTTGTAGAGCGCGTTCAGGTCGCGGGACAGCTTCTGCACGCCCTGGTGCACGTCGAAGTCGAGCACCCACCAGTCGAGCCCGTTGTCCGCCGACCACTCACTGCCTTGCCCGAATTCGGAGCCCATGAAGAGCAGCTGCTTGCCCGGGTGGGCCCACATGTAGGCCAGCAGCGAGCGCAGCCCGGCGAACCGGCGCCACTCGTCGCCGGGCATCTTGCCCAGCAGCGAGCCCTTGCCGTGTACCACCTCGTCGTGCGACAGCGGCAGGATGAAGTTCTCGGAGAACGCGTAGATCAGCGAGAACGTGATCTCGTTGTGGTGGTACTGCCGGTAGATGGGGTCCTGGCTCAGGTAGGACAGGGTGTCGTGCATCCAGCCCATGTTCCACTTGAAGCCGAACCCGAGGCCCCCCAGGTGCACCGGCCGGGACACGCCCGGCCAGGCGGTCGACTCCTCCGCGATCATCGTGATGCCGGGCACCCGCTTGTAGCAGGTGGCGTTGACCTCCTGCAGGAACGCGATGGCGTCCAGGTTCTCCCGGCCGCCGTACTGGTTCGGCACCCACTCGCCGTCCTTGCGCGAGTAGTCCAGGTACAGCATCGAGGCCACCGCGTCGACCCGCAGCCCGTCGACGTGGAACTCCTCCAGCCAGTAGATGGCGTTGGCGACCAGGAAGTTACGCACCTCGGTGCGGCCGAAGTTGAAGACGTACGTGCCCCAGTCCGGCTGCTCGCCCAGGCGCGGGTCGGCGTGCTCGTACAGCGGGGTGCCGTCGAACCGGGCCAGCGCCCACTCGTCCCGCGGGAAGTGCCCGGGCACCCAGTCCAGGATGACGCCGATCCCGGCCCGGTGCAGCGCGTCGACCAGGTAGCGGAAGTCGTCCGGGCTGCCGAACCGCGACGTCGGCGCGTAGTACGAGGTGACCTGGTAGCCCCACGAGCCGCCGAACGGGTGTTCGGCGACCGGCAGGAGCTCCACGTGGGTGAAGCCCATCTCGGTCACGTACTCGGTCAGCTGGACGGCCAGCTCCCGGTAGGACAGGCCGGGCCGCCACGAGCCCAGGTGCACCTCGTAGATGCTCATCGGCTCGCGTACCGGCTCGCTCTGGGCGCGGGTGGTCATCCACGCCTGGTCGTCCCAGCTGTACTGCGAGGTGTACACCACCGACGCGGTGGCGGGCGGCTTCTCGGCCGAGTTGGCCATCGGGTCGGCCTTCTCCCGCCACACCCCGTCCGGGCCGCAGACCGCGAACTTGTACCGGGTGCCCTCGCCGATCCCGGGGATGAACAGCTCCCACACGCCGGACCCGCCGAGCGAGCGCATCGGGTACGCGCGGCCGTCCCAGCCGCTGAAGTCGCCGGTGACGCGGACGCCGTGCGCGTTCGGCGCCCAGACGGCGAACGAGGTCCCGCTGACCGTGCCGAACTCGCGCACGTGGGCGCCCAGCACCCGCCACAGCTCCTCGTGCCGGCCCTCGCCGATCAGGTAGAGGTCGAACTCGCCCAGCGTGGGCAGGTGGCGGTACGGGTCGTCGCGCACCTCCTCGGCCGTGCTGCCGGGGTAGGTGGCGGCGATCCGGTAGCCGGGCACCTTCTCGTCCGGCACCGAGACGGCGAAGACGCCCTCGTGCACGTGCTCCATGGGCAGCCTGCGGCCGTCGTCGAGGACGACGGCCACCGAGTCCGCCATCGGCCGCAGCGCGCGGATCACCACGCCGTCCTTGCCGGGATGCGCCCCGAGGACCGAGTGCGGGTCGTGGTGATGGCCCGCGGCGATCCGCTCGATCTCACCCCGGCTCGGGCCCGGCGGGACGGTGCCAGCCTGCTGGGAGTCAGCCGGGCGAGGATCAGGAGTTGTCATGACGGCCACTCGATCTGTGAGGGGTGCTGCCGGAGCTTCTACAGCTCGGCAATGGACTCTAGCGGAATGGCAACCCAGGTCGGCCGGTTCCTGGCCTCGTAGATGACCTCGTACACGGCCTTGTCGAGCAGCATCGCCCGGAGCACGACCGCGTTCTCGGCCGGGTCGAGACCGCCGGCCGCGGCGTAGCCGGCGCAGAAGGCGTCGCTGTTGCGCCGGACCCAGTCGCCCGCCTTGGCCGCGAGGCTGATCGCCTCCGGATGGGTGACCAGTTGGTGCCGGGCGGCGTAGTCGAACGAGCGGAGCATGCCGGCCACGTCCCGCAGCGGGGAGGACCGGGCCCGGCGCTGGGCCAGCGGGCTGGCCGGCTCGCCTTCGAAGTCGAGCACCACCCAGCCGGTCTGGGTCCGCATGACCTGGCCCAGGTGGTAGTCGCCGTGCACCCGCTGGGCCGGGATCGGCTCGATCAGCTTGGCCAGGTGAGAATAGGCGTCGCCGACCTTGTCGGCGTGCTGGGCCAGCTCGGGTACCTCCGCCTTGGCCAGGTCGAGCCGGCGGAACATCTGCTCGGCCAGATCCCTGATCGCCTCGGGCTCGAGCACGGAGTGCCCGAACGCGTCGGCCAGGTCCCGGTGGACCTGCGCGCTGGCCGCGCCGAGCCGCTCGGCCTCGCCGCCGAAGTCACCGCCGGCCTCGTACGCGCGGGTGCCGTCGGCGGTGGCGTACAGGTCGCGCACGCTGGTCGCGGCCAGCGCCCAGCCGTCCGAGGCGGCCCGCAGGTACCGGGACAAGATGCCCAGCACGGTGGTGGCGCCGTCCATCCGGGTCTCGACCCAGCCGAACGGCTCGGCGATGTGCGACGAGCCCAGCTGGGCCAGCGCCGAGGCGACCTCCAGGTCGGGGTTCGGCCCCGGGCTGACCCGGCGGAACGCCTTGAAGATGGCGGACTCGCCGAAGACCAGGCTGGTGTTGCTCTGCTCGCCGGTGAGCACCAGGCTGTCCAGGCCCGACTCGATCTCGGCCCCGGGCATCCGGCAGAACCGGAGCAGGCCGACGGTGCGTTCGGCGGCGATCGCGTCGAGCAGTTCCCGGGTCAGGTCCGCGTCGTGCAGCCCGTCGTAGATCTGCATCCCCGCGTGGGTGCCGATCCGGGCGTGCCGCAGCCGGGCCGGGAGCCGGGCGCGGTAGCCGACGAACAGCTGATAGCAGTCCGACGTCGCGCCGTGCGAGATCGTGACGATCAGGTGCCGCAAGCCGGGGTCACCGGGGATGATCTCGGTGTCGGCCACGACCGCGAGATCGTGGACGGTTCGCCCCTTGCCTGCGAACCATCGCTGCTTGACCAGCCAGGTTGCCAGTGTGTCTTCGAAAGTCATGAGCGCTTACCACACTCCCCGTGGCTGGTCCGGGCAAACGCCCGCTGGCCGTTTTCGTCCCGGGAAAACCGATTTGCCGGAAACGGCCAGCGGCTCACCGCGACGTCACTGCTGGTGGCTCTCGGGCGGCCCGGGCAGGTGCTCGCCCATCCCCGACCGCTGCTCGGCGTCGGGCCCCCGGCCGCCGTCCTCCAGGGCGGTGGCAGTCGAGGCCGCCGCCCTCGTCCTTGGCCGCGGGCAGCTGGAACCAGTAGAACCCGTGCCCGGGCAGCGTCAGCAGGTAGCTGAGCTCGCCGATCCGGGGGAAGACCACGCCGCCCATGCACTCGACCGGCGTGACGCCCATGAACCGGCGCAGGTCCAGCTCGACCGGCTGCGGGAACCGGGACAGGTTGTTCACGCACAGGATCCGGTCCGAGCCGTCCGAGTCGCCGTCGAACTGCGCGTCGGGCAGCCGGACGTAGGCCAGCACGCTGGGGTTGGAGGAGGTCAGCTCCTCGTAGACGCCGGTGCCGAAGACCGGGTGCCGCTTGCGGATCTCGATCATCCGGCGGGTCCACTGCAGCAGCGAGCCGGAGTTGCGCTGCTGCGCCTCCACGTTGAGCGCCTGGTAGCCGTAGATCGCGTCCTGGATCGGCGGCAGGTACAGCCGCTGCGGGTCGATCTGGGAGAAGCCGCCGTTGCGGTCCGGCGTCCACTGCATCGGGGTGCGGACGCCGTCCCGGTCGCCCAGCCAGATGTTGTCGCCCATGCCGATCTCGTCGCCGTAGTACAGCACCGGCGAGCCCGGCAGCGACAGCAGCAGCGCGGTGAACAGCTCGAGCTGGTTCTTGTCGTTCTCCAGGAGCGGGGCCAGCCGCCGCCTGATCCCGATGTTGGCCTTCATCCGGGGATCCTTGGCGTACTCGGAGTACATGTAGTCACGCTCGTCGTCGGTGACCATTTCCAGCGTCAGCTCGTCGTGGTTGCGCAGGAAGATGCCCCACTGGCAGCCGGCCGGGATGGCGGGCGTCTGGGCCAGGATCTCCGAGATCGGGTAGCGCTGCTCCCGCCGCACCGCCATGTAGATGCGCGGCATCAGCGGGAAGTGGAACGCCATGTGGCACTCGTCGCCGCCCACCTCGGCGTCGCCGAAGTAGTCCACCACGTCGGCCGGCCACTGGTTCGCCTCGGCCAGCAGCACCTTGTCCGGGTACAGCTTGTCGATCTCGGACCGGATCCGCTTCAGGTACTCGTGCGTCTCCTTGAGGTTCTCGCAGTTGGTGCCCTCGCGCTCGTACAGGTAGGGCACGGCGTCCAGCCGGAAGCCGTCGATGCCCAGGTCCAGCCAGAACCGCAGGACCTCGATCATGGCGTCCTGGACCTTGGGGTTCTCGAAGTTCAGGTCCGGCTGGTGGGAGAAGAACCGGTGCCAGAAGTACTGGCCGCGGACCGGGTCGTAGGTCCAGTTGGACTGCTCGGTGTCGACGAAGATGATCCGCGCCTCGGGGTACTGGTCATCGGTGTCGGACCACACGTAGAAGTCCCCGAACGGCCCGTCGGGATCCGAGCGCGACGCCTGGAACCACGGGTGCTGGTCGGAGGTGTGGTTCATGACCAGGTCGGCGATGACCCGGATGCCGCGCTTGTGGGCCTCGTCGACCAGCGTGACGAAGTCGCCGATGTTCCCGTAGTCGGGCAGCACCGCCATGAAGTCGGCGATGTCGTAGCCGCCGTCGCGCAGCGGGGAGCTGTAGATCGGCAGCAGCCAGATGCAGTCGATGCCGAGCCATTCCAGGTAGTCCAGCCGGGACGTCAGCCCGCGCAGGTCGCCGGTGCCGTTCCCGTCCGAATCCTGGAAGCCCCGGACGAGCACCTCGTAGAAGACCGCGCGCTTGTACCACTCAGGGTCGCGGGGCTGGTCCGCGGCGAAATTGTCAGCTATCGCCTCGTGATGCTCGGTCACGGCAAGATCTCCTGGGTCTTACTGGGTTCGTGCGTAATCAGGCACGGCAGGCCTATTGGGGCGTGATGCTGAAAATGTGGGCTGGCCGCGTCGCCGGGTCCAGGCGTACGTAATTGGCATGCCCCCACCGGTAGGACTCGCCGGTTAGCTCGTCCGTCACGATGAACTCGCGGTCCACGCCAAGCGCGGGCAGATCCAGCCAGACCGTGGCTTCCCGGGTCTGGTAAGGGTCGAGGTTCGCGACCACGAGAACGGTATCGCTCCGGCCGGTCGCAGGGACAGTATCCACGCGCTTGGAAAAGCACATGATGCCGGGCTGGTCGACTCCGTGAAAACGCAGATTACGCAGCCTGTGCAGGGCGGGGTGCTGGCGCCGGATGCGGTTCAGCTCGGTGATGTAGCCGGAGATGCCCAGACCGTCCCGCGCGGCGGCCTCCCAGTCGCGCGGCCGGTACTGGTATTTCTCCGAATCCATGTATTCCTCGCTGCCCGGCCTGATCGGCACGTTCTCGCCTAGTTCGTACCCGGAGTAGATACCCCAGGTCGGCGAGAGCATGGCGGCCAGCACGGCCCGGATCTTGAACGCGGCTTCCCCGCTGTGCTGGAGGTACTCGTTCAGGATGTCCGGGGTGTTGGTGAAGAAGTTCGGCCGCATGTACGCGGCCGTCTCAGCCGACAGCTCGAGCATGTACGCGGTCAGGTCCTCGACCGTGTTGCGCCAGGTGAAGTACGTGTAGGACTGGTGGAAGCCGATCTTGGCCAGGGTGCGCATCATGGCCGGCCGGGTGAACGCCTCGGCCAGGAACAGCACGTCCGGGTCGGTGCTGCGGACGTCGGCCAGCAGCCGCTCCCAGAACTTCAGCGGCTTGGTGTGCGGGTTGTCGACGCGGAAGATCCGCACCCCGTGGTCCATCCACAGCCGGACGACGCCGAGCCACGCCGCGAAGATCCCCTCGGGGTCGTTGTCGAAGTTGAAGTTGTAGATGTCCTGGTACTTCTTGGGCGGGTTCTCGGCGTACGCGATCGACCCGTCGGCCCGCGTGGTGAACCACTCCGGGTGCTCGGTGACCCACGGGTGGTCGGGCGAGGCGTTCAGGGCCAGGTCGAGCGCCACCTCCATGCCGAGCTCGCGGGTCCTGGTCACGAACGCGTCGAAGTCGTCGAACGTGCCCAGGTCGGGGTGGATCGCGTCGTGCCCGCCGTCCGGCGACCCGATCGCCCACGGCGAGCCCGGGTCGCCCTCGGCCGGGGTCAGCGTGTTGTTCCGGCCCTTGCGGAAGGTGGTCCCGATCGGGTGCACCGGCGGCAGGTACACCACGTCGAAGCCCATGCCGGCCACGGCGTCGAGCCGCTTGGCCGCGGTGCGCAGCGTGCCCAAGGCCGGCGCCCGGCGGCCCATCGGGTCCACCTGGACCCCTTCGGACCGCGGGAAGAACTCGTACCACGAGCCGTACAGCGCCCGTTCCCGGTCCACCTGCACGATCAGCGGCCGCGACCGGCTGGTGAGCTCGCGCAGCGGCCAGCTGAGCAAGATCGCGGCGATGGCCGGGTCCTCGGTCGCGGCCAGCCGGTCCCACGGGGTCAGCCCGCGGTCGCGCATCGTCGCGACCAGCTTGCGCAGCGCGGTGCGGGCCGCCGCCGGGCGGCTCTTGCCCGGCGGCTGGGGGATGCGCCGGGCGGCCTTCTCGTACAGCAGCGCGCCCTCGGTGAGCATCAGCTCCACGTCCTGGCCGGCCGGGATCTTGATGGCCGCGTCGTGGTGCCAGCTGGCGATCGGATCGGCCCACGCCTCGATGTGGAAGCGCCACACGCCCTCGCTGGTGACGGTCACGTCGGCACCCCACCGGTCGGTACCCGGCGCCAGCTCGCGCATGTACGCCAGCGGGCTCGCCTGTCTGTCCGGGTCACGCAGCACCGCGGCGGCATTGATGATGCCGTGCCCCTCGCGGAAAATCGTGGCGCTGACTTCGAAGGTTTCGCCTGCTACCGCCCGGGCGGGGCGACGGCCGCACTCGACCGCTGGCTCCACGTCAAGGATCGGGATTCGTCCAATCACCCTGGTTACGCTACCGAGCGCGGTTGACTTCATGCCAGCGTGGGTACCCCTAAATCTTTTGCGCCGGCCGAAGGGGTAGAGGAACCTGAGATAACCTACATAAGGCCACTTCGTTCGGTATATTTTGATTTTTATTTCCTGTCGTTAAGTGATGGATCGAGCCATCATGGCCTGCGAATGGTTCGTCGTGGTGGCGCGGACCCGTTAAGGTCTGCCCGTGAAAGCGATTCGCCGGTTCACCGTCCGCGTAACCCTGCCCGAGCCGCTGGCCGCGCTGCACGGCCTGATGCTGAACCTCCGCTGGTCCTGGCACCGCCCGACCGCCGACCTGTTCGCGTCGATCGACCCCGCCGCCTGGCGGGCGTCCGGCGGCGACCCGGTCGCGATGCTCAGCGCGCTGCCGTCGGCCCGGATCGCCGCGCTCGCGGCCGACGGGGAATTCCTCGGCCGGCTCGCCGAGGCCGAGCGGGACCTGCAGCAGTACATGTCGCAGCCGCGCTGGTACGCGGCCGAGGGCGAGCCCGGCACCGGTCCGGCCGCGATCGCGTACTTCTCGCCCGAGTACGGCATCACCGCCGCGCTGCCGCAGTACTCCGGCGGCCTGGGCATCCTGGCCGGGGACCACCTCAAGTCCGCCAGCGACCTGGGCGTGCCGCTGATCGGGGTCGGCCTGCTGTACCGGCACGGGTACTTCACCCAGTCGCTGTCGGCCGACGGCTGGCAGGCCGAGCGCTACCCGTCCGACGACCCGAACGGCCTGCCGCTCGAGCTGCTCCACGACGAATCCGGGTCACCGGTGCACGTGACCGTGAACCTGACCGAGGGCCGCCAGCTGGCCGCGCAGATCTGGGTGGCCCAGGTCGGCCGGGTCCCGCTGCTGCTGCTCGACTCCTACGTGGAGGCCAACGAGGCCGACCTGCACGAGGTCACCGACCGGCTGTACGGCGGCGGCAGCGACCACCGGCTCCGGCAGGAGCTGCTGCTCGGCATCGGCGGCACCCGCGCGGTCCGCGCCTTCTGCGCGCTGACCGGGCATCCCTCGCCCGAGGTGTTCCACACCAACGAGGGCCACGCCGGGTTCCTCGGCCTGGAGCGCATCCGCGAGTACGCCGAGCAGGGGCTGAGCTTCTCCGAGGCGCTCGAGCTGACCCGGGCCGGCACGGTCTTCACCACCCACACCCCGGTCGCGGCGGGCATCGACCGGTTCGAGTGCAGCCTGATCCGGGAGCACTTCGCCGCTGACCCGCTGCTGCCCATCGACCGGGTGCTGGCGCTCGGCGCGGAGACCTACCCGGGCGGCGACCCCGAGGTGTTCAACATGGCCGTGATGGGCATGCGCCTGGCGCAGCGCGTCAACGGCGTCTCGCTGCTGCACGGCCAGGTCAGCCGGGAGATGTTCGCCGGCCTGTGGCCGGGCTTCGACACCCGCGAGGTGCCCATCGGCTCGGTCACCAACGGCGTGCACACCCCCACCTGGGTGGCCCCGGAAATCATCTCCCTGACCGGCGCCGGCCCCGGCGAGACGGCCGGCTGGGACTGGGAGCGGGCCGCGGCCGCCCCCGGCGGCGAGCTGTTCCAGGCCCGGCACGCGCTGCGGTCCCGGCTGGTCACCGAGACCCGGCGCCGGCTGCGTGCCTCCTGGCGCCAGCGGGGCGCGTCCGAGGCCGAGCTGACCTGGATCGACGACGTGCTCGATGACCACGTGCTGACGATCGGGTTCGCCCGGCGGGTGCCGTCCTACAAGCGGCTGACGCTGATGCTGAACGACCCGGCCACCCTGTCCGGCCTGCTGAACGACCCGGACCAGCCGATCCAGATCGTGGTGGCGGGCAAGGCCCACCCGGCCGACGAGGGCGGCAAGGGCCTGATCCAGCAGATGGTCCAGTACACCGACAACCCGGACGTGCACCGCCGGATCGTGTTCCTGCCCGACTACGACATGGCCATGGCCGAGTACCTGGTCCAGGGCTGCGACGTGTGGCTGAACAACCCGCTGCGCCCGCTGGAGGCGTGCGGCACCTCGGGCATGAAGGCCGCGCTGAACGGCGCGCTCAACCTGTCGGTCCGGGACGGCTGGTGGGACGAGTGGTACGACGGCGGTAACGGCTGGGAGATCCCGTCGGCCGACGGCGTGGCCGACACCACCCGGCGCGACGCGCTCGAGGCCACCGCGCTGTACGAGCTGATCGGCAAGTCGGTGGCGCCGCTGTTCTACGAGCGGGACGGCGACGGCATCCCGCAGGGCTGGCTCGAGCGGGTCCGGCACACCTTCCGCTCGCTGGGGCCGAAGGTCCAGGCCGAGCGGATGGTCCGCGAGTACGTCACGGCGCTGTACGTGCCGGCCGCGGCCTCCTCCCGCAGCCTGGCCGACGCGCAGGGGTCGGGCCCGGCCCGCGAGCTGGCCGCCTGGAAGCAGCGGGTGGTGGCGGCCTGGCCCGAGCTGCGGGTCGATCACGTGGAATCCCTGGCCGCCGGGCAGGCCCTCGGCACCGCGCTGACCGTGCGGGTCTCGGTATCGCTGGGCGAGCTCACCCCGGACGACGTGACGGTCGAGGTGGTCTACGGCCGCCCCGACGACGCCGACGAGCTCGTCGCGCCCGCCTACGCCACCCTGACCGCCGAGCCCGCCGAGCCCGCCGTCCAACGGCACGGCGTCTCAGTGGCACGGTCCGCTACTCCGGTGAGGTGCCGCTGGATCAGCCCGGGCCGTTCGGCTACACCGTGCGGGTCCTGCCGAACCATCCGCTGCTCGACAGCCGCGCCGAGCTCGGCCTGGTCACCTACCCGCAGGCCCCGGCCGGCATGACGAACGGGGACCTTCGCTAAGGTCAGTTTCATGGCTGAGTTCGTCACGCTAGAGATCACGGATGGCATCGGCACCATCAGGCTCAACCGTCCCCCGGTCAACGCGCTGAACGACCAGGTGACCGAGGAACTGGCCGACGCCGCCCGGGCGGCGGCCGCGGACGAGATCCGTGCGGTGATCATCTACGGCGGCGAGAAGGTCTTCGCCGGCGGCGCCGACATCACGGTGATGGCCGAAGCCGGCTACGCCGAGATGGCCGCCCGCGGCGCCCGGCTCCAGGCCTCCGTCAACCTGCTGGCCGCCCTGGGCAAGCCGGTGGTCGCCGCGATCACCGGCTACGCCCTCGGCGGCGGCATGGAGGTCGCGCTGGCCGCCGACTTCCGCATCGCGGGGGAGCGGGCCCGGCTCGGCCAGCCCGAGATCCTGCTCGGCATCATCCCCGGCGCGGGCGGCACCCAGCGGCTGCCCCGCCTGATCGGCCCGGCCAAGGCCAAGGACCTCGTGTTCAGCGGCCGCATGGTCAACGCCGACGAGGCGCTCCGGATCGGCCTGGTCGACCAGGTTGTCCCGGATTCCGAGGTGTACCAGGCGGCCGTCGACATGGTGAAGCGCTACGCGGCCGGCCCCGCGCTGGCGCTGCGCGCCGCCAAGCAGGCCATCGACGCCGGTCTCGGCGTCGATCTGGCCACGGGGCTCGAGCTGGAGCGGGTGCAGTTCGCGGCGTTGTTCGGCACCGAGGACCAGCGCGCCGGCATGCGCAGCTTCCTGGAAAACGGCCCCGGCAAAGCCACCTTCACCGGCCGCTAACCCCCGCCCGCCCGCCCCAACCCGCCGTTAGCGGCGGTGGGTGCCGTGGCGGGGCTGCTTGGCCGGCTCTCCCGGCTTCGCCATGGCCGTCGTCTCGGCCGTTCAGTCCGCGTCCGGTTCCGCAGGGCCGTCTGGTTCCGCAGGCCCGTCCGGTTCCGCAGGGCCGTCCGGTTCCGCCGCGGCCGGGCGCCGCCGCAGATAGCGCCAGACACCCACCACGATGGCCAGCACCACCACGGCGGCGATGATGTAGGTCGGCCCGTGGAAGGCGTTGACGATGGACTGCCAGTTCGAGCCGACCGCGTAGCCCGCCGCGGCCAGCGCCGCGGTCCACGGGATGCAGCCGATGGTGGTGTAGACGCCGAACCGCACCGGGGCCATGCCCGCGATCCCGGCCGGCAGCGAGATGAAGGTCCTGATCACCGGCAGCACCCGCCCGATCAGCACCGCCTTGCCGCCGTGCCGGTCGAACCAGGCGATCGCCCGGTCCAGGTCGTGCTCGCGCAGCCCCAGCGCCCAGCGCTTCCCCACCAGCCGGTGCAGCGCGGGCAGCCCCAGGTAGCGGCCCACCGCCCAGGCGATGTAGCTGCCCGCCACGTTCCCCGCGGTCCCGGCCAGGATCACGCCGGCCAGGTTGAGGCTCGTGCCGGGGACCGCCCCGGCCGCCAGCGCCCCGCCGAACGTCATGATCAGCTCGGACGGCACCGGGATGCACGCCGATTCCGCCAGCATGAGCACGAATATGGCGAGGTACCCGTAGGTCGCGATGAGATGCTGCATCTACTTCACCACTCCGAGGTAGATCACGCTGGCCACCCCCGCCGCCAGGCAGTACAGCCCGAACGGGATCAGGCTCCGCGTCCGCAGGTACCGGACCAGGAACCGGATCGCGGCGTACGCGCCGAGTCCCGACAAGATGCTGCCGAGCAGGATCTGGCCGCGGATGCCCGCCCCGAGCGGCCCGAACAGGTCGGGGATCTTCAGTACCCCGGCGGCCAGGATCACCGGCGTGGAGAGCAGGAAGGCGAACCGCGCGGCGTCCTCGCGGGACAGGCCGCGGCGCATCCCGGCCACCATCGTGACCCCGTCCCGGCTGATCCCGGCCATCAGCGCCAGGATCTGGGCCGAGCCGATGACGATCGCCCGCCCGTACCCCATGGCCGACAGCCGCCGGTCAGCCATGACCGCCGCCGCCGGCACCACGGCGGCCGCAGCCGGAGCCGGAGCCGGAGAAGCCGGAGAAGCCGAGGACGCCGGGGCCGCCGTCCCCGCGCCCACCGTCACCGGTTCCGCCCGCCGCCCCGCCGCCACCCGCGCGTCGGCCTCCAGCGAGGCCCGGCGCCGGAACTTCTCCCCGGCGATCAGGATCACCCCGTTGACGGCCAGGAACGTCCCCGCCACCACCGGCTTGCCGAAGATCACCCGGAACGTGTGTTCTGCTACCAGTCCCACCAGCCCCACGGGGATGGTGGCCAGGACGATCATCCAGGCCAGCCGCTGGTCGGCCGTCTCCACCCGCCGGTCGCGCACCGAACTGGCGAAGCCGCCCACGATGCGCACCCAGTCCTTCCAGAAGTAGACCAGCAGCGCGATCGCGGTGGCCACGTGCAATCCCACGATGAACGCCAGGTAGGGCGACTCGGCCTTGGCTACGTTGAGGTCGGCGGCCCACTGGCCGCCGATCAGGGCGGGGATCAGCACGGCGTGCCCCAGGCTGGACACCGGGAACAGCTCGGATACGCCCTGGACGAGCCCGACGACGGCGGCCTCCAGGTAGGTCAGATGCGTCAAATCAGTGCCCCTTACGAGATAGTTGCAGGCCAGGCGGGTCGCAGTGGCATAATGAAGTCCGGAAATTGTTCTACAAACACTGTAGAACATCTACGAGACTTGTAGATGCAATGCGACGGAAGGGAACCCGGAATGGGCGACGACGGCTTCGCCCCGGACTCGGTCGCGGATCCGGGTACCTCGCGGCGCCCGCACGGCGCGCTCGAAGCCGAGGTGCTGGACGTGCTCCGGGCCGCGCCGGCGCCGCTGAGCCCCGGGCAGGTGCGCGAGCGGCTGGCCGAGGACCTGTCCTACAGCACGGTCGTGACGATCGTGTCCCGGCTGCACGCGAAGGGCCTGCTCGAGCGCGAGCGGGCCGGGCGCGCCTTCGTCTACCGGCCGGTCGACGACGCCAGCCGGGCCGCCAGCCAGATGAGCCAGGCCCTGCAAGCCGGCTCGGATCGCGGCGCGGTGCTGAGCCGGTTCGTATCCGAGCTGTCCGGCCGCGATGCCCGGCTGCTCCGTAACCTGCTCGGCGAAGCCGGGGGCGAGCTGCCTGGCGAAACCGGGGAGTAGCGGATGGACGCGATCATCTACCTGCCGCTGCTGGTGCCCGTGCTGGCCGCGGTGGCCGCCCGGCCGCTGGCGGCCCGGCTGGAGCCGCGCCTGGCCACCTGGCTGCTGACCGGGATCACGGTCGCGCTCGCCGTCTTCAGCACGGCCGCGCTGGCCCTGCTGGCCGCGTCGGCCCTGGCCCGGGTCCCGGCCCTGGCCACCGCGGGCGGGTACTCCCAGCCGGTGCTCCGCCGCGGCGACCCGGTCCCCGTCCTGGCCGGGGTGGCCGCGGCCCTGCTGCTGACCGCGGCCGCGGTGGCGGTCGCGGTGGTGATCCGGGCCCGCGCCCGGGGCCTGGCCGAGTCCTACCGCCGGGCCGCCCTGATGGCACCCACCGTGCCTGGACAGACCGTGCCCGGGCAGGCCGCCGAGGCCGTCGTCATCGTGCCCGGGCAGGCCATCGAGGCGTACGCGCTACCCGGCTCACCTGGCCGGATCGTGGTCTCCGGCCGCCTGCTGGCCGCGCTCGATGCCCCCGGCCAGGCCGCGCTGTTCGCCCACGAGCGGGCGCACCTGGCCGGGCGGCATCACCTGTTCACCACCGTGGCGCACCTGGCTGCCGCGGCCAACCCGCTGCTGCTGCCGGTGGCCCGCGCGGTGGATTACACCGTGGAGCGGTGGGCCGACGAACGCGCCGCGACCGTCACCGGCGACCGCCGCCTGGTCGCCGCCACCATCGGCCGGGTCGCGCTGCTCGCCCCCGCCCGCCCCCGCCTGCACGCGGCGTCGCTCGCGATCACCGGCGCCCGCAGCCGACCAGGGGGAGGGCGCCCCCGGGCCATCTCGCTGGCCTGGGCCGGCCCGGTGCCGAGGCGGGTCGCCGCCCTCCTGGCCCCGCCACCGCGGCGGCAGCTGACGCTGCTGGCGGTGGCGGCGCTGCTCGTCCTGATCGCCGGGGCCTCGGCCGCGGAGGCGGCCAGGGACCTGCACGAGCTGGTCGAGTTCGCCCAGGCCGCCCGCTAAAAAGATCAAAACCCAGGCGACCGAACGAGGACCGCGCGTCCCTAACTCCCGGCCACCAGCTTGCGCAGCGCCTGCGCCGCCTGGGCGTTCTGCTCGGCGTAGCTGACCAGCGCGCCCGCCAGGGTGGCGGCCCACTCGCCGATCGGGACGGCCTGCCGGGACAGCACCACGCCGCGCACCGCGCGGCAGACCTCGGCCACCGCCCGGCCGTTGCGCACGTCCAGCGACATCTGCAGCTCGCCCAGCTGGGCCGCGACCTTGGTGATCTCGCCCGGGCGCCCGCGCATCCGGTCCGACATCGAACGATCCCGCTCCACCGAGACGCAGTCGGCGGGCAGCGCCTCTCCCAGGGACTGGGCCAGCACGCGCGCGTAGATGGCCACGTCCGTGCTGTCGGCGCGCAGCGCGGCGGTCACCAGGTCAAGCGAGAGCGCATCGTTCGGCAGTGCTTCGTTCGGCAGTGCCTCGTTCGAGAGTGCGTCGCCGGGCTCAGTCATCGGTCAGTCCCACAGGAACAGATTCTAGGTGCATCCAGCACCGTTACCGATAGGCAACATGTCGTTCGCTCCACAACACGCCAACTGTTTCGTACTCTGGAAGTCGCGATGCCTGCCACGGGACATCTGCCGAGGACTCTCGGCCCGTATCGCCTTCAGGACCGCCTTGGGGAAGGCGGCATGGGGGTGGTTCACCTCGCCCATGATCCGGACGGCCGCCCGGTCGCGGTCAAGGTGCTGCACCCGGCCGGGGCCGAGGGCCCCAACGCGCGCCGGCGGCTGGCCCGCGAGGTCGAGACGATGCGCCGGGTCCGCAGCCCGTACGTCGCCGAGGTCCTCGACGCCGACGTCACCGGCGAGTATCCCTACATCGTCACCCGGTACGTGTCCGGGCCCACCCTGGACGAGATGGTGCGCAGCCGCGGCCCGCTGTCCGGCCTGGGGCTGCGCCGGCTGGCGACCGGGATCGCCGAGGCGCTGGCCGCGATCCACGCGGCGGGCGTGGTCCACCGCGACCTGAAGCCGGGCAACGTGATGCTCACCGACGACCGGCCCATCGTGATCGACTTCGGCATCGCGCAGACCGGCGACGCCACCCGGCTGACCCAGACCGGCCTGGTCATGGGCACCCCGGGGTACCTGGCGCCCGAGGTGATCGAGGGGCAGCCGAGCAGTTTCGCCTCGGACATCCACTCCTGGGGCTCGACGATGACGTTCGCGGCCACCGGCCGCCTGCCGTTCGGCGGCGGCTCCTACGAGACGATCTTCTACCGCATCGTCTCCGGCCGCGCCGACCTGACCGGCGTCCCCGCTCCGCTCGTCCCGCTGATCTCCGCCGCGCTGGCCCGCGACCCCTCGCACCGCCCGTCCGCCACCTGGCTCAGCGCCCAGGTCAGCACGCTCGACATGACCGCCGCCGGGCCGCCCGCGCCCGCCGCCTACGCCCCGACCGGCACCTACGCCGGATCGCCGCTGCCCGAGCCGCTGGGCCGGCCGCCCACGTTCACTCCGTCCGCCGCCCTGGGCGGAGCCGCGCTGGGCGGAGCCGGCGCTGCGCTGGCCGGACAAGGGCTGGCCGGACAGGGCGCGGACGGGCTGGCCGGACAGGGGCTGGCCCGGCCCGCGGCCCCGCTGGCCCCCAAGCAGGCCGCGCGGGACGTCGCCGACCTGCTGCCGCCCGTCGACTACCCGCCGCCGTCCCGCCGCGCGCCGTCGCCCGGCCCCGCCGCCCCGTGGGGTCCGGAGGGCCCCAAGCCCGCCGCCCCCGGCTCCCGCGGCCACGACGGTGAACGGGACCAGAAGGCCCCGCGCCCCCCGTCCCGGCCCAACACCGCGGTCGGCCTCGCCTTCATGGTCGCCGCGATCGCGCTGACCGTGATGCTGCCGGTGGCCGGGCTGGTCGCCTCGCTGGCGGTGATCACCTTGCTGCGGGCGGCCGACCGGGCCCAGAGCAAGCTCGCGGTGCGCCGCTCCGTCTACGGCCCGCGGGCCAGCGACCTGGTGGTGGTGCTGGTCACCGCGCCGCTGACCGTGGCCCGGGCGCTGCTGACCGAGATCTTGATGGCCCCGCTCGCGCTCCTGGCCGGCACGGCCGCCTACGGCCTGGCCGTGGTGTTCACGCACAGCATGAACATGTCCCGGGCCGGGGCCTTCGCGGCCGCCGCGGTGGTGGCCTGGTACGGCCTGGGTCCCGGGGCGGGGCGCCCGCGGCGGCAGCTGAACCGGATGGCCGGCGCGGTGGCGCGGACCCCGGCGTCGGCGGCGGCGATCGCGGTCGCCGTCTGGGCGGTCGCGGCCGCCGCCGTCCTGTTCGCCTGGTCGCAGACCCCGTACTACTGGCCCGCGGCCGACCCGCACCTGCCCTGGCAGCTACCCGGCCTGCACAGCCTCATCACGTCGGCTTCGCACTGGCTGCTGCGGAATATACGGCTGTAACGGCTGCTCGCCCATGTCGGCCTGCGGCATCGGCTTGACCAGGCCGAGCGCGACGACCTCGTTGGCCAGCCGGGTGCGCCGGTTGGTCCCCTCCGGGATCCGGAACTTCTGGTAGAGCCGCAGCAGGTGCTGCTTGACCGCCGCCTCGGTCACCACCAGGTCGGAGGCGATCTCGTGGGCGGTAGCGGGGGTAGCGAAGGCCTCGTCGGACAGTGCGGGCCGGCACAGCGAGGTCAGCACGTCCAGCTCGCGGCGGGTCAGCTCGGGTACGGCCGAACGACGCAGCTCGGCCTCGGCCGTGATCTCCTCCTGCGGGACCCCGCCGATCCGGCCGCGGGCGGTGCCGAAACTCAGCACGTCCCCGTCCTCCAGCACCCGGCGAGCGACCGGGCGCCCGTTAACCCGGGTCCCGTTGCGTGATAAACCGAGGTCGACGACGTAGACGTACGGGCCGCGGCGGACGAGCTCGGCGTGCAGCCGGGAGACGCTGGGATCGTCCAGGCGGATGTCGACGCCCTGGCCGCGCCCGACGGTCGTCACATCGTCGCGCAGCGGGAAAACATCCCCGGTTTCCTCGATGCGGAGGAACGGTGTGTCCACCGCGGGTTCCCCTCTCTGTCGGAGCCGTGACTAAAGTCTTACCACTGGGTTACCCGCCGTGTCACGGCTCCGCTCATAAGAGCACCGTCTGATCCTGAGACGCATTCATCTGTTCCTCAG
The DNA here is from genome assembly GCA_963839095.1 of uncultured Actinomycetota bacterium. Classification (GTDB taxonomy): domain Bacteria; phylum Actinomycetota; class Actinomycetes; order Streptosporangiales; family Streptosporangiaceae; genus Palsa-504. Next base: position 254,281 of record CAWIUF010000053.1, on the reverse strand, counting down.
GCGCATCGTAGGACCGGCCCGTGGCATCGGCCGAGCGTGACGCCGGTAAACTTCCGTCGGAAGCCGGGAGGCAGATGGATGGCGAGTAGGCCGGCGAACGCTGGCTCGGGCAGTCACAGGGCTACCGGCCCTCGTCCCGTCCGGGGCAAGGACCGTGATGAGCCTGCCGTCACCGGCGCCCTGGCCTGGGTGCTCTACCTGATCGTGCTCGCGGGCGCCGCCGCCGGGATGTTCATCGTCTCGCGGGGCTCGGCCTACGCGACCCGCGGTACCGCCGTGCTGGGCGGCACCCTGCTGGCCGCGGCGCTGGCCCGCCTCGTCCTGCCGAACCGCTTCGCCGGCGTGCTGGCGTCCCGCCGAAAAACTTCCGACGTGCTGGCCTTCGCGGTGTTCGGCGCCGCGATGCTCGCGGTCGCGCTGTCGCTGCCATAAGCAGCACTTTCCTGAAGGGATCCGGAAAAACCATGGCTAATATCGCCAAGATCAAGGTGGCGAACCCCGTCGTCGAACTCGACGGGGACGAGATGACCCGCATCATCTGGCAGTCCATCAAGGACCAGCTGATCCTGCCCTACCTCGACGTCGAGCTCGAGTACTACGACCTGGGCGTGGAGCACCGCGACGCCACCGACGACCAGGTCACGATCGACGCGGCGCACGCCATCCAGCGGCACGGCGTCGGCGTGAAGTGCGCCACGATCACGCCGGACGAGGCGCGGGTCACCGAGTTCGGCCTGAAGAAGATGTGGCGGAGCCCGAACGGCACCATCCGCAACATCCTCGGCGGCGTCATCTTCCGCGAGCCGATCGTGATCTCCAACATCCCCCGGCTGGTGCCGAGCTGGACCAAGCCGATCATCATCGGCCGCCACGCGCACGCGGACCAGTACAAGGCCAGCGACTTCGTGGTGCCGGGCCCGGGCACGGTGACGATCACCTACGTCCCCGAGGGCAACCAGGACCAGCCCATCGAGATGGAAGTGGCCACGTTCACCGGCGGCGGCGTCGCGATGGCCATGTACAACTACGACGCCTCGATCCGCGACTTCGCCCGCGCCACCATGCGCTACGCGCTGAACCGCAAGCTGCCGCTCTACCTGTCCACGAAGAACACGATCCTCAAGGCCTACGACGGCCGGTTCAAGGACATCTTCGCGGAGATCTTCGAGTCCGAGTTCAAGGCGGAGTTCGAGGCGGCCGGCATCACCTACGAGCACCGGCTGATCGACGACATGGTCGCCCAGGTCCTCAAGTGGGAGGGCGGCATCGTCTGGGCCTGCAAGAACTACGACGGCGACGTGCAGTCCGACGTGGTGGCCCAGGGCTTCGGCTCGCTCGGCCTGATGACCAGCGTGCTGATGACCCCGGACGGCCGCACCGTGGAGGCCGAAGCCGCCCACGGCACCGTGACCCGGCACTACCGGCAGCACCAGCAGGGCAACCCGACGTCCACCAACCCGGTCGCGTCGATCTTCGCCTGGACCCGGGGGCTGGCCCACCGCGGCACGCTCGACGGGACCCCGGAGGTCTCCCGGTTCGCCCAGACGCTCGAGGACGTCTGCATCTCCGACCATCGAGGGCGGCCAGATGACCAAGGACCTGGCCCTGCTCGTCGGCAAGGACCAGCCGTTCCTGAACACCGAGGACTTCCTCGCCGCGCTGGATGAGAACCTGCGCAAGGCGATGGGTTCCTAACAACACCACGGACGAAGGAGTTCTCCCCAGATGTCTCGCAAGGGCAAGGTAACCGTCGTCGGGGCCGGGTTCTACGGCTCCACCACCGCACAGCGGCTGGCTGAGTACGACATCTTCGAAGAGGTCGTGCTCACCGACATCATCGAGGGCAAGCCGGAAGGGCTCGCCCTCGACATGAACCAGTCGCGCCCGGTCGAGGGGTTCGAGACCAAGGTCACCGGGCAGAGCACCGGCCCGGCGGGCGAGGGCTACGAGGCCATCGGCGGCTCGGACATCGTGGTCATCACCGCGGGCCTGCCGCGCAAGCCCGGCATGAGCCGGATGGACCTGATCGAGACCAACGCCAAGATCGTCAGGAACGTGGTGGAGAACGTCACCAAGTACGCGCCTGACGCGGTGCTGATCGTGGTGTCCAACCCGCTGGACGAGATGACCGCGCTGGCCGCCAAGGTGTCCGGCTTCCCGTCGGCCCGGGTGATGGGCCAGGCGGGCATGCTCGACACCGCCCGGTTCAGCTACTTCGTGGCGGAGAAGCTGGCCGTCCCGGTCGGCTCGGTGCGCACGCTGACCCTCGGCTCGCACGGCGACACGATGGTCCCGGTCCCCTCGGCCTGCACGGTCAACGGCAAACCGCTGTCGGACCTGCTGCCCGCGGACGAGATCGAGGCGCTGGTCAACCGGACCAGGAACGGCGGCGGCGAGATCGTCGGGCTGCTCAAGACCGGCTCGGCCTACTACGCCCCCTCGGCCGCCGCGGCCCGGATGGCCCGCGCGGTCGCCGAGGACTCCGGCGCGGTCATGCCGGTCTGCGCCTGGGTCGACGGCGAGTACGGCATCTCCGGCGTCTACCTGGGCGTCGAGGCCGAGATCGGCGCGGCCGGCGTCCGCCGGGTCGTCGAGCGCGACCTGACCGAGGATGAGCTGGCCGGCCTGCGCGCCGCCGCCGAGGCCGTCCGCGCCAAGCAAGCCGACGTCGCCAGCCTCTAACCAGTCTCGGTAACCGGCCTTAGTTCGCCCGCCGCGTCCTCGCCGATTTCTCCTGGCGAGCGACGCGGCGGTGTCCTCAGCTGGCCTGGGCGCTCGCGCAGGTCAGGTCGATCTCGTACTCGGCGATGCCGGACCCGCGGTGGACCAGGCTGGCGCCGGAGTTCCGCAGCAGCCCGGCCACGGCCGCGTTGTCGGCCGCGACCAGCGCGGTGAACCGGCCGATGCCTTCCTGGCAGGCGCGGTCGGACAGCCGGGCCAGCAATTCGGTGCCCAGGCCGCGGCCCTGCCAGTCGTCCACGATCGTGACGGCGATCTCGGCCGCGCCGGGGTCCTCGCGATCCCGCACGTAGCGGGCAATGCCCACGCCGCCCCCGCGGACGTGGTCCACCGCGCCGAGCGCCTCGTGGTCGTGGTGGTCGACATCGGTGAAGTACCGCAGGTCGGCCTCGGTCAGCGTGTTCTTGCGGCCCAGGAAGCGCAGTCGCGCGGGACCGCTCGCTCAGCCGGGCGAAGCCGTCGGCCAGCAGCGGCGCGTCGGTGCTGCGGACCGGCCGGATCAGCACCGCCGACCCGTCGCGCAGCACGACGCTGGCGACGGCCGGAGTCGTGGCGGCCAGCCGCAGGTGCCTGGCCTGCCTGAGCTCTCGTGCCTGGCGGCGGGCCGCCGCCGAGGCGATCAGGGTCGCGGTTCGCTCGCGGGCCATCGCGGCCTGGAAATCTGGGTGGATCATCATGGTGCCGTGCCTCCGTAGCTGGTTACCTCCTCTAATCTGCGGCGCGCGCCCCCGCGCGGGCATCGGTGGCGACCACGGATTCCCCTGGTTCCGTGCTGACCACGGATGCTCTCCGTGCTGGCCCGCACGCAGGCTTCACGTGGCGGGTCCGTCAGGGATCTGCCGGTGAAGACGGGAGATACGACGTGAGCACTACGCAAGCGAACCAGCTCGACCAGGCCAAGCTCGAGGCCTTCGTCGGTCAGGCGGTCACCGACATGGGCGCGGCCATCTCTGGCCTGCTGCTGCACATGGGGGACCGGCTCGGCCTCTACAAGGCGATGGCGGGAGCCGGGCCGATGACGCCGGCCGCGCTGGCGGCGCGCACCGGTACCGCCGAACGCTACGTCCGGGAGTGGCTCGGCAACCAGGCGGCCGGCGGCTACGTCGTGTACACCGCGGGCACGGGCACCTTCGAACTGCCCGCCGAGCAGGCCATGGTGCTCGCCGACGAGGACAGCCCGGTATTCCTCTCGGGCGCCTTCGAGGCCATCGCGTCCTGCTACGCCGACCACGACCGGCTGGTGGACACGTTCCGCACCGGCGCCGGGTTCGGCTGGCACGAGCACGACGGCCGGCTGTTCTCCGGCGTGCAGCGGCTCTTCCGGCCCGGGTACGCCGCCCACCTGGTGGACGAGTGGCTACCCGCGCTGGACGAGGTGACGGGCAAGCTGCAGGACGGAGCCAGCGTGGCCGACGTCGGCTGCGGGCTCGGCGCGTCGACGATCATCATGGCGCAGGCCTTCGGGCGGTCCACCTTCCTGGGCGTCGACAACCACGAGGGCTCGATTGCCGACGCGCGCAAGGCGGCGGCCGAGGCGGGCGTCGCCCAGCGGACCAAGTTCGAGGTGGCGCCGGCCAAGGAACTGCCCGGTACCGGTTACGACCTGGTGACCATGTTCGACTGCCTGCACGACATGGGCGACCCGGTCGGGGCGGCCCGCCACATCCACCAGGCGCTGGCCCCGGACGGCACCCTGCTGCTGGTCGAGCCGATGGCCGGCGACAGCCTCACGGACAACCTGAACCCGGTCGGCCGGACCTTCTACGGCCTGTCCACCGTGATCTGCACCCCGGGGTCACTGGACCAGGAAGTGGGCCTGGGCCTCGGCGCGCAGGCGGGCGAGCGCCGGCTGGGCGAGGTGCTGCGCGCGGCCGGCTTCAGCCGGGTGCGCCGCGCCACCCAGACCCCGTTCAACCTCATCCTGGAGGCCAGGCCATGACGGTCGCGCCCATCGCGGCCAGCGCGGCTTCGCCCGTGGCCCGTTCGGTACCGCCGATGGCGACGAGCGTCCGGGCCCACTGATACCGGCACCCGGCGGCCTCCAGCGCGGCGGCCGCCGGGGCCAGTCCCGCCGCGATCCCCGGCCAGCCCGTCCGCGCTCCACCCGATGAGCGCCTCCGCGCGGGCCACGATGGCCGCCGCGATGGGGTTGTCCCGCGTGGCCAGCCGCGCCCGGTGGATCCGGGCGGCGGCGTCCGGGTGCCCGCTGAGCACGGCCGCCTCGGCCCACAGCGCCGCGTACCACGGCCGCCACATCCCGCTGACCCAGGTCTCGAAGTGCTCCGGCGGCGTGCTGAGCAGCGCCAGCGCCGCGTCGTTCTCGCCCCGGTGCAGCAGCAGGAGGGCGTCGAAGAACTGGCCGAAGGCCATGTCCGGCAGCGGCCGGGCCGGCGTGGCCAGGGCGTCCACGATATCCAGCCAGCTCGGCCCGGGCGCCGTCTTCCCCGCGCAGGCCGTGGACCGTCGCCGCGGCGTAGGCGGCCCGGGTGAGGTTCCCCGCTCGCGGCCGCCCGGCCTGCTCCCAGCCCTCCCGGAACTGCCCGGCCAGGACGAGGGCCTCGTCCCAGTCCCCGGCCAGGGCGGCGACGACGATCAGCCGGGCCGTGGCCAGGTGCCCCTCCTCGCGATGGAACGGCAGCTCTCGGATTCGTTCGGCCAGTTCGCGAGCGGTCCCCAGGTCACCGGCCGCGGTCGCGCACTCGGTGGCCATGTAGAGCGCGTCGGCGTGCTCGAACCCGGACCGGGCCGTCATCGGCAGCGGGCCCAGGATCACGGTCCGCCGCAGCGCGCTGGCCAGCGCCGCCCGCAGCTCGCCCCGGGCCAGCTGCATGGCGGTGAGCTGGTCCAGCGCCGCGCTCTCGACGAGCGGGTCCCCGGTCCGGCGGGCCAGCGCGATGGCCCGGTCGGTGAGCTCGGCGCCGACCGGATCGATGTCGTCGCGGTTGTACGCCTCCGAGGCCAGCAGCCGGGCTCTCCGCTCGGCCACGTTCCGGTCCGCCCGCGCCAGCGCCCACCCCCGGGCCAGCAGCGCCTCGGTCCAGGCCGTCGGCCGGGGCGGTGGCCATCAGTCCCCGCGCGCGGCCGATCATCTCGGCTGCCTCGGCCAGGTCGGTCGCCGCGCCGGCCTGGTCGCCCGCGCGGACGGCGGCCTCGGCCGCCGCCTGGTGGAGCCGGAACGCGTCGTCGCCGAAATGCCGGGCCTTGGCCGCGCCCGCCGCCCAGCGCAGCGCGACGGCCGCCTGCCCGGCGTCCGGCGCGAGCTCCGCGGCCTGCTCGTACCGCCGCTGCGACTCGCCGGGCAGCCCGCGGGCGAAGGCCAGCTCGGCCAGCGTGATCGCCAGCTCGGTTGCCCGCGGCTCCGGCCGGGCGTGGCCGGCCGCCCAGCGCAGCGCGGCGCGCAGCTCGTCGGCCAGCTGGTCGAACGCCGACCGCCAGGCCCGGTCGTCCCGGCGACGGCAGCCCGAGCGCGGCGGCGGCGTCCAGGCACCAGCCCAGGTGACGGCCCGCCGCCTCGACCGCCTCACCCTCGGCCGCCAGCCGGCCCGGCGCCGTACTGGCGGATGGTCTCCAGCGCCCGGTACCGGGTCCCCGACGCGTCCGCGACGGCGACCAGCAGGCTCTGGTCGGCCAGCCGGGCCAGCGCCGCCCCGGTGACGCCGTCTCCGGCCGGCGGCCAGCCGGCGCCGACGGCCTCCGCCGCGGCCGCGGTGAACGGGGCCGCGAACACCGAGATCCGGCGCAGCACCGCCTGGTCTCTCGGGTGCGAGCAGGGCGTAGCTCCAGTCGAGCGCGGACCGCAGCGAGCGGTGCCGGTCGTCCGCGCGACGCCCGCCGGCCAGCAGGTTCATCCGGTCGGCCAGCCCGGCCTCGATCCCGTCCAGGCCGAGCGACGGGAAGCGCGCGGCGGTCAGCTCGATGGCCAGCGCCATGCCGTCGAGCCCGCGGCAGATGGCGGCCACCCGCTCCATGTCGCCCGGCGCCAGCGGGCTCCCGGCCGCGGCGGCCCGCGCGGCGAACAGCTCCACCGCGTCGCCCGGGCCCGCCGTCGCTCTCGACGGACGAGCCCCGGTACACCGAACACCCACTCGAACGGCACCAGCAGCCGGGCCCGGCTGGTGAGCAGCACCGACAGCCGCGGGCAGCCGGCCAGCAGCCGCTCGACCAGGGCCGCCATCCCGTCGAGCAGGTGCTCGCAGTTGTCCAGGACCAGCAGCGCCTGCCGGGGCGCCAGCCAGCCGAGCACGATGTCCTCGCTGGAGCGCCCCTGGCGTTCCCCGAGCCCGAGCGCGGCCGCGATCGCCGGGGCCACCATGGCCGGGTCGGTGACCGGCACGAGGTCCACGTACCAGGCCCCGTCGGCGTACCGCCCGGCCACGTCGCCCACCACGCTGAGCGCCAGCCGCGTCTTGCCCACCCCGCCCGGCCCCACCGCCGTCACCAGCCGGTGCTCCCCGAGCGCCGCCGCCAGCGCCGCCCGCTCGGCCGCCCGCCCCACAAACGAAGTCAGCGGCGCCGGCAGCAACGCCACCTCCGCCCGCCCCCCGGACCCGGCGCAACCGCCTCCGCGCCCCGGCTCCGGTGCCTCCGGGCCTGCCCTCCGGACTCAGCGCCCCGGCCAGCCCCGGCGCCGCCCCCGGCCCGCGCGGCGCCGCCGGGCGCAGGTTCGCCGCCGCGACCGCCAGCGCCCGCCGATCGCTCAGCTGGAGCTTGCGCAGCAGCGAGGACACGTGGCTCTCCACCGTCCGCACCGAGATGAACAGCCGCGCCGCGATCTCCGCGTTGGTCAGGTGCTCCCCGAGCGCGGCCAGCACTTCAGCCTCCCGGGCTGAAACGCCCGTCCCGGAAACCCCCGCCCCAGCATTCACCCTCCGATTCTGCCCGAACCCCGCCCGCTTCCCGTCCCCGGGGACGCCGGTCAGCGCCTGGCGCGTCAGCCCTGGGCGAGGCGGCGCAGGGCCAGTTCGGCGTAGAGGGCGGTGCCGTCGGGCAGGACCGCGTCGTCGAAGACGGCGATGGCCGAGTGGTTGGTGGGGGCGCTCTCCGGGTCGCGGTCCGGCGGGCACGCACCCAGGAAGACGAACGCGCCGGGTACTTCCTCCAGGACAAAGGAGAAGTCCTCCGCGCCGGTGATCGGGAACTGCGCCCGCAGGCTCCGCTCCTCGCCGAACGCGTCGGCTGCCACCTGCAGCGCGAACTCCGCCTCGGCCGCGTCGTTGACGGTCACCGGGTACTCGGTCGCGTACTCGGCGTCCGCGGTCAGCCCGTGCGCGCTGGCGATGTCGTTGATCAGGCCGGGCACCAGCTCGGCCAGCGCGGCCCGGGAGGCGGGGCTGTAGGAACGGGCGGTGGCCAGGAACGTGGCGTGGTCGGGGATGACGTTGTCGGTGGTGCCGGCGTGGAAGCTGCCGACCGTGATGACGACCGGGTCGAACACGTCGAACTTCCTGGTCACCAGCGTCTGCAAGGCGATCACCATCTCGCACGCGACCGGGATCGGGTCGGCCGCCCGGTGCGGCTGCGAGGCGTGCCCGCCGCGGCCGTGCACGGTGACCGTGATCTGGTCGGCGGCGGCCAGCATCGGGCCCGGCCGGGTGGAGAACATCCCGCCGGGCAGCTTGTTGGAGGACACGTGCAGGCCGTAGGCCGCGACCGGGCGCTGGCCGGCCGCGTCGAGCACGCCCTCGTTGATCATGTATCGGGCGCCGGCGTGGCCCTCCTCGCCCGGCTGGAACATGAAGATCACCGTGCCGGGGAGCTCGGCCTGCCGGGCGGACAGCAGCTTGGCCGCGCCCGCCAGCATGGCCGTATGCAGGTCGTGCCCGCAGGCGTGCATGGTGCCGTCGATGGCCGAGGCGAACGGCAGCCCGGTCTCCTCGGTGACGGGCAGCGCGTCCATGTCGCCGCGCAGCAGCACCACCGGGCCGGGACGGCCGCCGCGCAGCACCGCGGTCACCGAGCTGAGCGCCTGTCCGGTGCTGATCTCGAGCGGCAGTCCGGCCAGCGCGTCCAGCACCTTGGCTTGCGTCTTGGGCAGGGCCAGGCCGATCTCGGGCTCGGAGTGGATCGCATGCCGCAGCTCGGTAATCTCGTCCGCCAGCTTCGCTGCTTCCTCGCGCACCGACACGGGTACCTCCTCGGCTCACCGGCTCCGTTCGGGGTCACCATATCGCGGGCATAACGACCGGGGCGATGGCCGGCACGTCTCCCGTGGACGCACCGGTCCGGTAAGCGCACAGTGATACCGCGCGCGCAAGGCAACCGCTCAGGCCAGGCGGCGGGCGGCGTCGGCCGGGATAGCCGACAGGAACTCCGGCGCAGTCCAGGAGTGCTCCGCGAAAACCGAGGTGACAGCGTCGCGCACCGCGTCCAGCGACGCCGCGGGCACCAGCGCGAGCACCGAGCCGCCGAACCCGCCGCCGATCATCCGCGCCCCCGCCGCTCCCGCGGCCAGCGCCGCCTCCACGGCCGCGTCGGCCTCCGGCCAGGACACCTCGAAGTCGTCGCGCAGCGAGGCGTGCGCCTGGGTCAGCAGCCGCCCGATCTCGCCGTAGGCATCCAGGGCGGCCGGACCCCGGCCAGCCGAAGAACGCAGCAGCTCCACCACCTGGAGGACGCGGGCGTCATCGGCGACGACGTGCCGGGCGCGCCGCCGGAGCACGGGATCGTCCAGCCGGTCCACGTCGGCCGGGTCCGTTACGGAGCGAAGGGACGGGACGCCCAGCCGCCGGGCGGCCTCTTCGCACTCGGCCCGCCGTTCGCCGTACGCTCCGTCGGACAGGACGTGATCGGCCCGGGTGTTGATGAGCAGCAGCCCCGCCCGCGCAACCGCCGGGTCAAACGGCACCTGGGCTATCTCGAGCGAGCGGCAGTCGAGCAGCAGCGCGTGCCCGGCCTGGCAGCGCAGCGAGGCGGACTGATCCATGACACCGGTCGGCACCCCGACGAACTCGTTCTCGGCCCGGCGGGCGATCGTGACCAGGTTGGCGCGGGGGATCTCAGCCCCGGCCAGCGTGCTCAGGGCCAGCGCGGTGGCGCATTCCAGCGCGGCCGACGAGGACAGCCCGGCCCCCACGGGCAGGTCGGAGTCGATCGCGACGCAGGCGCCCGGAACCCGGTGGCCGGCCGCCTCCAGCGCCCAGGCGACACCCGCCGGATACGCGGCCCAGCCGGTCACCCGACCCGGCACCAGCCCGTCCAGCTCGACCGACACCGCCGTGCCCGGCTCCTGCCGCGAGCACAGCACCAGCCGCCGGCCGACGAGGACCCAGGCGAAGACCCGGGAGCGAGCGACGCGGCCGCCGTCACGCCCTGGCCGAGCGCGAACGGGAGCACGAACCCGTCGTTGTAGTCGGTGTGCTCGCCCATCAGGTTGGCCCGCCCCGGAGCCATCCACACCCCGTCCGGCTCGCTCGCGAACTGCGACCGGAAAAACGAGACCGCCGCGTTCACTCTGCTGCCCCCGCTCGCCTCACCGGGACGAACGAGCCTGCGTGAAGGACCAGGCGTCGGCGGCCATGGCCCGCAGGTCCCTCGAGGCCCGCCAGCCCAGCTCGGACTGGATCTTCGCGGACGAGGCGACCAGCACGGCCGGGTCGCCGGCCCGGCGCGGGCCGGTGTCGACCCCGATGTCCGCACCGGTGACCGAACGGCAGACCTCGATCACGTCACGGACCGAGAAGCCGGCCCCGTTGCCCAGGTTGTAGATCCGGTGCTCGCCGGGCCGGCAGGCCGCGAGCGCGCGCAGGTGCGCGTCGGCCAGGTCGGTGACGTGGATGTAGTCGCGGACGCAGGTCCCGTCCGGGGTGGGGTAGTCGTCGCCGAAGACCTGCACGGACCGTCCCTGCGACGCGGCGGCCAGCACGTTCGGGATCAGGTGGGTCTCCGGGTGGTGCCGCTCGCCCAGCCAGCGCTCGCCCGAGCCGCCGGAGCCCGAGCCCGCGGCCCGGCACCGAATGCGCGCCGGCCACGTTGAAGTACCGCAGGCTGATCGCGCCGAACCCGTACAGCCGGCTGAACTCCGTCAGCGTCGTGTCCACCGCCAGCTTCGACGCCCCGTACGGGCTGGTCGGCCGGGTCGGGTCGGTCTCCTGCACGGTCGGGCCCTCGGGCTCGCCGTAAACGGCGGCGGTAGACGAGAACACCAGAGTCCGGACCCGCAGCTCGCGCATCGCCTCGAGCAGCGTGACCGTACCGCCCAGGTTGTTCGACCAGTACTTGGCCGGATTGGCGACCGACTCGCCGACCAGCGACTTGGCCGCGAAGTGAAGTACCGCCTCGATGCCGTCGGAGAGCACCTCGGCCGCGCAGTCGCGCAGCGTGCCCTTGACGAACGTGGCGCCGGGCGGCACGGCGTCGGCGTGCCCGGTGGACAGGTCGTCGAGCACCACGACATCGTGCCCGGCCGCTACCAGCTGCGCGCCGACGACGCTGCCGATGTAGCCGGCCCCGCCGGTGACAAGCACCCTCATCAGATCAGGCCTCCCGAAGCTGTTGCGCGGCCTGCTCAGGGACGATGTCGTTGATCCACACGCCCATGCCGGACTCGGTGCCGGCCAGGTACTTCAGCTTGCCGGCCGCGCGCCGGACCGACAGTACCTGAAGGTGCGCGGCGAACCGGTCCCGCGCCTCGCGAATCTCCCACCGGGGCCTGATGCCAGGCGGCGATGTACGGCGCGGGCCGGTCGAACAGCGCGTCGAACCGGCGCAGCACATCCAGGTACAGCGGCCCGAAGGCCGACCGCGCGTCCGGGCCCAGCGCGGGCAGGTCGGGCACCCGGACCGTGGGGAAGATCCGCACCTCGTACGGCCAGCGCGCCGCCTGCGGGACGAACGCCACCCAGTGCTCGTTCCGCGTCACGACCCGCACCCCGTCGGAGACCTCCGAAGCCACCAGGTCGTCGAACAGGTTCCCGCCGTCGTACAAAGCCGCCTGCGCCACCATCTGGGCCAGCTTCGGCGCGACAAACGGGAACGCGTAGATCTGCCCGTGCGGATGATGCAGGGTGACGCCGATCTCCTCGCCCCGGTTCTCGAAGCAGTACACCTGCCTGGTCCCCGGCAGCACGCTCAGCGCGAGAGTCCGGTCGATCCAGGCCTCGAGCACCGTCCGCACCCGCCGCGCTGGCAAGGCGGCGAACGACGAGTCGTGATCAGAGGTGAAGCAGACCACCTCGCACCGGCCGAGCGGCTCGGCCAGCGAGGGGAACCGGTTCTCGAACACCACCACGTCGTAACTGGAAGCCGGTATCTCGGTCGGGTGCCCCGGCCGGGACGGGTCGAGCGGGCACTGGTCGGCCGGCGGCAGGAAGGTCCGGTCCTGGCGGGCGGCGGCGATGACCACCCACTCCCCGGCCAGCGGATCCCACCGGGTGCCCCACTCCGCCCGGCCGTGCGGCAGGGCCGGGCCCGGGCGTCCGCGGCCCCAGCGGCCGGGTGTCCGCCACCTGCGCGCGGCCCGACCCGGGCGCCTCATCGAAGTAGATGATCTCGCGCCCGTCAGCCAGCAGCGCGCTGGACTTCCAGATTGATTGCGTGTCCACAGGAGTAGAACGTTATCCCGTCTAGACTGGCCGGACACACTGCGCGGCAACGGGGCCTGCCGCGAGCAGCGCCAGGCTGCGCCCGGAGGCGAGCGAGAGCCAAAATGAGTACAGTCGTCATTCAGATCATCGTTGTCCTGGTGATCATCTGTATCGGGGGGTTCTTCGCCGCCTCGGAGATGGCCCTGGTCTCGCTGCGCGAGGGCCAGATCCGGGCGCTGTCCAAGCGCGGCCGCCGGGGGCAGAAGACGGCCCGGCTGGCCCAGGACCCGAACCGGTTCTTCTCCGCCGTGCAGATCGGCGTCACCCTGGCCACCCTGGTCTCCGGCGCCTACGGCGCCGAGACGCTGGCCGGCGCGCTCAAGACGTACCTGATCAGGCAGCACCTGTCCAAGGGCTGGGCCGGGCCGATCTCGTTCATCGCGGTGACCATCGCCATCACGTTCTTCAGCCTGATCCTGGGCGAGCTCGCCCCCAAGCGGATCGGGCTGCAACGGGCGTCCGCGCTGGCCCTGCTGGCCGGTCCGCTGCTGGACCGGATCGCGACGCTGGCCCGCCCGTTCGTCTGGCTGCTGACCAGGTGCACCAACCTGGTGGTGGCCGTGTTCGGCGCCGATCCCCGGGTCGGCCGCCAGGCCATGACCGAGCAGGAGGTGCGTGAGCTCGTCGCCAGCACCCAGACGATCAGCCAGGACGAGCGCAAGATCGTCAGCGAGGTCTTCGACGCCGGCAAGCGGCAGATCCGCGAGGTCCTGGTCCCGCGCACCGAGGTGGTCTTCCTGGACGCGGAGACCCCAGTCGCGGAGGCGGCCGAGATCGCGGCCGGCGTGCCGCACTCCCGGCTGCCGGTCTACCAGGACAGCTACGACAACGTGACCGGGTTCGTGCATGTCCGGGACCTGTTCATCATCGGCGGGGGGGATCGGGGGGGTAGTCCCCCCCGGGACGAGCAAAGCCCCGGCGTCGCCAAGAACGAGGTGCCGGTCAGCCGGATCAGCCGCCCGGTCAAGTTCCTGCCGATCAGCAAGACGGTGCTGTCCTCGCTGTCCGAGATGCGGCGCGAGCGGGCGCACCTGGCCGTGGTAATCGACGACTACGGCGGCACGGCCGGCATCGTCACCCTCGAGGACCTGGTCGAGGAGCTGATCGGCGACATCAGGGACGAGTACGACATCGAGCAGGACCACGCGACGAAGCTGCCGGCCGGCGACGTCGAGGTCGACGGCCTGCTCAACCTGGACGAGTTCACCGAGCAGACCGGCATCGAGCTCCCCGAGGGCCCGTACGAGACGGTGGCCGGCTACGTCCTGGCCGCCCTGGGCGACCTGCCGTCCGCGGGCGACAGCGTCCAGGTGGCGGGCCGCACCATCACCGTGACCGAGCTGGACGGCCGCCGCATTGCCCGCCTCCTCGTCGCCGCCGTCACCCCGCCCGCCAACCAGCCGCCCGCGACCCCGCCGCCGCGCCGACCCCGCCGTCGGCGCCGGTGACCTCGCCGACGCCTGTCAGTACCCCAGCGAAAGGTGAATAACGTGCCCGGTGGCTTCGACACCGTTCTCGTCGTCGACTTCGGAGCGCAGTACGCGCAGCTGATCGCCCGCCGGGTCCGCGAGTGCCACGTCTACTCCGAGATCGTCCCGTCGACCATGACGGCGGCCGAGATGCTGGCCAGGAAGCCCAAGGCGATCATCTTGTCCGGCGGCCCCTCGTCGGTCTACGCCGAGGGCGCCCCGCCCGCCCCCGACGGCCTGCTGGAGGCGGGCGTCCCGGTCCTCGGCATCTGCTACGGCTTCCAGCTGATGGTCACCAGCCTCGGCGGCACCGTGGCCCACACCAGCGCCAGGGAGTACGGCGCCACCACCCTCCAGACCGCGCCCAACGGCCCCCTGCTCACCGGCCTGCCGCAGACCCAGCGGGTCTGGATGTCCCACGGCGACACCGCCACTGTGGCCCCGCCCGGTTTCACCGTCACCGCGCAGACCGAAGCCACCCCGGTCGCCGCCATCGAGAACCCGGCCCAGGGCCTGTTCGGCGTCCAGTTCCACCCCGAGGTCATGCACACCGACAACGGCCAGCGCATCCTGGCCCGCTTCCTCGAGCTGGCCGGCTGCCGCCCCTCCTGGACCATGCTCAACATCGTCGAGGAGCAGGTGGCGGCGATCCGGGCGCAGGTCGGCGACGGCCAGGCCATCTGCGGGCTGTCCGGCGGAGTGGACTCCGCGGTCGCCGCGGCGCTCGTCCAGCGGGCCATCGGCGACCGGCTCACCTGCGTGTTCGTCGACCACGGGCTGCTCCGCAAGGGCGAAGCCGAGCAGGTCGAGCAGGACTTCGTCGCCGCCACCGGCGTCAAGCTCAAGGTCGCGAACGAGGCCGACGTCTTCCTGAAGGCCCTGGACGGCGAGGCCGACCCGGAAACCAAGCGCAAGATCATCGGCCGCGAGTTCATCCGCGCCTTCGAGCGCGCCGCCCGGGAGGTCACGGCCGAGGCCGGCCAGCACGGCGAGGCCTGCGACTACCTGGTCCAGGGCACGCTGTACCCGGACGTGGTGGAGTCCGGCGGCGGCACCGGGACCGCCAACATCAAATCCCACCACAACGTCGGCGGCCTGCCCGACGACCTGAAGTTCGCACTCGTCGAGCCGCTGCGCGCGCTGTTCAAGGACGAGGTGCGCCGGGTGGGGGAGGAGCTCGGGCTGCCGCCCGCGATCGTCCGCCGCCAGCCGTTCCCCGGCCCCGGGCTGGCCATCAGGATCATCGGCGAGGTGACCGCCGGGCGGCTCGCGATCCTGCGCGAGGCCGACGCCATCGTCCGCGCGGAGCTGTCCGCGGCCGGCCTCGACCCGGTGATCTGGCAGTGTCCGGTGGTGCTGCTGGCCGACGTCCGCTCGGTCGGCGTGCAGGGCGACGGCCGCACCTACGGCCACCCGATCGTGATCCGCCCGGTGACCAGCGAGGACGCGATGACCGCGGACTGGGCCCGGATCCCGGACGAGGTGCTGGCCAAGATCTCCACCCGGGTCACCAACGAGGTGCCCGAGATCAACCGCGTGGTGCTCGACGTCACCAGCAAGCCACCCGCCACGATCGAATGGGAATAACAAAAGAGCTTTATACCGAACGGGGGACCATCTTCGTTCGGTACAAGCCTTTGACCTGCGACCGGAGAAGGCGTCAATAAATGCCGCGATAACGGGATCTGTGGCGGCGAATTGCCCAGTTCGCCATTCTATTCTGGCCATTCTCTTTCGGTTACTATTTGTTGAATGCGAACGCTTGCCAGGGCTGCCACCAGCTCGCTCGCCGTGCTCGGCGCCGCGCTCGCGCTCGTGGCCGTCGCGGTGGCCGTCATCGGCATCCTGGCCACCCGCTCGGCCACCGGACAGGGCAACGTGATCGCCGGCGACGAGCTGACCACCGCGATCGTGACCGGCCAGCTGGCCCGGAGCATGGACGCGGCGTACACGGCCGGCCAGCAGGCCGTGCTCGCCACCGCCCCCGCCGAACGCTCCCGGCTCCTCGGCTCCCTCTACACTCAGCTGCTGCCCGCGGTCGACGCGCGGCTGTTCGCGCTGGAGCAGCTGCACGCCGCCGACCCGCCGGCCGAGCACGCCGACATCGAGCTGTTCGGCCGCCAGTGGGCCGCGGTCAGGAACCTGCTCAGCCCGGCGAACCTGCCGGCGTCCGCGCCTGCCGCGGCGAATGCTGCCCCGGCGAATGCCTCGGCCAGCTCGGCGACGGCCAGCTCGGCCCTGGCCGCCGCCTACGCCCCGGTCAGCGCCCACCTCGGCCGGCTGTCCGCCCGCGAGTTCGACGACGCCCGCGCCGACCACGCGGGCGCCGACGCGGGCGCGGCCCGGGCCATCGCCCTGATCGCCGGGGCCGCGGCGCTCGGCCTGGCGCTCGGCGCGCTGCTGCTGGCCCACGGGATCCGCCGCATCCGCAGGCACCTGGAGCCGGGCCAGGACCAGGCCGAGTTCGCCGACACCCTGCAGATCGCCGGCGACGAGGACGAGGCGCACCGGCTGCTCCAGCGGCACCTGGAGCGCACGCTCCCGGCGACCAGCGCCGTGGTGCTCAACCGGAACAACAGCGCCGACCGGCTCGAGGCGGTCACCCCGCTGCCGGACGGCTCGCCGCTGCCCGGGACCCTGCGCGGCGCCGAGCCGCGCTCGTGCCTGGCGGTGCGGTCGGGCCGGACGCACCGGGAGGACGGCGGCCGGCCGGCCCTGCTCTCCTGCCCGGTGTGCGCCCCGGTGCCCGGCACCTCCTGCTGCGTCCCGCTCACCGTCGGCGGCGAGGTGATCGGCTCGGTCCTGCTCAGCCGCCCGGCGCCCTACTCCGAGGCCGAGGAGCAGCGGATCCGCGAGTCCGTCGGCCAGGCCGCGCCGGTCCTGGCCAACCTGCGCAACCTGGCGGTGGCCGAGATCCGCGCCGCCACCGACGGCCTCACCGGGCTGCCCAACAAGCGCGCGGTCACCGACGCGCTGAAGCGGACGTTCGCGCAGGCCGCGACGACCCAGTCGCCGCTCGCCCTGCTCCTGCTCGACCTCGACCACTTCAAGCAGGTCAACGACCAGCGCGGGCACCCGGTCGGGGACCAGGTCCTGGCCAGCGTCGGCGCGACGCTGCGCGGCACGCTGCGGACCAGGGACTTCGCCGGCCGCAACGGCGGGGAGGAGTTCGCGATCCTGCTGCCCGACACCGTGATCGCCGACGCGCTCGAGATCGCCGAGCGCGTCCGGGCGGCGATCGCCGAGATCTCGCTGTCCGGCAGCGACGTGTCGGTCACCGCCTCGATCGGCGTGGCCGTCTTCCCCGACCATGCCAGCACGCCCGACCGGCTCGAGCGGCTCGCCGACGCCGCCCTCTACCTGGCCAAGCGGCAGGGCCGGAACCGCGTCGAGCTGGCCGAGCCCTCGCCCGCCGGTCCGGCGCCCGGCCGCGCGAACGGTTCCGGCCCGGTGCCCGCCCAGCTGGCCGAGCCGCGTCCGCTAACCGAGGCTGCGCCCCGTCAACCCAGGCTGCGCATCGCCCATAGGTCGGGGAACGTGGGCGCGGCCAGGGTCGACCGCAGGTAGGCCGAGCCGGGGGAGCCGCCGGTGCCGCGGCGGCCGCCGATCGTCCGCTCCACCATCTTGACGTGGTGGTAGCGCCACTCCTGCATGCCCTCGTCCAGGTCCACCAGCAGCTCGCACACCGCGGTCGCGTCGGTGTCGTCGTCGTAGACCTTCTTCAGCACCTGCTGCATCGCGTCGGAGGCCTCGAGCGGCGTCGCTGACGTCGCGGTTGATGATCTCGGCGGGCACGTCGTAGCCCTGCCCGGCCAGGTAGCGGACGAAGGAGTCGAACAGGGACGGCCGCGACATCGCCGCCGTGATGCGCTCCCGCTCGGCGCCGGTCAGGGCGTGCGCCGACGAGCATCACCCGGTCCCGCCGTCCGAGCACCGCTTCCAGCTCGCGGAACTGCGCCGACTCGAACCCGCTGGAGGTGCCGAGCCAGTCCCGGAACCGGGTGAACTGGGTCGGCGTCATGGTCTCGAGCACGTCGAGCTGGGCGACCACGATCTTCAAGATGGCCAGCGTCCGCCGCAGCGTGCGCATGGCGTGCGTGGTGCTGCCGGCCTCGAGTTCGGCCTGGGCCTTGGTGAACTCGTGCAGCAGCTGCTTGAACCACAGCTCGTAGATCTGGTGGATGACGATGAACAGCATCTCGTCGTGCTCGGCCGAACGAGGCTGCTGCGCCGCCAGCAACTGGTCGAGCCGCAGGTAACCGGAGTAGGTGACGGGTTCGTCCATGGCGTTATGCGCCTTCCTCGTCCTTGAGGAGGTCGCGGGTGGCGGCGACCGCGGTCCAGACGTCGGTGAAACGGGTGGTGAGCGGGGGCAGGCCGAACCGGAACCGGTCCGGCGTCCGGTAGTCGGTGACGATGCCCGCCGCGGCGAGGTCCCGCATGATCCGCTCCGCCTCCGGATGGCAGTACGTGACGTGCCCGCCGCGCCGGGCGCCGTCCCGCGGCGTGGCCAGCGCGCAGCCGAGCGGCTCGAGCCAGGCCTCGCCCAGCTCGACCAGGTACCTGGTGAGCCGGATGCTCTTGGCGCGCATCGGGTCCGGGCCCGCCTCGAGCAGCAGCCGGGCGCCCTCTTCGACCGCTGCGGTGCCCAGGATGGACGGGGTGCCGGTGACGAACTTGGCGATGCCCGGCGCCGGGTCGTAGGCCGGGCCCATGGCGAACTGGTCGCGCTGGGAGAACCAGCCCCAGACCGGCTGGCGCAGCGCCTCCTGCAGCCGGGACGCGACGTACAGGAACGCCGGGGCCCCGGGGCCGGCGTTGAGGTACTTGTACGTGCAGCCGACCGCGAGGTCCACGTCGCACCGGTCGAGCTCGACCGGCACCGCGCCGGCCGAGTGGCACAGGTCCCAGAGCATCAGCGCGCCCGCGGCGTGCACGATCTCGGTGATGCCCGCCATGTCGGCCAGGGCGCCGCTGCGGTATGCCACGTGGGACAGGCTGACCAGCGCGGTGTCCTCGTCCACGGCCGCCCGGACCTGCCCGGCGTCCAGCCCCTCGTTGATGTCGGTGTCCAGCATCCGCAGCTCGAGCCCGCGCTGGGCGGCGATGCCCTCGAACACGTAGCGGTCGCTGGGGAAGTTGTCCCGGTCGGTGATGATCACCCGGCGGCCGGGCCGGGCGTCGAGCGCGGCGCAGGCCAGCTTGTACAGGTTCACGGTGGTGTTGTCGGCCACCACGACCTGCCCCGGCGCGGCCCCGGTCAGCTCGCCGACCAGGTCGCCGGCCTGGCCGGGCAGATCCACCCAGTGATCCCAGGACCGGGCCAGCGCGGTGCCCCACTCCGCGCGGATCACCGTCTCGAGGCGGCGCAGCGTGGCCCGCGGCAGCGCGCCGAGCGAGTTGCCGTTCAGGTAGATCAGGCCCGGGTCGTCCAGCGTGAACCGGTCGCGGAACGCCGCCAGCGGATCGGCCGCGTCCAGTTCCTCGGCGTAACCCCGCTCCAGCACCTGGGACATATTCCTCACCATAACTCCCAGGCCACCGCCTTAAACACCACCGCCGATGAGGTGCGCTAGCGGCCGGACCCTCAGACCTCGGCCCGGATGGGCTCGGCGCCGTCCCTGGGCGCCGGGACCGACCGCGGCTCCGGTCGTGCCTCCGGCCGTCCCTGCGGCCGCAGCAGGGCCTCGGCCAGCGCGAGGACGGTCTCCTCGAGCGAGCCGAGGTGAGCGGTCACGTCGTTCTGGGCCGCGTCCACGATCTTGGCCAGGATCTCCTGGACGTCCGTGTGGCCCGGCCGGGACCGCAGCTCGTCGGCGAGCGGCTCGAGCTGGCTGTTCAGCTGCTCGGCGGTGGTGTCGACGAGCCTGCCGACCGCCGCCAGCCCTCGGTCCAGCTTCTCCAGCTGGCCGCTGACGTCGGTGAACCGGCCGGTCGCGGTGTCCAGCTTCCCGTCCAGCTGGCCGAACCGGTCGCCGAAGCTGCTGCCGAGCCCGTCGATCCTGGTGCTCACCGTGCTGCCGATGCTGTCGATCCGGGTGCCGACCGTGCTGCCCAGCCCGTCGATCCGCTCGCCGAACGCGTCGATCCGCTCGCCGAAGGTATCCCCGATCCCGTCGATCCGGGCCCCGAACGTGTCGCCGAAGCCGTCGATCCTGGCCCCGACGCCCTCCAGCCGGCCGTCGAGCCCGTCGAGCCGGCCACCGAGCGTGCCGACCTTGCCGTCGACCATGCCGAGCCGGCCCGCCACGGTCCCGAGCTTGCCCTCGACCGAGGTGAGCCCCCGGCCCTGCTCGCCCAGCCGGCCGTCGAGCTGCTCCAGCCGGTCGTCGAGGCCGCCGACCCTGGCGTCGGTGCCGGCCGAGCGTGGCGCCGATCGCGGTCAGCCGGTCGTCGGTGTCCGCCAGCCGCTCGTCCAGCTGCTCGATCCGGCCGTGGACCGCCTGCACCTGGCCGCCGATCAGGTCGACCTGCCCGCTGACGCCCGCCATGTGGCCGGACAGCCCCTCGACGGTGCCCGACATCGCCTCCAGCGACTGGGTGAGCTGCCGCGAGGTCGCCTCCGCGTGCTGGTCGACCTTGGCCGTCAGCGCGCCAAAGCTGACCTCGGCGCGCCCCTTGACCGCCGAGATCTCCTTGTCGAGCTGACCGGTCCGCTGCGTGAGCTCGGCGACCGCCTTGTCGATCCGGCTGAACCGGCTCGCCGCCGATTCCATGCTCTGCTGCAGCTTGCCCATGCTCTGCTGCATCTTGGTCAGCCGGTCGTCCTGCGCCTGCAGCGCCGCCACGGCCTGGCCGACGGTGTCGCACACCGACTGCAGCTGGGGCAGCGCCACCTCGACGTTCTCCGAGACGGTGCCCACGTCGGCCCACAGCGAATGCAGCTCGGCCACCGGCGCGACCTGGGACCGGAGCAGCTCCATGTGCTCGGCCAGCGACTCGGCCCACTGCGGCGGCTTCTGCGCGCTCTCGTCCAGGCGCTTGCCCAGCTCGTCCAGCTGGGCCGTCAGGCCGGCCACTTCGCGCTCGCGCACCTCCTTCACGAGCCACTCGAGCCCTTCCATCCGCTGCCGGATGTCCTCCAGGGCGCCAGCGTTCGAGCGCTGGTCGGAAACGTGGTCCTGTACCGTGCGGGCGAGCAGCTCGCGCATGCGGTCGGCGGCAGCCGGCTGGTTGCCGCGAAGCAGGACATGACTGCCCGGCTGATCCATGATGCCTCCAGAAAGGGTGAACATCCCGGTGGCTGAAGCAAGCTCGCCGGCACCGGGGACCCGCCAACTCTAGTAGCTCTTAGTAATCAAGCGTGTACAGAAAGTAAAAGTAGCCGATTGGTCCCGGCTGGCTTGTTTGACGTGCCCGCCTGCGCGCACTACTGTTCCGGATTAGCACTCACTAAGGTAGAGTGCTAACGCGACGAGGCAGTCTGGCACCCGCGACGACAGGCGGCCGCGCTCGCCCTCTCTAGCAATTCACCATTAGCCTTTCCGGAGGGGGAGGTCATATCGTGACGACCGCCACCAAAGTAGTTATCAAGCCGCTCGAAGACCGGATCGTGGTCAAGCCGCTCGAAGCTGAGCAGACCACGGCATCCGGCCTCGTTATCCCGGACACCGCCAAGGAGAAGCCCCAGGAGGGCGAAGTCCTTGCCGTTGGCCCGGGCCGCTTCGACGATGCGGGCTCCAAGCGCGTGCCCGTCGATGTCAAGGTCGGCGACGTGGTGCTGTACAGCAAGTACGGCGGCACCGAGGTCAAGTACTCCGGCGAGGAGTTCCTCGTGCTCTCCGCGCGCGACGTACTCGCCGTCATCGAAAAGTAGTAACCCGCGGGCCTGGTCCAGCCATCGGCTGGACCAGGCCTGTGAGCATGCTGGCAGGCATGCTGACTGAGAACTCGATCCAACCGTAGGTTGAGGTAGTAAATGCCCAAGATCCTGGAGTTCGACGAGGACGCCCGGCGCTCGCTTGAGCGCGGCGTCGACAAGCTCGCCGACACCGTCAAGGTGACGCTGGGGCCGCGCGGCCGCAACGTCGTGATTGACAAGAAATGGGGCGCTCCCACCATCACCAACGACGGTGTGACCGTCGCCAAGGAGGTGGAGCTGGAGAACCCGTACGAGAACCTGGGCGCCCAGCTCGCCAAGGAAGTCGCCACCAAGACCAACGACATCGCCGGGGACGGCACCACGACGGCGACCGTCCTGGCTCAGGCGATGGTGCACCACGGCCTGCGCTCGGTCACCGCCGGGGCTAACCCGATGGACCTCAAGCGCGGTATCGACGCCGCCGCCGCGGAAGTTTCCGAGCGGCTGCTCAAGTCGGCCCGTGACGTCGAGGAGCAGACCGAGATCGCGCACGTCGCGACGATCTCCGCGCAGGACCCCAAGATCGGCGAGATGATCGCCGAGGCGTTCGCCAAGGTCGGCAAGGACGGGGTTATCACCGTCGAGGAGTCGCCGACGATGGGCCTCGAGCTGGAGTTCACTGAGGGCCTCCAGTTCGACAAGGGCTACATCTCGCCGTACTTCGTCACCGACGGCGAGCGCCTCGAGGCGGTCCTCGAGGACGCCTACGTGCTGATCCACCAGGCCAAGATCTCCTCCATGCAGGACTTCCTGCCCCTGCTGGAGAAGGTCGCGCAGGTCAAGCGGCCGATGCTGGTGATCGCCGAGGACATCGAGGGCGAGGCGCTGGCCACCATCGTGGTCAACAAGATCCGCGGCCTGCTGAACGTGGCGGCCGTGAAGGCGCCCGGTTTCGGTGACCGCCGCAAGGCCATGCTGGCCGACATCGCCACCCTGACCGGTGGCACCGTCATCAGCGACGAGCTCGGCACCAAGCTCGAGTCGGTCGGCCTGGAGGACCTGGGCCGCGCCCGCCGGATCGTCATCACCAAGGACGACACCACGATCGTGGACGGCGCCGGCGACAAGCAGGAGATCGAGGACCGGATCCGTCAGATCCGGACCGAGATCGAGAACACCGACTCGGACTGGGACCGCGAGAAGCTGCAGGAGCGGCTGGCCAAGCTGTCCGGTGGCGTCTGCGTGCTGCGCGCGGGTGCCGCCACCGAGGTGGAGCTCAAGGAGAAGAAGCACCGTCTCGAGGACGCCATCTCGGCGACCCGCGCGGCCATCGAGGAAGGCATCATCGTCGGCGGCGGCGCCGCCCTCGTGCACGTGGCCGCCGGCCTCGATGACCTCGGCCGCAAGGGCGACGAGGCCATCGGCGTGAGCGTGGTCAAGCGCGCGCTGATCGAGCCGGCCCGCTGGATCGCGCTGAACGCGGGCCAGGAGGGCTCCGTCGTGGTCGCCAAGATCGCCGAAATGCCCGCCGGTCACGGCTACAACGCCGCCACCGGTGAGTACGGCGACCTGACGGCCCAGGGCGTCATCGACCCGGTCAAGGTGACCAGGTCCGCGGTGCAGAACGCGGCCTCGATCGCCGGCATGCTGCTCACCACCGAGACCCTGGTGGTGGAGAAGCCGGAAGAAGACAAGGCTCCCGCGGCCGCCGGCCACGGTCACAGCCACCCGCACTAACCCCGCAGGCCAAAGGCCCGAGCCGCCCCCCGCGGCCCAGGACCCCAGCCCGCAACGCAAACGAAAGCCGGGTTCCAGTCCCCCTGGAACCCGGCTTTCGCGTTCCCCAGTACCGTCCCGGGCAGGCACCGCGATGTGACATCGCTGTTGTCCTGACCACCGCGATGTGACATTGCAGTGGTCCAGGCAGGCGCCGCAATTGCACCAGGGGTATCACCCGTCACCGGACCCATTCCAGCCCCCATTTCCGGCCTGCCCGGGTAGCGGTAGGCAACGTGGGGGTGCCGCTGCGGCCATAAGAATGTGGCCGCCCTCGCCGGCGTTTCGCGGGGACATCCGGCCGCCAGACGGGAATTAACTCTGCGTGATTGGATGGAACTCCCTTCGCGATCGACGCCGAAGATCCCGACTACCTGACGGGCCCAGGCTGGCGAAGGCCAGCGCCCGCCCCTCGCCCCCAGGAACTCCAGCCTCCCCAGACCTCCCAGACCCCCGATCCACCGCCCGCCGAAGACGCCGACGCCAGGCCCGACGCCCTGCACCTGATGGCCGCGCAGGGACGGCAGGACGCCATCGAGGCGCTGCTGCGCCAGTTCCGGCCGGCCATCGTCCGGTACTGCCGCGCCCGGCTGACCCAGACCCAGACGAGCGGCCAGGACGCGGACGACCTCGCCCAGGAAGTCTGCCTCGCCCTGCTGGCCGCCTTGCCGTCGTACCAGGATATGGGCCGCCCGTTTGGTGCCTTCGTCTTTGCCATCGCCGCGCACAAGGTGGCCGACGCCGCCCGCGGCGCCGCCCGTTCGCCGCTGCCCGTGCCGGTCCTGCCCGACCTGCCCGACCGGTGCCTGGGCCCCGAGGAACTCGTGGTGGCGGGCGTCGACGCCCGCCGGGCGCGGGTCCTGCTGGCCCGGCTGCCGGCCGGCCAGCGGCGGCTGCTCCTGCTGCGGGTAGTGGGAGGCTTTTCCGCCGAGGACACCGGCTACGTGCTCGACATGACGCCCGGGGCCGTCCGGGTGGCCCAGCACCGGGCGCTGATCCGGCTCCGCGCGCTCGCCGCCCGCGAGCACGCCGGGCACGCCGCCCGCGAGCACGCCGGCGCGCACGCCGCCGCGCCGGCACGCCGCGTCATGTCCGGGGACCGCGCCGCCCGCCGCCCGCCGGGCCAGCTAGGGGGCACACCGGGCGGTTCGGCCCGCTCGTCAATAGGATGGAGAGATCCCCGCTGCCACTCCCGCTGAAGGTGCCATGACTGACCACGTCCAGGAAAGCGCGGACGACAAGTTCGCGCCCGTCGGCCTGACCTTTGACGACGTGCTCCTGCTGCCCGCGCATTCCGACCTGATGCCCAGCGAAGCCGACACCAGCACGCAGATCACGCGCCGCTACCGGCTGCGCGTCCCGCTGGTGTCCGCGTCGATGGACACCGTGACCGAGGCCCGGATGGCGATCGCCATGGCCCGCCAGGGCGGCGTGGGCGTGCTGCACCGCAACCTGTCCGTCGAGGAGCAGGCGCAGCAGGTCGACATGGTCAAGCGGTCCGAGGCCGGGATGATCACCGACCCGGTGACCTGCGGGACCGATGCCACCATCGCCGACGTGGACAACCTCTGCGCCCACTACCGGATCTCCGGCGTCCCCGTGACCAACGGCGACAACGTCCTGGTCGGTATCGTCACCAACCGCGACATCAGGTTCGAGACCGACCACAGCCGCCCGGTGACCGAAGTCATGACCCCGATGCCCCTGGTCACCGCCCCCGTCGGCGTGAAACCGGACGAGGCCCTCAAGCTCCTGCGCGAGCACAAGGTGGAGAAGCTCCCGCTCGTCGACGCGGACAACAAGCTCAGGGGCCTGATCACGGTCAAGGACTTCACCAAGTCCGAGAAGTTCCCCAGCGCCACCAAGGACCCCAAGGGCCGGCTGGTCGTCGGTGCCGCCGTCGGCGTGGGCGAAGACGCCAAGCGACGGGCCCAGTCCCTCATCGAAGCCGGCGTCGACTTCCTGGTGGTGGACACCGCGCACGGCCACGCGCAGGCCGTGCTGACCATGATCGGCCAGCTCAAGGCCAATTCCGACGTCGAGGTGATCGGCGGCAACGTCGCCACCAAAGCGGGCGCCCAGGCCCTGATCGACGCGGGCGCGGACGGCGTCAAGGTCGGCGTCGGGCCGGGCTCGATCTGCACCACCCGGGTGGTGGCCGGCGTGGGCGTCCCCCAGGTCACCGCGATCTACGAGGCGGCCAAGGCCGCCCGCCCGGCCGGGGTGCCGGTGATCGGCGACGGCGGCCTGCAGTACTCCGGCGACATCGCCAAGGCCATCGCCGCGGGCGCCGACGCGGTCATGCTCGGCAGCCTGCTGGCCGGCTGCGAGGAGAGCCCGGGCGAGGTCGTCTTCATCAACGGCAAGCAGTTCAAGCAGTACCGGGGGATGGGCTCGCTCGGCGCCATGCGCAACCGCGAGCGCGGCCGGTCCTACTCCAAGGACCGGTACTTCCAGGACGACGTGCTGCGCGAGGACAAGCTGGTCCCGGAGGGCATCGAGGGGCAGGTGCCCTACCGCGGGCCGCTGTCCGCGGTGGCCGGCCAGCTGGTCGGCGGGCTGCGCGCGGCCATGGGCTACTGCGGTGCCCGCAACCTGGCCGAGCTGCAGCAGGCGCGGTTCATCCAGATCACCGCGGCCGGCCTGACCGAGAGCCACCCGCACGACGTCCACATGACCGTGGAGGCACCCAACTACTCAGGCCGCGACGGGGCGAAATAGATGACGGACGTGGAAATCGGCCGGGGCAAGACCGGGCGGCGGGCGTACTCGCTGACCGAGATCGGCATCGTGCCCGCCCGCCGGACGCGGGACCCCGAGGAGGTGTCGATCGCCTGGCAGATCGACGCCTACCGGTTCGAGCTGCCGCTGATGGCCTGCCCGATGGACAGCGTCGTCTCGCCCCAGACGGCGATCCAGATCGGCCAGCTCGGCGGCCTGGGCGTGCTGGACCTGGAAGGCCTGTGGACCCGCTACGAGGACCCGGAGCCGCTGCTGGCCGAGGTGACCGAGCTCGACGAGCAGGCCGCCACGAAAAGACTCCAGGCCATGTACGCCGAACCCATCAACGAAGACCTCATCGGCCGCCGTATCGAAGAGGTCGCCCGGGCCGGCGTCACCACCGCCGCCAGCCTGTCCCCGCAGCGCACCGCGCGCTACGCCAAGGCCGTGGTGGACGCGGGCGTGGACATCTTCGTCATCCGCGGCACCACCGTAAGCGCCGAGCACGTCTCCGGCCGGGCCGAACCGCTCAACCTCAAGCAGTTCATCTACGAGCTCGACGTCCCGGTCGTGGTCGGCGGCTGCGCCACCTACACCGCGGCGCTGCACCTGATGCGCACCGGCGCGGCCGGCGTGCTGGTCGGCTTTGGCGGCGGCTCGGGTCACACCACGGTCCGGGTGCTCGGGGTGGCGGTGCCGATGGCCACCGCGATCGCCGACGTGGCCGCGGCCCGGCGTGACTACCTGGACGAGTCCGGTGGCCGCTACGTGCACGTGATCGCGGACGGGTCCATGACCAGCAGCGGTGACATCGCCAAGGCGCTGGCCATCGGCGCCGACGCGGTCATGGTGGGCTCGCCGCTGGCCCGGGCCAACGAAGCGCCGGGCCGGGGCTACCACTGGGGCAGCGAGGCCAACCACACCGAGCTGCCCCGCGGGGCCCGGGTCCAGGTCGGCACGATCGGCACGCTGGAGCAGATCCTGCACGGCCCGTCGACCGTCCCGGACGGCTCGATGAACCTGATGGGGGCGCTGCGCCGCACCATGGCCACGGCCGGCTACTCCGACCTGAAGGAGTTCCAGCGGGTCGAGGTGGTCGTCGCCGATTCCGGACCTTCCGGCGGTCACCGCTAAACTCCTGGACCATGCGCGTCCTCTCCGGCATCCAGCCCACCGCCGATTCGTTCCACCTCGGCAACTACCTGGGCGCCCTCCGCCAGTGGGTGGAGCTGCAGGACAGCTATGACGCCTTCTACTGCGTGGTCGACCTGCACGCGATCACCGTGCCCCAAGATCCCGCCCTGCTGCGGCAGCGGACCAGGGTCGCCGCCGCCCAGCTGCTCGGTGCCGGCCTCGACCCGGACCGGTGCACGCTGTTCGTGCAGAGCCACGTCCCCCAGCACTCCGAGCTCGCCTGGATCCTCGGCTGCATCACCGGGTTCGGCGAGGCCAGCCGGATGACGCAGTTCAAGGACAAGTCGGCCAAGGAGGGGAACGAGCAGGCCTCGGTCGGCCTGTTCACCTACCCGGTCCTGCAGGCCGCCGACATCCTGCTCTACCAGGCCGACCAGGTCCCGGTGGGCGAGGACCAGCGCCAGCACCTCGAGCTCAGCCGGACCCTGGCTACCCGGTTCAACCACCGGTACGGCCCGACGTTCGTCTCCCCGCAGCCCTACATCCTGGCCGACGTGGCCAAGATCTACGACCTGCAGGACCCCACGGCCAAGATGAGCAAGTCGTCGAGCTCCCCGCAGGGGATCATCGACGTCCTGGACGACCCGGCCGTGATCCGCAAGAAGATCGCCCGCGCCGTCACCGACCCGGGTTCGGAGGTCCGCGCCGACGCCGAGGCCAAGCCGGGCGTGACCAACCTGCTGCGGATCTACTCGGCGCTGTCCGGCGAGCCGGTGGCCACCCTGGAAGCCAAGTACCAGGGCTCGGGCTACGGCGGCTTCAAGAAGGACCTGGCCGAGCTGGTGGTGGCCAGCTTCGCCCCGATCAGGGAGCAGACCGAGCGCTTCCTGGCCGACGAGGCCGAGCTCGACCGGCTGCTGGCCGCGGGCGCGACCCGCGCCCGCGAGGTCGCCGGGGAGACCATGGCGACCGTCCGCGACCGCATCGGCCTCCTCAAACCCCTTTAACCCGAACGGGGCAGGCTTTCACGGCCTCCTGACCGTGCTCCGCTCATCCCCGGCCCGCGGCCGCGGCCCGCTCGCCTCGCCACGCATCCCAGGAGCCCCAGGACCCCCAGGCGCGCGCCGGCGCGCTGGACGCTGGCGGCGACTGTAGGCGAAGCCGAAGCCCGCCGCGAGCAACGCGGCGGCGCTGAACCCGGCCGTGGCCAGCAGGGAGGGACCGCCCGGCCCCGCCTGCGCCTTCGCCGCCCGCGGCGCCGCCACCGCCGAACGCCGCGGTGCGGGAGCAACCGCGGCCGGCTGCTTCGGGCCGACCAGCGCCCCGATCGGCGCGATCGTGCTATCGACCTTGAAACCCCAGTTCAGCAGGCTTTTGGCCGCGTCGATCTCGGTCAGCGCGGGGCAGTGCAGCAGGGTCACGATCAGCGTGTGGCCGTTCCGCTTGGCCATTCCCACGTAGGTGGCGCCGGCCGCGCTGGTCCAGCCGATCTTGCCGCCGATCGCCCCCGGGTACGTGGCCAGCAGCGAGTTCTGGTTGTACAGGCCGACCGACTTCTTGCGGCTGACCGGGAACGTCGCGGACCTGGTCTGGTCGTACTTCAGGAAGGCCGGCAGCGTCAGCGCCTGCCGGGCGAACAGCGCCAGGTCGTAGGCCGAGGTGTGCTGGCCGGGAGCGTCGAGCCCGTTGGGCGTGACCGCCACCGTGTCGTCGGCCTGCAGGTGCCGGGCCTCGGCGTTGATCACGCCCATGCCCTGGCTGAGCGATCCGGTCGCCTGGGCCAGCGCCATCGCGGCGTCGTTGGCCGAGATCGTCAGCAGCGCGGTGAACAGGTCGGAGATCGTGTAGGCGTGCCCGGTCAGCAGGCCCACGATGTTGGGGGAGACCGAGGTGGCCTGCTTGGAGGCCACCGTGGTGGCGTCGGGGTTCAGCACGGGGATCAGCGAGATCGCGGTCAGCACCTTGAGCGTGCTGGCCGGCCGGAACCAGCCGTGCGGGTTCTTGGCCGCGAGCACCTGGCCGGTCCCGGCGTCGGCGACGATCCAGGCCGAGGCCTTGATCGCGGGCAGCTTCGGCACCGGGCTGCCCGCTGGGCCCGGCGCATGGCTGACGATCACGCCGCGCCCGGCCAGCTGCGCCCCGCCGATGGCCGCGGGGTTCGCCGGAGGCGGGGACGCGGCGCCCGTTGACCCAGCGCCCGCCGACACTGACGCCGCCGCGGCCGGAGCGACCGCCGTCAGGGCCGCCACGACAGCACCCGCGGCGGCCAGCACGGTCCGACGAGGACCGAACCGGTCCAGCATGAGCCTCCCGCTCTCCTTCTGGGGGCCCATGATCGCTCCGAAGTAACCTGATCACTATGGAGCGCACGTCCGGGTCTGGGTTCCCCATCGATCCCGTCTATGACGCAAGCAAGCTTACGGATTTCCCGCCGGATGCAAAGCTCGGCAGGCCGGGAGAGTATCCATTTACTTGCGGTGCGTATCCGCTCGTGGACGCGGACCGCCCCCGGGCGATGCGCCAGGACGCCCGCAGGCACCTAGGCACGGAGGCTGGGCATGGCTATCGAGTGGAATCCCTCCCGTGGCGCGACGCTCGGCGTCGAATGGGAGGTCCAGCTCATCGACAGCGAGACCAAGATGCTGCGCCAGGAGGCCGGTAAGCTGCTCGACGAACTCCCGGTGGACGATACCGGTGAGCACCCGCGCATCCGGCACGAGCTGATGCAGTCCACTCTTGAGCTCGTCACCGGCATTTGCAGTACGGTGTCCGAGGCAAAAGACGACCTCGCCGCAACGATCATCGAACTCCAGCGCCTAGCGGCTGAGCACGGTATCCTATTGGCGTGCGCCGGCACGCACCCGGTAAGTGACTGGCGAGACGCGGCGATGGCGCCCATCCAGCGCTACGCGGAGCTTGTCGAGCAAATGCAGTGGCTTGCCCGCCGGATTCAGACCTTCGGCGTGCACGTCCATGTGGGAATAAAAGACGGGCGTAAAGCGATTCCGATCGTCAATGCCCTGTCGGCTTACCTTCCGCATTTTCTCGCCATTACCGCGTCGAGCCCGTTCTGGTGCGGGTACGACACCGGACTTGCCTCCAGCAGGTCGGTGACCTTCGGCTCGCTGCCGACGGCGGGTCCGCCGCACCGGCTGGCGGACTGGAAGCAGTTCGAGGACTACATGGACACCCTGCTGCGCGCGGGGACCATCCGCAGCATCAAGGAGGTCTGGTGGGACATCCGGCCGCATCCGGACTTCGGCACCGTCGAGATCCGCATGTCCGACGGTGTGCCCACGCTGCGCGAGGTCGGCATGGTCGCCGCGCTGTCGCAGTGCCTGGTCCAGCTGTTCGACTCCCAGCTGGACCGCGGCTACACGCTGCCCAGCCCGTCGTCGTGGGTGGTCAGGGACAACAAATGGCGCGCGACGCGATTCGGGCTGGACGCGATCGTGATCACTGACGAGGCAGGCGCCACCGCGCCGCTGCGGGACGAGCTTTTCGAGCTCCTCGCGCAGCTGGAACCGGTAGCCTCGAGACTAGGCTGCCAAGACGAGCTCTCCGTGGTTACCGAAGTGCTCGAGCATGGCGCCTCTTACGAACGGCAGCGAGCCGTCTACGCGCGGACCGGGGATCTGACTAGCGTGGTAGACGCCCTCGTGACTGAGTTCGCCGAAGATAGGTTCTGCACGTACGGGGATGGTGGGCATGGCCGGAAATGAGCCGGGCAATGATCTGCTGGCGGATCTAGACGCGTTCCTGGCCGAACACGAGGCGGAGCTCATCGAGTTCCGCCGTGACCTGCACGCTCATCCGGAGCTGGCCTTCAACGAGCACCGGACGACCCGCCGGGTCGCGCTGCGCCTGGCGGCGGCGGGCCTGCGGCCGGTCATCCTGCCCAAGGGGACCGGCCTGCTCGTCGACATCGGCTCGGAGCAGGCTCCCTACACCGAGCGCCCGGTCGTCGCGCTCCGCGCCGACATGGACGCGCTGCCCATGGCGGACGTCAAGGACGTCCCGTACCGGTCCACCGTGCCGGACGCCTGTCACGCCTGCGGTCACGACGTGCACACCACCATCCTGCTCGGGGCCGGCCTGTTCCTGGCCGAGCAGGCCGCGGCCGGCCTGCTGCCCGGCCGGGTCAGGCTCGTCTTCCAGCCCGCCGAGGAAGCGGCCGGCGGCGCCCTCGACGTCCTCGCCGCGGGCGGGATCGCGTCCGTCGGCCGGATCTTCGCGCTGCACTGCGACCCGCGCCTCGACGCCGGCCAGCTCGGCGTGCGCTCCGGCGCGATCACCGCGGCCTGTGACCGGATCGCGGTCCGGATCTCCGGACCCGGCGGCCACACCGCCCGCCCGCACCTGACCGCCGACCTGGTCTACGCGCTCGGCAAGATCCTCACCGAGGTCCCCGCGGCCCTGTCCCGGCGGGTCGACCCGCGGTCCAGCCTCAGCCTGGTCTGGGGCCGGGTCAGCGCCGGCACCGTGGCCAACGCGATCCCCGACGAGGGGATCGCGGAGGGCACCGTCCGCTGCCTCGACGACGAGGCCTGGCACGCCGCCCCCGACCTGCTCAAGGGCCTCATCGACGCGGTCGCCAGCTCCTACGGGGTGAACGCCGAGCTCAGCTACCAGCGCTACGTCCCGCCCACGGTCAACGACCAGGCCAGCGCGGCCATGATCTCGGCCGCGGCGCTCGGCGTGCTCGGCGCCGGTTCGGTCGTGCAGACGCCGCAGAGCCTCGGCGGCGAGGACTTCGCCTGGTACCTGGAGTCCATCCCCGGCGCCCTGGCCCGGCTCGGCACCCGGGTCCCCGGCACGACCGTCACCCACGACATCCACCAGCCGACCTTCGACGTGGACGAGCGCGCCATCGGCGTCGGCGTCCGGGTCATGGCGGCCACCGCCATCACCGCCCTGTGGGACGACGGCGCCATCGTCGCCCAGCCCCTCCCCGGCGTGACCGGGGCGTAACTCCGCCACCCACCCGGTCAGGCCGCCCCACGGCGTACCCTGATCGGGTGGAAAAGCCGCAGACGTTCCGTTCCCCGACCGCGCTCGTGGTCTGGGTCGTCTGGCTGCTCTTCGCCGTCGGCAACTGGGTCGACCTGGCCGTCCAGGGCCGCGACAAAACGTCCGTCGTGGCGGCGGCCATCCTCCTCCTGGGCACCGGCATCGCCTACGTCACCGCCCAGCGCCCCCGGGTCATCGTCGATGACGCCGGGGTGACGATCAAGAACCCGGTCCGCGACCACGCGATCTCCTGGGCCGCCGTCACCGACGTCGACCTGGCCGACCTGCTGCGCGTCCACTGCACCCTGGACCCGGCCCAGACCCAGGACCCGGGCGATGGCCGGGCCGATGGCAAGCGGCAAGACCGGCGCAAGCGCAAGGTCATCAGCGCCTGGGCCATCCACTACTCCCGCCGCCGCCAGCTCTCAGCCGAAACCAAGGCCCGCCGCTCCGCGGCCCGGACCGCCGGCGGCGCTCGCCCGTCCCTCTTCGGCGGCTTCGCCACCGCCAGCCGCAGCATGTCCTACGGCGCCCCCGCCGCCGCCTCGTCGACCTCCAGCTCCGAGGCCGATGCCAAGATGATCGTCCGCCTGATCAACGAACGCGCCACCACCGCCCACGCCGAAGCCCTCTGGACCGCCACCCCCGCCAGCCCGCCACCCCCGCTGACAGTGCCACCTCCGCCAACGTCGCCACCGACGTCCCCGCCGCCGGCAGCCCCAAGCTCCTCACCAGCACCTGGAGCAACAGCGCCATCGCCGCCCTGATCGTCCCCGCGCTGATCCTGCTGATCGTCATCCTGCTCTAAGCGGCACACCCCGCCACCGGCAGCGCGTCCAACGCCACGGGAGCACGTTTCCGAGCTAGCGGGAACGTCACGGCCCGCCGGGGGTCTCGTAGCCGGCGTCACCGTAACCCGGATGAGAGTCGCCCATCTTGGCGCAAGGCAACGCCCGCAGCGCCGACACGTAGTCAGCAGGAGCACCCGCCTGCTCCGCCGAGTCGGCCAAGATCCCGACGCTCCGGGCGGAAGGCAGCCCGCCCTCCCAGAAGTTGAGCACGTACAGCCAGGCCAGCACGTCGCCGTCCAGCGTCTCCACCCGCACCTTCACCCGCCGGTAGTACCCCAGCGAGACCCCGTCCCAGTTGTCGAGTTCCTTCTCGTCACCCTCGGACAGGTCGTACAGCACCACGAACACCCGGGAGCCCGAAGACTCCACCACCGTGGCCAGCGCACCATCCCAGCCGATATCTTCCCCGCCGAACGTCAGCCGCCACCCCTCCAGCCACCCAGTGCCACGCTGGGGTGAATGAGGGCAGCGTGAGAGCATCTGCGCCGGATCCATGTTGCTGCCGTAGGCGGCGTACAGTGCCACGGGAGAAAGCGTACGGCGTAGCCAAGCCGCGAGCCGCGCATAAACAAGCACCCGATACCTGACTGCGACCATCCCAGCGGAAAGAATTACCTATCGTGACCTTGCCACGTCAGAGAATCGCGATCCTCGGCGGCGGGCCCGGCGGCTACGAGGCCGCCCTGGTCGCCGCCCAGCTCGGCGCCGACGTCACCGTCATCGATTCCGACGGCCTCGGCGGCGCCTGCGTGCTCACCGACTGCGTGCCGTCCAAGTCGCTGATCGAGACCTCGAACGCGATGACGCTGCTCAACCGCAGCGCCGATCTCGGCATCGCCACCGGCGGCCTGGCCACCGTCAACGCCGCCCGCCTCTACGAGCGCATCACCAACCTGGCCCGCGCCCAGTCCCACGACATCACCGACCGCGTGAACGCCGAGGGCATCAAGGTCATCAAAAGCCACGGCAAACTCGACGGCCCCGGCACCATCAGCACCGGCCAAGGCGAGACGATCAAGGCCGACGCCATCCTGATCGCCACCGGTGCCATGCCCCGCGTGCTCCCGGGCGCCGAACCCGACGGCGATCGCATCCTCACCTGGCGCCAGCTCTACGACCTGACCGAGGTGCCCCGCGACCTGATCGTGGTCGGCTCCGGTGTCACCGGGGCCGAGTTCGCCTGCGCCTACCAGGCCCTCGGCTCGCGGGTCACGCTGGTCTCCTCCCGCGACCGGGTGCTGCCGCAGGAGGACGAGGACGCCGCCAACCTGATCGAGGACGTGTTCAAGCGCAGCGGCATGCACGTCCTCGGCCACTCCCGCGCCACGTCCGTCAAAAGGACACCGGACGGCGTCACCGTCACCCTCCAAGGCGGCCAGAAAATCAAGGGCAGCCACTGCCTGATGACCGTGGGCATGATCCCGCGGACCGAGAGCATCGGCTGCGACGAGCACGGCGTCAAGACCGACAAGAACGGCTTCATCGAGGTCGACCGGGTCTCGCGCACCTCGGTGCCGGGCGTGTACGCGGCCGGGGACTGCACCGGGAAGCTCATGCTGGCCTCGGTGGCCGCCATGCAGGGCCGGATCGCGATGTGGCACACGCTGGGCGAGGCGGTGCACCCGATCCGGCTCGGTCACGTGGCCGCGACCATCTTCACCAACCCGGAGATCGCCACCGTCGGTGTCTCGCAGCGCGCCGTCGACGCGGGCGAGGTGGCGGCCCGCACGCTCAAGCAGCCGCTGGCCACCAACCCGCGGGCCAAGATGGCGGGCTTCCGCGACGGCTTCGTCAAGCTGTTCACCAGCCCCGGCACCGGCGTGATCCTGGGCGGCGTGGTCGTCGCCCCCCGCGCCAGCGAGCTGATCCTGGCCGTCTCGGTCGCCATGGAGCAGCGCCTGACGGCCGAGGACCTGGCCCAGACCTTCGCCGTCTATCCGAGCCTGTCCGGCAGCGTCACCGAAGCCGCCCGCAAGCTCATGGAGTTCACCCCGGACAACTAAGCAAAAACCAAAACCCAGGCACCGAACGGGTGCAGTCCCCGCCCCGTTCAGTGCGACGGACGGTTCAGGTCAGGATCGTCCGGTGCTTCCAGGCCGTGCCGGCGCAGCCGTGATACCCGGATGTCGTCGGCGTACAGCGCGACGATGCTCACCGTGCACAGCAAGAAGAACCCGGCCACCATGAGACGGATCCACAGCGCGCCCGGGAGCAGCACGAAGACCACGCAGACCGGCACCGTCACGATCAGGTGGCGGCCGATGAGCCGGCCGCGCCAGCCCGCGTCGGTCAGTTCGTGCCTGACCCATTCCCGGTTCCGGTCCGGCAGCCGGGCGCCCAGCGCGAAGAGCACCTGACGCCCCAGGCCCGGGTCACCCGGCAGCCTGCTCATGGCCCGAGCCTAGGAGCCTAGCCGTCCGCGAGCTCGCAGATCGCCGCGCCCGCGGAGACGGTCTGGCCCACCTCGACGGCCAGCCCGGTGACGGTGCCGTCCTTGTGCGCGGTCAGCGGCTGCTCCATCTTCATGGCCTCGAGGACCACCACCGGGTCCCCGGATGACACCTGCTGCCCCTCCGTCACCGCGATCTTGATGATCGTGCCCTGCATCGGGCTGACCAGCGTGTCGCCCGTATTCGCGGGGGCCCGGCTCGCCCGGGGAGACGACCCCCCGCGAACCCCCCGCTCTCGGGGGGACCCTTCCCCCCGACCCCCCCTGGGGCCGGAAACGCCCAGCCCGGCAGGCAGCACGACCTCGAGTCGCTTGCCCCCCACCTCGACCGTGACCGCATCCCGCTCGGCGGGCTCGGCTACCTCGGCCGCGTCCTGGTCCGGCATGGGGGTGTCGAACTCGGTCTCGATCCAGCGGGTGTGCACCCGCAGCGGCTCTTCGGTGAACGCCGGGTCGGTCACCACGGCCCGGTGGAAGGGCAGCACGGTGGGCATCCCGCCCACCTCGAACTCAGCCAGCGCCCGGGCCGAACGCTGCAGGGCCTGCTCCCGGCTGGCGCCGGTCACCACCAGCTTGGCGATCATCGAGTCGAACGCCTGGGGCACCGTCATCCCGGCCGTGAACCCGGTGTCAAGGCGGACGCCGGGCCCGGACGGCGGGTTCCAGGCGGTGATGGTGCCCGGCGCGGGCATGAAGTTCTTCGCCGGGTCCTCGGCGTTGATCCGGAACTCGATCGAGTGGCCGCGGGGCGCCGGGTCGTCGTAGCCGATCGGCTCGCCCTCGGCGATGCGGAACATCTCCCGGACCAGATCGAGCCCGGTGACCTCCTCGCTGACCGGGTGCTCGACCTGCAGCCGGGTGTTGACCTCGAGGAAGCTGATGGTGCCGTCCTGGCCGACCAGGAACTCGCAGGTGCCCGCGCCGACGTAGCCGGCCCGGCTCAGGATGTCCTTGGAGGCGCGGTAGAGGGTCTCGGTCTGCTCGTCGGTCAGGAACGGCGCCGGGGCCTCCTCGACCAGCTTCTGGTGCCGGCGCTGCAGCGAGCAGTCGCGGGTGGAGACCACCACCACGTGACCCTCGGTGTCGGCCAGGCACTGCGTCTCCACGTGCCGCGGCCGGTCCAGGTAGCGCTCCACGAAGCACTCGCCCCGGCCGAACGCCGCGGTCGCCTCGCGCACCGCGGACTCGAAGAGGTCGGCGACCTCCTCTTCCTTCCAGGCCACCTTGAGCCCGCGCCCGCCGCCGCCGAACGCGGCCTTGATGGCCAGCGGATAGCCGTACTCCCGGCCGAACTCCTTGACCTCATCCGCATCCCGTACCGGGTCCGGCGTCCCCGGGGTGAGCGGCGCCCCGGCCTCCAGCGCGATGTGCCGGGCCTTGACCTTGTCGCCGAGCGCCTCGATGGCCGCCGGCGGGGGGCCGATCCAGGTCAGCCCGGCGTCCATCACCGCCTGGGCGAAGCCGGCGTTCTCGCTCAGGAAGCCGTAACCGGGATGGACCGCGTCCGCGCCCGCCTCGTGCGCCACCTTGATGAGCTTGTCGATGTCCAGGTAGGTCTCGGCGCTGGTGGCCCCGCCCAGCGCGTAGGCCTCGTCGGCCATCCGGACGTGCAGCGCGTCCAGGTCGGGCTCGGCGTACACCGCCACGCTGCCCAGACCGGCGTCGCGGCAAGCCCGCGCGATCCGCACCGCGATCTCGCCGCGATTCGCGATCAGCACCTTGCGCACTACCGCCTCCAGGTTTCTCTGCGGCACAGGAATATCGGTGAGTCACCCCATGCTGCCACAACCAGCACAGACCGCGCGGATCCGGC
The DNA here is from genome assembly GCA_963839095.1 of uncultured Actinomycetota bacterium. Classification (GTDB taxonomy): domain Bacteria; phylum Actinomycetota; class Actinomycetes; order Streptosporangiales; family Streptosporangiaceae; genus Palsa-504. The sequence continues at coordinate 216,937 of CAWIUF010000053.1, read as the reverse complement.
AGGCTGGCCTGAGTTTGTCGCCCGCTGTACGCCCTTCCTCAACCGAAGTGTGATCTCGGGTACGTAGAGTAAGCATCAGACCGGTTGCGAGACAGTCGCTTGGGGCAGTGCCCGCCGGGGTTTCCGATCACCGGAGGCCCGCGGCGGGCAGGGGATTCGTCGGCGCAAGGACCTGCGTGACGACGGCGACTTTTCGTTACGACGAGGTAACGAAAGCGTGACTTAGCTATCCGCTTTTGCCCGGCGTGCGTTGAGTACTTCAGAACAGCGGGGCGGAACGGAAGGAGCCCGGGTGCGCTTCAGGATCTGGGAGCGCCGAGTATGACCGTCTTCGGCATGCTGGCGTGGTTCGCGGCGGCGGTGAGCCTGTGGCTCGGCGCCCGCCGTTATGACCATGCCATCGGGCGGGCCTACCAGTGGCTCGCCGCCGGCGCCGGGCTGTACTGTTCCGGGCTGATCGTGCTGGAGTTCCTCGGCGGCACGCTGAACCCGGCCCCCGGTCTTTCCTTCACCAACCTGCCGGCGCTGCTGGCCCTGGCCGTCACCGGGGTGGGCACCGGGGTGCTGGCCACCGCCGAGCGGGACGCGCGGTCGCCGCGGCCGGACGCACCCGACGGCGGCGACGGCCACGTGGTCCCGGCCGGTGCCCGCGACTCGGTCCTGCCCGGGCTGGCCGACGGCTACGTGATGGCCGTCGCCCTGCTGGTCATCGGCTGGACCGCGATCTTCAGCGCGGAGTTCCACAAATCCGGCGACCGGCCCGGCACCTTCCTGCTCGGGCTGGTCCACCCGCTGGCCGACCTGGCCGTGCTGGGCGCGCTGCTGCCCATGGTCACCGCCGCCTGGCGGCGGGTCATGCTGCCCTACCTGGCCGTGGGCGTGATCGCGGTGGGCGACTCGCTGGCCGTGGGCCAGCGGGTGCTCGGCGGTCACCCCGGCATCGCGGCCCAGCTGCTGCCGGTGTTCGCGGCGCTGCTGCTCGGCGCCGCCCCGTGGCGGGTCACCGAGGGCTTCGGGTCGAACTGGACCCGGCGGGCGACGAGCTCGGCCGCGTCCACCATCGTCGCCGCCCTGACCGCGGCCGCGGCCACCCTCTTCGTGATCGTGAACGGCCTGGCCGGGGCGCCGGCCTCCGGGGTGGCGCTGATCGTGGCCGGCGGCGCCGGGGTCCTGGTGCTCGCCGGCCGGGTCTTCATGCTGGTCCGGGAGAACCTGGCCGTCCTCGGCATCTGGCGCGAATCCAGCCGGAGCCTGCGCGACCTGGCCAGCCGGACCAGCGACGTGGTCCTGGTCTGCGACCTGGACGGCTCGGTCAGGTACGCGAGCCCGACGGTCGCCGACTACGGCTACGCGCCCGGGACGCTGACCGGGCGCCGCCTGCTCGACTACGTGCACCCCGAGGACCGGTCGGCTGTGCTGGCCTCGGTCCGGCTCGCGCTCGGCGGCTACCAGCCGTCCGGCATGGCGCCGGCCGGGCCGCGGGCGGACTCCGATTCCGGGGAGAGCGCCGAGGGATCCGGGGCAGCCGGCGCGTCCGGCCGGTTCCGGGTCCGGGTGCGGGCGGCCGACGGGACCTGGCGGCACATCGAGTCGACCCTGCTGCGCTACCAGGCGCCCGGTGAGCCCATCCAGATGCTGGTCACCGCGCGCGACGTCAGCGACCAGGTCGCGCTGCGCCAGCAGGTCACCCATCTGACGTTCCACGACGGGCTGACCGGGCTGCCCAACCGGGCCTACGTCGAGGAGCGCGCCCGCGACGTGCTGCGCGACGCGGCCCCGGGCCAGCCGGGCGACGCGGGCCGGACCGGCGTCATCTTCCTCGACATCGACCGCTTCACCGCGGTCAACGACTCGGTCGGCCACGGCGCCGGCGACCTGGTGCTGGCCCAGGCGGCCCGGCGGCTGCGCGCCGTCGTCCCGGTGCACGACACGGTGGCCCGGTGGGGCAGCGACGAGTTCGCCGTCCTGGTCGAGAACGCCGGGAGCGACCAGGAAGTGGCCGAGATCGCCGACCGGCTGGCGGGCGCGGTCGCGGCCGAGCCGTTCCGGGTGGCCGGCCAGCAGATCGCCCTGACCGCGAGCGTCGGCGTGGCGCTGGCCGACCTGGGCCCCGGTGACCCGCCCGGCCTGGTGCTGCGCAACGCGGACGTGGCCATGTCCCGGGCCAAGGACAGCGGCGGCGACCGGGTCGAGGTCTATGCCGCCCACATGCACGCCGACGTGGTTCGCCGCCTGGAGATCGTCAGCGACCTGCAGCGGGCCATCAGCGAGGGCGAGCTCACGCTGCAGTTCCAGCCGATCGTGGACCTGGCCACCTCGCGCGTGACCGGCGCCGAGGCGCTGGTCCGCTGGTGGCGCGGCGACCAGGTGGTCTCGCCGCGGGAGTTCCTCGGCGCCGCCGAGGAGTCCGGCCTCATCGTCCCGCTCGGCGAGTGGGTGCTCCGCGAGGCCTGCGCGCAGGGCGCGGCCTGGCGCCATTCCTCCGGCGGGTCCGTCCTGGGACATCGGGATCTCGGTGAACCTGTCCGCCCGGCAGATCACCGCGCCGGCCTTCGGCGCCCGGCTGGCCGCGATCCTGGCCGAGACCGGGCTGCCGCCCGAGGCGCTCACCGTCGAGGTGAACGAGCGGATCCTGGTCGAAGAGGACGAGCTGATCATCGAGCGGCTGGCCGGCCTGCACCAGCTGGGCGTGAAGCTGGCCCTGGACGACTTCGGCACCGGCTACGCCTCGCTGGCCTACCTGCACCACCTCCCGCTGGACATCATCAAGATCGCCCCCTCGTTCGTGGCCGGGCTCGGCCAGGACGAGACGCTCACGCTGCTGACCAGGACCGTGGTCCAGGTCGGGCGCGACCTCGGGCTGCGCGTCATCGCCGAGGGCATCGAGCAGCCGCGGCAGCTGACCGCGCTGCGCGAGATGGGCTGCGAGTTCGGCCAGGGGTTCCTGGTGGCGCGGCCGATGGGCGCGCCCGGGGTGGAAGCCCTGATCAAGACGGCCGGGCATCCGGCCGGCGAGCTCACGCCGCCCGTGCTCGAGCCGTCGGGCGATGCCGGAAATGACCAGGAAGAGCGCCCTTCCGTCTCGGAATGTGAGACAAGTCGCGTCAGTAGTTGACGCGGTGATTCCCGATGGCAGTAAGGTGTTATCCGTGAAGTACCCGCAGATCCTCGTACTTGGCCGGCGCGCAGGCAGCTGACCAAGCAGCTCACTGCGCGCTCCCCTCGACTGCCGTCAGGCACGAGGGGATTTTTTATGCCGCCGGATCCCCGCCGATGGACTCAGCCAATGGAGACTTACCGATGACCGAGCAGATGACTCCCGGGACTCCGGGTCCTCCGGGACCCAGCCCGCGAGACCTGGCCGCCCGCTCAGCGCATCACCCGCCCGCCCGCACCGACCAGCCGCGCCCGGCCGAGACGCCGGTGCCGGCGCCTGCCCCGGCCGCCGAGGCGCAGCCGCCCCGCGTGCAGGTGACCAGCCCGGGCAAGGTCCGCGCGACCGGGGCGCAGGCGCTGGTGTACGCGCTCGAGCGAGTCGGCGCGGACACCGTGTTCGGGATCCCGGGCGGCGCCGTCCTGCCGGCCTACGACCCGCTGCTCGACTCGAAGATCATCCGGCACATCCTGGTCCGGCACGAGCAGGGCGCCGGCCACGCGGCCACCGGGTACGCGCAGGCCACCGGGCGGGTCGGCGTGTGCATGGCGACCAGCGGGCCGGGCGCGACGAACCTGGTGACCCCGATCGCCGACGCCTACATGGACTCGGTCCCGATGGTGGCCATCACCGGCCAGGTGGCGAGCAAGCCATGATCGGCACCGACGCCTTCCAGGAAGCGGACATCTCCGGGATCACGATCCCGATCACCAAGCACAACTTCCTGGTCACCAAGCCGGAGGACATCGCCCGCACCATCGGCGAGGCCTTCCACGTGGCCTCGACCGGGCGGCCGGGCCCGGTCCTGGTGGACGTCGCCAAGGACGCGATGCAGGCCATGACCGACTTCGTCTGGCCGGTCCCGTTCGAGCTGCCCGGGTACCACCCGGTGACCCGGCCGCACGCCCGCCAGGTGCGCGAGGCGGCCCGGCTGATCAGCGAGTCCCGCCGCCCGGTGCTCTACGTCGGCGGCGGCGTGATCAAGGCCGGGGCTGCCGCGCAGCTGCGCGAGCTGGCCGAGCTGACCGGCATCCCGGTGGTCACCACGCTGATGGCCCGGGGCGCGTTCCCCGACCGGCACCCGCTGCACATGGGCATGCCCGGCATGCACGGCACGGTCGCCGCGGTCGGCGCGCTGCAGCAGGCCGACCTGCTCATCGCGCTGGGCACCCGGTTCGACGACCGGGTGACCGGCAAGCTGGACACGTTCGCGCCGGGCGCGCTGATCGTGCACGCGGACATCGACCCGGCCGAGATCTCCAAGAACCGCCGCGCCGACGTGCCGATCGTCGGCGACTGCCGGGAAGTGATCGCCGACCTGAGCGCCGCGGTGCGGGCCGAGCACGAGCAGGGCCGCCAGCCGGACCTGACCGGCTGGCGGGCCCAGCTGGACACGCTGCGCAGCACCTACCCGCTGGGCTACGACCAGCCGGACGACGGCACCCTCGCGCCGCAGCACGTGATCACCCGGATCGGCCAGATCGCCGGCCCGGAGGCGGTGTACGTGGCCGGCGTCGGCCAGCACCAGATGTGGGCGGCCCAGTTCATCGACTACGAGCACCCCGGCACCTGGATCAACTCGGGCGGCCTGGGCACGATGGGCTTCGCCGTGCCGGCCGCGATGGGGGCCAAGGTCGGCCGCCCGGACGCCACCGTGTGGGCGATCGACGGCGACGGCTGCTTCCAGATGACCAACCAGGAGCTGGCTACCTGCGCGCTCGAGGGCATCGCGAGTCAAGATCGCGATCATCAACAACGGCAGCCTGGGCATGGTCCGGCAGTGGCAGACGCTGTTCTACAACGAGCGCTACTCCAACACCGACCTTCATCCCTCTTCCTCATCCGAGGTCGGCCGGCCCGCTCCGGACCCGGTCGATATCGCGACCAAGCTGCCCGGCACCCGCATCCCCGACTTCGTCAAGCTGGCCGAGGCCTACGGCTGCGAGGGCATCCGCTGCGAGGAAGCGGGCGACGTCGACAAGACCATCGAGCGGGCCATGGAGATCAACGACCGCCCGGTCGTGGTCGACTTCATCGTCCACCGGGACGCCATGGTCTGGCCCATGGTCGCGGCCGGCACGTCCAACAACGACATCAAGTTCGCGCGCGGCCTCGCGCCCGACTGGGGAGGTTCCTCCGATGACTAGGCACACCTTGTCCGTGCTGGTCGAGAACAAGCCGGGGGTCCTGGTGCGGGTCGCGGGCCTGTTCGCCCGCCGCGGCTTCAACATCGAGTCCCTCGCCGTCGGGCCGACCGAGCACGACGAGATCTCCCGCATCACGATCGTGGTCAACTGCGACGAGCACCCGCTCGAGCAGGTGACCAAGCAGCTCAACAAGCTGATCAACGTGCTCAAGATCGTCGAGCTCGAGCCGGGCGCCACCGTGCAGCGCGAGCTGATCCTGATCAAGGTCAGGGCCGACGCGGAGAGCAGGTCGCGGGTCCTCGAGACCGTCAACCTGTTCCGGGCTAAGGTCGTGGACGTGGCGCTCGACGTGATCACCGTCGAGGCGACGGGGAACCGGGAGAAGCTCGACGCGCTGATCAAGGTGCTCGAGCCGTTCGGGATCAAGGAGCTGGTGCAGTCCGGCCTGGTGGCCATCGGCCGCGGCGGCCGCTCCATCACCGACCGGGCGCTCCGTCCCGTGGAACGCAGCGCTTAACTTTTCCCAGACAACACTTCAAGAAAGGCCCGTTTCAGTGGCAGAGATCTTCTACGACGACAGCGCCGACCTGTCCATCATCCAGCGCCGGCACGTGGCCGTCCTCGGCTACGGCAGCCAGGGGCACGCGCACGCGCTCTCGCTCCGCGACTCCGGCGTGGACGTCCGCGTCGGGCTGCCCGAGGGCTCCAAGAGCCGGGAGAAGGCGGTCAACGACGGCCTGCGCGTCGTCACGCCCGCCGAGGCGTGCGAGGAAGCCGACCTGATCATGGTCCTCATCCCGGACCACCTGCAGCGGCAGCTGTACGCCGAGGCGATCGCGCCGGCCCTGGTGGAGGGGGACGCGCTGTTCTTCGCGCACGGCCTGAACATCCGCTACGACCTCATCGCGCCGCCCGAGGGCGTCGACGTGTGCATGGTCGCGCCGAAGGCCCCCGGCCACCTGGTGCGGCGCCAGTTCTCGCAGGGCCGCGGCACCCCGGTGCTGGTCTGCGTCGAGCGTGACGCCACCGGCAACGCCTGGCCGCTGACCCTGGCCTACGCCAAGGCCATCGGCGGCACCCGGGCCGGCGCGCTGAAGAGCACCTTCACCGAGGAGACCGAGACCGACCTGTTCGGCGAGCAGGCGGTGCTCTGCGGCGGCCTGTCCGAGCTGATCAAGGCGGGCTTCAACACCCTGGTCGAGGCGGGCTACCAGCCCGAGTCGGCCTACTTCGAGTGCCTGCACGAGGTGAAGCTGATCGTCGACCTGATGTACGAGGGCGGCATCTCCAAGATGTACTGGTCGGTCTCGGACACCGCCGAGTACGGCGGCTACACCCGCGGCCCGCGGCTGATCAACGAGCAGACCCGCGAGGAGATGCGCCGCATCCTGGGCGAGATCCAGGACGGTTCGTTCACCCGCGAGCTGGTCGAGGAGTTCGACGCCGGCAAGCCGAACTTCCTCAAGCGCCGCGAGGCCGAGCACAACGAGCAGATCGAGCAGGTCGGCGCCAAGCTCCGCCCGCTGATGTCCTGGCTCGCCGAGGACGAGTAACAGCAGGTTTTACCGCCCCGGGCGGGGTATCGGGTCATGATGGCAGTGAACAGCACGCAAACCAAGACCCAAGCACCGTACCACCGTACCACCCGCGCCGCGAAGACCCCGGCGACCCCGGCCGTCTCCGCCCGGCGCCCCCGCCCGGGGCAGGTTCCTCCGGCCCAGCGCGCCCGGCTCCCGTCGCCGGGACCAAGCCGCGTGCGTCGGCGTCCGCGGCCGAGGTCGTGACGGCCTACCTCAAGCTCCACGTCGCGGAGCTGCGGTCCCTCGAGCCGAAGGTGCGGGCCGACGAGTTCGACTCGGTCCACCAGATGCGGGTGGCGACCCGCAGGCTGCGCAGCACCCTGCGGTCGTTCGGCAAGGTCATCCCGCGGGACCGAGACCGAGAAGGCGGCCGCCGAGCTCAAGTGGCTCGGCGGCCTGCTCGGCGAGGCCAGGGACGCCGAGGTGCTGTCCGCAGCACCTGCAGGACGAGCCTCGAGCCGGTCCCGGTCGAGCTGCTCATCGGCCCGGTCCAGGCGCGCGTGCAGGGCCACTTCGCTCCCCGGCGGGCTTCCGCCCGCGAAGCCGTCATCAAGGCCTTCGACTCCGTGCGCTACGCCAAGCTCCTGGCCGACCTGGACATGCTGGCCCATGACCCGCCGCGGGGCCCGAAGGCCGGCCGACCCGGCCCGCGAGGTGCTCCCGGCCGCGGTGCGCAAGGTCTACCAGCAGGCCAGCAAGCGGATGCGCCGAGCCCGGCACGCCCCGCCGGGCCAGGCCAGGGACGTCGCCCTGCACGAGGCCCGCAAGTCCGCCCGGCGGGCCCGCTACGCGGCCGAGGCCGCCACCCCGGCGGCGGGCCGGAAGGCCGCGCTAGCTTCGCCAGGCAGATGAAGAAGGTCCAGTCGGTCATCGGCGATCACCAGGACACCGTGATCGCCCGGCAGGCGGCCCGGGACCTGGGCATCGGCGCCCACCTGGCCGGCGAGAACGCCTTCACCTACGGCCTCCTGTACGAGCAGCAGCGCAACCGCGCCGCCAGCCTCCAGCACGAAGCCCGCCAGACCTGGAAAAAGGCCACCCGCTCCCGTTACCGCACCTGGCTCTCCTGACTTCACCCGCGCGCGCTTATCCGGGCGGCGCCGCCACATGAACTAGGAACTAAAAATAGTGTCTCGGATACTGAGACCGACGTCTTGAGGGGTGTCTGCCCGCGCGACCCGTCCGGTAATTTAATAAGCACTATGCGGCGCTTCGTACTCGTAGCCAGCCGCAGCGGGCTCCCAAGCACCTGATCCAGACCGGCATCCAGGTAGGCCAGCGACCCGCTGCGGGGTCTCGCGCTGGCCGTACGACCGTTCTGGCTCACCATCAGGAGCGTCCTCATGTATGACATGTATCCCTGGGATTCCGCGAATCAGGGGGAGTATCCCCCCCGGCCCATGCGTTCGGTGAAGAATTCCCGCCCGGCCGCCACGGCCAAGACCGCCACCGGCGCCAAGCCAGACAACCGCCAGCGCCAAGGCCACGGCCCGTCGCGACTTCTCCCCGGCCCAGGCCGTCCAGATCGCCCTCGACCGCCGCGACAACGGGGGAGAGGCCGAACAGGCCGCGCCTGCGCCCGCAGCCAGCCAGGCCCGCCAGTAAGGTTCTGGCATGGATTCACGAACGATCAGGCTTGCCGTCGTCGGCGGCGACGGAATCGGTCCCGAGGTGACCGCCGAGGCGCTCAAGGTGCTGCGCGCCGCCACCCCCGGGGTCACCTTCGACGAGACCAGTTACGATCTCGGCGCCCAGCGCTGGCACCGCACCGGGGAGACGCTGCCGGACGCGGTGCTCGAGGAGATCAGGGGGCACGACGCCATCCTGCTCGGCGCGGTCGGCGACCCGAGCGTGCCCAGCGGCGTGCTGGAGCGCGGCCTGCTGCTGCGGCTGCGCTTCGAGCTCGACCAGTACGTCAACCTGCGCCCGGTGCGGCTCTACCCCGGCGTCACCACGCCGCTGGCCAGCGCCCGCCCCGAGTCGGTGGACATGGTGGTGGTCCGCGAGGGCACCGAGGGCCCGTACACCGGCGCGGGCGGCGTGATGCGCAAGGGCACCCCGGCCGAGATCGCCACCCAGGAGAGCATCAACACGGCGTTCGGCGTCGAGCGGGTGGCCCGCTACGCGTTCACCAAGGCCCTGGCCCGGCCGCGGCGCAAGCTGACGCTCGTCCACAAGACGAACGTCCTCACCTACGCCGGCGATCTGTGGCAGCGCACCGTGGACAGCCTGGCCAAGGAGTTCGCCGACGTGTCGGTGGACTACTGCCACGTGGACGCCGCGTCGATGTTCTTCGTCTCCGGACCCGAGCGCTTCGACGTCATCGTCACCGACAACCTCTTCGGTGACATCCTCACCGACCTGGGCGCCGCCATCGCGGGCGGGATCGGGCTGGCCGCCAGCGGCAACATCAACCCCGAAGGCACCGCGCCCAGCATGTTCGAGCCGGTCCACGGCAGCGCGCCGGACATCGCCGGCCAGAGCAAGGCCGACCCGACGGCGGCGATCTTGTCCGCCGCCATGCTCTGCGAGCACCTGGGCCTGTCGGCCGAAGCCGCCCGGATCGAGCAGGCGGTCTCCGAGGACCTGGTCGAGCGCCAGGGCGCCTGGGCCGCCCGCACCACCGTCGAAGTCGGCGACGACATCGCCGAGCGAGTAGCCGGCTAGCCGGTCGGCCATGCCATATGCGCCTGCCGGGCTCCTCCCAGCAGGCACAACCCCGCCGGGCAGGTCCGCAGCGCACAACGAATAGGTGAGAACCTAGAGACAAAGCCTGCCCGCGCGGGCGAGGAGGAAGTACCGCACCATGATTGATTTCGATATCCGTCCCAGTGGGCAGCCGGTGCCCGACGCCGAGCGCGAGGCGATGCTGCGGTCGCCCGGGTTCGGCCAGCTGTTCACCGACCACATGGTCACGCTGCGCTGGTCCGCGGAAGAAGGCTGGCACGACGGCCGCCTGGAGCCGTACGGCCCGTTCACCCTGGACCCGGCCACCTCGGTGTTCCACTACTCCCAGGAGTTCTTCGAGGGCCTGAAGGCGTACCGCCAGGACAGCGGCTCGATCACCCTGTTCCGGCCGGACGCCAACGCCGCCCGGTTCAACAGCACCGCCCGCCGGATGGCGATGCCCGAGCTGCCCGAACAGACCTTCATCCGGGCCCTCGAGCTGCTGGTCGCGCAGGACCGCGAGTGGGTGCCGGGCGGCGAGGGGAACAGCCTCTACCTGCGGCCGTTCATGATCGCCACCCAGCGCGGGCTCGGCGTCAACCACCCGAGCAGCGAGTACCTGTTCTGCGTCATCGCCTCGCCCGCCGCGTCGTATTTCGCCAGCGGGGTCAAGCCGGTGACGGTCTGGCTGTCGCAGGAGTACACCCGGGCGGCGCCGGGCGGCACCGGCGGCGTCAAGACCGGCGGCAACTACGCGGCCGCGTTCGTGGCCCAGCAGCAGGCCGTGGACCGCGGCTGTGACCAGGTGGTCTGGCTGGACGCGGCCGAGCACCGCTGGGTCGAGGAAATGGGCGGGATGAACCTGTTCTTCGTCCGCGGCGGCAACACCGCCGAGCCCTGGATCGCCACGCCCCCGCTGACCGGCACCCTGCTCCCCGGCATCACCCGCGACGCGCTGCTCAAGCTGGCCCCCCAGCTCGGCATCAAGGCGGTCGAGGAGCCGATCACGATCGACCAGTGGCAGGCCGAGTGCGCGGCCGGCGAGCTGACCGAGACCTTCGCCTGCGGCACCGCGGCCGTCATCACCCCGGTCGGCCAGGTCAAGAGCGAAACCGCCAACTGGACCATCGCCGACGGCGAGCCCGGCCCGGTCACCAAGCGCCTGCGCGAGGAACTCATCGCCATCCAGTACGGCCACCGCCCCGACCCCTTCACCTGGATCCACAAGGTCTGCTAACCCAGCCCGCTGTCATGATCGCGGGCAGTTCCGGTCGAGATTCAGCCGTAACTGCCCGCGATCATGCTTTCCGGACCGAACCCGTCTCGGATGGTGAGACGAAAACGCGAGACGGGACACAACGGCCGCAGCGGGCCGCTGGCGTGTGGCAGACTGACAGCGTGACGTTCGGCCGCATTATTATCGGCTGGCGCGTCGGCACCTAGGGCACCAGCTCTAGCGCCGGGCACTCTGCTGACCCGGGGGACGACCCCCGGACCCCCGCAAGGACCCGGCCCGCCGTCGCGCAGACCTCTCGCGTATTCGCGAGGGGTCTTTTGTTTTGCCGCGATAGGCGACAGCCCCGGACACGAAACCATCCCAGGAGAAGAATCCGATGCCCGACGACAGTTTCCACGTCTACGACACGACCTTGCGAGACGGAGCTCAGCAGGAAGGCCTCAACCTCACGGTGGCCGACAAGCTCGTCATCGCACGGCAGCTGGACGAGCTCGGCGTCGGATTCATCGAGGGCGGCTGGCCGGGGGCGATCCCGAAGGACACCGAGTTCTTCCGCCGCGCCGTCACCGAACTGGACCTCAAGCACGCGCAGCTCGCCGCGTTCGGCGCGACCCGCCGGCCCGGCGTGCAGGCGGCCGACGACCCCCAGGTCGCCGCCCTGCGCGAATCGGGCGCGCCGGTCGTGACTCTGGTCGCCAAGAGTCACGACCGGCACGTCCTCCTGGCACTAAGAACCACCCTCGAGGAAAACCTCGCCATGATCGCGGACACGGTCACCCACCTGCGAGAGAACGGCCAGCGCGTCTTCCTCGACGCCGAGCACTTCTTCGACGGCTACAAGTCCAACCCGGACTACGCCCTCGAGGTCGTGAAAACCGCCGTGCAGGCGGGTGCCAGCCTGGTCGCCCTCTGCGACACCAACGGCGGCATGATGCCCAACGAGCTCGGCGACGTCGTCAACAGCCGTCACCGACAAAACCCAGGCACGCCTCGGCATCCACTGCCACGACGACACCGCCTGCGGCGTCGCCAACACGCTGGTCGCCGTCGACGCCGGCGTCACCCACGTGCAGGGCACCGCCAACGGCTACGGCGAGCGGGCCGGCAACGCCAACCTGTTCAGCGTGGTGGCCGGCCTGCAGCTCAAGAAGGGCAGAAATGTCGTCCCCGAGACCGGGCTCCAGGAGATGGCCAGGATCGCGCACCAGATCAGCGAGGTCACCAACGTGGCCCCGGACACCCACCAGCCCTACGTCGGCCTCAGCGCCTTCGCGCACAAGGCCGGCCTGCACGCCAGCGCGATCAAGGTCGACCCGATGCTCTACCAGCACATCGACCCCGCCCTGGTCGGCAACGACATGCGGATGCTGGTCTCCGACATGGCCGGCCGCGCGAGTGTCGAGCTCAAGGGCCGCGAGCTCGGCTACGACCTGTCCGGCGACAAGGACGTCATCGCCAGCGTCACCGACAAGGTCAAGGACCTCGAGGCCAAGGGCTACACCTTCGAGGCCGCCGACGCCAGCTTCGAGCTCCTCCTGCGCGACGAGCTCGGCCAGCAGCACGAGTACTTCACCGTCGAGTCCTGGCGGGTCATCGTCGAGCGCCACCCCGACGGGCGGATGACCAGCGAGGCCACGGTGCGCCTGGAGGCCAAGGGCGAGCGCCAGGTCGCGGTGGGCGAGGGCAACGGCCCGGTGAACGCGCTGGACAAGGCGCTGCGGGCCGCGCTCGAGCACCTCTACCCCGAGCTCGCCAGCCTCGAGCTCACCGACTACAAGGTCCGCATCCTGGCCGGGACGCACGGCACCGACGCGGTCACCCGGGTCCTCATCGAGTCCGGCGACGGCAGCGGCGACAGCTGGAGCACGGTCGGCGTGGACGAGAACATCATCGCCGCCTCCTGGCACGCCCTGGAAGAAGCCGTCACCTACGGCCTTCTCCGGGCCGGCCGCGAGCCCGGCTAACCCCGACGGCAAGACCCGGGTTCCGCGCGGAACCCGGGCCTTGCCGCATACGGGCTAGCCCGGCACCTTGTCCAGGAAGCCGTAGACGCTGCGGAGCTGCCCGTCCCCGTCCACGACCGCCACGTCGAAGCCGATCACGACCGGCTCGGCCGCCCCCGCGGGCCCCAGGTGCCAGGTGAACCGGGCCTGGTCGTGGTGCGCGTCCACCGCCCCGCCGAGCGTGAACACGAACTCGGGGAACTGCTGCTGCACCGCCCCGATGAGCCCGTCGATCTCGGCCCGCCCGTGCGCGTCGGCCAGCGGGTCGGTGTAGCTGCCGTCGGCCGCCCACAGCCCGTCCACCAGCGAGCGCCGCTTGGCCTCGTCCTTCTCGTTCCACGCGGCGAGGTACCGCTCGACGATCTCGTTCATGAGATTCTCCCTCCGTAGGTCGTACCACCCAGCCTGCCGACCACAGGGAAGCGCGGCAATTACCTCCGAGGTAAGGCAAACAACGATGTAAGATCACCAACGTGCACGCCGGGGACCTGATCCGCGAGTGGCGCCAGCGCCGCCGCCTCAGCCAGCTCGACCTGGCCATCGCCGCGAACGTCTCGTCCCGCCACCTGAGCTTCGTCGAGACCGGCCGGTCCAGGCCGACCAGCGACATGATCCTGCACCTGGCCGAGCACCTGGACGTCCCGCTGCGCGACCGCAACGCCCTGCTCCTGGCGGGCGGTTTCGCCCCCGCCTACCCCGAACGCGGCCTCGACGAGCCCGAGCTCAAGGCGGTCAGCACGCCCTCGGGCGCGTCCTGACCAGCCACGAACCCTACCCCGCGGTGGTGGTGAACCGCTGGTGGGAGCTGGTCGACGCGAACAGCGGCATCGCCCAGTTCACCCGCCACGTCAGCGGCAAGCTGCTCGAGCCGCCGGTCAACGTGCTCCGGCTGAGCCTGCATCCGGACGGCATGGCCCCCCGGATCACCAACCTGCCCGAGTGGCGCGCCCACCTGCTGACCCGCCTGCACCGCCAGGCCGAGTACCACCGGCGACCACCGCCTAGCCGAGTTGCATCGACGAGCTCGAAAGCTACCCCGGCGGCGAGACCGCCCGCCCGGACCGGACCGACGTCGTGGTCCCGCTGCGCTACCGCGCCGACCACGCCGAGCTCAGCTTCCTCAGCATCACCGCCATGGTCGGCACGCCGATGGACATCACGGTCGAGGAACTGGCCATCGAGTCGTTCTACCCCGCCGACGACCGCACCGCCGCCGCCCTCGCCGCCCATGCCCGTGACTGACAGCCCCGTGACTAAAGACCAGCTGAGCCTGCGCGCGCTGAACCGCATCACGCTCGACCGCCAGCTGCTCCTCGACCGCTCCGCCCTGACCGCCGCCCAGGCCATCACCCACCTGGCCGGCCTGCAAGCCCAGGCCCCTCGCGCTCCGTACGTCGGGCTCCAGGCCCGGCTCGCGAGTTTCCGTCCCGAGCACCTCGAAAACCTTTTGACCGAACGAGTTGCCCTCCGCGCCCACCTCATGCGCAACACGGTCCACCTGGTGACCGCCCAGGATTTCCTCCGCTTCCGCCCCCGGTACCAGCCCCCGATGGATCGCGCCCTGGCCGGCCACTGGGGCCGCCGCCTGGCCGGCCTGGACCCGGCCGACGTAGCCGCGGTCGCGGCCGGCCTGCTGGCGAAGACCCCGCTGACCCGCGCCGAGCTGGCCCGGGCGCTGGCCCCGCGCTGGCCGGACCACGACCCCGCCGCGCTCGCCCACGCCGCCACCCACCGGCTCACCCTCGTCCAGGTCCCGCCCCGCGGCCTCTGGCGCCAGACCGGCCCGGCCGCCTTCCTGCTGGCCTCCGCCTGGCTCGACGGCCAGGCCCCGCCCGCCCCGGCCGACCCCGCGGCCGTGGCCGGGGAACTAGTGCTGCGGTACCTGGCCGCCTACGGTCCGGCCACCGTGGCCGACATCCAGGCCTGGTCCGGGCTGACCCGGCTGCGCGAGGTGACCGAGCGCCTGGCCGCCCGGCTGCGCCCGCGGTCCGGGCCAGACGGTGCCCCGCTGCTCGACCTGGCCGGCGCGCCGCCGGACCCGGACCCCGACATCCCGGCCCCGCCCCGCTTCCTGCCCGAGTACGACAACCTCCTGCTCTCCTACGCCGAACGTTCCCGGGTCATCCCGCACCGCCGCCCCGTCCCGTTGCCGCCCGGCCACGGGGCCACCGGCGGCACGCTGCTGGTCGACGGTTTCTGGCAGGCCGACTGGACGATCGCAAAGGAACCCGGCGTCCTGGAAGTCCGCCCGTTCGTCCCGCTGAGCGCGGCGGACCGGGCCGCCATCGCGGCCGAGGGGGAGCGGCTGCTGGACTTCGCCGGGCCCGCCGGGATCGTCCGGGATGTGCGCTTCGCCCCGGAGGGAAAATAGCAATTAACGGACCCGTGGCCGCAGCAGGACGGCCAGGGATTTACGGTAGGGGCATGGAGGACAAGGAGATCATGGCTCACATCAGCGAGCTGATCGCGACCGAGCACGCGCTCCGCGAGCAGCACGCGGCCGGTGAGCTGACCGGTGCGCAGGAGCGGGAGCAACTGCGGTCGGCCGAAGAGGCGCTGGATCAATGCTGGGACCTGCTGCGTCAGCGGCGTGCCCGCCGCGAGTTCGGGGAGAGCCCGGACGGGGCGGCGGCGCGGCCAGTCAGCGAGGTCGAGGGTTACCAGCAGTAGCACTGCTGGCCCCCTTAGCTAGCACAGTTCAATACACGAGGAGTGGCGTGCGTATCGCGAGATTCGCCAAGGGCGACGGGGTCGCGTACGGCGTAGTCGAGGGCGAGCCAGAAAGCGGCGGCCGGCCACCGCGGCCCGGACTGACGATCGCGGAACTGCACGGGCACCCGTTCGGGGTAGATCCGGGCGGGGTCCGGCTGACCGGGAGCAGGTTCCCGCTGGCCGAGGTGAGACTCCTCGCGCCGGTGCTGCCGAGCAAGGTGGTGGCCGCGGGCCGGAACTACGCGTCGCACGCGCGCGAGATGAACGGCGAGCCGCCGGCCAAGGGCCCGGCGCCCAACATCAACGAGCCGGTGATCTTCCTCAAGCCGTCCACCTCGGTGACCGGCCCGGGGGACGCCATCAAGTACCCGGTCAAGATCACCGACCGGGTTGACTTCGAGGGTGAGCTGGCGGTCATCATCGGCCGGCTCTGCCGCCAGGTGCCGCGCGAGCGGGCCGAGGAAGTGGTGTTCGGCTACACCTGCGCCAACGACGTCACCGCGCGGGACCTGCAGGCCCGGGACGGGCAGTGGACCCGGGCCAAGGGCTTCGACACGTTCTGCCCGCTCGGGCCGTGGATCGAGACCGGGACCAACCCGACCGACCTCGAGCTCACCACCACGGTCAACGGCGAGGTCAGGCAGCAGGCCCGCACCTCCGAGCTGCTGTGCGACGTACCCGGGCTGATCGCGCACGTCAGCCAGGTGATGACGCTGCTGCCCGGGGACGTCCTGCTGACCGGGACGCCGGCCGGGGTCGGGCCGCTGACCGACGGGGACGAGGTGTCGGTGACGATCGAGAGCATTGGCACCCTGACGAACCGCGTGGTAATCGGCGACTGACATTGCGGTCATCTACCGTGATGTCCGGCAAAAGCGATCTCTATCGCAAGCCGGCGCGGCTAGTTTAGGATTGGCGTTCGGAGCAGGCGTACGCTCGCGATCAGCCGGGGAAACTCCGCGGACGGGGCAGCTAGGGGCGGCGAACCCTGGCTCGCGACCTATTCCGTCATGATCGCGGAAAGGGTGGGCGTTACATGGGTGGGGGCTACATTCCTAATTCCGGCCGGCCGCCCGGCGGGAAATCCCCGGAGTATTCTTTCTCCTCGCTCGTGCCGGTGCGGCACTGGCTGAAGGATCCGGCGCTGCGCAGCTGGCCGGTGCTGCTGCTGGTCGCCCTGGTCAGCGTGCCGCCGCTCGGGCTGGTGCTGCTCAACAACGCGACCGAGGCCAGGATCCGCGACATCGCCTGGATCTTCGCGGCCTACTTCGCGGTGGCCTGGCTGCTGCTGCTCGGCGTCGTCGTCCGTCCCCAGCACGTGAGCCGGGCCATGCTGGCCGCGGTCGCGGTGGTCGGCATCGTCACCCAGGCGCCCATCGCGATCTGGCTCGAGACCGAACTGCACGCCGGCACCAGCAGCCTGCTCGACATCGTCACCATCGGCGTCCCCGAGGAACTGGCCAAGGCCATCCCGATCGTGGTGGTGGCGTGGATCTGGCGGCGCTTCTGGCACACCCAGACGCCGCGCGACTACCTGTTCCTCGGCGCGGTGAGCGGCCTGGTGTTCGGCGCGGCCGAGGTCGTGCACTACTTCACCGACGTCCTCGGCCACCTGTCCGGCAACGCCACCGGCCCGGACCTGCAGGCCCTCACGCTCGAGTACGTCTGGCGCTTCCTCACCGACCCGATCGACCACGCCTGCTGGGCTGGCATCACCGGCTACTTCATCGGGCTGGCCATCACCGGCCAGAGCCGGAAGTACGCGGTCGCCCCGATCGGGATCGGCATCGCCGCCATCCTGCACGGGCTCAACGACTGGAACCCGGTCAACGCCCACGCCGCCTGGGTCCTGGTCACGCTGATCAGCGTCCTGCTGTTCCTGGCCTACGCCCGGGCCGGCGCCTGGCTCCCGCAGCAGGTCACGGGTGTCCCGGAGCAGGCCTCGCCCTACGGCTACACCGCCCCCTGGCCGGTCGGCCACGCAGCGCCGCCGTCCGGGCCGCCGTCCGGGCCGCCGTCCGGCCCGCAGGGCGTCCCGGCCGGACATGGCGCCCCAGCCGGGCACGGTGCCCCGCCGGCCCACCGGCCGCCCGCGCATCCCGGTGTCCCGCCCGCGCCCGCCGCGCCGCCGGCGCGCCGGAGGTGTGGTGGCAGCCCGCGGCCAGCCATCGTCCGGCCGCGGGCCAGCCACCCCAGCCATCACCGCCCCCGCCGCCGGGCCGGCGGGTGCCGCGGGGCCGGGGCGGGTCCGCAGGACCGGGCCGCACCGCCCGCCGCCGCATCGCAGAACAGCGCTACGCTGCCCACCACGCGGGTTGAGCCGAGGCCTCGCCCCAAACCGTGGTGGGAGCAGTAGGTCCGTGACAGGGTGGTAGCGCCCGAGCCGGGAGAGGAGGGGAATCCTCCGTGGTGATGCTCGACCGCAGGAAGCTCGCCGTGCCGTTGTTCGCGCAGGCCGGCGCGTTCGTCGTGGTTCTGGTCATTGGCGGGTTCACCGGCCACGCTCAGCCGAAGACCCCGCCGGGAACCGCGGCGACCGCGAGTCCCAGCAGCACCGGGACGTCGGGCACCGCCCGCGGTTCCGGGGTGAAGCTCAGCGTCAAGGTGACCCAGCAGGGCAGCAGCGGACGGGGTGTCGCTGGCAGTGCGGTCCGGGTGCTGCAGAGCGGGACGCTGGACAGCGTCGCGGCGGGCACCCTGGACTCGACCCTGGGCTACGCCGCCAACGTATCCGCCGGGCAGTACGAGGTGTGCGTCAAGCCGCCGATCGGCTGGGGCAGCGCGGCCCGCGGCCCGGAAGTGCTGGACGGCTGGATCTGCTCCGCGGCCGATCTCGGGAAAGGGCCCCAGCGCGTGACGTTCCTGCTGACGCCGCAGAGCCTGCGGGGGGCCGCCCAGTGAGCGCCCACAGCCGCCGCCGGCCAGAGCCGGCCGCCGCGGCCCGGCCGCCGGCCCGCTCCGCCCCGCCGCCGGCCGGCCCGGCTCAGCTGGGCTGGGTGCTGGTGGCCGTCGTCGCGGCGCTGATCGGTGGGCTGGCCGCGGACCGGCTGGTGCACACCTCGCTCCTCATCGCGGTGATCGTCTCGCTGGTCGCCGGCGGTCTCGCCGCCGTGGTCCTGCTCCGGCTGCCGGACCGGTCGCCCGCGCTGACGCCCGGCTTCCCGGACGACGAAACCCGCGGGTTCCCGTCGCCGCAGCGCCGTCACGCTCCCACCCTGCCGCAGGCCCAGCCGGGCCCGCCGGCCCCGCCAGGTCCGCTGACGCAGGCCGGCCCGCGCGCCGCCCCGGCGTCGTTCTCACCCACCGCGGTCGACCCGGTGGCCCCCGGCGCCGGTTCCGACGGGCAGGTCCGCGGCGGATCCGAGACCGTGGTCCAGTTGCTGCCGCTGCCCGGCCAGGCCGACGCGCCCTGGTGGGACTCGGCCCAGGGAACCCCGGCACCGAGCGCGGGAGCCAAACGGGTACCCGCACCGGACCTGTCCACCTACCTCGCGTCGACGTTCATCGCGCAGTGCCCGCGCTGCGGCGCGTTCCGGTTCGATCACCGGCGAGCCAGGAACGGCTGGGATTTCCGGTGCGAGTCCTGCGATCATGTCTGGACCTGGCAGCCCGGCACGCCGTGGCCGCCGGTCCGGGTCATGCCGGGGGGAGCCCGCCCGCCTGGCCCGTGAACCGGCTACCGGCCAGGCCCGTTCCATGTAATCGCGGTAAGCAACGGAGGTCATGTCATGTACGAGAGGGATATCAGCCGGCGGGATCCGGGTTGCGTGGTTTTCCTGCTCGACCGCTCCGATTCCATGAAGTCCAGCTGGGTGAACAGCCGCGAGACCCTGGCGGAGGGCGCCGCCCGGGTGCTCAACGAGATCCTGCTCGAGCTGCTCTTCACGTCCCAGGGCGAGCCGGGTAAGGCGCGGCACTACTTCGACGTCGGCATCTTCGGCTACGGCATGCGCCCGGTGGCCGGCGGTGAGGGCGTGGAACCCGCCTTCGGCGGCAAGCTGGCCGGCCAGCCGCTGGTCGCGCTGCCCGACTTGCGGGACAACCCGATCGCGGTGCGGGAGACGCCGTTGGTGGACGTCGGCGCGCCGCCGAGCCGGGTGCCGGTCTGGGTCGAGCCGGTGCACGGCTACCGGACCCCGATGTGCCAGGCGGTCGCGGTGGCCGGGGCCCACGTGTACGAGTGGGCCCAGGCTCACCCGGACTCGTTCCCGCCGATCATCATCAACATCACCGACGGCATGGTGACCGACAGCCCGTACGAGGGCGCCTCGCTCGACGAGTGGGCCCAGCGGCTGGTCAACATCCAGACCAGCGACGGGCCCGCGCTGTTCTTCAACATCTTCGTGTCCCCGGCCGCGTCCAACGGCGTGCTGTTCCCGGCGACGGATTACGGACTGCCCGAGCCCGGCCCGCAGCTGTTCCGGATCAGCAGCCCGCTGCCACCGCCGATGATCGCCAGCGCGCAGAGCACCGGCGCGATGATCGAGCCCGGGGCGCGCGGCTTCGGCTTCAACGCCGACGCCACCATGCTGGTCCGGTTCCTCGAGGTCGGCACCAAAGTCGACGTGCGGGACTGAGCCGGTCCGCCCATGCAGATCCAGATGGTCACCTTCAGCGCGGCCAAGGACGGCAACGCGCCCGGCGAGTGGCAGGACGGCGCCAGCGGCGGGGTCATCCCCGACGGCAGCGGGGCGCCGCACCGGGCCCGCTTCGTGGTGCTCGACGGCGCCACCACGGCCTATGACCCGGTGCGCTGGGTGGATCAGCTGGTGCGGTCGTTCGCGCCGCCGGGCGGCCCGGCGGGATCCGAGGGGCCCCAGGGTCCCCGGCTCGAGCCCGCCGCCATGCGGGCCTGGTTCGCCGAGATGCAAGACCGCTGGGCCAAGGACGTGCGGGACTTCGACTCCATCATCGAGGAGCGCAAGTTCGCCGAGGTCGGCTCGTTCGCGACCCTGCTCGGCTTCGAGATCTACGGGCTCGACGGCCCCGAGCCCTACTGGCGGGCGGTCGCGCTCGGCGACACGGTGCTCTTCCACGTCCGGGCGGGGCACCTGATCGCCGCGTTCCCGCCCCTGGGGCCCGAGGACTTCGGCACCCTGCCGGACGGCGTGCACACCCTGCCCGCCAGCCTGGACAAGATGACCGAGCGCCTGCTCCTCGGCGGCGGCGTGCTCGAAGCCGGCGATTTCCTGTTCGCGGCCACCGACGCGATGGCGCAGTGGATCCTGCGCACGATCCAACACGGCGAGGCCAAGGTGTGGGACACCCTCACCACGCTGGCCCATCCCGACGTGTTCGCCCAGCTGATCGCGGATCAACGCAAAGAGCAGGACGGCTCGAGGAGATTGAAGAACGACGACGTGACGCTCATGCGCCTGCGGATGCTGGCCAGCCAGCCCGCCTACCTGCTGGCGTGCCGATGACCGCGTACCCGGCCGCCGGCGACTACTACAAGGCGGTGCAGGCGCCGTCCCGGACCTTCACCGTGCCGACGCTGCAGGCGGCCCAGTTCGTCTGGGACAGTCTCGGGCCGACCCTGGCCCGGGGCAGCAGCGCGGTGGTGTTCCAGGCCTCGGTGGAGGGCAAGCCCCAGGCGCTGCGCTGCTACATCAGGAACGACGCCTCCAGCCGGGACCGCTACAGCGCGCTGAACACCTACCTGGCCAGCCACGACCTCAGCCCGTACGTGTCCGGCGTCACCTGGCTGGACGAGGCCATCGTGGTCAACCGGACGCCCTGGCCGGTGCTGACCATGGAGTGGATCGACGGGCGGACCCTGAACGAGTACGTGGACTTCCTGGTGACGGGGGCCAACACGGCCGCCCTGACCACGCTGGCCGGCCGGTGGCGCGAGCTGGTCGCGCTGCTGCAGCGCAGCGAGTTCGGCCACGGCGACCTGCAGCACGGCAACGTCATGGTGGACCAGGAGGGGCAGCTCCGCCTGGTCGACTTCGACGGGGTGTGGATCCCGCCGCTGGCCAGCCAGGCCCCGCCCAGCGAGTTCGGCCACCCGAACTACCAGCATCCCGGGCTGCGGGTCTGGGACCGCTGGGTCGATACGTTCTCCGCCCTGGTCATCTACCTGTCGCTGACCGCGCTCGGCCGTGAGCCCGCGCTCTGGCTGGCCCTTTACAACTCCAAGAACCTGCTGTTCGCCAAGAACGACTTCTTCGCCCCGTTCGACACCGAGGTGTGGAAGCAGCTGGCCGCGCTGCGCGACCCGCAGATCGACGTGCTCGCCCGGCGGCTGCGGGAGTGCTGCGCCCCGGACTGGGTGTCCGCCGGCGGCCTGGAGCAGCTGCTCGACCAGCCGGCGCCGTCCCCGGCGTCCCCGGCGTCGCCGGCCCGCCCGCCGATCCCGGCCGGGCAGCGCTGGTGGGAGCAGCCGTCCACCGGCACGGACGGCACCGGCACTGGTACCGGCACGCCCTCCCGCCCCCGGCCACAGGCGCCCTCCGGGTCTCAGCCGGGTGCCCGGCCCGGTGCTCCATCCTCCCCGAGCCCGTCGTACCCGACGGTTCCGAGGCTCCCCGGAGTCTCCGGCGGTTCTAGGGCACCCGGCGGCACTGGGGTACCCGGCGGTTCTGGGGTACCCGGCGGCACTGGGGTACCCGGCGGCACTGGGGTTCCCGCTGGCTGCGTGTCCGGTGGTTCCGGTGCTCGCGGTGGTTCCGGGGTTCCCGGCGGGTCGGCGACTCCCGCGTCCCCGGCCGCCCCGTCCGGCTACCCGACGGCTCCTACCGGCCCGTCCGGCGGGTCGGGGTCGGGCGGCGTGACCCTCCCCACCCCGCCGCCGCTGTCCGCGCCGCTCAGCACGGCCGGCACCGGGCCGCTGCCGCAGCTGAGCCAGAAGATGGTGCCACCCGGCGACACCATCTGGTGGTCCCTGCCGGGAGCAGCGTCCGGCCGGGGCCGCCCCGGCCCACCGCGGCCCGGCCGATCTCAGTCCGGCCCACCTCAGCCCGGACCCTACGGTCCCGTGCCGCCCGCGCCCGTGCCCCAGGGGTACGGGCCCTATCCGGGCCAGGTCCCGCCCGGTCCGGGGCCGTCCTTCCCGGTGCGGCCCGCACCTGCCCCGGTCGCCAAGCCACAGCAGTCGAACTCGCTGCTCGGCGCCATCGCGCTCGGCCTGGGGATCGTGCTCCTGATCGTCGGCGCGACCAGCAGCGTGCCCCTCGTCGTGCTCATCGGCCTGGGGGCCGCGGCGTGGGGCATCTGGCGGCTGGTCACCGCGACCGGGAACGGCCCGAAGCCGCCGGGCGGCAGCTGAGCCCGGTTACGGCGTCACCACCCACTGCAGCTTGTTCCAGTACGCCAGCAGGTCACCGGTCGTTGGTCCCGACCATGACGACCATGACGTTCTGCTCGTTGTCGGTGCTGACGATGATCGGGCTGGTGATCGGAGCTGTTGACGTACTCCGCGATGCTGCCCGTCATGCCCGGCGTCTTGATCGTGAAGTCGGACTCGGCACTTGACGAGGAAGTCGCTGAAGTTCCCGTTGGTGGTGCACTCCCTGTCCTTGCGGAACTTCGCTGCCTTGAGGAAGCTGCTGAACCCGCTGGCGAGCGCGGTCCGGTTGGGGATACAGGTAATAGATGATCGTGCTCGCGGCCAGGCCCTGCAGCTGCTGGCACTGGCTCACCGCGGTCGCGCCGAACCCGGTGCCGGGGTTCTGGCAGCTGTCCGGGTCCTTCACCGCGGCCGGGATCTTGGTCAGCAGGATGTCGAACTGCGACGGCGGGGGCGGGTCGGCCGACGGGTCGGGCGAGGAGGCCGGGCTGGAGTTGGTGCTGGCCGGCGGGCTCGAGGACTGGGACGCCGATGGCGGCGCGACCGTCTTGGCCGGGAACGGGCTCAGGTGCGCCACCGCCGCGACCCCCAGGTAGCCGGCGATGAGCGCGATGGCCGCGGCGATCCCCACCGTGTTGCGGTTGAGCACCTTGGACCGCTGCGGCTGGCGCCCCGGCAGCCGCCCCGCCGGCAGCGGCAGCGGAAAACCAGGCTCGTCCTCGGGCGCGGCACTGGGCGCACCGCCGCCCCAGCCCTCACCGCCTCCGGTCCCGCCGCCCGCGGGACCGCCCGGCGCGGAAGGCCCGCCCCAGGCTCCCCCCGCCGCGGGACCGCCTGCCCCGGGTACACCACTCATGGGCCCGGTGCTCACCCGCCCGTGCCCGCCGACCGGCCCCGTCGCCCCGGCCGCCGCCGCCGGCCTGGCCCGTCCCTGGTCCCGTGCCGACCGGACCGGTAGCCCCGGGACCGCCGCCGGCCGCGCCCGTGGTCCCCGGGCTGCCGAGGGCCTGCCCGGTAGCACCACCAGCCGGCCCCGTGCCGTACCCCGGCTCGCTGCCGCTCGCGACGCTCCCGCTCGCACCGGCACTCGCCGCCCGGCTGCTGGCCGCTCCGCTGTCAGTCGCTCCGCTCGCGCCGGCGGCCGCCTGCGCTGTCCTCCGCCGCCGCCAGGTCCGCTCGCGCCGGCCGCTCGCGCAGGTCCGCTCGCGCCAGGTCCGCTCGCGCCAGGTCCGCTCGCGCCAGGTCCGCTCGCGCCAGGTCCGCTCGCGCCAGGTCCGCTCGCGACCGCTCGCGACCGCGGCGCTCTCGCCCCGGCTCGCTTCATCGGCCGCCACCCCCGCCGCCGCGGCGGCGGCACCTCCAGCTACCGCGCCCCCGGTTTCCCCACCGCCAGGACGGGCGCTTTCGCTCTCCTCGCCGCCCGCTCCTGCCGTCCCGCTGCCCTCGGCAGCCCCAGCGGCCCCGCCCATCCCGGCCCCCGCGGCCGGCCCCGAACCGGAAACGGGGCGGGGACCGGAGCTGGCGACCGGACGCGGCCCGGAGCCAGGAAAAGCCGCGGATGTCCCGGTGGCGGGCGCGATATAGCCCAGGGCCCGGGCGAACTCGCGGACCACCCACAAGGACGCCGCCATGTCGAGGTTGTGCTCCCCGGCCAGGGTGGCCGCGGCGGACTGGATCGCGCCGTAGTTGCCGAGCTGGGGGATCAGGTCACTGAGCAGCGCCGGGACGTTGGTCCGGGCCGCGTCGCCGATGAGGATGGATTCCCCGGGCAGCCCGGCGAGGTGATCCCGGCAGACGGTGTCGATGACGGCGGCGTTCGACAGCACCTCGGGACCGTGTTCGGCCACAGCCTCCTGCAGGGCACGCCGAGCGTCACCGTTCGGGTCGATGACATGCCCATTCCCTTCGGTCACGAAGGTCCTCCCAGAGGTATCTGCGGCACTGCTACGGTCACCCTAAGGGACAACTGGCTCTCGGCTCAGCGCAGGAAATCCCTTAGGTGACGGAGCTGTCGTTCAACGTGCGCCGTCGGCACCACGTGGCCGGTGAACGGGTGTACCGAAATGTCCTTGTCCGCGGTGATCTCGTTATACGCGGCGAAGACCGTGGACGGCGGGCAAACCGTGTCCATCAGGCCCACGCTGAGCAGGCACCGCGCGGTGATCCGGCGGGCCAGCAGCGCGCAGTCCACGTACCGCAGGGTGTCCAGCGCCGCCGGGATCAGGTCCACGTTATGCGCCAGGAACTCGGGTATCTCGGTGTACGGCGCGTCCGGCCCGAGCGTGATGCCGCGCTGGATGTCACACAGGAACGGCACGTCCGCGTGGCACACCGCGACCGCCTGCGGGACCAGCGCGGCGGTGGCCAGCGCGAGCCCGCCGCCCTGGCTGGCGCCGCTCACCGCCACCCGGGACACGCCCGCCAGCTCACGGGCCGTCTCCACCGCCCGCGCGGCATCGGTGAACAAACGGGTGTAGTAGTAACCCTCCGGCTGACCGATGCCCCTGGTCATGACCCGGGCGTTCTCCGGGCCCGCGGCCGGGTCGCCCTGCCGGTCGCCGGTGGCGCCGGTGGTCCACCGCCCGCCCTGGCCCCGGGTGTCCATCACGAAGACCGCGTAGCCCAGGGCCGGGAGCAGCGCGTGCTCGGCGGGCATGCCGCGCCCGCCGCCGTAGCCGATGAACGTCACCACCACCGGCGTGTCCGCGCTCGCGCCCGCGGGGCGCAAGTACCAGGCCCTGATGCGGTCGCCGCCCGCACCGGAGAACTCCGTGTCGTACACCTCGACGGGCGCGTAGATATCGGCTTCATACCGGCTCAGGGTGGGCGGGCTCGCCACCGCGCGGGCCGCGTCGAGGCGCTGCTGCCACCACTGATCCAGGCCAGGAGGCTCCGCGGTATCTGTGCGATATTCTCGCAACTGCTCCAAGGGCAGGTCAAACCAGGGCATTAGTTCCTCCGGCCAGTCAAGACGCCTGAATCTAGCCCTACCATTTTCCTTGTGACGGCGGATCCTGAGGCACGCGATGGCCCATGGCCTCACGCGCCCGGGGTATACGGTAACCGGAGCCATGGCGACGGGATGCGCGGTGACGAGATGTATGCCGACCAGATGGACGGCGACCTCCAAGGTCGCGGTCGCCTTCCTGGACGCGGCCGGCGCGCCGCGGCCGTCATCGCCCTGCTCCTCGGCGTTGCCGGGCTCGCCGTCTCGCTGACCGGGGTGGCCATCCAGATGCTGCCCCGGCACTTCACCGCGCAGCAGCAACGCCAGATCGAGGCGTGGGAGGTCATGCGGCGCTGGCAGCAGCTACCCGCCGGGCGGATCTTCCCGGCCTCGGTCTCCTACCAGCTGTCCGCCAAGACGCTCCAGGACATCGACCCCCTCCAGCTGAACGCGCTCCGCGTCAGCATCGCGCCGCCGGAATCCGATTGCGCGAAGGCCGTGACCAGTGCGGCGGCCGGCGCGCTGCTGCGCAAGAGCGGATGCCAGGCGGTGCTCCGCGCCACCTACGTGGACACCACCAGGAGTTTCGTGATGACGGTCGGCGTGGCGGTGCTGCCGAACGCCGCCTCCGCCGCCAGCGCCGGCCGTCGGCTGACCCTGTCGCGGCTGGCCGTGGCGCGGCAGGCCGCCGGCGCCGACCTGCTCCCGGCCGGCGTCCTCGTGCTCAGGTACCACGGTGCGAGCGGCCGGACGTATGACTACAACCGGCAAGTCTCGGCCAGCTTCACGGCCGGCCCGTACGTCGTCATGTACGCCGCCGGCTACTCCGACAGCCGCCCCCGGGTGCCGGTGTCCCGCGACTCCTACTCCGAGGCGGAAATGACCAGCATGGCCCAGGGCGTCGCGCATAATGTCGCGCAGACGCTCGCCGCCGCCCCGGCCCCGCCGCACTGCCCGGGAGCGCCCGGATGCTGACCCCCCGCTGGCGAGCCAAACTGGCCCTGGCCTGCGTAACCGGCCTGGTGGCGCTGGCCGCGATCCCGCCCGGTCCGGCCCGCGCGGCCATCCGGGCACCGGGCGCCGCGCTCACCCGCTCGGCCGTCGCCGACGGCATCGCGGACAAGCAGCAGTGGGTACTGAGCATGCTCGACGTCGAAGCGGCCTGGTCGGTGACCCGGGGGGCCGGGGTAACCGTCGCCGTCATCGACAGCGGCGTCAACCCGCATGTCAGTGACCTGTCCGGGTCGGTCACCACCGGTCCTAACTACACCGGCGTCACCACCAGCTCGGCCAACGGGGACTGGGGCGTGCACGGCACCTGGATGGCGTCGCTGATCGCGGGGCACGGGCACGACGACGGCATCGACGGGGTCACCGGCATCGCGCCCCGGGCGCGGATCTTGTCCATCCGGGTGATCCCCGATCGCGCCGACCCGCACTACGCCAAGTACGAGCGGGAGCAGGAGGCCGTCATCCAGCAGTCGCTGGCCGACGGGATCCGTTATGCGGTGACGCACGGCGCGAAGGTCATCAGCATGTCGATCGGTTACAGCGCGCCGAGCGGCGCGGTCCGGGCCGAACTGCAGCAGGCCTACGACCACGGCGTCGTGGTGATCGCCTCGGCCGGGAACTCGGGCGGCCCGTCCGGTGCGGGCCGGACCAGCCAGGCGCCCTACTCCTTCCCGGCTGACTACCCGAGCGTGATCAGCGTGGGTGCCGTCAAGGTCGACGGAACGGTGGCCGGGTTCTCCAGCGACAACCTGTCCGTCCAGGTGGCGGCGCCCGGCGTGTCGGTGCCTGCCCAGGGTCGGGATGGGGAGTACTGGCTGGTCAGCGGCACCAGTCCGGCGTGCGCGCTGGTGGCGGGCGTGGCCGCCCTGATCAAGTCGAAGTATCCGGACCTGGCGCCCGACCTGGTGTCCCGCGCCATGACCTCGACCACCACGGACCGGCCCGCCGGCGGCTACAACAGCCAGGTGGGGTTTGGCATCGTGGACGCGGCCGCCGCCCTGACCCGGGCTGGCCAGCTGGCGGGTGTCCGGCCGGCCGCCGCCACCATCAAGGACACCGTGAAGTATCACGGCTCGCTCCCGCCCGAGCCGGTCGGCCCGCGCGGCTCCGGCCAGCTGGTCCTGTTCGCCTTGCTCGCGCTGACCTCCCTGGCCCTGTCCGCCGCCGCCGCGACCCGGCTGGCCATCCTCCGCCGGACGAACCGATGACCCCCCGCCCCGACGGGCCGCCCCCCGAGGACGCCAGCGAGCCGCCGCCCGTCGACGACTTCTCCAGCCAGGTCCTGGACCTGGTGGACTCCATCCCGCCCGGCCGCGTCATGTCCTACGGCGACATCGCCGCCTACCTGGCGGCCGGCCCCGGGCCCCGGCAGGTAGGCAAGGTGATGTCCGTCTACGGCGGCGCGGTGCCCTGGTGGCGGGTGATCCACTCCGACGGCACCCCGGCGCCCGGCCACGACAGCGTGGCCGTCAAGCACTACCTGGCCGAGGGCACCCCGCTCCGCTCGGCCCGCCCCCCGGTCCGCGTCGACATGCGCCGCGCCCGCTGGCCCGGCCCATGATCACGAAGGCTCTACTACGCCAGGCATGCCCCACAGACCATGAAGCTGGCCCGGCCATGATCATGAAGCGCGTTTGCCCGTCAGGTCATGAAGCGGGCCTTCAGCGGATCATGAAACGGCCTCATCGTCGCGCCGGTCTGGCCACGACGCACCATCAACCGCACCTGCCCGCTTCGCACCATTTCGGTTCAGTGGTTGTGGCGTTCTGCCGAATAGGGTAGTTAGAACGCCACAACCACTGAATTTCTGAGCTAGCTGAAGGGGCTACAAGACACGCCCTGGCCATACGAAATCACTACGTGATCATGAAAATCCGCGGTTCAGCACGAGGCGCCTAAGCATCACGGTCACCACCCGCGCCGGGGCACGGTAACCGCCGCGCCAGATCACCCTCACCATCGCGCCGCGACACGCTGGGGCTTCCCCCGATGGGCCGCAAAATGTCAGTGCCATCTGCTGGAATGCCAGTAATGGACCAGCCGAACGCTCCCGCGTACCGCCTCATCCGCCGCCCCCCGGCGGCGGCCGGACCGGCGGGCCCAGCGGCGGCCCGGGGCAGGTCCAGCGGCTTCAGCGGCCAGCCGGGCACCCCGTCTGGACCAGGCCCAGCAGCAGGTGGTGGACCACGCCGGCGGCCCGCTGCTGGTGCTGGCCGGGCCGGGCACCGGCAAGACGACGACGATCGTGGCCACCGTCGCGGACCGGATCGAGAACCGCGGGATCAGCCCGGAGCGGATCCTGGTCCTCACCTTCAGCCGCAAGGCCGCCGCCGAGCTGCGCGAGCGCATCACCGCGCGCCTGGCGAGAACCACCCGCGAGCCGCTGGCGGTGACCTTCCACAGCTACGCCTACGCGCTCGCCCGGCGAGAGTTCGTGCTGGCCGGCGACGAGCCGCCGCGCCTGCTCTCCGCGCCCGAGCAGCTCCTGGAAGTCCGCCGTCTGCTCAAGGGCGAGTCCCAGCGACGGGGGTAGCCGCTGGCCGGAGCGGCTGCGGCGCCGCCCTCGGCACCCGCGGCTTCGCCGAGGAGGTCCGTGACCTGCTGCTGCGAGCGGCCGAGCGCGGCCTGGACGGCCGCGGGCTGCGCCAGCTCGGCAAGCTCAGGGACCGCGACGACTGGATGGCCGCCGCCGCGTTCCTCGACCGGTACGCGGCGCGCTTCGACCTCGCCCCGGTCCCGGCCTACGACTACGCCGAGATCGTCCGGATCGCCGCCGCCCTGCTCGGCCGGACGCAGACCCGGCAGCGCGAGCGCGACGCCTACGACGTGGTGCTGGTCGACGAGTACCAGGACAGCGACCCGGCCCAGGAGTCGCTGCTGATGGCGCTGGCCGGGGACGGCCGCGAGCTGATCGCGGTCGGCGACCCGGACCAGTCCATCTACGCGTTCCGCGGCGCCGACGTCCGCGCGCTCACCGAGTTCCCCGACCGCTTCCGCACCGCCGACGGCCAGCCCGCCCCGGTGGTGGCCCTGCGCACCTGCCGCCGCAGCGGCGAGGTCCTGCTGGCCGCCTCCCGCCGGGTGGCCCGCCGCCTGCCCGCCGCGCCCGGTGCCAGCGCGGCCCAGGCCCGCCACCGGATGCTGGTCCCGGTGCCGGACAGCCCGCCCGGCGAGATCGCCATCCTGATCGCGGACAGCTCCACCCAGGAGGCGGCGCTGGTCGCCGACACGCTGCGCCGCGCCCACCTCGCCGACGGCGTGCCCTGGTCGGACATGGCCGTCCTGGTCCGCTCGGCCGCCCGGCAGATGCCGCTGCTGCGGCGGGCGCTGACCGCGGCCAGCGTCCCGGTCGCGGTGGCGGGCGACGAGCTGCCGATGACCGACGAGCCGGGCACCCGCCCGCTGCTCATGCTGCTGCGCTGCGCATTGCAGCCCAAGGAGCTCGACGAGCAGGTCGCCGCCGAGCTCCTGTGCGGGCCGCTCGGCGGCACCGACGCGCTCGGCCTGCGCCGGCTGCGCCGCTCGCTGCAGCTGCTGGCCGACGCCGACCCGGAAACCCCGGGCAACGCCGACGGCCCGAACAACACGGACATGCTCGCCCACGCCCTGCTCGACCCCCGCGACCTGGCCGTCGTGCCGGACCGGGTGGCCGAGCCGGCCAAGAAGGTCGCCGCCCTGCTCGCCACCGCCCGCAAGGCCATCGACCGGGGCGGCAGCGCCGAGGAAGTCCTCTGGGCCATCTGGGACGCCTCCAGACTGGCCCCGCAGTGGCAGCGGGCCAGCGCGGCGGGTGGCCCGGCCGGCGCGGCCGCCGACCGGGACCTGGACGCGGTGCTGGCCCTGTTCGACAAGGCCGCGCACTTCGCCGACACCATGCCGCCGGGCGCGCCCGGCCTGTTCGCCGACAGCCTGTCCGGGCAGGAGATCGCGGGCGACACGCTGGCCGAGCGGGCGGTCCGGGAGGACTGCGTCCGGATCCTGACCGCGCACCGGTCCAAGGGCCTGGAGTGGGACGTCGTGGTGGTGGCGGGCGTCCAGGAGGAGGCCTGGCCCGACCTGCGGCTGCGTGGCTCGCTGCTCGGCGTGGACGAGCTGGCCGAGACGGCTCGCCCCGACACCCGCCCGGCTCAGGGCCAGGGCACCGACGTGGACGCCGCCATGCTGGCGGCCAAGCTGCTGGCCGAGGAGCGCCGGCTGTTCTACGTAGCCGTCACCCGCGCGCGCAAGCGGCTCGTCGTCACCGCCGTCGGCGGCGAGGACACCGACACCCGGCCGTCCCGGTTCCTGGACCGAGCTGGCCGGCGACGACATTCCCGTGGTCCGGGTCGCGCAGACGCAAGGGCACCGCTGGCTGTCCATGCCCGCGCTGGTCGCCGACCTGCGCCGGGCCGCGGCCGACACCGCCCGCCCGCTGCCGGTCCGGCAGGCCGCGGCGGCGCAGCTGGCCCGGCTGGCCGCCGCCGGGGTCCGCGCGGCCCACCCGCGCGACTGGTACGCCCTGACCGAGATCTCCGACGACGGCCCGATCGTGGCCGGCGGCGAGGCCGTCCGGCTGTCGCCGTCCCAGGTCGAGTCGTTCACCCGGTGCGGGCTGCGCTGGCTGCTCGAGGCGGCGGTCGGCGCCGGCAGCTCCGATGTCCTGCGCCACCTGGGCACCGTGATCCACGCGGCCGCCGTACTCACCGCCGACGGAGCGACCGAACGGGCCGTTGCCGATCGCATCGATGACATCTGGCACCATCTCGATTTCGGCAGCGCCTGGTACAGCGCCAAGCAACGGGCCCTGGCCGAGCGCATGGTGCGCCGGTTCCTCGACTGGCACGCCGCCAACCCGCGCGAGCTCGTCGCCGTCGAGCAGGCGCTCAAGGTCCGGATCGGCCAGGTGGAGATCACCGGCCGGGTGGACCGGCTGGAATCCGACGACGAGGGCCGCGCGGTCGTGGTCGACCTGAAGACCGGCGGCAGCTCCCCGCGCGAGGACGAGCTCGGCCGCCACCCGCAGCTGGGCGTCTACCAGCTGGCCGTGCTGCTCGGCGCGTTCGAGAAGTTCGGCCTGGCCGAGCCGGGCGGCGCCGAGCTGGTCCAGGTCGGCAAGGCGGCCGGGGTGACGCTGCGGGCCAAGGTGCAGCGGCAGGGCGCGCTGGCCGAGGACGACGAGCCCGGCTGGGCCAAGAACCTGGTGGAGACGGTCGCGTCCGGGATGGCCGGGCCGGTCTTCACCGCCCAGGTCAACCCCAGCTGCCGCACCTGCCCGGTCGCCTCCTGCTGCCCGGTCCACCCCGAAGGCGAGCAGGTGACGCCATGACGACCGCCACCCAGCCCGGATCGGCCCAGCTCGGGTCGGCCCCGCTCGGACCGGTCCAGCTGGCCCGGCTGCTCCGGCTGCCCGAGCCGACGGCGGAGCAGGCGGCGGTGATCTCCGCGCCGCTCGGCCCGCTGGCGGTCATCGCGGGCGCGGGCTCGGGCAAGAGCGAGACGATGGCGGCCCGGCTGGTCTGGCTGGTCGCCAACGGGATGGTCCGCCCCGACCGGGTGCTCGGGCTCACCTTCACCCGCAAGGCCGCGGCCGAGTTCGCCGACCGGGTCCGCTCCCGGCTCGACCGGCTCCGCCGGGCCGGAATGGACCTGCCGACCGCGAAGAGCACGCCCGGAGCCGAGGAGCCCTTCCCCGGCGACCCGGTGATCGGCACCTACCACGCCTACGCCGGGCGGCTGGTCGGCGACAACGCGCTGCGGGAAGGACTCGAGCCGTCCATGCGGCTGATCACCCCGGCGCTGTCCTGGCAGCTCGCGTCGCAGATCGTGGCGGCCTACGACGGGCCGATGGACGAGATCACCTGGACCCCGCAGACGGTGACCGCGGCCATGCTCGACCTGGCCGGCGACCTGTCCGAGCACCTGCGCGACACCAGCGACGTCAGCGCCGTGGGCCTGTGGCTGACCGCGGAGCACGATGCGCTGCCGGGGCGCATCACCGCGGCCGTCAAGAAGATCATCGCCACCCAGCGCGCCCGGGAGCAGCTGCTGCCGCTGGTCAGCCGGTACGCCGCCGCCAAGGCGGCCCGCGAGGTGCTGGACCACGGGGACCAGGTGGCGCTGGCGGCGCGGATCGCCAGCCGGCACCCGGAGGTCGGCGCGGCCGAGCGGTCCCGCTACCAGGTGGTCCTGCTCGATGAGTACCAGGACACCAGCCACGCCCAGCTGGTCCTGCTGCGGGCGCTGTTCGGCGGCGGCCACCCGGTCACCGCGGTCGGTG
The DNA here is from genome assembly GCA_963839095.1 of uncultured Actinomycetota bacterium. Taxonomy (GTDB): domain Bacteria; phylum Actinomycetota; class Actinomycetes; order Streptosporangiales; family Streptosporangiaceae; genus Palsa-504. The sequence continues at coordinate 183,932 of CAWIUF010000053.1, read as the reverse complement.
ACCCGTGCCAGTCCATCTACGGCTGGCGCGGCGCGAGCGCGGGCAACCTGCGGCGGTTCACCGCCGACTTCCCGGTGGTAGCCCGGAGTCGCCCCGGGATGCCGTTCGGGGCCTCGGCGTCGTCCGGCCCGGCCCCGGTGCTGCAGCTGTCCACCAGCTTCCGCAACTCCGCGCGCGTCCTCGACGCGGCCGCCGTCATCCAGGAGGAACTGCGCTACGAGGCCCCCGACGTGCCCCGCCTGGTCTCCGCCCCCGACCGGACCGAACGGGGCATCGTCTCCGCCGCCCTCCTGGAAACCTCGCTCGACGAGGCCGGCTGGGTCGCCGCGCAGGCCGCCGCGCTGCTGGCGACCGAGCGCGGCCTGGCGCCCGACGGGCAGCCCTGGCCCGATGGCCTGGCCATGAACGTGCGGCCGTCGGACATCGCGATCCTGTGCCGCAAGCGGTCCCAGTTCGTGGCGCTGCGGCACGCGCTGGAGGCCCGCGGCATCCCGGTCGAGGTGGTGGGCCTCGGCGGCCTGCTCGCCGTGCCCGAGGTCCAGGACGTGGTGGCCACGCTGCGAGTGCTCCACGACGCGGGCGCCTCCGACGCGCTGGCCCGGCTGCTCACCGGGCCGCGCTGGCGGATCGGGCCGCGCGACCTGGTCGCGCTCGGCCGCCGGGCCCGCGCGCTGGCCAGCGGCGAGGGTGACGGCCGGGCCGTCACCCGGGCGGCCGCCGTGGAGCACGACGCCCAGGACGCGCTGGCCGAGGCCATCACCGACCTCACCGCGGAGACCGGCAGCCTGGTCGAGGCGCTCGACGACCTGGGCGAGCCGGACGCCTACTCGGCGGAGGGCTACCGGCGGATGCACGCCCTGGCGGGCGAGCTGCGGTGGCTGCGCGCGCACGTCGGACGGCCGCTCGCCGACCTGGCCGCCGAGGCCGAGCGCGTGCTCGGCCTGGACATCGAGGTCGCGGCCCGGCCCGGGGTCGACCCGGTCGCGGCCCGCGCCGACCTCGATGCCTTCACCGACGTGGCGGACGCGTTCACCGGCGAGGGCGCCGAGCCGACCCTCGGCGCGTTCCTGGCCTACCTGGCCGCGGCCCAGCAGGAGGAGTTCGGGCTGGAGACCGGGCGGGTGGGCGAGTCGGATTCGGTCAAGCTGCTGACCGTGCACGCGGCCAAGGGCCTGCAGTGGCCGGCCGTGTTCGTGCCCGGCCTGTCCATGGGGGAGCGGTCCCAGGTGTTCCCGGCCCGGCCCCGGGTCTCGACGCGGTGGACCGATAACGCGCGGCTGATCCCGTTCGGCCTGCGCGGTGACGCGGGGGACCTGCCCGAGCTGCTCGGCCTCGACGCCGCCTCGCTCGAGGCCTTCACCGAGGGCTGCGCGACCCGGGACCTGTCCGAGGAGCGGCGGCTGATGTACGTGGCGGCCACCCGGGCGGCGTACTTCCTGGGCTGCTCGGGCTACTGGTGGGGCGAGGGCGGCAGCAGCCGCCTGGGGCCCTCGCCGTTCCTGGCGGAGGTCCGCCGGTCCGGCGCGGCCCAGATCGGCATCTGGACCGACGAGCCCGACCCCGACACCGAGAACCCGCTGCTCGCAACGGTCGAGACCGCGGACTGGCCCGCCACCCCGGCCGGCCGCAACTACGAGGCCGTCCGCGCGGCGGCCGCCATGGTGATCGAGGATCGCGCGCCCGAGCACCTGGACGAGCTGGACGAGGCCGACGAGGCGATGGTGGCCGCCTGGGACCTGGACGCGGGCTTGCTGCTGGCCGAGCGGGAGCAGCGGCGCGGTGAGGGACCGACGCGGGTGGTACTGCCGGCCCGGCTGTCGGTGTCGTCGCTGGTGGCGCTGGCCCGGGATCCGGACGAGCTGGCCCGTCAGGTGCGGCGGCCGATGCCGCGGCCGCCGGCCCGCCAGGCCCGCCGGGGTACCGCCTTCCACCAGTGGCTGGAGCAGCGCTACGGTCAGCAGCTGCTGATCGACGACAACGCGCTGTTCGGTCCCGACAACGCCGAGGACGACGAGGCCGCGGCGGGCGACCTGGCCGCGCTCCAGGCCCGGTTCGAGCGGGGCGAGTGGGCGGATCGCTGGCCCCAGGCGGTCGAGGTGCCGTTCGAGACCCTGGTCGGCGACCGGCTGATCCGCGGCCGGATCGACGCGGTGTTCGCCGATGCCCCCGGCGGCGGCTACGACGTCGTCGACTGGAAGACCGGCCGCCCGCCCGCCTCCGCCGCCGAACGGCGCGCGGTGTCCGTCCAGCTCGCCGCGTACCGCCTGGCCTGGGCGGCGCTGTCCGGGGTGCCGGTGACCGAGGTCCGCGCCGCGTTCTACTACGTCGCCCACGACCAGACCGTCCGCCCCGCCGACCTGCTCGGTGAAGCCGGCCTGGCCGCCCTCATCGACCAGATCCCCGCCGAACCCCGGTAGCTCCCTCCTCTTCCTTTCGTTAAGACTACACTTATATAAGTCACTGCTGATACGATGGCTGGGTGCACGCGCTCGATGTCCTTGGCGATCCGGTGCGGCGGCGGATCCTCGAGCTGCTGGCCGAGGGGGAGCTGACCTCCGGTGCGATCGGCGCGGTCGTCCAGGCGGAGTTCGGGATCTCCCAGCCGGCCGTCTCGCAGCACCTGCGGGTACTCAGGGACAGCGGCCTGGCCACCGTACGGCCCAGCGGGACCCGGCGGCTGTACGCGGTGAACTCCGGGCCGCTGCAGGAAGTCGACGTGTGGCTCGACCGCTTCCGGCGCTTCTGGACCCCTCACCTGGCGGCGCTGGCCACCGAACTGGCGCGCGGCCAGCGCGAGCGCCGCCTCAGCGAAAGCCAAAGCGAACAGGAAGGACCTTCATGATCGACGTCACTCATCAGATCAGCGCCGTCCAGCGCCGGGTCGGTACCCGGACTATGGAGGCGGGCGAAGCGCGCGTCGTCGTCATCAGCCAGACCTACGACGCCGCCGTCGAGGACGTCTGGGACGCCTGCACGAACGCCGAGCGCATCCGGCGGTGGTTCCTCCCGGTCTCGGGCGAGCTCAAGCCCGGCGGCCGTTACCAGATCGAGGGCAACGCCGGCGGCACCATCGAGCGCTGCGATCCGCCGGAGAGCTTCTTCGTCACCTGGGAGTTCGGCGACCAGGTGAGCTGGGTCGAGGTCCGCCTGACGGCGGTGGCACCGACCAGGACCCGGCTCGAGATCGAGCACATCGGGCACGCCAGCGACGACATGTGGGCCCAGTTCGGCCCGGGGGCGGTCGGCGTCGGCTGGGACTCCATTGTCCTGGGCCTGAGCCTGAACCTGGCCGGGCGCCCGGCCATGGATCCGGCCGAGGGCGCCGCCTGGGCCGCGTCCGAGGAGGGCAGGCGCTTCATGACGCTCAGCGGCGAGCGCTGGTGCGAGGCCCACATCGCCAGCGGCGGCGACGAGGCGCAGGCCCGCGCGATGTCCGGGCGGGCCATCGCCGCCTACACCACGCCCCCCGCCGAGGACCCGTCGTAGGTCAGGTGTGCTCGGACAGCATCACGGCCTGCGTCCCCGGCTCCAGCGCCTCGAACACGTGCGGCCGGTCGGCCGGGTAGCGGATGTAGTCGCCCGGTCCGAGTTCGGTCGCCTGGCCGGTCACGCCGACCAGGGCCCGGCCGGCGCCGATGACGGTGTGCTCCACGACTCCGGGCATGTGCGGCTCGGACGCCCGCGGGTGCCCGGGCTCGGCCGCGATCCGGTAGATGTCGCACCGTGCCCCGGGCGCGCTGCTGGCCAGCAGGGTGGCGTGATAGTCGGCCTGCGCCGAGTCCACGGTGGGTCCCTCGCCGGCCCGGATCACCTGGGTTTGCGGGGCCGGCGGGTCGAGCAGCCGGGAGAACGGCACGTCCAGCGCCACGCACAAGGCCCACAGCGTCTCCAGGCTGGGGTTGCCGGTGCCGGACTCCAGCTGGGACAGCGTGGACTTGGCGATCCCGGCCCGGCGGGCCACCTCGGTGAGCGACAGCCCGGTCCGCTGCCGCTCCCGGCGCAGCGAGGCCGCGATGACCTCGAGCGGCGGACCGCTAGTGTTCGTCATATCAGTTCATCCGTTCGTTTTGACGAACGACGGTTCGGTGTTCACAATAAGCTCCATGCGTTCGCTACGGAGAACTCTAGAGCGCAGCCCGCTGAGTACCGCGGTCCTGACCGACATCGCGCTGACCTGCCTGGCCGTGTTCTTCATCGGCCTGTCCTACGGCGCCATCGCGGTCTCCTCCGGCTTCCCGCTCTGGTTTCCCGCCGTGCAGAGCCTGCTGGTGCTGGCCGGGCGCGTCGGAGTTCCTGTTCGTCGGGATCGTCGCGGCGGGCGGCAGTCCCTTCGCCGCGGCCCTGGCCGGGCTGCTGGTGAACTCCCGCCACCTGCCGTACGGCCTGGCCCTGCCGACCGGAGTCACCGGACGCGGCTGGCGGCGGCTGTTCGGCACCCACCTGATGAACGACGAGAGCGTGGTGTTCGCGCTGGCCCAGGAGGACCTGCGGGCCAAACGGGCCGCCTACTGGGCCTGCGGCCTCGGCGTGCTGATCTGCTGGCCGGGCGGCGCCGTGCTGGGGGCGCTGGCCGGGTCCGCGATTCATGACACCAACGCGTTCGGCCTGGACGCCATGTTTCCCGCGGTCATCCTGGCGCTGATCGTCAAGGACCTGCGGGACACCCGGATCCTGCGGGCCGCGCTGGCCGGCGCGGCCATCGCGCTGGCCGCCACCCCGTTCCTGCCCGCCGGGCTGCCGGTGCTGCTGGCCCTGGCCGCGGTGCTCCTGCTGGTCCGCGAGCCCGCCCCGAAGGCGGCCCCGGCCGCCGACGAGCAGCCGGCGCCCGTCCGGTGAAGGGAACCCGGTGAAAGACACCACGCTGGTCATGGCCGGGATGGCCACCCTGGCCGCGGGCACCTGGGCCTTCCGGCTGTCCGGCCAGGTCCTGCGGGCGAAGATCACCTTCCCGCCCCGGGCCACCCGGCTGCTCGAGGCCGCCGCCGTGCTCTTGCTGGCCGCGCTGGTGGCCACCACCGCGCTGACCGAGGGGCACGGCTTCTCCGGCTTCGCCCGCCCGGCCGGGGTCCTGGTGGCCGGCGTCCTGGCCTGGCGCAAGGCCCCGTTCCTGGTCGTCGTCCTGGCCGCCGCGGCGGTCACCGCCGGGCTGCGCCTGGCCGGCGTAGCCTGACCGGAAGCCCCGGACAGCCGCGGCCGGCGCTCAGGCCTCCAGGTAGCGCTCCACCGCTTCCACCTTCGCGGTCAGCGCCCCGGTCACCCCCGGCCTGATGTCCGCCTTGAGTACCAGGCTCACCCGCGGCGCCCGGGCCGCCACCGCGTCCACGGCCCGCTTGACCACCGCCATGGCCTCGTCCCAGTCCCCTTCGACGGTGGTGAACATGGCGTCGGTCTGGTTCGGCAGCCCGCTCTCCCGCACCACCCGGACCGCCTCGGCCACCACCTCGCCGACCGCCTCCCCGACCCCCAGCGGCGTAACAGAAAACGCGACAAGCACCGCCCTCTCCTCCCCCGATTTCCATGATCGTGAAAGGTTCTGTACCCGTTCTGGGGACAAGATCCTTCGGGATCATGAAGGTCCTCCCCGCCCCCGGTGACGTGTCGTTTGACATTTAAAAACCATGAAAATCCCAGGTCAGGCTTACATGGTGGGCGAACTTTGTGGCCAACCGCACGATTGAGGCCACACAATGACGGGATGACCGGTTCTCTCGTCGCCGTCAAAGGGGCCGCCCGGGGAGCGGCCCGGGCCGCCCGCCGCGGCGCCCGGGGCACCGCCGACCCCCGGCCAAACGGCCAGAACCCCGACAGCCGGGACCCAGCCAGCCGGGACCCAGCCAGCCCGGACCCAGCAGGCCGGGCCAGGCCAGACCCGGGAAACCCGCTCCTGACCGTGTCCGGCCTCAACTGCAGCTACGGCCACCTGCGGGCCCTGGATGACATCAACCTGAACGTGCGCAGCGGCGAGCTGGTCGCGCTGGCAGGCGAGAACGGCGCGGGCAAGACCACCCTGGTCCGCTGCATCGCGGGCGACATCGTGCCCGCCGCCGGCGACATCTACCTGGCGGGGAAAAAGGTCCCGCCAGACCCAGCGGGCGCGTCCCGGCACGGCGTCGCCGTGGTCTGGCAGGACCTGGCGCTGTGCGACAACCTCGACATCGCCGCCAACATCATGCTCGGCCAGGAAAAAAAGCGGCTGATGCTGTCCGACACCCGCTTCCACGCCGCCGCCGGGGAACTGCTCGCCAACCTGAACATCCCGCTGAAGGACACCACCCGCAACGTCCGCTACCTGTCCGGCGGCCAGCGCCAGCTGGTGGCGGTCGCCCGGGCGATGGGCAGGAGACCGCGGCTGCTGGCCCTCGACGAGCCCACCGCGGCCCTCGGCGTGAAGGAATCGGCCCAGGTCGAAGAGCTGATCATGGGCCTGCGGGAGCAGGGCACCACGATCTTGCTGGCCTGCCACGACATCGACCAGATGTTCCGGCTGGCCGACCGCATCGTGGTGCTGCGGCAGGGCCGGATCGTGGCCGACCTGCGCCCGGCCGATACCCACCCGGACGACGTGGTGGCGCTGCTGTCCGGCCAGCAGATCGACAGCAGCGCCCGCCGTCAGCTGACCAGGCTGCACGGCCTCACCGACCGCCTGGTCAGCGCCGACCCGGGCTCCAGCCTGAGCCTGATCCTGTCCGCGCTCGGCTCGGCCCTGTCCAGCGAGCGGCTGTCCATCCACCTGGTCAGCGACCGGACCCTGTTCTGCGCCGCGTCGCTCGGGTTCACCCCGGGCCAGCTCGCGCCGTGGGACCGGCTGCCGTTCGGCCCCGGCGGCGGCCCGGTCGGCCTCGCCGCCGCCGACGAGCGGCCGGTCATCGCGGACAACGTGCGCGTCGGCGCGGCCTGGCGCAGCTTCCGCGACCTGGCCAAGACGGTCAACGTGGCCAGCTCGTGGTCGGTCCCGGTGCTCGGCCCGGGCGGCCTGTCCGGCGTGATCACGGTCTTCCGGACCGAGCACGGCGCCCCCCAGCGCGACGAGCTCGACCTGGTCACCGTCTACGCGGGCTACGCCGCCAGCGCGATCGAGCGGGACCGGCTGCTCGACCAGGTGACCACCAGGAACCGGGTGCTGGAGACGATCAGGGAGATGCTGGAGACGCTGGCGGGCCCGGTCCTGGTCAGCGACGGACTGGTGACCGCGGTCCAGTCGCTGCGCCGGGGCCTGCAGGCCGAGGAGGTCGCGCTGATCACCCAGCCCGCCGGGCAGCCCGCCGACGCGGGCGGCTGGCGCGCCTACGCCGGGCCGGACGGCACCGACCCGGCCGCGTCCTCGCTCCGGGAACTGGCCGACGTCGCGCTGGACGGCACGCACCCCGACGGGGTGGCCCGGGAGCTGCGCAGCAGCCGCCGGCAGCGGGCCCGGGCGGTGGCGTTCACCGCGGCCGGCGGCCCCACCGTGCTGCTGGCCAGCTGGCGCCGGGTGCCGCCCACCAAGGAGGAGACGGCGCTGCTGGAGGACGCGGCGAACTCGCTGCGGCTGGCGCTGGAGCGCGAGGAGGCGGCCCACGCCCACCAGGAAGCCGCCGCCCTGCGAAGAAGCCGCGAGCTGCAGCGCGGCTTCCTGTCCCGGCTCAGCCACGAGCTGCGCACCCCGCTGACGGCCATCCGCGGCTACGCGTCCAGCCTGATGCAGCCGGACGTGACCTGGGACCGCGACTCCCAGCAGCGCTTCCTGGACCGGATCGCGGCCGAGTCGGCCCGCCTCGGCCGGCTGGTCGACGACCTGCTGGACTTCTCCGCGATCGAGTCGGGCATCATGCGGCTGCAGCGGGACTGGTGCGACATCCGGCTGGTGATCGAGGCGGCCATCGCCTGCCTGCCGCCCGAGCACGCCAAGGAGGTCACGCTGGACTGCGACGCCGCCCTGCCGGTGGTGTGGGCCGACCACGACCGGATGGAGCAGGTCTTCGTGAACCTGCTGAACAACGCGTTCGGCCACAACCCGCCGGGGACCCAGGTGCGGGTGACGGCCGGGTCCGGGCCGGCCGAGGTCACGATCAGCGTGCAGGACGACGGCCAGGGCATGCCGCCGGAGCTGGCCGCGGCCCCGTTCGAGCCGGCCCGCAGGACAAACAATTCGAGCCAAACGGGGCTGGCTTCCCGCCGACCCGCCAATGCCACCCGCAAGAACCCCGGCGCCGGCCTGGGCCTGTCGATCGCCAAGGGTATCGTGCAGGCGCACGGCGGCCGGCTGGAGCTGGCGGCCCGGCCCAAGGGCACCTGCTTCAGCGTGTACCTGCCGGTCGAGGCCGAGGTCCACCAGGCGCGGGCCCGCGGGTACCAGCCACCAGACGGTACGCAGGGAGCGGGGGAGACCGAATGACGTCGGTGACCGAGGGGGGCCGCAAGACCTGCGCCCTGGTGGTGGAGGACGACCCCAACATCGTGGACCTGATCCGGTCCAACCTGGCCGTCCGCGGCTTCGACACCGTGGTGAGCGTGGACGGCATGCGGGCACTGCAGCTGCTGGAGACCGAGGACCCGGACATCGTGCTGCTCGACCTGATGCTGCCCGAAGCCGACGGGTTCGAGCTCTGCCGCCAGATCCGCGAGCGCTCCCCGGTGGCCATCATCGTGGTGTCGGCCCGCGGCGGCGAGCGGGACAAGGTGACGGCCCTGCACATGGGGGCCGACGACTACATGACCAAGCCGTTCAGCATCGAGGAACTGCTCGCCCGGATCACCGCGACGCTGCGCCGGACCCGCCCGGCCGCGCCCACCGAGCAGCAGGCGCCCCCGGTCATCGTGGTCGGCGACATCGTCATCGACCTGGCCTTGCAGCAGGTCCGGCGGAGCGGGCAGCCGGTGCACCTGACGCCGACCGAGTTCGCCCTGCTGCGCGAGCTCGCCGTGAACCGGGGCAAGCTGCTCACCCACGCCCACCTGCTCCGCCGGGTCTGGGGCCACGGGTACGAGACCGAGACCGAGTACCTGCGCGTCTACGTGCGGCGGCTGCGGGCCAAGCTCGAGGCGGAGGAGAGCGCGCCGCTCATCCTCACCCAGCCGCGGGCGGGCTACCGGCTGGCCCCGGATTAGTGCTGCCAGAAAATAACACCCGGATGACGAACGCGAATCAAGACAAGCACGTTAACGAAGTCGTTCACGGTATCTTCACGGGCCGCCGCCGATGTTAAGGCCACGTTAATTCCCGGCGTTCTACGCTCTTGCTCAAGACGCTAGGGCCGCGAAGTTCACCCAGGACAGCGAGGTAATTACGCATGCCTGAGAGACGGCCGTTCCTCTAAGACACGAGGTGGTTTAAATGATTCCGGTGGCCAGGAAAGGGGCTGCTGTAGCGTCGGTGTCGCTGGCTTTGTGCCTCGCCGCTGCGGCCTGCAGCTCCTCATCTTCGACCTCGAGTTCCGGCGGCGCCAGCAGCACCAGCAGTGCCAGCGCCTCGTCGGGCGGCTCGGTGTCGATCTCGGTCGGCCAGTTCGACCGGACCTTCTCCGCGATGTCCGCGCTGAAGCCGCTGGCTTCGGCAGGCAAGGGCAACGTAGCGGTGATCCTCCCCGACACCGTGACCTCGGCCCGGTACGTCCAGTTCGACGCGCCGTACCTGACCCAGGCGCTGACCGCCGCGGGCCTGTCGTCCTCGCAGTTCACCGTGCAGAACGCGCAGGGCAGCGACGCCACCGAGCTCTCCGACGCGCAGACCGCCATCACCAAGGGCGCCACCGTCCTGATCATGGACCCGCTGGACGCCGGCGTCGGGGCGCAGATCGAGACTTACGCCAAGTCGCACGGCGTGGCGGTCATCGACTACGACCGGCTGACCCTGGGCGGCAGCCGCCAGTACTACGTCAGCTTCAACAACGTCGAAGTCGGCAAGCTGATCGGCCAGGGCTTCCAGGCCTGCGCCACCGACTGGAAGCTCAGCAAGCCGGACGTGCTGGTCATGAAGGGCGACCCGACCGACAACAACGCCACCCTGTTCGCGCAGGGCTACCTGGGCGTGCTCGACCCGCTGTTCTCCGCGGGCAAGTACGTGAAGGCCGGCGAGCCGGCCGGCACCTGGACCCCGTCGACCGCGCTGAGCGAGTTCCAGCAGAACTTCACCGCGCACAAGACCATCAACTCGGTCCTGGTCCCGAACGACGCCAACGCCGCGCCGATCATCCACTACCTGCAGACCAAGGGCGTCAAGGCCAAGACCTTCCCGGTCACCGGGCAGGACGCGACCACGATCGGCCTGCAGAACATCCTGGCCGGCTTCCAGTGCGGCACCGCCTACAAGCCGATCTACCTGGAGGCACAGGCCGCCGCGGCGCTGGCCATGTACCTGCGGGCTGGCAAGACCCCGCCGAGCAGCCTGGTGAACGGCAGCACGAACGACTCCAAGGCCAATTCATCGGTGCCGTCGGTGCTGCTCACCCCGAAGTGGGTCACCACCGACAACATGAACTCCACCGTGATCGCGGACAAGTTCGTGAGTTCCTCGCAGCTGTGCGTCGGCCAGTACGCGGCGCCCTGCAAGGCGGCAGGGATATCGTAATGACCAGCGTTAACTCCGAGGTGAGGAGGCGCGCCCGGTGACCACTCCGAGCGCGGACGACGCCCGGCCCGCTACCGCGGGCCGGGCGCCGGCTCCTGAGTCAGGCCCGTCAGGACCGCCCGGTCCGAACGGCGATCAGCCGCTGCTGCGCCTGGTCGGCATAGGCAAGAACTTCGGCCCGGTGCGCGCCCTCACCGACATCAACCTGGACGTTCCGGTAGGCCAGGTGACGGCCCTGGTCGGTGACAACGGGGCGGGCAAGAGCACGCTGATCAAGACGATCGCGGGCATCTGGCCGCAGGACGCCGGCGAGATCCTCTGGGAGGGCCGGCCGGTCCGGCTGCACTCCCCGAAGGACGCCGCCGACCTCGGCATCGCCACCGTGTACCAGGATCTCGCGCTGGCCGACAACCTGGATATCGTGCAGAACATGTTCCTCGGCCGGGAGCCGGTCAAGCACTGGGCGCTGGACGAGACCAGGATGGAGAAGGAGGCCAAGCGCACCCTGGCCGACCTGTCCGTGGTCACGGTCCGCTCGGTCCGGCAGCCGGTCGGCTCGCTGTCCGGCGGCCAGCGCCAGGCCGTCGCGGTGGCCCGGGCCGTGCTCCGGCAGGCCAGGCTGGTCATCATGGACGAGCCCACGGCCGCGCTCGGCGTCACCCAGACCCGGGTCGTGCTCGACCTCATTCGCCGGCTCAAGGACCAGGGCATCGCGGTCATCGTCATCTCGCACAACCTGAACGACGTCCAGTCCGTGGCCGACCGGGTGGCGGTGCTGCGGCTGGGCCAGATGGTCTCGGTCGGGCCGCTGGCCCAGTACGACGCCCAGTCGATCGTCGACCTGATGACCACGGGCACCTCCAGGCGCCTCGGCGCCCAGGCCGAGCCCCCGGCCCAGCAGCCAGCAGGGAGTTCCAGTGAGCACTGACGTCGGCCAGCCGCCGCCCGAGGCCGACGAGACCGCGGCCCAGACCGCGGCCACCGCCGCCCCCGAGGTCATCGCCGACAGCCTGGGCGAGTACGCCAAGATCTGGTGGACCCGGGTCCGCAGTGGCGAGAGCGGCGCCCTGCCGGTCATCCTGGGCCTGGTCGTCATCGTCGTCTACTTCCAGGTCCGCAGCTCGCTGTTCCTGTCCGCGGGCAACCTGGTCAACCTGATCGAGCAAGCGGCCTGGATCGTGACGCTGGGCATGGCCGAGGTGTTCGTGCTGCTGCTCGGCGAGATCGACCTGTCGATCGGCTACACCTCGGTGATCGGCTCGGTGTTCACCTGCTGGCTGCTGGTCCCGCCGAACCCGGCCCCGTGGCCGCTGGCCGTGCTCGCGGGCCTGGCCTTTCCCGCGATCTTCGGCCTGATCCAGGGCGTCATCATCACCTGGCTCCGATTGCCGTCTTTCGTGGTCACGCTGGCCGGCCAGCTGGCTGGCCTCGGCTTGCTGCTGGCGATCATCAATATCGCCGCGCCCGGCTCCGGCGGGACCATCCGGCTGTACAGCAACGTGCTGAACGACATCGAGAACGGCGCCATGAGCCCGCTGGCCGGCTGGATCGTGATGGCGGCCGCCGTCGCGCTGGGCGGCGCCCTGCTGGTCACCAGGGACAGCCGCCGCCGGGCGGGCGGCCTGGCCGCGCCCCCGGCCAGCGTGACCTGGCTCAAGGTGGCCGCGATGGCCGTCGCGGGCGTGGTCGTCGTGCTGATCGGCAACAGCAACCGCGGCACCGGCTTCGTCGTGGTCGAGGGCGTGCCGTGGGTCATGCTGGTCGTGCTGGTCATGCTCGTCGCCTGGAGTTTCCTGCTCGGCCGGACCCGGTTCGGCCGGTACGTCTACGCCATCGGCGGCAACGCCGAGGCGGCCCGGCGGGCCGGTATCAGCCTGAGCCGGATCCGGGTCCTCGCGTTCGTGCTGGCCGGCCTGACCGCGGGTGTCATGGGCATCATCTACGCCTCCCAGCTCGGCTCGGTCTCCAGTAACGTGCCCGGCGGGCAGAACGTCCTGTACGCCGTGGCCGCCGCGGTCATCGGCGGGACCAGCCTGTTCGGCGGCCGGGGCAAGATGCTCGGCGCCGTCCTGGGCGGCCTCATCGTCGCGGTGATCTACAACGGCCTGCAGTTGCTCGGCCTGGGCGCGGCGCCGCAGTACATCTGGACCGCGATCGTCCTGCTCGCGGCCGTCACTATCGACACGGTCGCCCGCCGCAGCCAGACCAGGACGTAACCGACCGAAGATCTTTTCAATTCCGAACGGGCCGGGGTGCATGCCCCGGCCCGCGTGGGCAGATACCTCTTATGCGCCTCCCTGTTCTGTCCTCCGACGAAATGACCCCCGAGCAGGTGGACCTGTATCGGGAGATCCTGGGCGGCCCGCGCGGCCAGGGGCCGCGCGCGGTGCTGCTCTCCAGCGGCGCGGGCGGCCTGGCCGGCCCGTTCAACGCGATGCTGTACGCCCCGCCCGTCGGGCATGCCCTGCAGGGACTGGGCGTCGCCATCAGGTTCCGCACCCAGCTGGCGGACCGGATCCGGGAGATGGCGATCCTGATCGTGGCGCAGGTCTGGGACAGTGCCTACGAGCGCGAGTCGCACGAGCTGATCGGGCGGGACGCCGGGCTCACCGAGACCGAGCTCGGGGCGCTGCGGGCCGGCCATGACCCCGGCTTCGCGGTGAAGGAAGAGCAGGTGGCCTACGCCGTGGTGCGCGCGCTGACCAGCCCGGGCGCCGACCTGGACGACGAGCAGTACGACACCGCGGTCAACGTCCTCGGCCAGCAGGCCCTGGTCGAGCTGACCTCCCTGGTCGGCTACTACGCCACCCTGGCCCTGCAACTCCGCATCTTCCGCGTCCCCGCCCCCTAGCCAAGCCCGTTCCGGTCACCGGCATTACTCCCGTCGTCCGGGGGCGGACCCCGGCCGGCGTGCCCGCTACCAGCCAGATCGTCGAGCGGCTAGGATGCCGCAGTGGTGTCGGTTTTGTTCGCGCTGCTGACGGCGCTGTTCAACGGGCTGGCGTCGGTCTTGCAGCGGATGGCCGCTTCGACCGCGCCGGCCGGTAAAGCGCTGCACCTGGCGCTGTTCGGGTACCTGATCAAGCACAAGGTCTGGCTGGCCGGCATCGCCATGGTCATCGTCGCCTCGGTGTGCCAGGCGACCGCGCTGGCCACCGGCCCGGTGGCGCTGGTGCAGCCCATCTTCATCATCGAGCTCCCGTTCACCCTGCTGGTGGCGAGCAAGCTGGCGCACCGCAAGCTGCCGCGGATGACCTGGTTCGCCGTCGGCCTGGTCACGGTCGCCCTCGGCGGCGGCCTGGCGGCCGCCGCGCCGTCCGGTGGCGGCGACCACGCCCCGATCCGGGTCTGGATCCTGACCCTGGTCGTCACCGCCATCTTCGAGGCGGTCCTCATCGCCATCGGCGTGCGGGCCGGGGGCCGGGCCCGCGCGGCCACGTTCGGCCTGGCCGCCGCGTGCGGCTACGCGCTGACCGCGACGCTGATGAAGAGCGCGGTATCGACCCTGGACCACCAGGGCGTGGTGGCGTTCTTCGAGACCTGGGAGCTGTACGGGACCGCGATCGCCGGCGTCGGCGCGCTGTTCCTGCTGCAGAACGCCCTGCAGGCCGGCTCGCTGGTGGCCGTCCAGCCCCCGCTCACCCTGGGCGACGCGCTGATCAGCGCCTGCTACGGGGTCACGGTCTTCGGCGAGGACGTGCAGACCGGCGGGTGGCTGCTCGCCGTCGAGATCGTCGCCGTCATCGCCGTGGCCATCGGCTGTATCGAGCTATCCCGCTCGCTCGCCATGGTCCACGTCCCCAAGTCGGCGGAATTAGAGTTCCCCTGTGACCCCGGCCCTGACCGGATCCCTGGCCGCGGTCGGCCTGCTGGCCGGCTGGCCCCAGCACGCGGCCATCGCCCGCCTGGCCGTCCCCCTTGGCCCATCGGTCCCTGAGACTGAGCCTGACGTCCGGACCGGGCCGCCTGACGTCCGGAGCGCGCCGCCGGGCGTCCGGACCACACCGCCCGCGCTGGTCACTGGCGGCGTGACCGCGGTCCTGCTCGGCGTGCTCGCGGTCCGCGTCCCGGACGCCGCGGACGGGCTGGTCCTGGCGGCGGCCTGCTGGCTGTTCGCCTGCGCCGTCCCGCTGGCCTTCATCGACATCGCGGTCAGCCGCCTGCCCGACCCGCTCACCGCGGCTGCCTACACGGGTACCGCGGTGCTCCTGCTGCTGGCCGCCATCGCCGGAGATCCGCAGGCGTCCTGGTCCGCGCTGCTGCGGGCCGTGCTCGGCGGGCTCGCGCTGGCCGGCTTCTACCTGCTCCTGCTGATCATCAGCCCGTCCGGGATGAGCCTGGGCGACGTCAAGCTGGCGGCCAGCCTGGGCACGCTGCTGGCCTGGTTCGGCTGGCGGGTGCTGATCGCCGGCGGTACGGCCGGTTTCCTGCTCGGCGGCCTGGCCGGCGTCGCGCTCCTGGTGAGCCGGCGGGCGTCCCGCCGGCAGCTCATCCCGTTCGGCCCCTTCATGATCGCCGGCACGCTCCTGGCCGTCCTCGCCTGGCCCACCTGACCCGGTAACCACAAAGCCCCGGGCGGGTGCCCGGCTGGGCACCACCCGGGGCTGGCCGCGGACCGCGGGCTAGCGGATGTAGACGGGCTCGCCGGGGATCTTGATCAGCTTGTGGAAGAAGGACGCGATGTCCATCGGGATCCGGACGCAGCCGTGCGAGACCGGCGCCAGCGGCACGTCGGTGTCACCGTGGATGGCGAACGCGGTGCCGATAAAGAACGACGGGTTGTACATCTCGCCGAGCGGCACGTGCACCCAGCCGCGCATGAACACGATCATGTGGTAGTTGCCGGTCGGGGTGATCGCGACCCCGCAGCCGCCGCCGGGGGAGCAGTAGGAGTAGTGGCCGCCGGTCGACACGTGGCTGATCAGCTGCACCTGGTTGTTACGCCACAGGACCAGGGTCTCGCGGGACAGGCTGACCTCGATCCGGTTGGCCCCGCCGTGCGAGACCAGCGGCCGCGGCGCCTTCGGGTGGGCCAGCCGCCACTTCATGGCCGAGTCCACGTAGTTGTGCGGCGTCAGCCCCTGCACCTCGTAGAACGCCCACACGGCCTCGAGCGTGCTGGTGCCGAAGTTCCCGTCGATCGAGCCCGGATAGTACTTCAGCGCGGCCAGCCGGCGCTGCAGCGCCTTGACCGAGGAGCCCTTCCTGCCCGGCTGCAGCGCCTGAGCGGGCGCCGCCGGCGCCGCGGGCGCCGACCGGGCCACCGGTGCCGACCGGGCGGCCGGCGCCCCCGGAGCGGCCCAGGCAGCGGCAGGTGCGGCCACCCCGATGACCGGCACGAGCAGCAGAGACAACCACAGGCGTCGCATTCCCCGACCTCCGCAAGAGTCCCGGGGCAGCACTAATTGTCACCCCGCTAACCGCTTGATACCCCAACAGTAGATCTTGGTAATCCCTGACTCCCACGACCGACATATCTCGATCTGATAGCGGTGAGCGGCCTCACCGGGCGTCAGCGGCAATGACGGCCCGCGGGTAGCGGAGCGAGCCCAGCGCGGGCGTGCTGTCCAGGAACTGGCTGGCCGCCCCCAGCGGCGGCCGCCGGGCGAGCTCCGGATCAGTGATTACGCCGGTCAGCGCGGCCGCGAAACGTCCCGCGTCCAGGACCTGGTACGGCCGGGTGTAGTACAACCGGGTAGCCGGGTCGAGCGGCTCGGTGAGCCCCAGCCGGTTGTGCGCCTCCGCGGTCAGCACGAACGCCCGGGCCAGGTGCCGCTCCCGGTCCGCCCACCCGGCCGCCGCCAGCGCCGCCCGCAGCTCAGAACCCAGCTCAAGGCTCCCGGAAGAACGCGCGAACGCGCGGCCCAGCCACTTGCTGTACGGCGGGTAGCGCCGGTTCATCAGCAGCCACAGGCCCATCAGGTCCCGGGCCAGCCGGGCCGTGACCACGGCCGAGCCGAGTTCGTCGCCCGCCTCGGCGCACCGGCCGGGGAACGCCTCCTCCGCCGCGATCCGGCTCCACTGGCAGCTCAGCACGTAGTACCACACGTCCCGCGGGTACCAGCTCAGCGCGGACCGGACGCGGGTCAGCTCACCCGTTCGGTCCTCGAAGACCGCCCCGCCGGTCACCTCGGCCAGCCGCTGCCACGGCGCCCCCAGCCAGTCCGGCACCCGCACCCCCGCCCGCGGGTCGAAGCCGAGCTGACCAGCCAGCCAGCCGTCCAGGCCGAAGACCTCCACCCGGTGCCGGACCCCGCTGCCCGGATCGCGGGTAACCCCGAACCTCACCCCATAACCACCAAACGAGTCCGGCATCCCCCCCGCCAGCACCTCATCGACATCGTGGCCCAGCCGCCCGGCGTCCTCCTCGCCCAGGAACAGCTGGAGCCGCGGTCCCCAGTCGTGGTCGGTGGAGCGGCCAGTGTCGAAGCCGAGCACTTCCGAGCCGGCCCCGATCAGCGCGGCCGCGTACCGCAGCCCGGGGAACGCCTGGTCCAGCAGCGGGCGCACCACCGCGGCGTAGAACTCGCCCGCCAGCCGCAGCCCGGGCACGAACCCGTCGTCCATCCCGCCATGGTGCCCGCTCCCGGCGGGCCGGTCACCCCGTTTTCCCGGTGGTCAGCGTGACCCGGATCCCGCCGCCGCCATCTTCGAGCGTCACCGTCTCGAACGTCACCGTGACCCGGGCGGCTCGGCCGCCAGCGCGAACACGGTTACCGCGCACGCGACCAGGGCCAGCGCCCCGAGCCCGTGCGCCCAGGCGGGATCGGCGAAGACCAGCAGCCCGGCCCCCGCGACCAAGGTGACGACGGCGAACGCGGCCTCCAGCCGCGTTCGTCTCGCACCCGGCGCGGGTCGCGCGGTCGCCGTTTCCGAAGCTCTCCGGGACTCCGGGTCTTCGTGCTCCGTATCCAGCCGCCCCCGCAGCACCAGCGAGTACAGCAGGGCCAGCGACGGGACCAGCACCACCGCGCCGGCCGCGACGCCCACGATGGTCGCGACCAGCGTCGCGCGTCCCGCCGCGGCCTGCGTCACGGTCAGCCCGGGCAGCACCCGCGGCTCCTGGGCCGCGGCCCAGCCGGCGATGACCGCGGCCACCGCGAGCGCGGCCGAGGCCCGGGCCGAGCCGAACCGGCCGAGCCACACCAGCACCATGGTCACCACCCCGGCCAGCGCGCTCACGATGACCAGGGCCAGCCCGAGCCCGGAGCTCAGGCCGTGCCACAGCGCCGGCGCCTCGGCCCGTATCACCAGCAGGCCGGCCAGGGCCAGCAGGCCGGCGATCACGCCCGCGGCCAGCGCGCGGATGCGGAAGTCGTGCGTGAGCGCCCGTTCGGACTGACGGCGGGCGTCGGCCGCCAGGTAGACGGCGGCGAGGTACCCCGAGAAGGCCACCGCCAGCACCCCGGCCAGCACCGAGACCGGGTTCAGCCAGGAGGTGACGAGGTTGCCGCGGGCGTTGCCGACCGGCACCCGCCCGGTCGCGATCGCGCCGATCACCGTGGCCAGCGCGAACGGCGTGAACACCGAGGACAGCGCGAACAGCCCCTCCACCAGCCGCACGCCCCGCTCCTCGCCCAAGCCGAACTGGCTCCGCATCGCGTACGCCGTGCCCCGGAAGATGATCCCGATCGCGGCGATCAGCAGCGGCACCGCCAGCGTCGAAACGACCGAGCCGAACGCCCCCGGGTAACACGTCCACGCCACCGTCAGCACGAAGATGAGCCAGACGTGGTTGGCCTCCCACACCGGCCCGATCGCGTGCCGGGTGTGGTCGCGGGTCGCCGCCGCCCCGGCCTGCCCGCCGCCGGGTATCAGCGTCCACAGCCCGGCGCCGAAGTCGGCCCCCGACAGCACCGTGTAGGCGGTGATCCCGGCCAGGATGAACACCATCGGCACGTCAGCCAGCATGGCCGCCTCCGCCCTGCTTGTCGCCCTGTTTCGCCGCTGGGCCCGTCGGCGGGCAGCGGCACCCGGCTGAACCGCCGCAGCAGCCACCACACCGCCCCGCCCAGGCCGAGATAGACCACCCAGAGCGCCCCGTAGCCGAACGGGATGACGTGCGCCCCGGTCACGGCCGCGTCGACCCGCATCACCTCGTAGACGATCCACGGCTGGCGGCCCACCTCGGTGGTGATCCACCCGGCGATCAGCGCCACCACCGACAGCGGCCCGGCCGCCACCACCGCCCAGCAGAACCAGCGGTTCGTCAGCAGCTGGCGGCGCCGCCACCGGAACAGCAGGTAGACCAGGCCGAGCAGGGCCAGCAGGGTGCCGATGCCGACCATGGTCTGGAAGGCGTACCGGACCACGTTGACCGGCGGCTGGTCGGCCAGCGGGACGATGTTCAGGCCCTTGACGGTGGCGTTCGGGTTGTGGAAGGCGAGCAGCGACAGCAGCCGGGGGATCTCGATCCCGTACACCACCGAGTGGCCGTTGTACCAGCCGAGCAGGTGCTCGGCCGCGCCGCGGGTGGTCGTCGCCAGGCCCTCCATCGCGGCCAGCTTGACCGGCTGCGCCTGGCCGACGTCCCGGGCCGCCCAGTCGCCCACCACGACCTGCAGCGGCGCGGCGACGGCGGCCGCGGACAGCGTGATGCCCAGCGCGGTCCGCTCGTACCGGCCCCGGCGCCCGCGCAGGATGGCCCAGGCGTAGGCGCCCGCCATCAGGAACCCGGCCACGATGTAGGCCGCGAAGTACATGTGCACGTACTCGGACCAGAAGAACGGGTTGGCGAACAGCGCGGACCACGGGTGCGCGTCCACTGCCCGCCCTCCGGCCAGCCGGAACCCGGTCGGGTGGTTCATCCAGGCGTTGACCGCGATGACGAAGAACGAGCCGGCCACGCCGGCCACCGCGATCGGGATCCCGGACAGGAAGTGCAGCCGCGGGCTGAGCCGGTCCCAGCCGTAGGCGTAGATCCCGATGAAGATGGCCTCGACGAAGAACGAGAACCCCTCCAGCGTGAAGCCGAGCCCGAAGACGTTGCCGAAGTCCTGCATCCACACCGGCCACAGCAGGCCGAGCTCGAAGGACAAGATCGTGCCGGTGACCACGCCCACCGCGAACAGCGCGAGCATGATCTTGGACCAGCGCCGGGCCAGCGTCCGGTACAGCGGATCACCGGTCCGCAGGTGGCGCCACTCGGCAAACAGGACCAGGACCGGGAAGGCGATGCCAAAGCACACCAGCGGGATGTGCACGGACAGCGAGAGCGCCTGCATCTGGCGCGCCTCGAACAGGTAGCGCTGATCAACCGGGACCGCAGCAATGACGGTCCCGGCTGCGCTCGTAAGCGACGAGAACATCACGATTCCAGTCAACTACTACAGCTTGTAGGAGCTACAACCGGGGTGCTGTTTTAACGCTATCCCTGAAAGTGTTACCCCGCGTGGCCTAGCGCAGCACCCGTCCCGCCGTGGCGCCGCTCCATGCGCCGCTCCATGCGCCGCCGGTCACCACCTCCGCCCGCTCCAAGCCGCAGGCCACCCGCTCCAACCGCAGGCCACCCCGCTCCCAAGCCGCAGGCCACCCCGCTCGCAAGCCGCAGGCCACCCCGCTCGCAATCGAATCGGACGACTGCCGCATTGGCCACATCCGTCCCTGGCAGCACCCGGTTCGCCGCCAGCTAACCACCGCGATGCCACATCACGGTGGCCGGAACCACAGCGATGTCACATCGCGGTGCTTCCGTCGGGCTCTGCTTGCCCGCGGAAGCGCGATTTCTCCATGCCGTGGGCCTTCCGAGAGGGCGCCGTTGCTTCGTATGCCAAGCACTTCGCTTGACATCTCAATCATGCTTGGTAAAGTTAGCGGTGAAAGTAATCAGGAGGAATGCACATGGCTAGCACGCCCACGAGGGACCTGCCGGAGGAGTTCTTGGCCGCGACGCGGAAGAGCCAGGAAGCCATGATCCGCGCGATCAGGACCTGGGTCGAGACGGTCAGGACCGTCACCCCGAAGCTCCCGTCAGTTCCCGGGCCGCTCGCGGACCGGCTCCCGAAGCTGCCGTCCGTCACCGTGCCGTTCGCGGACCGGCTGCCCACTCCGGAAGACGTCGTGGCCACTGGCTATGACTTCGCCGAGCAGCTGCTCGCGGTCCAGCGCAAGTTCGCTGAGGACCTGCTGGCCGTCACCGAGCCGCTGATCCCGGGTAACGGCAAGCGCGCCTGGCAGGACGCGACCAAGCGTGACGCCGCCACGGCCGCCCAGAAGACCGTCACCGCCGCGAAGACCGCGGTCACCGGCACCGTCCACGCGGCCGAGAAGGCCGTCGCCGAGGTCACGCCGAAGCCCCCGGTCACCAAGAGCGCACCCAAGGCCGCCGACACCACCCCGGTGCCCGCCCCCAGGGCAACGACCGCCACCAGCGCTCCTAGGGCTCCCGTAACGACCGCGCCCAGGACCCCCGCCGCCACGAGCGCCCCGAAGGCCCCCGCGGCAACCGCGCCCAAGGCCCCGGACGCCACGAGCGCCCCGAAGGCCCCCGCGGCACCGCGCCCAAGGCCCCGGACGCCACGAGCGCCCCGAAGGCCCCCGCGGCAACCGCCCACGTCGAGACCCCGGCCGCCACCAGCGCTCCCAAGGCTCCCGCGGCGACCGCGCCCAAGGCCCCGGCCGCCAAGGCCACGCCGAAGCCGGCGGCCCCGAAGCCGGCAGCGACCCCGAAGGCCGCTGCGAAGCCGGCCACACCGAAGGCCGCCGCGACTCCGAAGCCCGCGACCCCCAAGGCCGCCGCGGCGAAGCCCGCCTCGACCTCGAAGCCCACGGCCGCGAAGGCCCGCGGCCCCCAAGAGCGCCGCCAAGCCGGCCGCTCCCCGCCGCGCGCCCAAGAGCACCGGCACCAGCTGAGGCGCCTGGCCACCCCGAGGCCGCCTCGCAAAATAAACCAAGCAAAGCTGCTTGACTTACCAAGCAATGCTTGATAAAGTTAGCAGTAGACCAACCAGGAGGCACAGACAATGGCCAGCACCACCAGCACCCAGCAGGAACTGCAGGACCAGTTCCTCGCCACCGTCCGCAAGGGCCAGGAGATCGCTCTCGACGCCATCCGGACGATGGTGGACACCATCCAGAACATCACCCCCAAGATCCCCTCGGTGGACTTGCCGTTCGCGGACCGGCTGCCCAAGCCGCAGGACGTCGTGGCCAGCGGCTATGACTTCGCGGAGCAGCTGCTTACCAGCCAGCGCAAGTTCGCGGACGAGGTCGTGAAGGCCGCCGCCCCGCTGCTGCCCGGCAAGACCGACGCGCCGAAGGCTGCCGCCAAGTAAGCGACGCGGATCAGGGATTGCGCCCGTAGGCGCAGACCAAGCACAGGTAGTGCGCGGTCGCTCCGGACCACCGGAGCGACCGCGCACTTCTTTATGCGCCAGATGTCCGCGCCACGCGCGCCAGGTCCGCGCCACGCGCGCCAGATCCGCGCCACGCGCGCCAGGCGTCCGCGCCGCGCCGCGGCCGCGCCCGCGCCCCGCCCCGGCACCCAATCCGCTGCATTAACCAAGCATTTTGCTTGACACTCCAACCGAATGCTTGATAAACTTAGCACAAGACATCAAGCGAGGAGGCAGAGCACATGGCCAGCACGAACAGCACCGCCCAGGGCCTGCAGGACGAGCTACTGAACGCCGTCCGCAAGAGCCAGGAGACCGTGGTCGACGCCATCAAGACGTGGTCCGAGACCGTTCAGTCCATCACCCCGAAGCTCCCGTCGGTGCCCGTGCCCGGCGCTGACAAGCTGCCCAAGCCCGAAGACCTCGTGGCCGGCGCCTACGACTTCGCCGAGCAGCTGCTCGCCAGCCAGCGCAAGTTCGCCGAGGAAATCGTCAAGGCGACCGCCCAGCTGATGCCGGGCACCGAGGACACCACCAAGTAAGCCAGCGGCCGGCCCCGATGCCGAGCCGCTCCCTACGCGGCAGCGCCACCCCGGTCGCTGCCGCGTACTATCTTTAGCAGGATGTATGAAGGAGGCGCCGTGACGGACCCGTGGGAAGCGCAGCGGGAGGTGCTCGGCGCCTTCATCAAGGAGCAGCGCAAGCGCGCCAACCTCTCGCTCCGCCAGCTGGCCGAGCTGACGAGCCTGTCCAACCCGTACCTCAGCCAGGTCGAGCGCGGCCTGCACCAGCCGTCAGTCCGGGTACTCAAGGCCCTGTCCGGCGCCCTCAACGTTTCCGCGGAAACGCTGCTGGCCCAGGCCGGCCTGATCGACGCCATGGTCCCGTCCGAGGCCAAGGACGCCGAAACCGCCGGCCACGCGGAGCGCGCGATCCCCGGCGCCGAGGAAGCCATCCTGGCCGACCCGCGCCTCGGCAACGAGCAGAAGGCCGCCCTGATCGCCGTCTACCGCAGCATGCTCACCCCCCAGAACAGCGCGATCGCGAACGGTGCTGCCCAGGACGGCTAGATCACGTGAAACAGGCCGGCGACGCCACGGCAGCGCAGCGTCAGGAGCGGCTAGCCGCCTCCACCACGTGCTGCAACAGCATCGCCGTGGTCACCGGCCCGACCCCGCCCGGCACCGGGCTCAGCGCCCCCGCCACCGATGCCACCGCCGGATCCACATCCCCCGCCATCCCGCCGTCCGCCGTGGCGTTAGTCCCCACATCCACCACCACGGCCCCCGGGGCGACAAAACCAGGCCCGATCAGCCCGGCCCGCCCCGCCGCCACCACGAGCACCTCGGCCGACGCGGTCACCGCGGCCAGGTCCGCCGTCCGCGAGTGGCACACCGTCACGGTCGCGTCCCGGGCCAGCAGCAGTTGTGCCACCGGCTTGCCCACCACCGCCGAACGTCCCACCACCACCGCCCGCCGTCCGCTCAACGCCACCTGGTGGTAGTCCAGCAGCGCCAGCACCGCCGCCGCGGTCGCCGGCGCGAAGGCCGGCAGCCCCGTCAGCAGCCGCCCGAGCGAGACCGGGTTCGCCCCGTCCACATCCTTCAAGGGGTCGATCCCGCTGGCCAGCTCGGCCAGCCGCGCCCCGCCCGGCAGCGGCGTCTGCAGCAGGATCCCGTGCACCACCGGGTTGCCGCTCAGCGCCGCCAGCGTCCCCCGGATACCGGAAACGGCCGCCGCCGGGGCCACCGCACTCAGGTCGGTGACGTCGCAGGCGATCCCCGCTGCCCCCGCCGCCCGCTCCAGCGACCGGACGTACCAGGCGCTGCCCGAGTCGGCGGTGGCAATAATCACCGCCAGCCGCGGCGGCCGCCCCGCCGCGGTCAACGACGCCGCCCGCTCCGCCACCGACGCCCGAAGAGATGCGGCCAGCTCCCGCCCGGACAGCAGCACCGCGCTCATCGGGTGATCTCCGCCCGGACCGCCGCCACGACCTCATCGGAACGGGCGGCCACCGCATCGGCCAGCCGGCCGCCGTCTCCGCGAGTTCGTCCCGCAGCACGGGATCGGTGATCCCGCGCAGGTTGACCTCGATGTTGAGCCGCGCGGTGACCGCGGCCGCGCGGGCCGCCTCGGCGGCCGCGCCCACGTCGGTGATCACGTTCCGGTTCCCGACCGGCAGCAGGGCCTCGGCCAGCGCGATCAGCCGCAGTGCCAGCCGCATCACGTCGGCCGGCGGCCGCGCCGCCCCGGCCAGCGCCAAGCCGATCGCCGAAGACCGCCCCGGATCCGAACGAGGCAGCTGATACGCCGCGGCCACCGCCCCGAACGCGGTCGCGTCCGCCTCGGCCAGGTCCAGTGCCCGGGACCGCAGCCCGTCCGCCTTCACGGCGACCTGTCCCATCACGTCGGCGTCGTACTGAGGCCCGTCGCTGTACCGGGCGACCATGGCCAGCAGCGCCGCGGCCTGCGCGGCGTGCAGCGCGGCGGTGGCCCCGCCGCCCGGGGCGGGGACGCGCGCGGCCAGCTGGTCCAGGAAGGCGGCGATGGTGTCGTCACGCATGCCGCGAGGTTACCGCGCTTAAAGTTTCCCCAGCCTGGCCAAACGCTTACAGTTGTAAGCATGCGCGGCTATACGCAGGATAAAGACGCTTACCTCAAGCGGCTACGCCGGATCGAGGGCCAGGTGCGGGGGCTCCAGCGCATGGTGGACGACGACACCTACTGCATCGACATCCTCACTCAGGTCTCTGCCGTGACCCGGGCGCTGCAGGCGGTTGCCCTGGGCCTGGTCGAGGACCACCTCGGTCACTGCGTGATGCAGGCCATCGAGAGCGGCGGCCCCGAGGCCGACGCCAAGGTGAAGGAAGCCTCCGAAGCCATCGCCCGCCTTGTCCGGTCCTGACGCGGCACGCAGCGACTGGCGCCGCTGGGTCGTCTACCAGATCTACCCCCGCAGCTTCGCTGACTCCAATAAAGACGGCATCGGCGACCTCCAAGGTGTCCTCCAGCACGTCGACTACCTGCACCGCCTCGGCGTCGACGTCGTATGGCTGTCCCCGGTGTACCGAAGCCCGATGGACGACAACGGCTACGACATCAGCGACTACACCGACGTCGACCCCCTGTTCGGCACCCTCGCCGACCTCGACGAGCTCATCACGCAACTGCACCAACGAGGCATGAAGCTCGTCATGGACCTGGTGGTCAACCACACCTCCGACGAGCACCCCTGGTTCACCGAGTCCCGCTCCAGCCGCGATAACCCGAAAAGAGACTGGTACTGGTGGCGCGACCCCCGCCCGGGCGCCGTCCCCGGCACCCCGGGCGCCGAGCCCGCCAACTGGCAGTCGTTCTTCTCCGGCCCCGCCTGGACCTGGGACGAGAAAACCGGGCAGTACTACCTGCACCTGTTCTCCGCCAAGCAGCCCGACCTGAACTGGGAGAACCCCGAGGTCCGGCAGGCCGTCTACGCGATGATGCGATGGTGGCTGGACCGCGGCGTGGACGGCTTCCGCATGGACGTCATCAACATGATCAGCAAAAACGTAGAACTGCCGGACACCACGCCCCGCCCCGGCTCCCGGTACGGTCCCGGCGCCCAGTACTTCATCAGCGGTCCCCGCAACCACGAGTTCCTGCAGGAGATGTACCGCGAGGTCTTCGCCGGCCGCGACGCGCACGTCCTCACCGTGGGCGAGATGCCCGGCGTCACCATCGAGGACGGCATCAAGTTCACCGACCCGGCCCGGCACGAGCTGGACATGGTGTTCCAGTTCCAGCACGTCTCCCTCGACATCGGCACGAACAAGTTCGACCCGGTGCCCCTGGAACTGCCCAAGCTGAAAGCCTCGATGGCCGCCTGGCAAAAAGGCATGGCCGAACGAGGATGGAATTCCCTCTACTTCAGCAACCACGACCAGCCGCGTTCGCTGTCCCGGTTCGGCGATGACAGCCCGGCCCACCGGGTGGCTTCGGCGAAGACGCTCGCCACCGTCCTGCACCTGCACCGCGGCACGCCGTACGTGTACCAGGGCGACGAGCTCGGCATGGCCAACTCCCCGTTCACGGTGATCACCGACTACCGCGACATCGAGGCCCTGCGCTTCTACGCCGAGGCGACCGAGCGCGGCGACGACCTGGCCGCGCTGCTGCTCGCGATGGCCAAGATGAGCCGCGACCAGGCCCGGACCCCGGTCCAGTGGGACGCCTCCCCGGGGCCGGCTTCACCACCGGCACACCCTGGCTGGCCGTCAACCCCGACCACGTGACCGTCAACGCGGCCGCCGAGGAAGACGACCCCGGCTCGGTCCTCGCCCACTACCGCCGCCTGATCGCCCTGCGCCACGAAGACCCCGTGGTCACCGACGGCGACTTCGAGCTCCTGCTTCCGGAGCATCCCGCCATCTGGGCCTTCCTGCGCCGTACCCCGGAGGCGCAACTCCTCGTCGCCGCCAACTTCTCCGCCGAGCCGGCCGCCGTCAGCCTGCCGCTCGGTTCCGGCTGGTCAGCAGCGGCAGTGCTGCTGACCAGCCACTCCGATGCCCCCCGGGCGCCGCTGCCCGGACTGGAACTCCGTCCCTGGGAGTCGGCTGTCTGGCGCCTCGGCTAAGACTGTGTGCTAGACTGGGGCTGGCTAGGGTTGGCCGCCCGCTGAGCCGGGATGGCCGGAGGCCAGGCGAGCTGGCTGAGCTCGGCGTACCGGGACGCCAGGGCGAGGTTGACGGCGGACTCGATGTTGTCGAGCTGGTTTTGCATCCGGCGGAGTTGAGGGTCGACGTCGGCGTGCAGCCGCCGGAGCTGCGGGCCGATGTCGTCTGCGATGGCGGACCGCAGGTAACGGGCACACAGTGCCCCGCCTGCGAGAACGCCGAGCAGTCGCACCCAGGGCGAAGATGAGCAGGACCATGACGCCTCCCCGTGCAACTTGTCATGCAACCAGTATGCGCGATGATCGTGTCTAAATGGAAACAGGCAATATGACACATGTCAGAATGAACTTTCCCTTTGACTTACTGGCACAGTGCCTAGTATCATCGACGCTTAACGCGTTACCTGCGACATGCCGAGGACGATCCCTCGCGGCTGATGTATGCTGGCGGTAGGCTTGCGCAAGTTTGTTGCGACCTATCAATCTGCAACTGTCAGCCAGCTACATACCGCGACGACGAGCCGGGGCTGTCGGCGTGAAGGGGACCACCGTGGGAGACAGCGCGAGCCCGTTGATGCAACGCCGGCGCCTCCGGAACGAGCTCCGGACCGCGCGCCTGGACAAGGGCCTGACCCAGGAACAAGTGGCGCAGGCCATGGAGTGGTCCCTGTCCAAGATGAACCGGATCGAGAAGGCCAAGACCGGTATCAGCGCCAACGACCTCAAGGCGCTCCTCCCGCTCTACGGCATCACCGCCCGGGACCGCACCGAGGAACTGCTCGCGCTGGCCCGGGCGGCCCGGCAGGCCCCGTGGTGGCGCGGCTACGCCGATGTCGCGCCGGGCACGCTCCTCGAGCTGATCGACTACGAGAACGCGGCCACCGCCATCAGCCAGTTCGAGCCGATGTTCGTGCCGGGCATCCTGCAGACCGAGGATTACGCCCTGGCGGTCCTGCGGGCCTCCTACGGTGCCGAATCTCCGGCCGAGCGCCTGGTCAGCCTGCGTACCAGGCGCCGGGACCTGCTCGCCAGCGAGGGCGCGCCGAGCGTTCTCGTTCGTGCTCGACGAGTCCGTCATCCGCCGCCCGGTCGGCGGCCCGGCCGTCATGCGGAACCAGCTCATGCACCTGGTCAGCCTGGCCGACCTGCCGAACGTGACGATTCAGGTGGTGCCCTTCGCGGCCGGCGTGCACCCGGGGATGAAGGGACCCTTCAAGGTCATCGAGTTCGATGACGAGCCCGACGACGACGTGGCCTTTCTCGAAGGCCCGCACGGCGACATCATCAGCGACGATCCCGCCGAAGCCCGGCAGTACCTGGAAACCTTCCACCGCGTCGCGCAGCTCGCTCTCGGGCCGTCGGAGTCGGTCGGCCTGCTGGGCAAGGCGGCCAGCGAACTGGCACGGTGAAATGGCCTCGTGATCTACCGATTGGGTAGTTGCTAGCCCGATCACACCGTTTGGCTTACACTGCACCTCTATGCCCACCACACGGCGGGAAGGGGGGCTTGTGTCCGGCTTCGAGGAACCGCGCGTCGCCTGGAGGAAGAGCACTAAATCCGACAGCGGCGGTTGCGTGGAGATGGCCGCCGCCGCGGGATCGGTGCTGGTTCGCGACTCCAGGAACCGCGAGCGGGACAGTGCTCGCGGTTCCCCTCGGCCGCGTGGTCGGCCTTCGTCGAGTATGCCCGCGGGACGGATCCCGGTCCGGGCCCGCGTAAGTTTCTTCGCCCGCGACCGTCCATTTTCACCCCGCCGGTTCGTCGTCCCTGTGAGAGTCCCCATCCCGAACCGGAGGTTTCGCGATGAGTCTTCCCGACGTCGTATCCCGCGAGCAGTGGCTCGAGGCCCGGCAGCGGCTGCTGGCCCAGGAAAAGGAACTGACCCGCAGGCACGACGAGCTCAACGCCACCCGGCGCCGGCTGCCCATGGTCAGGGTCGACCAGGAGTACGTGTTCGAGGGCCCCGCCGGCAAGGTCACCCTCGGTGACCTGTTCGGGGACAAGCGGCAGCTGATCGTGCAGCACGTGATGTTCGGCCCGGACTGGGACCAGCCCTGCCCGGGCTGCACGGCCGCCATCGAGGAGCTCAACCCGGGCGTGCTCGACCACGTCGCCTCCCGGGAGACCGCCTTCGTGCTGGCTTCCCGCGCCCCGTACGAAAAGATCAAGGCGCATGGCCGACGAGCGCGGCTGGACCGTGCCGTGGTATTCCACCCACGACAGCGACTTCAATTACGACTATCAGGTCTCCCTGGACGCCGAACGCGGCCAGCGCGACTATAACTACCGCACCGAGCCCGGCCTGCTCGGCGGCGACCGGTCCGCCGAGATGCCCGGCTACAGCTGTTTCCTGCGCGACGGCGACGAGATCTTCCACACCTACTCGGCCTTCGCCCGGGGCACCGAATACGTCGGGAACGCCTACACCTTCCTGGATATGACCGCGCTCGGCCGCCAGGAGGACTGGGAGGAGCCCAAGGGCCGCAGCGATGCGGCCCGCGGCGGTGACCCCACGTTCACCAGCTGAAAGATACCCGGGCCGGGTTTATCCGAATACCCCGAATGGGGTTTACCGAATACCCGGCCCGGGTCTTTTCAATACCCGGATCCGTCTTTTATCGTTTTATCGGTCCCGTATAAAAGGGACCGGAGGGGAAGTCAGGGGATGAGCGAGAGCCTGGCGATCAGCCGCGCCGTTCCGCACACCCGGGCAGCGGCCCTCGCGCCACCGCTGGACGGGCGGCGCAAGCTGCAACTGGCCCTGGGCGGCAGCTGGCTGCTCGACGGCATCCTGCAGTTCCAGCCGTCCATGTTCACCAAGGCGTTCCCGGCGATGCTCGCGGGCACGGCGGCCGGGAACCCGGCCTTCGTGGCCAGCCCCATCACCTGGTCGGCCACCCTCATCACGCACCACCTGGTCGTGCTGAACGCCCTCTTCGCCACCGTCCAGGTGGCCCTGGGGCTGGGGATCGCCTGGCGGCCCACGCTCCGGCTGGCGCTGGCCGCGTCGGTGCTGTGGTCGCTGGCGGTGTGGTTCCTCGGCGAAGGCCTGGGTGGCGTGCTGGCTGGCACGGCCAGCCTGACCGACGGCGCCCCCGGCGCAGTGATCCTGTACGCGCTGCTCGCGGTGCTGCTCTGGCCTGCTGGAGCGCCCGGCCCGCTTCACCGCCGCCCGCGCCGTCGGCGAGAAGACCGCCCTGGCCCTGTGGACGGTCCTGTGGGCCAGCATGGCCTTCTTCGCCCTGCAACCCGGCTACCGCACCCCCAGCGGCCTCAGCGACGAGATCAAGGACATGGCCGCCGGCCAGCCCGGCTGGCTGGCCTGGCCGGTGTCGCACCTCGCGACCCTGCTGGCCGGCCCGGGCCTGCTCGCCGCGAGCCTGCTGGCGGCCGCGTTCACCATCACCGCGTTCGGCCTCTGGCTCCCGGCCCGGGCGGCCCGGGCGGCGATCGTTCTCGCCCTCGTGCTGGCCGCCTTCCTGTGGCTGGCCCAGGGCCTCGGCGGCGTCTTCACCGGCGGCAGCACCGACCCCAACTCCGGCCCGCTGCTGATCCTGCTGGCCCTGGCCTACTGGCCCACCCGCCAAGCCGAAGCCAGCCCCGAAGCCGAAGGAGCCTGACATGTCCGGCCCCGGCTGGCTCACCGGCCTGCTCACCGCCGTGATGCTCACGGTCGCCGCCTACAACGCGACCCGCCTGGTCGCCGCGCCCCGCTGGGGCCGCGCGGCCGAACTCGACGCCGACGGCGCCCACGTCGTCATGGGCGTGGCCATGGCCGGGATGCTCACGCCCGCCCTCAGCTTCGCCCCGAAGGCCCTGTGGCTGACCGTCTTCGCCGCCGGCGGCGCGTGGTTCGGCTACCAGTTCCTCCGCACCCGAAGCGGCCAGGCCGCGGGCCGGTGGCGCTGCCCGCACCCGCTGCCGCACCTGATCGAGTGCGCCGCCATGGTCTTCATGTTCGCCCTGCCCGCCGCCAGCCGCCGGCGGCCGGGATGGGCGGGATGGGCACCGCCCGCACCGGCGCCGCGGCCGGCTTCTCCCCGCTGACCCTGCTGCTGGCCCTTTTCATGGTCGGCTACGTGATGTGGCTCGGCAACAACCTGTCCGCCCTCGCCCCGGCCACAGCAACAGCTACCGGCAACCACCATGCTACCGCACCGCGAGACCGGTTACCTGGCCCCCCGGTGCGCCGCCTGCTGCAAGATCGCGATGAGCGTCACCATGGGCTACCTGCTCATCATGCTGCTGTAACCGTCAAAGCAGGCGACCGTCCGCGCCCAACCTCCGGTGACGGCGCCGGACCCAGTGCTAGCCGGCCAGCTCGTACCCCGCTTCGGCGATCGCCTCGCGCAGCGCGGCCTGGCCGGGCAGCGGCGAGCCGGTGACCACGACCTTCCCGGCCGCCACGTCGACGTCCACCGCGCTCACCCCGGGCAGCGCGCCGACCTCGTCCCGCACCGCGCGGGCGCAGTGATCGCAGGTCATGCCGGTGACGAGAATCTCCAGGGTGTCCACGGCGGTGATCTTAGCCGTGGATACTGGAACCCTTGCCGAGGGGGAGGACGATGGCGGTAACCACCGAGCTGGTCCCGACGACCCAGACCGAGACCACCCCGGTCGAGCTGGTCATCGGCGGCATGACCTGCGCCGCCTGCGCCGCCCGGGTACAGGCCAAGCTGAACAAGCTGACCGGCGTCACCGCCTCCGTCAACCTTTCGACCGAACGGGCCTACGTCTCCGCCCCGCCCACCCTGTCCGTCGACGCTCTCATCGGCGTAGTCCAGGCCACCGGCTACACCGCCGAGGTCGCCCGCCCCGCCGAGCCCGGACGCGCCGGCGGACGCAGCGAAACCGCCGAGGCGGCCGCGGTGCGGCGGCTGCGCCGCCGGCTGACGGTGGCGCTGGTGTTCTTCGTCCCGCTCACCGACCTGTCCATGATGCTGTCGATCTTCCCGTGGACCCGGTTCCCCGGCTGGCAGTGGCTGCTGGTCGCGCTGGCCGCGCCGGTCGCCACCTGGGCGGCGTGGCCGTTCCACGCCGCCGCGCTGCGCCAGGCCCGGCACCTGTCGTCGTCGATGGACACGCTGGTGTCGCTGGGCATCCTGGCCGCCTGCGGCTGGTCGGTCTACGCGATGTTCGCGCTGGACCGAGGGAGACCAGGCCCGAGCGGGCTCGATAACCTGCTGCACGGCTCCGGCGGCGGCATCTACCTCGAGGTGGCCGCCTCGGTCACCACGTTCCTGCTGGCCGGGCGGCTGTACGAGGCCCGGGCCCGGCGCACCGCGGGCCGGGCCATGCGCGAGCTGGCCGCGGCCGGCGCCCGCGACGTCTGCGTCGTGACCGACGACGGCACCGAACGGCGGATCCCGGCCGCCGCGCTCCGAGCCGGGCCAGCGGTTCGTGGTCCGGCCGGGGGAGCGGATCGCCGCCGACGGCGAGGTCCTGGCCGGCCAGTCCGCCGTCGACCGCAGCGCCATGACCGGCGAGTCGGTCCCGGTCGACGCCGCCCCCGGCGACACCGTGACCGGCGGCACCATCGTGCTGACCGGCCGCCTGGTCGTCCGGGCCGACAAGGTCGGCGCGGACACCCAGCTCGCCCACATGCTCACGCTGGTCGAGCAGGCCCAGGCGGGCAAGGCCGGCATCCAGCGGCTGGCCGACCGGGTCTGCGCCGTGTTCGTCCCGTCCGTGCTGGCCTGCTCGGCCCTGACGCTGGCGGGCTGGCTGCTGGCCGGGAGCAATGCGGGCCACGCCGTCAGCGCCGCCCTGGCCGTGCTGATCATCGCCTGCCCCTGCGCGCTCGGCCTGGCCACCCCGGCCGCCCTGATCGTGGCGTCCGGGCGGGGCGCCCGGATGGGCATCTTCATCAAGGGCTACCAGGCCCTGGAATCCTCCCGCGCCATCGACACGGTGGTCCTGGACAAGACCGGCACGGTCACCACCGGCCGGATGACCGTCACCGCCGCCGAACTGCTCCCCGGCGTCGCCCGGGACGACCTGCTCCGCTACGCGGGCTCGGTCGAGCAGGCCTCCGAGCACGCCGTCGCCGCCGCCATCACCGCCCTCGCCCGCGCCGAGGCCATCGAGCTCACCGACGCCGACGGCTTCGAGGCCCTCCCCGGCCTGGGCGCCCGCGGCTTCGTGGACGGCCGCGATGGTCGTCATCGGCCGGTCCCGCCTGTTCGCCGACCGCGCGTACCGAGGTCCCGGCCGACCTGGCCGCCTGGTGCCGGGCCCGGGAGGAAGACGGCTGCACCACCGTGCTGGCCGCCTGGGACGACCAGCTCCGCGGCGCGTTCGCGGTCACCGACACGGTCAAGGACTCGGCCGCCGCCGCCGTCGCCCGGCTGCGCGCGATGGGCCTGCGGCCGGTGCTGCTGACCGGCGACAACGCGGCCACCGCGCAGGCCGTCGGCGCCGCCACCGGCATCGACGAGGTCCGCAGCGAGGCCCTCCCCGCCGATAAGGCGCAGGTCATCAGGGAGCTGGAGAACCAGGGTCGTTCGGTCGCCATGGTCGGGGACGGGGTGAACGACGGTCCGGCCCTCGCGGCCGCCCGCCTGGGACTGGCCCTCGGTTCGGGCACGGACGTCGCGATCGTCGCCGCCGACATGATCCTGCTCCGCGACGACCTGGCCGCCGTGCCCGACGCGATCGCGCTGGCCCGGGCCGCGTTCCGGACCATCCGCGCCAACCTGGCCTGGGCCTTCTGCTACAACATCGCTGGCCATCCCGCTGGCCGCCCTCGGCCTGGCCAACCCCCTGGTCGCCGCGGCCACCATGACCCTCTCCTCCGTCTTCGTCGTCTGGAACAGCCTCCGCCTGCGCCGCTTCCGGCCGCGGTGAGCCTGCTCCATCATGACTGATACGTTGCTCAGATGTACGTCGACGTGGACGTGGTCGTCGCCGGCGCCGGTCCCACCGGCCTGCTGCTGGCCGGTGACCTGGCCCGGGCCGGGGTCAGCTGCGCCGTGCTCGAGCGCCGGCCGGGCAGTCCAACCTGACCCGGGCGTCCACCGTGCACGGCCGCACGTGGAGCAGCTCGACGCCCGTGGCGTGGCCGACGAGCTGGGGCCACCGGGACACCCGAGAAGACGCTGCGGTTCCTGGACCGCGCGCAGCTCAGCGGTACCGCCGCTTCGGCGATCGCCTCGCGCAGCGCGGCCTGGCCCGGCAGCGGCGAGCCGGTGACCACGACCTTCCCGGCCGCTAGGTCGACGTCCACCGCGCTCACCCCGGGCAGCGCGCCGACCTCGTCCCGCACCGCGCGGGCGCAGTGATCGCAGGTCATGCCGGTGACGAGAATCTCCAGGGTGTCCACGGCGGTGATCTTAGCCGTGGATACTGGAACCCTTGCCGAGGGGGAGGACGATGGCGGTAACCACCGAGCTGGTCCCGACGACCCAGACCGAGACCACCCCGGTCGAGCTGGTCATCGGCGGCATGACCTGCGCCGCCTGCGCCGCCCGGGTACAGGCCAAGCTGAACAAGCTGACCGGCGTCACCGCCTCCGTCAACCTTTCGACCGAACGGGCCTACGTCTCCGCCCCGTCCACCCTGTCTGTAGACGCTCTCATCGGCGTAGTCCAGGCCACCGGCTACACGGCCGAGGTCGCCCGCCCCGCTGAGCCGGACGCCCAGGACCAGGAAACCGCCGACGCGGCCGCGGTGCGGCGGCTGCGCCGCCGGCTGACGGTCGCGCTGGTGTTCTTCGTCCCGCTCACCGACCTGTCCATGATGCTGTCGATCTTCCCGTGGACCCGGTTCCCCGGCTGGCAACCGCTGCTGGTGGCGCTGGCCGCGCCGGTCGCCACCTGGGCGGCGTGGCCGTTCCACGCCGCCGCGCTGCGCCAGGCCCGGCACCTGTCGTCGTCGATGGACACGCTGGTGTCGCTGGGCATCCTGGCCGCCTGCGGCTGGTCGGTCTACGCGATGTTCGCGCTGGACCGAGGGAGAAAAGGCCCGAGCGGGCTGGATAACCTGCTGCACGGCTCCGGTGGCGGCATCTACCTCGAGGTGGCCGCCTCGGTCACCACGTTCCTGCTGGCCGGGCGGCTATACGAGGCCCGGGCCCGGCGCACCGCGGGCCGGGCCATGCGCGAACTGGCCGAGGCCGGCGCCCGCGACGTCTGCGTCGTGACCGACGACGGCACCGAACTGCGGATCCCGGCCGCCGCGCTGAAAGCCGGGCAGCGGTTCGTGGTCCGGCCGGGGGAGCGGATCGCCGCCGACGGCGAGGTCCTGACCGGCCAGTCCGCCGTCGACCGCAGCGCCATGACCGGCGAGTCGGTCCCGGTCGACGCCGCCCCCGGCGACACCGTAACCGGCGGCACCATCGTGCTGACCGGCCGCCTGGTGGTCCGGGCCGACAAGGTGGGCGCCGACACCCAGCTCGCCCACATGCTCACGCTGGTCGAGCAGGCCCAGGCGGGCAAGGCCGGCATCCAGCGGCTGGCCGACCGGGTCTGCGCGGTGTTCGTCCCGGCCGTGCTGGCCTGCTCGGCCCTGACGCTGGCGGGCTGGCTGCTGGCCGGGAGCAATGCAGGCCACGCCGTCAGCGCCGCCCTGGCCGTGCTGATCATCGCCTGCCCCTGCGCGCTCGGCCTGGCCACCCCGGCCGCCCTGATCGTGGCGTCCGGGCGGGGCGCCCGGATGGGCATCTTCATCAAGGGCTACCAGGCCCTGGAATCCTCCCGCGCCATCGACACGGTGGTCCTGGACAAGACCGGCACGGTCACCACCGGCCGGATGACCGTCGCCGCCGCCAAACTGCTCCCCGGCGTCGCCCGGGACGACCTGCTCCGCTCCGCGGGCTCGGTCGAGCAGGCCTCCGAGCACGCCGTCGCCGCCGCCATCACCGCCCTGGCCCGCGCCGAGGCCATCGAACTAACCGAAGCTGACGAGTTCGAGGCCCTCCCCGGCCTGGGCGCCCGCGGCTTCGTGGACGGCCGCGACGTCGTCATCGGCCGGTCCCGCCTGTTCACCGACCGCGGTACCGAGGTCCCGGCCGGCCTGGCGGCCTGGTGCCGGGCTCGGGAGGAAGACGGCTGCACCACCGTCCTGGCCGCCTGGGACGACCAGGTCCGCGGCGCGTTCGCGGTCACCGACACGATCAAGGACTCGGCCGTCGCCGCCGTCGCCCGGCTGCGCGCGATGGGCTTGCGGACGGTCCTGCTGACCGGCGACAACGCGGCTACCGCGCGGGCCGTCGGCACCGCCACCGGCATCGACGAGATCCGCAGCGAAGCCCTCCCCGCCGATAAGGCGCAGGTGGTCAGGGAGCTGGAGAACCAGGCCCGTTCGGTGGCTATGGTCGGGGACGGGGTGAACGACGGTCCGGCCCTCGCGGCCGCCCGGCTGGGACTGGCCCTGGGGTCGGGCACGGACGTCGCGATCGTCGCCGCCGACATGATCCTGCTCCGCGACGACCTGGCCGCCGTGCCCGACGCGATCGCGCTGGCCCGGGCCGCGTTCCGGACCATCCGCGCCAACCTGGCCTGGGCCTTCTGCTACAACATCGCGGCCATCCCGCTGGCCGCCCTCGGCCTGGCCAACCCCCTGGTCGCCGCGGCCACCATGACGCTGTCCTCCGTCTTCGTCGTCTGGAACAGCCTCCGTCTGCGCCGCTTCCGGGCGCGGTGACCCTGCGCCGCGACGTGACCTGATACGTTCCTCACGATGGACGTCGACGTGGACGTAGTGGTGGCCGGCGCCGGTCCCACCGGCCTGCTGCTGGCCGGTGACCTGGCCCGGGCCGGGGTGAGCTGCGCCGTTCTCGAGCGCCGGGCCGGGCAGTCCAACCTGACCCGGGCGTTCGCCGTGCACGCCCGCACGCTGGAGCAACTCGACGCCCGGGGCGTGGCCGACGAGCTGGTGGCCACCGGGACACCCGAGAAGACGCTGCGGTTCCTGGACCGCGCGCAGCTCCGCCTGCCCCGCCTCCCCAGCCGGTTCCCGTACGTCCTGGTCACCCCGCAGTACGAGACCGAACGGGTGCTGGAAGACCGCGCTCGCGCCCTCGGCGCCGACATCCGCTACGGCGCCGAGGTCACCGGGCTGGCCCGGTTCGCGGACGGCGTCGAGGTGATCGTCCGGTCCGGCGGCCAGCCGGAGCACCTGGTCCGGGCCCGCTACGTCGTCGGCGCCGACGGCATGCACAGCACCGTCCGCACGGCCCTGGGCATGCCGTTTCCCGGCCGGGCGGTGGTCCGCTCGGTGATGCTGGCCGACGTCCGGCTCGCCGAGACGCCCCCCGACACGCTGACCGTCAACGCCACCGGCCACGCGTTCGCCCTGATCGCGCCGTTCGGTGACGGCTGGTACCGGGTCATCGCCTGGCAGCGGGACAACCAGCCCGCCGAGGACACCCCGGTCAGCCTGGAGGAGGTCGCCGACGGGGCGCGCCAGGCGCTGGGCACCGACTACGGGATGCACGACCCGCGCTGGATGTCCCGCTTCCACAGCGAGGAGCGGCAGGTTCCCCGCTACCGCGACGGCCGGGTCCTGCTGGCCGGCGACGCCGCCCACGTCCACTCCCCGGCGGGCGGCCAGGGCATGAACACCAGCATTCAGGACGCCGCCAACCTCGGCTGGAAGCTCGCCGCCACCGTGCACGGCTGGGCCCCGGACGGCCTGCTCGACACCTACCACGCCGAACGCCATCCGGTCGGCCGCCAGGTCCTGCGCACCAGCGGCGCCCTGCTGCGGATCGGCCTGACCGGGCCGCCGGCCATCGTCGCGGCCCGGAACATCCTGGCCGCGGCGGCCACCAGGACCCCGTTCGCGCCCCGCTTCCTGGCCGGCGCGCTGTCCGGCCTGAGCATCTCCTACCCGGCCCCCCGCGGCGCCCACCCGCTGACCGGCCGCCGCGTCGCCGACCTGCCCCTCACCGGCGGCCGCCGCCTCTACGAGGCCCTCCGCCCCGGCCGCTTCCTGCTGGCCAGCGCCCCCGGCGCCATCCCCGCCCTGCCCGCCGGCGCCCTGCCCGCCGGCTATGGCGACCGCGTGGACGTCGCCGAGGTCGCCCGCCCCACCCGCACGGTCGCGCTCATCCGCCCCGACGCCTACATCGCCTGGGCCCACGGCCCGCGCGGCGCCAGCGGTCCCGCCCCGGACGCCGACCGCGCCCCGCAGCTGCGCGAAGCCCTCGCCCGCTGGTGCGGCAGCCCGGCCCCGGCCCCGGCCCCAGGCTAACGCCGACCTGGGGTTTCGTGGAACCGGACGGCACGGGATGGACCGCCCCCGTGGTGAAAGGATGCGCCATGACCTCGACACCACCCGAGCCGCCGGTGTGGCCGGCCTCCCAGCCGCCGCTCTGGCCGGTCGGCCAGCCACCGCCTAATCCGCCACCTGCCTTCCCGCCGCCGCCTTCGCCGGGCCTGCCCCAGCGTCGCCGGATGAGCGTCTTCCGTATCGTCTGCGGCGTGCTGTGGGGCGCCGTCGCGCTCATCTGCGCGGCCGGTGCCGTCGGCGAATGGCTGATCGGCATCCCCGGCGGAGCCATCCTGTGCGCCGTCATCGCCCTGGGTAGCGGCTGGTACGACTACCGGGTCTGGACCTACCGGAGCCGCCGGCTCATCGTCTAACCTGTAGCGTGAGCGACGCCGACCTGCGTATCGACCCGCTGACCGGCGCCCATGTCGTCGTCACCCCGTGGCGGCAGCAGCGTCCCAACCTTCCCGGGGACCGGTGCCCGTTCTGTCCCGGCGGCCTCGAAGCCCCCGGGCCCTACGACGTCAGGCACTTCGCCAACCGCTGGCCCGCCCTGCCCGACGGCCGCCACGAAATCGTCCTGCACAGCCCGGACCACGACGCCTCCTTCCCTGACCTGGACGACGAGCAGGCGGCCCGCGTCGTCGAGCTATGGTCGGCGCGCACGGCTGCACTCGGAGAACGCGACGACGTGGCCTACGTGTTCGTCTTCGAGAACCGCGGCCGGGCGATCGGCGCCACCATCGACCATCCGCACAGCCAGATCATGGCCTTCGGCGCGATCCCGCCCGTCGCCGAAGCCGAGCTTTCCGCCGCCACCTGCACCTTCTGCACCGAACCCGACGACGACCTGCTCGTCATCCGCCGCGCGGGCTGGCAGGCGGCCGTCCCGTGGGCGCCCTCCTGGCCTTACGAGCTGCTCATCTCCCCGCTGGATCACGTCGCCGACCTGCCCGCCGCCGGCCGCGAGCCACGGGCCGCCCTGGGCGCCATGCTCGTCGACGCCCTGACCCGGGTCGAGCGCCTCCTCGGGCCGGACGCCCCCTCCATGCTGTGGACTCACCAGCGCCCGGCCGACGGCGGCGACTGGCCCGCCGCCCACCTCCACCTGCACCTGGCGCCTGCCCTGCGCGCGCCCGGCGTGCGCCGCCACCTGGCCGCCGCCGAGTTCGGCGCCGGCATCTTCTTCGACCCGGTCGACCCGCGCCAGGCCGCGGCCCAGCTGAGGTCCGCAGCGCCGTGACCGCCCCCGATCCCGCCCCATTTTTCACCGAACGAGTGTGGCCGTTCCCCCCAAGGCACCTGGTTCGCGCCCGGCCGGGTCAACCTGATCGGGGGCCCCGACTACAACGACGTGTTCGTGCTGCCCTTCGCCCTCGGCGCCGGGGTCTACGCCGCCGCCTCCCGACGGCCCGGCCGCCAGCTCGTCCTCAGCTCACGGCAGTTCGGCGGCGAGCCGGTCGTCCTGGACATCGACGCGCTCGAACCCGGTTCGGTCACCGGCTGGGCCGCCTATCCGGCCGGGGTCGCCTGGGCGCTGCGCCAGGCCGGCTACCTGGGCGGCGGCGCCGACGTGGCCATCGACGCCGACCTGCCCGCGGGCGCCGGGCTCTCGTCGTCGGCCGCGCTGGAGTGCTCGGTCGCGCTCGCGCTGACCGGGCTCTACCAGGTCCCGGTGCCCCGGCGCGAGCTGGCCGCCCTGGCCCGGCGGGCGGAGAACGAGTTCGCCGGCGCGCCCACCGGGATCATGGACCAGCTCGCCGCGCTGCTCGGCCAGGCCGGCCACGCGCTGCTGCTGGACTGCCGCACCGGCACCGACCGAGCCGGTCCCGCTCGACCCGGCCGCGGCCGGCCTGACCCTGCTGATCATCGACACCCGCGCCCGGCACGCGCTCGGCGACGGCCAGTACGGCGGCCGCCGCCGGGCCTGCGAGGCGGCCGCGGCCCAGCTGGGCGTCCGGTCGCTGCGCGACGTGGTCGACGACCCGGGGGCGCCGGCCCGGCTGGCCGACCCGGCCCTGCGCAGCGTCTGCGAGCACGTCATCGCCGAGCAGGGCCGCGTCCTGCGGGTCGCCGGGCTGCTCCGGGCCGGTGACCAGGCGGCGGTGGGCGATCTGCTGACCGCGTCGCACCGTTCGCTCCGTTACCGGTTCCGGATGTCCTGGCCCCAGGCCGACGCGGCCGTCGAGGCCGCGATCGACCACGGCGCCCTCGGTGCCCGCATGACCGGCGGCGGGTTCGGCGGCTCGGTCGTGGCCCTGGTGCCCGCCGATCGTGAAGCCGAGGTCCGCGCCGCGGTGTCCAGCCGGTTCGGGCAGCAGCACTGGCCCGTCCCGCACTACCTGGCCGCGGTCCCCTCCGGCGGCGCCCGCCGCACGGGCTGATCGCCGTGGTAGCGCAGCAGGTCGCCGGGCTGGCAATCGAGGGCACGGCAGAGCCGGGCGAGGGTGCTGAAGCGGATGGCCCGGGCGCGGCCGTTCTTGAGCACGGACAGGTTGACGACGGTCACGCCGACGCGGGCGGACAGCTCGGTGAGCGTCAGCTGCCGTTCGCTGAGCAGTTCGTCGAGGCGTATGACGATCGCCTCCGCCTCGTCCTGGCCGTCCGCCGCATCGCCGTCGTCAGGACGGTCCGTCATATCGTGGCCTGGATCTCGGCGTCCATGGCGGCGCCGGCCGTGACGATCCGCGCGAAGGTCAGCAGCGCCGCGCCGACCAGGATCGGGATGGGCAGGTGGAGGGGAACCAGGATCAGGTTCGGGAACGGGTTATCGATCTTGGTCATGATCGTCAGCAGCGTATCGACCGCGATCAGGTGAACGGCGGCGGCGGCCGTGCTGCCGACGAGGATGAACCAGCCGAGGCGCCGCACCGCGACGGCGACGCGCGGCGTGAACGGCCCGTTCCGGCGGGCGGTCACCATCGTCCGCCAGAGCAGGAACAAGACGCCGCCCCAGAACAGCACGGCGGGCAGTGCGGCCATGACCCCGAGCGCCTGCTCGCCGAGCGTGGCGTGATCGGCGCACACCTGCAGGCTGCCGATGATGCTGACCGAGTGACCGGGGTTGGCGGTGACGAACGGGGCGTGCCACCCGCTGCTGTTGTACTGCGCGCCCGGGTTCGTCACGCACACGTTGCCGGGCAGGCCGCCGTAGGTGCCGCCCGAGCCGAACACGAGGTACGCCACGCCGACCAGCGCCGCGATGATCATGAGCGCGCCGAAGAACGTGGTCACCGACTCCAGCGGCTCGGTCAGCCCGCGGCGTTCGCTGTTGGTCGTCATGCCGGTGTCCCCTCAAGCTCATATCGTTAATCGATACCAACGATAGTCGATAATAACGATAATCGATAGGTCTCTGTCAAGCCGTCCGCAGAGACCCCGCGCCTCACCCACCGTCGCCCATTGGCGTTCCATGGCCTCTCTAATCCCACGGAACCCTTTCTGACCAGGGGTACCTATCTCGCCGGACTCGCGGTTTCTTCCAGCGGAATGTCCTAGCCACGCGATATTATCGAACTCAGAACCTAGAGATTTATCCCCAGTGAAAGAGAACCGCCAGAAGTAGCGATAGCACCCCGTACCCGACGGCCCGTGAGCCTGGAAGGGAGGTGACCCGGCATGGGTACCGCACCCGTCTTCGCCAGCGCGAGCGAGGCGCTGGACATGGTCCACGCCGGGCTGGCCTTCCTGGCCGCCGCGGACGCCACCGCGATGGGAGCGGCGGAACGCGCGAGCTGCCTGCTGAGACTGGAACAGGCCGACTCGGTGGTCACCGCGGTGCGGACGTCGGTGCTGGGAGCGTTCGCGGCCGGGACAGGATTACGCGGACGACGGAGATTACAGCCCGTGTTCGTGGCTGCGGTACCGGACCCAGGTGACCAAGGGCACCGCGATGGACCACAGCGCGTGGATGAAGCGGGATGCCGGTCACCCGCTGGTAATGGCCGCGCTGGCTTCGTTGGCGATCTCGAAGTCTTACGCACGGGAGATCTGCTGGTGGACGGACAAGCTGCCGGAAGATGCCCGTCAGGCGGCGGACGAGATTCTCCTCGGCGCGGCGGCGTCGGGACTGGAGCTGGCGGATCTGGCCGGGCTGGCCGGGGAGATGTACGAGAAGTCCCGGCAGCGTCAGCCCGACGCCGACGACGGTGACGGGGAAGACGGCGGCGGTGGTCCAGGCGCGGAGTTCGATGACCGGTCGGTAAAGCTGGCCACCACGATCGGCGGCGCCGGGGTGATACACGGGGACCTGACCCCGGAGTGCGCCGAGTTCGTCAAGACGGTGCTGGACGCGCTGTCCGCGCCGGCCGGGGCGGACGATGACCGCACCCATGAGCAGCGGTACCACGATGCGTTGCAGGAGGCGATGAGCCGCCTGATCGCGGCCGGGCTGGCACCACAGCGAGGCGGCCAGCCGATCAGGGTCTGGGCCTACATCTCGCTGGCCGACCTGATGCGGCTGGAGGGCAGCGCGGACCTGGTGCAGGAGTGGACCGAGAAGCTGACGGCACAGTGGGCCGGGCACCGGGCCGCCGCCGCCGAGGCCGGCGGCCACCAGGGCCTGTGGCTGGACGGGAACGCCGCCCAGGGGATCGCCTGCGGCGCGCCCGTCACCCCCGTCGTGGTCGGGAACGTGAACCCGGCCGCGTTCGATGACCTGATCCGGCTATGCGCCCAGCTCGACAAGCTCCTGCACCGCCGCGCCGACCGCCAGCCGGATGAAGACCAGCCCGGCACAGACCAGCCCCGCACAGGCCAGCCCGGCACAGGCCAGCCCGGTGACAGCACGCCCGGCGCGGGCAGTGCCGCGGCCGCGCCCGCCGGATCCACCCAGTCTCAGGAAGCGCTGTTCCAGGCCGTCATCGCCAAGGCCGTCGAACTGCTCTCGGGTCCCGGCGGCGTGGCTAGCTACCTGCGCCGTCACCTCGGTATCCGGCCTGGCGGCCCCAGCCTGCCGCTGGACATCGGGTACAGCGAGACCGTCCCCGCATCGATCCGTAACGCGGTCCGGCTCCGGGACAAGCACTGCCAGTGGGCCGGCGGCTGCAGCCAGCCCGCCTCAGCGTGCGACGTCCACCACACGAAGCACAAGGCCAACGGAGGGCAGACCAGCCTCACTGGCTGCGTCCTGCTCTGCCACTATCACCATCAGGTCATGATCCACCGACGCGGCTGGACCCTCGTCGTCAACCCCGACGGCACCACCACCGCCTGGAACAAGGACAAGACCAAGGTGCTCCACAGCCACGGGCCACCCGCCCGGGCCGGGTAACCGGCCGCCGGATGTCCGTCCGCCGGGGTTGACGCGGGTCCACCCAGAGGTTGATTTCGCGATCTCCACTTACAGGCTGATGGCCTGGTGGGTTCCGGTGCGTAGTGTTCATAGCGTCGTGATCCGGCGCTGAAGGGACCAACATGAGCACCGCCGCCCAAGACTCCCAGCCCAGCGGGCTGCGGGTATCCGATGCCGACCGCGACCGGGCCCTCGCCGAGCTGAGCGAGCACTTCCAGGCCGGGCGGCTCACCGCCGACGAGCACGAGGAGCGGATGAGCCTGGCCCTCAAGGCCCGCACCGCCGGGGACCTGGCCGAGCTGTTCACCGACCTGCCGCGCAAGCCGTCGGCCATGGCCGGGCCCGCCTCGCAGCCCGCCGGGCCCGCCCTGTCTCCCGCCAGCTCCTCGCCTGCCCGGTTCCACCCCGCGCTGGTGGTGCCCGTCGTGATCCTGGCCGCCGTCGTGCTGGGCGGCATCGTCAGCGGCCACCCCTTCGTGATCGGCCTCGGGCCCGTCATCCTCGTGCTTCTCATCGTCCGCGGCCTCCTCGGCGGCCACCACCACGACCGGCATCGGCACCACCACCACGACCGGCACTACCACGACCACGACCACGACCGGCACCACCACGACCGCGACCGGCACTACGACCGGCACTGGGACCGCGACCAGCGCTGGGACCAGGACCGGCGCCGGTAACGCAACCGGGCCGATCAGGCCGTCCAGGATCCGGTCGAGAAGCTGACCGAACTGGGCGGCCGGATCGACCGCCGGGCCGCCTTCCGCCAGGGCGGCGGCGAACCGCGGGTACTGCCCGGTGGCCAGCAGTTCCTGCAGCCGCGCGACCTGGGCGGCGGCCTGGGCCGGATCGGGGACGGCGGCGCGTTCGGTCCGGACGATGGCCAGGACGAACCCGTTGACCATCGCGAACGCCTCCAGCCGGGCTCCGGCGGGCAGCCCGGTGGGCTCCAGCGCGCCGAGGGCGAACTCCAGCACGGCCAGGGTGCCGGGGCCGAGCGGCTGCAGGTGCGAGGTCGCGTCGATCAGCCACGGGTGGCGGTTCAGCAGCGCCCGCTGCTCCCCGGCCAGCAGGTGCATGTCGGCCCGCCAGTCACCGCCGGGCTCGGGCAGCTCGAGCTCGCCGCTGACCTCCTCCACCATGTCGTAGACCAGCGTCTGCTTGTCCGGCACATAGCTGTACAGCGACATCACGCCGGTCCCGAGCCGCCGCGCGACCGCGCGGATCGTCACCGCCTCGAGCCCCTCGTCGTCGGCCAGCGCCACCGCGGCCCGGACCACCTCCTGCCGCGTATGCCGCGGCCGCGGTCCCCGCCGCCGCGCCGCCCCGGGCGACTCGCTCATGACTCCAGCGCCCGCATCAGGCCGCCGAGGACGTGAACCGCGGCCGTGAATTCCTCCGGGTCGATCGCGTCCAGCATCGCGGTCGCGGTCGGCCTCGATGAGCGCGTCGCCCCGGCGGACGAGCGCGGTGCCCGCCTCGGTCAGGGCAACGGCGTTCTCGCGGCGGGTGTGCGAGGCGACCCGCACGGTCATCAGGCCCGCGGCGA
The DNA here is from genome assembly GCA_963839095.1 of uncultured Actinomycetota bacterium. Taxonomy (GTDB): domain Bacteria; phylum Actinomycetota; class Actinomycetes; order Streptosporangiales; family Streptosporangiaceae; genus Palsa-504. The sequence goes on along the minus strand of CAWIUF010000053.1, from coordinate 139,348 downwards.
CGGCGTGATCGATCTGGCGGCTGACGCTGCCCTTGGTGAGCCCGACCCGGTCGGCGACCGCCTGCTGGCTGAGCGGGCCGGGGTGCGCGTCCACGACCGAGAGCACCAGGAACTGGCCCAGCGAGATCCCGAGCTCGCGCCGGAACAGCGCCTCTCCCTGCCGGTTCATCAAGTCGGCCACCCGGCGGATCAGGTACCACAGGGTCGCCAGATCGTCCGGCAGCGCGTCGGGCAGGTGGTTCTCTCCCGGACCCGCGCCAGGCCGCTCGCTCTCTCCCATACCCGGAGCATAGCCGAAGCGTTTGACAGCCAACAGTTGTCTATGCAACCGTTGTATTTGCAACCAACACGAACAAGGAGCGGCCTACCTATGAAAGTCCTGGTCGTACTGGATCACCCGTACACGATCGACTCGGCCGACAACGTGCCGCACCAGCGCAGCTTCTCCGCCGCGGTGGCCGCGGCCGCCGTCCGCGGCGCCCAGGCCGCCGGGCACGAGGTCGACCTGATCGACCTCGCCGCCGACGGCTTCCGCCCGGCCATGACCCGCGAGGACCTGGTCGCCTGGCGGCAGGGCCGGGCCGTCGACCCGCTGGTGCTGGATTATCAGCGGCGGCTGCTCGCCGCCGGGCACCTGGCGTTCGTCTTTCCCATCTGGTGGGAGGCGATGCCCGCCGCTACCAAGGGCTTCCTCGACCGCGTGCTGACCAAGGGCGTGATGTACGAGGAGCTGCCCCACGCCAAGGGCAACCCGTTCCGCAACCGCATGACCAACCTCGGCGGGGTCAGCGTCCTGTCCGTCATGACCCAAGGCTTCTCCTTTGCTTGCCGCCAACGCCTCCCGTCACATAACTTGGTACTAAGTACGTCGTACTAAGTACGGAGGTAATACGGTGACCGTGATCGAAGCCGTCGGCCTGGGCAAGGCCTTCGGCAAGGTAAAAGCCCTGGATGGCCTGGACCTGAGCGTGCCCCCCGGCAGCGTGTGCGCCCTCCTCGGTCCGAACGGCGCGGGCAAGACCACCGCCGTCCGCATCCTGGCCACGCTCACCCGCCCGGACGCCGGCACGGCCACCGTCGCCGGCCACGACGTGACCCGTGAACCCAGGAAGGTCCGCGAGCTGATCGGCCTGGCCGGCCAGCACGCGGCCGTCGACGACGACCTGACCGGCCGCGAGAACCTGTTCATCCTGGGCCTTATGCATCACCTGGGCCGGAACGAACGCCCGAAACCGAGCAACGGAACTGCTGGAGCAGTTCGGCCTCGCCGACGCGGGGGACCGCCTGGTCAAGACGTGGTCCGGCGGCATGCGCCGCCGCCTGGACGTGGTGGCCAGCCTGATCGTGCCGCCAGAAGTGCTGTTCCTGGACGAGCCGACCACCGGCCTGGACCCGCGCAGCCGGGCCGGGATCTGGTCCGCCATCCGGGCGCTGGCCAGCAACGGCACGACCATCTTGCTGACCACCCAGTACCTGGACGAGGCCGACCACCTCGCCAGCCAGATCGTGATCATCGACCAGGGCCGGGCGGTGGCCCAGGGCACGCCCGACGCCCTCAAGGACACCCTCGGCAGCCGCATCGACGTGGTGGTGGCCGACCCGCGCGACCTGCCCGCGGCCGCCGCCGTCGTCCAGCACCTGACCCAGCACCCGCCGGCCATCGACACCGACCGGCGGCGGCTGAGCACCCCGGTGACCGCGGGCGCGGTCACCCTGCCCGAGCTGGTCCGGCAGCTCGACGCGGCCGGCGTGGCCGCCGAGGACGTCAGCCTGCGCCGCCCCACCCTGGACGAGGTCTTCCTCGACCGCACCGGCGGCCTGGCCGAGCAGGAGGCGGCGGCATGAGCACCGCCCCGCCAGCCGCCCCGGCGGCCACTTCGCACCCCATCGGCGACGGCCTGGCCGCAGCCGAACGCCTGCTCCTCAAGCTCCGGCATGACCCGGCCGGGATCGTGCTGACGCTGGGCGCGCCGGTCGCCCTGGTCGATCATCTTCGGCTACATCTTCGGCAGCGCCATCTCGGTCCCCGGCGGCGGCAACTACCGCGCCTACCTGGTCTCCGGCCTGTTCGCCATGATCGCGGCCAACGTCTTGCCATCGATGATCGCGGCGGCCCGCGACAGCACCCGCGGTGTGGTGGACCGGTTCCGGTCGTTGCCAATCACCCGTTCGGCGGTTCCTTTCGGGCAGGCCGCCGCGACCGCCATCTACGGGCTAGCGAGCTTCGTCCTGATGGCCCTGTGCGGGCTGGCGGTGGGATGGAGGATCGAGCGCGGCGCCGCCGACGCGGTGGCGGCGCTGGCCCTGCTGGTCGCGTTCCAGTTCGCCGCGACCTGGGTCGGCATCTACCTCGGCCTGGTCATCGGCAAGGAGGAGACGGCGGCGCAGGCTTCCATCCTGGTCTTCCCCCTCACCACGCTGTCCAACGTGTTCGTGCCCACCGCCGGCATGCCCGGCCTGGCTGCGCGTCATCGCCGACTGGAACCCCATCAGCGCCCTGGCCGCCGCGTCCCGCCAGCTGTTCGGCAACCCCGCAAGCCCCCGCAGGCGCCTGGCCGCTCGAGCACCCCGTGACCGCCTCGCTGGCCTGGACCGCCCTGCTCCTCGCCGTCTTCGTCCCGCTCGCCACCGCCCGCTACGCCCGCCCCGCCTAAAGCCGGCCGGGCGCCCGATCCGCGACCCCGCGACCCGAGGCCTCAGAAGCCGATGGCCTCGCGCAGCAGCAGGACGGTGCCGCGCCCGGGCAGGTACTCCGCGTTGAGGATGAGCAGCCGGTTGACGGCGCTGGGGTAACCGTAGGCCACCCGCGCCCGGGCGTCTTCCAGCGGCAGGCAGTGCTCCTCGACTCGCCGCAGCGCCGTGTCCAGGTCAGGCACGATCTTCTGCGCCCCGACGATCCAGATCGCGCGAGCGGCGCCACCCGCGTAGCCGGGCAGCTGGCTCCCGCTGGCCGACGCGATCACCAGGGACCCGGTCTCGGTGACCGCGGCGACGCTGCCCATCTCGACGTCCGGGCTGGCGCTCAGCCGCCGGATCTCGTCGGCCTCGGTAGCGCGGTCCATGGCCAGCACCCGCGGCCGGATGGCGTCGTACCGCCCGCTGGCGTTGATGTCCTCCTCGATGCCGGACAGCCGCAGGGTCTCGCTGGCCCCGGTGAACACGCTGGCACCGTCGGGGATCAGGTCCTTGACGCGGGCGCGCGCGGCCGCCGCGTCGTCGAGGATCTCGACGGTAAAGCCGTGCGCCGATAGCGCCGCGGCGGTCCGCTCCAGCCGCTCCGCGGACGCTGGGGCAGCGAACAGATCGGCGGCCATCGGGGTCGTCATGGTGCCTCCTGGTGAGTAGTCGGTACCAGTCCGACGACGCGACCCCCCGGAATGTCAGGCGGCGGACCTATCCGGGCGTCCCCTCCCGGAGCTGACCGGGCCCGTCCTCGATGAGGTACTCGCCGCCGCAGCCTCGGCCAGCGAGGACCCGAACAGGGCGGCCGGCGTGCAGGCGCCCGGCCGGCCCTCACCCGCCAGCAGGCGGCGGGCCACCTCGGCGGGCACCGCGCCGGTGTAGGCCTGCGCCTCGCCGACCCGCAGCCAGCCCTCCCGCGACGGTGCCGTCGGCCCACTCCACGCCGGGCGTGCCCCCAGGAGTGCGCGCGCGGCCGCTCGCGCGCCTTGAGCTTCACCCGCGGCCAGCCGGCGCATGGCGAACGCCCGCACCGGCCCGATCGCCAGCAGCGCGGTCACCAGCGGCAGCAGCACCCGGACGACCGGCGAACTCGGGGCCTCACTCGACGCCGCGATCACGGACGGCGCCCCGCTGGCCCGCTGCGCCGCGATCGAGCTCGCCGAGCGGCATGCCCGCGGTCGTGACCTGCGAGCCGTCCGGCAAGGTGAGGCGAGCCGCGTCGCCGCCCATCCGGGCCGCCGCCAGCCGCCCGCCCGCAGTAGCGGCGCCCCTGCGTACCGCCCGCCGCCGTCGACCCCCGGGAGGCCTTCGAGGATCGTCCCGGCCAGGGCCTCGCCGATGGTCCCGGCCTCCATCGCCAGCGAGGGCACCATGTCCACCCGGACCCGGGCGGGCGCCGGACGCCCTTCGCACAGCCTGACCACCACGCTCTCGGTCGCCGTCACGCCGAACCCGGCCCCCGTCACCAGGGTGCGGCCGGCGCGGCCGCCGCGTCGTTCATGCCCAGCAGCGCGACACGGCGGCCACGTCGTTGGCCAGGTCCACGTAGTCGCTGCCCGCCCAGGCACGCCGCGCGACCGGCGACGCCGTCGCGGTGAACGGGCCCGATCGTGTTGATGACCACGGCCGGCTGCTGCCGCCGGATCTCGGCCGTCATCGCCTCGACCGACGCCGCGACCACCGTCCGGCTACCGGCCGCGCCTGCCGCGGCGGCGGCCCGGCAGGCGAGCGGCATCCCGCCCGACCAGCACCGGCGCACACCCCGGCTCACCAGTTCGGCCGCGATCGCGCGAGCGCTGCGCCCGGTGCCGCCCAGAATCCAGACCTCAGTCCCCATCGTCCAGCTCCATTCGGCAGCCGCACGCCGCCAGTGATGACACCGCATGTCATCACCCTACACGCATGACGACATCGACGTGTCATCACTTAGACTGCGGGGCGTGAGCAGATGGCAGCCGGACGCGCGCCAGCGCCTGGAGCGCGCGGCCATCGAGCTGTTCACCGCAGCAGGGTTCGCCGCGACGACGGTGCCGCAGATCACCGCCCGGGCCGGCCTCACCACCCGCACGTTCTTCCGGCACTTCGCCGACAAGCGCGAAGTGCTCTTCGGCGGCGACGAGATCCACGCCTTCGCCACCCGTCTCATCGCGGAAGCGCCGCGTCGCGCTGGACCCGGTGACGCTGATCACCGGCGGCCTGAAGACTGTCGCCGAGACCCGCTTCGAGGGGCGGCGGAGGACATCCGCCGAGCGGCGCGCCATCGTCCGCTCCGACGACGCTCCGCGAGCGGGACCTGCGCAAGCGCGCCGCCTTGCGCGACGCGATCAGGGCCGGCTTCGTCGGCCGCGGCACCGCCACCAGTGACGGCCACCCTGCTCGCCGAGATCAGCGTCACCCTGCTCTACGTGGCGCTCGACGAGTGGCTCGACCAGCGACGGCGACCGCCTGCTCGCCGAGATCATCCTCGGCACCCTCGCGGAACTGCAGGCGGCCCTCACCGTGGACGCCGGTCACTGACCCGTGGTACATCTCGTCCAAACCGGCCAGGGAAGGGAGCCGCGCATGAGCTACTACACCGAAGAGGTCCACGGCCCGCACGACTACCTGGACCTGGGCAACTTCGAGCTGGCCAGCGGCTTCATCCTCCCCGAGGCCAAGCTCGCTTATAAGACCATCGGCACCCTCAACGACGCCAAGGACAACGCGATCCTGCTGCCGCACATGTACACCGGCACCGCCGCGTTCATGACCGCCTACGTCGGCGCAGGCCGCCCGCTGGACCCGGAAAGGTACTTCTTCATCCTCCCGGCCCAGTTCGGCGACGGCTTCTCCTCCTCGCCCAGCAACACCCCGCCCCCGTTCGACCGCGGCGCGTTCCCCCTGGTCGCCATCTCCGACGACGTCCGGGCCCAGCACCAGCTGGTCACCGAGCACTTCGGCATCGAGCAGCTGGCCATGGTCAGCGGCTGGTCGATGGGCGGCCAGCAGACCCTGGAATGGGCCGTCCGCTACCCCGACGCCCTCAAGCGCGCCGTGCCCTTCGCCGCCACCGCCAAGAATCCCGACCACTGCACGGTCTTCTGCGACCTGCACATGGACGCCCTGCGCAGCGACCCCGCCTTCAACAACGGCTTCTACGCGGACTCCAGCGACGTCCACGTCGGCCTGCGCCGCCACGCCCAGGCCTTCGCGCTGATGGGCCCCACCTCCGCGATGTACCGCGGCGAGGTCTGGCGCGAGCTCGGCTTCGCCAGCCGCGACGGCTTCGTCCAGGGCTTCCTGCAGGCCTACTTCCTCCCCATGGACCCCAACAACCTGCTCACCCAGGCCGCCAAGTGGCGCGCCGCCGATGTCTCGCGCAACGCCGGCGGCGACATGGAGGAAGCTCTCGGCCGTATCACCGCGGCCGCCACCGTGGTCGCCTTCACCGGCGACCTGTTCTTCCCGCCCGAGGACATCAGCGCCGACGCCGAGCGCATCCCCGGCGCCAAGTTCGTCGAGACCGGCTCCGTCTGGGGCCACTTCACCATGTTCAACCTGCGCGAACAGGACACCGCCGCCATCGACCAGATCTACGCCGAGGCCCTGGCCGGCTGAGGCCAAAGCGCCCAAACATTGCGCCGAACGGGTGGGCGGCCCGCCTCAGCTCACGATCTCGGGGGAGAAGTAGTCACGCAGCAGGGTGATCTTGTCGTCGCGGACGCGGAAGATCTGCACCAGCGGGATCGTCGTGGACCCGGCCGGCCCATTGAGAACGGCGTCGATCTCGACGATGAACACGCCGGGGTCGGCGGTGGCGTGCAGCACGTACCGGGACTTGCCGGTGTCGGGTTGCTGGCCGGTGCCGGCCGCCTGGGCAGCGGTCGCCGACCGCTGGTAATACGCCGCCATCTCGGCCCGGATCTGCTCGCGTCCCTCCAGCCGCCGGGGGTAATCGTGGCCCGGCGGAACCAGTGGCGACTCCAGCACGCCGTCATCGGCGAACAGGTCGGCCAGCGCGTCCGCATTGCGCGTCATCGCGCTGGCCCACAGATACCCCTGGTAGATCTCCTGCGGGGTCATCGCTGCTCCTTAGAACCAGGACGGTCCCTGGTTGGTGTAAGGCTTTTCCAGGCGCGGCCTCGTCGTCGGTCAGTTTCAGGTCGAGCGCGGCGACGGCTTCGGGCAGGTGGTGCGGCTTGGTGGCGCCGACGATCGGCGCGGACACGACCGGGTTGCGCAGCACCCAGGCCAGCGCGACCTGGGCCATCGTCACGCCGCGGGCCTCGGCGAGCTTCTGGACCGCGTTGACGACCGGCTCGTCCAGGGGCGAGTCGAAGGCCTGCACGACGTGGTCGACGCTGGAGCGGATGGACTGCTCGCCCCACGGGCGGGCCAGGCGGCCCTTGCCCTGCGGGGAGTAGGGCACCAGGCCGACGCCGATGTCGGCGCACATCGCCATCAGCTCGGGCTCGTCCTGGCGGCGCAGCAGGTTGTACTGGTTCTGCATGGACACGAACCGGGTCCAGCCGCCGAGGTCGGCGGCGTGCTGCAGCTTGGCGAACTGCCACGCGTACATCGATGACGCGCCGAGGTAGCGGACCTTGCCGGCCTTGACGACGTCGTGCAGGGCCTCCATCGTCTCCTCGACCGGGGTGTCCGGGTCGAAGCGGTGGATCTGGTACAGGTCGACGTAGTCGGTGCCGAGCCGGGCCAGCGAGGCGTCGATCTGCTCCAGGATCGCCTTGCGGGACAGGCCCTGGCCCGCCGGGGCCGTCGTGCATCTTGCCGTGCACCTTGGTGGCCAGCACGATGTCCTCGCGGCGGGAGTACCGCCTGATGGCCCGGCCGACGACCTCCTCCGAGGTGCCGGCCTGGTAGACGTTGGCGGTGTCCCAGAACGTGATGCCCAGCTCGATGGCCTGCCGGAAGAACGGCTGGGCCTCGTCGTCGTCCAGGGCCCACTCGTGCGCGCCCGCGGTGGTCGGATCGCCGTAGCTCATGCAGCCCAGCGCCGCCGGCTGATCTTCAGACCGGTCTCACGAGCCGGGTGTACTCCATGTCGTCTCCTCTCGTGGACCTGCTCGAGCCTTCCATGACGCCGCCCCGCAGCAGGTCGACAAGCTCACCGCCGAAGCCCGCGGGCACGGCTGGACCCTCATGTTTCCTGACCGCCACCCGCACGCCGGCGGCCCCGAGCACTACGCCGCCTACCTGTCCAGCACGGACGGCTACGAAGTAGAACTAGTCGCCGACGCCCCCCCGGCACCCTGACCAGCCGGCCGTCGCGAGTCCGGCGTCCCAGTTGATGCACGGGGCCGGCCGGGTCGCGCGACGCCGGCGGGGTGGTGAAGACGAAGAGGGTGAAGTCCTGGCGTGCCTTCGCGTCGATGGCCATGGGCAGCCGGATGCGCCCGGAGTAGACCATGCCCCGGAGGACGGGCCGGCTCAGCCCGAACCCGGCCGTGAGCAGCCTCTCGACCCGGATGGGGACCGGAAGCTCGAAGCTGACGGTGACCTTGAGCGGCGCCGGATCCGCACGCTCGAGTTCGCCGGGTGGCATGCCGGTTACCAGCTCCCAGGTGCCGCTCCAGTCGAGCTGATATCCGGCCCGGCCGGCCAGCGCGGCGTCCATGGCCAGCTCCCGCACCATCGCGGGGTCGTTGCTCTCGAACCTCAGCCGCCGCTCGCGGTCGAGGGCTCGTACCTGGACGCGCTCGTAGACGGGGATTTTCGAGGTGTGCCCGCACTGCTCGCAGGAGATCAGCATCCAGACGTCGAGGAGCTTGCCGTTCGCGTTCACGCGGAACTTCCCGGTCGGACGGTGACGCGCGGACCGGCACGACACGCACGCCTTGACGATGGCAGGCAGGCCGAGCTCTCTGATTTCCCACTGCACTGCGCGGCCGGTACTGCGAAATTCGTTCATGGCTGGGCGGATTCCAAGCCTTACGGAGGCGCGCGGCAGCGCTCTGCGGCGCGGTGAACTGCCTCCTGGATCCAGTGGCAAACGGCCAGCGTGCCCGAGACCGGACGGGGCTGGCGATCGCGACGTCGCACATCACGTCGCGTGAAGGAATTCCGTTCGTGAGGCCACTGCCTATAGATCCATGCCCGCCATAATGTCCATTCAGCGGACCGGCCGGCAACAGAATTAAAGTGCTGCTATGGGATACCGACTGCAGATGTCCGCGGAGATCCATGACTGGCTGACCGAACTGCGCGACACTGACCCGCCCACCGGCGTGCTGGCGACTCAGGCGGTGGCCGCCCTGGCCGACGCCGGCGACCGCCTCGGGCCCCCGCTGGTCATCGCCGCAGCCAGCCGGCTGGAGCCCGATGAGGTTCCGTCGGCCCTGGACCGGCGCTATCAGGCCTGGCTGGAATCGATGAATGCCACGCGCCGCCGGGTGGCCGACGCGGCAACCTTCCGCAAGGACATTGAACGTCAGCTGACCGGGCCCGAGTCGGTGCAGGCTCCCGCCGGGCTGCGCGAGCGGCTCGCCGCGGCGACCGAGGCGGAGCAGCGGCTGATCGCGGCGAGCCAGCGGGAGCAGATGCTGGCCGAGGCCTTCCGGTTCAGGAAGGAAGCCCTGAAGGGGGCCTATATCGCGGCCCAGGTCCACCAGTTCATGAAGCAGGCTCAGGACGACAGCGACGACGGCGACGACGTCGGCCTGCCGGACGATCCCGCCGGGGCAGCGGCCACGCTTGATGAGATCACCGCGCAGATCGAGAAAGAGCTAGGCTCCGCGGCGCCAGCCGAAGGCCTGATGGAGCTCCGGCCGGGCGCGGCCGCCGGCGGCGACATCCGCATCCTGTTCGCCGTCGAGCCGCCCGGCACCGCGCTGCTCATCGCCGTCCTCGAAGGACGCGACGCCGTGGAAGACCACTACCGCGAAGCCGTCCTCCTCGCCTCCGGCGTACTGCGGGAAGCGCAAGCCGGCCAGGCCGCCGAGGCCACCGCGCACGAGTTCGCCGACGCGCACTCGTTCCTCGAGGAATTCTTCCCCCGCCACGCCGCCGAACTCCACGCCACCGCCCAGCTGATGAGCCAGGAGAACCCGTGACTCAACCCCCGCAACCGCCTCCGGGGACCCCAATGTGCCGAGCCCGGAGCCGATCTTTGCCGCGGCCGCCCGGCCCCTGGACCTGACCCGTCCCGTCGGCGTCCTGCTCATCGCCGTCCTGCACTTCATCCGCGACTCCGACGACCCCTACGGATCGTCCCCACCTGCCGGATTAATGGCCGGTAGAGTTGTCCGTATGACCGTGCGACCAGCTGGACGCCCGGAACTTGCCGAGCCGTACGAGGTGATCCACCTCGGCGGGGAGGCCGCTGCGATCGTCCCGCTGACCGAGTTGCGTCGGCTCCGGGCAGTCGAACGGCATGCCTCTCCGGAGGCTCGGGAAGAGGCCGAGATCGAGGCCACTCTCGCGGCCCACGACGAATGGGTTGCCGTCGGCCAGGCCCGGCGCGCGATCGCACGAAGACGTCATGGCCGAGTTGCTCGGCAGCGACCAGTGAAGATCGAGTGGAGCCCGGCCGCCACGGGCTTAGCACGCCAGTACATGTCCGACCAGGAGGGCATGCGTGCCATTGGCGCCGCGGTTGCAGCCTTGGCTGGCGACCCGGGCGCGGAAGATAACGGGGACATGCCTCGTCATGGTCTGACCCGGCCCCGCACACCTTGGCCAACGGCTGGGCTGTCCCCTGAACTGACGGCCCCGGACCGCCGGGGCGTATGCTGGCCTCAGAACGGTGCGAGCCCGTGCTGCGCGGTCATAGTCCGCGAGTTCCGCCGCTGGCGGATCGATCCGGCGCAATCCCGGAACCATCGGTGACAGTCCGAAGGAACGCCATCACTTGCGGACCAGAGGAGTTGTCACGCCATGTACAGCGGACGCATTACCGAGATCGGGACCGTGATCGAGACCGGCTCAGGTCTCGTCATCGAGGCCGCGAAGACGACGGCCGGTCTATCGCCGGGCGGTTCCGTCAACGTCAACGGGACCTGCGTGTCGGCCGTCGAGGTCGACGACGCGACCGGACGTTTCCGGGCGGAGGTCTCGGCCGAGACCTCCCACCGCAGCACGCTCGGTGACCTGGCGCCGGGCGCCACGGTGAACCTGGAGTTGCCGCTGCGCGTCGGGGACGCCCTGGACGGTCACCTCGTCCAGGGCCACACCGACGCGATCGGCAAGGTGACGAAGATCGACGCGGAGCCCGGCGCTTCCCGGCGGGTGTGGATCCGGCCGCCGAAGCGGTTCCTCGACGAGATCGTGGCCAAAGGCTCGGTCGCCGTCGACGGCGTCAGCCTGACGGTGGCCGAGGTGCTGACCGACCGGTTCTCGGTGGCCCTGATCCCGCTCACCCTGGCCGCGACCACGCTAGCCGGCCTGCAGCCCGAGCAGCGGGTCAGCCTCGAATCGGACCTGTTCGTCAAGTCGGCGCGCGGCCTGTGGCAGTCGGCGCACCTGGTCGCTGCCCGTTCCCTCGCTGCCCTGCCGTGGGCCGGGGAGCTGACCGGGCCGGTCGGCGTCGGCAAGTGCGTCAGCCACCTGGCGGCCGGGGGTGGCGTGCTGATCTACGACCCGGACCGGGAGGCCGAAGCCGACGTGGTGTTCGCCGGCGCGCGGCTGCGGCCCGAGTCGATGGTGTTCCTGCTCACCCAGGTGTGCGGGCACACCACCGTCCCGTGTGACCGCGACCGCCTCGACCGGCTCGAGATCGGGCCGATGCCGGGTGCCGGAGACCGGCACGGTACGGCCTATCACGTCTCGGTCGACGTCGCCGCCGTCACCACGACCGGCGTGTCGGCGCACGACCGGGCCGCGACCATCCGCCGCCTGGCCCACCCCGACGCCGCCCCCGCCGACTTCCTGCGCCCCGGTCATGTCTTCCCGCTGGCCGGGCGCCCCGGCGGCCTGGCCGAGCGGGCCGGTCATACCGAAGCTTCGCTGGCGCTGTGCGCCGCGGCCGGCCTGCCCACGGTCGCGGCCATCTGCGAGGTCATGGGCCCCGACGGGCACATGCTGACCGGGTCGGCCGTGGAGCGCTTCGCCCTGGCGTGGTCCCTGCCCCTGATCTCGATCAGCCAGCTGGCGGCCCACCTATGACCGACGGCGGATAAGGGCGAAGGCGACCGGGATGGCGGCCAGGCCGGACAGCCCGCACACCCACAGTGCGCGCTGGAACCCGCCGGTCAGCGCGGCCGCGGTGCCGTACCCGGGCCGGGCCAGCGTGTGCGCATACGAGGCCGCGATGGAGGAGGCCACCGCCACCCCGATCGCCCCGCCGAAGTTCTGCGCGGTGTTGAGCAGGCCAGACGCCACCCCCGCGTCGCGCCTGGCCACCCCGGCCAGCGCCCCGATCGAGGTCGGGATGAAGGTGAACGCGGTGCCGATGCCGGCCACGAAGAACGGCGCGGCCAGGTCACGCCAGAAGGACCCGTGCGCCGGGGCCTGCGCGGCCCACAGCATCCCGCCCCCGATCAGCGTCATGCCGATAGCCATGACCAGCCGGGGCGAGGTCCGGGTCACCAGCCGCTGGGACAGTCCGGCGCAGGCCAGCGAGGTCACCGAGGCCGTCATCCAGGCCGCGCCGGTCGCCAGGGCCGAGAACCCCAGCACCTGCTGCATGTAGAGCGTGCCCACGAACACGAAGGTCAGGAAGCTCGTCCCGAGCAGGAAGCCGACCGCGTTGGACCCGGCCACGCTGCCCAGCCGGAACAGCCGCAGTGGCAGCAGCGGCGCCGAAACCCTGGTCTCGACCACGATGAACAGGCCAACCAGGGCTACGCCAGCCGCCAGCAGGGCGACGGTCTCAACAGCCGTCCAGCCCACCTGCGGCGCCTGCGAGATGGCGTAGACCAGCACCAGCAGGGCGGCGGTGACCGACCCGGCGCCGAAAATGTCGTAACGGCGTGGCCCGGCGCCGGCTCGGCTCTGCCCATTTCCGGCCGGCACCATCCGCGGTGTCAGGACGAGCGCGGCCGCGCCGATGGGGACGTTGAAGAAGAAGATGTACCGCCAGCCGGCGTAGGTGGTGAGGATCCCGCCGGCCAGCAGGCCGACCGTCCCGCCCAGCGCGCCGACCCCGCCCCAGATGCCGAGGGCCTGGTTGCGCTCGGCGCCCTCGGCGAACATGTTCGTCACGATCGACAGCGCGGCCGGCAGCACCAGGGCGGCGCCCAGCCCCTGCAGCCCGCGCATCACGATGAGGAAGGCGTCCGAGCTGGCCAGGCCGCCGGCCAGGGAGGCGATGGTGAAGACGGCCAGGCCCGCCATCAGCACCCGCCGCCGTCCGAGCAGGTCGGCGGCGCGCCCGCCGAGGAGCAGGAAGCCGGCGAAGGTCAGCCCGTAGGCGGTCACCAGCCACTGCAGGTCGGACTCGGGGAACCGCAGCTGGCGGCCGATGGTGGGCAGCGCGACGTTCACGATCGTGAAGTCCACGATCGTGATGAAGTACGTCGCGACCAGCAGCGCGAACGCCGTCCAGCGGCGGCCGTCCGCCCGGGGAGCCGGGCCGGCCGCGAGGCGCCCCGCCTGGCGGCCGGGAAGCGGGCCAGGGCGTGACCCGCCGACCCGTTCGGTATCTAGGTTGTTCATCTCTCCTCCTACTCGATGTGCAACCGAAGGTAGCAGGTTTTCAAGACAAATTGCAACCATCGGTTGCACATAAACCGACGAGATGCTACCGTCGGTTGCAGATTCCGAGACGAAGGAGATGCTGATGCCAGGCCTCATGATCGACCGGGACATCCTGATCGAGGCGCCGGCCGAGGTGGTGTGGCGCACCATCACCGAGCCCGCCCAGATGAGCCAGTGGTTCGCCGACCAGGTGGACCTGGTGGTCGAGCCGGGCGCCCGCGGCTACCTGAAATTCGGCGACCAGGGCGGCCCGGTCGTCGTCGAGACCGTCGACCCGCCCACCCGCTTCTCGTTCCGCTGGAATCATCCGCACGGCGAGGAACCCGTGCCCGGCAACTCGCAGCTCGTCGAATTCACCCTCACCTCCGAAGATGCCGAACGGACGAGGCTTCGCGTCACCGAAACCGGCCACGAGCTGCGTTCCTGGCCAGACGCGGAGAAGCAGCGCTACGCGGATGAGCACCAGGAAGGCTGGGGCGAGTTCCTGGACCGCCTGGACACGCTGGTCGCGAAACGGTAAGCCGCATGACCACCCCGCCCGACGACGAGCTGTGGTCGGCCATCGGCGACCCGTCCCGCTGCCAGGTGCTCGACCTCCTGGTCAGCCACGGCGAGGTCAGCGCCAGCTGGCTAGCCGAACGGGTGCCGTTCTCCCGCCAGGCCGTCTCCAAGCACCTGGTCGTGCTGGAACGTTCCGGCCTGATCGGCCGGCGCAAGCAGGGCCGGGAAGTTCTCTATCAGGTCCGGCCCGGGCGCCTCGACCAGGCCACCCGGGCGATGACCGACCGCGCCGCCCGCTGGGACCAGCGCCTGGTCATCATCAAGCGGCTCGCCGAGGCCGCGCACGCGGACACCAAGGAAAGGAACCGTCATGACGAATGACCCAGCCCGCCCCGCGGTTGCCGATCAGGCCACCTACCAGGCCGAGCTCGACCAGCTCCGCGCCCGGGAGAAGGCACATACCCGCGAAGGCGACGCGATCGCCGCCGCCCGCCGCCGGCTGCCCATGGTCGAGGTCGACGCCAGCCTCGCGCTGACCGGCCCCGACGGGCCGGTCACCCTGCTCGACGCGTTCGAGGGCCGCCGCCAGCTCATCGCCTACTACTTCATGTGGAACGACGGCCACCCCGCCGCCGAGCAGTGCGAGGGCTGCACCTGGTGCGCCACCCAGGTCGCCGAGCGGTCCTACCTCCACTCCCGCGACATCACCTACGCGGTCTTGTGCCAGGGCCCCTATCCGGAGAGCGCCCGCTACCGCGACTTCATGGGCTGGGACATGCCCTGGTACTCGGCCCAGGCCTCCCTCGAAAACCTGCTGCCGCCGCCCCGCCGGCCCGGCATGATGCACCTGGTCTGCTACCTGCGCGACGGCGACCGCGTCTTCGAGACCTACTGGACCACCCTGCGCGGCGTCGAGGCCATGGACAACAGCTACGCCCTGATGGACCTCACCGTGTTCGGCCGCCAGGAGTCGTGGGAGGACTCGCCTCCCGGCTGGCCCCAGGACTGCACCAACACCCGCACCATGGACGGCCCGCCGACCTGGACCCCGGTTCCCGAATGGCCCGCCGGGCGCCCGATCCCGCAGTGGGTCCGGCTCGCCGCCGGCCGCTCCGCCGCCCCCTGACGCGACTGTGTATCAAGGGGACCGACCCTGCTCTGACCTGGGTGAAGGCCGAATCCGCGTCAGACGGCGGTGCGGCTGCTCGGCGACCTCGCACCCGCACGTTCGCCTGGCTGCTCGCTAACGACCGCCCGAGCGCGGGTGTCAGGCCGGGTACTGGTCGTGCCGGGCCCACACCTCGATCCATTCCTCTTCGGTCAACTTACGCCCGGCCGCGCGGATGTCGGCCAGCTCCTGGAAATACTCCTCACGGGGCGGGCCGGGCGCGAACACGATGAGCATCCGGGCGGGCGCGCCGCTCTCGTTGGAGAAGGCGTGGATCCCGCCCTGCGGCACGTAGAGGAAGTCACCCTTCGCCGCGTCGATCCAGGTTTCCCCGTTGAACAGCCGGACGGTGCCCTCCATGACGTAGAAGGACTCGGAGAAGGTCTTGTGGAAGTGCGGGTCGGCGCCCCCGGGCGTCCCGGTCATGTTCCACTCGAACAGGCCATACTGGCCGTTGGTGGCCGTGCCCGGGGCGGTGAACACGACGTGCGTACCCGAGGGGTACGTCACCGACGGCACCTCCCCGCCCGGCCGGTACCGCGCGCTGACCTCACCGATGTCTTTGCTGTACGACACGCCAGATCCTCCCGTAGGCGCTGATTTTCCCGTTACCCCGCCGTCTGTACCCCGGACACCACCTAAAGGAGGCGCGCATGGCCAGGCTTATCTACTCGGCCATCATGTCGCTCGACGGCTACATCGCCGACGCGCGAGGGACGTTTCGAGTGGGCGGCACCGGACGAGGAGGTATTCGCGTTCGTCAATGACCTTGAACGGCCGGTCGGCACCTATCTCTACGGCCGGCGGATGTACGAGACCATGCGCTACTGGGAAACCGCGCACACGATCGAGGGCCAGTCGCCCGCCGAGCGTCGACTTCGCGCGGATCTGGCAGGCCGCCGACAAGATCGTGTACTCCACGACGCTCCGGGAACCGGACACCGCCAGGACCCGGATCGAGCGCGACTTCGACCCGGGCCAGGTCCGGAAGCTGAAGGAAGCCGCCGGCCGCGACCTCACCGTCGGCGGCGCGCATCTCGCCGCCCAGGCCATCGCGGCCGGGCTGGTGGACGAGTACCAGCTCTACCTCGTCCCGGCCGTCGTCGGCGGCGGCACCCGGGCCCTGCCCGACCAGGCCCGCCTGGACCTGGCCCTGGCGCAGGAGCGCCGGTTCGGCAACGGCACCGTCTACCTCAATTACCGCCCGGCGTAGGCTTGCCATGCGTAGATGATTGAGATATCTCTATGACATGAGCAAGAGGAGCATGCAGGAACCCACGTTCCTCATCCTGACCGCCCTGCTGGTCGCCGTGCTCGTGTGGCCGGTGGCGATCGCGT
The DNA here is from genome assembly GCA_963839095.1 of uncultured Actinomycetota bacterium. GTDB lineage: Bacteria > Actinomycetota > Actinomycetes > Streptosporangiales > Streptosporangiaceae > Palsa-504. Next base: position 123,027 of record CAWIUF010000053.1, on the reverse strand, counting down.
CCTTGCGGGCGCGAGTCAGCCGGGAATCCCGCGCCGCGGCGATGTAGCATGCCGTCCCTGCCTGCGCCGACGGGGGAGTACCCGGTCGGTGTCACGTCCCTGTACCTGAAAGACGTCTCCCGTCCCGATCCCTGGGCCGCGGGGGTGAACGCCCGGGAGCTGATGGTCTCCCTGTGGTACCCGGCGGCGCCGTCGGACGGCCCGCGCGCCCCGTACATGACGCCGGCGGAATCCGGGCTCCAGCTCACCAGCCGGGGCATCACCAGCGTCCCGCCGGACACGCTGAGCACGGTCCGGACCAACGCGGTCACCGACGCCGCACCGCCAGGCCGCCAGCGCAGCCTCCCCCTCGTCGTGCTCTCACCCGGCTTCACCAACGCCCGCAGCGTGCTCACCGCCCTGGCCGAGGACCTGGCCAGCCACGGCTACGTCGCGGCCGGGATCGATCACACCTACGAGAGCGTCGCCACCGCCTTTCCCGACGGGCGGGTCACCACCTGCCTGGCCCGTGAGGCACCCCGGCGCGGCGGGGCGTTCTGGGAGAAGGTCGTGACCGGCCGGGCCGCCGACGTCTCGTTCGTGCTCAGCGAACTGCTCGGCGAACCAGCCGGCGAACTGGCCGGCGAACTGGCCGGCGCCGCGGCCTGGCCCGGCGCCGGGCTGATCGACCCGTCCCGGATCGCGATGGCCGGCCACTCCGCCGGCGGCGCCGCCGCCATCGCCGCCCTGCTGGCCGACTCCCGCATCCGGGCCGGCATCGACATGGACGGCGCCACCCACGCCCCGATCCCGGACTCCGGGCTGTCCCGGCCGTTCCTGTTCCTGGGCAAGCAAGCCAACTACACCCCGGGCGGCGAAGGCTCCGTGACCACCTGGGAGCGCGACTGGGAACGGCTGACCGGCTGGAAACGTTGGCTCCTGGTGGCCGGCGCCGTGCACGCCTCCTTCACCGACCTCGCGCTGCTGGCCGATCAGGCCGGCCTCGACATCGGCGCCGCCACCCCCGGAGCCCGGTCCCTGGACATCACCCGCGCCTACGTCCGGGCCTTCCTCGACCAGCACCTGCGCGGCCAGCCGCAGTCCCTGCTGGACCAGCCGTCACCGCGCTACCCCGAGGTCAGCTTCTGTCACCGGCTCAGTCCGTGACGGCGACCATCGCGATGGAGACCAGGAGCCCCGGCCGGTCCACTCCGAGCTTGCTCACGCAGCGCGGCGGCCGAACGCCGGGGAAGAACTCCTCGAAGACCTCGGCCAGGTCGTCGGCGTCCTCGGGGCGCATGAGCAGGGTGTGGACCATGACGGCGTTGCCCAGGCCGGCTCCGGCGGCGCGCAGGATGGCCTGGCAGTTGAGCAGCGCCTGGCGAGCCTGCTCCTTGACCGTGGGCCCCGCGAACGCGCCGGTCCGCACGTCGATCCCGGGTGTCCCGGCTACGTAGATCGTCGGGCCGGCCTTCACCGCCTGGCTGTACAAGGGGGACTGCGGCGCCGCGGAGGTGGAGATGATCTCTTTGGGCATCGGCTGGGCTCCTGTCTGGGAAGGTTGTGCTCCAGCCTTCACCAGACCGCACCCCCGGCACATCGGTGGCGGCCACGGAGACCGCAGATCCGTAGTCAGCACGGACTGGTCACTCCGGTATCAGCAGCACCGGCAGCGGGCGGGCGTCCCGGTTAACACGGTTGATCCGGCTTACCCGGTGGATTGTTACCCCTGGGGGGTATCGGATCCACCGGATAAGTAATATCCACCGCGTTATTTTCCGGCGCGGGGCATCAGCAGGCGTCTGGGTCTCACGTTTCCCGCGGGCAACACGCCGGAAGCTGTCGGCCGCGCTATCGCGGATCACAACCGCCTCGGCTGTCACCACGATCACCGATACCCTCGGCGCATGCCCGCACGCTTCAAGGATCTGTGCATCGACGCCGGCGATCATCAGGCGCTGGCCGACTGGTGGTGCGCGGCCATGGGTTACGTACGGCACAAAAGCGAAGAGCCCCGCCCGGCGGACTGGCCGATCCCGATCAAGGACCCGTCCGGCCAGGGGCCGCTGATCTGGATCAACCCGGTTCCCGAGCCGAAGACGGTGAAGAACCGGATGCACCTGGACGTCACCGGCGACACGACGGAGCTGCTCGGCCTTGGCGCCACCCTGGTCCGCGCCCGCGACCAGGACATCGAGTGGGACATCCTCGCCGACCCCGAGGGCAACGAGTTCTGCGTCTTCGCCCCGCAGCCGTAGACGGGAGCGCTCCGGGACCTGGCGCGGCGCCAGGCTGCGTTTCGAGCAGGAATGCTCCCGCCTGCCCGGCCCCCGCATCCCCGGAGATCCCCGCTGGCCTCGAGGGAAAAGCTTGCAAAAACCGCACCCCGGCTGCAATGGTTTAACCCCCTGTCAAAACGTCCCCACCGGACGCCGGAGATGCTGCGAATCCACCTGACGGCCGAGGACCTGCTCAAGACCAAGTTCGCCGACCGGCCCGCGCCGCTGCTCGAGACCGTGCACGCCGTGGCCACCCTCCAGCGGCGGGAACCCGTCTTCGGCCGCTGGTGCCGGTCGGCGGCGCAGCGCCTCCCCAAGACGGCTCATCCGCTGCTCGAGCTGATACCGCCGTCCGCGATGGGCCCCCTGTTCCTCGACCCGATCGTCGGGGACCTGGCCGAAGGACTCGAGCTCGTGCAGGCGACGCCGGCCCCCTTCGCCGAACGCGAGCTCCGGCGCCTATCGGGCCCGCGGCCGCCCGGGCCGTACCAGCGCTCGCTGGCCGAACAGGACCGGGACGCGTGGCGTGACCTGGACCTGGCGCTCCGGACGACCCACCAGCACCTGGTCGAACCCGCCTGGCCGCGGCTCCTGGGTGCCTTCCGGGCCGAACTGGCCTGGCGCAGCCGGCTCATCGCCGGACTCGGCGTCCAGGCCGCGCTCGCCACGCTGCACCCCAGCGTCAGCTGGGAGGGCACCGTGATGCGGATCGAGGCGCCGTCCGACCTCGACGCCTACCCCGGCGGCGCCGGGCTGACGCTCATGCCCTCGGCGCTGTGGACCGGGCGGGCCATGGTGACGCGGCACCCGGACGGCTCGGTGGTGATCGTCTACCCGGCGGTGACCCCGCTTCCGCTGACCGACGAGGACACCGGGGACCCGCTGGCCGAACTGCTCGGCCGGACCCGGGCGGCCGTGCTCAGCCTGGCCCTCATCCAGCACACCACCACCGAACTCGCCCGCGAGCTCGGCGTCAGCCCCGCCGCCGTCTCCGGCCACACCAAGGCGCTGCGCGCGGCCGGCCTGATCGTCTCCGTCCGGTCCGGGAAGTCCGTCCTGCACTCGGCGACCCCGCTGGGCAGCAACCTGCTCGACAGCAGCCGCCCCCGCCCGGCCGAAAAACCTTTATACCGAACGGGTGGGCGCGAGCCCCCCTGCCGCCGAGTCGCACAACCAGAACGGGCGGGCTGCCGAGGCAACCCGCCCGTTCTCTGTAGGGTCTTCGTCAGGCCCGCGTCACCGTCAGCCGACCGGCGCCGCCATCGGGTCCACGCCGGCCAGGTCCTTGCGCGTGACCCGGATCGCGACCAGCGTGATGACCAGCGCCAGCACCGCGATCCCGGCCGAGACCAGGAACCCCTTCGAGAAGCCGGTCGCCAGCGCGTGGTCGGTGATCGCCTTCTGCAGCGCGGCCGCCTTGGCGCCGGTCACGTGCTGCCCGGCCTTCGCGGCCGCGGCCGTCTGGGTCCGCAGGCTGTTCGCCACCGCGCTCCACGCCACGGTGCCGAGGATCGCCAGCCCGATCGAGCCGCCGACCTGCTGGCCGACGTTGAGCATGCTGGACGCGATCCCGGCGTCGGCGTTGCCCACCTTGGTCAGCGAGACCAGGGACAGCGGCACGAACACCAGGCCCAGCCCGAGCGCGGTGAGCATCATCGGCCCGAGCAGGCCGCCGGCGTAGCTGCTGTGCTCGGTGATCCGGGACAGCCAGATCATCCCGCCCGCCATGACCGTGGCGCCGGTGATCATCAGCGGCCGGGCGCCGACCCGCGCGACCAGCTGCGACGCGATCCCGGAGGACGCCATGATCGTGGCGACCATCGGCAGGAAGGCCAGCCCCGCCTTCAGCGGGCTGTACCCCCACACGCCCTGCACGAACAGCGTCAGGAAGAAGAACATGCCGAACAGCGCGGTGCCCACGCACAAGCTGATCAGGTAGGCCCCGGTCCGGTCCCGGCTGCGCAGCACCCGCATCGGGAGCAGCGCGTGCTGGCTGCGCGTCTCGATGAACCCGAACGCCACCAGCAGCACCACCGCGGCCACCAGCGAGACGATGACCTTGGTGTCACCCCAGTGCGAGACGCCGTTCGCGCTGGTCGCGGCGTTGGAGAGCCCGTACACGAGGGCAGCGATCCCGAGCGAGCCGGTAATCGCGCCCGGCAGGTCGAAGCGCCCGGTGCGTCGTTCCGACTCCGGCAGCACCCGCGTGGCCAGGACCGCGACGGCGAGCCCGATCGGCACGTTGACGAACATGACCCAGCGCCAGCTGAGGTAGTTGACCAGCAGGCCGCCGGCGATCAGGCCGACCGCCGCGCCGGCCACGCTCATCGCCGCGTAGACCCCCAGCGCCCGGTTGCGCGGCGGCCCCTCGGGGAAGGTGACGGCGATCAGCGACAGGGCGGTGGGCGCGGCCATCGCACCACCGACGCCCTGGAGCACGCGCGCGGCGAGCAGCCAGGCCGGGTCGATGGCGAACCCGCCCGCCAGCGAGGCCAGGGTGAAGACGGCGATGCCGGCGATGAAGATCCGGCGGCGCCCCAGCAGGTCGCCGGACCTCCCGCCGAGCAGCAGCAGCCCGCCGAAGGCGAGCGTGTACGCGTTCACGACCCATTCCAGGCTCGAGTCGGAGAAGCCGAGCGCGTTCTGGATGTGCGGCAGGGCCACGTTCACGATCGACGAGTCGAGCACGATCATGAGCTGGGCCGTCGCGATGACGGCGAGGGCCAGGCCGAGCCGCCGGGGCGGCTGCCCGGTGGTGGCGGCGGTGGCGGCGCCCCTGGCCGTCACGGCGATACCGGGTGTGGTCCCGGTATCTGGTGAGGTGGCTGACACGGTAATCCCCTTCGTTCGAATTTCGGGCGTAGTCATCCAGCGCCGTGACGACATCGGCCCGGCGTGCTGGTGAAGCTGTGTTATGGAACCGGCGTGTCCGCGGGCTCCGGTTCCGCGGCCAGCATCTTCTCGATCAGGGCGAGGAAGACGTGACGCTCCTTCTCGTCGAGGGCGTAACACCAGGGCATCCGCAGGGCCAGTTCCTGCATCATCTGCTCTTTCGCGGCGAGGCCTGCCGCGGTGAGCACCAGGTTCTTCACCCGGCGGTCCCGCGGGCTCGGCTCGCGCCGGGCCAGCCCGCGCCGTTCGAGCGTGTCGGCGATGGTCGTGACGAAGGACGCGTCGCAGCTCATGTGCTGCGCCAGCTCCTTCATCGTCATGACCTCGTCCAGCTTGAACAGCGCCAGCAGGTCACTGGGGGCGATGTCGAACCGGTCGGCGATCGACTGGCTGATCGCGCCAGCCCGCTTGACGAGATTCGTCAGCCCGTTCACGATGCCCCGGTCCACCCCGTTGATGTCCGGGTTGACGCTGCTGTCCGCGATAACGCGGGCCCCGGCTATCTCGGCTGTCTCGCTCATGCTGATCACCTCCCGTCCGTGCATCTCTTGACGGGCTAAACAGTTGAGCTACTCAACTTTATTCCGGCGTTCTACGGACGGATTCCGGTGGCGATGAGATGCGGCCCGAGGCCGGTCAGTTCGGGTACCCGCTCGATCGCCCGCGCCACCTCGAGCGCCACCGACCGCTCACCCGGATCCGCCAGCCGCGCGTCCAGGTCGCCGAGGATGAACGCCGGTCCCTCGACGCTGACCAGGTCGGCGACCTCGAGCCCGGCGTCCTCGAGTTCGGACCGCAGTTCCCCGGGCCGGTGGCAGAACGCGGTGAACGCCCCGTCCTGGAACGCCGGGATCACCCCGGTGCGGTCGATCTCGTCGATCAGGCCGGTCACCTCCGGGTACGTGAGGTAGATCCGCTCCCGGAGCATGCCGTCGATCCGGGCCGCCCAGCGCGAGATCGCCGCCGCGAACACCGCCCCGCCCGGCCGCACGATCCGCGCGCACTCCCGCAGCGCCCCGACCCGCTCGGCGCGATCCAGCAGGTGGTAGAGCGGCCCGAGCAGCAGGACCGCGTCCACCGAGGCGTCGGGCAGGTCGAGCTCCCGCACGTCGCCGACCGCGGTGTGAATCCCCGGTACCCCGGCCGCGTCCGCCGTGAGCTGCTCGACGTGCAGCGGCATCAGGTCCCGGTGCTCGACCTGGTAGCCGAGCGACGCCAGCCACAGCGCGTATCGTCCCGGGCCGCCGCCGATGTCCGCGACCACGGCGGGCGCGGCCGGCAGCCGCCGCCGCACGATCTCCGTGGTCCGGGTGAACTCGAGGTCCCCGCGTCCGTCGCTCAGCCGCTCCCGCTCCATGCCCCGCTCGTAGTACGCCCGCAGCGCGTCGTCCGTCTCCATGCCTCGCGACTGTGGCATATCCTCGACCCCGCCAGCCACCCATTAAGGCGAGGTGAAGGGCATGCGGCTGAGGACGCGGATCGGCGCGCTGACCGCGGCTGCCGTCATGACCGCCGGCGTCACCGCCTGCACGACCGCCGCCCGCCAGGAGCAGCCCGCGGCCAGGCTCGCCACGAGCGCGAGCGCCACCGCGCGCCCGTCCGGCACCACCGCCAGCCCCACCCCGAGCCCGTCCGTCACCCCCGCCATCCAGGTCTCCGGCGGCCCCAAGGGCGTCAAGGCCAAGGGCGCCGTCCTCGCCGACGCTGCCACCGGCCAGGTGCTGTGGAGCCGTGCCCTCGACACCGAACGGCCCATGGCGAGCGTCACCAAGGTCATGACCGCCCTGCTCGTGCTGGAAGCCGACGACCTCGGGCAGCAGATCCGGGTCCCGAAGGCCGCGTTCACCTACGCCTGGAAGAACGGCGGTGAATCCGCCGCCCTGCACCCCGGCGACACGCTCACCGCCCAGCAGCTGCTGAACGCGCTGCTGCTGCCGTCGGGCGCGGACGCCGCCTACACCCTCGCCAGCACCTACGGCCCGGGCCTGGCTGCCTTCGTCGCCAAGATGAACGCGACCGCGGCCCAGCTGGGGATGACGCAGACCCACTTCACCTCGCCGGACGGGCTGCCCTATCCCACCGAGACCGCGACCTACTCCACGCCGGCCGACCTGCTCAAGCTGGGCCTGGCGGCGATGAAGTACCCGGTGTTCCGGTCGATCGTCGACCAGCGCTTCTATAACCTGCCCAAGCAGAAGGGGCAGCACCACCAGTACTGGTGGGATAACACCGACGGCCTGATCGGCTCCTACCCGGGCGCCCTGGGGATCAAGACCGGCTACACCGACAAGGCCCTGCACTGCCTGCTGTTCGAGGCGGTCAGGAACGGCCGGACGCTGATCGGGGTCGTCCTCGGCAGCCCCGCCACCGGCGTGAACGCCGGCGCGCAGGACGCCGAGAAGATGCTCAACTGGGGCTTCGGGCTGCCCAAGACCGCCGCCGCCTAAGTCCCGCCGGTACCGCGCAGCATGGCCGCGATGACGGGCGGCCAGAACGTCCGCGGCGGCACCTGATGGCCCGACGCCCTCCAGGGGCAGCAGCTCGGCCTGGGGGATCGAGCGGGCCAGCGCCTCGCCGTGACCAAACGGGAACAGCGGATCCGCCGTCCCGTGAACCACCAGGGTCGGCACGGCGATCCGGCCAAGCGGCCCGCGTACCGGCGGACCCTCCTCGGCCACCGCGTGGTTCGTCATGCTGGCGGCCATGTCCCGGGACCGGTCGACGATCCGCGTCACCAGTGCGCGCACACGCGCCTCGTCGAAGTACCGCGCCGACTCCAGCTGCCGCTCGTAGGCGGTGAGGTAGTCGATGATGGCCACCCGTTCGGTCCCTGCTGGTGGGGGGACCTCCGCCGCGAACCAGGCCCGCAGTTCCTCCGACATCGGCGGGAGCTTCAGCCCGCTGGGGACGGCCGGGCTGGTCGAGAACAGCACCAGCGCGTCGACCCGCGACGGCTGCGCCAGCGCGACCCGCTGCGCCAGGGCACCGCCCATCGAGATCCCGGCCAGCTGAGCGCTCCGCCGCCCGAGCGCGTCCAGGATCCCGGTCACGTCGGCGGCCAGGTCCGCGCCCGTGTATCCCGGCGCCCCGGCCGGGTAGCTGACCGACTGCCCGGTGTCCCGGTGGTCGTACCGGATGACGAACCGCCCGCCCTGGCCTTGACCGCTGGCCAGCTGCTGGCAGAACTCCGGTTCCCACCAGTCCATCGCGGCGCCCATGCCGCCGATCAGCAAGATCGCGGGATCAGCCGGGTCGCCCGTGGTGTCCACGCACAGCCCGACGCCGTTGACGTCGACGATCCGGGGCCCGTCCATCACGCGGGCCGGTACCGCACATTCACGGCCGCCACCGGATCGCCGTCACCCACCCGATGAAGCCGAACGGGCTTACCTCCGACACCTCCGTACAGCCGCACGCCATCGCCGAGCAGGACCGGCAGGATATGCAGGTCGATCTCGTCGATCAGCCCTAGCTCGAGCAGCTGGGCGCCGATGGTGGGGGAGAACACCTCGAGGTTCTTGCCGCCCGCCGCCGCCAGCCCGATCCGCACCGCCTCGGCCGGGTCGCAGCTCAGGAACGTGACCCCGTCGGCGGGCACCGCGTCCTCCGGGTGGTGGGTCAAGACGAAGATCGGTCCCTGCCAGGCGCCCCCGTACGGGCGGGCGCCGCCGATGGCCTGGTCCCAGCCGTCCCGGCCGCCCAGGACGGCGCCGGTCGTCGCGATGTACTCCTCGTGCAGGCCCGGGCGGACCGAGGCCCCGGCCATCCAGTCCATCGCGTGGTCCGGCCCGGCCACGAACCCGTCCAGGGACATCGCGAAGTGCAACAGCACCTTCCCGGATGCCGTCTGCGGCCCGGTGTCGTTCATGACATCGCCTCCCGATGAAACTGCTTGCAGATCGCAACCGGATACTTCCACGCTAAGCCCAACTGGTAGTAGATTGCAATCAGTTAGAGGGTGAGGTGCGAGATGACGGAGCCAGCGCGGTCGGGCTGCCCGATCAACGCCGCGGTCGAGGCGTTCGGCGACAGCTGGAGCCTGCTCGTGCTCCGGGACGTGATGTTCGGCGGCAAGCGCTACTTCCGCGAGCTGCTGGCCGGCTCCGAGGAGGGCATCGCCTCCAACATCCTCGCCGACCGGCTCAAGCGGCTGGTCCGGGCCGGCCTGCTGACCCGCGAGGATGCCGGCCCCGGACGGCGGGCCGCCTACAGCCTGACCGAGGCCTCGATCCAGCTGGTCCCCGTCTTCGCCCAGCTGGGGGAGTGGGGCCTGCGCCACCGCCCGACCACCGAGCGCCTCCGGGTCCGCGCCGAACTGCTCGCCGCCGGCGGCCCCGACCTGTGGCGCGACTTCATGGCCGAGCTCCGCACCCGCCACCTCGGCGCCCCGCCCCCGGCTGGCCCCAGCGTCGCCGACCGCCTAGCCCAGGCCTACGCCGCCGCCCGCTGACACCCGCCCCTGACCCTGCTTGCCGCCGCCCCCGACCTGCTTCCGCCGCCCCTGACCCTGCTTGCCGCCGCCCCCGACCCTGCTTACTGCCGTCCCCTGCCCCACCCCGCCACCATTCCTCGGCGTCCCGCCAGCACGGCGCGGATGTCCCCAGCAACCTCACTCACCCCCTCTGTACCATCTCAGTTCAGTGGTTGTGGCAACGTACCCAATAGGGAAGGTAGGGTGCCACAACCACTGAATTGCTGAAGTGGCAAAGAGTGGTTTTGCGAACGTAATTACCCGGGTCCCCGGATCCACCCCGGCCACCACTGCCGCGACCGACGACGCCAGCCGCACCCACTGCCCCGCCGGCACCGACACGTCGAGTTTGACCGGCACCCCAGGAACCCGGCCGCCTCCGGATGCCGCTCCCGGTAGGCCCGTATCGGCCCGTACCGCAGCACCCGCACCCCGCCCGCGTTCGTCGCCACCGCCCCGCCCACGGTCGCACTGTCCCGGCTGGCGATCAGGACCCCCAGCTCCAGGGAAGGGTCAGCCTCCGCCACCCGCCCCAGCGTCACCCCGGCCCCCGCCGTCACCTGACCCGCCTCCTGATCCACCGGCCCCAGCTCGTTCAGCCGGGTCAGGCTCAGCACCACCTCGCCGTGCAGCGGCACACCCCCGCCGAGGGCAGGTGTCACAACGTGCCGCCCACCCACAATGTCAGCCAGCGCTCGGATCAGCGCATCCGGCAGTGTCACGGTGTAGCTCACCAGGTCCTCAAATGGCTAGAATTATGGCTATGGAGACCTTGCCGATCACTGAAGCGAAGAACCGGTTCACGGAACTCGCCGACCGTGCCGCGGCCGAGCATGACCACTTCACCGTAACCCGCAACGGACATCCGCACGTCATGGTCGTATCCGTCGCCGAATGGGACGAACTCCAGGAGACCATCGCGGTGCTGTCCGATCCTCAGACCCGCGCCGACCTGGCCGAATCAGCGGAAGCGGTGCAGCGCGGCGATTTCACTACCGAGGAAGAGATGCAGGCGATACTCGACGCCCGGCTCGGCCGCCGGGCATAGACGTTGACCACGCGATATACCGTCCTGCTGACACCTCCCGCACGACGGGCTCTCGCGGAGCAACTGCCGCCCACAGTGGCCGCTGCCGCCTGGGAGTTGATCACCGGCGCGCTCGCAGACGATCCGTGGCGGGTCGGTAAGCCCCTGCACGAGCCGTACGAAGGCCTGCACGCGGCCCGGCGCGGAACCTACCGCATTCTCTACAAGATCGATGAGGGCAAGCACGCCATAGAGATCCGGTCGATCCGGCATCGCGCCGACGCCTATCGAACCTGACCTCTCGCGGCTCAGCCCACCGGGAATGGCGGCTGCCACCACCACGGCGTCGTCTGCAGCTCGATCCGGTCGACCCACTTCACCCACCAGTAACCGCGCCGGCCGGGCGCCACCAGCCGCAGCGGGTACCCGTGCCCGGCGGACAGCGAAGCCCCGCCCACCTGGGTCGCCAGCAGCAGCCGGCCCACATCGCTGACCGGGAAACGGATCCAGTACCCGGTGACCGAATGCACCATCAGGCTCCGGGCCTGCCCGACGCTCCGCAGCAAGGCGCTGACCGGCACGCCGGTCCAGTCTTGTTCGGCGTACCAGCCGGAGGTGCAGTCCAGCGTCGCTCGCAGCCGGACGCTGGACGCCGCCAGCTCGTCCAGCCTCAGCTGGTACCGTCCGGTGCCGTCCACGACGGTCAGCCGCCACCGATCCGGATCGACGGCCGGGATCGCGTCCAGGAGCCAGCTCGTGAGCGGCATCGCGTCCGGATCGAAGGACCCGGTCTCGGTAGGACCCGGTGAAGCGCCGCCGCGCCCCGGAGAGCCCGGCCACCCGCACCGCGCCGGCGACGGCGAAGTACAGCCCGGCCGCCCCCGCCCCCAGCAGCCCGGCCCGCAGGAAGGTCCGCCGGGACAGGTCCGACCGCCGCGGCCGGATCCGCCGCGCCACGATATGCCACAGGACCAGGGGCACCAGCACGAGCGCGACCGCGATGTGCACCCACAGCCCCGGCTGCCCGGCGATGATGCGCACCAGCCCGGTGGCGTACCCCACCCCGGCCACGAACGTGATCACCACCAGCGCCGCCAGCAGCAGCGACACCCACCGGGTCGCGCGTCCGCGGCGCAGCCCGGTGCGGACGACCCGGCTCTTCCACGGGACGAGGAACAGGATCACCAGCCCGGCGATGCCGTGCGCGATGGCCGCCCACCGCCCGCTGGCCGACCCGATCGCGACCATCGCCACCCCGGTCCCGAACACCAGCACCAGTGCGACCAGCAAGGTCTGGTTGGTGATCCGCCCCGCGGGCGCCCGCAAGATCCGGCGCAACCCATCGTGGCGGCGAGCCGGGGGAATGCCTGCGGACATAACCCCCAGTATCGGTCAGTACTCGTTCTTGATGTTGAAGTACGACCCGCGGATGGTTCCGGCCAGCTTCGACCGCTGCCGCGCGAACTTGAACCGCGAGGCGAGCTCCTCGGGGATTTCCATCCCGTCGGACAGCTTGAACCCGACCGCCCGCTTACCGGCGTCGTCGATGGTGTACATCACGTTGATCGACAGGCCGCTCTCGTAGAAGACGAAGGCCATCCGGATGTTCTCGACCTGGAAGGCCGTCGCCTCGAGCGGGCGGGACGCGATGACGATGTCGCGTTCCTCTTTGAGGATCCGGTGCACCCAGTCGATGGCCGCCTGGGCGTCACCGGCGGGCTCCACCGTGAAGACGTGGTCGTACTTGTTCTTGAAGTAGCGGGCCTCGTTCGCCCGCAGGCCAGCGAGCGCCTCCGCGACCGGCGACGACTCCAGCCCGACGGTCGAGACGGTGGTGAAATCCACGACATAGGTCATGATGCACTCCCGGTAGGGGACAGCTGGGCGCGCAGCCCGATGTGGTCTGAAACGTAGCCGAGCGGCTCCTTCCCGTCGAACACCAGCGCGGCGCCGTCGGCCGTGACCCCGCCCGCGGTCAGGATGAAGTCGATGCAATGCGTCGTGGCGCCCGCCGGAAGATACTCGGCCCGGAACGTAGGCGGGCACGTGCCCGCGAACGCGTCGGCCAGCCCGGTGGTCGTCATGAACTCAGCGAACAAAGGGCTCTCGCGGCTGATGTTGAAGTCCCCGCACACCACGGCGCGCGGCCCGGCTTCGGCCACCACCTGCGCGAGCACGGCGAGCTCGGCCCGATGCAGCGGGTAATACCGGTTCGCCGCGGACCAGTCACCGTCGTGGTTCGCGACCGGATGGGTGTTGATCACGCACAGCTCCGGGCGGCCCAGCCGGGTCACCAGGGCGCCCTTCATCCTGGCCTGGATACGGGCGCTCCGGGGTACGCCGGGAATCGGGGGCGGCCGGCCGAAACGCCGGAACCTGGTGCCGGACACCGGCCGCCGGGAGAACGTGACCAGGCCGCCAGCCGGCCCGGCGGGCCCGCGCGCGTAACTCACCGGCCGGAACGAACGCATCCGCCGGGCCAGCAGCCGCAGGTGCCAGTACGTGAACACCTCCTGGCAGCAAACCACGTCCGCATCCCCGGCATCGAACCCGGCGCCGATCGCGGCGTACCGCCCGGGCAGCTGCGAGCCCCTCAGGGGGATGCCCCGCGTATTGAACGACGCGATGGTCAGCAGCTCACCGGACACGCGTCTCACCCTAGCGGCCGCCCGCGGGGCGATACTGGCCTGATGAGCGCCGACCAGCTGAGCCGGGATGAGGTCCTCGCGTTCCTCAGCGGACAGCCGGGGACCCCGGAGGACCTGGAGCCGCTTTCCGGCGGCTGGTGGTCGTCGGCGTGGGCCTACCGGGCGGACGGCGAAGAGCTGGTGATCCGCTTCGGGCCGGAGGTGTCCTGGTACGAGGCCGACCGGAGGGCCATGGCCTTCGCCGGCCCCGACCTGCCGGTGCCGGAGGTCAGGGAGGTGGGCACCACCCCGGCCGGGCGGGCCTACGCCATCTCGGTGCGCCACTACGGGCGGTTCCTGGAGGACACCCCGGTGGAGCAGGCCGGTGCCCTCGCCCCCGTTCTCAGCCGCCTGCTCGTCGCCCTTCTACCGGGTGCCAGCCGACCCGGAGGCCCTGGTGCTCTGGCATCAGGGGGCCCGCGTCCGCCGTGAGCTGGCGCGAGTACCTCCTCAGTGGCCTAGTCGATGACCCCGGCAAAACGGTCCATGGCTGGAGCGCCGGCCTGGCCGCCGACCAGGAGCTGGCCGCCCTCTCGACGGCGGTCGCCGGGCGGATACAGACCCTGGTCGATGCCTGCCCGGAGCGCCGGGACCTGATCCACGGCGACCTGCTGCACGGCAACGTGCTGGTGCGCCGGGTTCCCCAGGATCTGACGGAACTGCCGGGCCCGCTCGGCGACCCCGGCCCGCATGGCGCGCACGTCCATCTCGGCGAAGGCGGCGGCCGGCCCCGACACGAACTGGGCTATCTCCTCGTCCGCAAACTCGGGTCCGTCAGCCATAATCGCATTCCTGCCGCTCTCGCCAGACCCTAAACCCGCTGCTCACCGTCCGAACCCAACCGCCCGTACCCCGTCCCGCCGTAACCTGGGCACCGAACGAGTTTCGTCCCCGCCCCCGCTCACACCGACGCGCGTCCCCCTAGCTCCAAGGTCGGGATTACCGGCGCACCTTGAACTTCAGGTGCAGCACTCGGTCGCCCTCTCTCAGAGCTGAGCGATCTCCGCGGGCGGCGCCCCCGCGTGCAGCACGCCGAGCCGCTGCGTGCTGCGCGTCATCGCCACGTAGAGATCGTTACGCCCGCGCGGCGACGCGGCCAGGATCCCGCCCGGGTCGGCAATAATCACCGAGTCGAACTCCAGCCCCTTGGCCTGCCGGGCCCCGAGCAGGACAACCGAGCTCGTCAGGTCCGGGCTGTCGCCGAACGACACCCCGGGCGCCGCGCGCAAGACGGCCTCCCCGAGCTCCCGCACCCGCGCGTCCGGCACGATGACCGCCAGCCGCCCGCCGCCCGCCGCCTCCCGCACGGTGACCTCGGCCAGCGTTCCCGGGAGCGCATCAGCCCCGGTCAACGCCATCCGCCACGGCCGCACCCCGGTCTCCCGCACCGACCGCGGCGGCTCCTGCCCCGGATCGATCGCCGCCAGCAGCTCCGCCGTCGCCGCCATGATCTCGGCCGGAGTCCGGTAGTTCACCGTCAGCCGCGCCAGCCGCCACCGGTCCCCGGCCAGCGGTTCCAGCACCCGTTCCCACGACGTCGTTCCGGCCGCCCCGCCGGTCTGCGCGACATCCCCCACGATCGTCATCGACCGAGCCGGGCAGCGCCGCGCCAGCAGCCGCCACGCCATCGCCGACAGCTCCTGCGCCTCGTCCACGATCACGTGCCCGAACGTCCAGGTCCGGTCGGCCGCGGCCCGCTCGGCCATCGTCCGGTAATCCGGCTCCTCATGCCGCGCAGCTAGTTCCGAAGCGTCCAGCAGGTCGCCCACGCTGAGCACCTCCTCACCCGGATCGCGCGAGCCAGCAGCGATATCAAGCACCCCCTGCGCGTACGAAACCCGCTCCGCCTCCGCACGCGCCGAACGCACCTGCGCCGCCCGCTGGTCCTGCCCGAGCAACTCAGCCGCCTCATCCAGCAGCGGCACATCAGCGGCACTCCACCCGCCCGGCTCACGCAAAAGCGCCGCCCGCTCAGCCGCCGACAAGCCAGGCGCCGCCGAGGCGACCCGCTCCGGCGAAACGAACAGCTCCTCCAAAAGCCGCTGTGGCGTCAGCAACGGCCACAGCTCGTCCAGCCGGGCCCGCACCCCACGATCCGCCCGCAGCTCCCGCCGCACCTCCGCCAGGTCCGGCTCCTCATCCCCGGTACTGCCCGGCACCAAAGGCAACGATGCCAAGTCAGCCTCGATCGCCGAACGCGCTCCGGCGACCACGTCAGCCACATCAGCCTCGAGCCGCTCGGCCAGCTCCCGCGCGGCCTCCGCGTACCGCACGGCCAGCGCCGCGATGATCGCCCGCTGGAACACCGGCCGCGCCTGGTTGTGCGGCAGCCGCGCCGCCTGCGCCCGCCGGGCCGCCCCGGCCACGACGGAACCGTCCAGCCGCAGCGTCTCCCCGCCGAACGAGAACGAGGCCGGCCCCTCGGCCTGCCGGCCCCGCACCGCCGCCGCGACCACATCAGCCATCACGGCCCGCCCCTTGACCTCCTCAGCGAGCCGGCCTTCCAAACGGTCACCCGCGACCCCCGGGAACAGCTCCCCGACCGTCCGCAGCAGCACGTTCGTCTCCCCGAGCCCCGGCAGCACCTGGCTGATGTACCCGAGGAACACCGGATTGGGCCCCACCACCAGCACGCCGCGCTCGGCCAGGTGCCGGTGCGTGTACAGCAGGTACGCCGCCCGGTGCAGCGCCACCGCGGTCTTCCCGGTACCAGGCCCGCCCTGCACCACCAGGATGCCGGCCTGCGCCGAACGGATGATCGCGTCCTGCTCAGCCTGCAACGTCCCGACGATGTCCCGCATCCGCCCCGTCCGGGTGGCCTCGAGCGCCGCCAGCAGCGCCCCCTCCCCGGCCAGCCCGGACGCGCCAGCGAGCGAACCCCGGTCCAGCACCTCGTCGTCCACCCCGGTCACCCGGCGGCCGCGCATGGTGATGTGCCGGCGCCGCCGCACCCCGTGCGGCGCCACCGCGGTCGCCACGTAGAAGGCGCGCGCCGCCGGGGCCCGCCAGTCGATCAGCAGCGGCTCGCCCTCGCCCGACTCGTCCCGCAGCCCGATCCGCCCGACGTGCCGCCGCTCCCCGGTCTCCAGGTCCAGCCGCCCGAAGCACAGCCCGTCCTCCGCCGCGTCGAGCCGCGCCAGCTGCTCGCCATACCGGAACACCGCCGCATCCCGGTCGAGCCGCGCCTGCGCCGTCCCGCCGTCTTGCCGCAAGGAAAGCGCGAGCCGCGCCGACACCCCCTCCCGCAGCCCGTCGACCCGCTCGTACAGCCCCCCGATGTACTCCTGCTCACCGCTGATCTCGCTCACCCCGCCAGAGTGCCGCGTGAAATCACGGAAAAACAGTCTTGTATTGCCTAGCGCCCCTCAGCCGGCCCGCAAAACCCCAGGCCACAGCCCCACCCAACCTGACCGCCGTCCCCCCGACCCGCCGTAGTTTGATACCGAACGGGGTTACGTCCCCGCCCAGCTTCCGCCTCGACGCTGAAGTGATGAGCGCTGAACAGCTGAGCCGCGAGAATCGCAACCGTAGTAGTCATAAGCACGGTAGTGACAGACGTACTTACGTCTAGAAGCGAGTGGCTCTATCAGAGCTGACCGCCGACGGTCTCCTGGCTGCTAGTGGGGGCCGTCGCGACGCCTCCGGCCCCTTAACTTTGTGTCGCAAAGTTCCTCGGAGGATCCCTTGACTTTGCGCCGTAAAGTAGGATCTACTTTACGGCGTAGAGTAGATCAGAAGGAGACACCATGAACGTCACACCCGACACCACCGCCAGCAACGGCGACACCTTCGACCCGCGCGAGGCGGCGGCGCTCCTCGACCAGACCAGCCGGCAGGCCCGGCGCCAGTTCGCGCCCGCCCAGCCCTGGCTCCTGTCGGCCCGGGCCGTCCTGGTCCTGGCCGCCCTCGGCGCGGTCTGGCTCTCCGTGCGCGGCCAGCATCCTTACCAGGGCCCGGGCGGCTCGGCCCTGCTGATCGTGGCCGCGTTCGTGGTCGTCAACTACGCCGCGACCGTCGCCGTCCGCGCCCGCGCGACCGCCGGGGTGAGCGGCAGAACCCGGTTCAGCCCGGTCGAGATCGCCATCATGGCGGCCTCATTGATCGTCCCGTTCGTGGTCATGCCGGCGCTGGGCGTCACCCACGACAACCAGTCGGGGTACCTGCTCACGGTGCCGCTGATCGTCGTCGGCGTGACCTTCGCGGCCGTCATGGCGGTACGGTCTGACTGGCGCCAGTTCGGCGTCGGGCTCGCGGTCGCCGTCACCGGTGCCGTGGGCGCGTCCTTCGGGCACGCCGGGGCGTGGGCCTTGACCGGCATCGGCCTGTGCATCACCCTCCTGGGCAGCGCGGCGGTCATCGCCTGGCAGCTGCACCGCTCATGAAGGACAAGGCCATGACCCCCACCGGCGAGCTCGACCCGCTGATCCACGTGCCCACCCGGCTGAAGATCGTCGCGACGCTGGCGGCCCTGCCCGACGGCGACACGCTCTCCTTCACCCGCCTGCAGGACATGCTCGGGCTCACCCCCGGCAACCTGATCATCCACCTGCGCAAGCTCGAAGAAGCCGATTACATCAGCAGCAGCAAGGCCAGCAACGGGACCGTGTCCATCACCACGGTCACCCTCACCGGCCACGGCCGCAAAGCACTCGAAACCTACACTCAGGCGCTCCGCGACCTGCTCGGCGGCCTGTAAATGGCCCAGCCGTCCCAGGTCCTCCCCTGATAGCCCCTCAGCGAGGGGCTATCAGCCGTTGGGCAGCCCCTCCACCTGCTCCTTGGTCAGGTTGAGCCAGATCCCGCCCTCGACCTTGGTCACCGCGCTGGCCGGGATGACGACCTCCCGGCGTCCCCACAGATGCCCCTCGGCGAGCAGCACGTGGGTCACCCGGTGATCACCCGGATCGACCCGGACGCCCTCCACCCGCCCGATCTCGCCGTCGAGGGCATGAACGGGCTGACCGCGGTCGATGTCTTCCTCACCTACTGGAACCACGTCCTGGACAATCGCCTGCACCGGCGCCGCGACCCCCAGCGGCGGCCCGAAGCCGCCGAGCGCCAGCCCGCCGACCAGGCCATCCACGACCTCCGTCTCCTCCGCCGCCTCGAGCCTGCCGAACTCCTCCACGGTGCAGCGCAGCCTGATGCCACCAGCCGTGGCCTCGACCAGGTCGACGGGGACGAGCCTGCCCGCCCCCAGCCGGTACTTCGGCTCGATGACCAGATGCGTTACCGCCTGGGTATCCGGATCGATGATCACGCGGGTTACCTGGCCGGCCGGGCCGTCCGCGCAACTCGCCTCGGCCCCCATCGCGAACTCGGTCTCTCCGGCCACAGCTGCCTTCCCCTCACGACCGTCGCGGACATCCCTCCGGCCCACCGTAGCTTGGCGTGTCGTGTGCCGCCCCACCAGAGCTACCCCTGCACGGCCGGCCGGATCGTGATGTCCCCGATCTCGACGTCGTACGGCTGCTCGATGGCAAAGGCGATGGCGCGGGCCACCGCGTCGGGGGAGATGGCGAACTCATCCCGGCTGCGCCGGATCTGCTCGCGCACGTCAGGATTATCGATGGAGTCAGCCAGCTCGGTCCGAACAAACCCCGGTGACACCGCCGTCGTCCGCAGCACGCCATCGGTCGACTCCTGCCGCAGCCCCTCCAGCAAAGTCCGGACGGCGTTCTTCGTCGCCGCGTAGACCGCCTGCGTCGGCACGATCTTCAGCCCCGCCGTGGACACCGTGGTCACCAGGTGCCCGTGCCCCTGCCGCCGGAACACCGGCAGCGCGGCCGCGATCCCGTAGAGCACGCCCCGCAGGTTGACGTCGATCATCGCCTCCCAGCCCGCGACGTCGAGCTCCGCCATCGGCCCGATCTTGCTGATCCCGGCGTTGCTGACCAGCACATCGAGCCGGCCGTACTCCGCGACCGCCCTCTCGACCAAACGAGTCAGGTCCCCGCCCCGGGTAACGTCCACCATGTGGCCAGTGGCGCGTCCGCCCTGGTCGCGGATCTGCTGCGCGATCTGCTCCAGCCGCTCGGTCCGCCGCGCCCCCAGCACCACCGCCGCCCCCCGCTCGGCCAGCAGCCGCGCGGTCGCCTCCCCGATCCCGCTGCTCGCCCCGGTAATGGCCACGACCTTGCCGCTGATGCCAGTCATCAAGGTCTCCCTTCCGTTAAAATGGACACGTGTCCGCTTACTCTCCGAGCTTACCGGACACGTGTCCGTTTAGCTAACTTCCTCAGCAGGAGAACGATGAGCCCACCCCGCCTCCGTGCCGACGCCGCAGGCAACCGCGCCCGGATCATCGCCGCCGCCCGGACGGCCATCGCCGACGCGGGCGAGGTCAGGCTCAACGCGATCGCCAAGCAGGCAGGCGTCGGCCAGGGCACCCTCTACCGGCACTTCCCGACCCGCGAGGACCTGCTCGCCGAGGTCTACCGCGAGGACGTCGACGAGCTCGTCGCCGCGGCCCCCGCCCTGCTCGCCGAGCACGAGCATGAGCCGCTCACCGCCCTGGCCCTCTGGTTCGACCGCGTCGCCGCCTACGCGCGCGTCAAGCAAGGAGTCTTCGCCGCCGTCGAGGCCGGCGTCTCCCAGGCCCTGGCCGCCCACAGCCTGGGCCCGATCGGCGAAGCGATCACCCTGCTCCTCGACGCCGGCCAAGCCGACGGCACCATCCGCCCCGACGTCGACGCCCGCGACGTCATCCTCCTCATCGGCTACCTGACCCGCCTCGAGCCGGACGAATGGGACCCCCGAGCCCGCCACCTGCTCCAGGTCATCCTCGACGGCCTGCGCACCCTGGCCGGGCAGGTGTAGCTCGCCCGTGCCCGAACCCGCCCTGGACTCCCTGGCCCTGACCTGGTTCGGCCCGGCCTGACACCATCTCGCCGACGTAGCGGCTGCGCAACGAACTGGCTACGGAGGTGCAGAATTAGCTCCGCTGCGTCGATCATGTGCGATATGGGACCGATGCGTTCAATCGCCATCGCTGTGAGTAGCTGCGCCCTCGTCGCGGCCTGCTCGTCGACCACCCACTCGTCGGCCTCCGCACCGGCCCCGGCGTCGTCGTCAGTAGCAGTAGCAGTAGCAGCGACGCGGTCCAGCAGTACCTCAATAAGGTCGATGCGCTCTGCGACGGGCTGGCGCAGAAGATCACCGCGCTGAACGGCGGCCAGTTCGACATCCCGCTGAAGGACTTCCTCGCCCAGCTCCCTCAGCACACCAAGCTGACCAGCGACTTCGACCGCCAGCTCACCGCCATCACCGTGCCCCCGGCCGCGGCCGCCCAGGCGCAGGCCCTCACCACCTACATCGCATTCGCCAAGAAACTCGACGCGGCGCGACTAAAGGCCGCCCGGCAGGGCGCCGCCGCCTACCAGAAAGAGATCGACGCCGAGAAGCAGACCGCGGCCAGCGACCCGTCCATCGCCGCCATGGAGGCCGCCGGATTCAGCCAGTCGTGCCAGGCCCGCTGAGCGGACTTCCCCCGTCAGCTCACCAGCGTGATCAGGTCGAGCGCGATCTCCCCGGGATCGGTCACGGCGTCGAACGAGACCACGGCGACATGTGCCTTCCCGAACTTGTCCCGGGCGAGGTTCTTCCTGGCCGCCTCCCGGTACGCGGCCAGGGTGGCATCGTGCTTGCGGCCATGCCCCACGATCGCGACCACGAACACGCGCTTGGCCGTAGCCCGCTCCAGGACGGGCTCGAATTCCCGCCAGTCGTCGGCCTCGCCGTCGGTGACCACGAGGGTGAGCATGACCGGCTGCTCGTCGGGATCCCGGTCGCCGAACTCCTCGTCGTAGTCCGCCAGCGCCGCCTTCCACGCGGGCATGATGTACGTCTTGCCGCCCCACTTGATCTCGCCGAGCCTGCGCTGCACATTGCTGGTGTTGAGGTCGCCGATCTCGACATGCCGGTTGCCGAACCCGTGCGTCATCAGCCCGCCGAGCTCGTCACTGCCGCCGGCCTGCTCGGCGGCGGCCTCGCTGTCCTCCCGCTCCAGCACCCGGACCAGGCCGTGCAGCGCCTCGATGACGATGGCCCGGCGGCTGCCGGCATCGGGCCACTCGGGGCCGAACTCGTCCGCGGCTCCCCAGTTCATGCTGGTCGACAGGTCCAGCAGGAGCACCGGTTCCCGCGTGCGGTTGGCCGAGACCGCCGGCCGGATCTCGCTGCGCGGCGTCCGGTTCGGGCCACCCGTTTCTGCTGCTGCGTCGTCCGCCACAGCCCCCACCGTAACTGACCGCCCGTACCCGGCTCCACCGAAAACCTGACCACCGAACGGGTGCCGTCCCCGCCCCATCCCACCCCGGTCTTCAGCCCGGCCGGGCGGGTCATGGCGGCCCGCCAGACCCTGATCTGCAGGTCAACGGTCACGGTGAACGGGCTGGGCAGCGACCGGATGCGGGCGGCCAGCGCCTGCGGCGTGATGTGGCGGGCACTGGGCCCCATGGACACCAAAGCGGTGAGATCGGCCCGGTCCAGGCTCAGCTGGTAGTTCAGGCTGGTGCGCCGCAGCGGGCGTAGTCACGGTAAATCCCGGCCAGCCGCTGGGCCTTGCGCCGGTCGATGCTGATCATGCCGAGCGGCCGCTGGAGCTCGCGCAGGTGACCGGGGCCCGGCGCCACGATGAGCAGCGTCCCCTCCGGGCTGAGGATGCGGCCGGTCTCGGCGGCGTTGCGCGGCCCGAAGACGCTGAGCACCAGGGCGGCCGAACGGTCCGCGAGCGGCAGGGGCCGCCAGACGTCCGCCCCGAGGGCCGCCGCCCGGGGATGTGCCCGGGCCGCGCGCCGCAGCGCCGGGACCGACAGGTCCAGGCACGCGCCATGCCGGTGCGGCAGGGCGTCCAGGACACCGGCGAGGTAGTGGCCGGCCCCGCCCGCCAGGTCGACCACCAGGCCGGGCAGGCCCGGATCGTGCCGCGCGGCGAGTGACTGCACGGCCGCCGCGAGCCGCTGGTAGTGACCACGGCCCAGGAAGCGGTCGCGGGCCGCGACCATGGCGCCAGTATCGCCGGTGCCCGGCCCTGCCCGGCCGGCGGTCAGGTTGACATAGCCGTGCCGGGCAATGTCGAAGCCATGCTGGCGGCGGCACGCCAGCTGGCTGCCGTCAGGTGCAGCGGGCCGGCGCAGACCGGGCAGCGCAGGTACGCGGCGGCCGCCGCGAGCGCCCGGCGCCGCTCATCGAGTGAAGGTATAGTGTCGCGCTGCGCGCAGGCAAGATCGCGTGGGTCCACAGGAACGTCCCGTCAGGTCGGAAGGATGACCAGCCGACGGCGGCACGCTCAGACACCGGAGCCCGCGTAGGGGACTCACGCCACAGGGCCGGACAGCCAGTAGCCGCCCGGCCCAGCGCACCGCCTCAGACGGTGCGCGGACGCTTGAAGTAGTAGTAACCCACGACCCGAGCCTACCCCGCCAGCAGGTCGACGGCCTCCGGATCGGATCCCACTTGATCAGCAGGACGACCACATCTGCCCGCGAACATCGTCGCCATGCTCCGCACCGCTCGCCCTGATTCCGCACCCTTGCTATACGTAGATGATTGAGATATGTATATGACATGAAGAAGCGGAGCATGCAGGAGCCCACGTTCCTGATCCTGACCGCGCTGGCGGCCGGGCCCCAGCATGGCTACGCGATCATGGCCGACGCCGAGAGCATCTCCGGCGGGGTGACCAGGCTGCAGACCGGCACCTTGTACATGGCCCTGGACCGGCTGAGCTCGGCCGGGCTGGTCGAGCCGGACCGGGAGGAGATCGCCGACGGCCGGCTGCGCCGGTACTACCGGCTCACCGACGACGGCGCGGGCGAGCTGGCGGCCGAGTCCGAGCGCCGCCGCGCCAGCGCCGCCGTCGCCGCCCAGCGGCTGAGCGCACGCCTCGCCGGGGGCTTCGCGTGAGCGCCGGGCTTGAGCGTCGCTACCGGCGCTTGCTGCGCTGCTACCCGCCCAGCCACCGCGCGGCCCACCGCGACGAAATGCTCGGCGTGCTGCTCGCCGCCGCCCGCCCCGGGCAGCGCGCGCCGCGGCGGACGCAGGCGGTGAACCTGGTCGCCTGCGGCCTGGCGATCCGCGCCCGCCGGGCCCTGGTCGCCGGCCCCTGGCAGGACGCCCTAGCCGTGGTCAGCCTGATCGCCCCGGTACTGATGCTCGTCAGTTCCGTCCTGGACGTCGGCACGACGGTCCGGGAAACCGTGATACTCGATCATTCCTACCCGCCGGTCCTTCCGTTCTGGAGCCTCAACCTCGTGCCGGTGCTCGTGGGACCTGTGGTCCTGGTGACCTGCTGGCTGACGGTGGTGGTCCTGGGGCTGGCCGGCCGGCGGCGGGCCGCCACGGCGGTCGCGTTCGTGCCGCTGGCGCTGGCCCTCCTGGTTCTGCTGGTCTTGATCATGCAGCGGACCGGTTTGTGGCCCGCGGGGATTTACGGGTTCCTGTACGGGGCCAGCCTGGACCCGGTCCTGGCCAGCCTGGCGGCGTGCTCGCTGGCCTTTTCGGCTGGCCCGCGGCGCGGCCTGGCCATCGTGGGGAAGCGTCAGGCCTGGCTCGTGATCGCGGTACTGTCCGTCGGTTCCGGGCTTCCCGCGATCTTTGACCTGGTGAGCCCCTACGTGCTAGTGGCCGGTGCGGCCTACAGCCTGCTGAGCGCCCTGGCGATCGTGGTCGCGTTCGCCGTCACGCGAGTACGCGGCCTCACTGACGGACGGGTCACGGCGCTGATAGCGATCGGGTTCCTGCTCGATCTCGATCCCTTCACCGGCACCATGATCTCTGACGTGGCGCTCCTGCTCGGCACCCTACTGCTGACCTTGCTCGTCTGGCCGGTGGCGATCGCGTCCTGGAAAAAGCGCCCCCGGCGGGCCTAAAGCGCTGGCCGCAGGGTGGCCTGGTGCCTGCCGGTGCCGGGACGCCAGGGGTATGGCCGCCTGTTAGCGGGATCCTTGATCCCCGATCGGACGCCCTGGTCGGACATTGGCTCGTCATCGAAGCGCGGGATGACATGCAGGTGGGGGTGGAGCCCGTTGTCGTTCCAGCCGAGCGTGTAGCTGTCCGGAGCGAGCCGCTTGTGCAGCTCGGCCTGGACCAGGAGCAGGAGTTCCCGCGTTGCTGCCCACTCCCCGGCGGTCAGGTCGAACAGGGAAGCCCGGTGAACCTTGGGGACGATGCCGCCGTAGCCTGGCATTACGCCGGGCGGGTCACGGGGGCCCCTGGTCGAGGCGTAGATGCAGAACTCGTTCTCGAAATACAGGTCCGCCTCGCGCAGCCTGTCGTGATCGCAAAAGACACAGCCTTCGGTCATAGGACCGTTCTACTCGCCGGCGAGGGGTGCCCGCAGAATGCCGTCGATGATTGCCCAGCCATCGGCGACACGGGCGGCGGGACCGGCTCAGGCAATGCCACCGGGCTGAGGCGCGCGAACTGCTCCCGCCCGACCGCCGGTTCCTCCTGCACGCCGCTCACAGTACCGCCAGGCGCTGGGGCCGGACAGAATAGGGAAATGGATATCCGGTCGGCACAGCAACGGGCCTGGGCGAACAAGGTCGCCAAGGGCTTCAACACGACCGATGTCCCACTGGAGTTCTGCCTGCTCCAGGGAGAACTCGCCGAGGCCTTCGACGCCTGGCGCACGGGCCGTGAAGATCTCGGGGAAGAACTGGCCGATGTCGCCATCTACCTGCTGAGCCTCGCCGAGATGACCGGCGTCGACCTCCAGGACCAGCTCGAGGCCAAGATGGCCAAGAACGAGGCCCGCGTGTACCAGCGACTCCCGAACGGCGCCCTCGCCAAGAGCACCAGCGAAGCCGCCCCGCCACCGCCGCCCGGCTAGCGAGGTAGCCCGCCTGACCCCTCTCGCTGAACCTGACCGAACTAGTGCCGCGTCTGGCTACCTTCGCCTTGGTCGAGGGTGACACTTAATGGATGATGGACCATCGCGTCGTGGCCGTGATCTTGCGGCGACCGGAGGAAGTGCTGCTCTGTCACCGGACGACGGCGCGGCAGTGGTATCCGGACGTATGGGACTTCCCCGGCGGTCACGTGGAGCCTGGTGAAAGTGCCCTGGATGCGCTCCGGCGGGAAGTGGCCGAAGAACTGGGAGCCGAGCTCGAGGGCGTTGACGGCGAACCCGTCCTGCACCGCATCGATCCGCAGCGCAGCCTGGATCTCACCGTGTGGGTCTCGCGCCGCTGGCGGGGTGAGGTGTCGAACATGCAGCCGCACGAGCACGACGCCATCGGCTGGTTCGGTGCAGCTCAGGTGGAGGAGCTCACCTTGGCTGACCCCTCCTACCTGACGATGCTCAGGCACCTGCTCAGCACGTAAGCCGCATGGCTGCCCCCTTCTTCGCATCCACTCTGTCCGGGTGGAGCGGTCCCCATTGAGGAGCCGTTTCCGCCCTGTCAGACCTATTCGGGCAGGGTTCGGGGTAGTCCGAAGCGCGTCATGACGCTGGTGGTGAAGCTGGTGATGGCGGTGATGTGGTCGCCGGCGGTGGTGATGACCAGGAGGCAGTAGGCGCGGTAGACACCGGCGTGGGGGTCTGCGAGGTACAAGCCGAAGGCGGGCTGGCCGTTGGCGCGGGTGGGTACCACGCGGTAGGTGCGGCCGGGGCGGAGGGTGGCGGCGGCGTAGACGCGCCGGGCTGTTTCGATGCCGCGGTATTCCAGCATGGCCGGGGGCATGGAGAGCCTCACGTCGGTGACGAGCAGTCCGATCAGGGCGTCCAGGTCAGCGCGTTCCAGGGCGTCGGTGAACCGGGCGACGAGCCGGTGTTCGGCAGCGGTGTCGGGCTGGCGCACAGGGCTGCGGCTACCGGTCCCGCTGGAGTCGGCGAGGTGGCTGTCGACGGTGGCGCGGGCGCGTTTGAGGGCGCTGCTCACGGCTTCGGGGGTGGTGTCGAGCATCTGGGCGGCTTCGCCGGCGTGGTAACCCAGGACGTCGCGGAGGACGAGCGCGGCGCGCTGGCGTGGCGGCAGCAGTTGCAGGGCGGTGATGAAGGCCAGGGAGATGGCCTCGGTGGTCTCGTAGCGGGCCTCCGGTCCGGGGCGCTGGTCGACGAGGTGGTCGAGCAGGACGTCGGGGTAGGGCTCCAGCCAGGGCGGGGCGTCGCCGGCGCCGGTGGGTTCGGGCAGCGGGGCCTCGGGCAGCGGGGGAGCGATGCGGGGGCGTCGGCTGCCGGCCCGCAGCATGCTCAGGCACCGGTTGGTCGCGATCTGATAGAGCCAGGTCCGGAGCGAGGACCGCTGGCCGAACTCGCCGAGGTTACGCCAGGCGGACACGAGGGTCTCCTGCAGTGCGTCCTCGGCGTCCTGCAGGGAACCCAGGATTCGGTAGCAGTGCACCTGCAGCTCGTGGGAATGGCCCTGGACCAGGTCGCGGAACGCGTCGTGGTCGCCGGCCCGGGCCCGGGCGATCAGGTCCGTCGTGTCCGTCTCCATTGGCCTGCATCCTCGCTTTCTTCTTTCCGCCGGGCGCGTTCGGCTCGATCAACCATAAAAACGCCGTCGGCCTGGCGGATTGGGCGGCATTACGGCGCCCAATTTCAGGCCGCCGGTGGCGTCTGCCCGGTTGGAGGCGCTCCCAGCCCGGGGCGCGCCCCGGACACAGAAAAGGACCACAGATCATGGCCAAGTACGTTTTCTCCTACCGTGTGCCCTCCGACTACGCGCCCGGCTCCGAGACGGCGGCCGAGTGGCAGGCCTGGTTCGGCGGGATGGGCCCGGCGCTGCTGGACGTCGGCCACGCGGTGACCGACTACGCCTCGCTCGGCGAGGTCGGCGGCAGCGGCTCCCGGATGATCGGCTACTCGGTGGTATCCGCCGAGGATATGGACTCCGCGCTGGCGCTGGCCAAGGACTGCCCGGCGCTGCGGGCCGGCGGCGGGCTCGAAGTCGGCCCCGTGATGGAAGCCGCCGGATCGTGAGCGGCGCCATGACCGTGCCGGGGGCGCCGCCGACGGGGTCGTTCCTGGCGACCGGGCGCGGCAAGATCACGCTGGCGGTGTTGTGCCTGGCGACGTTCCTGGACGTCATGGACGGCGCGATCGTGAACGTCGCGATGCCGACCATCCGAACGCAGCTGGGCTTCTCGGTGCAGAACCTGCAGTGGGTGCTCAGCGGCTATATGGTCACCTATGGCGGGTTCCTGCTGCTGGGCGGCCGGGCCGGGGACCTGATCGGGCGGCGGCGGCTGCTGGTCACCGGGACCGTGCTGTTCGCGGTCTCCTCGCTGGCCTGCGGGCTGGCCGACAGCCAGGGGCTGCTAGTCGGCGCCCGGCTCGCCCAGGGCTTCGGGGCGGCGATGATGACGCCGGCCGCGCTGTCCATCTTGACCACCACCTTCCAGGGCTCCGACCGGCACAAGGCGCTGGGGGTGTGGGCCGGGATCAGCGGGATGGCCTCGATGGTCGGGCTGATCCTCGGCGGGGCGCTCACCCAGGAGTTCGGCTGGCGGTGGGTGTTCTTCATCAGCCTCCCGCTGGCCGCGGTGGTGCTGTTCGGGACGTTCCGGTTCCTGAACGCCGACCACGGCCGGTCCGCGCCGGGTGGTTTCGACGCAGTCGGCGCGGTGCTGGTCACCGCCAGCATGCTGCTGCTGGTCTTCACGCTGGTGAAGGCGCCGGACGAGGGCTGGGGGGCGGGCCGCACCATCGGCGGGCTGGCCGCCTCGGCGATGCTGATGGCCGCGTTCGTGGTCAATGAGCAGCGGCGCGCCCATCCGCTGGTCCCGCTGTCGATCTTCCGGGCCAAGGGCCTGGCTGCGGCCGATACCACCCAGATGATCGCCTGGGCCGGGTTCTGGTCGATGTTCTTCTTCGTCACCCTGTACATGCAGAACGTCCTGGGCTTCACCCAGTTGGAGACCGGGCTGTCGTATGTACCGGTGAGCGTCGGCATCGGGGTCGGCTCGACCGTGGCGACGAAGATGTTCATGCGGACCGGTACCCGTCCGATCATCGTCGGCGGATCGCTGCTCTCCGCTGGCGGCATCTTGTGGCTGTCCCGCATCCCGGTGGATGGCAGCTATCTCACCAACCTGCTCGGCCCGCTGGTGATCATGGGGCTCGGGCTGGGGCTGCTGTACGCCGGCGTGCAGACGGCCGCGAACGCGGGCGTGCCGGAGGATCAGGCTGGGTTGGCCGCGGCCCTGATCACCGCCTCCTTCCAGCTCGGGTCGGCGCTTGGCCTGGCGGTGTTCAGCGGGATCGCGACCAGCCGCACCAGCCACCTGCTGGCCGCCCGCACCCCGCTCCCGGAGGCGCTCACCGCCGGATTCCAGCGGGGCCTGCTCGTCAGCGCCCTCTGCCTGGTGGCCGCGGGAGCCATCGCGCTGCGCGCCTCCAACACCCGCGGCCAACCCGCCGCCACCCCAGAAACCCGGCGAAACCTGGAACCGTCCTACGATCCCGCGTAATCCAGCACAACGAAATCCCGGGATGGCGTTCAACGCCATCCCGGGATTGTCCTTTGGCCGCGCCCGCGCCGAGCTGTCAACCGGTCCCGCTATGACGCCGAGCTGATGACCGGTGCGTTCGCGGCCCGGCTCGCTGACGGCCTGCCCACGTGTCGCTGTGGCTCAGCCGCTGAGCGCGGCTCGACCTGCGCGAGCGGGTCAGGGCAGGAGCAGCGTCTTTCCCAGCGTGTCGCGTGACTCGATGCTGCGGTGCGCCTCGGCCGCCTCGCTCAGCGGGAACGTCTGCCCGATGACCGGCTCGAGCCGCCCGGCCGCCACCTCGGCCAGGGCCTGTTCCACCAGCGGCGGAAGGTCGGCCGGGTCGAACTGCACCTGCTCGATTCCCCGCAGCGTCACCGACCGCCGAACGGCCTCGGCCGCGTCGATCGGTGCAAAGGAACCACTCGGAGCCCCGTGCGCGGAGAACCGGCCACCTGGCGCGATGACGCCGAAGGCGTCCTGCCCGATCTGCCCGCCAACCCCGTCCAGGATCACATCAGGCCCGGCACCGCCGGTTTCCCGCCGGACGACCTGCGTCCACTCCGGTGCGCTGTAATCGACCGCCTCCGCGCCCAGGCTCCGCAGCAGTTCCAGCTTGCGCTCCCCGCGAGCCGCCGCCACGACCTGGCCGCCCGCCGCGATCGCCAGCTGGACCAGCAGGATGCCCAGCCCTCCCGCCGCCCCGGTCACCAGCACCCGCTCGCCCGGCCGGATCGCGGCGTTCCTGGCCAGGGTGAGCGCGGTCGGGCCGTCATGCAGCAGGCTCAGCCCCTGCCGCAGGAGCCCGGCATCGCCGGGCACCGCGACCAGCCCGGACTCGTCGACGACCGCGCGCTCGGCGTAGCCGCCCTGCGGGCCGGCCGCAGCGGTCACGGCCACCACCTGCCTGCCCAGCCACCCCTGGTCGGCTCCGTCGCCCAGTGAGACCACCACGCCGGCCACGCCGTTGCCCGGCACGTACGGCGGGACCACGCCGAACATCTCGCCCCACCCGCCGCGAACCTGGCAGTCCAGGAACAGCACGTCGGCCGCGGCCACCTCGACCACGACCTGCCGCGGCCCGGCGGCCGGATCAGCCACCTCGGCGACCTTCAGCACCTCGGGCCCGCCGTACTCGTCCACCAGAATCGCTCGCATGATCCGAGGCTAGGCCGATACCGCTCCACCCGGATCGGCCGCAAGTCCGGTGACCACCCCGGCCGATCGGCCTAGGACCGGCCGAACGCCGCCGGCGCATGAGCCAGCGTGACCGTAACCGACCGCACGTGTGAGGGTACGGTCACGGTCCCGGCTGCGTTATCCACCGTCCCCGCCGACGCCGAGGCGATGTCATGGACGAACGCGGGCAGGTCGAAGACCACCGGTCCCGCGAGCTCGCCGGTCAGCTTCAGCGTGACCGCGTCTCCGCGCGTGGTGATCCGCACGCCGATCCGGTGACCATTGGCGGCGGGGAAGTTGGAAACCGCGATCCGGCTCCCGGACCCGACCCAGCTGTTCGGGACGCCCCGGCCGACGATCAGCGACCCGTCGGCCCGCTGCGACACCAGCGAGTCGAGCAGGCCGAGGTTCCCCATGGCGATGCCCCACGAGTGCGGGGACGAGCCGCCGCCGCTGGCCGGGTGGTTGCCGATCCACGGCGACGTCCCCGGCGGGGTCGAGCCCTCCCACCAGGCGTACGGGCCGGCCTGGTCCTGGTTGATGAGGAACTCCAGCGCGCGGATGCCCTCGTCGCGGTAGTTGCTGCTGGCCAGCCCCCAGGCGCCGTACGCGCCGTTGTAGGCGGTGGACCAGAAGCCCTCGCCCGGGTACCCGCCGAACGTGTCCGCCGGCAGCATCCCCTTCAGCCGCCCGAACCCGTAGGACAGGGTCTTGCCGGCCCAGTCGCCGACGGTCCCGCCCGCCGGGCCGGCCGTCGAGGCGCCGAGCAGGTACCCGTTCCAGGCATAGTTGAAGTAGACGCCGGGCGCGGCCCAGTTGGCGTCCTCCGGGTTGGAGCAGCGGTTGGCGGTGTTGGGCTCGACCATCGAGCAGGGGATGTAGTCGAGCTTGTTGGCGGCGATGGTGGCCGACAGCGTCTTGTTCACCGCCTTCAGCAGGCTGGCGAACTGGCCGGCCGCCCACTGCTCCTGGGCGGTGTTGCCCAGGACCTTGGCCAGGTACTCGTAGCTGGCCAGGCCGAGCAGGGCCTCGTAGTTGTCGCTGGTCCAGTAGCCGTTGGCGTCGATGTCGTTGGTCTGGCCGATGATGCCGCCCGGCCCGGTCCGGTCCGCCGCGATGATCTGCGCGGTCGCCTCGATGCTCGGCTGCGCGGTGGCCCCGAGCGGGCCGGGCGAGCTGAAGCGCGCGGCGAGGAAGCTCTTGTCACCGGTCTTCTCGACGTACACGGCCCACAGCCACGAGTAGACCCACGTCCCGTCCGCGTACTGGGTGTTGGTCCCGACTACCTTGTCGACCTCGTCCAGCAGCGCGTGGGCGTCGGTGAAGTAGCCCTCGTTGAACATGTTCGCGAGGATGCCGATGGTGTCGTGCTCGAACTCCTGGTGGTACCCGTTGGTGCCGACGTCCAGGGCATTGCCGCTGCGGTCGATCTGCGTGTACGCGAAGTCGGCCTTGTAGGCGTCCACCAGCTGGTGGTCGGGCAGGCTGAGCTGGGTGATCCCGGCCAGCTCGTGGTTCCAGAACGCGCGCATGTGGGCGAAGTGGCCGTCGTAGCCGCCCGCCGCGGACAGCTGGGCCGTCGTCGGCCAGGCGTAGGTCCCGCCGAACCTGTCCTCCGCCACCACGTAGTCGTGGTCGACCGTCGCGCCCGGCTTCACCTGGTTGGACGCGCTTGTTCAGGGGCACCAGGCCGGTCGAGGGCTGCGGGTCGACGGTGACCGCCTGGCCGGTCGGGTTGTGCACCGCCACCCGGCTGTAGATCAGCACGAACGGGTTGCCGCCGATCACCACGCGGTCGCCGAAGTTCGTGATGGAGACCTTCGCCCCGGCCGAGGTGAACCTGGTCACCAGCGCGGGCAGGTACCCGTCCGCGTTCGTCCAGGTCGTCGGCGAGCTGTTGTAGACGCCGAACCCGTACAGGGTGTCGATGCCGTTGGGCACGTAGAAGCTGCCCCCGAGGCAGGCGTTCGCTCCCTGGTTGTTGCCGAGCCAGCCGATCGCCGACGAGTCCGTTCCCGTGGTGAAGTTCGGGCCGCCGCCGGCCGGGCACGGGTACGGCGCCGCGGTACTCGCCGCTGCCGATGCCGCGCCGGCTACCGCCGCCCCGGACGCTGCCAGCACGACCGCCAGCGTGGCGGCGGCCAGCCGCCCAGGCCGCATGAGCTTTGCCATCGCCAGATCTCTCCCATCGACACCACGTCGGGTCCTGGTCGGATCCAAACCATATGGCACATAAGCTAACAAAACTCAGAACCCGAGTCACGCGGCCCGTCAGCTGACCAGCGTGATCAGGTCGAGCGCGATCTCCCCGGGATCGGTCACGGCGTCGAACTACTGGCAAAGCTGCTGGCACCATTTACTCAGTTGTGTCAGGTATCCCGGAGCGAAGCCGGTGGTGGTCTGAAGCCGGTGGTCGGCTCCGGGGAAGACGAGGGTCTCCTGATGCCGGGCGGTGCGGGCGGCTGTCTCGGTGTAACGCTCAACGCTGGCGCGGACGGGCACCAGCGGATCGTTTTCGCCGAAGATCGCCAGTGTGGGGGTCGTCAGGCGGGTGAGGTCGTCGCCGGGATCGTATCCGCCCCAGGCGGTGAGCTGGGCCCAGGTGGCGCTGTCCAGGGTGAAGCCGCCTGCGCTCAGCAGCGGATACCACGGTTCGTGCTGATAGGTTGCGATGATCTGCTGCCCGTGCTGGTAGCCGCGGCCCGCCCGCGCGGCTGCGATCAGCTGGCGCAGCAGCGCTGCCACCGCGTCTGGCTCGGCGCCGGCCATGGCGAGGGCGGACACCTCCGATTCGGCGAACGACACTGCCGGGCAGGAATTGAGGATCAGGTGCCGTGGCGTGCCCAGCCGCGCGCACAGGCGCAGGGCAACCCAGCCGCCTTCACTGTGGCCCAGCACCCCGACGGCACCGGCGTCGATCCCGGGATGGGCCTGCAGCGCCGCGACGGCAGCGGCGGCGTCGTGCGCCAGGTCGTCCACCGTCGCTGCCGCCCAGGCGCCGGTGGACTTGCCTGCGCCGCGCTTGTCATAGGCGAGCACCGCCACACCGGTGCTGACCAGGTGTGCCCCCAGCGCGTCGAAGAACCCGTCGTTATGCCGGTCCGACGGCCCCGAGCCGCCGACCAGCACCATGCCAGGGCAGGCGCCCGCCGCATCCGGGCCGGTTATCGACCCGCTCAGCTGCACCCCAGCCCCGGTGAATGCGATCTCCTCACTGTCCATCTGCCCAGTCTTTCAGGCCTAGCTGGCGGTCTTCGTGATGTCGGCCGGCTGAGGATCGGCGTCACTCGTTCCCGGGCCCTCGACGGCAGCGGCGGCGGCCATCCGCCGGCCCTTCTTTTCCTGGTATCTGCCGTAGGCGACCGTCCACGCCACGAAGATGCCCACCCAGATATACGGCGTGACCTTGGACAGGGACAGGGCGGTGCTGGTCGAGGTGTTATAGACGATGGCGACCCGCAGGGCGGCTTCGAGCAGGAAGCCGACGCCCCATACGGTGGTGATGACCCGGAAGATGCGCCGGAAGCCCTCATATTGCCAGAGGCTGATCATCTCGCGGCCTTTAGCGGTGTCCGGGCCGGTGAACTCCAGGGACATGCCGTACATCAGCGGGCGCCGCGTCCACAGCGAGCCCAGGCAGGCTACCCCGAATATAGCCGTGGGAACCGATCCCTCCATCAGCACCAGCTTGGCGTTGTGGCTGATCAGGCCGAGCACCGTGCCGGCCAGTATCCCGGCTAGGACCAGGGCGCCGACGACGTCGAGACGGCGGTGCCGGATGACGCCGATGGCCACGCCCAGGGCGGGGAACACCCCGCTCAGCACCAGAGCCGTCACCGTGCTCATCCCCGCGGAGCGCAGCAGGCTGTACGCGATCAGCGGCGCGGCGAGGTCGATGATCACGATTTTCGCGATCGAGCGGAGCCGGCCGGCCATCTCCGGCTTGGTTCCTTCGGTTGGCTTGGCCTCCCGGCTCGTGTCCACGACAAGTGCCTTTCGTGCTAGCCTGCGGATCCCAGCAGCATAGGTCGGCGCGACCTATGGCGGCAAGGTAGATTGCTGATCATGGCCGGACCCCAGCTCACCCCGTTCGAGCACATCCTGATCGGCCTGGTCTGCCTGTCGCCGGCCTCCGGCTACGACCTGAAGCGGAAATTCGCCGCCACTCCGATGGGCGTCTACCAGCCCAGTTCCGGTTCGATCTATCCGGCGTTGCGCCGCCTGGAAGCGAGCGGCCTGGTCAAGGCCCTGGACGGGACCGGCGAGTCGGCCAGGCGCCGCCGCGTGTACGAGCCGACTCAAGCCGGCCGGGCGGCCCACGTGACCTGGCTGCGCACGCCGGTAGAAGTGTCCACGGTCGCGCGTGACCTGGGGTTGCACCTCATGCGCTTCGTGATGATGGAACACGCGTCTTCGCGCGAGGAGGTGCTCAGCTTCCTCAACGACCTCCAGGACGCGCTCGCGGGGTTCACCGCGGGGCTGGAGCGATACGCAGCGGCCACCACCCAGTTCGACGACCGCCATCCGGGCCTGGCCCTGGACCATGGCCTGGCGGTCTACCGCGCCAGCCTTCGCTGGACCAGGCACGCCATCGCCGCACTCCGCGCCGCTCCTGCCCCCTCCTCGCAGCCGTCGTCTTCGTAGGCGGCGGAGCCCCCGTAGAGCAGGTCTCGCCGAAGATCGGCTTCCGCTAGAAGGCTCTGCGTGAACGGTGGAGCCTGCATCGAGGTTGGTGTGGCCGGCTCGGCCGTGGCCTGTCGCGCGAGTCACCCGCAAGCTGATCCGCGAGTTCGCGCGCCAGGCACCCGCACCTCCCCGGCCGACCCTCGACGTGCTCACCGACCGGGAGCAGGACGTGCTGGCCCTGGTGGCGCGCGGGTCGTCCAACGCCGAGATCGCGACCGAGCTGTTCATATCGCTGGCCACGGTCAAGACCCACGTCAGCCGGCTGCCTGGGCGAGCTGGCGTTCGAGCAGCTTGGCCGCGCTAGCGCGCCAGCCGGCCGCCAGCGGCGCCGAGGCGGGATCGGGGAAGATGTCCTCGTCCCCGGCGTCGACCGCGTCGAAGATGGCCCGCGCGACCGACTCCGGGGAGGCCTTCGGTATGTCGGTTCCGCGGAGCATGTCGGTGTCTACCGGACCGGGCAGGACCGCGTGAACGCTCACCCCCTGCCCCGCCACGCGAGCGCGCAGCGACTGGGTCAGGGAGAACGCGGCTGCCTTGGAGACGGAGTAGGCCGGGATGACGAACGGCAACGGGGCGAGAGCGTTCACCGAGAGGATGTTGACGATGGCCCCGCGGGCGCGGGTCACGGCGGGCAGGAAGGCCTGGGTCACGGCGTAGGTGCCGAAGAGGTTGACGGCCAGGTGGCGTTCGAGCACGGCCGGGTCGCTCAGGTCGTCGGGCAGCGCGATGCCGGCGTTGTTGATCAGCATGTCCAGTGGCCCGACCTGGCTGGCCGCCGCCTCGATCTGCGCCGTGCTGGTGACGTCCAGGCCCAGGGGCGTCACCCGGTCATCTGGGTCCGGCAGCGGCTGGCGGGTCCCGGCGTACACCCGCGCCGCGCCCCGGGCCAGGGCCTCGGCGGCCAGCGCCCGGCCGATGCCGCGGTTGGCTCCGGTTATCAGGATCGTCTTGCCTGTCATCGTCATACCCGGGAAGACCCGGCGGGACCGGGAAAGGAATCGCTCACGGTGCCAGTTCGGCGGCAGTCGTCATGTCCGGCCGGAACCCGAACACGGTGACCAGTCCCGGGTCGCCGAACGAGGTGATCCGGCGGATGCCCGCGCCGGTCACCGTGAGCACGCAGATTCCGTACGGCCGGTAGCTCCCGTCCTGGTCACGGGTCCAGGCCGCGGCGGCAGGCTGCCCGTTGGCGCTGGTCGCCAGCATGCGCCAGTCACCAGGCGACCTCATCAGGCGGTCGCGCAGGAACGGCACGCAGATCGTGCGGCCGGCGAACCAGGTACGGATCGGCGTCGCCTCGATGGCGGCGTCCTGGGTCAGGAGCCGCTCCAGCGCGGCGGCGTCGGCGTTCTGGAACGCCGCGATGTACTGGTCGAGGAGCGCGCGGGCCCGCGGCCCGGCCGGCTCGGTGATCTGGCCGGCCGCCAGGTCCAGGTCCCCCAGCCGCGCCCGGGCCCGCTGCAGCGCGCTCTTGACCAACACCGTCGTGGTGCCGAGCATCGCCGCGACCTCGGCGGCGGGAAAGGCCAGCACATCCCGCAGGACCAGCACTGCTCGCTGCCTGGGCGGAAGATACTGCAGGCTGGCGATGAGGGCCAGCCGCAGGCCCTCGCGGGCGGCCACGATGGCCGCCGGATCAGCCGAGTCCGCGGTCACCATCGCGTCCGGCAGCGGCTGCAGCCAGCTCACCTCCGCCCCGGCCTCGTCCAGGTCCGCCCCGGGATCGGTTTCCGAGCCGTTCAGCCCGGATGGCAGCACGCGCCGGCTGTGCCTGGCCAGCTCAGTCAGGCACCTGTTCGTGGCGATCTGGTACAGCCAGGTCCGTACCGAGGACCGTCCCTCGAACCCGTCATAGGACCGCCAGGCCCGCAGGTACGTTTCCTGGACCAGGTCCTCCGCGTCCTGGACCGAGCCGAGCATGCGGTAGCAGTGCGCGAGCAGCTCCCGCCGGAACGGCTCGGTCGCCCGGACGAAGCCAGCGCTATCGGCCACGGCTCACCCCACGCGATCCCGGTGAGCACTCCATCAGTTGCGATCCTCTCCCCGCATGATCCGCCTTAACCAGGCCGACCCGTCGGGAGCGGAAAAGGAATCGCCCCGGCCGCGTCCTCCTCGGCGAACCGGGCCGACAGCCCCGCTTCGCATCAACATCAGCGGCTCCGTGTAGTCGGCCTGTGCGTGCGGTTAGCCTGTCCCGGTGGGAACGGAAGGACGGTAGTGGCCAAGAGCAGAGGAGAGACAGGCCTGCGCGGCCGAACATCTGGCGCTTGATCATCTTAATGTGGTTCACGCGGCCTTCGACCGGGCCGGAGCTCCAGTTCATGGTCAGGCCGTTGGTGACGGCGTC
The DNA here is from genome assembly GCA_963839095.1 of uncultured Actinomycetota bacterium. Classification (GTDB taxonomy): domain Bacteria; phylum Actinomycetota; class Actinomycetes; order Streptosporangiales; family Streptosporangiaceae; genus Palsa-504. The sequence goes on along the minus strand of CAWIUF010000053.1, from coordinate 86,045 downwards.
GAGGTCCTGCTCCAGGCCCTTGGCGAACGACGAGATGCCGGGCAGCTCTGCCTCGCAGGCGGCGGCCATCCACTGCGGCAGGTCCTGGCCGGCCAGCTCGGTGATCATGGCCGCGAAGCCCCGGACCAGGTCCGATGTGGCCTGGAGTTCGGGGCAGCGATCCAGGACGGCCTTGAGCTTCGGTTTCTCCTCGTCGGCCAGTGCGTCCGGGCGCCGGGTGAGCCAGTTCGTGACGTCGCGGACGGTGGGCGGGGCGGCGGAGCGGCTGCCTGGCCGGGCCCGGGAGGTAGTCGCGGACGACGGGGTAGCTGCCGTCGTAGCCGAGGGCCTGGATCTCGAGGAACAGGCGCCGGATGCTGCCGGGGCGCCGTCGCGTGCTGGTCGAGGTAGGCTTGAACGGGTCGAGCTTGCTGGGCGCGTCCCTTCCACCGTCCGTCGACGAGTTCCTGCCAGGTCGCGGCGCGGTCGAGCCGCTGGACCGAATGCAGGCCCCAGCCCAGGTGGCGGGCGATCTCCCGCAGCCCGCGCCCTTCGGCGCGCAGCCCGTGGACCAGTTCGTGGTGTCGGCGGGTGCGCTCGGCGTACTTCCCCGTGGGATCGGGCTGCGCGGCGGCCTCCGGTTCCGGCGGGGCCGTGGCCTGCTCTTCCGCCAGGGCAGGTGGCGGTTCGGCCAGGCAGGCGCGGTGGGCGGCGACGCACTTCTCGACGGCTTTGGCCAGGTTCTGCCACAGGTGGAAGCGGTCGGCGACCTGGACCGCGTCCGGTGCCCCGGTTCTGGCTCCGTCGGCGTACGAGCCGGCGCGGTCCCGGCAGATGATCTCGACGCCGGGGTGGGCGGCCAGCCAGTCGGCCAGCGGCTGGGCGTCGCGGCCTTCGAGGAGGCGTCTTGCGCGCGTAGCGGCTGGTCAGCCCGTCGACCTGCTCGGCGAACGTCCTGGCCTTGCAGGCGGGGACGCGCAGAAGAACCGCCGGGCCGTCAGCAGGATCACTGCCTGCCGCCCGCCGATGGCGGCGTCGGCCAGCGTTCTGGAATAACGGCTGTGGACCTGGCCCGACACCGTGCCGCACGACGGGCAGGCCGCCGTGGCGGCCCTCGCCCTGGCCGCCAGGAGCAGCAGCCCGGCCGCCGCCGTGACCTCCTCGATGATCACCCCGGCCAGGTGCGGAAGCAGAACGCCCAGGTCAACCGGACCAGGGCATGACAAGAACGCGCCGCCTTGCGACAATGACACCACGGACTCCTAGAAGAACAGCAGGCTTGGATAACCGCTGGACTACCAGGAGTCCTCTCATTTCACACTGTGGTGAGATCATCACGAATATAGGCGGCATGGGCGGGGCAGGCCGGTTCACGAAATTAGGGGCCAGTATTGGACCGTCGCCGACACGTACCTGACGCTGCTCAATCACCACGTGCCCGGGCACGCCGCCGCCGTCACCCTTCCTCGCCGCTGGCGGCGCCGCACTCCTCGCCGTCTTCGCAGGCACTGCCTAACCCGCACTTCGACCGAGAAGGAGGCGACGACCTAACCCCTGACGTCTGACCCACCTGACACCGTAGCGACAGCAAGTAGGAAGCGACGCGGGTCAGATGGATCCCGAGTCATCCACATCCCCTAACACGTCAACCGAAAGAAAGAATCAGCATGCCTATCACCCTGACTACTCCCGAATCGCTGCCGAAGGTCGAGTTCTTCCAGCAGGTGGCGATCGCCAGCGGATCGAAGCTCGTGTTCATGGCCGGCCAGGTCGCCTGGGACGCCGAGGGGAACCTAGTCGGCAAAGGTGACCTAGCCGCGCAGGTAGAACAGTGTTACCTCAACGTCGCCGCTGCCGTCGCCGAGGCCGGCGGCACACTCGATAATGTCGCGAAACTGACCACCTACATTGCCGACTGGAGCCTCGACAAGATGTCGCTCGTGCAGGAAGGCCGCGCCCGCGCGCTGAAGAAGCTCGGCGTCGCGCTGCTCGCCCCAGGCACACTTATCGGCGTCGCGGCACTGTTCACGCCCGACCTCCTCGTCGAGATTGAGGCCATAGCAGTTATCGACTGAACTGCTTTGTCCGATTGCTCCGGCCGTGAGACTGCTCCTGCCGTCCGACCGGATGATGCGCTCCGAGCGGCCCGGCGCCGGTGCCGAGCGGCAGGGTCGGCAGCAGCCGCATCGGCATACGGACGTGCCAGGAGGGCCTCGAAAGATAGGGGGACGACCAGCGATACCCCGCGGGCGACGCGGATCCGCCAGTGGTGGTGTCCTGGCTGCGACAATGGCTCGACTGAGGTGCCGGAAGGCACGCTCCGCGCTGGGAGAGCGCGGCCGACGGCCCGTGTCGATGGGCCGGTCGGTTGAGCGTGACCGTGGACTGGCGAGTCAGCGCGGACACGACCAGCGGTGCCCCGGGGTGGCCAGCACCCGGACTCGCAGGGACCCGGCCTCGAGTTCGTCGCCGTCGCTGATCGCGAACCGGTCGAAGTCGACATGGTCGGCCCCGTTCACCGCATACCGGGATCCGTAGCGTCGCGCGAGAGCGTGCCCGCCGGTGACGTAGTCGTTGTGGATGTGGCTCTCTACAACCATATCGAGGGTGAGTCCTAGCTTGTCCAGCACCGCGGTCACCCGGTCCAGGTCCCGTTGCGGATCGACCACTACCGCCGTCGCCTGGTCGTGGACGATGTAGCTGCGGTCCCCAAGTTCATTGGTGTTGATGACCTCGACCTGCATGATTGGGCTCCCGCCGCTCGCGAAATGACTTTGCCGCCGATGCACGGTCACGGTGTCGCCTCGTTGGCTTCGCTGTCCACCGGAGCGTCGGCTGAGTGTCATGGGCGCTGCTTCTCGAAAAAGGCTTGGTTTACCTGGCCAACTTCGATCAAGTGGCCGTCCGGATCGCGCAAGTAGCAGCGAATCTCTGCACCCCGGTCGATTGGCGGCGTCAGGAACTGTGCTCCCTTCGCGCTCCAGTCGTCGTAAACCTCTTGGATGTTGGCGACGCGTATGTTTAGGAAGCTGCTGACTGTGTCGAGTTCGGGCAAGGTGAGCGACACGGTTGGCTTGTCGTCGGTTGGGCCACCGCTGGTGTTGATCACGATCCAGCCGTTCGCGAGGGCCACGATGTTGGTCTCGCCAGCGGAGACGACTTCGCCGCCGAGGACATTGGCGTAGAAGTCTCGCGAGCGTGCGATGTCCTCTGACACGATGAAGTGGGTGAGCAGGATGCCCGTTTCAGGGGCAGGGAACGTTGGCATTTCAGTCTCCTTTAAATCGTTAAAACTGTGAAGCAGTCGTCGTCGGTGAGGTCGGCTGCGAGTGATTTACTTCTCGGCCGACCATCAGTTGCTGTAGATCCGTTCCGGTCGGATGAGCACGGGGGTCCAGCGTTCTTCGGACATGACCCGGTCGTATTCGTCCCAGTTGTCATGCTCACCTCCGGCAGCCGTGAAGATCTCGCGACGGAGTTGCCGTAGACCGTCGGCATCAAGCCATGGCTGGGGGTCATCGGGCCCAGCGAGCTCCGCAAGCCCCTCGACCGCCGCCCACCGCCAGCCGTTGCGGAAGGTCGCCGTGATCTGTGGACGGGCGCGGAGGTTGGCCAGTTTGATCCGGCCCGCGGTCGCAAATCCCAGGATCGTCTGGCCCGTAGCGGGGTGAGGCAGCACTCCGGCATTGACGAGGGACGATTGGATCGAGCCAGCGGACCGCAGCGTCGAAATTACGACCAGCCCGCGCTCAGGACGGGTGAGGGCGGCAGCTTCCTCAAGTGTCGTCATCGCAGTTCCTCACCGTCCAGAGGCCCTTCGACAGGAGCGAAGCGCCTGACTGACTCCACACCGCAGGGTCCCTAGTTGCCGCGATGGTCGTGGCTTCGAATCCTTGGCGGTAAATCGCCTCGCCCGCGCCGGCTACCAGGCGGTCTCGCTTTCCGGGCCTCTCGCTTGTCACAGCGGCAGTCATCGCTCGTCCTTTCCTGTGCCGGGCGGTGCCCGGTGGAACCGCCCGGCTGACCCGCGGCTCGTTTTCAAGACGCTGGCGGGTTAGTCAGCTTGCGCGGCCCGGTAACCCGCGCAGTCCTGCTCGGCCGACGGGGAGATGAGGTGCTTCTGGCGCTGGTCCGCTGACCACGGGGACGGGCGGGGCCTGGTTGTCGTCGGCGCCTGGGGCCATGTCGGCGACACGCACGTTGGGCGCTCGTAGTGCGATCACCGCGGCGATCACGAGTGCGATGCCGGCGCCGAGCAGTCCTCGCTGGAAGCCAAGCGTGAGCGCCTCGGACGGCTGGGTGTGCGTCGCGAGCAGGTGGTTGGTTCGGGCGGTGGCGAGGGAGACGAAGACCGCCAGCCCCAGCGCGGCCCCGAGCTGGAAGGACGCGGTGATCAGCGACGCTGCGAGCCCGGCTTTGTCGGCCGGCACGCCCCCGTTGGCGGCATTCTGAACGCCCACCATCACCAGGCCCAGGCCGGCCCCCATGATCATCATCCCCGGAAGGATGTCGGGCAGGTAGGTGCCGTGCAGCGGCACCCGGGAAAGCCAGAACACTCCGGCGGCGCCCAGCAGTGCCCCCGCGGCGATAAGCGGCCGGGTGCCGATCTTCGGGATCCCCTTCGTTGCCGCGCCCGCTCCGAGCCCGATGCCCGCCGTCAGCGGCAGGTAGAGCAGGCCAGTGCGGATCGCCGAGTAGCCGAGCACTTCCTCCATGTAGAGCGTGACGAGGAAGAACATCGTGTAGAAGGCGGCCCAGGCGAGAACCTGGGTGACATCGGCCTCCCACAGGCCCTTGATCTTGAACAGCGACAGGGGCACGAGCGGGTGGCTGTGGCGCTGCTCGTTGAACAGGAACAGGACGATCAGCGCGACGCCGCCGGCGAGTTCCCCGAGGGTCCGGGCAGTGCCCCAGCCGGCATTGGGGGCGTTCACCAGGACGTAGACCAGGAGAAGCATGCCGCCCGTGATGAGGCCAGCGCCGACCGTGTCAAAATCCCGCAGCGGCGGTGCCTTGGGCCGTTCGCCGTCGACGAGCCGGAACGACGCCACGAGGATGACCGCTACCATAGGCAGGTTGACGAAGAACACCCACCGCCAGCTCAGCTCGGACGTGAGCACGCCGCCGAACAACACTCCGGAAGCGCCCGATACGGCGCCCATGCCGCCCCAGGCGCCAAGCGCCTTGACCCGGTCGCCGCGGGTGTGAAAGGACGTCGTCAGGATGGAAAGCGCGGCGGGCGTCATCATCGCCGCGCCGACCCCCTGAGCCAGCCGGCCCCCGGTCAGCACCCCTTCGCTTCCGGCCAGGCCGCACACGAGCGACGAGATCCCGAACAGCGACGTCCCGGCAACGAGCAGGCGCCGCCGGCCGAGCAGATCAGCGAGGCGGCCGCCGAGCAGCAGGAACCCGCCGTAGGTGAGCAGGTACGCGCTCGGGACCCACTGCAGGTTCTGGACCGAGAAGTGCAGATCAGCCCGGATCACCGGCAACGCGACATTCACGATGGTCCCATCGAGAAGGTCCATGAACGCCACCGCGCACATCAAGGCGAGGGTGAGCTTGCCGCGACGCGTTTGGAGAAAAGAGGGCGGAGCCGATGTTGCTGATCGAGTTTCCACTGGAGAAGACCGTCCTATGTTGTCAGCGGGGCCAATGGCACCCAATGTGAACCTGAGTGTTCGCGGAGGCCAGCCGGTCCGGTGTTGCGCGAATGTCTTCAGGTGATAAAGCGGTGGATGGCTTCGTTGGCGTGGTCCTGGAAGGACGGGTTGGCCAGGTCGGGGAAGATGTCCGCCTGGTCGACCAGGGGACCGGTGAGCTTGCTGGCCGCGCTGGCGTAGAACACGCCGCTCGACAGGGTCGGGTCGGTGACGCCGTTGACCAGTCGCCTCGCGCCCACGTCGAGTTTGTGGGAGATCCCCAGGGCGGGACCCACTGCGGGTAGGACGTATTTGGCCGCCAGGCGCAGCGGCAGCTTGAAGTCGTTGGGGCCGGAGGTGCCGGAGGTGCTGCCGGGGCTCACGGTGATGAGCCGGCGGTCGGGGTGCTGGCGGGCCAGGTAGGCCATCCAGAGGGCCCCGATGTACTTGACCTGCCCGAAGGCTAGGTTGGGGTCAGTTTTTCGGCCGGCGAAATAGCTGCCGTCGATGACAGTGGCGAGCTCGTCGGCGGAGGTTGAGACGAACGATGGCCGTTTCATCCGCAACTTCGGGACCCCCCTGGCTGCCTCGCTTCCGGCGAAGACCGCCACCTCGCCAAGCCGGTCCTCTTTCAGGAGCGCCTCGAGGAGGACGGCGTGACCGAGAACGTTCGTCGCGAACACGGTAGTGACCCCGTCGGCGGTCAAGTCCAGGGCCGTCTTGCCGCCGACTGTGCCGGCGTTCATGACCAGCGCGTCGAGGGATCCGTTGATGGCCTCAAGGCCGGCGCGGACCGAGCCCAGATCGGCAACGTCCATGACAATGATGTCGAAGATACGCCGGCCGGTCTCCGCTTCAAGCTCGGCCTTGGCCGTTGTCGCCCGGCCTCGATTCCGGCACGCCAGGTAGATGCGGGCCGTCTCGGGACGTAGTGCCAGTTGCCGGGCCACGTCCTTGCCGATCCCGGCGTTGGCGCCCGTGATCAGCACGGTCTTTCCTGGGAGTGCGCTCATCGTGATTCCCTCTCATCTTCTGCGGGGCCGGCCAGGCTGGACTGCTCTCGCCGGGCTTGCGTGCGCCGGCGCTCCCGGGTTTCCTCGCCGGGTACGTGCTCTGGCCTGGGCGGCAGCTCGGGAACCCGGTCAAACCCCCAGCTACCGAAGAGGTCGGCGCCCGCCGTGACACGTGAGGTGCCGGAAAGCTCGCCGGTCTGGGTTGCGACGCCCAGGGGTGCTCCGGCCGTGGTGATTCGCCGGATCTTCATGTGACTCCGTCTCCTCAGCAGCTAGTCATGCGGTCCCGGTGCGGGCTGGCCAGACACGGTGAAGTAGGGCATCGGGTCGACTTTTCTGTATCAGCCACTACAGTTTTGCGTGTCTGGTCTGAAGTGTCAAATCCATGATTGCGCCGCACAGCAGCTAGAATCGGTGCATGTCGCTTCTATTTGGCTGGTTCAGAGGATCCGAGGTGAGTCAGTGGCCGGTCGCGGAACGAGCGAGTTGGCTGTGAAGCAGCGCAGGCTCACCCCCAAGGGGCGGGCCACCCGGGATCGGATCGTCTCGGTGGCGGCGCAGCTGATGTTCGAGCACGGCGTTGCCGGCACGAGCCTCGGCGACGTCCAGAAGGCGGCCGGCGTCGGCGCCTCGCAGGTCTACCACTACTTCGAGGACAAGCAGTCCCTGATCAGAGCCGTCATCGCTTACCGCACCGAAGCTGTCCTCGGAACGGTGCGACCGCACCTCGGCCGGCTGGACAGCATGGAAGCCCTGCGAGCCTGGCGGGACGTGCTAGTGACCAATCTGCGCCAGAACAACTGTGAAGGGGGCTGCCCCCTCGGATCGCTGGTCGGGGAACTGGCGGAGGGCTTCCCTGATTGCCGGGCTGACCTCGCCGGGGGATTCGACCAGTGGGAGGCGGCGGTCCGCGACGGCCTTGAGGCCATGTACGACCGCGGGGACCTTCGCCGCAAGGCCGACCCTGGTCGCCTGGCTGTCGCCCTGTTGGCCGCGGTCGAAGGCGGGACCCTGCTCGCGCAGCTGCACCGCGACCCTGCTCCTCTCGAAACCGCGCTGGACGAGGTACTCGACCGGATCGAGGACCTCAGGCCCCGCCGAGCCCAGCCCCGCCTGTAGGCGCCGCGACGCTCCGTTGATCCCCGCAACTCACCGACTGACTGGCAGACGCTCTCCGCAGTGCTTCCGTGTTGGAGCTACCGCTGCAGGGGTAGCGCACAAAAATAGATTAACTGATACAGTTTATGGTGTGGCCTCGCGGCGTGACCGGTTGCGGCGGCCCTTGCCGTCGGCGTAGCGGTCTGGGTCCCGGGCGTGTCCTGCAGTTCCTCCCCGGCCACGCCGTCACCGGGGAAGCGGGCGGCGATCAGGGAGCGGATCAGCTCTTCCACCTCGATGTCGGCCGGGGTTACCTCGGTGCCGTCCGTTTTCCTGCTGACCGGCACGCCTTCGAGGAACCGCTGAGCGGCGCGGCCGCTGGCAGCGCGGGCGATGTCAACAGCGGCTCTTAGCAGTTCGTCGTGCGCGGCCATGGTCCGGGATCTTGCCACCGCTGCTCGGTTAGCGGGCGAGTTGGTCGAGCCAGTCGCGGAGAAGCGCGGTCTCAGCCGGGGGGAGCGGAAGCGCGGCCCCGTCCGCGGCGGTGAGGGCTGCATCGAGCGCGAGGGCCCGGGCGGCCAGGCTAGAGTCCGCGGCCACGGGCGGGTCGGTGGTGAGGGAGCCGAAACCGGGTAGCGATGCGCGCCTTACCGGTCTAAAGTCCCCGGCTATGCCCTCCACCGACAGCATCGCCGCGGATTACGTGGAGCGGGCGGCCGTCCTGGACCCGGCCTTCGCCACCTGGGCCGGGATCGCCGGGCACGACGACGAGCTCCCGGACCTCAGCCCGGACGGGTTCGCCGGACGCGCCGAACTGGATCGCTCGGCTCTCGCCGCCCTCGAGGCGGCCGATGCCCCCGGGCGGCGCGAGCAGGTCGCGCGGGCCGCGATGCGGGAGCGGCTGGCCATCGCCGTCGAGCGCTACGACGCCGGCGACACCGCCAGCGAGCTCAACGTGATCGACAGCTGGGTGCAGTACGTGCGCGAGCTCTTCGATTCGATGCCCACCGAGGGCGAGGAAGCCGCCGTCAGCATCGCCCGCCGCATGGCCGCCGTCCCGGCCGCCTACCGCCAGCTCGCGCGGACCCTGCTCGACGCCGCCCGCAACGGCCGCCCCCCGACCCGGCGGCAGGCCGAGGAAGTCGCCAAGCAGTGCGCCAGCTGGTCCGATCCGGCCGACTCCTTCTACGCAGGGCTGGCGGGGCAGCTCACCGGGGTCCCGGACTCACTCCGCGGGGAGCTGGACGAGGCCGCCCGCGCGGCAACCGCCGCCACCGCCGGGCTCGGTGATTTCCTGCGCCAGGAGCTGCTGCCGCTAGCCCGGGAGAAGGACGCCTGCGGCCCCGAGGTCTACGCCCGGGCCTCGCGCTTCTTCCTCGGCACCGTCATCGACCCGCGAGAGGCCTACGCCTGGAGCTGGCAGGAGATCGCCCGCCTGCGCGCCGAACAGGCCCGGGTCGCCCGCCTCATCCACCCCGGCGCCACCCGCGAGGAGGCAGTGGCGATCCTGGACGGCGACCCGGCCCGGCGCATCGAGGGGCGGGAAGCCTTCCGGGCCTGGATGCAGGAACTGGCCGAGCGCACCATCGCGGAGCTGAACGGCACGCACTTCGACATCCCGGAGCCCGCGCTCCGGATCGAGGCCCTGATCGCCCCGGTCAACAACGGCGGGATCTACTACACCGGACCGTCGGAGGACTGGTCCCGGCCCGGCCGGATGTGGTGGTCGGTGCCGGACGGCATCGACACCTTTACCACCTGGAAAGAGGTCACCACCGTCTACCACGAGGGCGTTCCCGGTCACCACCTCCAGAACTCGCAGACCCTGGCCGAGCAGGAGAACCTGAACCGCTGGCAGCGGCTGATGTGCTGGGTCTCGGGCTCCGGCGAGGGCTGGGCGACCTACGCCGAGCGGCTCATGGGCGAGCTCGGATACCTGGACGACGACCCGGGGGCGTATCTCGGGATGCTCGACCTGCAGCTGATGAGCGCCGCCAACGTGGCCCTGGACATCGGGGTGCACCTGGAGCTGGAGATCCCCGCGGGCACGGGCTGGCCGGCGGGCGAGCGCTGGAATGCCGGGATCGCCTGGGATTTCCTGCGGGCCCACTCCAGCTGGGACGAAAAGCGGCTGCGCTTCGAGTTGCACCGCTACCTGGGCTGGCCCGCGCAGGTGACGTCCTACAAGCTCGGCGAGCGGAGCTGGCTGCAGGCCCGGGACGAGGCCAGGACCAGGGCCGGAGCCACCTTCAGCCTCAAGGACTTCCACACCCGGGCGCTCAGCCTGGGCGCCATGGGCCTGGACCCGCTGCGCGAGGCCCTGGCCCGCTCCTAGACCACCCCAGAACCCAGGCACCGAACGGGTTCCGTCCCCGCCCCAGCACCGCTTATCCCTCAGTACGCCAGGTTGACGTGCGCCCGGTGGTGGTCTCCCTTCTCGATGAGATCGACGAACCCGAGCGCGTAGTCCGCACCGGAGATCGCCCCGCCGTCCTCCGGTTGCACGGCGACGTCGCCGCCGACCCGGTACTCGCCCAGCCGCTCGCCGGGCACGTACGAGCCGAACTTCCCGGCCGGGCTCACGAACACCCAGTCGAGCGTCTCCGGAGTAGCCGGCAGGTCGTCCGTCACGAGCGCCGCCACGGTGACGATCTCGTCGCGGAACTCGGCCGGAGCGTGGCTAAGGTCCGCCGCGAACCGCGGCGCCCCGGCCGCCGGGCGCAGCGACGAGAAGCCGCCGACGACGTACAGCCGTGCCCCCTCGGCGTCGGCGAGCCGCCCGATCGTGCGGTACACGTCGCGATAAGACCCGGCCAGCGGCCCGCGCGGCGCGAGCGCGCCTACCACGACGTCCGCCCCGGAGACGGCCGACGTCAGCGCCGCCTCGTCCGTGGCGTCGCCCTGGACGTAGGTCACGTCCGGGACGCGTTCGGCCGGCCGCGAGCGGCTGAACGCCGTGACTTCGTGGCCGCGCGCGGCGGCCTCCGCCACGATGGCCGACCCGGCGTAGCCGGTGCCGCCGATAACGACAATGCGGGACATGGGTGATGCCTTTCTCTCGAGGTACCGCGGCCCGTGATCGGGCCACCTCGGTTACCATAAGAGAGCAGATCTCTTTTGGGAAGAAGGCACTTTGTGGTAACCACCCAGGCGGACCCGCCGCTCCGCGGTGACCCGTACCAGGCCGGCTGTCCGACCCGCCGCATCCTCGACCGCATCGGCGACCGCTGGACCGTCCTCATCGTCAGCGTCCTGGGTGACGGCGACGCCCGCTTCTCCGAGCTCCGGCGGCGCATCGAGGGTGTCTCGCAGAAGATGCTGACCCAGACCCTGCGCGGACTCGAACGCGACGGCCTCGTCCGCCGCACGGTCTACCCCGAAGTGCCGGTCCGCGTCGAGTACGCCCTCACCGAAGCCGGCCGGACCCTCCTGGAGCCGCTCCGCGCCCTCCAGGAGTGGTCGATCGAGCACCTCAGCGACGTGTCGGCCTCCCAGCACGCCTATGACCGCGGCGTCGGCTGAGTTAGCCATCCGATGTCGCCGGAGTCACCTGGTGGGTTCCGCCGCCGCGCCAGTGAACGGCGACATCCCCCAGGGCTTGAAGTGCACCCCGACGAGCCGTACCCGGGCCGGATACTCATACCGGAACCGCCTGGTCCATACGCCCATGAACCACGCATCGGTGAGCACCGCCGGCGGCACCGAGGCTCAGGGCCGGCCGAAGGTAATCGCCGAGCGGATGCCGGTAGGTGGCCGCGACGCACGGTTCGCCTGCCGGGCCGCGCGCTGTGATCACCGAGCCGCGGGTGACATGTTCGTGGTGCACGTCGGAGATGACCAGGTCCCCGCCGGGCCGCAGCACGCGGGCGAACTCGGCCAGTACCGGCTCGAGGCGGGGAACGTGGACCAGGGCCAGCGCGCAGACGATGACATCCACCGAGTCGCTGGGCAGCGGCAGCCGGTCGAGCTCACCGACGCGGAACTCGCCGTCCGGGACACGCCGCCGCGCGTAGGCGAGCATGTCCGGTGAGCTGTCGACGCCGATGACCCGGTGCCCGCGCCTGGACAGGAACCCGGCGAACCGGCCGGTACCGCAGGCGGCGTCCAGCGCCACGCCAGGCACCCGGTCGCTCAGGTACTCGGCCACGACCGGCTCGTCGGCAGCGAACAGCCCGCCGCCCGCTTCCGCGTCATAGCTGGCCGACTGCTGCTGGTAGGCGAGGACGGAGCTGACGCGCTCGGCGGATACGCCGCGGTCCCGCAGCTTCTCGTCATCCAGGAGCTTGCGGATCTCGGCCAGCCGGGCCACGCCCAGACGCTCATCGTCCCGATGTCGCTGGTCCGCGACGCCAGCGTGCGGCACGGAGGCAACGTCAAGTTCCTCGATGGCCGGCCGCTGGCGGTTCACGACTGGGATAGCGCGCTCTACGAGCCGGAAGTCGTGATCGTCGGCCAGGCCGCCGCGGTGTTCCAGGACGGCCGTACCGGGGGCGGCGCCTCGGCCGGGCAGAGCGGAGCCTTCCTCGAGGCGTACCAAAGCGCGCGGGGACGCGTGTTCACCAAGGCCGAACTCCAGCTGTGCTGGGCCGCGGGCCTGTGGGTTCTCGCTTTCAACGCCAAGAAGTTCCACTTGGACGGCTTCGACGTTCTCGGGCGGACCGAAGCAGAGTCGAGGATGAGGCTCGCCGGAATCTGAGACGGCAAGGATGTAGCTGCCCGGCTACCGACTCGGTGTATAGGCCAGCACTACCGCGCCGTTGCCGATGTCGGTTACTCCCGCCAGGTTCATGGGGGTCGTGCTGATGCCCGACAGCAGCGACTCACCTGAACCCGCGACAAACGGGGAAATGCTCAGATGCAGCTCGTCCAGCAGACCCGCCTCGACGAGCGCCCGGCTGAAAGGGCCGTTGCCATACTTCACCAACGTGCCGTCGCCGGACTTCTTGAGCTGGGCGACGGCGTCGATGGCGTCGCCGGCGAGCACCTCGGCGTTCCAGGTGGTCTCGGTCAGCGTGGTGGAGGCGACGTACTTGGGCAGGGAGTTGAGCTTGTCGGCGAGGTCGCCGGTCATGGCCGGCCACGTCGCGGCGAAGGTTTCGTAGGTCACCCGTCCGAGCACGAGACCGGATGCCTGTTCCAGCAGCCGGAGCTGATAGCCGAGGTGGTTGTCGTTGGGGGCGACCTTCATCTGTGCGGCCCACCAGTCGTCCCCGGAGAACCTCCCGTCGATCGAGAGGAGGTCATATTCGATCAGTTTTCGCATCCCCGCAGCCAACCATCCCGATGACCGGCCCGTCTTGTATCGAACCGAATCAGAACGCGACGAACGGGATGCCGGACCTCAACTCGCCTGCGGTGTGGCCGGTCGCCCACCGCATCGCCCGCGCGAGCTGCGGCTGATCGTAGTAGCCGCCGACGGTGATCACGTCGGCGATCGATCCCCCCGCCGCGAGGCGCTGCGCGGCGTGCTGTGCCTGCTCGATGCTGACGAGCTTGCGGCGCGATATCCCGACGGCCCGGCGGAACCGGATTTGCGCCGTCCGTTCCGACATGGCTCGTGGTCGTTCGCCGTGACGGATCTCGTCGACGAGCGGATCGAAGATCAGCAAACCTGCTCGCACGAGCCTGCTGACGAAGACGTCGACGTTCTGCTCGGTTGGCATCTCCCAGTCTCGGTTGTCCAGCAAGATCCGGTCGCCTGACCGGGTCGGCAGCAGAGCATCGTTCAGGTCGGCCAGACCGGACGGCGGGAACAGGGGCAGATAGGCACCGAGCTGCAGCTCGACACCGAAAAACTCCCAGCCCTCCGGACAGGTCAGTTGTGTGGCCCTGGTCTCCGGTCCGCGCAGGTGCACCGTCAACCTGTCACCGGTCCGCGCAAACGCGATCATGGAGGAGCCTTTGGCTGCCGAGGTGAAACTGGTCGCGGCGTCACAGCGTGCCGACCACACTCGTCGCACCAGCGGGAGTTCGCCGGCCACAGCGTCGAAGATCAACCCCATAACAGCGGAAGTCTAGACGGTCCCGACTCCACGAACTTCAGGTGCGGCACAAACGAATCAACTGCTTGCCTCGATAAGGCCCGTTCCCCTGCTCAGCGGGGGACGGGGAAGAAATGGCGAAGAAAAACCACAACCGCGCGGCTGCCTGATGAGTCATAACTCATGAGGTGATTTTAAAAATGAATAAGCTTTTTGCCGCCGCATGCGGGAGCCTGCTGATCGCAGCGCTCACGGCCGGATGCGGAACAGCGCGGGCGCCATCGGCGGCCCGTCCCACGGCCACCGCTATCCCCGCAGAAATCACGCTGCCCTCCAGCGGCCCCGTCCCGGCCGGGTTCAGGGCCGCCTCCGTTACCTTCGTCTCCACCCGAGAGGCGTTCGCGCTGGGCACGGCGCCGTGCCAGCACGCACCGTGCACCTCGATCGTCCGCACCCGTGACCGGGGCGCGAGCTGGCGCGGCCTGCCCGCGCCCCTGGTGCCGCTCGGCGAGCCCGGCATCACCGTCACCGGCCCGGCCTTGTGGGGTATCCGGTTCGCCACCCCGGAGCACGGTTTCGTGTTCGGCAACGGGTTGTGGGTGACCACCGACGGAGGTGAGCACTGGTCAGCCGCGGCCTACCCCGGCGGCTCGGTCATGTCCCTGGAGATCATCGACCGCCAGGTGCTCGCGGTGACCATGCGCCGCGGGATGGCCGGCTACACGAGCTGGGCCCTCCTGCGGCGGCCTGTCGCCGGCGGCACATGGACCCGGGTCGTCACCCAAGCCGGCGCGATGGGGAACATCGCCACCCAGGCGCGGGTGGCGGCGATCGTCGACGGCACCTCCGTACTGGTCACGGGCAACGGCGGCCTCACCATCACCAGGCATGCGCTGCCGTGCAAGACCGCGTTTTTCCCGGTGCCCACCTCGGTCGCCGTGCAGGCCCCGCGCGGGCTGGCCCTGCTGTGCAACGGCCAGGGCTACACCAGCCACACGGATAAGACCGTCTACGTGAGCGGCAACCTGGGCGCGACCTGGAAGCTGGCAGGCCACCCGTCCAGCGTGGGCGACGCCGGCGTGATCGCCGCCGCGGCCCCCGGGCACCTGACCATATCCACCACGAGCGCGGGAAGCTGGCTGTACTACTCCGCGGACAACGGCAGGACCTGGCGGACGGTGGTCACGTACCCCGACGGCGGCCAGGGCTGGAACGACCTGGGGTTCACCACCACCCATGACGGCGTGGTCCTCCACGGGCACCCGCAATACGGCGACATGCTCGGACAGCTACTGCTGACCGGCAACGGCGGGCAGACCTGGCACGTGGTCAGGTTCTGAATCCATCGCGGCCTCCCCCGCCGCCTACCGGCGCCACCTCGACGCGCTCGTCCGGGTCATGATCGCCGGCCTGGCCAGCAGCGGCCGGGCGCGCACACGGGCGAGCCGGCCCGCTGAAACCTGACCGGCCGCGGCCCGCCCCGCCGTAATCCAGGCACCGAACGAGTTTCGTCCCCGCCCCAGCTCACATCGACGCTAGTAAAGTTCCCCGGCATGCCAATAAAAAGCAGGCCGTTCGTCCGAGCTGCGGTGACTGGCGGGGTGCTCGTCCTGATGGGTTGCGGCGGGGGCGGCAGCGGAGGCAGCTCCTCTTCCTCTTCCTCCTTGTCATCCTCGTCCCCGGCGTCCTCGTCCACCTCCGCGGCCGACTTCGACAAGAGCCTGGACGCGCTGTGCGCGGCCAACGTGGCCTTCAACCGCAGCCTCCCCGGCCTGCAGGCGTCCCGGCACCTGTCCGAGGCCCAGCTGAAGGCGAAGGCGAAGGCGGCGGGCGCGGCCTTCCGCGCGCGCGTGGCCCGCCTGACGCCGCCGGACGGCCTGACAGGCGCGCTGCACACCCTGACCCAGGACGGAGCCAGCCCGCCGGCCAACCCGAGCATGCCGACCGCCGCGTCCGTCGCGGCGATGCTCACCTGGGAACGCAAGCTGGCGAGTGATTACACCGCGCTGGGCGCGACCGGCTGCGCGGCCGGCGAGCAGCAGTCCATCGCTTCGATCGAGTCACTCGCGAAGAAACTTCACCTGTCCACCTGAAGGCGACCGCCTGCTAGCGCGACGCCTAGACGACTAATTCCAAGGGGTCCGCCGACGATTTCCCTGTCATGCGCTGCTTGTCCGGAAGATCGGCCAGCCGATCTCAGTGCGCCATCGGGAGGTGTCGGGGGTGTCGCGCTGGCCGGTGAGGTAGTACTCACGGATCGGGCCGTCGACGGCCAGAGCGTGGCGTGTGACGTAGGCGGCCAGGGTGCCGTAGGCGCGGTCGACATCGGCGGGTGGCCCGGAGTGCTCGATGACCGCCAGCTCGGCGGCCGGGATCAGCGCCGGCGTGACCCGGCCCATCGGCGTTATGGGTCTGGCGCACGGGATGAAGATCGTCACCTGTCCGCGGTGCCGGGTGAACACCTCGTCGGCGTAGATGCCGCCCGCGGGCCCGCTGACGGGCGCGTTCTGGGCGGCCAGGGTCGCATTAAGCTCGCCGAGCGCGCCCTGCAGCCAGGCCCCCGACTCCTCGGCGCCGACGGTGGCGATGATCGCGGCTGCGGGAACTGCTGGCACGCCGCGCAGCTCGATGCGGGCGGGCGCGCTCTCGGGTGAGGGTGGTGCCAGCAGGTCGCGCAGCGAGGTGAGGGCCGACTGGGTGCGGCCGAGTTCTTCCTCAAGGCGGCTGAGATGGGCGGTGATCCGTTCGTTGCGGGTCCGCAGGTCCGGAGCGGACAGCACGCCCTGGATCTCCTCCAGGGGCATGCCCAGGTCGCGGAAGCGGCGGATGACCTGGGCGACGGGGATCTGGCCGGCCGTGTAGCGCCGGTAACCGGTGTGCGGGTCTACCTCGGCCGGTTCGAGCAAGCCTATCTGGTGGTAGTGGCGCAGCGTCTTGACAGTCATGTGGGTGGCGCGCGAGAAGTCGCCGATGGACAGGTAACCAGGCACGCCGCCCATTATGAGGTCTCCTGCGGGGGGAGAGTCTTCCCCCGTGATCCGGCTTGACCCTCCTGCGGCGGCAGTGGCGAGCATCACCACATCGGCCGCACGCGCCGACGGAAAGGACACAAGACCATGCCTCAGATCACCCAGCAGGGCGCAGCCGGAATCGTCGCGCGCTATCTGGCCGTGTGGAACGAACAAGACCCCGGGTCTCGCCGGACCGCCATCGCCGGGCTGTGGGCACCAGATGGTGCCGAGCTCGTGGAGGGCACCCAGTTCCGGGGACACGAGGAACTCGATGCCAGGATCGCCGGTGCCTACCACGAGTTCGTGGCCAGCGGCCGGTACGCCGTCATCGCTGCCGGCGACGTGGCCTGCCATGACGACATCGTCACCTTCACTATCCAGCTGACCGCCCCCGGTGGCGAGGTCGCCTGGGCCGCCCGCGTCTTCTTGCTGCTCGGCGCCGACGGTCTCATCCGGGAGGACTGCCAGCTGACCGTCAAGCCCCTCGCCGGGTAACCCTGATCCGCCTGACAGAGCACATACAGGAGACAAAATGCCGCACTTCAATGCCCCTGACGGGACCGAGTTGTTCTACCGGGACTGGGGCGCCGGGCGCCCCGTCGTGCTCGTCGCCGGCATGCTGATGAGCAGCGACATGTGGCAGTACCAGATGCTGCACCTGACCGAGAACGGGTTCCGCGCCGTCGCCTACGACCGCCGGGGTCATGGCCGGTCCGATGACCCCGGCACCGGATACGACTTCGACACGCTCGCCGGCGATCTGGCCGCACTGCTCGGAAGGCTTGATCTCACCGATATCACGCTGGTCGGGCACTCGATGGGCGGCGGCGAGATCACGCGTTACCTGAGCAGCCACGGCAGCCAGCGCATCTCGCAGATCGTGCTGGCCAGCTCGACTGTGCCAAGGCTGAACATCGACCCGGAGGCGGAAGCAGCATTGCTAGACCAGCTCCGGGCGAGCTACGGCCAGTGGGTGGAAGAGAACGCCGCGTTGTCCTTCGGCGACGGGCTGCCCGGCTACGTGATACCGCAACTGGAGAAGGAACAGGCCATCCGGGACTGGATGGGCGTGTCGCTGCAGGCCGCGGTGGCATGCATGGCGGCGAACCTGGCGGCCGACTTCAGCGCCGGACTCAGCAAGATCACGGTACCCGCGCTGGTACTGCACGGCGATCATGACGTGTTCGCGCCGCTGGAAACCTGCGGGCGACAGTCCGCCAGCCTGATACCCGACAGCCGGCTCGTGGTCTACGCCAACGCAGCCCACGTGCCCCATCTGTCACACCGTGAGCAGCTCAACGCTGACCTGCTGGGCTTCGTCCAATCACGGGACTGACACCTGCCCCACTGCCGCTACCCCCGGCCGCCAAGGGCCCGCGGTGACGTCGAGGGCCTGCTTGCGGATGTCGGTGAAGGATGCCCAGGATCGGCGTTGCAACCCAAACGCCAGACCTTGGAGGCCTTAGCTGCCGAAGGTAAAGCTGGTTGCGCCGGCGCTCGTCAGCCGGTACGGGGAGCTGACACCGTACTTAGCAAGGTGGCTGCCGGTACTTGTCTTGTAGTTAGTGACGCGGCCATTCATCGACGGGTAGACAGTCCCGCCGGGCGTGTTGTTCCACACCTCGCCGTAGGTCTGCGACGAACCGCCGGAACCGAATCCGCCGGGCCAGTGCGACGCCGGAATGTAGCCGATGGCCTTCCCGGCGTAGGTGAAGGTGACGGTTCCCTTGCTGATCGAATACCCGAATTGGGGGCTGGTGCCGACCGGCGGCTGGAACAGGCCGGGCTTGACGGAGCTGGTCGACACGAAGCCTGCCTGGTAGCCATCGAATGCGCCGGCCGTCCAGGCGGTCGTGAAGAGCGTCGGCTGGAGCGTCGGGTCGAACGTGTCGGAGGTGACGCCGAACTCGAAGGCGTTGCCGGCCGCGTCCCGGACGTAGGTCTCGGTCAGCGAGTGGTTGTTCTCGGCCGAGCCGGTGCGGTCCTTCAGGCTCTGGCTCGTGATGAGGAAGTTCTCGGTGATCGAGGCCGGGGCGGAAGTGCCGCTGTCGAAGCCGGTAGCCCAGGAGTAGTTCTGGACGGGCGCGCTCTGCGTACTGGCGCTGGCGCCGAGGGCCGGGATCAGGAGGCCAGCGAGCGCTATACCCGCGCCAGCGGTGATTTTGGTAATGGTCCTGTTCATGATTCCTTGGCCTCCAGATCCGGCGGCCTACGCCGCGGGAATGCTTTGAGCTATCGCGACCCGGGGAAACAAACCGGGACTGAAGCGCGGTAATTCTTTTATGCTTTAGTTGCTATAGGCACAGTGTGTTGCGCGACAGTAGCGATCCGGTTGGCCCGGCGGTTGCGCACCCGTTGCATTCGTCCGATGGCGAGGGAATCCGGCGCAGTTAAGCGGCATTCCAAAAGTTCTGTTCGTAACCCAGCGGCAGCCAGGGGGTGGTCCAGGGCGCGGCGGTGTTCGCCACGTAGTTCTTCAGCGCCGCCCAGATCCGTTCGGCGGGATTGCCGTCCGGGCTGTGCCGGGCCGGTTCAGGATCGGGTCACGATCTGGGCGACCACGTGGTCATGGTCCGGGTCGCCGCGGCGGTCAGCCTGGGCCGCCAGGGGCCGCCGCGCTCGGCGAGTTGGTCGGACGTTACGAGAAGTAGCCACGGCCGCACTACCCAGTCGCGGCGCTGTACCACGCTGGCCTGTGGGATCTCGGCGGCCCGCGGCCGGTGCCACCCGCGCACCAGAACGAGCCGGTGCACTGGTTCGCCAGCCACCAGCCTGCGGGCGGCCTGCCCGTACCGGTCTACAAACTCGTTCGGTACTCGGGAGAGGCCCGCGTCGCGGCGGTGGCGGCGATCGTGGATAGGTACCTGCAGGACGCCGACGACAACGCGATCCTGACTGACGCTGGGCTCGCGGACGATGACATCGCCGACGACGAGGTACCGGCCGGCAGCTCCGCGCGATCGTCGGCAGCGTCGCCTGACCGCCCGAGGAAGGTACCCGCCCGATGTCCGAACCCGTGCCGCTGACCGACGATCAGGTCGCAGACGGCCTGGCCGCGCTCGACGGGTGGCCATCGGCGGTGCCAAAGCTATGCGCAGTCAGCTGTGCGCTCATCATCGCCGATCGCGTGGCGCACCCTCTAATACGCGACGGCGTTCGCTGGTGGCTGCAACTCCGGGTACAGGTCAAAGCACTCCTGTATGGCCTCGGCCGACTCCGCGGTCGCCGCCCGACGACAGAGAAGGTCGAGTGACGCGTCGAGTTCGTCGTGCGGCTGGTCGAGGGGGTCCACCTTGATCCGGTCGCACCAGTACCAGCCGGAGACCTCGACCTTGTTAAGGGCGGCGACGTCATTGATCAGGCTGCCTCGCAATTCGTCCCACCCCCAGAGTTCTCCGTTGCCGTGCGAGGCCGGCCTGGAAGCACCGCTCCGGCATTGATTCCATGCGGTGAGGCCGTCGCGGAAGTCGTCACGGGTCAGGTCGCCGCGTCCGATCTGGGGATCCGTGAGCCGCCAGCCATCGCCGTCCCAGTACTCGACCACCCAGTGGTCGATCCACCGTCGAGCCTCGAAGTAGCCGGCGAAGCCGCACCGCGCTCGGGCTGGCGTACCCGTGGCGCGCAGCAGGGCGCAGTGCAGCAGGGCGAAGTGGTAGCAGAAGCCGACCATTCTCTGCCCGGCAGGCCGCTCGACGCCAAGGGGGCCCGGCCCGAGGCTGAGCACGTTGTCCAGGATCGCCTCGGCCCCGACGGCCCGCATATGCGCCATGCGCTCAGCCGGCCGCGGCAGGCCCTGGACCTTTGCCGCGAAGTTGTGGATAAGCAGTCCCCGCACGATCGTGCCGAGTGCCTCGGCATCAGCCGGGAGCCCGGCCACGAGCCCTTTGTGGCGCCGGAGATCGGAGGTCAGGCTGGGCTGCCGGTAGAAGTCGGTGATCTCGCTCATGAGCGGGAGAGTGCCAGCCCGCTGCTGACACCTTGTGTCAGCGATAGGCGGTTAATCTCAGCCGGTGTGCCCCTTGCGACGTGTAGATGATTGATATATGTATATGACATGAAGAAACGGAGCATGCAGGAGCCCACGTTCCTCATCCTGACCGCCCTGGCGGCCGGGCCCCAGCATGGCTACGGGATCATCGCCGACGCCGAGCGGATCTCCGGCGGCGTAACCAGGCTGCAAACTGGGACCTTGTATATGGCCCTGGACCGGCTGAGCTCGTCCGGCCTGGTCGAGCCGGACCGCGAGGAGGTCGCCGACGGTCGGCTGCGCCGGTACTACCGGCTCACCGATGACGGCGCGGCCGAACTGGCGGCCGAGACCGAGCGCCGCCGCGCCAGCGCCGCCGTCGCGGCCCAGCGGCTGAGCGCACGGCTCGCCACCCGGGCCGCCGGAGGCATCGCGTGAGCCCCGGCCAGGATCCGGCCCAGGATCCGGCGCGGGCCGCGCTGGAACGACGCTACCTTCGCCTGCTCCGCTGCTACCCGCCCAGCCACCGCCAAGCTCACCGGGAGGAGATGCTCGGCAGAGCGGCGGCTTGACCGGAGGACTGCCCGAGCTCCTGTGGATGGCCGGCCTGGGCCCGGTCATCCCGGCCAGCCTGGCGGCCTGCTCGCTGGCCTTCTCGCCCGGACCTCGGCGAGGGCTGGCCATCGCCGGGTGGCGGCGCGCCTGCCTCATCCTGGCTGGCCTGGCCGGCGTCTACGGGGCCGCCCTGGTCGTCCGGCTGGTGAGCCCTTTCACCTCAGCGACCAGCCCTGCCTTCAGGCTCCAGGACGTGCTCGTGCTCGTGGTCGCGGTCGCCCTCCTGTGCCTGCCCGGCACCGCGCGCGTCCGGGTCGGGGCGCTGCTCGCGAGCGGGCTCGTGCTCGATCTCGCCGGTACCCCCTTCGGGGATAATCAGACGGCGACGGTAGTGGTCATGCTCGGCAACGTGCTGATCGCCCTGCTCGTGTGGCCGGTGGCGATCGCATCCTGGAAGGGTCGCCCAGGCGGGCCTGGCCGACGCGAGCCGGTAACAGCACCAGCCGCGCGTCCTGCTCCGCCAACCTGACGCCGCCTGGAACACGGCCCGGCGGTCCGGGCCGCGTTCCAGGAGTGGGCCGATATCGAGGCCCAGGCCACGGTCCTGCGCTGGTACGAGCCCTTCGTCGTCCCCGGCCTGCTCCAGACCGGGGACTACGCCCGCGCCATCCTGTCCGCCCGCCCCGACGGCCACCTGTCCGACCTGGACGAGCAGGTCGCCGCCCGCCTGGCCCGCCAGACCATTTTGGACCGAACGGGTGCCCCCCAGCTCTGGTGCATCCTCGACGAAAACGTCCTGCACCGCCCTATCGGCGGTGCCAAGGTCATGCGCAGCCAGCTCTACCGCCTAGCCGAAGTAGCCGAACATCCACGGACCACTATTCAGGTCATCCGGGCTGGTGGCGCCCATGCCGAGGAACAATGGGCGTAACCGGCGTCGCTTGGCGCACCAGCAGCTTTAGCGGCGACAACGGCGGAGCTTGCATCGAGGTCGGAACGACCGGCCCGGCCGTGGCGGTCCGGGACAGTACGCACCGGGACGGCCCGCAGCTGGCCTTCGTCCCCGACACCTGGAAAGCCTTACCGACCAGCTGAAGGCAACCGCCTGACCCACGACGAACTGCTGGCGCGGCCGAAGCCACCACGGTGGATTCGCTCCGCGATCTGGGCGCCGCGCTCGCCGCGCACACGGGCGCCGCGCTCCCTTACGCGATCCGCGACTGGGACGAGGCCGTGCGCGCAATCCGGGACACGTTCCCTGACGGCCTGGCCATCATCGACGAGTTCCCCTACCTGATCAGGGCCGACCCAGCGTTGCCATCGCTGCTGCAGCGGGCGCTCGATGATCAGGCGTTGGGGCCGCAGATACGCGGAACGAGGTTCCTGCTCTGCGGTTCTGCCCTGTCGGTCATGGGCGGGCTGCTCGCCGGTAGCGCCCCGTTGCGCGGTCGCAGCGCGCTCGAGTTGCTTGTCGCGCCGTTCGATTACCGGACGGCGGCGCGTTTCTGGGGCATCGACAGCGATCCGGGACTGGCCGTCCTGGTCCATTCCATCGTCGGGGGCACGCCCGCCTACCGGTCGGAGTTCGTCGCCGACGATGTACCCGCCTCCCGTGATGACTTCGACAACTGGGTCAGCCGTACTGTGCTGAATCCGGCGATCCCGCTTTTTCGTGAGGCGCGGTACCTCCTCGCTGAGGAGACGGACATCCGGGAACCTGCGCTTTATAACTCGGTACTCGGCGCGATCGCGGCGGGCAACGCCACTCGCGGCGGCATCGCCAACTACGTGGGACGCAAGTCCTCCGAAATTTTGCACTCGCTCAACGTCCTTGAAGACGCGGGGCTGATCGCCAGGGAAGCCGATCCCTTCCACGCGCGCCGGTCACTCTTCCGGATCGCCGAGCCACTCATCACTTTCTACGAGGCCATCATGCGACGGCCGTGGCCCCAGCTGGAGCAGCGGCAGGGCGCCGCGGTCTGGCGCCGCCAGCGACCTGCGTTTCTCTCCCAGGTTGTCGGCCCGCACTTCGAGGCGCTGTGCCGTGACTGGGCCGCGCACGCGGGCGAAGATCTCTTCGGCGACCTGCCTGCCGAAGTAGCGGCCGGGACCGTCGCCGACCCCGCCAACAGGACCCAGATCGAGGTGGATGTCGCCGTGCTGTCCGCCGGGGCACCTGGCTCGCCGCGACGCGTCCTGTCTCTCGGCGAGGCGAAGTGGGGCGAGGTCATGGGCCTTGGACATCTCGATCGGCTCCGCCGGGCTCGCGACCTGCTGTCGGTCAAGGGCTACCACGCGGCTGACGCGGTCCTGGCCTGCTACAGCGGCACCGGGTTCTCCGCCGAGCTCCGTGCGGTCGGCGGGAGCAATCCGAGCGTCCTGCTAGTCGATCTCGAGCGGCTCTATCAGAGCTGACCGCCGGTAGTCTCCTGGCTCCTGGCGGGGTTCGTCCCGCCGTCAACGTCCCTTGACTTTGCCGCGTAAAGTCCGGCGGGCCATCGTCGGCAACCCCTTGTGGGACTTCTGGTGGGACTGACGGCGCGAGCCCAGCCCCAGCACGGCTATGCATCGGAGTCCGTGTAGCCGGATCTCCGCTTGCCGTATAGGAAGCTATCTTCCTATACTTGCGGCATGCGCAGGCGAGCAGGTGAGCTGCTGCCGATCGAGCAGGCAATCCTGGCCGGCGGCATCGAGGTGGCCGCCGCTGGCGAACCCGGTTTCTACGGCTTCGCCATGGCCAGGCAGCTCCGCGACGCCAGCGCCGCCCGGCAGCTGACCGCCCACGGCACTTTGTACAAGGCACTGGCCCGCCTCGAGCAGGCCGGCCTGCTCACCAGCTCCTGGGAGGATCCCGGCCCGGCCGAGGCCGAACGCCGGCCACGCCGGCGCCTGTACCAGGTCACGCCCAGCGGCGAGCAGGCGGTCCTGCGCAGCACCGGGCAGCGTGCCAGCACCGCGCCGCGCCCGGGTCTCGGACTGGCCCCGGCATGACATGGCTCCAGGCGGCATCTGCTCGCGTGGTGGCGCGCTGGACGCGCCTGTACACCGCGGGCCTGCCCGCTCCGGTCCGCGACCGCCGCCGTGAGGAGATCGGCGCTGACGTGCACGGGCAGCTCGACGAGGCTCGATCCCGCCGCGAGCGGCCCGCCATGACGGCGGCGGCGATGATGCAGCCGGCTCGTCCGGGGTGCCTGGCACGACCTGTCCTGGCGTCATGAGGTCAGCCGTACCGTCAGCCTGGCCCGGTGGCAGGCCCGGCGGGGATGGTGGGTCACCGGTGTCCTCCTGATCACCGTCGCGGCGTTCCTGGCCTGGCTCAGTTACGGGCTGAGCCTCCGGAACGGCGCCGACCGCCAGCCCCTGCGGCTCGCCGCGGCAGCGGCCGGGCAACTCGCGTCCGGATCACCGCCGGGGAGCGTCCTCCCGGCGGTCATCAACATGGCGTCGAACCCCGCCCCGTTCGTCATCGTGTTCGACGCCGGGCACCACGTCCTGGCCAGCTCCGGTCACCTCAACGGCCGCACGCCCGGGCTTCCCGCCGGTGTGCTCGCCTGGGCTGCCGCGCACGGCCAGGACCGCATCACCTGGCAGCCCGGCCCCGGCCTCCGCGAAGCCGCGGTCATCGAGCCCTACGGCGGGCCGCATCCAGGGTTCGTCCTGGCCGCACAGTCCCTTCAGGACATCTCCGGCCAGCAACGATCTCTGACCTGGAGCATCGGCTGTTCGTGGCTCGCCGCCTTCGCGATCTCATTCCTGCTAGCCAGGCTCCTTCCATCCTCTACGCAAACGACGTCAAGTTCAGAGAAGGATCTATGAGCTACGACATGGCGGTCTGGGAAGGTGAGCCGCCAGCTGACGGCGCGACGGCAAGAGCCACTTTCCACGCGCTCTACGAGCAGTACGCCAAGAGGGAGTACCCCACGCCGCCGACCAGCAAGATTGCCGAGTTCGCAGCCATCCTGGTCGAGCGATGGCCCGACACTGACGAGGCTTTCGATGAGTCGCCCTGGGCAGCCGCCCCCCTCATCGGCGAAGCCACTGGACCATTCATGCACTTCGCTATGAGCTACAGCCGCGCCAACGAGGCCGCACCGTTCGCCGTCGCGGCCGCGGCTCAACTGGGCCTCGTCTGCTTCAATCCGCAGACAGGACGCCTCTAGCGCTCTTGGACCGAACGGGTGCCCCCCCAGCTCTGGTGCATCCTCGACGAGTATGTCCTGCACCGCGCTATCGGCTGTGCCAAGGTCATGCGGCGCTGACCGAGGGTTCCCCAAGGCGGCGGGGGAGGACCGCGCGAATGGCTGTCCCCTCGCCCGCTGGGCTGGTGATACGGAGGTCGCCGCCGACGGAGGCTACCCGCTCGGCCATCAGCGTCAGGCCGTGGCCGGCCGGGTCCGCCCCGCCGGGGCCGTCGTCGCGTACCTCGACCGCCAGGAATCCCGCGTCACCGTCCGCGGCCGGCTCGCCCTCCGGGCCGCCGGTGCTGGCGATGGTCACGCTGATCGCCGCGTCCGGCCCCGCGTACTTGACCGCGTTGCCCACCGCCGCGGTGACGACAAAGTACGCGACCCGCTCCACCTCCGGGTCGGCGCGAAGATCGGTCACGTCCACCAGGATCGCCGGGTGAACCTCCAGCACCCTCGGGATCGCCTCGGCCAGCCCGTTACCCAGCCCGACCGGCTCGGCGCCGCTGCTGAGCAGGCGTATGTCATCGGCCGCGTGCGTAATGGTCGCGCGCGCGGCCACCAGCGCGTCCGGTACCGGCTCCGCGGCCGTGCTGAGCGCGACGACGGCGCTGTCCAGGTGGCCACGGGCCGCGTCGGTCAGGGTGAGCGGACCGGCGCCGGTCCGGTGCCTGATCTGGCGGCGCTCGGCCGCGACGGCCGCCTCGACCCGCAGGCGGGACTGCTCGACCAGGCTCAGTTCGTCCCGTAGCTGGGCGACGAGGCGGGCGTTGTCGAGCACCAGGACCAGCGACTGCGCGGTCGCGGTGAGCAGGTCCCCGAACCGCGCCAGGGACGGGTGCAGGGAAACGACCGCGACCCGGTTCTGCTGTTCGTCGAGAACCGGCACCAGCAGCCGGTCCTGCGCCCTCGGCCGGCGCGGGCTGCCGCCGGCCGTCGGCGTCGACCCACTGGCCAGGGCTGGTCCCGGGCAGCAGGATCTGCAGGGTCGGATCGCGCAGCGCCCGCTGGAGCTTGGCGCAGGCCTGCGGCAGCGTGTCGTAGGCGTCGATCCGGCCGGACAGCTCCTCGATGCACACCCGGCGCAGGACGTAGGAGAGGATGAACGAAGCCGGCACGCACACCAGCAGCAGGTCTTCCCAGGCGAAAAAAGCCCACAGGTTGTGGCCGTGATCCCCGGCGGCCGCCGCGCTGTCCGAGAGCGCGGTAGCCAGTCCGCCCGCCACCACGGCGACGCCGATCGGGATGGTGATCCTGAGCTCGTGTCCGCGCAGCCGGGCGACCCGGACGGCGAACAGCCCGGCGAGCAAGATCGTGCAGACCACGCCGCCGACGTTGTACAGCGTGAGCAGCCCGGCATGGAGCCCGGGCGCCGCGACCCGCGGCCACCACGCTCCGGACGGGTGCGGCTCGGTGAACGTCGTGGCGAAGCTGACCACCTGCATGATCACGATGAGGGCGAGGACGGCCCGCGCCGCCTGGCGGTTGCCCCACGGCCGGGGGAACTGCAGCAGGCCCCAGATCGCGATCGTGGCCGGGGCCGGGCCGGTCAGCGACGCGACGAACGGCAGCGGCCCGGAGTTCCACCCCTGGAGCCAGGCGACGCTCCACAGCAGGCTCGCGACCAGCAGCGCCCAGCGCGTCCGGGCGTGCCGCGGCTCGTCGGACAGCAGGACCGAACCGGCCGCGAACCCGCCGGAAACGACGAGGTTGGACGCGAACAGCCAGCTCCGTGAGCTGGCTAGCGGCCACTGGACCAGGACGCCGAACGCGACCACGGCGGCGGCGACCGCAGCGGCGCGAGCCGTCGCCACGCGCCACGACGGCACGGATCCCGGCGCGAGCAGCGGCGGCCGGACCGCGGCGCTCATCCCGTGCGGCGAAACCACTCGAGCACCGCACGAACGCGCTGGTTGTATCCGGGTTCGCCGGCCACGCCGAGCTTGCGGAACAGCGACCGGCAGTTGTCCTCGACGGCCTTGACCGATACGAAGAGCGTGTCCGCGATCACCTGGTTCGTCCGGCCTTCGGCGATGAGGCGCAGGACGTCGAGCTCACGGCCGCTCAGCAGGTCCTCGAGCGGCGTCTCCCGGCGGCGACGCATCAAGTCGACGAACAGCTGCTGGTCCAGAACCTGATCTCCGGCGCCGACCCGCTCCACCGCGGCGCCCAGCTCCCGCTCGTCGCTGATGCCGTCCTTGGACAGGTACCCCAGGCCGCCGTCGCCGCCGAGGTCCAGCAGCCGCTCGGCCATCGGGAGGAGAATGTAGGCGGAAAACAGCAAGATCCCGGCTGAGGGCCACCGGGCCCTGATCTTCTCGGCGGTGACCAGGCCCTCGTCGGTTTTGGTGGGCGGCATGCGGATGTCCAGGACGGCCACGTCCGGTGGCTCGGCCCCGTTCAGGCGCGCGAGCAGCTCGTCGCCGGTCCTGGCCACGCAGGCCACGTCGTGTCCCGCG
Organism: uncultured Actinomycetota bacterium; assembly: GCA_963839095.1. GTDB lineage: Bacteria > Actinomycetota > Actinomycetes > Streptosporangiales > Streptosporangiaceae > Palsa-504. The sequence goes on along the minus strand of CAWIUF010000053.1, from coordinate 58,156 downwards.
GCGGCGAGCATCCGCTCGATGGAGTTGCGGAAGACGCTGTCCTCGGCGATCACGACGCGCACGGCAGTTCCACCTCCACGATCACGGCGGCGCCCGCGCCGGTGATCCGCATGGTCCCGTCCAGCGCGCGGACGCGGTCCTCGACCGCCAGCCAGGCGTCGGTTTCGTCGGGCCCGGATGCCGCCGGGGTGTACTCGACCCGCAGCCGGGCGCGGTCCGGGACGGCGGAAATGCGGACCGCCGCCCCGTGGGCGCGTGACCGCACGGCTACCTGCAGGACGTCCATGACGGTGAAGAACCCCGCCGTCGCGACAACCTCGTCCAGGTCGATGTCCTCGTCATCGGCTATCTCCACCACCAGGGGAAGTTCGTGGGTGGCGGTGAACAGCGCGTTGCCGAGCCCGGTCTCCCGCAGTCCCGCGGGATAGATTCCGCGCACGAGCGTGCGCAGCTCGGTGATCGCGTCGCCGAGGGTCGTCGCGGCCGCCTCGATCGACCCGGTCGCGGCCGGGTCGCTGACCTGCAGGCGCGCGCTGCCCACCTGCGACCGCGCCTCGTACAGGCAGGCCTGCGTGCCGTCGTGCAGCTGGCCCTCGAGCCGGCGGCGCTCGGCCAGGAACGCGCGTACCGTCTGCGACCGGGAGCTGATGAGGTCGAGGACCTGGCGGCGCAGGGTCGCCTGCAGCCGCGCGTTCTCCAGCGCCGGCGTCGCCGCTTCCAGCACGGCTCGCCGCAGCGTGCGAGCGGCCCGGTCGGCCGGCGCGGCCGTCTCGACCAGCGCCGTGAATCCCTGCTCGTCGACGGTGCCGGCCCCGATGAGCTGGCGGGTCGCGTTCGCGCTGATCCGGTCGCGCCCCAGCGCGGGCTCGCCGTCGGAAGTCACGTACTCCTCGCGGTGCGGCAGCCGGTAGTACACATTCAGGTCCGGGTCACCGGTCAGCGTACGCAGGACGTCCCGCAGTGCGTTCCCGGTCACCGGCCCGCCCCCCATCGACAGCACCGACCGGATTTCCTCCGCCCGGATCAGCCTGCGCCGGGTGACGAGGGTGGTGAGGACGAAGACGCCGGCGGCCAGCAGCACGGCGACCGTGATCACGGTGCGCGCTCCGGCCAGCCACCGCAAGACCATATCCGCGGGGACAGCCGGGGCCGCGACAGCGACGAAACCGCCCGTCCTAATGCCGAACGCACCATATGCCCCCCTCCCGTAACCAGCCCCTCCAAAATACCGACGACAGGGCGGCGCCGTCGATGAGCCCTCCTCCCCTCGGGCCAACGCCCCGGCTCATCGACGGCCACCTGCTAGCGAGTCTCTCAGCGGCCGGAGGGAGCGCGATACCGGGAAAACCCTGGCCATGCGCCGGGCGAGCCCCGATTCCAGCTCGCCGTCCCGCCGGAACTCTGGAAGCGCACGAATTTCCCGTTATCCGAGAAGGAAGGCACCGGCTGATGAACTGCAAGATCGGAAGGCTCCGGCCCGCGAAAGCCTGGGCCGCGGCCGCTCTCGGCGCGACGCTCCTGAGCGTGCCGCTCGGCACGGGGGTCGCCCAGGCGGCCTCGGTATACCCGAGCAGCGCGCCGATCACCGGCATTGCCGCTACCCCGGACGGTAACGGCTACTGGCAGGTCGCTTCCGACGGCGGCGTCTTCAACTTCGGCGACGCGCGCCTTCTACGGTTCGATGGGCGGCCAGCATCTCAACGCCGGCGTGGTGGGCATGGCGGCCACCCCGGACGGCAAGGGTTACTGGGAGGTCGCTTCCGACGGCGGGATCTTCGCGTTCGGCGACGCCCGGTTCTACGGTTCGATGGGCGGCCAGCGGCTCAACGCCGGCGTGGTGGGCATGGCGGCCACCCCGGACGGCAAGGGTTACTGGGAGGTCGCTTCCGACGGCGGGATCTTCGCCTTCGGTGACGCCCGGTTCTACGGTTCGATGGGCGGCCAGCACCTCAACCGGGCCGTTGCGGAATTGGTCGCCGCGTTCGGGGAGCTGATCTGGCGCCCGGGGGTCCGGCGCGGCCGGACGGCGGGCGGCGGGGCCGGGGGCGGCCGGGCTGGGTCAGCCGGCCAGGGTGGCGAGGGCGGCGGGGGTGAGGTGGCCGGCGGTCAGGGCCTTGAACAGGTTGCGGACGGCGCAGGCGAAGGTCCATTCGGCGGCGGCCTTGTCCTTGCCGCGCATGGACAGCTGCCGGAATCCCATGTTGTGCTTGATGTGGCCGTGGGGGGTCTCGGCGATGTGGCCGCGCTGGCGGTAGGCGTCGATCCCGTCCTCGGTTCTCAGCCGCTCGCGCATGGCCTGGACGGCCGGGCCGCCCCAGTCCGGGTCCTGGCCGCCGTCGCTCTCCGCGGGCGGCTTTCTCCAGGTCGCGGCGCTTGCCGATGGCGATGAGCCGGTCCGGGCCGGCGCAGGTCAGGTTGGCCTCGGAGCAGTACCCCGCGTCGGCCAGCGCCAGCCCGATCCCGCCGGCCGGCTCCGGCTCCCCGCCGTCCGGGCCGGGGCCGGGCGGGCGGTTCGCCCCGATCAGGGCGGCGGCCGCGGCGGCCTGGTCCGATCATCGGCTCGTACCAGGCCATGTCGGTGGGGTCATCGGTGAGCTCGGTGGCGATGACCAGGCCGTCTTCGCTGGTGACGTTCTGGGCGTTGTATCCCTGGATGAACCCGCCGCCGCGGTCGGCATCAGCCGCGAGTCCGGGTCGGTGATGTTCCGCACCGGCCCGGGCCCGGCCTTCGCCGCCGCGCCTGGCGCTCCGCCTCCGCGGCCCGCCCGGGCCGCCTCCACCTTGGCCGCGGCCCGCCGGACCCGGCAGTAATCCTCCACCCCGGCCCGGCCGGCCGCCGCCGCGGCGCCCCGCCGCACGCCGCTCCTCCAGCCGCGGCCAGCTGCGCCTGCCGGGCCGCGATCACCCGGGCCAGGTTCTCCTGCGCCAGCGCCACCGCCGCCCCCGCCGGCGCCGGCCCGGTCCGCTGCCCGGCCTCGCTGCCGCGCCCGGAACTCCGCCGCCTTCGCGCCCGCCTCCGCCTCCGCCGCCTTCCGCTCGGCCTCCAGCTGCGCCAGCGCCTCAGCGACCCGCTCCGCCCGCCGCCGCGGCGACCACCCGCCTCTCCTCCGGCACCTCATCGCCCCGCCGGCCCTCCCCGAACAGCTCATCCTCGGCCGCGTCCGCCGCCGCGTGCGCCGCCACCGCCCGCTCCGCCAGCTCCCGCAGCTTCTTCTCCGTCCGGTTCGCCGCCTTCGACGCCGACGCGGCGATCTTGGTCCCGTCCAGCGCCACCGTCCCCAGCCGCCCCATCCCCAGCCGCGCGCACAGCACCAGCACCTCGCTCGAAGAACCCCGCCACCGCCTCCCGGGAAGTCCTTGCGGAACCGGGCGATCGTCGCAGTGATCCGGCAGGTTCCCCGCGCAGATCACCCGGAACGCCACATCAGTGCGGCACAGCTCCTCCATCCGCCGCGACGACGCCTCCCGGTGCGCATACGCCCACACCAGCACCGCCACCAGCATGTCCGGGTCATACCCCGCCGCCCCCGCACCCCCCGTCCGCCGCCCCGCATGAAACGCGCTGGTATCCATCCGCCCCAGCGCCTCGATCACCAGCCACACCGGATGACCCTCCGGCAGCCACTCCCGCATATCCGGCGGCAACAAGAACGCCTGATCCCGGTCAACCGGACGGTAACCCTTCGCCATGCACCAACCCTGTCAAACCCGGACACACCCCGCACCCCGACACGCCGCGATTCTGCAACAGCCCGAAGAGCGACATCGGTGCCACATCGGTGCCGCTGGCCTCGCGGCGGAATGGTCACCAGGGGAGGCGGCCGTAGGCGTCGGCGGGGCCGTCGGCGGTCCACAGATGCCCCCATAGGATGCCGCTGGGGCCATCGGGACCCAAGGTAGCCAGGTACACGCTGGCTTCGGCCCCCTCGGCGACTGAACGGAACCCGTTGTGCCGGTTGAGGTCGGTGGCGGTGTATCCCGGGTTGGCCGCGTTGACCTTGACCGGAGTGTCCCTCAGCTCCTTCGCGTACATCGCGGTGACCATGTTGAGCGCGCTCTTGGACGACGGGTAGGCCAGGCTGGCAGGCATCTGCCCTAGCGGGCCGCCGGGGTCCGTCATCGAGGCGATGGAGCCGACCTCACTGGACACGTTGACGATCCGCGCCGCGGGCGCCCGGCGCAGCAGCGGCAGCATCGCGTTCGTCACCGTGATCACGCCGAACACGTTGGTCTCGTAGACCTCGCGCATCGCGTCGAGATCCGTCTGGCTGGGCGCACCGCCACCGACCGCGATGCCCGCGTTGTTGACCAGGATGTCCAGGCGGCCGTACTCGCGGTCGATCCAGTCGGCGGCCTCCTGCGCCGACTTGGCGTCGGTCACGTCGAGCGGCACGAACCGGACTTCGGCGCCGTCCCGAGCTCGCGCAGTGCCTGCTCGGCCTGCCGGCCGCGCGCCTCGTCCCGCGCGGCCGCCAGCACGGTGACGCCGCGGGCACCCAGCTGCCGCGCGGTCTCGAAGCCGATCCCCTTGTTGGCCCCGGTGATCAGGGCGATTGTCGTAGCCATGACACCGACGCTAGCGACCAGGGCGCGGCCTGCGGGAGAGACCGCCCGTGCCTGGGACCAGCAGTACCACCCGGCGACGACAGGCCGCAGGGACAATGGAGGCCATGGACACCAACCGCCGCACTGAGCTGGCGGCGTTCCTGCGCACCCGGCGCGCCCGGCTGAGCCCGCGCCAGGCCGGCCTGCCCGCGGCGGCCACCCCGGGCTCGCGGCGTACCCCCGGGCTGCGCCGCCAGGAGGTGGCCCAGCTGGCCGGGCTGTCGGTCGACTACTACATCCGGCTGGAGCAGGCCCGCGGTCCGCATCCCTCGCGCCAGGTGCTCTCCGCGCTGGCCCGCGCGCTGATGCTCACCGCGGACGAACGCGACTACCTGTTCCGGATGGCCGGCCAGGCGCCGCCCGCGCCGCCCCGGCCGGGCCGGGAAATCACCCCGGGCATCAGGCACCTGCTCGACAGCATGCCGGGCGTCCCGGCCTACGTGGTGGACGCGGCCTACAACGTGCTGGCCTGGAACCAGCTCGCGACCCATTTCATCGGCGACCTGTCCCGTTACGAGGACCGGAACATGATCCGCTGGACGTTCCTGCGGGCGCCGCAGGACGTGGTCTGGAGCGACGAGGACTTCGTCCGCTTCACCCGGTCCACGGTCGCCGACCTGCGGGCCGGCTACGCCCGGTACCCGGGCGACCAGGGGATCGACAGCCTGGTCACCGAGCTGCTGGCGCTGTCGCCGCGGTTCGCCGCGATGTGGGCGGAGCAGGAGGTCGAAGTGCGCGGGCCGATGCTCAAGCACGTACTGCACCCGCTGGCCGGCCCGCTGGAGTTCGAGTGCCAGGTGCTGCACATCGCCGAGACCGGCCAGCGCATCATCGCCTACTGCGCCGCCCCCGGCTCCGCCACCGAGACCGCCTTCGCGGAGCTGGCGAACAGCGCGCCCCGGCCGGCCAGGGCGCCCGGCTAGCGAGCCGCCGCCGAGAGGTTCTGCTGCCAGACCACCCGGCCAGCCGCGTCGTACCCCAGCAGGACGCGGCTCGCGTGGGGGGACAGCAGCGCGCTGGCGGGCACCGGGAAGTCCCACAGGCGCAGGCCGCTGCCGGGCCAGGCGGCGATGGTCGGCGCGCTGTACTGCTTGCCTCCCACCCGTAGCGTGACGCGGCGCACGTTCTCGTGGGCGTAGCCGTAGAAATACGCCTGCTTAGCGTGGTTGGTGATATCGCCGCCGAACAGTTCCACGGCCGGCGGCCCGTCGGCGGGGACGGTGGAGATCGCCGAGCTCGAGCGCGAATCCCAGAAGCCGACCACGTGGCCGCCGACGCCGACGACCCGTCCGCTGAGCAGGTAGGCCGTCATCGTGCCCGCGGACGGCTCCAGCGTGCGGGCCGGATAGCGGAACACGGGGATCCCGCCGGTGCGAGGCTGCGCAGGCACTGGGAACTCGGCCGGGAAGGGCAGCTGGCCGAGCCTGCGGCCGCCGGCGTCGGCAAAGACGACCTGGGCGCTGCTGGGCTGCGGATAGGTCACCGCCCAGACCTGGTAGGGAAAACCGCGTCCCGACGCGAGCACGCCGGCCACCCGGCGGCCGCCGGGCAGCAGCGCCGTCACCGAGGCCGCCTGCCGGACGGCGATGCCCAGCCTGATCGAGCCGCCACCGCCTCGCGAAGACGCGGCCTTGCCCGCCAGCACCGGCCCGCCCTCGCAGCCGCCGGAGCCGTCATAGCCGGCGCCGTCGGTCACTGAGCACAGCGCGAGTCCCTGGCTGCGGGCGTTCTTCATGTAGCCGAACCACACGAAGGTCCACGTCGTCTTCCCGCCTATGGTCAGCTTGATCGGCACCACCGCGGTAACCGGCGGCGTCCCCTTCATCAGGTAGCTGTCAGGTCCAGGCGGCGCCGGCGGCGTGGCGCTGGCCGGGACCGTCGTCGGCCCGGGCTGGCGGGACGTTCCGTGCTGGCCCGTGCTTCCGGTCAGCAGGGCCGCCCCGAGGATGATCACGACGATGGCCGCGGCGGCCGTGACCGGGATCATGAACCGGGTCCAGGCCGGCGCCCAGACGCGCCGCCGTGTCCTGGCCAGGGTCCGCGACCAGGCATCCGGGCTGACGGGTGACTGCCCGGCACGTTCGCGCAGCGCTTCGCGCAGCCGGTCCTCGAGTGTGTTCATGCGTGTTCTCCCAGCGCGGCGGCGAGCGCGGCCATACCCCGGCTCACGTTCGATTTCACGGTGCCCGGCGAGATCCCCATGGCCGCGGCGATCTCACGTTCAGACAGGTCGAGCCAGTACCGCAAGACGATCGCCTCGCGTCTTCGCGTCGGCAGGGCCGCCAGCGCGGTCAGTACTTCCCGGTGGTCCTCGTTGAGGATGGCGATCTGCTCGGAGGATTCCTCGTGCCGCGCCGAAGGCGTCCGCAGCCGGACGACGCGCAGGTGACGGTGCCGGTTGCGGGTCAGGTTGCAGACGGTGGACCGCACGTAGGCCAGCGCGGCGTCCGGGTCGCGCAGCGAGCCGTGCTTCCTGATCAGCCGGGCGAACGCTTCCTGGGCGATGTCCTCGGGGTCGTCCGCCCCGAGCAGGTCAGCCAGCCGGACCATTTCCGGGTACCTGGCCCGGAAGAGCCCGCCGACATCCCCGCCCGGGTGATCGCCGACGTGTCATCGCCGGCGTCAGGACCGGCCCGCAGATTCGCCATGCCAAAGAGACACCAATGCGCGCCGAAGGTTGCGCGGAGGATATACCCGGTTCCCGGATCACATCATCTGGCCGAGCCGGACCTGGCCGAGGACGTGGCCGGCGGAATCGTAAGCGGTCGCCGTAACCACCAGCCTGCCGATGGCCGTCGGCAGGAGATTCACCGGGACCCGGACGTGCCAGAGCCGCAGGCTACTGCCAGGCCAGCCCGCCACCACCGTGGTGGCTGAGGCCAGCTGCCTGCCGCCGGCCCGCAGCACCACCCGCGCCACGTCGGCGTGCGCGTAGCCGAGGGCCTCCACCGGAGAGGAATTACCGCCTCCCTCGGCCCCGAACGGCTGGGCGAGCCCGCCGAGCACCGGAGGGTCCGCCGCGAGCCGCTGGGAGATGCTCCCGCCCCAGATCGGTGACCAGAATCCGACTTCGCCGTGGATAAGGTACGCCTGCACTGTCCCGGCCGGCTCGCCGTTGCTGGCCGGGTAGGAGAACAGCGTCACGCCGCCGCTGGCGGGCTGGGACGCCTGCGGCGGCCCGGCGGGCGCGTGCGGGTCCAGCACGGCCACCTGCCTGCCCGACGCGTCCTTGAACACCAGGTGAGCGCCCCGGGTGAAGGGGAAGCCCGCCGACCACGGGTAACCGACGGTCCACACCACGCCGGGCAGCCCGCGCCCCGTGGCGACGGCGCCCGGATACGTGCGCCCGTCGGCCAGCACCGCGGTCACCGACGCGACCCGCGCCACCGCCTCGCCCACCATGATCGTCTGGTCCGTCCCGACACCTTCGCTGCCGGTTACGGTGGCCAGGTGCCCGGGCCCCGGCGCCGTCTGCGGCCAGCAGAAGCCGGCCCCTCCCGCCGAGCCGTTTTCGGTCGCGTGACAGAGCTGCAGCCCCGGGTTGACCTGGTCCAGCCAGTCGGCCGGGTTGGTCCGGCCGAGCCAGAAGCGGCTGGTTACCCGTTCCGGCTTGCCGTCGGCCTTTTTCCCGATCCACGGCACCCGGACGCTGACCACGGCACTGACCGGCGGGTCCATCGCGAACATGCGCTGGGAGAGGCCCGGGGGGACGCGGACGGGCGGAACCGTCTGCGTCCTCGTCGAGACCGCCCGCCGGCCCCAGCCCGTCTCGGCCGGAAACACCGTTGACCAGCAGGAGGGCCACCGCCACCACGGCCACCACGGCCACCGCGGCGGCCGCTGGGACCAGGGCCGGCCCGGAGAACCGGTGCCACCACCAGGGCGACGGCGGGCCCCCGCGCCGCCGCCTCCCGGAGGTCAGCTGCCGCCAGGCATCCGGGTGGGCGGTGAATCCCTCCGCGTGCGCGCACAGCGCTTCGCGCAGCCGCTCCTCGACGCTGTTCATGCCTGCTCCTCCTGGTGGTTCAGCACCTTCAGGGCGCGGGTGAGCTCGGCCATGCCGCGGCTGACGTGCGATTTGACGGTGCCCGCCGAGACCCCCATGGCCGCCGCGATCTCCCGTTCCGGCAGGTCCAGCCAGTAGCGCAGCACGATGGCCTCCCGGCGGCGGGCCGGCAGTCCGGCCAGCGCCGCGATCACCTCCCGGTGGTCCTCGCGGATGATGGCCGCCTGCTCCGAGGAGCCCTCGTCCACCCCGGCGGGCGTGCGCATCCGCACGACGCGCAGATGGCGGTGCCGGTTCCTGGTCAGGTTGACCACGATGGCGCGCAGGTAGCCGAGCGCGGCCCGCGGTTCGTCCAGGTGCCTGCGCATCAGCCGGGTGAACGCCTCCTGCGCGATGTCCTCCGGATCGTCCGCGCCCAGCAATCCGGCCAGCCGGACCATCTCCAGGTACCGGGTGCGGAACAGCTCCTCGACACCGTGCTCATCGGCACCGTGCTGGTCTGCGAGCGGCATGGTGCGGCTCCCGGCTTCCAGATTCGCCATGTTCCTTGTACACCCGAAACCGCGGAAAGGTTGACCGGGACGGGGAAACCCGGCTCGTTCGGCCTGCGGTGAGAACGGAACCGGACACGGCCGGGCACATATGGCGCGGCCCGGTTGTTATTCATGTGCGGTGTAACAGCGGGCGTGGCACCATCGGGGGGTACGCGCCACCACGGATGTCGGAGGACAATGAGCACGGTCTTTGACGAGCAGCCAGATCTCGACCTGGAAGAACGGCACGCGCTACGGCGGGTGGCCGGCCTCTCCACCGAGCTGCAGGACATCAGCGAGGTCGAGTACCGGGCGCTTCGGCTCGAGCGGGTCGTGCTGATCGGGGTGTGGGCCGAGGGCAGCCTGGCCAGCGCGGAGAACTCGCTCAAGGAGCTGAGCGCGCTGGCGGAAACGGCCGGCTCGGAGGTACTCGACGGCCTCATCCAGCGGCGCAGCCGGGTCGACGCCGCCACCTACGTGGGTTCCGGCAAGGCGCGCGAGCTGGCCGACATCGTGGCCGCGACCGGGGCTGACACCGTCATCTGCGACGGTGAGCTCTCCCCGAGCCAGCTGCGCCGCCTGGAAAGCATCGTGCAGGTCAAGGTGGTCGACCGGACCGCGCTGATCCTCGACATCTTCGCCCAGCATGCGCGCAGCCGCGAGGGCAAGGCCCAGGTGGAGCTGGCCCAGCTGCAGTACATGCTGCCCCGGCTGCGCGGCTGGGGCGAGTCGCTGTCCCGGCAGGCGGGCGGCCGGGTGGCCGGCGGCGGCGGCATCGGTACCCGCGGTCCCGGCGAGACCAAGCTGGAGACGGACCGGCGGCGGCTGCGGGCGCGCATCTCCCGCCTGCAGAAGGACATCAACGCCATGTCGACGGGCCGGAAGGTCCAGCGCAGCCAGCGGGTCCGCCATGACGTGCCGTCGGTGGTCATCGCCGGCTACACCAACGCGGGCAAGTCGAGCCTGCTCAACCGGCTCACCGGCGCCGGGGTGCTGGTCGAGGACGCGCTGTTCGCGACGCTGGACCCGGCCGTCCGCCGGGCCGAGACGCCATCCGGGCGGGCGTTCACGCTGACCGACACCGTCGGGTTCGTCCGGCACCTGCCGCACCAGCTGGTCGAGGCGTTCCGCTCCACGCTGGAGGAGACGGCCGAGGCCGACCTCATCATCCACGTCGTGGACGGGTCCGACGCCGAGCCGGAGGCGCAGCTCGCCGCGGTCCGCACCGTGCTGGCCGAGATCGGCGCGGCGCACGTGCCGGAGCTCGTGGTGGTCAACAAGATCGACTCCGCCGACCCGGTGATCCTGCAGGGCCTGCGCGCGCGGGAGCCGGGCAGCCTCAGCGTCTCCGCCCGGACCGGGGCCGGCCTGAACACGCTGCGCGACGCCGTCGAGGCCGCCCTGCCGCGGCTCGACGTCCAGGTCCGGGTGACCGTGCCGTACAGCCGCGGCGACCTGGTCGCGCGGGCCCACGCCGAGGGCGAGGTGCTGGCCGCCGAGCACGTCGAGCACGGTACTCTTCTGGAGGCGCGCGTCCCGCCGGGCCTGGCCGCCCAGCTCGAAGCAGTCCACCTCGAAGCAGTCCAGCTCGCGGCCGCCCAGCTCGACACCGCACAGCTCGACACCGCGCAGATCGACACCGCGCAGATCGAGGCCGCACAGCTGGCGGCAGCACCGGCTGAGGCGGCACCGCTCTAGGCGGCGCCGGACGTTTGTGTCCTGGTCCAAGCGTGATAGTGGTCACGTCTGGCGGGTTTTTTATCGCTGGCTAAGGGAGCTAAAACCGCGCGAGCGGTTAACGTTCTGCATTTTGCCGAAAGGCTTGTCTGCGGTGGTTGCGGTGCAATAGCGTATCTGAATCGATATGTTGGCTGCCGTACCTGTTCGGCCTGTACCAAAATCGGCACCGGCGTCATCGCGTGGTGTGCAGCAGTGCTCGTTAAGTGTTCGCCCGGTTACCCGGCGTACACATGTCATGGCAGGTGAACGCTCATGGCTCATGGGGTCACCAGTCCCGGGGGGGACCGCCGGTGACTGTTCGGCTGCTGACCAATATCGGTCGGCTGTGGACTGGCTCGGAGATCCTGAGCAACGCCGCCATCGTGACCGGCGACGACCGCATCGCCTGGGTCGGTCCCTCGGCTGAACTGCCGCAGCGCATCCCCGGGATCATCGACGACATCGTCGACGTGGACCACGTGGAGAACCTGGGCGGCGGCCTGGTCACCCCCGGGCTGATCGACGCGCACAGCCACCCGGTCTACGCGGGCAACCGCTGGGCCGAGCTCGCCATGCGGTCCAACGGCTCGTCGGCCGCGGAGATCAACGCCGCCGGCGGCGGGGTGAACTCGACCGTCACCGTGACCCGGGGCACCGACCCCTGGACGCTCTGCAACGGCGTGCGCCTGCGGCTGGGCCGCTGGCTGCGGTCCGGGACGACGACCCTCGAGGCCAAGACCGGGTACCACCTGACCAGGGACGGCGAACTGGCCGACGTCCGGATGCTGCGCGGGCTCGAAGGCGAGCCGGGCATGCCCCGGATCCACGTCACGTTCATGGCCGCGCACGCGGTGCCGCCGGAGTTCTTCGGCCGCCGCCCCGACTACATCGACGCGGTCAGCTCCTGGTGCGCGGATGCCGCCGCCGTGGGCGCCGACAGCGTCGACGTGCTGTGCGAGAAGAGCCAGTTCTCCGAGGACGAGGCGCGCTGGATCCTCAACGCCGGCCGCCGCTCCGGCCTGCTGCCCCGGCTGCATGCCTGCGGCGACTCGCGCACCGGGGCGGCCCGGCTGGCCGCCGAGCTCGGCTGCGCGTCCGCCGACCTGCTGCACCAGGCCGACGACGACGACGTCGCCGCGCTGGCCCAGGCCGGCGTGGCCGCCGTGGTCTGCCCGGGCACGGCCCTGCAGACCAGCGCCCGGCCGCCGGTGCGCGCCCTGCTGGACCGGGGCGTCGCCGTCGCGCTCGGCACCGACCACACCCCGGGCGGCACCGGCATCACCTCGATGGCCCTGATCATCTCGCTGGCCGTGTCCTACCTCGGGATGAGCGTCGAGGAAGCGCTGCGGGCGGCCACCATCGGCGGCGCCCACGCGCTGCGCGCCACCGACCGCGGCGCCATGGTCCGCGGCCGGCTCGCCGACATGGTCCTGTGGGACGCCGACCACGAGGGCGCCTTCGTCTGGTCTTACGGCCTGACCCCGCGCCGCGTCTGGCTCGGCGGCGAGCCGATCCCGGCCTAGGCTGCCGCGTCCGTTCGGCGCGCGCGCCGTCGGCATGGCATGCTGCCGTCTATGGCTGCGCGCACCGCGGTAACCCCGGAAGTCGTCCCCGTCACGCTCATCGTGGGCGAGGAGGAGTTCCTCGTCGACCGGGCCGTGCACGACCTGATCGCGGCCGCCCGCGATGCCGCCGACGGCGGGGATGTCCACGACACCCAGGGATCCGAGCTCAGCCCCGGCGAGCTGGCGTCGCTCACCTCGCCGTCGCTGTTCGGCGGCGGCCTCGTGGTCGTCGTCAGGGCCGCCCAGAACGCCAGCAAGGACGTGGCCGCCGAACTGGCCCGGTACGCCAGGAACCCCGCGCCCGACGTGGTCCTGGTGCTGACGCACGCGGGCGGCGCGAAAGGCAAGGAACTGCTGGCCGCGACCAGGGGCTCCGGCGCGCGGGTGATCGAGTGCCCGAAGGTCACCAGGTTCGCCGAGCGGCTCGATTTCATCCGGTCCGAATTCCGCCGCGCGGGCGCCCGGGCCGACGACGGCGCGGCCCGTGCGCTGCTCGACGCGGTGGGCTCGGACCTGCGGGAGCTCGCCGCCGCCTGCGACCAGCTGGCCTCCGATGCGCAGGACGCCGGGGGCGGCATCGACGAGACGGTCGTGGCCCGGTACTACCGGGGCCGGGCCGAGGCGACCGGCTTCACGGTCGCCGACCGGGCCGTCGAGGGGAACCTCGCGCAGTCGCTCGAGCAGCTGCGCTGGGCGCTGGCCACGGGCGTGTCCCCGGTCCTGATCTGCAGCGCGCTGGCCCAGGGAGTCCGGCTGCTCGGCCGGGTCGGATCCGCGCCCCGCGGCGCCAGCAGCGTGTCACTCGCGGCCGAGGTCGGCGCCCCGCCGTGGAAGATCGACCGGGTCCGCCAGCAGCTCCGCGGCTGGCACCCGGACGGCATCGCCCGCGCCCTGCACGCCGTCGCCGAGGCGGACGCCCAGGTCAAGGGCGAAGCGGTCAGCGCCGCCTACGCCCTGGAACGGGCGATCCGCCGCATCGCCGCCGCCCGCACCACCCGCGCCGACTGACCGCCCACCCGCGCCACCCGCGGCCGACCGAAACCCGCGTCACCCATGGCGTCTGAACGTCGCTACCCGCCCTCCAGCGCCGCGCATCAGCGTCGAAGCCGCCCACGATCCCCGTGCGCAGCATGATGCCAACAGCGCACCGTGAGGCGGTCCCTTCGAGAACAACCCGGTGGATCCGCATTGTCCGGGGATCAGGCAACCCTGGGGGTCGGATCCACCGCGTAATGCGAATCCACCGCGTTAACCGGAGACCGCCCTCCAGTTTGCGGAACTCGCGAGATCCGTGTTGCCGCAGCCGAGCAATGATGCCAGTGTTAGACCGGCCGGCGTCACGACCGCAGCCGGGCGTCGGCAGCGACCGAGCGTTCAGCCAGGCTATCACCGACCGGAACGCCGAACAGATCGACGCCAGCCCGGGAACGCCGAAAAGATCGTCCGTCAGCTCGTGTCGCTGAGCGACGACCACGAACTGACGAACGATCGGGCGTTGCCGCGAGAAGCCGCAGCTAGCTAGCCTGCAGCTCGGCGAAGCGCTTGGCGATGGCCGACTTGCGGTTCGCCGCCTGGTTCTTGTGGATGACGCCCTTGCTCGCCGCCTTGTCCAGCTGGCGGCAGGCCACCCGCAGCGCCGTGCCGGCGTCGTCGAGGTTCCCCGCGTCCGCGGCCTCGCGGAACTTGCGCACCGAGGAGCGCAGCGTCGACTTCGCGGCCTTGTTCCGCTGGTGCGCCTTTTCGTTTTGCTTGTTGCGCTTAATCTGAGACTTTATGTTCGCCACGCGTGAGAGTCCTTCAGGGTTGGCTGGAAGTGCCGCGACGAAATAGCTTATCCGAGCCGGGACCCCAGAACCAACCGAAGGACTCAAACCCACGAGTACGGCGAGGGCAGTGGGCCGGGCATGGGATCATGGAACGTCCAGGCCGCTAGCCGGCCTGGGACCTCAAGGCCGCTAGCCGGCGAGAAACCCGAACGGATGCGCGTGTCACCACCTACCCCCACCAGCCAGCCGGTCCAGAAGAACCGGCCTGGCCAGGCGGTCCGCAACACCCCGGCCCACACCGATCAGGCCGTGATCAGGAACTTCTGCATCATCGCGCACATCGATCACGGCAAGTCGACGCTGGCCGACCGGATGCTGCAGTACACCGGCGTGGTGGAAGGCCGCCAGATGCGGGCGCAGTACCTGGACCGGATGGACATCGAGCGCGAGCGCGGCATCACGATCAAGAGCCAGGCCGTCCGGCTTGCCCTGGACCAGCGAAGACGAGCAGTACGTGCTCAACCTCATCGACACCCCCGGCCACGTGGACTTCACCTACGAGGTCTCCCGCAGCCTGGCCGCCTGCGAGGGCGCCGTGCTGCTGGTCGACGCGGCCCAGGGCATCGAGGCGCAGACGCTGGCCAACCTGTACCTGGCGCTCGACGCCGACCTGAAGATCATCCCGGTGCTGAACAAGATCGACCTCCCGGCCGCCCAGCCCGACCGCTACGCCGCCGAGATCGCCGGCATCATCGGCTGCGACCCCTCCGAGGTGCTGCGCGTATCGCGAAGACCGGCGAGGGCGTCGAGCACCTGCTGCACGAGATCGTCCGTCTGATCCCGCCGCCGTCCGGCGATCCGGACGCCCCGGCCCGGGCGCTGATCTTCGACTCGGTCTACGACACCTACCGCGGCGTCGTCACCTACGTGCGGGTCGTCGACGGCCGGCTGACCCGGCGCGAGCGCAGCCTGATGATGTCCACCGGCGGTGCCCACGAGACCCTCGAGGTCGGGGTGATCGCGCCGGAGCCCACGCCGAGCGAGGGCCTGGCCGCGGGCGAGGTCGGCTATCTCATCACCGGCGTCAAGGACGTCCGCCAGGCCCGCGTCGGCGACACCGTGACCAGTTCCGCGCACCCCGCGCAGGAGGCGCTGGCGGGCTACTCGCACCCCAAGCCGATGGTCTTCTCCGGCCTGTACCCGGTCGAGGGCGACGACTACCCGGACCTGCGGGACGCGCTGGACAAGCTCCGGCTGAACGACGCCGCGCTGGTCTACGAGCCGGAGACGAGCCTTGCGCTCGGGTTCGGCTTCCGCTGCGGCTTCCTCGGCCTGCTGCACATGGAGATCGTCCGCGAGCGCCTGGAGCGGGAGTTCGACCTGTCCCTGATCTCCACCGCGCCGAACGCCGTGTACCGCGTCGTCATGGACACCGGCCAGGAGCTCCGGGTCACGAACCCGAGCGACTTCCCCGGCGGGGTGGAGCCGGGCAAGGGCAAGGTCGACCGGATCTACGAGCCGGTGGTGCGCGCGACGGTCATCTCCCCGTCCGACTACATCGGCACGATCATGGAGCTGTGCCAGGGCCGGCGCGGCATCCTGCTCGGCATGGACTACCTGTCCGCGGACCGGGTGGAGATCCGCTACACGCTGCCGCTGGCCGAGATCATCTTCGACTTCTTCGACCAGCTCAAGTCGCGCACCCGCGGCTACGCCTCCCTCGACTACGAGCCCGACGGCGAGCAGCAGTCCGACCTGGTCAAGGTGGACATCTTGCTGCAGGGCCAGCCGGTGGACGCGTTCAGCCAGATCGTCCACGCCGACAACGCCCGCGAGTACGGCCTGTCCATGACGGCCAAGCTCAAGGAGCTGATCCCGCGCCAGCAGTTCGAGGTGCCGATCCAGGCAGCCGTCGGCGCGCGCATCATCGCCCGCGAGAACATCCGCGCGCTGCGCAAGGACGTGCTGGCCAAGTGCTACGGCGGCGACATCACGCGGAAGCGCAAGCTGCTGGAGAAGCAGAAGGAAGGCAAGAAGCGGATGAAGACGATCGGGCGCGTCGACGTTCCGCAGGAGGCCTTCGTCGCGGCCCTGTCCACCGGCCCAGGCGACAAGAAGCCGCGCTAAAACCCAAAAGATTTATACCGAACGAGGCAGGCGCGTCTCTACGCCCGCCCACCCACGCTGGTAATGAACGGGGCCAGCTTGGCCTGCTGGAAGGGTTGTACCGGGGCTTGCTGAAGTCCCGGGGCCTGGTGGACGTGGATCTGCGGGAACGGCAGCGGCTGCGCGTGCGCGGTGGCGATGGCGGTGACCAGCGCGGCCAGTGTGAAGATCACCAGCGCGGTAATGACCAGGGCGGCGGCCGACTGCCAGCTGGCGGCCGGCTCGGCGCCGGCCGGCACGGCCAGGTTCCCCGGCTCCCACGGCACGGCCGGGAGGCCTCCGGGGTAGGGGAGCGGCCCGGTCGGCAGGTCGGCGGTCAGCCTCCACAGGTCGGCGTACGTGCGGGCCGCGTAGGCCCGGCCGATCCGGTCGTCGAGCTCGTCCTGGGTGAGCCGTCCCTCGGTGAAGCCCGCCCGGAGCACGCCGACCGTCCGTTCACGATCCGCGCTGCCCGCCAGCCAGGCAGGATTCATCCCGGGATAAGGCAGATATGCCTGACCTGGACCGTATGCCACCTATAGCCTCCTGCGGACGCCTCTCATGAGTGTAGACGTGTGAGAGGCGCCTGGAGTGCCAAAGAGCGGTAAGGCATCTCGCACGGTTACGAACCGAGCGCGCTCCCGAGGTCGCTGTAGGCCGTGTCGATCTGGGCCGCCGACTGCTGCAGGCCGGACGACTGGGCGATGTCGTTGTACTGGCTGACCGAGGTGGCCGCGCCCAGCTTGGCGAAGTCGGCCGCCGTGGTGGATACCGCCGTGATCAGCTGCGCGTTGGCCGCGGTCGCCTTCGACGGCATCGAGATGGTCCGGAGCTGCCCGGCGAACGTGTTGAGGCTGGTGGCCAGGTTGCGGTCCAGCGCCGTAACGCAGGCCAGCTTGCCGTTGCACGCCTGCACCGCGGATGGGTAGCTGGCGAGCGTGGCGCGCACCGCGGTGCTGTCCGCCGTCACCTGCCTGGCCGCGTTGGCCGCGCTGACGCTGTTGCTGGCGGTGACCGCGTTGACCGCGCTGACGCCGATCGCGAGGACCACGCCGAAGACGATGAAGAAGATCACCAGCTTGCGGGCCGGCGCGGACAGCACGAGCCGCCACTGCCGTCCCGCCGCGGTCCCCGCGCCGTAACCGGGGTCCGCCACGTACCCCCGCTGACCGCCGTAGGCCGGGCAGCCCGCGGTCGCCGTAGCCCTGCGGATCGCCGTAACCCGGCTGGGGAGCGCCGTAACCCGGCTGCGGGTAACCGTAGCCCGGCTGGGGCTGGCCGTAGGACCCGGCCAGGTCCGGGTCGCCGAACAGGTCAGCCGGGTACGCGCTGGTCAGCATCACCGCGAAGCCGAGAACCCGGACCTGGTAGCGCAGGACCGCCGACATGGCCTGGTAGATCGTGTCCGGCAGCTGGCCCCTGATCAGCACGATCACCCAGCTCACGAACTGGAAGATGGTGAGCGCGCCGTACGCGAGTACCCCCTGGACGATCTGGCAGGGGATCAGCAAGAAGATGCGGAACAGGACCGACAGCCGGTTCAGCCGTCCCGGCATCGCGGCGAGCCGGACCGGGTAATCCGCGTCGTCCAGCGCGAACGGCGGGTACACGTCGGTGAGCAGGTACAGGTAGGCGTACACGCGGGCGAGCCAGCGCAGGTAGCCGGTGAGGAAGTCGGCGGCGAAGACCGGCAGGCGGCCGGTGAACAAGGCGCCGAACCAGCCGATCACGGTGACCACGAAGGCCGCGATCCCGAGCAGCCACAAGACGATGAGCTGCGGGATGGCCATCAGCAGCCGGAACAGGACGGTCACCCGGGACTGCGGGGCCGGGCCCGCGAACGAGACCTGGACCGGCGCGGGCGCGGATTGCTCGGTGGCCGGTGCCTGCGCTGGACCCCCGGCGGCGTAGTACGCGGACATGATCCCCTGTTTCGTCGCTAGGCCCCTGCTTGCCGACCGATAATATCGGCCGGATAGCCGGTGCGGCCGGGCAAACAGGACCTGTCAGGTGAGGGTATGCGAAGGCGTTATCCGCGCGGGTGATCAGCCGCCGGTGCCCGTCGACGTGATCACGACGCTGACGATCGACAGGGCGATGAGGATGCCCCAGAAGATCACGGCCATGTAGCCGAGCACCAGGCCGCTGGTCGCCAGCCCGTCGCCGCGCTGGCCGGTCTGCCGCATCTCCTTCTTGGCCATGTGCCCGCAGATGATCGCCGGGATCGCGGTCAGGCCCATGGTGAAGAACTCCGCCACGCCCAGCACCAGTGAGGCCCGGGCCAGCGAGTTGGTAGAGGCGGGCGGCTGGTACATCGGTACCGGCCAGGCCGTCGGCATCGCCCCGGCCGGCAGGTCGGCGGTCAGTGCCGCCAGCTCGCCGTAAGTCTTGGCGGAGTACGCCTGGCCCATCCGGAGGTTGTATTCCTCCTGGGTGAGACGGCCCTCGGCGAAACCGGCCTTCAGCACGTCGACCGCCCGTTCCCGGTCCGGCGTCGCCGCCCGCATGCCGGCGCTCATGCCGGGATGCATCATGCCGGGGCTCATCCGGGCCTGGACCTGGTAACCGCCGCCCTGCGGGAAGGGATAGCCGCCCATCGGGGCGTGGTAGCCGGCTGGCGGCACCTGATACCCGCCCGGCGGGATGTGCGGGGCCGGCGGCCAGGTGTACGAGGCCGCGGGCGGGCCCGGATATCCGTAGGGTGCGGCGGGTGGGAGAGCAGAGAGGCCGGCGGGGCGGGCGGGCCGTAGGGGTTGCCCGGCGGCCCGTACGGGACGGGCGGCGGGGCGTGAGGAGCAGCGGGCGCCGTGGCCGCGGCGCCTGCCCGGCAGCCGGGGGCGCTGGTGCGGCCGCAGGCGGTTCCTGGGCGGCCGTCGGCGTGTCCTGGGCGGCGGTCGGCGGGCCGTCGTCGGCCACGGCCGGCCCCTGGGGGTCGGCATACCAGCCGTCCCTCGGGTACTGGCCCGGCCATTGCGACTCATTACCTGCCAACGGTGCCTCCCGTAGACGCGACCCTGGTGCCTCGTGCCTCCCGAAACCTGGCCCTTTCAGTCTAAGCACCCGAAACGGCATTCTGACCGCTCCGGCACTGACCAGATTGTTACCCAGGTAGCGTGGCGGCATGCCTGGCACCCTCCCCGACGGTGAGCCGGTCCCCGCTGCGGGGACGCTGCCGCAGGGCGCGCGGGCCGGAATCGGCCAGCGCCCGTTCGGCCTCTACGTGCACGTGCCGTTCTGCAGCACCCGCTGCGGATACTGCGATTTCAACACCTACACGGCCGCCGAGCTCGGCACCGGGCCCGCCACGGTATCGCCCGGCAGCTACCCGGACCTGGCCATCGCCGAGCTCAGGTTCGCCCGTCAGGTCCTCGCCGATGCCGACGTCCCGGTCAGCACGGTGTTCTTCGGCGGCGGGACGCCCACCCTGCTCCCGCCGTCCGCGCTGGGGCGCATCCTGCGCGCCATCGACACCGAATTCGGCCTGGCCCCGGGGGCGGAGGTCACCACCGAGGCGAATCCGGAGAGCGTCGACGAGGCCAGCCTCCGCGAGCTCCGGTCCCAGGGCGTGACCCGTATCTCGTTCGGCATGCAGAGCGCGGTGCCCGGCGTGCTGGCCGTCCTGGACCGGGTGCACCGGCCCGGCCGTCCGGCCCAGTGCGCCGCCTGGGCCCGCGACGCCGGCTTCGAGCACGTGAGCCTGGACCTGATCTACGGCACGCCGGGAGAATCCGCCGCGGACTGGCAGCGCTCGCTGGACGCCGCGGTCGCGGCCGGCCCGGACCATGTGTCCGCGTACGCGCTCGTCGTCGAGACCGGCACCCGGCTGGCGGCGCGGGTCCGCCGCGGCGAGCTCGCCGCGCCCGACGACGACGTCCTCGCCGACCGTTACGTGGCCGCCGACGAGACCCTCAGCGCGGCCGGCTACCGCTGGTACGAGATCTCCAACTGGGCGGCCGGCGCCGCCGCGCGGTGCGCGCACAACCGGCTGTACTGGACCGACGGCGACTGGTGGGGCATCGGCCCGGGCGCCCACAGCCACGTCGGCGGGACCCGGTGGTGGAACGTGCGGCACCCGGCTGCCTACGCCGGCCGGATCGCGGCCGGGGTCAGCCCCGGCCAGGCCCGGGAGGTCCTGACCGAGGACGAACGGCAGCTGGAGCGGGTCATGCTGCTCATCCGCCTCGCCGAGGGCTGCCCGGTCGGCGTGCTCGGCCCGGCGGGCCGGGCGAACGCGGAGTCGGTCGTGGCCGACGGCCTCGCCGAGCCCGGCGCCCTGGCAGACGGCCGGATCGTGCTTACCCGGAGCGGCCGCCTGCTGGCCGACGCCGTGACCCGCAAGCTGACCGAGCCCTACTGACCGAGCCCTGACTGACCGAGCGCTGCTGACCGAGCCCTGCTGGCCAATTCCTGCTGGCCGGGCTCAGCTCACGATGCGCGCGCAGATCCAGTCGGGCATCTCGTATTCCTCGCCGCGGTTGGCCGCGCCGACCCCGCGGATGAGGTACCTCAGCATCGACGCCCAGATCGCGACGGCGACCGGGAGCGCCACCAGCAGCGCGACCGTGACGCTGTCCATCGTCAGCAGGCCGCCGAGGATCAGGCAGCACACCGCGTACAGCGCCCCGGTCAGCGAGAGGTTCACCGCGGCGGCCGCGTGATACCGCAGGAACGGCGAGCGCCGGGCCCGCAGCGCGTAGACGGCCAGCGGGATGACCGGGCCGAGGACGATCGCCCCCAGGTAGCCGAACGCCGCCGAGGTGATCTCGCGATCCCGCTCCGGTGCGATCACCATCACGCGCTCCCGGGCATGGTGACGAAATCGATCAGCTCCTCGACCCGGCCCAGGAGCACCGGCTCGAGGTCGGCGAAGCTGTTCACCGAGCGCAGGATGCGCTTCCAGGCGGCGGGCACGTCGGGCGGCCAGCCGATGGCGCTCAGCACGCCCTCTTTCCACGGCTGGCCCCGCGGCACGTCCGGCCAGGCGGCGATGCCGACCGCCGCGGGCCGTACCGCGGCCCAGATGTCGATGAACGGGTGCCCGACGATCAGGACGTCGGGGGAGCGGACGCTGGCCGCGATCTTCGTCTCCTTGGAGCCCGTCACCAGGTGGTCGACGAGCACGCCGAGGCGCCGGTCCGGGGTAGGGGAGAAGCTCCTGACGATGGCCGGCAGGTCGTCGATGCCCTCCAGGAACTCGACCACGACGCCGACGTCACGCAGGTCGTCGCCCCAGATCTTCTCCACCAGCTCGGCGTCGTGCTTGCCCTCGACGTAGATCCGGCTGGCCCGGGCGACCTTGGCCCGGGCCCGTTCCGCAACCGGCGCGGCCACCGAGCCGGACGCGGTCCTGGCCGGACCGGCGGGCTGGCCCGAGGGGGCCGGCGGGACGAGCGTGACCGGCTGGCCGTCGATCAGGAACGCCGCCGGGGTCAGCGGGAAGAGGCGGCGCCTGCCGTGCCGGTCCTCCAGCGTGACGGCGCCCTTCTCGTAGCCGACCACCGCGCCGCAGAACCGGCCCTCGGAATCCTCGACCACCAGGCCGCGCTCCGCCTCGACCTTCGGCACCTCGCGCTGGCCGGGGCGCCGCCGTTTGAGCTCATTCTCCGCAGCGAGCACGTCGGCGCCGTATTGCCTGCTCCGCACGGGTATCTCCTCCGCTCGTAAGCCTGCCGGCGGTGCCTGCTTGGCCTGCCAGCCTGGCCCGCTAGGGCCGCGAACGTAGCCGTACCTGCGCGTCAGCGTAGCCCAGCAGGCACCGGCCGGGCCGCCGCCGACACGCGCTATCGCGGCTCGCGCCGGCCGGTTACCATCGGAATATGGGTCATACCCAGGGCCGGGTCGCGGACCGCCGGTCCCGGGCATGGTCAGGCGGCCGTTCGCCTCGCTGTCGCGCGCCGGGAACTTGCTAGACGCAATAGACTTAGCACTCGGGATCTACGAGTGCCAAGGAGGTGAATGCGTGCTCGACGAGCGAAAACTAACGGTGCTCCGTGCGATCGTCGAGGACTACGTGTCCACCACTGAACCGGTGGGATCGAAGTCACTCGTCGACCGGCACCACTTCGACGTGTCGCCGGCCACGATCAGGAACGACATGGCCGTGCTCGAGGAGCAGGGCTTCATCGCGCAGCCGCACACCAGCGCCGGCCGGGTACCGACGGACAAGGGCTACCGGCTCTTCGTCGACCGGCTGTCCAGCGTCAAGCCGCTGTCGGTGGCCGAGCGGCGCGCGATCGAGACGTTCCTGGGCGGCGCGTACAGCCTCGACGACGTGGTCACGCGGACGGTCAGGCTGCTGGTCCAGCTGACCCGCCAGGTGGCGGTGGTGCAGTACCCAAGCCTCACCCGGTCCGCCATCCGGCACATCGAGCTGGTCCCGCTCGCCCCGCAGCGGCTGCTGCTGGTGCTCATCACCGACACCGGGCGGGTGGAGCAGTGCACCGTCGAGCTGCCCGAGCCCTGGGATGACGATTCGGTGTCCCACGTCCGGGCCGTCGTGAACACCTGCCTGGGCGGGCATAAACTGTCTGACGCCGCTGCTATGGTCTCTGACCTGGCCGAGCGGATCCCGGCTGCCGAGCGCGTCAACGCCAACGCAGTGCTGGCGGTACTGCTGGCCAGCCTGGTCGAGCGCAACGAGGAGAAGATTGTCTTCGGTGGAGCCGCGAACCTGGCCGCGCACGACTTCAGCAAGGGGCTGCGGGAAGTGCTCGAGGCCCTGGAAGAACAGGTGGTGCTGATGCGGCTCCTCGGGGAGACGACCGAGCCCGCCATCCTGACCGTCAGGATCGGCACGGAGAACGAGGTCGCCGGCCTGCAGTCCACCTCCGTGGTGTCCACCTGGTACGGGAACGAGGATCAGCCGCTGGCCAAGCTCGGCGTGCTCGGGCCGACCCGGATGGACTACCCCGGCACCATGGGCGCGGTCCGCGCGGTCGCCCGCTACGTCGGCCAGATCCTGGCGGAGTCCTAGTGGCGGCCGACTACTACGGGTTGCTCAAGATCCGCCGGGACGCGACCCAGGACGAGGTCAAGCGGGCCTACCGGCGCCTGGCCCGCGAACTGCACCCGGACGTGAACCCCGACCCGGAGACCCAGGAGCGGTTCAAGGAGATCACCCAGGCGTACGAGGTGCTGTCGGATACCGACAAGCGCCGGATGTACGACATGGGCATGGATCCCTTCGCCTCCGGTGCCGCGGCCGCCGGAGCGGGCGGCTTCGGCCCGGGCTTCAACCCGCTCAACGACCTGCTCGACCAGTTCTTCGGCGCGGCGGGCGGCGGTGCCGCGTCCCGCGGGCCGCGCAGCCGGGCTCAGCGCGGACGCAATGCCACCATCAGGATCGAGCTGGAGCTGGCCGAGTGCTCGTTCGGTGCCACCCGTGAGCTCACCGTCGACACGGCCGTGGTCTGCCCCACCTGTTCCGGTGAGGGCACCGCGCCGGGCACGCACCCGCAGACCTGCGACATCTGCGGCGGCCGGGGTGAAGTCAGCCAGGTGACCCGCTCCTTCATCGGCCAGGTCATGATGGCCCGGGTCTGCCCCGGCTGCGGCGGGTACGGCACCGTGCTGGTCCGGCCCTGCCCGGAGTGCGATGGCGACGGCCGGGTGCGGACCAGGCGGACGATCAAGGTGCGGATCCCGGCCGGCGTCGAGGACGGCACGCACATCCAGCTGGCCGGCGAGGGCGAGGTCGGCCCGGGCGGCGGCCCGCCGGGCGACCTGTTCCTGGAGATCGTCCAGCGCCCGCACACCATCTTCGAGCGGCAGGGCGACGACCTGCACTGCACGGTGACGATCCCGATGGTGGCCGCCGCGCTGGGGGCCACGCTGTCGGTGGAGAGCCTGGACGGCCCGGCCGACATCGACATCCGTCCCGGCACCCAGTCCGGCCAGGTCATCCCGCTCTACGGCCAGGGCGTCAAGCACCTGAACGGCAACGGGCGCGGCGACCTCGTCATCCACGTGACCGTCGAGACGCCCAGCAAGCTGGACGCCGAGCAGGAGAAGCTGCTCCGCGACCTGGCCAAGCTGCGCGGCGAGGAAGCCCCGCCCGGCCGGTTTGCGCCGGGCTCGCAGGGGTTCTTCTCCCGGCTGCGCGACGCGTTCAACGGGCGGGCCTGACCCAGGCAGCGAGGCAACCACGTGCAGCCGCCTGTCTTCCTGGCCGATCGCGCGGCGCTGGAATCCGATGTCGTCGTCCTGTCCGGCGCCGAGGGCCGGCACGCGGCGACCGTGCGCAGGCTCCGCCCCGGTGAACGCGCCGATGTAGCCGACGGCGCCGGCCTGGTGGCGGAGTGCGTCGTGGCCGGGCCGCTCCGCGGCGGGGACGGCGGCCTCGAGCTCACCGTGCTGGCCCGGCGGCAGGAGCCCCGCCCCGACCCGGCCATCACCGTCGTCCAGGCCCTGCCGAAGGGTGACCGGGGGGAACTGGCCGTCGAGGAGATGACCGAGGTGGGGGTGGACCGCATCGTGCCGTGGGCCGCGGCGCGCTCGGTCACGGTGTGGCAGGGCGCTCGCGGTGAACGCTCGCTCGGCAAGTGGCGGCTGACCGCCCGCGAGGCCGCCAAGCAGTCCCGCCGCGCCTGGATACCCGAGGTGACGGGGCTCGCCGCGACTACCGACGTGGCCCGGCTGGCCAAGGAGGCCGCCTGCGCGATCATCCTGGAGCCCGGTGCGGCCGTCAGCCTCGGCCGCCTCAGCCTCCCGGGATCGGGAGACCTGCTGATCGTGGTGGGCCCGGAGGGCGGCGTCACCGACGAGGAGAGCGCGGCCTTCCAGGCGGCCGGCGCCACCGGCTGCCGGCTCGGCCCGACCGTGCTACGGACTTCCACCGCCGGGACGGTGGCGGCCGCGATCGTGCTGACCCGGTCCGGGCGCTGGTCCTGACTGCGGTCCGGCCGGTCCTAAGGACGCCGTCGTGGGCCCGGTGGTGGCCGTGGTATCGCTCTGGTTCGCGGCGCCGGGTGAGCCGCTGCCGGTCGGGCTGACGCCGGTGTTCCCCGGCAGGCTCGACCTTGGGGGCGAGGACGAGGAAGAGGACGGCGACGAGGGGGGCGCGGCGGGGCTGGAACTGCCCGCGGCGGGCGCCGACGTGCTGACGCGGGGCTTGGCCGTCTTAGCGGGCTTCGGGCTAGCCGGGCAGGAGGGGGAGCCGGTCGCGTGCGCGGCCTTCTTGCTTCCCGTGGCGCTGGTGCTGGCCGTGGCGGTCGCCGAGGCCGATCCCGATGCGCTGGCGGTGCTGGTCGCGCTGCTGCTCGCCGTGGCGGTCGAGGTCGCGGAGGCGGTGTCTGTGACCGTCCCGGTCGGGGAGCCGCTGTCACTGCCGCTGGGACTGACGCTCGTGCCGCCGCTGACGCTCGGGCTGCTGCTCGCACTGCCGCTGGCCGTGGCGGTGCCCGAGCCGGTCAGGGGCACGCTCGGCACCGCCTTGCTCGGCTTGGCGGACTTCGACGCGCTGGGCGACGAGGTAGGCGAGGGACACGCGGTCGTCGCCTGCGCACTGCTCTGGCTAGCCGACGAGCTGCCGGGACCGGCCCCGCCGGTCGCCGAGCCCACCGCGCTCCCCGAGCCGGCCAGGCTCTGCGTGCCCTTGCTGGGGCTCGAGGAGGAAATCCCCACCGCCGACCCCAGTGAGACGAAGGCCTCGCGCAGCGGGGGCAAGGCGAGAACGACGCCGATGGCGAACACCGCGCAGGCCGCCGCCAGGACCGGCCTGAGCAGCCCGTCCCGCCAGTCTCGCGGCCGGGCCCGGCCGCTGCCGCCGCGGCCGCGGCCGTCGCGGGCGGAGTCGTCGCGGCCTCGCCCGGCGTTCCAGCGGCCGGCCAGGAAACCCGCCCGGGCGGCCGAACGCCTGCTGACGTGGGCCGGCCCGGACCGCACCCGCGCGCGGATCCGCTCTAGCCCGTCCGGATGGGGCTCGACCTGATCCGCGGCAGCATGCAGCGCCCGGCGCAGGTATTCCCCGAACTCCATCGGATCGGGTCCTTGCGGCGGCATGCCGTCAAATCCAGATCTGGTCATTACTCGTGCTCCAGGGCCGCGCGCAGCGCGGACATGCCGCGGGCGGTGTGGCTCTTGACGGCGCCGCGGCTGATGCCCATGGCGGCGGCGATGTCGGCCTCGGACAGGTCGGCGTAGTAGCGCAGGACGATGGCCTCGCGCTGGCGGTCGGGGAGGTGGCGCAGGGCGGCGACGACGGCGTCGCGTTCGAGCAGGGCCAGCGCGCCGTGCTCGGCGCTGGGCATGTCGGGCGGGGCTTTTTGCAGGTTCTTGTCGACCACGGTGCGGTGCCGCAGCACTGACCGGGACCGGTTGACCACGGCCTGCCGCAGGTACGCCAGCGCCTTCTCGGCGTCCCGCAGGCGCTGCCAGCCGCCGTGCATGGCCACGAAGGCGTCCTGGACGACTTCCTCGGCCGTCGGGGTGTCCCGCACCAGCAGCGCCGCCAGCCGCACCAGCGCCCGGTAGTGCACTGTGTACAGTTCCGTGACCGCCCGGTCCGCGCTCCACCCGGCGCGCGCCGCTGAGGATGCCATGAAGGCATCTGACACGACGCCGCCATTGGCGAGCAGGGTTTCGGTCACATTGGTAGGACGCGGTACCCCGTCTTCAGGTTCACCCTCCATCCGGCTGCTTCCGCACCGTGATGGGGGTCACACCGGACCACGCCCGCCGGTCCTTCATCCCCAGATCTCCCACCCATCTGCCCGTCCGCCGTTTGGCCATCACTGGCAAACCACCTGGCCAGCTGGCTTTTCTAACGGCCAGCCACACACCCGGGCGGGGGTGCTGACCAGACCAGGTGACGACTCTCGGATACGCCGCCTGGGGAGGCCGGAGGATTGCCGAAAATCAAGAATATCCATTGAGCGCGAGGATACGACAGCACTTGCAGGGATCAGCACCATAACAACGGATCGCAACATGGTTACCCTGCGGTACACCTGGTATTAGCTTGAGCGGTTCCCCTGGTATTGCCTGAATTATGCTGCGCCGCGCCTTTGCCGGACCGGCGCGCCGCGCGCGGCCAGGCTTGATGATGATCCGCAAGCGCGCCGTGAGCCCTAGGATCTCCCCGTGGCTGAATGCTTGTTCTGTGCCATCGTGGCCGGCGATATTCCCGCGACCACGGTGCTGGAAACCGACCGGATCCTGGCTTTCCGCGATATCGACCCGCAGGCCCCGACGCATGTGCTCGTCATCCCGAAGGGCCACTATCCCGACGTGGCCGCCCTGGCCGCCGCCGACGCCGCGCTGCTCGGCGAGGTGATCACGGGGGCGTACCGCGTCGCCGCGGTCGAGGGCATAGGGGAGACCGGCTACCGCGTCGTCTTCAACACCGGCGCCGACGCGGGGCAGGCCGTCCCGCACGTCCACGGGCACGTCCTCGGCGGCCGTTCCCTCGCCTGGCCGCCCGGATGACGTCTCCCCGCTGGGTGACCCGTGTCGACCAAGCACGGGCGTCTCGCATCCCGGATAACATGGTGCTCAGCACGCGGGGGGCGGTCCCCCGGGTCTTCGAGAAGATCGAATTGACAGACACCAGAAACGACGACCTGAACGCCCGGGGCACCTCTAACGGCGACAGGCAACGCGAAGCCAAGACCGAAGCGCGATCTCAGGTGAAGATCGTCATCCCCGCTGACCATTCCATGGTCAGCCTGCTCGGCTCCGGGGATGAGCTGCTGCACGTGATCGAGCGGGAGTTCGACGCCGATATCCACGTCCGCGGCAACGAGATCACCGCGACCGGCACCACGGCGGAGACCGCGCTGATCACCGCGTTCTTCGACGAGCTGGTCGAGCTCCTGCGCAAGGGCACCGACCTGACCCCCGACGCGGTCGAGCGGACCGCCGCCATGCTCCGCGCCGAGCGCGGCGTGCGCCCGGCCGACGTGCTCACGGTCGGCATCCTGTCCGCCCGCGGCCGCACGATCCGGCCCAAGACGCTGAACCAGAAGCGGTACGCGGACGCCATCGACCAGCACACGATCGTGTTCGGCATCGGCCCGGCCGGCACCGGCAAGACCTACCTGGCCATGGCCAAGGCGGTCAAGGCGCTGCAGGCCAAGGAGGTCAACCGGATCATCTTGACCCGGCCGGCGGTGGAGGCGGGGGAGCGGCTCGGGTTCCTGCCCGGCACCCTGTACGAGAAGATCGACCCCTACCTGCGCCCCCTCTACGACGCCCTGCACGACATGGTCGATCCGGATTCGATTCCGCGTCTGATAGCCGCAGGTACTGTCGAAATTGCGCCCCTGGCATTCATGCGGGGCAGGAGCCTCAATGACTCGTTCATCATCCTGGACGAGGCGCAGAACACCTCAGCCGAGCAGATGAAGATGTTCCTCACCCGGCTTGGCTTCGGTTCCAAGGTCGTGGTGACCGGCGACGTGACCCAGGTGGACCTGCCAGCCGGGCAGGTCAGCGGCCTGCGCGTGGTGCAGGACATCCTCGACGGCATCGAGGACATCCACTTTTCCCGTCTGACCAGCCACGACGTCGTCCGGCACCGGCTGGTGGGCAAGATCGTCGACGCTTACGAACGGCATGACGCTCAGTCGCAGGCCCAGCAGCTCGACCGGGGCTCCCGGCCGGTCAGGCGGAAGGGCAACTAGGGGACCCTGATGAGCATCGATATCGCCAACGAGGCGGGCATCGAGGTCGACGAGGTGGGGCTGGCCGCGGTCGCCCGGTTCACGCTGGACCAGCTGCGGATCCACCCGCTGGCCGAGCTCTCCGTGCTGCTCGTGGACGAGCAGGCGATGACCGACCTGCACGAGCGCTGGATGGGCGAGCCGGGACCGACGGACGTGCTCGCGTTCCCGATGGACGAGCTCCGCCCGCCGCACATGGACGGCGGCCGCGCCGACTCGGGCCCCGAACCGGGCCTGCTCGGCGACGTGGTGCTGTGCCCGCAGGTCGCGGCCGGGCAGGCGGAGAAGGCGGGCCACTCCACCCAGGACGAGCTCGAGCTGCTGTGCGTGCACGGCATCTTGCACCTGCTCGGTTACGACCATGCCGAGCCCGAGGAGCACGCCGCCATGTTCGGCACCCAGGACCAGCTGCTGAAGGCCTGGCAGGAGACGAAGGGGCAACCCGGCTTATGACCGCTCCAGCGTGGCTGCTGGTCGCTGCGGCCGTGCTCGCCCTCGCGGCTGGCTGGTGCGCGAACGCGGAGGCTGCGCTGACGCTGGTGTCCGCCACCGGCGCGGCCGACCGCGTCGCCGGGGACAAACAGGCCCGGCTCAGCGTCGTGGCCGCCGACCTGCCCCGCTACCTGAGCGTCCTGCTCCTGCTCAAGGGCATCTGCGAGATCGCCGCCGCGGTGCTGGTCGCGGCGGCCTTCGTCAGCTGGTTCAGCGACGACTGGCGGGCGGTCCTGTCCGCGCTGGCCGTGGTGCTCGGGCTGCGCTACCTGCTGACCGGCGTCCGCCCGCAGACCGGGCGTATCGGCCCGCGGACCGAGCGCACCGCCCAGCGCGCGGCCGGGTTCCTGTACCCGCTGACCCGGGCGCTGGGCCCGCTGGCCGGAGTGCTCGTCGCGTGCGGCAACGCCCTGCCCCCGGCCCGCCGGACCCGGCCGCAGCCCGGCGAGGAAGGCCAGGCGGACCGGGCCGAGCTGCGCGGCCTGGTGGACTACCTGGAGCGCCGGACGGACATCGAGCCGGGCGAGCGGGACATGGTCCGCTCGGTCTTCGAGCTCGGCGACACCATCGTCAGGGAAGTCATGGTGCCGCGTACCGAGATGGTGTTCATCGAGGCCGACAAGACCGTCGAGCAGGGCCTGTCGCTGGCGCTGCGCAGCGGGTTCTCCCGGATTCCGGTGGTCGGCGAGAACGAGGACGACGTGGTCGGCGTCGCCTACCTCAAGGACATCGTGGCCTGGGCGAGTGAGCACCCCGGGGCCGACGCCACCGAGAAGGTCGCGACCGTGATGCGCCCGGCCAGCTACGTGCCCGACAGCAAGCCGGTGGACGAACTGCTCCGCCAGATGCAGGCCCAGCGCAGCCACGTCGCCATCGTGATCGACGAGTACGGCGGCACGGCCGGCCTGGCCACCATCGAGGACATCCTGGAGGAGATCGTCGGCGAGATCGCCGACGAGTACGACGACAACGAGCAGCCCCCGGTGGAATGGCTCTCGCCCGGCTCCGCCCGGGTCACCGCCCGGCTCTCGGTGACCGAGCTCGGCGAGCTGTTCGGCGTCAGCCTGGAGGACGAGGACGTCGAGACGGTGGCCGGCCTGCTGGCCCGGGTCCTCGGCCGGGTCCCGATCGCGGGCTCGACCGCGACCGTCGACGGCCTGCGGCTCACCGCGGAGAACCTGGCGGGCCGGCGCAACAAGATCGGCACGGTACTAGTGGAACGCGCGGGGGACGACGGCCCGTAAACTCATCTAGGTGAGCGAAGTAACTCCTGGTCAGGAAGACCTCAAGATCATCACCCTGGCCCGGTCCACCCGCGCTCGGGTGGCGGCGTCCGAGGGCGCGGCGGTCCGCGACGAGACCGGCCGCACCTATACCGCCGCGGCGGTGGCCCTGCCGTCGCTGCGACTGTCCGCGCTGCGCCTCGCCGTGGCCATGGCGGTATCCAGCGGCGCGGAGAAGCTCGAGGCGGCCGCGCTGGTCAGCGAGGCCGAGCTGGACCCGGGCGACCTGGCCGTGGTCCGCGACCTCGGCCCGGACGCGGTGGTGTTCCACGCCGCCCCGGACGGCACCATCCGCCAGGCGCTAGCTCCTTAGGGCCGCCACGCCAGCCGCGTAGGCGTCGCGGGCGCACCGGCGTGGAGCAGGCCGTCTACGAGATCGGCCAGCCCGTTCGGCACAATCTTGTCGCTGGTTACCCGCAGCTCCCCGGTCGTCCACCACCGGTGCCCGGTGATGACCGAACGCTCGAACGCTTCCTGCCCGTCCGTATCGACCCGCGGCTCCGCCACCCGGACCAGGAAGAACGAATCCGCGCCGAAGAAGACGAGCCCGCTCCCGGTCTGCCACAGCCCGGCGCTCGTCGCCACCACCGGGCCGATGTCGGCCTCGGCCCGGACGTGCCCTGTCTCCTCGGCCAGTTCCCTGACCGCGGCGGCTTCCAGGCTCTCCCCGCGGTGCACGCCGCCGCCCGGCGTGAACCACGCCCTTCCCCGCGGATCCGCCGCGCTGAACAGCAGGACGCGCCCGGCCGGATCGAGCACGAGCAGGCGGGCGGTGGGCCGGAATCGAGGCATGGGAACGACCGTAGCGCCCGCGCCTTTCCCCGATACCGAACGAGTCAGGCTCTCCGCCCTCCTATCATGCGCGAGAATAAGCAGGTGAACCATTCCCCGCCGGCTCCCGCGTTCCGATCCGGGTTCGCCTGTCTCGCAGGCCGTCCCAACGTGGGCAAGTCGACGCTGACCAACGCGCTCGTCGGCGCCAAGGTGGCGATCACCAGCGACCGGCCGCAGACCACCCGGCGGGTGATCCGCGGCATCGTGCACCGTCCGGACGCCCAGCTGATCCTGGTCGACACGCCCGGCCTGCACAAGCCGCGCACGCTGCTCGGCGAGCGGCTGGACAGCCTGGTCAGGAACACCCTCACCGAAGTCGACGTGATCGGCTTCTGCGTCCCGGCCACCGACCCGGTGGGGCCCGGCGACCGGTTCTTCGCCCGCGAGCTGGAGAACGTGAAGAAGACCCCGGTCGTGGTGGTCGTGACCAAGTGCGACCAGGTGCCCCCCGAGCGGGTAGCCGAGCAGCTGCTGGCGGTGAGCGACCTGGGCGACTGGGCCGACGTGGTGCCGGTCTCCGCCGTGACCGGGTACCAGCTCGACGTCCTCGCGGACGTCCTGGTCTCGCACCTGCCCGCGGGCGTGGCCCTGTACCCCGACGGCGAGCTGACCGACGAGCCCGAGCAGATCATGGTGGCCGAGCTGATCAGGGAGGCGGCCCTGGACGGGGTGCGGGACGAGCTGCCGCACTCGATCGCGGTGGTGGTCGAGGAGATGGGGCCGCGGCCCGGCCGTGACGACCTCACCGATGTGCACGCCGAGCTCTACGTCGAGCGGCCGACCCAGAAGGCCATCGTCATCGGCGCCGGGGGAGTGCGGCTGAAAGAGGTGGGGACCCGGGCCCGCCATCAGATCGAGGCGCTCCTCGGCACCAAGGTCTACCTCGACCTGCACGTGAAGATCGCCAAGGACTGGCAGCGCAACCCCCGGCAGCTCCGCCGCCTGGGCTTCTACGACTGAGCCTGGACCTGCGCGGCCGCCAGCTCCCAGGATCGCTCGGGCTTGCCGATCACGTGGTAGCCGAGCATCTCGTTGATCCCGATCATGTGCCCGTTGGTCTCGGCGTTGCTGGTCAGGATGTGCGTGACCCGCGGCTCCGCGCGGGCCAGCAGGTCCAGCATGGCCACCTTGAGCCGCAGCCCCAGCCGGTGCCCGCGGTGTCCCCTGGCCACCGCGGTCAGCGCCTGGAAGCCCCACTCCGGCAGCTCCGGCCCGACCTCGACCAGGGTCAGGCCGGCCGGCTCGCCGGTGGCGTCGTGGCACGCCATCACGGTGTACGGCACCACGCCGTGCACCGCCGCCCGCTCGTCGGTCGCCCGGACCCGCGCCGCGTCCCACACCAGCTCCTGGTGGCTCGGGTCGTGCGGCGCGTCGTCGCCCGCGCGGTTGAGCGCCGCCACCTGCTCCAGGTGCTCCTCCGGCATCGGCCCGGCCCAGCTGATCAGCGAGTACCCGGCCGAAGCCGCCTGCGCCGCGTCCCGCAGCCCGGCCAGCCGTTCCGGCGCGAGGGCATCGGTGTCCATCGCCCGCCGGATCTCGTTCAGCCCCAGGTCGCCCCGGCCGCCGCGGCGAACGCCTCGCCCGGCGAACCCGCCCAGGCGAACCCGGCCAGCAGCTCGCGCCCGCCGGCGACCGCCCGCCCGGCGGCGTGCCGCAGCAGGCCAGCCGCCCGCCTCCTGCCCGCCGAACGGACTCCGTGGCCCCCCGCGTACCCTTCTTGCGTACCCTGGGTGCCACCGACCGCCTCTACGGGCCACTCCGGCGAGTCCCAGCGGACTCGCCAGCCTCACCAGCCCCTCCCATAGTGACCATTTCCGGCTTTGGCGGAAAATGAGGTATCGGATTCGTCTCGGCCCCAGCGCTGCCGGGGCCTGCGGCGACATGATGGATCCTGCCTGCGCCGGAATGGCGGGGCACACGCCAGCAGCGGGGTGCTTGCGGGGAGTGTGCCGGCCGGTCGGGCAGAAGGAGATCTACTGTGCTGATCATCTTTGGCCTGCGCGTGTTCTTCCGGACGCTGGGGCAAGGCGTCTTCCACTGCCGCCGCTGCGGCGGCGACCGTGAGTACCGCCACCGGGCCGGGCGCCGGTGGTTCACGCTGTTCTTCCTCCCGGTCATCCCGCTCAACGCGGTCGGCGAGCACGTTCAGTGCACCACCTGCAAGACCCGTTACGTGACCGACGTGCTCAGCCAGCCCACCACCGCGCAGATGCAGGCGGCCCTGCCGGCCGGCATGCGAGCCGCCGTATCGGCCATGCTGCGGTCCGGTGACCCGTCGAACCCGGCGTCACGGCAGCGCGCGATCGAGGCGGTCATCGCGGCAGGCGTGCCGAACTACGACGAGGCCATGCTCGACGCCGACCTGACGCAGCCGTTCGAGGCGATCCGCCCGGCCCTGAACCAGGTCGGGAGCCAGCTCGCCATCCAGGCCCGGGAGTGGTACCTGGCCGAGGTGATCCGCATCGCCATGGCGGACGGCCCGCTCAGCGAGACCGAGCGGCACGCCTCGCTGGCCATCGGCGCCGACCTCGGCATGACCCAGGCTCAGGTCGTCGGCGTCGTCGCGATGACCGAGCAGTCGGCCGGCCGCGACTAGTCCGGCCGGCCGTGACTAGCCCGCCCGGCCCGGCCTGGCCGCTGGGTCGAGGCGCCAGGAGACGAAAGGCGCGCCGCAGGGGACGTAGCCGAGGGCGTCGTTGACCGCGACCATGTGCTTGTTGCTCGCGGCGTTCATGGTCTCCAGTCGCTCCAGCCGCGGCTCGGCCGTCGCGAGCAGTTCCATCATGGCCAGCTTCAGCAGCAGGCCGAGCCGGTGCCCGCGGTGCTCCCGGGTTACCGCCGTGATCACCTGATGTCCCCAGCCCGGATCCGCCGGGTCCACCGCTATCTCGGTCATCGCGGCCATTTCCCCGGTGTCGTCGTGCCGGGCCGCCACCGCGTAGTGGTTCATCCCGTACCGGGGCTGGAGATCGTTGACACGTTCGCGGACGCGCTGGGCGTCCCACTCCTCCGCCGCGGCCCCGGGTTCATGCGGGGCGTCGCCCATCGCGTTGTAGACCGCCGCCACCCCCTCGGTGAACTCCTCGGGTACCGGACCGGCCCAGGACACCAGCGAGTAGCCGGCCGCGGCCCGCTCAGCCGGCCCGCGCAGCCGGGCGCGCATAGCCTGGTCCAGGGTGGCGACGTCGAGAACGCGCTGGATGTCCGCCAGGCCCGGCTTCGCCCCGGCCGCGCGCGCGAACGCCTCACCGGGGGAGTCCTGGCGCGCGACGCCCCTGAGTACCGAGCGCCCGTTCGCCGCCGCCCGGCCCGCCGCGTGCCGCAGCAGGGCGCGTCCGGCGCCACGCTGCCGCTCGGCCGGGTGCACGATCAGGGTCAGGTTCGCCTGGTCCAGGTTCTCCCTGGACGGCAGCTCCAGCCGGTACCAGCCCGCCACCGGGCCGTCCTCCTGGCGGGCCTGCCACAGTTCCCGCGGGTTGCCGTCCCAGCCGACCGCGAGCCAGCCCGCGTAAGCCCGGTCGGTGAACCACGGTGCTCCTGGCTCGTCGTCCCGCTGGGCGGCCAGGTACACCTCGTGGCACTCGCGCGCCTGCCGCGTGTCGGCCGGGTCGGCCTGCTCGATGCGCATTCCCCCACCCAACCGCCCCCGCCCCGCCCAGCGCCACCGAATATCGCCCCGCCGCCACCGAGTATCGCCCCGGCGGCCCCCCCGATGGCGCGCCGCCCGGCCCGGCCCGCGCCGCGATGGGCGCCCGGCGCCACCGCGCCCTCGATCCGGCTGGTAGGGTAGGTCGCAATGTTGCGCGAGCTGCTCCTCCTTAGCGGCCGCGGCGGGGGCCGATAGGCCGGCTCCCTCGCCGCGGGGTGTTGGTGTGTCCGCTGGCCGTTAGTCAGGCATCAACCGCCCCTTAGCTTCAAGGAAACAGCAGAATCATGCAGCAAGAGCCCGCGTTCAAACGCGTCACCCCCGTACGCCAGCAGCCCAGCGGCATGCCGTGCCATCGCTACTCGGCCTTCCCGCCGGTCGAGCTGCCGGACCGCACCTGGCCGTCCCAGACCATCACCAGGGCCCCGCGCTGGCTGGCCACCGACCTGCGGGACGGCAACCAGGCGCTGGTCGACCCGATGAGCCCCGCCCGTAAGCACAAGATGTTCGAGCTGCTGGTGCGGATGGGCTACAAGGAGATCGAGGTCGGGTTCCCGGCCGCGAGTCAGACCGACTTCGACTTCATCCGCGAGCTCGTCGAGGAAGACCGCATCCCGGACGACGTCCGGATCTCGGTGCTGACCCAGGCCCGCGACGAGCTCATCGAGCGGTCGGTCCAGTCGCTGGCCGGCGCCCGGATGGCCACCGTGCACCTGTACAACGCCACCGCCCCGATCTTCCGCAAGGTGGTGTTCCGCATCGACCGCGAGGAGTGCAAGGCCCTCGCCGTCGAGGGCACCCGGCACGTGATGAAGTACGCCGAGCAGTACCTGGACGGCACCGACTTCGGTTACGAGTACTCGCCCGAGATCTTCATGGACACCGAGCTCGACTTCGCCCTGGACGTGTGCTCGGCCGTCATGGACGTCTGGCAGCCCGGCCCGGAGCGGGAGATCATCCTCAACCTGCCGTGCACGGTCGAGCGGTCCACCCCGAACGTCTACGCCGACCAGATCGAGTGGATGAGCCGGAACCTGCCTCGCCGCGACCACGTGTGCGTGTCCGTGCACACCCACAATGACCGCGGCACCGCGGTCGCCGACGCCGAGCTGGCCGTGCTCGCGGGCGCCGACCGGATCGAGGGCTGCCTGTTCGGCAACGGCGAGCGCACCGGCAACGTATGCCTGGTCACGCTGGGCCTCAACCTGTTCAGCCAGGGCATCGACCCGATGATCGACTTCTCGGACATCGACGAGATCCGGCGCACGGTCGAGTACTGCAACCAGCTGCCCGTCCACCCGCGGCACCCGTACGCGGGAGACCTGGTCTACACCGCGTTCTCGGGCTCCCACCAGGACGGGATCAAGAAGGGCTTCGAGGCCCTGGAGGCCGAGGCGGCCAGCGCCGGCGTCCCGTTCGCCGAGTACCCGTGGGCCGTGCCCTACCTGCCGATCGACCCGCACGACGTGGGCCGGACCTACGAGGCGGTCATCCGGGTCAACTCGCAGTCCGGCAAGGGCGGCGTGGCGTACCTGATGAAGACCGAGCACCAGCTGGACCTGCCCCGCCGCCTGCAGATCGAGTTCTCCCGGGTGATCCAGGGCCACACCGACGCCGAGGGCGGCGAGGTGCCGGCCGGGCAGATGTGGGAGATCTTCTCGGGCGAGTACCTGGCCGCGGGGCCGGTGTCGCTGCTGGACCACCAGCAGTCCTCGGTGATCGAGGCCAAGCACGCGCTGTCCGCGGAGGTTTGCGTGGACGGGCAGCCGCGGCAGGTCGAGGGCGTGGGCAACGGCCCCATCTCGGCGTTCTGTGACGCGCTCGACTCCATCGGGGTGACCGCGCGCGTGCTCGACTACGCCGAGCACGCGCTGACCGAGGGCACCGACGCCCAGGCCGCCGCGTACGTCGAGTGCGAGATCGCCGGCCAGGTCTTCTGGGGCGTCGGCATCGACACGAACACGGTCACCGCGTCGATGCGCGCGGTCCTGTCCGCGGTGAACCGCTCCCGCCGGGGCTGAACCGGGCGGCGGCTTTCCGTCCGCGGGCGCCGGGGCTTACCCAGCCCCGGCGCCCGCGCACCCAAGGATCCCGGAGATCCCGGGATCCCGGGTGGTGCACGCCCGGTGATGCGGCCGTGCCGCATCGCGGCGACGATCGTTAAGGTTGGGGCCATGAGCGACTCGCCCGACCAACGCCGGAATTGCGCATTTCCGACACGGATCGTGACCGGGCCGCGGAAGTGCTCCGCGAAGCGCACGCGCAGGGCCGGATCACCGTCGACGAGCTGGACGAACGGCTGACCAGCGTGTACTCGGCCAAGACGTTCGCCGACCTGGTCCCGGTCACCCGTGATCTCCCGGCCGCGCGGGCCGCGGCGTCCGTGGACGCCACGGCCCCCGCCCGCGGCCGGATCGGCGGCACTGCCCGGTTCCGGATGTCGCTGGCCATCCTGGGCGGCGCCAGCCGCGACGGCGCGTGGGTCGTGCCGCCGGAGTACAAGGCCATCGCGACCCTGGGCGGGATCAAGCTCGACATGAGCGATTCCACCTTCGCCGAGGCCGAGACGGTCATCAAGGCGTACGCCGTGCTGGGCGGCATGGAGATCACCGTGCCGGAGGACGCGGAAGTGGACGTCGGCGCCATCGGCATCATGGGCGGCGTCGACCACGGCGGGGAAGGACCGGGCGTCGCCGGGCGGACCCCGGATCCGCATCGTCGGGGTCGCCGTGATGGGCGGCATCGAGGTCAAGCGCGGCCAGGCCCAAGCGGTCGCGCCGGACGGAACTGCCCGTCCGGCTAGCGTCCTGCGGCGGAATGTCCCTGCGATACGGGAGAATGGCTGGGTGCAGCTCTACCGGGATGACGGGATCGTGCTGCGGACGCAGAAGCTGGGCGAGGCGGACCGGATCATCACCATCCTCGGCCGCACCAGCGGGCGGATCCGCGCCGTGGCCAAGGGCGTCCGCCGGACCAAGTCCAGGTTCGGCGCCCGGCTCGAGCCGTTCACGCACGTCGACCTGATGCTGCACGCCGGGCGATCGCTGGACGTGATCACCCAGGCCGAGGTGATCCGCTCCTACGGAGAGACGCTGACCGGGGACTACCCCCGCTACACGGCCGGGGTGGCGATGCTGGAGACGGCCGAGCGGTTCACCCCGGTGGAGAAGGAGCCCTCGCTGCGCGAGCTGCTCCTGCTCATCGGCGGGCTGCGCGCCCTCAACGAGGGGGAGCACGCTTCCGGGCTGGTGCTCGACGCCTTCATGCTCCGCTCGCTCGCGGTCGCCGGGTACGCGCCGGCCCTGGAGGAGTGCGCCCGCTGCGGCGCCCCCGGCGGCGACGGCACGGGCAGCGGGCGCCGGCTGCCGGCCTTCGCGGTCGCGGCCGGGGGCATGGTCTGCGCCAGCTGCCGGCCGCCCGGCGCGGCCTCGCCCGCCGGGCCGACGGTGGCGCTGATGCTCGCCCTGCTCCGCGGCGACTGGGAAGGCGCCGATCGCAGCGAGCGCAGGCACCGGGTAGAGTGCAGCGGTTTGGTGGCCGCCTACCTTCAATGGCACCTGGAGCACTCGATCCGTTCGCTGCGTCACGTGGAGCGCGTCTGATGGACGCCCCGTCCGCCCGACCCGCACCCGAGCGGGGCCAAGCCGCCGGACATACCGGCCGAGTTCGTTCCCCGGCACGTCGCCCTGGTGATGGACGGCGACGGGCGCTGGGCGAAGAATCGCGGGCTGCCCCGGACCGAGGGCCATAAGGAAGGCGAGTCCTCGCTGCTCGACGTGATCATGGGGGCGATCGAGCTCGGCATTCCCTACCTGTCCGCCTACGCGTTCTCGACCGAGAACTGGCGGCGCTCGCCCGATGAGGTCCGCTTCCTCATGGGCTTCAACCGGGACGTCATCCACCGGCGCCGGGACCTGCTGAACGAGATGGGCGTCCGCATCCGCTGGGCCGGGCGCCGGCCGAAACTGTGGCGCAGCGTCATCAGCGAACTCGAGACCGCGGAGCAGATGTCCGCCGGCAATTCCGTCCTGACCCTGCAATTCTGCGTGAACTACGGGGGCCGGGCCGAGATCGCCGACGCGGCCGCCGCCATCGCCGCCGACGTGGCCGCGGGAAGGCTCCGGGCGGATCGGGTCAACGAAAAGCTCTTCGCCCGCTACCTGGATGAACCCGCCATTCCCGACGTCGACCTTTTCGTCAGATCGTCCGGTGAGCAGCGGCTTTCCAACTTCCTGCTCTGGCAGTCCGCTTATGCCGAGTTGGTTTTCCTCGACACCCTTTGGCCCGATTTCGACCGGCGACATTTGTGGCACGCCTGCGAGATTTACGCGAGCCGCGACCGCCGGTACGGCGGTGCCGTGCCGAACCCGGTGCCGGCCGAGCCGCCGTCGTAGCCGAGCCACGTCCGCCGCCCTCAAACACCGGGCCCAATAAGCCCTGCCTACCAGGCATGACGACCAGTCGCACTACCACCGGGCCGTCGGCTGGGCCACGCGACACGCCCGGGATCCCAGTAACTTCTGAGTAACTGTGCGTAACCTGGCGGGGAGTGGGCACTATTAGCGCAACTGGTGCTCAGGGGACAGCGCTCGTGTCTGGATATCTGTTTTTGGCGTGCCTATGGGGCCAGCGTAAAAGATTCGCAAACGGGGTCACTGGGGGTTTTATGCGCCGCGCGGCAATAGCCGTTCTCATCGCCGGATTCGTGTCCATCGGAATGATATCGGGACCTGGCCTGCAGCCCGTAGCCGTAGCCGCCGGCCTGAAAACGACGGCCAATTCGGTAAAGGCGCTTAAGTCGGGCAAGAAAACCGTGACATACGGCGGATATGCGGTGAGCGTACCCGAAAGCTGGCCGGTCTACGACCTGGCGAAGGACCCCCGGCAGTGCGTCCGCTACGACCGGCACGCCGTCTATCTCGGCACCCCGGGGCCGGACCAGGACTGCCCGGCCGGCGTGGTCGGGCGGGTCGACACGATCAGCATCGGCGCGAGCTCGAAGACCTCGGGGACCACAGGAGACTCGAAAGCCCCAGCGGCCCTGCCCGGCGCCCCGGTGAGCCAGGAGAGCAAGACCGGAGACCGCAAGGGCCCGGCCCAGACCGGTCAGCAGGCGCCCAAGCCGGGCACCGTCTTCCAGGACCCGGACCAGCACGAGCTGGCGCTGGCCCTGCCGGCCGCCTCGCCGCCGGTCGACGCCACCTACGGGACGAGTTCGGACGCCGCCGTCCAGATCCTGGCCACCGTCCGCCCGGACGCCGCCCAGAGGAGCACCCAGAAGGGCCCGGCCGTCAAGGGCGCCCAGCCGGCCGCCCGGCCGCGCACCGGCGACTCGTTCCGGATCAGCCGGCATCCCGTCATCGTCAAGGACACCAACCCGGCCTGGCCGGTGAGTACCAATCCGACGGCCGGGGTGCCCCCGGGCTGGCTGCCGCCCTCGTCGCCCCCGGCTAAGCCGGCCCCGCCGGCGCCCGCCCCCGCCCCGACCGGCCCGGTGCCGGCCAATAACCCGGCGCCCGTGCCGCCGACGACCCCGAAGGGCACGGTGGCCGGCTTCGACACCTGCTCGGCTCCCTCGCTGCCGACCATGAAGGCGTGGCGGGCCAAGTACGCCGCCACCTCGGTCTACATCGGCGGCCAGATGATGGGCTGCGGCCAGAGCAACCTGTCGGCCGGCTGGGTCCAGCAGGCCAAGGCGACGGGCTGGTCGCTGCTGCCCACCTTCGTCGGGCTGCAGGCGCCGTGCGACAGCTTCCCCGGCAAGATCAACGCCAAGTCAGGCGGCCGCGCAGGGAACCGCCGCCGCCAACCAGGCGGTCGCCGACGCCAAGACGTACGGCATCGGCCAGGGTTCGCCCATCTACTACGACATGGAGGGCTACGACCGGACCAACTCCGGCTGCCACACCGCGGTCCTGACCTTCCTCGACGCCTGGACCAGGCAGCTCACGGCCGCGGGCTACGTGTCCGGGGTGTACTCCAGCGCCGACGCCGCGATCAAGGACCTGCAGACGACGACCACGATCGCCGGCCACCCGCTGGCCGAGCCGAAGGCCGTCTGGATCGCGCTCTGGGACAACGCGGCCGACCTGGACGGAACGCCCTACGTCTCCTCCGCGGTGTGGCCGAACGCCAGCCGCGCCAAGCAGTACCAGGGCAACAAGACGGTCAAGGTGGGCGGGATCTCCCTCCAGATCGACGCCGACATGGTGGCCGGACCGGTCGTGCGCGGGTGACCGGCCGGTCACCCAGCCGCACCAGGCTGAATTCAATTCGCGATCACCGGCGCGGGCTCCTAAGCTAGGGGCACCCGGCCCTCCGGAGCCCTTCGCCCGCGCCGGGATCACCTCGGGATTCGCGCCCGCCGACCGCCAGCCGGATGGAGACCTTCACCATGGCATTGCGCAGTGACCGCCTCGACGCCATCGTCAGCCTGAGCAAGCGGCGGGGGTTCGTCTACCCGTCCAGCGAGATCTACGGGGGCCTGCGGGCTTCCTGGGACTACGGCCCGCTCGGCGTCGAGCTGAAGAACAACATCAAGCGCCAGTGGTGGCGCTCGATGGTCACCGAGCGCGATGACATCGTGGGCCTGGACTCCTCGGTCATCCTGGCCCGGGAGGTCTGGGAGGCCAGCGGCCACGTCACCGAGTTCGTCGACCCGCTGACCGAGTGCACCTTCTGCCACAAGCGGTACCGGGCCGACCACCTGATCGAGGCCTACGAGGAGAAGCACGGCCACGCCCCGGTCGGCGGCCTGGAGGAACTCTCCTGCCCGAACTGCGGCAACCGGGGCACGTTCAGCGAGCCGCGCATGTTCAACGGCCTGCTCCGCACCCACCTGGGCCCGGTCGAGGACGAGTCGGGCCTGGCCTACCTGCGCCCGGAGACCGCGCAGGGCATCTTCATCAACTTCAAGAACGTCCTGCAGACCTCGCGCAAGAAGATCCCGTTCGGCATCGGCCAGATCGGCAAGTCGTTCCGCAACGAGATCACCCCGGGCAACTTCATCTTCCGGACCCGGGAGTTCGAGCAGATGGAGATGGAGTTCTTCGTCAAGGAGGGCAGCGACGAGGAATGGCACGACTACTGGATCGAGACCCGTCTCGCCTGGTACACCGACCTCGGCATCAACGCGGAGAACCTGCGCGCTGTACGAGCACCCGAAGGAAAAGCTGTCGCACTACTCCAAGCGCACGGTGGACATCGAGTACAAGTTTGACTTCGCCGGCACCGAGTGGGGCGAGCTCGAGGGCATCGCCAACCGCACCAACTTCGACCTGACCACCCACGCCGAAGCGTCCAAGCAGGACCTGTCCTACCTGGACCAGGAGTCGGGCGAGCGGTTCATCCCGTGGGTCATCGAGCCGGCCGCCGGCGTGGACCGCGGCGCGCTGGTCTTCCTGCTCGACGCCTACGCCGAGGACGAGGCGCCGGACGCCAAGGGCAAGATGGAGAAGCGCACGGTGCTGCGGCTGGACCGCAGGCTCGCGCCGGTCAAGGTGGCGGTGCTGCCGCTGTCGCGCAACTCGGACCTGTCACCCAAGGCCCGGGACCTCGCGGCGGCGCTGCGCAAGCGCTGGAACTGCGACTTCGACGACGCCAGCGCGATCGGCCGCCGGTACCGGCGGCAGGACGAGA
The DNA here is from genome assembly GCA_963839095.1 of uncultured Actinomycetota bacterium. Lineage (GTDB taxonomy): Bacteria > Actinomycetota > Actinomycetes > Streptosporangiales > Streptosporangiaceae > Palsa-504. The sequence continues at coordinate 15,265 of CAWIUF010000053.1, read as the reverse complement.
TCGGCACGCCGTACTGCGTCACCGTCGACTTCGACACCCTGGAAGACCAGGCCGTCACGGTCCGGGACCGGGACACCATGCAGCAGGAGCGGGTCGGGATGGATGCCCTCGAGGGCTACCTGTCCGAGCGGCTCGGCCTCTGCTAAGGAGCGTAAACGCGGGGGGTCACCGGCGCCCCCCGGGGGTAAGCACGGTAGATGTCGGCCGCGGCCTGGTGGAACCCTTCGGGAAGCCCGGCCGCGGCCATCGCCGCGGCGATCTCCTCCATCTCGCCGACCCAGCGCCAGCCCTTGGCCGCCGCCGACCGGTCCGCGCCGTCCCAGCGCTTCTCCAGGCCGGGCTGGGACAGGGCCCACTCCTCCAGCAGGACCGCCTCCACCCCCTCGGCCCGGGCCAGCGCCCGCGTCGCCAGCAGCAACGCGGCCGACCCCTTGGTCCAGGACGCGTACGCCATCTTCACCGCCGACGCCGACCCCGGCGGCGGGCACCACCCGCGCGTCCACGGCGGTCCCGCCGAACAGCGCCGGCGCCTCGGCCGCGCGCGGCCCGGACAGGTACAGCCGGGTGAGCCCCGGCGCCACCGGGGGAGGCCCGATGATCCCGCCGTCCGCGTAGCCGGCCCCGCCCGCCGCCACGATCGCCGCCACCTCACCCGCGGTGGCCGGGGAGATCGCGTTGGCGTCCAGGTAGAGGCCGCCGAAGCCGGCCACCTGCCGGGCCACGTCCCGCGCCGCGTGCGGAGGGCAAACCGAGACAATGACCTCCGAACGAGTGACCATCTCCCCGAACGTCACCCCGGTCAGCCCCGCGGCCTCGGCGCGCTCCCTGGTCGCCGCGCCCCGGCCCTCGGGTACCCACAGCACCCGGTGCCCCGCGCCGACCAGGCACTTCCCGACCGCCGCCCCCATCTCGCCCGGATGCAGCAGCCCGATCGTCGTCTCGCTCATGCGCCTATTTCACCAGGCGCCGGATTCACCAGGTGCCGAGGTCGGGCGCGGCCGGGTTGACCGTGACGGGCAGCAGCGTGATCTTGTTCCCGCTGATCACCCCGACCCGCATCCGCCCAGCCAGCCGGACCGCGCCGATCAGCACCCGTCCCGAGGGATCCGACCACAGCACGTCCATGGCCGTCCGGTCGCCCGTCCCCGCCTTGGCCTGCCCGAGAACCCGGATGAGCTTGCCCGAGGCCGCGGAGAATTCGGCGAAGCCGCTGCCGCTGGCCGGATTGAGTACCTTCGGTCCCGCGTGCACCAGCTGCGCGGCGCACACCACGGTCGTCCCGTCCGGGGTGATGAGCGAGCCGCCCGCGCAGGACACGAAAGTGCCGCCCGGCGCGGCCTCCTGGCTGAGCGTCGTGGACACCCGGCTGTGACCGAGCAAGCTGCCCCCCGGACTGGTCAGGTCGAGCAGCCGGGCGCTGACCGACTGGCCTGACTGCCAGTTGAACGCCAGTTTCTTCCCGTCCGCGGTCCAGGACAGCCCACCCAGCAGGTCACCGGTCGCGGACCAGGTCCGGCTCGCCCCGCCGGCCAGCTTCAGTACCGTCACCTTGGTCAGGGTGGGCTCGTTCCTGCTGGTCGCGGGCTGGGACGCGAAGGCCAGCCGGAAACCGTCCGCGGACATGGCCAGCGCCAGCAGCGAGGCGTCGCCCGCCGCCGTGTACGGCAGCGCCCCGGTCCCCAGGACCCGGCCGGAAGCGGTCAGGTTGAGGATGGCCAGCGTGCTGCGGGCCGTGCCTGCCCGGCCGGCGGCCGTCCACGGTTCCTCCTCCAGGACGAACTTGCGGCCGTCCGCCGCCGCGGTGACCCGGATCACGGTGTGGCCGGCCAGCGGCGGGACCACCGCCAGGACCGCTCCGGTCGCGGTCGCGTGCACGACCGCCTCGGCCGGGTTCTTGCCCGCGGCCCCGTGCGCCGTTACCTGCACGTAGAACCGCGGTACCTGGCCGGACGCGACATAGCCCTGCGGGGTGAGCGGCGCGGGGCGGGTGGTCGGGCCGTAGCCCAGGCCGCCTTGGTGGCGGGTCGGGCTCAAGGTGACGACCGCGATCAAGATCCCGGACACCGCCAGCGCGGCGGCCAGGGGCGCCAGCCGGGTGGCCCACCGGGTCCAGGTCGCGCCCGGCGAGCGGCCGTTCCCGCGCCGGCGGCCGAGGCGCCGCGCCCGCGGCCGCGGGCAATTCCAGCGACGGCACGCTGTCCGGGGTCACCGTGTCCGCGGCCGCCCGGGCCGCCGCCCGGATCCGCTCCTCGATCATGTTCATGACTGCTCTTCCCCCAGGATGCGGCCGAGCGCGGCCAGCGCGCGTGACGTGGTGGACTTGACCGTGCCCCGGCTGATCCGCATCGAGGCGGCGATCTGTCCCTCGTCGAGGTCGAGGTAGAAGCGGAGCACCAGCACCTCCCGCTGCCGGGCGGGCAGCCGCCGGATCGCGGCCAGCACCTGGCGGTGCTCCTCGCCGATCAGCGCCAGGGCCTCGGCCGATTCGCCGGGCGGATCCCCGGCCAGGCCGCGCCTGATGCCGGCGCCGCCGCAGCACCGTCCGGCAGTTGTTGATCACGCTGGACCGCACGTAGCTCAGCGCCTTGGCCGGGTCGGAGAGGTGATGCCAGCGCCGGTAGAGCCCGCAGAACGCCTCCTGCACCGCGTCCTCGGCCGCGGGCCGGTCGCCGAGCATGACGACGGCCAGCCGGATCAGCCCGAGGGCGTGCTCCTGGTACAGCTCGGTCACGGCGTCGGCCGACGCCGGCGCGGGCGAGCCGGGGCCGGCGGCGGCAGATCCGTGGCGTTGGCTTTCACGTATCAGAGACGCAGGAGGGCAGCTGTGGTTGCGTGCCCTGGCCGTAAAAGATTGGCTAGGACGGTAGAGTCCCGAGTGACTACAAGACGTCGCATGCTGCGAGGAGCAGGAAGTGCCGAAGCTCGTTTACGACTTCACCGAAGGAAATAAGGATCTCAAGGATCTGCTGGGCGGTAAAGGGGCCAACCTGTCCGAGATGACAAATCTCGGGCTCCCGGTGCCGCCCGGGTTCGTCATCACCACCGAGGCGTGCCGCTACTACCTGGAGCAGGGCTCCACCCCGGCGGGCCTGGACGAGGAAATCGCCGCCCACCTGGACGCCCTTGAGCAGTCGATGGGCCGCAAGCTCGGTGACCCGGCCGACCCGCTGCTGGTCAGCGTCCGGTCCGGGGCGAAGTTCTCCATGCCCGGCATGATGGAGACCGTCCTGAACATCGGCCTGTCCGACGAGTCGGTCCAGGGCCTGGCCAAGCAGGCCGGCAACGACCGGTTCGCCTGGGACTCCTACCGGCGGCTGATCCAGATGTTCGGCAAGACGGTGCTCGACATCGAGGGCGAGCACTTCGAGAACGCCATCGACGAGGCCAAGCAGGCCAAGGGCGTCCGCAACGACCTCGACCTCGACGCCGCCGACCTGCAGGGCCTGGTCGACGCGTTCAAGGGCATCGTCAAGACCCAGACCGGCCATGACTTCCCGCAGGAGCCGCGCGAGCAGATGGACCTGGCCATCAAGGCCGTGTTCAACTCCTGGAACGCCGACCGCGCCATCCTCTACCGGCGCCAGGAGCGCATCCCCACCGACCTCGGCACCGCCGTCAACGTGTGCTCGATGGTGTTCGGCAACCTGGGCGCGGACTCCGGCACCGGCGTCGCGTTCACCCGCGACCCGGGCACCGGCGCCCAGGGCGTCTACGGCGACTACCTGCAGAACGCGCAGGGCGAGGACGTCGTGGCCGGCATCAGGAACACCGTCCCGCTGCAGGACCTCGAGGGCATCGACAAGCCCGCCTACGACCAGCTCATGCAGATCATGCAGACGCTGGAGAACCACTACAAGGACCTGTGCGACATCGAGTTCACCATCGAGCGCGGCAAGCTGTGGATGCTGCAGACCCGGGTGGGCAAGCGCACCGCCGCGGCCGCCTTCCGCATCGCCATGCAGCTGGTGGACCAGGGCCTGATCGACGAGGACGAGGCGGTCCGCCGGGTCTCCGGCGAGGAACTGGCCCGGCTCATGTTCCCCCGCTTCGACACCAGCGGCGAGGTCACCAAGATCGCCAAGGGGATCAGCGCGTCCCCGGGCGCGGCCGTCGGCAAGGCCGTCTTCGACTCCGTCACCGCGGTCGAGCAGGCCGCCCAGGGCGAGAAGGTGATCCTGGTCCGCCGCGAGACCAACCCGGACGACCTGCACGGCATGATCGCCGCCCAGGGCATCTTGACCAGCCGCGGCGGCAAGACCAGCCACGCGGCCGTGGTCGCCCGCGGCATGGGCAAGACCTGCGTCTGCGGCGCCGACGAGCTCGAGGTCGACACCAAGGGCAAGAAGTTCACCGCGCCCGGCGGGATCGTCGTCAGCGAGGGCGACATGATCTCGATCGACGGCACCAGCGGCGTCGTCTACACCGGCGAGGTCCCGGTGGTCGCGTCCGAGGTGGTCCGCTACTTCGAGGGCGAGCTGCACCCGCACGCCGACGAGGCCGACGACCTGATCCGGGCCGTGCACGCGATCATGCACCACGCCGACCAGGCCCGCACGCTCGGCGTCTACGCCAACGCCGACAACGGCCCGGACTGCGCCCGGGCCCGCCGGTTCGGCGCCCGCGGCGTCGGCCTGGTCCGCACCGAGCACATGTTCCTGGGCGAGCGCCGCCAGCTGGTCGAGGACCTGATCCTGGCCGACACCGCGGACGAGCGGCAGCACGCGCTCGACGCCCTCGAGCCGCTGCAGAAGGGCGACTTCGTCGAGATCCTCGACGCGATGGACGGCCTGCCGGTGGTCATCCGGCTGATCGACCCGCCGCTGCACGAGTTCCTGCCCGACCTGACCGACCTGTCGGTCAAGATCGCGCTCGACGGCGACAACGCCACCGACAAGGACAAGGCGCTGCTGGCCGCGGTGCGCCGGCTGCACGAGCAGAACCCCATGCTCGGCCTGCGCGGCGTCCGGCTCGGCCTGGTCATCCCGGGCCTGTTCGACATGCAGGTCCGCGCGATCGCGCACGCGGCCGCCGAGCTCAAGCAGGCCGGCAAGGACCCGCACCCGGAGGTGATGATCCCGCTCACCGCGACCGTGCAGGAGATGGAGATCAGCCGCGAGCACGCCGACAAGGTGCTCAAGGACGTCGCGGCGGAAACCGGCACCGAGGTGCACACGCTGATCGGCACGATGATCGAGGTGCCGCGGGCGGCCCTGAACGCCGGCCCGATCGCCGCCAGCGCGGAGTTCTTCTCCTTCGGGACGAACGACCTGACCCAGATGACCTGGGGCTTCTCCCGGGACGACGTGGAGGGCGTCGTTCTTCAGCCGGTACATCGAGCTGGGCGTGTTCGGCGTCTCGCCGTTCGAGACGATCGACCGCGACGGCGTCGGCCGCCTGGTCAAGATCGCCGTCGAGGAGGGCAAGAAGGCCCGCCCCGGATATCGAGCTCGGCGTCTGCGGCGAGCACGGCGGCGACCCCGATTCGGTCCACTTCTTCCACGAGGTCGGCCTGAACTACGTGTCCTGCTCGCCGTTCCGCGTGCCGATCGCCCGCCTGGAGGCGGGCCGCGCCGCGCTGGCCGGCGAAGGCTCAGCTAGCCGGTAACGAGTGACGGCAGGGTACGACGACTGCGCCACGGCCCGCTGGGTGGCAGAGCCGCCCAAGCGGGCCGGGCGCAGTGACTTCGAGCGAGACCGGGCCCGCGTGCTGCACTGCGCCGGGCTGCGCCGGCTGTCGGCCAAGACCCAGGTGGTGGCGCCCGGGTCGGCCGACTTCCCGCGGACCCGGCTCACTCATTCCCTGGAGTGCGCGCAGATCGGGCGCGAGCTCGGCCAGGAGATCGGCTGCGACCCCGACCTGGTCGACGCCGCCTGCCTGGCGCACGACATCGGCCACAGCCCGTTCGGCCACAACGGCGAGTCCGCCCTCAACGAGCTCGCCATCCCGTTCGGCGGCTTCGAGGGCAACGCCCAGTCGCTGCGCCTGCTGACCAGGCTCGAGCCCAAGGTCCCCGGCGCCGGCCTGAACCTGACCCGGGCCACCCTGGACGCCACCCTCAAGTACCCCTGGTTCGGCCCCCCCGGCGTCAAGTTCGGCGCCTACGCCGACGACGCCGAGGTCTTTCACTGGATCCGCCAGGGCGCACCGGACCACCGGCCGTGCCTGGAAGCCCAGGTCATGGACTGGGCCGACGACATCGCCTACTCCGTCCACGACATGGAAGACGGCTTCCACGCCGGCCTCATCACCTTCAAAACCCTAAAATCCCCGACCGAACGGGCCGAGCTTTCCCGCACCACCCTCGCCTACTGCGGCAGTGACGTGACGCCCGGCGAGCTCACCGAGATCCTGGACGACCTCCTCGCCCTGGACATCTGGCCCACCACCTACGACGGCGGCCCCGCCGCTGCCGCCGCCCTCAAAAACCTCACCAGCGCCCTCATCGGCCGCTTCTGCGTAGCCGCCCAGCAAGCCACCCTCGCCACCGCCCTCGACTCCGGCCCGCCCCCGCTCACCCCTCCACCCTCCACGCCCGTCCCTCCGCACCCCGCCCCCACGAACCCGCGCCCCGCCCCCACGAACCCGCGCCCCGCCCCCACGAACCCGCGCCCCGCCCCCACGAACCCCGCCCCACCACCCACGAACCCACGCCCACCCCCGAACCCCATCAGCCCCCTCAGTCACACCAGCCCCATCGGCCACTCCCTCACCCGTTACGCCGCCAACCTCGTCGTCCCCCGCCGTCAGCGCCTCGAATGCGCCCTGCTCAAGGGCATCACGGCCCGCTACGTCATGGCCCGGGCCGGCGCCGCCCAGGCCCAGGCCCGGGAGCGCGAGCTGCTGGCCGAGCTAGCCCACGCCGTCGAGCACGGCGCCCCCGCCACCCTGGACCCGCTGTTCCGCCCCTCCTGGGAGCAGGCCGCCTCCGACGCCGCCCGCCGCCGCGTCGTCATCGACCAGGTGGCCTCCCTCACCGACACCTCGGCGATCGCCTGGCACCACCGCCTCTGCGCCCCCTAGCCTGTGAGCCATGCCTTCTTATGTGATCGCGGGCGGCGGCCTGGCCGCGGCCAAGGCCGCCGAGACGCTGCGGGACGAGGGATTCGACGGCGACATCGTGCTGCTCGGCGCCGAGCCGGAGCGCCCCTACGAGCGCCCCCCGCTGTCCAAGGGCTACCTGCTGGGCAGCGACGCGCGCGACTCGGTCTACGTGCACCCGGCCGGCTGGTACGCCGAGCACGGCGTCGACCTGCGCCAGGGCGTCACCGTCACCGCGATCGACCGCGGCGCGTCGACCGTCGCCATCTCGGGTCCCGGCGGTGACGGGGAGCTGTCCTACGACAAGCTGCTGCTGGCCACCGGCGCCTCGCCGCGCCGCCTCGACTTCCCCGGCTCCGACCGCGAGGAGGTGCTCTACCTCCGTACGCTGGGCGATTCCGACCGGCTGCGCTCGGCGTTCCAGCCCGGTGCCCGGGTCGTGGTGGCCGGGGCCGGCTGGATCGGCCTGGAGACCGCCGCGGCCGCCCGCACGGCCGAGTGCTCGGTCACCGTGCTCGAGCCGCAGCCCGGCGCGCTGCACGACCAGCTCGGCCCCGAGCTCGGCGCCGTCTTCGCGAGGCCTGCACCGCACCCACGGCGTGGAGTTCCGCTTCGGCGAGAAGGCGGCCGAGTTCCGCCCCGGCATGGTCATCACCTCCGGCGGCGCCGAAATCCCGGCCGACATGCTGGTCGTCGGCATCGGCGCGGCCCCGAACGACGACCTGGCCGCCCGCGCCGGGCCTCGACGTCGCCAACGGCGTGCTGACCGACGAGGCGCTGCGCACCTCCGACCCGGACATCTTCGCCGCCGGCGACGTGGCGAACTCCTTCAACCCGCTGCTCGGCCGCCGGGTCCGCGTGGAGCACTGGGCCAACGCCCTGAACGGCGGCCCGGCCGCCGCGCGGTCCATGCTCGGCCAGCCCGTCCGCTACGACCGGGTGCCTTACTACTACAGCGACCAGTACGAGCTCGGCATGGAGTGCGCCGGCCTGCCCACCCCGGGCACCTACGACCAGGTCCTCTACCGCGGCGACCCCGCCACCCTCGAATTCGTCGCCTTCTGGCTCGCCAACGGCGCCGTCGTCGCCGGCATGAACGTCAACGTCTGGGACGTCAAGGACGACATCCAGTCCCTGATCCGCTCCGCCCGCCCCATCGACCCCACCCGCCTAACCAACCCCGAAATCCCCCTAACCGACCTCTAACCCATCGCCGCCCGCTGCCAGTAACCCATCGCCCTGCTGCCGCGATAATCCCACAATCCCCCTGCGCGACAGCACACCTCCAGTCCCACTAAACCCGGCATTCCCAGCTCGCGCCATTTCCCAACATGCGCCCATCCGGCCCGCATCCCACTAGCCCCGCCAGTCACACGAACCCAGCAGTTCCCGCCCGCCACACTTATCGCGGTAGATTCCGGCTTATGCGGAGGATCTGGGCGTCCCTGGGGTACCGGATCCTCCACATAAGCCGATTTCCACCGCGCTATTCGTGCAGAACGACCGAATGTCGGTGGTGACGCGACACACTGATGCGCCATGGCACGTGAGCTTCCTTCCGCGCTCCGCTATCTGGCGAGCCGCCAGTACGGTGTCGTCTCCCGTTCGCAGGCGCTTCGAGGCGGGCCTTACACCAGGCATGATCAAGTTCCGGGTGAGCAGCGGCCGGTGGCAGCAGGTGCATCCCGGCGTCTACGCGACCTTCAACGGAGCCCTCGGGCACGGCCGCGCCTGTGGGCGGCGGTGCTCTCGGCCGGTCCGGGCGCCGTCCTGAGCCATGAGACGGCTGCGGAACTGCACCGGCTTGCCGACGAGCGGGACCAGCCGATCCACGTGACGATTCCAGTCGCGCGACGGGTGATAGCAGCCGAGGGAGTCTGCTTGCACCGGTCGGGGCGGCCGATCGAGACGGTGCGAGAGCGAGACTATCCGCCGCAGACGACGGTGGAGGAGACGGTGCTTGACCTGACGCAGACGGCGAGGAGCTTCGACGATGTCTGCGGGTGGGTGACGCGGGCGATCGCGCGGGATCTCACCGACGAGACCAGGCTGCAGGCAGCCATGAAAAAACGGTCGCGGCTGCGCTGGCGCGCGGACCTGCACGAGGTTCTCGAGGCGGCCGCAACCGGCGACCACTCGGTGCTGGAGTTCCGCTACCACCGGGATGTGGAGCGGGCGCACGGCCTGCCCGAGCCGGACCGGCAGGTCCCGTTCACGGCGAAGGACGGCCGGCGCGGCCGCCGGGACCGCGTGTACCAGGAGTACGGCGTCGTCGTGGAGCTCGACGGGCGGCTGGCGCACCCGGAGGAAAACCGGTGGAAGGACAAGGCCAGGGACAACGCCGCCGCCGCGGCCGGGCAGCAGTCGCTGCGGTACGACTGGGCGGCGATCACCCAGCGTCCCTGCGCCACCGCCGCCGCAGGTCGCGGAGGTCCTGCGCAACCACGGCTGGAAGGGACACCCGAGGCCCTGCTCGCCCGGCTGCCCGGTCCAGCGAAATCCTCCCCGGTAGCCCCGGCCGTACCGGGCTGGATCCGCTGGACCGGGCCAGGCAGCTCCGCGTGAGGCCGGACCATCGGCCGGCGACAGCACGGCGTAATCAGGCGCGCCCGGTTCCGGAGCGCTCTAGCCCGGCGCGGATCTTGCCGACCTTGCGGCGGTACTGACGCTGCCCGACGGCGTGCCAGAGGAACCGGGCCGGAACGGGCAGGTGCGACCATCATCGCCTGCCGCTCGGCCGGGGTGGCGTCCTCCAGGATCGCGCCCAGGAAGAACAGCATCTTGTTCTTGGGGACTTCCCCGGCGAACCGCTCGCCCAGGCGGGCGTACTCGGCCGCGGTGAGGTGCCCCTCGATGAGCGGCAGGACGTACTTTTCCTCGTCGTCCAGATGCTCGAGCAGGGCCGCGCGGTGCTCGGCGAGCACCGCGACCAGCGGCGCCGCCGTCACCTCGGACGGCGCCGAGCGCCAGGCGGGCATGCGCCGGGCCGCTTCTTCCAGCGTCCGGGCGATCGCCTCGTGCTGGGCTTCCATCCGCAGCACCACGTCGGCTTCCAGGTCGACGCGGGCCAGCAGCAGCGGCCAGACGAGCTCGTCCTCGCCGCAGTGGTGGAAGTGCAGGCCCATCTGGTAGTCGCCGAAGGCGTCGGCCAGGACCTGGGCCCGGGCGATGTCGCCGTCCGGCACGGCCCGGAGCTCAGCGCCTTTCTCGGCCACCGGGCGGCGGCGGCCCGGCATTTCGGCACCGCGGAGCAGGTGGCGCGGCTCTGGGGTTCGCCGCACTGGATCGCCCGGGCTCAGGCCGCCCGGGACCGGCTGGGCTGACCGCGGCCGCTACGCCGCGGCGAGGCCGGCCCCGGCCATGACGGCCGCGAGGACCAGGGCGGTGTCGGCCAGGTCAGGCAGGACGACCTCGGCGCCGGCCGCGGCCAGGTCGGCCGCCGGATAGCTTCCGGTCGCGACGCCGACCACGCGGGCGCCGGTCGCCAGCGCCGCCTCCACGTCCAGCGGGGTGTCACCGACCAGAACCGTGCGCACGCCGGAGAAGTCAGCCCCGTAGACCTCGGCCGCCGCGGCCCGGGCCGCCGTGACCAGCTCGGCCCGGACCTCGTGGGCGTCCCCGTACGCGCCTGCCGCCAGGTCGAGATGATCGCGCAGCCCGGCCCGTTCCAGCTTCAGGGCCGCCATCGGCCTGATGTTGCCGGTGAGCACCGACTGCCTGGCCCCCGCGGCGGCCAGCGCCGCGATCGCGGCCGCCGCCCCCGGCAGCGGCCGCACCGCGCCGGGCACGCCGCCCGCCTCGGCGAGCCGCTCAAGCGCGGCCAGGAACGGGCCGACCGCGGAGACCGGCACCCCGGCCAGCGCGAGCGTGTCGGCGACGATGGCGCGGTCGGTCCGCCCGGCCTTGGGCGCGACCACGGTCAGCTCCCGGCCGAACATCTCACGGAACACCACCTCGTACAGCCGCGTGCCCAGGCCGTCGGCGGCCACCAGCGTGTAGTCCACGTCCCACAGGACAAGCAGCTCAGCCACCCACACAGGCTAGCTGTCCAGGTCAGGCGGCGACCGGGCGGTACAGCACGCGCCAGCCGCCCGCCAGCACCGGCAGGACGATCCAGACCGCGGCCGCGGTCGCGACCTGAGCCCCGATGGTGGCGGTTACCGTCCCCCCGGCCAGGTGATTCCAGGCCGTCGACGGATCGAGCCACCGGCCGGTGCCCTCCAGGGCGCTGACCGTGCTGGTCAGGATGGACCACGCGGTCGGGGCCGCGAAGTACACCACGATGGCGACCGGGGTGCTGCGGAACAGCAGGCCGAACCCGACCCCGAGCAGCAGGTTGAGGGCCTGGAACACCAGCACGTAGCCGATCGCCAGGCCCGCGTCCTGCCACAGCCCGGCCCGCCCGTGATCCGCGGCCAGCAAGACCACGGCGCAGACCACCACGCACACGACGGTGGCGGCCACGGCCAGCAGCACCCCGGCCGCCGCCTTGGCCGCGACGATGCGAGACCGCCGGGGCACGAGGGTGAAGGTAGTCAGCGCGGTGCGCTGCGACCATTCCGAGGTGACGAGCAGGATGCCGAGCACCGGGAGCAGGACCGCGACCATCTGGCTGGTGTCACCCAGCACGTGCGTCAGGTTGCGGTCGCCGGTCTCACCGGTCACCGCGACGATGACGGCGCCGGCCACCGCGACCAGGGCGATGAGCACCAGCAGCCAGCGCCCGGCCCTGGTGTCGACGGCCTTGCGCAGCTCGACCAGGACCAGCCGGGCCAGCGACGGCGGCGCCAGCGTCGCCGGCGCCGTGGCGGGTGCGTACAGGGTGGTGGTCATGCGGCCTCCTCACGGTCCGGAGCGGTCAGGGTGAAGAACAGCTCTTCCAGGTCGTCGCCCTGCGGCCGGAGCTCGGTCAGCACGGCCCCCGCGCGTGCTGCGATCCGCCCCACCTGCTCGGGCTCGGCGTCGGTCTGCAGGGCACCGTCGGTGCCCATCCGCGCCTGCCGCCCGGCCGCCCGCAGGGCGTCGGACAGCACCGAGATATCGACCGCCCGGACCAGCGTCGACCGGGAGGTCCGCAGCTGTTCCGGGGTCCCGTCGGCCACGATCCGCCCGGCGTTGATGATGACCAGGTGATCGGCGATCACCTCGACCTCGCGCAGCAGGTGCGAGGACAGCAGCACGGTCCCGCCGCGGTCGGCGTGCTCGCGCAGCAGCTGGCGGATCCAGCGGACACCCTGCGGGTCGAGCCCGTTGGCGGGCTCGTCGAGCACCAGGATGCCCGGTTCGCCGAGCAGCGCGACGCCGAGCGCGAGACGCTGCTGCATGCCCAGCGAGTACTGGCCGACGCGCTTGGCCGCCGCCGCGGCGTCCAGGCCGACCAGCTCCAGCACCTCGGATATCCGCGCCCGGTCCACGCCGAGCACCGCGGCGGCCAGCGCGAGCGTCTCACGGCCGGTCCGGCCGCGGTGCATCGCGCCCGGATCCAGCATGACGCCGATCCGGCGCCCGGGCTGAGGGAGCCTGGCGTACGGATGCCCGTCGATGGTGGCGGTGCCGGAGTCCGGCCGGTCCAGGCCGCACAGCAGCCGCATGGTGGTGGTCTTGCCCGCGCCGTTCGGGCCGAGGAACCCGGTCACGCTGCCTGGACGGCAGGTGAAGCCGACATCGCTGATGCCGGCCGCCCCGAAGCGCCTCGTCAGTCCGTTGATTTCGATCATGGTCATCACGATGCCCGCCGCGGCCGCCGCGCCGCTGCGGCCGACCGGCTAAACCGCGGCGGTCCGATCGGCTACATCCCGGTCTGACCCCTGACCTGCGCCGACCAGCGCGATAACGTCGTCGGTATGACAGCAGCGGTGGCCCGGCCATCGGTGGCCGGGCCGGATTCCGGCGCCGACCCCGAGACGCCGTACACCTCGCTCCGGGCCCGGATCGTCATCATGGTGGTGGTCGGCGGGCTGTCCCTTTTCCTTGGGCTGATCAGCAGCCACGGCGTGGTCAACGGCCTGGAGGGCTACCCGCTGGGCCTGCGCGTAGCCGACGTCGTCGGCGGCCTGGGCGGCTACGTCCTGCTGTGGTGGCGGCGCCGCTGGCCGCTGGCGTTCGCCGGCTACGTCGTGGTGATCTCGGTGTTCTCCACCCTCTCGGGCGGGCTGCCGTTCGTGGCCGCGTTCACCGTGGCGGTGCACCGCAACTGGCCGACCGCGCTGGTCACCTCGACCCTGCTGGCGGTGACCACGTGGCCCGCGCTGCTGCTGTACCGCAGCGACACCATGCGCAACACCGAGATCCTCATGTTGTTCGTGGTGATCGTGATATTCGCCGTCACCGGCTGGGGCATGTTCATCCGCGCCCGCCGCCAGCTGCTGGCCTCCCTGCGCCGCCGGGCCGAACGGGCCGAACGCAGCCGCGAGGAGCACGCCCAGCACGCCCGGATCGCCGAGCGGCAGCGGATCGCGCGCGAGATGCACGACGTCCTCGCCCACCGGCTTTCCCTGCTCAGCGTGCAGGCCGGGGCGCTGGAGGTGACGCCCGGAGCCGCCGGTGACGCCACCGTCACCGAGGCCGCCGCCGCGATCCGGGCCACCACTCACCAGGCCTTGCAGGAGCTGCGTTCGATCGTCCGGGTGCTGCGCGACGACGACGAGGACAGCACCGCGCCGCCGCAGCCGGTCGCCGCCGACCTGCCCGCCCTGGTGACCGAGGCCTCGGCCACCAGCTCGATCCACGCCGACTGGGGTGGCGTCGACCCTCGCCGAGGTCCCCCCGGACACCGGCCGGACCCTCTACCGGATCGTCCAGGAAGGCCTCACCAACGCCCGCAAGCACGCACCGGGCAGCGCGGTCGAGGTCACCGTGGACGGGGCGCCTGACCGCGGGCTGAACGTGGCGGTCACATCCTGGCTCCCGCTGAACCGCCCGGTACCGGGCGACGGGAGCAACGGGACACCCGGGGCCCACGGGACCGGGACCGGCCTGATCGGCCTGCGCGAGCGGGCCGCGCTGGCCGGCGGCCACCTGGACGCGGCCGTGACCGGCGACCGCCGGTTCCGGCTGTCCGGCTGGCTGCCGTGGGCGGGCCGATGACCATGGGCGAGCCGCGATGACCATCCGGGTGCTCCTGGTCGACGACGACCCCCTGGTCCGGGCGGGCCTGCGCCTGATGCTGCGCAGCGCGCCGGACATCGACGTCGTCGGCGAGGCCGCCGACGGGGCGGCGGCGATCACCGCGGCGGCCGAGCTGGTCCCCGGACGTGGTGCTGATGGACATCAGGATGCCGGGCACCGACGGCGTCACCGCCACCGCCGCGATCACGGCCGAGCCGAAGCCAGCGCGACCCCGCGCGTGGTCGCGCTCACCACCTTCGACGCCGACGAGCTCGTCCGCCAGGCGATCACCGCCGGGGCGGTCGGCTACCTGGTCAAGGACACGCCCCCGGCCGAGATCATCAGCGCGGTCCGGGCGGTCGCGGCCGGGCAGGGAGTGCTGTCGCCGGCGGTGACGGGGCCGCTCCTGGACCAGCTGCGCGACGCGGCCGCGGCGCCGCCCGCGGCCGGGCCGTCCAGGCCGGGCCTCGGCGTGCTCACCGAGCGGGAGCGCGCGGTGGCCCTGGCCGTGACCGACGGCGCCACCAACGCCGAGATCGCCCGCCAGCTCTACGTCAGCGCCGCGACCGTCAAGGCGACGATCTCGCGCATCCTGGCCAAGCTCGAGCTCGACAACCGGGTCCAGCTCGCGGTCGTGGTGCGGAGCTCCCGCCCGTCGCTGACGATACTGCCCAGGAATGTCGGCAGCCGGGGCTAGACTCGCGGCGTCGGGGTGTGGTGGGAAGGTCAGCGGAGGTAGACAGTGGCTGGGCGGATCCGCGACGAGGACATCGCGCTGGTTCGCGAGCGGTCCCCGATCGACGAGGTGGTGGGGAGTACCTCCAGCTACGGAACGCGGGCGGCGGGTCGCTCAAGGGGCTGTGCCCGTTCCACGACGAGAAGACCCCTTCCTTCAACGTCACCCCCGCGAGAGGACTCTTCTACTGTTTCTCGTGTGCCCAGGGCGGCGACGTCATCAAGTTCGTGCAGGACATCGACGGGCTCAGCTTCGTCGAGGCGATCGAGAAGCTGGCCGCGCCGGGCCGGCGTCGAGCTCCGCTACGAGCAGGGCGGCTACGTCCCGGGCCAGGAACAGGGCCAGCGGCGCAGGCTGACCGACGCTCACCGGCAGGCCGCCGA
>CAWIUF010000052.1:0-92670 GCA_963839095.1 uncultured Actinomycetota bacterium | reverse complement strand
CGGGACGGCCGGGGTGTCAGCGTCCTGACGGCTGGGCGGTGATGCCCTCGCGGTGGGCGATGGCGGCGGCTTCGGTGCGGCTGGCCGCGCCGAGCTTGCCGAGGATGTTGGACACGTGCACGCTGGCCGTCTTCGGCGCGATGAAGAGCACCGAGGCGATCTCCCGGTTGCTGCGGCCCGCGGCGATGAGCCGCAGGACCTCACGCTCCCGGCTGGTCAGCGCGGACAGGACCGCGCCGCCGCCGTGCTGCTCCGCGGTCCCGATCCTGGCCCGGCGGGCGAGGTCGTCCAGGACCCGGCGCAGCGGCCGGGCGTGCAGTTCGTCCGCGGTGCGGGCGGCCAGGCGCCACTGCTCCTCCGCCTCGTCCCGGCGGCCCGCCTCGGCGAGCGCCTCGGCCAGCCGCCACCGGGTCCGGGCGACCTCGTAGGTGTACACCGGGCCGAACGCGTCGATGGCGGCCTGCCATTCGGCGGGATCGTTCTCGCCGCTGGCCCGGCGGAATTCCGCCTCCCCGCGGGCCAGCCAGCCACGGCCCTCCGGGCCCAGGATGAACATGGGGCGCTTGGGGAACGCCGCGCCCTCGCGGGCGACCGCGAGCAGTTCCCTGGCCGCGGCGACCTCGGCCCGGGTGGTCTCCTCGTCGCCGGCCGCACGGGCCTGGACCGCGCGGTCGGCCCGCGCGCCCAGGGCGATCACGGCCGGCCTGATGCTGGACGGGTGGAAGCCCCAGGGCGGCTCGAAGGTGACGTCGATCGCCTGCTGAGCCTGGGACAGGGCCAGCTCGATGTCGCCCTGCCACAGGGCGTGCTCGGCGAACAGCCCGCGGGCGATGAACCCGTCGAACCCGTGGGAGCCCATGAACGGCTCGATCCAGGCGCGCCGCTCGGCGACCGCCGGGTTACCCCGGGCGACGTCGATGAACAGGGCCATCGAGGACAGGTAGGCCTCGCCGACGCTGGTGGCCCGGACCGCGAAGCCGTCCGCGATCTCCTGCGCGTGGTCCCACTTGCCGTCGGCGTAATGGCACTGGAAATGGAGGTGCTGCACGTCGAGGCCGTACGGCGCCAGGCCGAGACCGGTCTGGTTGGCCCGCTTGGTGCCCTCATGGGCGATCATGCCGCCGCTCTTCAGGTCACCGCGTTCCAGGTGGGCCCGGGCCAGGTGATAGGCGGCCCGCAGCTCCACGCCGAGGACCTTCGCCGCGCGGGCCTGCTTGTGGGCCTGGGTCAGCAGCTCGATGGCCTCGTCATTGTGGCCCGAGCGGTTGCTGACGAAGCCGAGGGTCACCAGCGCGTCGGCCTGTACCCACGGCGCGTCGGCGGCGCGGGCCGCGTCGAGCCCGCGGGTGGCCCACTCCCGGACCGCGGCGAAGTCGTCGTCGATCAGCAAGGTGTTGGCGTAGGTGGCCACCGCCCGGGCGTACTGCCAGGTCGGCGGGTCGGCGGGCGTGGTCTCGACGACGGACAGGGCGACCTCGACGGCCTCGGACTCGGCCTTGAAGTCGTCCATCGTCATCAGGTAGAACGCGAGGCGCTCCCCGATCCGGCTGGCCAGGAGGACGTCCACGGGCACCTCGCCCCGCTCGGTCACGTCGGCGATCGCCTGGCGCAGCCGGCGGAGCAGGTGGACGGCGCGCTCGACATCGCCGCTGTCGGCCGCGTTGGCGGCGGACAGCAGGCCGAGTTTGCCGCGGGCCATGCCGGCCGTCTGCTCCGGCTCGTCCACCCGTTCCCACAGGGCGAGCGCCTGGTCGTAGTGCCGGTGCGCCTCGGCGGGCGCTCCCAGCCGCTCGGCCTCGTCCCCGGCGCGGACCGAGGCGGCGAACGCGCCGGGGATGTCGTGGCTGGCCAGGCAGTGCTGGGCGAGCTCGGCGGCGGTTCCCGGCACGGCCAGCCGCTGCTCGTCGGACAGCAGCGAGCTCATCGTGCCGTGCAGCCGGGTCCGCTCGCCGGGCAGCAGGTCCCCGTACACGGCCTCGCGCAGCAGGGCGTGCCGGAACACGTAGCCCTCGGCGCCGTCGGGCACCAGCAGCTGCTGGGTGACCGCCTCCCTGACCGCCGCCTCGTACTCGGCCGGGGCCAGCCCGGACGCGGCCTGGACCAGCTCGTCGTCGGCCCTGCGCCCGGCTACCGCGGCCGCCCGGAGCACCCGCTGCGCCGTCTCGGACAGCCGTTCCACCCGGTTGAGCAGCAGGGCGGCCAGCCCGGCGGGCAGCGAGCTGCGCTCGGACGGGTCGCCGTTCACCGACGCGGTCAGCAGTTCCTCGGCGTAGTAGGCGTTGCCCTCGGCCCGGGTCACGATGTCGTTCAGCGCGGTGGCGTCGATGCGGCCGGGGCCCGCCGCCTGCCCGGCCAGCGCCGCGCTCAGGTGCTCGGCCAGCGCCGACGGGGCCAGCGGGGCCAGGTCGACCGCGATGACGCCGGGCAGCCGGAGCAGCTCGGCCACCACCGGCCGGAGCGGATGCCGCCGGTGCAGGTCGTCGGTCCGGTAGGTGCCGATGAGGGCGACCCGTTCCCGGTGCAGCATCCGGGACAGGAACGTCACCAGGTCCCGGGTGGAGGCATCGGCCCAGTGGAGGTCCTCCAGCACCAGCAGCACCGGGGCCGCGGCCGCGAGCTCGGCCAGCAGCCCGAGGACCTCGCCGAACATCTGCTGCCGGGCCAGGCCGGTACGGTCCCCGTCGGCCAGCTGCCCGTAACCGCCCTCCGGCAGCAGCCGTCCCAGGGCCGGGCGCGAGCTCAGCGCGTCCCGCACCTCGCTGGCCGGGCCGCGCGGCTGGGTGCGCCGCGCAGCGCGTCGGCCAGCGGCAGGTACGGCACGCTGTCGCCCAGCTCGGCGCACTGGCCCGAGAGCACGGCGAACCCGCGCTCCTCGGCCAGCCGGGTCACCTCGCTGACCAGCCGGGACTTGCCGACTCCGGCGTCTCCGCTGACCAGCGCGGCCACCGACTGGCCCGCCTCGGCGTCGTCGAGCAGCGCGAGCAGGCGGCCGAGCTCGCCGTCCCGCCCGACCATGCGCCCCGCCGACACCCGTAGAACCATGAGCACGAGTATCCCATCCGAGGCGGCTTAATCCGATTAGTTAAGCGCCCGGCTGTAACCTGCGGTGCCATGAGTTACTGACGACACCGGCACTCCTGACCCTGGCGGCGGCGGGATCGTGCGGCTGATCCCGGGCGATTCGCTGTCCGTCCTCGACCGCGCAGACCGGCGGCATGATCCGCTCGGCCGCCATTTCCGGTGACCTGGTGGGAGCTTCGGCGCTGTGGATGGGCCGGACCGTGGTGCTGCCCGGCACCTCGTCCGGCGATCATCACCACGGTCACTCGGAGACGGGCATCTACGTGGTGTCGGGTCACCCGGTGTTCGTGTTCCGCGACCCGGCCTCCGGGGAGCTGACCCGGCTGGAGACCTCGCCCGGTGACTACGTGTGGGTGCCGCCGCACGTCCCGCACCGGGAGGAGAACCCGTCCCCCGACACCGAGGCGGTCGTGGTGATCGCCCGGTCGACCCAGGAAGCGATCGTCGTCAACGTGCCCTCGCTCTGAGGCCGGGCCTTACTCCGGGTCCGGCCGGCCGGAGCGGCCGCGCTTGATCGCACTGCGGCTTTTCTTGGCTTCCAGGCGCCGCTCGTTCGATCCCCGGCTGGGCCTGGTCGGGACGCGCGGGCGCTGCGGCGGGGCGACCGCCTCGCGCAGCAGGCCGGCCAGCCGCGCCCGGGCGCTTTGCCGGTTGGCGAGCTGGTTGCGCTGCTCGGAGGCGGCCACGGTGAGCACGCCTCCGGCCAGCCGGCCCGCCAGCCGCTCGGTGATCCGGGCCCGGGCCCACTCGGGGAGCACGGCCGAGCGCCCGACGTCGAAGGACAGCTCGACCCGGCTGTCGGCGGTGTTGACCGACTGGCCGCCGGGCCCGGATGACCGGGAGAAGCGCTCGTGCAGCTCGGAGCCGGGTATCAGCAGCCAGCCGTTGACCCGGAGATCATCTGCCATCCTGGGCTAGACCAGGCTGGCCACCAGCTCGCGCACGGGCTTGCGGCGGCCGGTGTAGAAGGGAATCTCGACCCGGGTGTGCAGGCGGGCCTCGGCCCCCCGCAGGTGGCGCATCAGGTCCACGATCCGGTGCAGCTCGTCGGCTTCGAAGGCGAGGATCCACTCGTAATCGTTGAGCGAGAAGCAGGCCACCGTGTTGGCCCGCACGTCCGGGTACTCGCGGGCCATCACCCCGTGCTCGGCCAGCAGCCGGCGGCGCTCGGCGGGGTCCAGCAGGTACCACTCGTACGAGCGCACGAACGGGTACACGCTCACGTACGCCCGCGGCTCCTCCTCCGCCAGGAAGGCGGGGATGTGGCTCTTGTTGAACTCGGCCGGGCGGTGCAGGGCCATCGACGACCAGACCGGCTCGCTGCAGCGGCCGAGGCGGGTCCGGCGGAACCGCACGTACATGTCCTGCAGGTCATCCGAGGTCGGCGCCACCCACCAGAACATGTAGTCCGCGTCCGCCCGCAGGCCCTGGATGTCGTAGCAGCCCCGGGTGACGATGCCCTTGGCCGCCGCCTGCTCGGTCAGGTCGGTCACCTCGGTGGCGGCGCTGCCGAGGCCGCCGGCTTCGAGCGCGACCCGGTCGGGCACCCGGAACACCGACCACATCGTGTAGCGGACCAGCTCGTTGAGGTCGCGCGCCTTCGGCTTGCGGGCCTCGTCCGCCGCCTGTAGGTCGTCAGTCATGCCTCTATTGTCGGCCAACGTGATCACCAGGTGCGCACGGGCGGGTCCTCAGGCAGCGGGCGGCCGGGCGGCGAGGAACGCCAGGACCTGGCTGACCGCCGACCGGGCCGTCCCGATGCAGGCGGGCACGCCGACCCCGTCGTAGGCCGCGCCGCAGACCGCGAGACCGGGCTGGGCCGCCACCGCCGCGCGGATCGCGGCCACCCGGTCCAGGTGCCCGACCGTGTACTGCGGCAGCGCCCCGCCCCAGCGGGTCACCCGGCTGGCGGCCGGGCCGCCCCGCACCCCGGTCGCGTCGGCCAGTTCGGCCGCCGCCAGCGCGGCGAGCTCGTCGTCGGAGCGCTGCAGCAGCGCCTCCTCGCCGATGCGGCCCACCGAGCAGCGCACGAACTCCAGGGGATCCTCTCCCCCGGCGGGCGCCTGGGCGAGGTGCGGCCACTTGACCGAGGAGAAGGTGACCGCCTTGACGGCCCGCCCGTCCACGGCCGGCACCAGGTACCCGCTCCAGCCGAGGGCGGCCAGGCCGGGGGCGGGAAAAGCGGACCGCGGGTAGGCGAGGGTGACGATGGCCATGCTCGCGTAGCTGATATCCCCGAGCGCGGTGACCGCGGCCGACGCGCCGGGAACGGCCGCCAGCAGGCGGCCCGCGGGCCGGGCCGGGATCGCGATGATCACCGCGTCCGCGTCGATCGGCTCGGGCGCGGCCGCCGACCCCACCGTGAGGCGCCAGCCGGCCGCGGCGGGCGCGAGCTCGCGGACGATCGCCGATGTGCGCACCTCCGCTCCCGACGCCTTCGCCAGGTAGGCAGGCAGCATGCCCAGGCCGCCGGCGAGGCTGGTGAACACCGGCCCGCCCGCGCGCGTCCCCGGTGCGCCCGCCGGGGACGCCCCGGGCGGCGGGGGCGGCAGCAGCGAGGCCGCCGCCTCGGCCAGGGACCGGTGCCGGCGGGACGCGGCCGACAGCGCGGGCAGCGTGGCGTCGAACGACAGCTCCGCCGAACGTCCCGCGTAGACCCCGCCCAGCAGCGGGTCGACCAGCCGGTCCACCACCTCCGGGCCGAGGCGCGCGCCGATATAGCGGGCTACCGGCACGTCGCCGTCCCGTTCGGTGACCGGCAGCTCGAGGTCCTGGCGGGCCCGGGCCACGCCGTCACCGGTGAGCACGCCGGACCGGGCCAGCTCGGCCAGGTCGGACGGCACGCCCATGAACTGCCGTCGCGGCAGCGGCCGGAGCGCGCCCAGCGTCCAGATGGCGGATGACGTCGGTCCCGGGGCGGTGCGCTGGTCCCCCAGGCCGGCCTCGGCGATCAGCGCGGTGCCCTCCGGCCGGGTGACGAGCAGCGCCTCGGCGCCCTCGTCCACGGCCACGCCGGCGACCTCGGAGACGGACAGCTTGCCGCCCAGCCGCGGCGACCCTTCGAGCACGGTCACCCGCACCGGCTCGTCCCGGAGGGAGAACGCCGCCGCGAGCCCGGCGATCCCGCCGCCCACGATCACCACGTGCGGTTGCCGTTGCGTACGCTCCATGACTCCAGCCTGGCAGACGCGGCCCGGTGCGACGTACCAGCCGACCGCGCACCCGCCCGAAAGCCGGTGAAATGTCAGACTCCGGTGACACACTGCCACCGTGCCAAGCATCGAGCATGAGGCGGCAGTGGAACTGCTGCACCGTAATCCCGAAGATGCTGCTGCGTGTGCTGGCCGCCCGGGGTTTCACGGTGCCCGATGACATCCGCGCCCAGGTCCGGTCGTGCACCGACACGGCTCAGCTTGAGGCCTGGGGCGACCGGGCTGCCACTGCCTCTTCGCTCGGCGAGGTCTTCGGCGGCTGACAGGTACGACCGAGCCGTATCGCCTGACTAGGCCCCGGTCGCCGCAACATTCCCGGCAGTAACCGGGCCCGTTTCCTTAACCACTCCGGCACTAGGCCCCAGCGCACGTATTCGGTGGGCGGTTACTAAGATCTAGTGAGACTGTCCTGGACGAACGCCTGGCCAGGGGTGCTTCTGGATACCTATACCCCCCATGGGTATAGTTGAGGCATGGGCGTGCTGGTCATGATCGGGGACAGCCTGCGGGAAGCGTTCTTCATGTTCTGGGAGACGCTGTGGGCGCTGGTGCTCGGCTTCGCGCTGTCCGGGGCCGTGCAGGCTTTCGTGTCCCGGGGCCAGATGCAGCGGGTGATGGGTCGGCACGGGCCCGCGGCCCTGACCCGGAGCTCGCTGCTCGGCATGGCCAGTTCCTCGTGCTCGTACGCGGCCAGCGCCCTGGCCCGGTCGCTGTTCCAGCGGGGCGCCGACTTCACCGCGGCCATGGTGTTCATGTTCGCCTCCACCAACCTGGTCGCCGAGCTCGGCATCGTGCTGTGGCTGCTCATCGGCTGGCAGTTCACCCTGGCCGAATTCGCCGGCGGCGCCATCATGATCGTGCTGCTGGGGCTGCTGCTGCCCCGGCTCGTGCCGCGGCGCCTGGTCGCGGCCGCGCGGGAGCGGCTGGACCGGGACGAGGCGGGCGACGGAGCCCACGGCGGGCACGGCGGCCACCAGCCCCCGGCCGAGGCCGGCTCGCTGGCCGGGCGGCTGCGCCAGCCCGCTCGCTGGGCCGACGCGGCCGGCTACACGATCTCCGACCTGTCGATGCTGCGGCGCGAGATCGTCATCGGCTTCGTCGCGGCGGGTTTCGCGGCGGCCGCGGTCCCGGCCAGCTTCTGGGGCGCCGTATTCCTGCGCGGCCACGGAGCCCTCACCCTGATCGAGAACGCCCTCGTCGGGCCGTTCGTCGCGATCATCAGCTTCGTCTGCTCGGTCGGCAACGTGCCGCTGGCGGCCGCGCTGTGGCACGACGGGATCAGCTTCGGCGGGGTGGTGGCCTTCGTCTTCGCCGACCTGATCTCGCTGCCGCTGCTTTTCATCTACCGCAAGATGTACGGCGGGCGGCTGACGCTGCGGCTGCTCGGCGTCTTCTGGCTCGTCATGAGCGCCGCGGGCCTGCTCATCGAGCTGATCGCCAAGGTGACCGGCTTCATCCCGGCCACCCGCCCGGCCGTGATCGCGCCCGAGCACCTGAGCTGGAACTACACCACGATCCTCAACATCGTCTTCCTGGTCGTGCTGGCCGCGATCTACTGGCTGCACCGCAGCAAGGAGCGCTTCGGCGGCGGCGTGCAGGTGGCCCGCGACCCGGTCTGCGGCATGCAGGTCGACATGGCCAACCCGGGCGCGGTCCTGCAGGAGGACGGGCACACCACCTACTTCTGCTCCGGGCACTGCCGGGATCGCTTCACCAGCCAGGCCGCTATCCGATCGTGACCATAGCGGCGGAACCGCCGCGTTCCCCGCAGCCGTCACAACGGCATGCTGAACACGCGGAACCTGACCCGCCGCACCACGCGGCCCGGGCGTACCAGGCCGGGCGCCGTCGCCGGCCTCATGATCGGCAGCGTCCTGCTGGGCGGGGGCCTGTTCCTCGCGGGGTGCTCGGCCGGCACCTCCAGCGGCGCCGCCACCTCGGCCGCGGGGACGGCCGGCCCGGCCAACGGGGCGGCGGCCGCCGCGCCCAGCGCGATGGCCGCCGCGCCGAGGGCGGCCGCCGCGGGCAACCCGGGCGGCCAGGACGCCGCGGCCACGGTGCGGCTGGCCCCGGCCAGCAGCATCATCTACACCGCGCAGCTGACCGTGCGGGCGGCTGACGTCAGCGCGGCGGCCGCCCAGGCCGACCGGATCGCCGCGGCCGCCGGGGGCTACATCGCGAGCGAGACCATGTCGGCCAACCCCGATCACCCGTCCGCGGCCACCGCCAGCGTGGAGCTGAAGATCCCGGTGGCGTCGTATCCGGACACGCTCAGCCAGCTGGCCCGCGGCCTCGGCACCCGGCTCGCCCTGCGGCAGCAGGCCCAGGACGTCACCCAGCGGGTGGCCGACGTGAACAGCCAGGTCACCTCGGACCAGGCCGCCATCGCCCAGCTCCGCGCGCTGCTGCGGCACGCGGGCTCGGTCGCCGACCTGCTCAGCGTGCAGAACCAGATCAACGGCGAGGAAGCCAGCCTGGAATCCATGCAGGCCCAGCAGCGCGCGCTCAGCCACCAGGTCAGCTACGCGACGGTGACGCTCACCCTGCTCGGCCCGAAGGCCAAGCCGGCCGTGCACCGGGAGAAGCCCCCGCCCACGCTGGCGGGCGGCTTCGGCGCCGGCTGGCGCGCGCTGCGCATCACCGTGTCCTGGACGCTGGCCTTCCTCGGCGCGGCAGCGCCGTTCGCCGTGATCCTGGCCGTCGTCGGGTACGCGGCCTACCGGCTCAGGCGGGCGTACGGGCCGACTCGGCGTGCACGAGGTCAGTGAGCCGGGCCAGCACGCCGGGATCGGTCTCCGGCAGCACGCCGTGCCCGAGGTTGAAGACGTGCCCCTCCGCGGTGCGGCCGCGGGCGATCACGTCCTTGGCCCGCTCCTCGATGACCTCCCAGGGCGCGAGCAGGATCGACGGGTCGAGGTTGCCCTGCAGCGCCTTGCCCGGCTCGACCCGCCTGACTGCCTCGTCGAGCGGGATGCGCCAGTCCACCCCGACCACGTCGGCGCCCGCTTCTCCCATCAGCCCGAGCAGCTCGCCGGTGCCCACCCCGAAGTGGATACGCGGCACCGAGGCGTCCGCGGGCGCGCCGGACCCGAGCGCGGCGAAGATCCGCCTGGTGTGCGGCAGGATCGCGTGCCGGTAATCGTCCGGGCTGACCGCGCCCACCCACGAATCGAAGAGCTGGATGGCCGCGGCGCCGGCCGACACCTGGATCTGCAGGAACGAGATCGCGATGTCGGCCAGCCGGCCGAGCAGCGCGTGCCACAGCTCGGGGTGGCCGTACATGAGCGCCTTGGTCTTGTCGTGGTTCTTGGACGGCCCGCCCTCCACCAGGTAGGAGGCGAGGGTGAAGGGGCCGCCCGCGAAGCCGATCAGCGGCCGCCCGCCCAGCTCGGTCACGAGCGCCCGGACCGCCTCGGTCACGTAGGGCACGTCGTCCGGCTCCAGCGGGCGCAGCCGTTCCAGGTCCCTGGCCGAGCGCACCGGCGTTTCTATCACCGGCCCGATCCCGGCCTTGATGTCCACGTCGATGCCGACCGCGCGCAGCGGGACGACGATGTCGCTGAACAAGATGGCCGCGTCCACGTCGTACCGGCGCAGCGGCTGCAGCGTGATCTCCGTGATCAGCTCGGGGCGGGTACACGACTCCAGCATCGGGATGCCCTCGCGCACCTTGCGGTACTCGGGCAGCGACCGGCCCGCCTGACGCATGAACCAGACAGGGGTATACGGAACCGGCTCTCTCCGGCAGGCTTGCAGGAACGGCGATCTCGCCTGGGACTCGGTCACGTCAGGATCGTCTCACATCACCGTACGGTGACGGAGAGGAGACACGCCGTCTGAGGTCCCACGGATGGGCCGGGCGGCGTGTCACTATCGGCATCAACCCTGTCAACCCGCAAGCCCGCGGCGGATCGCAGCACGGGGATCACACACGGGGAATCACACCTGAGGAGGTCGCCGATGACGCAGTTGGACGGGTCCCATGTGAGCAGGTACTGCGCTGGGTGCCGCGAGGAACGGGCGTTCGGGCGGTTCCACGCTGACCTTGGGAGCTGTCCCGACGTGCCGGACGGCGACTGCCCGGAATGGGGCTGCACGAGCTGCGGCGATGCCCTGATCATCGGGGTACCGGCGGCATCCGGGTACGCCAGCAGCGACAACGCGATCAGGGCCGCCTGACCGGACGGCCCGGGGCCTGGGCTACCGGTTCCCTTTCCGGCTCCGGCCGGAAGGGCTCTTACTACACAATCCGCAGAAAATTTGGTGCTTAGGCATGAATCTGGACTCCGCTGCGTGAGAAATGATGAGCGACACGTACGCTCGGGTCATGAGGGCGACTGACGGGTCAGGAGACCGGCGCCCCGCGCGGTCACGTGCGCCACAGCGGCCGACGGCGGTTTCCGATTCCATGGCGGGCATCTCGGTGATGACGGGAACGCCGTTGGAAACAGCCCAGGACAAGGAGCAGGACTCCGCCGCGGAGACGACGTTCGCCGCGGCGGTGGCGGCCTTCGCGGCCGGCCAGGATGCCCAGTGCCGGGCTGGCCTGGAGTTCGAGGAAGTTCCGGCCCCGAAGCGGCTGGCACCGTACGCCACGGCCGTCGCGGCCACCGTCCAGCGCGGTGAGGTGGACGTGGCCTGGGGACGGCTGGTGCTGCTCTACGATCCGGACGGCCAGCAGGGCTGGGAGGGCTTCTTCCGGCTGGTGGCGTACGTCCGGGCCGACGTCGAGCCGGAGATGGCCGCCGACCCGCTGCTCGGCGAGGTCGGCTGGAGCTGGCTCGCCGAGGCCCTGGACGCGCAGGTCCCGGGGTACACCGCCCCGAGCGGGACCGTGACCAGGGTCATCACCGAGGGGTTCGGAGCCAAGCGGGACGAGGTTCCGCTGACCGGATTCGAGCTGCGCGCCTCCTGGTCCCCGACCGGGCCCGGCCACCAGCACGGGTTCGCCGCCACCGGCGACACCGGCGTCCTCGACCTCCCGGCGCACATCGCGGCCTGGTGTGACTGCATGTCCGCCGCGGCCGGCCTCGAACCCCCGGGAACCCGGGCACTGCGTCAGCCGGGGCACGGGTGAGCGCAAGTACCGAGCGGCCGGGTGGCGGCTCCGCCGACACGCGCGCCCCAGAAGGCACCGAGGCTGGCGGCGTCATCCCCCTGCTCGAGCCGCGCGACGGCCTGCCGCCGGTCATCGAGACCGAAGCCGCGCTCGCCGAGGCCACCGACCGGCTGGCCCGCGGCGAGGGACCCGTCGCGGTCGACGCCGAGCGGGCCTCGGGCTACCGCTACGGCCAGCGCGCGTACCTGGTCCAGCTCCGCCGGGCCGGGTCGGGGACCGTCCTCATCGACCCGATCGCCTGTCCCGAGCTGGCCGGCGTCGACGCCGCGCTGGCCGACGCCGAGGCGGTGCTGCACGCGGCGTCGCAGGACCTGCCGTGCCTGGCCGAGATCGGCTACCGGCCGCAGCGGCTCTTCGACACCGAGCTGGCCGGCGGCTGCTCGGCTACCCGCGGGTGGCCCTGGGCACCCTGGTCGAGGAGGTGCTCGGCTTCCACCTGGAGAAGGGGCACTCGGCGGCCGACTGGTCGACCCGCCCGCTCCGCGAGGAGCTGCTCCGCTACGCCGCCCTCGACGTGGAAGTGCTGACCGACCTCCGTGACGCCCTGGCCGCCGAGCTGGCCGAGCAGGGCAAGACGGAGTGGGCCCGCCAGGAGTTCGAGGCCGTGCTCGCGGCCCGCCCGGCCCCGGCCCGGCCGGACCCGTGGCGCCGCACGTCGGGCATCCACCGGGTGCAGTCCCGCCGCGGCCTGGCGGTGGTGCGGGAACTGTGGAACACCAGGGACCGGATCGCCCAGGTCGCCGACCTGTCGCCGCGGCGCGTGCTGCCGGACACGGCCATCGTCGACGCGGCCAGGTCGTACCCGGCCAACCACGCCCAGCTGATCAAGATCAGCGGGTTCGCCGGCCGGCAGGCCCGGCGGCACGAGAAGGACTGGCTGGCCGCGGTGGCCCGGGCGCGGGCCAGCGCCGACCACGAGCTGCCGGAGACCACCGGCGGGGCAGCCGCGAACGGGCCGCCCCCGGCGCACCGCTGGGCCGAGCGCGATCCCGCCGCCGCCGAGCGCCTGGCGGCGGCGCGCGCGGTGGTGACCGCGCTGGCCGCCGACAGCAAGCTGCCGGTGGAGAACCTGCTCTCCCCCGACGCGCTGCGCAGGCTCAGCTGGGATCCCCCGCGGGTCGCCGACGAGCAGGCCGTGGCGCAGGCGCTGGCCGGCTACGGCGCCCGGCCGTGGCAGATCGAGCTGACCGCCGGACCGGTGGCCGAGGCCCTGACCAACCCGAAGGCCGCGGCCTCCGACGCGGACGTGGCCGACCTGAGTGAACCGGCCCCGGGTGACGCCGAGCCCCGGTGACGCCAGCCCGGGGACTGACTGAGCGTGGGCGTTCTCGCGAGCGGGGCGGCCCCGCTGCCGGGTTTCCTCAATTCCCTGGCCGGCCCGCTCGACCACTACGGGTACTGGGCCATCGCGCTCCTGCTGCTGCTGGAGAACATCGGCGTCCCGGTGGTGCCCGGGGAGCTCGCGATGATCGCCGGCGCGATCTTCGCCGGGACCGGCCGGGCCGGCCTGAACGTCGTCGTCGTCGGGATCGTGGCGCTGGTCGCGTCGGTGCTGGGCGCCGAGATCGGCTATCTCATCGGCCGGTTCGCCGGGCGCGAGCTGGTCCTGCGCTACGGCAAGTACGTCATGATCAAGCACCACCACCTGGACCGGGCCGAGTCGATCGTGGACCGCTACGGCGGCTTCGTCGTGGTCATCGCCCGGTACATCGTGGGGCTGCGCGAGGCCAACGGCATCATCGCGGGCATCACCGAGATGCGCTGGCTCACCTTCGCCATCTTCAACGTGATCGGCGGGTGCGCCTGGGTCGCCACCTGGGTGACCATCGGGGACGTGGCCGGCGACCACATCGACACGATCTACGCCGACATCAACCGGTACTCGCTGTACGCGCTGGCTGTCCTGGCCGTGCTGGCAGCCGGGTACATCGCCTGGCGCGTGACCCGCCGCCGCCGGGCGGCCGCGGGCGGCGAGAGCGAGCCGGGCCCGGCCGCCCCGGCGAGCTCCGAGGTTCAGGGCTCGTAGCGCTCGAGGGCGGCCAGTTCCCCGGCTCCCCCGATCCCGTCCTTGATGACGTGCGCGACCCAGAACCCGCCCTTGGGCAGCGCCGGGTCCGCGGGCACCGCGGCGGGCGCGCCGAGGGCCGCGCACACCTGCGCGAGGACCTCGGGAAGGTTCTCCCGGTGCAGGCACAGGACGGCCGGGACGGCGCTGCTCCACCAGGCCGGAGAGCAGGTGCCGGAGCGCGTCGGCCTGCTCCGTCCGGGAGGGGAAATCCGGGGAGCGCCCGAACGGGACCAGGCAGGCCTCGCTCCTCGACGGTGCCCCCGAACTCTTCCGCGTACGGGCGCACGGTCTCGGTGCAGCGCAGCGCGGGCGAGCTGATCACCCGCGCGGCGGGCGCGAAGCAGGCCAGCAGCCCGGCCAGCACGCGGGCGTCGGCCTCGCCCTGCTCGTCGAGCGGGCGCACGGCGTCGTCGCCGGGCCAGTCCGCCTTGCGCCCGGCCGAGGCGTGCCGGGCTACGATCAGCGGCACCGTCTGATGCGGGCGCAAGGCGGAGATCACCGGGTCGTCGTGGGTGTCCGCCTGCTGCTTGCGGGCCTGCGCCAGCGGCAGCCAGGAGATCGCGTCGATCTCCTGGCCGGGCGCGGCCTCGAGCCCGGCGCTGAACGCCGCCCAGTAGCTGACCCGCTTGGGGCGGCCCCAGCTGATGTACTCCACGGTGGGCAGGCGGGGACCGAGGACCGGCCGGACGCAGGTTTCCTCCAGGACCTCGCGCACCGCGGTGAGCAGGATGTGCTCGCCCGGCTCGCTCTTGCCCTTGGGCAGGGACCAGTCGTCGTACGCGGGCCGGTGGACCAGGAGGACCTCGGCCTCCCCTGATTCCGGTTCCGCGGCATGCCGCCAGATGGCCGCGCCCGCCGCGAGGGTGGCATCAGTCATCGGCCGAGCGGACCCGCCGTTCCCGCACCAGGGTCTCCTGCACGTCCGTGAGCGGGCTCCCGGCCTCGTCCCGGCTGTGCCTGGTCCAGTACCCGTCCGCGTTCAGCCACCAGCTCGAAGTCCCGTCGTCCATGCCCATGTCCATGAACCGGCGGACGCCGCGCTGGTGGCCGAGGTCGGCGATGCGGACCAGCAGCTCCACCCGGCGGTCCAGGTTCCTGTGCATCATATCGGCGCTGCCGATCCAGACTTCGCTGTCTTCGTCATCCCCGGTGCCGAACGCGTAGACCCGGGAATGCTCGAGGAACCGGCCGAGCACGCTGCGGACCCTGATGTTCTCGGAGAGCCCGGCGATGCCCGGGCGCAGCGTGCAGATGCCGCGCACCCACAGGTCCACCGGCACGCCCGCCTGCGACGCCCGGTAGAGCGCGTCCACCACCACCTCGTCGACGAGCGCGTTGGTCTTGAACGCGATCTTGGCCGGCTGGCCGGCCCGGGCCCGCTCCGCCTGCCGGGCGATCCGGCTGACGATGCCGTCCCGCAGCGACTCGGGCGCCGCCAGCAGCCGCTGGTAGGCCCCGGTGCGGCTGTACCCGGTGAGGTGGTTGAACAGCGCGGTGACGTCCTCGCCGACCGCGGGGTCCGCGGTGAGCAGCCCGTAGTCCTCGTAGACGCGGGCCGTGGTCGGATGGTAGTTGCCGGTGCCGAGGTGGCAGTACCGGCGCAGCGTCCCGTCTGGCTCCTCGCGCACGATCAGCGCCATCTTGCAGTGCGTCTTCAGCCCGACGAAGCCGTAGACGACGTGACAGCCCGCTTCCTCGAGCTTGCGTGCCCAGGCGATGTTAGCGCGCTCGTCGAACCTGGCCTTGATTTCCACCACCACGACGACCTGCTTGCCCGCCTCGGCCGCGTCGATCAGCGCTTCCACGATCGGGGACTTGCCGCTGGTCCGGTAGAGCGTCTGCTTGATGGCCAGCACCCGCGGGTCGTCGGCCGCCTCGTCGATCAGCTTCTCCACCGACGCGGCGAAGGAGTCGTACGGGTGGTGGACCAGGATGTCGCGCTCGGCGATGGCGGTGAAGATGCTGTTGTCCTGGGCGACGACCCGGGTGGAGGGGACGAACGCCGGGTACCGCAGCTCGCCGATGTTCAGGTCGGCGATGGTGAACAGGCCGCTCAGGTCGAGCGGGCCGGGGACCCGGTAGACCGCGCTGCGGTGCACGTCCAGCTCGGTGACCAGCCGCTCGAGCACGTCGGCGGACATGGTGTCCTCGACCTCGAGCCGGACGGCCGGCTCGAACCGGCGCCGCACCAGCTCCCGCTCCATGGCCTTCAGCAGGTTCTCGGTGAGCTCCTCGTCGACCTCCAGGTCCCTGATCCTGGTGACGCGGAACGCGTGATGCTCGATGATCTCCACGTCGCCGAACAGGTCGGTCAGGTGGGCCGCGATCACGTCCTCGATCGGCACGAACCGGTTCGGCGCCACGGCCAGGAACCGGGGCAGCAGCGGCGGCACCTTGACCCGGGCGAAGATCGTCGCGTCGGTGCGCGGGTCCGCGATCATGACCGCGAGGTTGAGGGACAGGCCGGAGATGAACGGGAACGGGTGGGCCGGGTCCACCACCAGCGGGGTGAGCACGGGGTAGATGCGCTGCCGGAACAGGTCACCGAGCTTGTCGCGCTCGCCGGCCGAGAGCTCCTTCCAGCGCAGGATCTCGATCTGGTGCTCGGCCAGCTCGGGGTTGATGCGCTCGCTGAACGCGCGGGCGTGCCGGACGGTCAGCTCGCCCGCCAGCTCCAGGGTGTTCTCGAGGACCTGCCCCGGCAGCAGCACCCCGGTGCCCTCGGCCGGGAAGCCGGCCACCATCCGGCGCACCAGGCCCGCTACCCGGACCATGAAGAACTCGTCCAGGTTGGTGGCGAAGATGGCGAGGAACCGCACCCGGTCGAGCAGCGGGACCGACTCGTCCTCGGCCAGCTCGAGCACCCGCTCATTGAATCTGAGCCAGCTCTCCTCACGGTCCAGGTAACGCTCGTCAGGCAGCGCGGTCCCGGAACCCGGCAGCGCCCCTTCTTCCTCGTGTCCTTCCGCGGGAAGGCTGATCTGGCTGACACCCATGCAGCTCATTGTCCCCGCTGGATGCCCGGTAGGAAACGTGCAGGGCATCCGGGCGTAGCCGGGGATGCCCGGCCGGGCCTGGATGGCCTGGACGCTCAGCGAGACGGAGCCCTGGCCCGTGCAGAACGCGATGTGCGCGGGCACGAACGCGGACCGGCCCTGGGCCGGCAGCGTGATCCCGAGTTCCTCGGCGGTCACCCGCGTGCAGCCGGCCGGCTGGGTGCTCGCGGTGAGCACGACCCGCAGCACCGCGTGCGCCGTCGCCCCGGGCGCGAGCATCACCGGCTGCGGCCGGACCGAGGTGTCGCGGACCGCCGCGCCGCCGATCCGGCTGCCCGCCGCCGGGTTCTGCCCGGTCACCGGGCTGGCCTGGTAGGCCGCCACCTCCGGGTAGCCGTACAGGCGGCAGGCCTGGTGCGAGACGTTGGTGAATTCCAGCGTGTAGTAGGTGCCGCCCTCGTGGCTCAGGCCGGTGCCTGCCCGGTCCGTGGCGGCGGCGCCGAGCCAGGCTTCGAGGCCGGATGCCGCGCACGCGGGGCCGGAGAATTCGGAGGACAAGGCAGCCACGGTGCTCCCGGGGGCGCGGGTCAGCACGACGGCGAGCGCGGCGGTGCCGACAAAGGCCGCTATCGCGACCATACGCCATCCGATTTGGCCGTACCTTCTCATTGCGGTCCTATCTGGCGATGATTGAGCCGTTCCCCGTGCCGGACCGCGCTAATCCTGTTTATCGATTTTTAATAGGACCCGGGCTGATTTTCCGTGCCAGTTTTGTCGCACTTAATGCGCACGACCGGCGGGCCGGGGGAGTGAACGTGCCCCGCCCGGCCCGGCCGGCCTTCTTAGCAGCCCTCGGTCTCGTCGCCGAACTCGGCGGCGAACGCCGCCAGGTCGAGCAGGTGGAACATCGTGTCGCACCACCGCTCCCCGGCCGGCCGGTCGTCGAAGTGCCCGAGGCACTCGTTGGCCGCGTCGAGGATCGCCCGCAGCACCGCGCCATCGGCCTCGCGCGGCGGCTGGCGGTCCGGGGCCGCCTTCCAGAATCGCCGCCGCCTTGCGCGCCATGGCCAGTCCGAGTGTTCCCGCGAGCAGCACGCGCTGCATCATCAGGACGCCATTGTGGTCTTGCATTTCCGGTTGCCTCCATCGTCCACCGTGGCTGTCCCGCCTTCGGCACCATGATGCGGGCGGGTAGTGACATTCCGGTCAGACGGCACGCAGCAGGCGATACGCGGCGAAGTCACATAGACAACTTAAGCACCAGGAACATCAGGTCTACCGGGTCAGCTGGCCCGGAAATAAGTCATAAATGAACGTGCCTATTTGCCTCCCGATAGGCAGGAGGCAAATAGGCACGATGACGCGAAGGGGTAATTCCCGGCTATTCTTCAATGGGGCGGCAGGCGGACCAGATCGCGGCGGCATTGTGCAGCTTGACGCGCTCGCCGCGGCCGAGCGCTTTAGCCAGGTCGGTTTCCGCGGTCTCGATGCGGAGCCACTCGGCGTACGAGACCGGCGTGATCCCGCGCCCGGCGAGCACGGCCGCCAGCGGCCACTCGTCGCCCGCGGCCGATGGCGAGGCTCCGGCCAGCTCGGTGACGTCCGCGCCCTGGGCGAGTCCGTCGGGGTACCGGAGCATTCCGGCCCGCGGCAGCGGGGTGTCACCCTCGCCCGGACCGCCGGCCAGGTCCTCGAGCAGGCAGCGGACGGTCTCGGCGGCGTCGGACTTGTTGGTGCCGATCACGCCGGTCGGGCCGCGCTTGAGCCAGCCGGCCACGTACTCGCCGGGCAGCGGCGCGCCGTCGGCACCGAGGACGCGGCCGAGGGCGTTCGGCACCACCGAGGCGCGCGCGTCGAAGGGCACCCCGGGCAACGGCACGCTCTGGTATCCCACCGACCGCAGGATCATCTGGGCACTGAGCGTCTCGAGTTCACCGGTGCCGCCGAGGCGTCCCTGCGCGTCGAGCCTGGTACGTTCCAGGGTGATTCCGCTCACCCGTTCGGTCCCGAGGATTTCGACCGGCCGCAGCCAGAACCGGACGGTCAGCCGGCGGCTGTGCCCGGTGGCGGCGGGCTCGGGCGTCTCCCCCTGGGCCCACTTGGCGATCGCCACCATGTTGCCGCGCACCCGCCGGTCCGACTCGGTCAGCGCGACCCCCTCGCCGGCCAGGTCGAACGCGCTCAGGTCGGCCTCGTCGGCGTGCACGACGACCTCGACACCGGGCAGCTCGCCGAGCTCGCGCAGTTCCTTGGTGGTGAACTTGGCGTGCGCGGGCCCGCGGCGGCCGATCATGTGGACCTCGCGCACCTTGCTCGCGTGCAGGGCCTCGAGCACGGGCTGCGGGACGTCGGTGGTGTGCAGCTCGGCCGGGTCGCGGGCCAGGATCCGGGCCACGTCGACGGCGACGTTGCCGACGCCGATCACCGCGACCGACTCGGCGTCGAGGGTGAACGCGGTGGCGTCCACGTCCGGGTGGCCGCAGTACCAGTTGACGAAGTCGGTGGCCGCGTAGCTGCCCGGCAGGTCCTCGCCGTCGATGCCCAGCCGCCGGTCCCGCATCGCCCCGGTCGCGTAGATCACCGCGTCGTACGCCGCCAGCAGGTCGTCGCGGGTGACGTCCTCGCCGAGGTGAACCCCGCCCACGAACCGGACGTCCGGGCTCTCCAGCACTTTGCGCAGGTACTGCGCGATCGACTTGATCGACTTGTGGTCCGGCGCGACCCCGTACCGGACCAGCCCGTAAGGCGTGGGCAGGCGATCGAGCACATCGACCCGGACCGGAACCGGCACCGGCAGTGCGGCCGCCTGCTTGACCAGCGCCTCGGCGGCGTAAAGACCGGCCGGCCCCGAGCCGACAACGGCAACGTTCAGCATGAATGCATACGCTACTCGACGGGCTGCCCTTCGGCAGCTCGCGATGGCCGGCTCGCTGATCGTCGCCGGGTGAGCGGCGGGCCACCGCCTCGGTGATCTGCCGGGCCAGGTTCTGCGGGGTCAGGCCCGCCTCCTCGAGAACCTCGTCCCGGGTGCCGTGCGGCAGGAACTCCTGCGGCAGGCCGAACGTCTTGACCGGCATGTCCACGTCGTGGTCGCGCAGCAGGCGTGCCACCGCGTCGCCGAACCCGCCGGTCCGCCCGTTGTCCTCCACGGTGACCACCATCTTGTGCTGGCGGGCCGCGCCGACCAGGGCCTCGTCCACCGGCTTGGTCCAGCGCGGGTCGACCACGGTGACGCCGATCCCGTGCCCGGCCAGCCGGTCGGCGATCTCCAGGCCGGTCATCGCCATCACCCCGGCGCCGGCCAGCAGCACGTCCCGGCCGAGGCCCTCGGCCGGCTCGCGCAGCACGTCCATCCCGCCCAGCTTGGCGACCGCCTCGACATCGCCGCCCGTCTTCCCCTTGGGGAAGCGGACCACGGTCGGGCCGTCGCTGGTGTCGACCGCCTCGTTCAGCAGTTCGGCGACCCGCTTGGCGTCCCGCGGCGCGGCGATCTTCATGCCCGGCACCAGCTGCATGATCGAGCCGTCCCACATGCCGTGATGGCTGGCGCCGTCGAGGCCGGTCACCCCGGCCCGGTCCAGCACCAGCGTCACCGGGAGCTTGTGCAGGGCCACGTCCATCAGCACCTGGTCGAAGGCCCGGTTGGCGAAGGTCGAGTAGATGGCGACCACCGGGTGCAGGCCGGCCATGGCCAGGCCCGCCGCGCTGGTCACGGCGTGCTGCTCGGCGATGCCGACGTCGTAGATCCGGTTCGGGTAGGCCTGCGCGAACTGGACCAGGCCGGTCGGGTTGAGCATGGCCGCGGTGATCGCGACGACGTCGGGACGGCGGGCGCCGATGGCCACCATCTCGTCACCGAACACCCGGCTCCAGGACCCGGGGGCGGCGCCGGCCGCGGGCACCTGGTGCAGCCGGTCGTCGGTGTTCTGCTCGGCCTCGGCGTAGCCGAGCCCCTTGCGGGTGATCACGTGCACCAGGACCGGGCCCTCGAAGTCCCGGGCCCGGCGCAGCGCGGTCTCGACCAGGCGCTCGTCGTGGCCGTCGATGGGGCCGACGTACTTCAGGCCGAGGTCCTCGAACATCACCTGCGGCTGCAGGAAGTCCTTCAGGCCCTTCTTCGCGCCGTGCAGCGCGCCGTACAGCGGCCCGCCGACCAGCGGCGCCCGGGACAGCGTGGTCTTGATGTAGTCGAGCACGTTCTCGTAGCGCTGGCTGATCCGGATCGCGGCCAGGTGCTCGGCCAGGCCGCCGATCGTCGGCTGGTAGGACCAGCCGTTGTCGTTCACGATCATGACCAGCCGCGAGTCCTTGGCCGCGGCGATGTTGTTCAGCGCCTCCCAGGCCATCCCGCCGGTCAGCGCCCCGTCCCCGATGACCGCGACCACGGTGCGATCCGGCTCGCCGCGCAGCGTGAACGCCTTGGCCAGGCCGTCGGCGTAGGACAGGCTGGTGGAGGCGTGCGAGTTCTCGACCAGGTCGTGCTCGGACTCGGCCCGGCACGGGTAGCCGGTCAGCCCGCCCTTGCGCCGCAGCGTGCCGAACTGCGCGACCCGGCCGGTCAGCAGCTTGTGCACGTAGGCCTGGTGACCGGTGTCGAAGACGATCTTGTCCTTCGGCGAGTCGAAGACCCGGTGGATCGCGATCGTGAGCTCGACGACGCCCAGGTTCGGGCCGAGATGGCCGCCGACGCCCTTGACGGTCGTCTCGATCATCAGGTCACGGATCTCGGCCGCGAGGCGGGTGAGCTGGTCCTGGCTGAGTCCCTTCAGGTCCTCGGGGCCGTTGATGCACTCCAGTAGGGTCACGGCGTGCTCCTCATGTGCTGTGCGGGCCTGATGGGGAACGGTGCTGTTCGATCGAACCGAGTTTACGAGGTCAGGCCTCAGATCGCGCGCCGCGACCGCTCAGTCTCCGACACGCGTGTCGGGCTCGCGTCGCCATCCGCGGGCTCCGCAGGGCCCGCCGGGAGCAGCAGGGGACGCGCGGCGAGCAGGCCGGTGGCGAGTTCGGCGGCACACAAGATGAGCAGGCCGGCCACTGGGATGTCCCAGCTCCCGGTGGCGGTGTGCAGCAGCCCGACCGCCAGCGGGCCGGCCGCGGCGACCAGGTAGCCGACCGACTGGGAGAACGCCGACAGCGAGGCGGCGACGCTCGCGTCCGGGGCCCGCGCCAGCATGAAGAAGATCGCCAGGGCCAGGCAGGAGCCCTGGCTGAAGCCGAGGACCAGGACCCAGAACGGCGCCGAGCCGAGCGGCGCCCACAGCGTGCCCGCCAGGCCCGCCGCGGTCCCGATCAGGCTGGGCACGACCAGCACGCGCTGGCTGGGGCGGCGCTGGGCCAGCACGGGCACGAGCAGGGAGGTGGCGAAGTTGCCGCCGCCCATCAGGGCGAGCAGGTTCCCGGCCGTGACCGCTGAGGCACCGCGGTCCTGGAAGATGGTCGGCACCCAGGACAGCGCCGAGTAGTACAGCAGGCTCTGCAGCGCCATGAACGCGGTGATCTGCCAGGTGAGCGCGTACCGGTAGACCTGGAGGCGGCCCGGAGCGGGGCCTTCGCGGCCTGCCGTGCCTTCGCGGCCTGCGGCCTTCGCGCCGGCCGGGCTTGCCTGGCTTCCGGCGGGCGTGCGGTACCTGAGCTGGGGCAGCCAGAGCAGCACCGCCAGCGCGGCCGGGGCCGCCCACACGCCCAGCGTAAGCGGCACCGATCGTCCCGAATCGCGGTAGAGCGGCACGCTGATCAGCGAGGACACGATCGCGCCGAGGGACAGGGCGGTCAGGTAGATGCCGATGAGGAGCCCGGGCCGTTCCGGCCAGCGCCGCTTGGCCATGCTGGACAGCAGCACGTTGAGGATCGCGATCGAGCTCGCCGCCAGGATGGTGCCGGGGAACAGCAGGATCCCGGGCGCGGCGCCGCGCAGCAGCAGCCCGGCCGTGAGCAGGACCAGCGCCGCCAGCAAGATCACTTCTTCGCCGTAGCGCCGGTTCAGCCAGGCGGCGAACGCGGAAGCCACCCCGAAGCAGATCACGGGGGTGGCGGCGAGCAGCGACAACTCGGCCGGCGACAGGTGCAGCCGGTCCTGCAGGTCGGGGAAGACTGGCGGCAGGCTGGTGATCGCGGTCCGCAGGTTGAGCCCGGCGGCCGCCACCGCGACGACGAGCAGCGGGATCTCGCGGGGCCGCCGCCCGGCGGCGGGCGAGTGGTTCGGCATCAGCAACTAACGGTATACGACGAACATTTGGGACCGAACGGGCTGCCGGGCCTGCCCTTGGCCCGCTGGCTGCCCGCCGGGCTCATGCCTACAGGCCCGGCAGGAGCAGGAGCTTGCCGGTGGTCCGCCGCGCCGCGAGGTCCTCCTGCGCCCGGGCGGCGTCGGCCAGCGGGTAGGTGCCGCCGATCCGCACGTCGAGCTCGCCCTTGACGATCCAGTCGAAGACCTCGCCGGAGCGCCACTTCAGCTCGTCCGGGTCGGCGATGTAGTGGACCATGGTCGGCCGGGTCAGGAACAGCGAGCCGCCGCTGTTCAGCCGCTGGGGGTCCAGCGGCGGGACCGGCCCGCTGGCGGCCCCGTACAGGACCATCATCCCGCGCGGGCGCAGCGCGGCCAGGCCGTCGTCGAAGGTGTCCTTCCCGACGCCGTCGTACACCACGTGCGCGCCCGTCCCGTCCGTGACGTCGTCGACGACATCGCGGAAGGTGTCGTAACCGGTGATGTGGTCGGCACCCGCCCCGCGGGCGAGCTCGGCCTTCTCGCCGCCCGAGGTGGTGGCCACGACGATGCCGCCGCGCCGCTTGACCATCTGGGTCAGCAGCAGGCCGACCCCGCCGGCGGCCGCGTGGACCACGGCGACGTCACCCGCCTGCACCGGGTAGGTGCTGGTCACCAGGTAGTGCGCGGTGATGCCCTGCAGCATGGCGGCCGCGGCGACCTGCAGGCTCAGCCCGTCAGGGACCGGGACGGCGCTGCGGGCGGGCAGCGCGACCTGCTCGGCGTAGCTGCGGCCCGGGCCGGCCCAGGCCACGTGATCGCCGACGGCCAGGTGGGTGACGCCCTCCCCCACCGCGCTGACCGTGCCCGCGCCCTCGGCGCCGGGCACGAAGGGCAGCTCCGGCCGGTAGTTGCCGGCCCCTCGCGCTGGTAGATGTCCATGTAGTTGACGCCGGCGGCGGCGACGTCCACCACCACCTCGCCCGGTCCCGGCCGCGGTGATTCCCGCTCGGTGATGCCCAGCACCTCGGGGCCGCCCAGCCGCTCGCCGACTACCACGCGCATGATCGCGTCCTCCCTCTCGTCTCGTCCTGGCCAGCTTTTCACAGGCTTCCGCGAGGCCGGACAGGGCCAGGCATGCTGTGAACCCGGAAATCCGCTACCACCTGCCCCATCCTCACCATTCCGGTTCAATGGTTGTGGCAACGTACCCGATAGGGAAGGTAGAACGCCACAACCACTGAATTCTGAAAAGCGTGCATGAGGGGGCTAACTGCCGCACAGAGCCACATTCATGGATTCTGATCGCTGGCGATCATGGACCCGGCGCGCCGCTGGTCGTCGCGGGTGCCTTTTCCTGAATCAGGGCCAGGTAGCCGATCAGGCCGAGAGGGTAGAGGAAGTAGCCGAACCGGACCTGGGGCCCGAGCAGGAACATCAGCGTCAGCCCGATCGCCAGCCGCCAGGCGGCGGCGGGAACGTCGCGGGGCGGCCGGATCACCAGCGAGACGAGAATGCCGAGAACGGCCGCGAGCAACAGGCCGACCGAGATCACGTGCCCGGCAGTGCCCAGCTCGGTGAGCAGGTGGCCGGGGAGAAGGCTCGTGGCCGGGGTCTTGTCATGGGTGAGGCCGAGCGGGAACAGCACGCTGTTCTTGATCAGGGCGTTCGCGGCGGCCCACGAGGTGACCGCGGCCGGGGCCAGCGCGGCGGTGAGGACGATGGCGGTTCCGGCGGCCGCCGCAGTGAAGCGCCACGCGGCCCGCGCGCCGTCGCGGGCCGCGAACATCGCGGCCAGGACCGGGACGGCGAGCCAGGCGGTGGATTTCAGGTCGCAGGCGGTGCCCAGGGCGATGCCCGCCCCGACCGCCCCGGTGACCCGCGAGGCCGGTGCGGCCACGGTTGCGGCGGATCCCCCGGCCGTTGTGACCTGCCAGATCGCAGGGCGCGCGGCTAGGGCCAGGGCCAGCAGGATCAGTGCGAGCACCGGCGGGTCGGTGGTGATCACGGCCAGGTTGAGTCCGACGACGGGCGAGGCCACGGCGACACCGGTGGCCAGCAGCGCGTCGCGGCGGGCGGCCGGGCCGCCCTGGTACCGGGCCTGGATGCCGAACGCCGCAGCCAGCGGGATGACGGTGCCGATCGCGATCCATACCCCGGAGTTCCCGGCCAGGCCGCCGATCCCGGCCGCGCTGGGCAGGCCGAACAGGGTCATGACCGGCAGGTACGGGTTATAGGACAGCCAGGAAGTGACCTGCGAGGCAGGCAGGTACGGGGAGCCGTGGTGCAGCAGCTGCGACGCCGCCCGGTCGATGACGAACATCCCGTCTTCGAGCGGGTAGGCGACCGACAGCCACAGCAGCGGCGCGAGCACGGCTACGGCCACCGAGACACCGACGGCGGCGGCCCGGCCCCGGTTTCCGCGCCACAGCCACAGCAGGGCCAGGGCGGCGGCGTAACCGCAGGCGGCCCAGATGGACCACACCCGGTCCCGGCCGCCGGACACCGCGACAGCGAAGATGGCGTACGCGCAGAAGGCGGCGTAGACAGCCATGAGGCGCCGCCGGCCGAGCCAGGGCCGGGCGGACTCACCGGGTGCCCGCTTCCCCGCGACGAGGGCAGCGGCCGGCCGGGCGTGCTGAACCGGAGCTTCCGCACTCGGGGCGGCCTCGACCTGGCCGGCCACCGCCGGCTGGCTCGTGTCGCGCGCGTTCGGTGTCAGCTGGTCCCCCGGTGACCAGAAATGGAGCTGCTCGGTACAGGCAGCAAAACGCTATGAGCAGACTCTGGACGCGTCAAGCGGATAGCCGGCCGGGCGCAGGCTGCCGTCCGCCTTGGCCCGGCGCCTCCGGTCCCTGCTCGGCGAACACGTCCCTGGCCACCGCCACGATCGCGGCCCGGTTGCGGGCCGCGTCGGCCCGCAGCCTGGGAGTAGTCATGATGGCCACTTCAGACGATCCGGAGGGTACCCTCCGGACAGCTTCCCGGCGCCAGGTAGGCTGCCGGTGGACTTCACCCTGATAGGCCGACGAGCAACGGAGACTGCCGATGGAATCTAGCCCGGGCCCGTGGATCAGCGCGCTGCGGAACTCCCACGACCGGCTGCGGGCCGCCGTCGAGCCCCTCAGCCGGGAGGAGCTGGAGCAGCCTTCGTACGCCAGCGAGTGGTCGGTTGCCCAGGTGCTCTCGCATCTCGGGTCGCAGGCCGAGATCTTCGGCCTGTTCATCGAGGCCGGCCTGACCGGGCAGGAGCCGCCGGGCCGGGAGGCCTTCGAGCCGATCTGGGACAGCTGGAACGGCAAGGACCCGCAGGCCCAGGCGTCGGACGCGCTCCGCGCCGACCAGGCCACCCTGGAGCGGTTCGAGTCCCTGGACGCCGATCAGCAGGCCCGGCTGCAGCTGAAAGTGTTCGGGATGGAGCTCGACACCACCGGGCTGGCGCGGATGCGGCTCGGTGAGCACGCCATCCACGCCTGGGACGTGCTGGTCGCGCTCGACCCGTCCGCCACGGTGGCCCCGGATGCCGTCGACCTGCTCATCGACACGCTGGACCAGCTCGCGGCGCGCAGCGGCAAGCCGGACAGCCAGCAGCGCAAGGTGCGGGTATCCACCACCGGCCCGGAGCGCCAGTTCACCCTGGAGACGGGCGAAGCCGTCACGCTCACGCCGTCGGATGACGAGGTGACCCCCGAGCTGGGGCTGTCCGAGCTGCGGCTGCCCGCCGAGGCGTTCGTCCGGCTGGTCTACGGGCGGATGGACGAGGCGCACACCCCGCCGGCCGAGAGCGCCGGGGTGGAGCTGGACGAGCTGCGGCCGCTCTTCCCCGGCTTCTAGACCAGGGCCTTCCAGCGGGACTCCTAGGCGGGCGGATCGCCGCCCGCGGAGTCCCGCGCGCCGCGGATCGTGATGGCGGCCAGCCCGGCGCCGAACACCAGGGCGGCGCACAGCGCGCCGCCGACGTCGTGCGGCGGGCGGCCCGGCCACAGCCAGGGTGTGCTCAGGGCGGGCGGATGCCAGTCCGTGTACAGCGCGTACACCCCGGCCAGTGAGTAGGCGAGCGGGCCGGTCCAGGCGAGCGGGCCGCCGAGCAGGACGGCGCCGAGCAGGCCGATGCCGGTCAGCCCGGCCACGTTGCGCAGTATGGCGGGGAAGCCGCCGGCCAGCGGCATGCCGGCCCCGGCGGCGGCGAGCAGGCCGGCCGCCAGCGCGGTCAGCGCGACGGCCGCGCCGAGCCGCAGGAACGGCAGCCAGCGGCCGGTCGCGCGTTCCGGCTCCCCGAACGGGCTGCCCGCCGTCACCGCGATGACAGCGGCGCAGGCGGCCTCGATGATCAGCGGCAGCTGCAGCGCGCCGTAGGCGTCCCAGTGCCCGTACAGCGTGCCGCGCAGCCCGGCCGCGCACGCCGCCAGCAGGGCCAGGGCGAGCGGCAGGCGGCGGCTCACGGCGTGCAGCCAGGCCAGGCGCAGGATCGCCCGCGGCGGATGGTCCGGCCGCGCGGCGAGGGCGGGCCGCGGCGCCCGGCCGGCGGGAGCGGCCGTCACGGCAGCTCAGCCAGGGAGATCTGGCCCGCCCGCAGCGCGGTCAGGTGGTGCGCCAGCCAGTCGTGCCTGGCGGCGGGCGTCAGGGCGGCGAACCGCCGGGCCGCGCGGGCGGCCGGACTGCCCGGGGCGGGCAGCAGGTGGCCGACCAGCGGGGCTAGGTCGCGCTCCTCGACGGACGGCGGGAACCGGACCGAGCCTGCGATGACGGCCAGCTGGGCCTGGCTCGGGTTCGGCTCCGCGGCCCGGTCGCCGCCGCTCAGGATGACGTCGCTCACCAGCTGCAGCCCGAGGTTCTGGACCAGCTGGCTGGCGAATTCCGCGCTGGTCGTGCCGGGCTGGCCGGGCACCTGGTCCGGGAGGGCGAACGTCGACGGGCTGCGCGATTCCGCGCGGGTGCTGATGCCGTTGCCCGGTTCCTGCCGGTAGATCTCGGCGACCTGGCTGAGCCGGGCGGGCGCGCCGGGCAGGCCGGCCAGCTCGGTGAGCTCGGGGCCGACGGCGGCGGTCACGGCCGGGAGGAAGGCCGCGTACGCGGGATGCACGCAGACCGCGATCGCGGTGCCGCTGCACCGCGGCGTGTAGCTGACCGGCTGGCCGCTGGCCGCGTCGTGCAGCGCCGGGATGACGATCATGCCGTGCGGGTCCAGCCGTCCGGTGCCCGCCAGCGTGACCGCGGTCCCGGCGGCGCCCAGGCCGACCGCGGTGACCACGGCGGTGAGCCACCGCAGCCGCGGGCCGTTCGCGGCGGACAGGCCCAGGCCGCCGAGGACCGCGGCGGTGAGGCCGACGGTGAACATCACCTGGGCGATGGACAGGTCGGGCAGGTACCGGTAGAAGGTGGCCACGCCGCGGCGACGCCGATGTCGAAGGCGCCCGAGGTCAGCGGTGAGATCTGCCAGTACGAGTGATCGCCGGAAGCCGCCTGGGTGCTGAACGCGAACCCGAAGAACATGGCCACGGTGATCAGCGGGGTGACGAAACGGCTCGGGAACAGGGCCCCGGCGGCGAAGCCGATCGCGGTCAGCGGAGGGACGCCCGCGACGCTGACGACGGCCGGCCACCACAGCGGGCCGCCCCAGGAGGCCTGCCGGGCGGTCATGACGTAGACCACCGCGATGCAGGCCAGGCAGCCGACCTCGGCCCAGGCGGTGGTGGCGGCCCAGGTGGCGAGCTGGCGGGACCAGCGCGGCCGGGCGGTCACCCCGAGCAGGTCCGTCATGTCCCGGCGGCCCTCCCGGGATCCCATCCACGCGGCCGCGCCGGTCGCCGGGATGACCAGGTCGAGCAGCAGCCGGTTCTGCAGGGTCATGGCGCGCAGGTTCCACATCGGCGGCAGCGCCATGACCTCGCGGTAGCCGTTGTACCAGAACAGCGCGCCGACCAGCGGCAGCAGCCACAACATCACGTTGTGCCGCAGCTCGAGCCGCAGCAGGCGGCCGGCGGCGGGGAGCGGCACCGCGGACGGCCGTGGCCGGCGATCGGTCCCGGCCGGGGCGCTGGCGGCGGTCATGACCGGGCCGCGGCGAGCACGGCGGTGTAGCCGCGCTCCAGCGGCGCGTCGCCGGTGCCCTGCTCGGTGC
Organism: uncultured Actinomycetota bacterium; assembly: GCA_963839095.1. GTDB lineage: Bacteria > Actinomycetota > Actinomycetes > Streptosporangiales > Streptosporangiaceae > Palsa-504. Next base: position 63,868 of record CAWIUF010000052.1, on the reverse strand, counting down.
CCCGGGCGGTCAGCTCGGCCGGGGTGCCCTGGAAGACGATCTTGCCCTGGTCCATCAGCGCGACCTGCGAGCAGGCCGCGCCGACATCCTCGACCAGGTGCGTGGACACGACGACGGTGGCCTGCTGGCCGAGGTCGCGGAGCAGGGCGCGGAAGTGCACCCGCTGCTCCGGGTCGAGCCCGGCGGTCGGCTCGTCGAGCAGCAGCAGTTCCGGCTCGTTGACGATGGCCTGGGCGATGCCGACCCGGCGCAGCATCCCGCCGGACAGCGTGCGCAGCCTGGCCCGGGCCCGGCCGCCCAGGTCGACCCGCTCGATCGCGGTCGCCACCGCGTCGGGCACCCGGGCGGCGGGCATCTCCTTCAGCAGCGCGAAGTACTCGACGAACTCGGCCACGGTGAATCCCGGGTAGTAGCCGAGGCTCTGCGGCAGGTACCCGAGCCTGCGCCGCACCTCGCGCCGGGCCCCGTAGGCACCGGGATCACGGCCGAGAAGCCGCAGCCGCCCGGTCGTCGGCGGGATCACGGTGGCCATCATGCGCAGCAGCGTGGTCTTGCCTGCCCCGTTCGGCCCGAGCAGCCCGAACACCCCCGGGCCGGTCTCCAGGTTTACCCCGGCCACGGCCTGATGCCGGCCGAACCGCCTGGTCAGGTCGGTGATCTCGACGTTCATCGCACAGTTCCTCTCGGGATCCGCGTGGCGTACAGGACGATCGCGGCGCAGGCCGCGCCGATCGCCAGGTAGGGCAGGAACAGGACCGTGTCGGTGACGGCGGCGGAGAACCGCCCGCTGGCCACCCGGCCGGACAGCACGATGATCAGCCAGGCGGCCACCCCGGCGGCCGCCCCGGCGCTGGCCGACCGGGCCACGGTCGCCACCGCCAGCGCGAAGGCGCAGACCGCGGTCATCGGGATCAGCCAGCCGACGGTGACGGCGGCCGCGGCCCCGGACTCGGTGACCGCCGAGGCGGCCAGGCCGAGCACGGCGTTGACCGCGAACACCACCAGGGCCCGGGCCAGGAGCACCAGCCGGTCGCTGACCGCCATGCTGCACGCCAGTTCCCAGGCCGGGTCGACGCCGGGTCCGTAGGAGTAGGCGATGGCCGCCGCGGCCACGGCCGGCGCGAGCAGCGCCACCAGCGGCTGGCCGCTGCTCAGCGTCGCGGCGACCCCCGCGGCGAGCACCACGGCGCTGGCGATCAGCCACGGCAGCAGCAGCGACGGCGTGGTCAGCAGGGCCCGGGCCAGGCCGGGCGAGCGCAGCAGCCGCGCCGCGGTCCGCTCCAGGACACCGGGCCGGCGGCGCCACACCTGCGCGGCCACCGAGATCCAGACCCGGTCCAGGTCCACGTCGTCCGGCGGACTGCTCATCGTGCTCCTCCCTCGGCGCTCCGCAGGGCCGCGCGCAGCAGGCGCCGGGCCCGGTGGGCACGGCTCTTCACCGTGCCGGGCGGCACGCCGAGCAGCTCGGCCACTTCGGCCACCGGCCGGTCCTGTTCGTACATGAGCCGCCACACCTCGCGGTCCGGGCTCCCGGCCGGCCCCAGGGTCGCGACGGCGACCTCGAGGTCGGCCCGGAGCTGCGCGGTCTCGGCCGGGTCGGGAGCGTCCCGGTCCCGCCGCCAGTTCTTCGGGCAACGCAGTGACGGCCTGGCCGGCGGTACCCCGGCGGCGGAGCAGCAGCGCGGCCTGGCGGCGGGCGATCCCCCACAGCCAGCCGCCGCAGGCACCCTGCGGCCGGTAGCCGCGCGCGCCGCGCCAGGCCGCGAGGAACGTCTCCTGCAGGACGTCCTCGACGTCGGCGGCGGGCAGCACGGTGCGCAGCCGGACGGCCAGCCACGGCGCGTGCCGGCCGAACAGCTCGCGCAGTGCCGCGTCGTCGCCGGCCGCTACCCGGGCGACCAGTTCGTCGTCATCCATCGTTTTCTATTGCACCCCAGGCCAGGTGCGGTTCACGCCGGGGCAGAAGTCATGCCCTGGGCAGCATCTCGGTGCGGGACCGGCGGTGCCGCATGGGTGCGGCCCGCGGGCGGCTTAGGTGGTGCGTGTGCCACGGGGTACCGAAGAACGTACCCTGTGGCACACGCAGCACGTTCAGCAGCGCCGCCGAAACGCGGGGCGGGTAAGCGGCGGGGTTACCGGGATGGTTGTGGCAACTGGGACCCGGAATGGATGCAACCCGTGCCGTAACGGGCCGTTAGCGGACGGCGCCGAGGGTGAGGCCCTCGACGACGCGGCGCTGGACGATCAGGGCGACGATCAGGACGGGGACCACGGCGATCAGGGAACCGGCCATGAGCAGGTTGTAGGAGACCTTGCTGATCGTTCCCTCGAAGATGGTCAGCCCCTGCGAGATCATCATCAGCTTCTCGCTGCTGGTGACGACCAGCGGGAACAGGAAGTTGTTCCAGTTCTGCAGGAAGGCGATGATCGTGAAGGCGGCGGTCATGGGCTGGGCCAGCGGGCGGTAGACGCGCCAGAAGATGCGCCACTCCGACGCGCCGTCGATCCGCGCCGCCTCACCCAGCTCCAGCGGCACGCTGAGGAAGAACTGGCGGAACAGGAAGGCGCCCAGGGCCGAGGCCAGGTTCGGCACGATCAGGCCCTGGTAGGTGTTGACCCAGCCGACGTCGGCGAGCAGCTGGACCACCGGCACCAGGACGACCGTGAACGGGATCATCAGGCCGCTCAGGACCAGGTAGAACAAGATGCGCTTGGCCGGGAAGTCGAACATCGCGAACGCGTAGCCGGCCAGGATGCCGGTCAGGATCTGGCCGGCCGTGGTGACCACGCTGAAGATGGCGGTATTGAGGAAGAACCGGCCGAACGGGGCGGCGGTCCACGCGGTCGACAGGTTCGACCATTGCGGGTGGGCGGGAAGCAGCGACGCGTTCGGGTTGATGATCTCGCCGTCGGTCTTCAGCGCCGCGGCGAGCATCCACAGCAGCGGGAACAGCACGATCAGGACCGACACGCCGACCAGGGCGTAGACGGCGATCCGGGCGCCAAGCCCTACCCGCACCGGTACCTCCCTCTCACTGGCCCGACGCCCGGGTGGCGCGGCCCACCACGACCAGCTGGACGATGGTGATGACGATGGAGATGAAGAACAAGATCACGGCCATCGAGTCGGCCAGCCCGACCGAGCCGCTCGCCCCCAGGCCGAACGCCTGCTGGTACACGTAGTACAGCGCGGTCTGGGTGGCGCCCTGCGGGCCGCCGCCGGTGAGCACGAAGATCTGGGTGAAGGTCTGCAGCCCGTTGAGGGTGGCCAGGACGGCGATGAGCACCGTCTGGTACCGCAGCAGCGGCAGCCGGATGCGGCGCAGCCGCTGCCAGGCGCCGGCTCCGTCCACGCTGGCCGCCTCGAGCACGTCCCGGGGCAGGGCTTTCAGCGCGGCCAGGAAGAGGATGACGCACTCGCCGAAGAACTGCCAGGCGCCGAACGCGATCACGGCGATCAGCGCGGTGCTCGGCGTGGACAAGGTGGCCTGCGGCAGCCCGACGGCAGTCAGTGCCCGGTTGAACAGGCCGGTGTACGGCTGGAACAGGGTGAACCAGATGAAGGCGGTGGCCACCGGCGGGACCACCATCGGGATGATGAAGAACGCCCGGACCCGGTCCAGGCCGGGCAGCCGCACGTCGAGCAGCAGCGCGATGACCAGGCCGAGCAGCATGCACACGGCCACGAAGCCGACCGTGAACACGGCCGTGACGATCAGGGCGTGGCCGCCGCCGGTGCTGAACACGGCGCTGTAGTTGGCCAGCCCGGCGAAGGTCAGGTTGGTGCCGAAGATGTTGCCCCGGTACAGGCTGCGCTGGAACACCAGGACCAGCGGCAGCACCGAGAAGATGACGGTCAGCGCCAGCACCGGCAAGACGAACGCGTACGCCGTCCCCCAGTGACGGTTGCGCCGGCTGGGCGGGCGCCAGCGGGTGCGCGCCGTCGCCGGGGCGATGGAGCTGCGCGGGCGCACCCACCCGGGCCCGGAGGCCCGGGGGGTGCCGTCAGGTCTGGTCAGGGCCGGCCCCCGCTAGGAGCCGGAACCGCTGGCGATGGCCTGGTCGCCCGCCGCGGCCGCCTTGGCCAGCGCCTGAGCCGGGCTGATGTTACTGGTCAGCGCGGCGTTGATCTCGGTCGCGAGTGCCTGCGAGACCGCCGTGTAGGCCGGCACGGTCGGCCGGGTGTGCCCGGTGTTCAGCTGGTTCGCGAAGGTCTGGTACGTCGACTGGGAGGCGATGACCTTCTTCACCAGCGGCTGCTGCAGCTGGGCGGGCGCGCTCGGCAGGCCGCCGTTGACCGAGACGAGGTAGGCGCCGGTGGCCGGCTGGCCTAGCCACTGGACGAACGTGGTGGCGGCGGCGTTCGCCGCCGAGCCGTGGTCGAACACGCTGGCCACGCCGATCCCGATGTTGGTGGCTGACTTGCCCGAGCTGCCGGCCGGGAGCTCGGCCACGCCGTAGTCGGACTTGGCCGTGTTGAACTCCGCCACCGCCCACTGGCCCTCGACGATCATCGAGACCGCGTTGCTGGCGAAGGCCGGGGCGCCGTCATAGCTGCCCGCCTGGGCGAAGCTGGTCGCCGGCGCGGCGTGGTCCTTGCGGACCAGGTTCTGCCACAGGGTCAGCGCGGCGATGCCCGCCGGGCTGTTGAAGGCGGTCTTGGAGTTGTCGGAGTTCAGGAGCTGACCGCCGTTGGACCACAGCACGCTCTCCCAGTCATAGGAGATCCACTCGTCGGTGCCGAACGGGATGTAGATGCCGTAGTGGTGCTTGGCCGGGTTGGACAGCTTGATGGCGTCGGCTTCCAGCTGGCTCCAGGTCGTCGGCGGGGAGCTGATGCCCGCCTTGGCGAAGTCCTTCTTGTTGTAGAACAGGACGTAATCACCCACGCCGCCGAGGGCCATGCCCAGCTGCTGGCCCTTGTAGAACAGCGCCGACTTGATCCCCGGGTACAGGGTGGCCGTCTCCGGCGCCAGGGCCTTGCTCAGGTCCACCACCTTGCCGCTCTCGGCCAGCAGCGGCAGCGCGGAGGGATCCTGGCCGATGACCACGTTGGGCTCGGTGCCGGACTTGATCGCGGAGACTTCCTTGCTGGTGGTCTCGTCGGCGCTCGCGATGTACTGGCCCTGCACCTTGATGTTCTTGTGGGTGGCGTTGAAGTGCGAGTCCAGCCAGTTGATCTCGGCCTGGCTGCTCGACGACCAGTAGGTGATGTTGACCGGCTTGCCGGATGTGGCCCCCGAGGAGGATGACGACGAGCTGCAGGCCGCCGCGGTCAGGGCCAGCAGCGCCACCCCCGCTACCGTCAGCTGCCGCCGGGGAGTCCGTCCATGGATGCGCATCGTGATCTCCGCCTCCGATCACACAAATAACAACAAGAAAGGAAAAGCTACATTACCGATACCCATACTGGCCAGCGGGCATGGGTCACAGTCTGGCGGCAGTAGCGGCGGCGGCGGCCAGCGCGGCGGCGGCCAGGGTGCGGGCCGCCTCGAGTGACCCGACCAGGGGGTGCAGCGCGAAGGCGCGCAGCGCGTCGGCGGCCGAGCCGGTCAGGGCGGCCGAGATGATGGCCCGCTCGCAGCTCTTCACCGTGCTCATGAGCCCGAGCTCATGATCCGACGGCGGCGCCGCCGGCAGCGGCACCGCACCGCCGGCGTCCACCTGGCACACGGTCTCGATGACCGCGTCCGGGGCCAGCGCCGGGACGGTGCCGCCGTTGCGGACGTTCAGGATGAGCCGGGCGGATCCCGTAGCCCCGGTCAGGGCCTGCCCGGTCAGCGCCTGCCCGGTTAGGGCGGCGGCCAGCCCGATCGCGATGGTCTCGTAACCGCCCGCCTCGACGTCGGCGTCGTCCCGCTCACCGGAGCGCAGCTCCGAGAAGTAGCTGCGCCTGCGCTCGTCGCTGGCCTCATCCCACAGCGCGGCGGCCCGGCCGGGATCCGCCGCCGCGGCGGCGAAAAACCGCTGCTGCTCGGCCCGGACGTGCTCGGCCCGGGTCCGGCCGGCCGCCCGGATGTCCCGCAGGGCCTCGGCGCGGGCGTAGTACCAGTACAGGTACTCGTTCGGGATCGCGCCCAGGGCCTGCAGCAGGTCGGTGCCGAACAACTGCCCTTCCTCGGTCCGCTTCAGCGCGTCCGGGACCGCCAGCAGGCCGGGCAGCCGGTCGGTGCCGCCGACCCGCAGCGCGCGGAGCCAGCCCAGGTGGTTGAGCCCCAGGTAGTCCACCTCGACCCCGTCCGGCACCTGGGCCAGCCGGGTGCCCGGGTTCACCCCGGCGGCGGCGCAGGCCCGGCGGACCAGGCCCATCGGCGAATCGCAGACGCCGATGACCCGCGGGCCGAGCGTGGCCGCCATCACCTCCGTCACGATGCCGGCCGGGTTGGTCATGGAGATGACCCAGGCCCGCGGGGCGATTTCGGCGATGCGCCGCGCGATCGCGTCGACCACGGGGACCGCGCGGGCCGCGTAGGACAGGCCGCCCGCGCCGACCGTCTCCTGGCCGATCACGCCCGCGTCCAGCGCGGAGCGCTCGTCGGCGACCCGCCCGTCGAGCCCGCCCACCCGCAGCGCCGCGAAGATGACGTCGGCGCCGCTCAGGGCGGCGTCGAGGTCGGTGACGGCACGCAGCGGCAGGCCGCCGCCGGCCAGCACGGCGGAGATGACGCCAAGCCGTTCGGTGTCCACGTCGTAGAGGACGATCTCGTCCACGGGCAGGCCGCTGACGGCTAGTTCCCGGCAGATCAGCGGTACCCGGAACCCGCCGCCGCCGAGGATCAAGACTCGCACGCCAAGACCCTATCGGGCAGACTGGCATGAGAGGTGATCAGCGGACGGCTGGCGGGAGAGCCGGGATGAAGGAGCAGAACGAGGAGAAGTTCGACCTGTTCGTGCACGGCACCGTGTTCTTCGATGTCGTCTTCACCGGCCTGGAATCGATGCCCGTACGCGGCACCGAGCTCCAGGCGACCGGGATGGGGTCGTGCCCGGGCGGCATCGCCAACCTCGCCATCGCGGCCAGCCGGCTGGGCGTGCACACGTCCCTGGCCGCCGCCTTCGGCGACGACGTCTACGGCGACTTCTGCTGGTCGACGCTGACCGAGCAGGAGGGCGTCGACCTGACGCACTCGCGGCGGTTTTCCGACTGGCACTCCCCCGTGACGGTGTCCATGGTGGTCGAGCGGGACCGGGCGCTGATGACCCACATGCATCCGCCGCCCGTGCCGGCCAGCGAACTGCTCTGCGCCATCCCCCCGGCCCGGGTCGGCTTCGCGCACCTCGATCCCGAACCGCGCGAGTGGTTCGGCACGGCCGCCGCGGACGGCATGCTGCTGTTCGCCGACACCGGCTGGGACGAGGACGAGAAGTGGTCGCCGAGCGTCCTGGACCAGCTGGAGAGCTTCCACGCCTTCCTGCCCAACAGCGTCGAGGCGATGGCCTACACCCACACCGACGACCCGCACGACGCCCTGCACGCGCTGGCCGACCGCGTCCCGGTCGCGGTGGTCACCTGCGGCGGGCAGGGCGCGATCGCCATCGATTCCACCACCGGCGAGCAGGAGTGGGTGCCCGCGCTGCCGGTCAACGCCCACGACCCGACCGGGGCCGGGGACGTCTTCGGGGCCGCGTTCGTGCTCGGCACCCTGGACGAGTGGCCGCTACGTCAGCGGCTCGCGTTCGCCAACCTGTGCGCCGCGCTGTCGGTCCAGTACGTCGGCGGGTCGCTGGCGGCGCCGGGCTGGGGCGACATCATCGACTGGCTCGGGCGCACCCGGGCCAAGGCGGCCGACGGCTCCAGCCACGCCGCCGAGCTGGCCAAGGCCTACGAGTTCATCACCGACGTCCTGCCCGAGTCCGGCCGGATCTCGGTCCGCCGCGCCCGGGCGACCATCGCCCGGACCTCGGACGCGGAGACGCACCGCCGCCGGGGCTGACGCCATCGCGGCTCACGAGGATTCGCCGTCGGCGCGGCGCCGCCCGATGACGACGGCAACCCCCAGGTCCGCCGAGTCTGCTACCCGGGCGGCAAGGCCGCAGGCGGTGAAGGCCGCCTGCGCCACGGCCGCCTGGCGCTCGCTCGTCTCGATCAGCAGGTGACCGCCGGGCGCCAGCCAGCCGGGCGCCCCGGCGGCGACCCGGCGCAGCACGTCGAGCCCGTCCGGGCCGCCGTCCAGGGCCGCCGGCGGCTCGTGCTCCCGGGCCTCGGGCGGGAGATAGCCGATCTCCCCGGTGGGCACGTACGGAACGTTGGCGGTCAGCACCTGGACCCGGCCGCGCAGCGCGGCGGGCAGCGGCTCGTACAGGTCACCGGAGTAGACCCGGCCGGCCGGGAGGTTCTGGCGGGCGCAGCCGACCGCGGCCGGGTCGACGTCGGCGGCGTGCACCTCGGCCCGCCCGACCGCGGCGGCCAGCGCCGCGCCGATCGCGCCCGCGCCGCAGCACAGGTCGACGATCACGGCGCCCGGCCGGGCCAGCGCCAGGGCCTGCCGGACGAGGAACTCGGTGCGCCGCCGGGGCACGAACACGCCGGGCGCGACGGCGATCCGCAAGCCGCAGAACTCGGCCCAGCCGACGACCTGCTCCAGCGGCTCCCCCGCGGCCCGCCGGGTCACCATCGGTCGAGCTCGGCGGGCGTCCCGGCCGCCGACATCAGCAGCCGGGCCTCGTCCTCGGCGAAGACGCAGCCGGCCGCGCGCAGCCGGCTGACGACGGCGGGGCGCGTCGGCGTCCGTTATCGTCCGGCCCTCACCGCAGCGACCGGAGCACGTACTGCATGATGCCGCCGTGCCGGTAGTAGTCGGCCTCGCCCGGGGTGTCGATCCGGACCACCGCGCGGAACTCCTTGCCGTCCGCGGAGACCGTTACCTCGTTCGGTACATCTGAATTGTTCATGGCCTCGATGCCGCGGATATCGAAGGTCTCTTCGCCGGTCAGGCCCAGCGAGGCCGCCGACTCCCCCGGCTTGAACTGCAGCGGCAGCACGCCCATGCCGATCAGGTTGGACCGGTGGATGCGCTCGAAGGACTCGACGAGCACCGCGCGCACGCCGAGCAGCAGCGTGCCCTTGGCGGCCCAGTCGCGGGACGAGCCCGAGCCGTACTCCTTGCCGCCCAGCACGATCAGCGGGGTGCCTGCCTCGATGTACTGCCGGGAGGCGTCGTAGATGGGCAGCTGCTCGCCGTCCTTGGTGGTGATGCCGCCCTCGGTGCCGGGCGCGAGCTGGTTGCGCAGCCGGATGTTGGCGAACGTGCCGCGGATCATGACCTCGTGGTTGCCGCGCCGCGAGCCGTAGGAGTTGAAGTCCCGGCGCTCGACGCCGTGCTCGGTCAGGTACTTCCCGGCCGGGCTGTCGGTCTTGATCGCGCCGGCCGGGGAGATGTGGTCGGTGGTCACCGAGTCGCCCAGCTTGGCCAGGGCCCGGGCCCCGGTGATGTCGGTGACCGGCTCCGGCTCGGCGGGCATGCCGTCGAAGTACGGCGGGCGCCGCACGTAGGTGGAGTCCTCGTCCCAGGCGTAGGTGTTCCCGGCCGGCACGTCCAGGCCGCGCCAGTTGTCGTCGCCCTTGAACACGTCGGCGTAGTCGCGGGTGAACATCTCCTCGGCCACCGCGTGCTGCACGACGTCGGCGATCTCCTGCGCGGACGGCCAGATGTCGGCCAGGAAGACCGGCTTGCCCTCGGCGTCGGAGCCGAGCGGCTCGTGGTTCAGGTCGATGTCCATCGTCCCGGCCAGCGCGTAGGCCACGACCAGCGGCGGCGAGGCCAGGTAGTTCATCTTCACGTCGGGGTTGATCCGGCCCTCGAAGTTCCGGTTCCCGGACAGCACCGCGGAGACGGCCAGGTCGTTCTCGTTCACCGCGTCGCTGATCGCCTGGGGCAGCGGCCCGGAGTTCCCGATGCAGGTGGTGCAGCCGTAGCCGACCAGGTTGAAGCCGAGCTTGTCCAGGTAGGGCAGCAGCCCGGCCCGCTCGTAGTAGTCCATGACCACCTTGGAGCCGGGCGCCAGCGTGGTCTTCACCCAGGGCTTGCGGTTCAGGCCCTTGTCCACCGCGTTCTTGGCCAGCAGGGCCGCGCCGACCATGACGCTCGGGTTCGAGGTGTTGGTGCAGGAGGTGATGGCGGCGATGACTACCGAGCCGTGGTCGACCTCGGTCTGGGTGCCGTCGTCCAGCGTGACCCGGACCGGGCTGGAGGCCCGGGTGCCGTCGCCGGCGGCCACCGGGTCCGAGGCCGGGAAGGTGCCGTCCAGCCCGTTGTCCAGGCTGGTCTCGGACACGTAGTTGGGCAGGGCGTCCCGGAACGCCACCTTGGCGTCGGCCAGGGCGATCCGGTCCTGCGGGCGCTTGGGCCCGGCGATGGACGGGACGATGGTGCCCAGGTCGAGCTCGAGCTGCTCGGAGTACCGGGCCTCGTGGTCCGGCTGGTGCCAGAGTCCCTGCTCCCTGGCGTACGCCTCGACCAGGGCGAGCTGCTGCTCCGGGCGGCCGGTGAGCTTGAGGTAGTCCAGGGTGTTCTGGTCGATGGGGAAGATCGCGCAGGTGGAGCCGAACTCCGGCGACATGTTCCCGATCGTGGCCCGGTTGGCCACCGGGACCGCGGCCACGCCGTCGCCGTAGAACTCGACGAACTTGCCGACCACGCCGTGCTTGCGGAGCAGCTCGGTGATCGTGAGCACGAGGTCGGTGGCGGTGACGCCGCTGGGCAGCTCGCCGGTCAGCCGGAAGCCGACCACCTTGGGGATGAGCATCGAGATGGGCTGGCCGAGCATGGCGGCCTCAGCCTCGATGCCGCCGACGCCCCAGCCCAGGATGCCCAGGCCGTTCTGCATGGTGGTGTGCGAGTCGGTGCCCACGCAGGTGTCCGGGTAGGCCACGCCGTCCCGGTTCATGACCACGCGGGCCAGGTACTCGATGTTGACCTGGTGCACGATGCCGGTGCCGGGCGGGACCACCTTGAACTGGCTGAACGCCTGCTGGCCCCAGCGCAGGAAGCCGAACCGCTCATGGTTGCGCTGGAACTCGATCTCCACGTTGCGGGTGAACGCGTCCGGGCTGCCGAACACGTCGGCCACCACCGAGTGGTCGATGACCAGCTCGGCCGGGATGAGCGGGTTGATCTTCGTCGGGTCGCCGCCGAGGGCCTGCATGGCCTCGCGCATCGCGGCCAGGTCCACCACGGCGGGCACGCCGGTCAGGTCCTGCAGGAGGACCCGGGCCGGGGTGAACTGGATCTCGGTGTCGGGCTCCTTGGCCGGGTCCCACTGCGCCAGCGCGTTGACGTGGCTGGCGGTGATGTTGGTCCCGTCCTCGTTGCGGAGCAGGTTCTCGAGGAGGACCTTCAGGCTGAAGGGCAGAGTGTCCGATCCCGCCACGGCGTCCAGCCGGTAGATCTGGTACTCCTCGTCCGCGACCTTGAGGGCCGCCCGGCTGCCGAAGCTGTTCGCCGTCATCGTTGCTGAGCCTCCTTGCTCTGACCGTGCGGTCCCGCGCTGTGACCAACTTACAGTATCTCGATATCAAGCTACTTATCGAGGGTACTGAGAAAACATCTTGATGTCAAGATACTTTGGGCTGGGCAGGGTCGCTCACCGAGGTGCAAGCGGCTCCACGATCCAGGTGACAGTGACTCCGTGCGGCATAGACGATCCAGGTGGAAGTGACTCTGTGCGGCATAGATGCCGTAGAGAACCGCTCTCACGGAACCGGTTCGCGGGGGCTCAGTACGATGGCGCTCGGACCGCCGATATCCGGGCAGCTGCCGGAGCCGCGAGATCTGGCCACGAGACCCATTAGGACGTCACCCCATGCGCTTCGCGATCAAGACCAGGCCCGAGCACCAGACGTGGGAGGAACTCCGTGACGTGTGGGTCGCGGCGGACGAGATCCCGCTGTTCGAGTCGGCGTGGAACTGGGACCACTTCTACCCGCTGACCGGCGACCTGACCGGCCCCTGCTTCGAGGCCTGGACGATGCTGGCCGCGATGGCCCAGGCCACCCGCCGGATCCGGCTGGGCAGCCAGGTGACCGGGATGATCTACCGGCACCCGGCGGTGCTGGCGAACATGGCGGCGACGGTGGACATCATCTCCGGCGGTCGGCTGGAGATCGGGCTGGGCGCCGGGTGGAATCAGCTGGAATGCGACGCCTACGGCATCGACCTGCCGCCGCTGCGCGAGCGGTTCGACCGCTTCGACGAGGGCACCGAGGCCATCGTCCGCCTGCTGAGCCAGGCCACCACGACCCTGACCGGGCAGTACGTCAAGCTGACGGACGCGCGGTGCGAGCCGAAGCCGGTCCAGCGGCCGCACCCGCCGGTCACCATCGGCGGCCGCGGCAAGCAGCGCACGCTGCGCACGGTGGCGCGCTGGGCCCAGCAGTGGAACGCCATCGTGGCGGACCCGCAGGACTGGCTCGAGCTGAAGGAGGTCCTCGCGGGCCACTGCGCGGCGATCGGCCGGGACGTGAACGAGATCACGTGTTCGGTCAACGTGCGCGTCGACCCGGACGCGGGGTTCGATCCTCTTCTGGCGGCCGTGGCGGGCTACCGCGACGCGGGCGTCGACCTGGTCATCGTCAACCTTCCGCACCACGCCAAGCCCGGCTCGCTCCAGCCGCTGGCCGAGGCGCTCACATCGCTCACCTAGCGGTTTCGCTGTCCGTCAGGCGCTCGTGCAGGGCCCGGCTGGCGTCGGCCATCAGCGGCGGCACGCCGAGCTCGGTGAGCATGCTCGCGGCCGCCTCCATCTCCGCGGCCCGGCGGACCGCGTGCTGGCGGGTGCCGCGGGTGATCCGGTCCAGGGCGGCGGGGTCCATGGCGGCGAGCTCGGCGGCGATGTGCTCACGCAGCCACGCCTCGTCGCCCGCGGCGCGGGCGGCGTCCAGGGCCTCGGTGATCGACGCCGCCATGCCCTTGTAGAACACGCTGCGCAAGAGCTTCTTGCTGGCCGCGAGCCCGGCCGGCCCGTCGAGCACCTCGATGCCGGCGCCCAGGGGCGTGAGCAGGGCGGCATAGCGGGCGGCGCCGGTCGCCGCTGGCCAGCATCGGGACGCGCAGGCCGCGTCCGGGCACCGGGGCCATCATCGCAACGTCGGCGAACGGCACGCCCGCTTCTTCCGCCAGGCCGGCCAGCTGCCGTTTGACCCCCGGGGAGGCGGTGTTCAGGTCGGCCCACACCACGTCCGGCCGCGGGCGGCCGCCGTCCAGCAGACCGGGCAGGCCGGCCTTGAACGCGTCCACCGCCGCCTTGGCGCTGTTGACGCTCAGCACCAGGTGCGCTCCCTGCGCCGCCTCGGCTTCGCTCCCGGTGCCGGTGACCGGCTCGCCCGCGGTTACCGCGGGGTCGTAGCCGCGGACCCGCACCCGCGCCGCGGTCAGGTCACCCGCGATGGCCGAACCGGCCTCCCCCAGGCCGAGCATCGCGATGACCAGCGCCTGCCCGTCCTCCGTCACCATACGCGGGGCTGGTCCGCGGTGACGCGCGTGCTCTCGGCGGGATCGGCCGGAAAACCTGAGCCGCCCGCGGCCTGCTCGGGGATACCCGGGTTGCCCTCGGCCTCACTGCCGGGGTCATGCCCCGGCGCCGCGGGCGACTGCTTGAAGTAATCGCTGATGAGCTCGCGCTGCTGGGCCAGCAGCTGATCGAAGTGCTTGTCGACGTTGGTCTCGCCGATGGCCTCCGCGGTCAGGTACAGGTCCTTGATCTGCTCGAGCTTGCGGGCCTGAGCCTGAACCGGGTCTCCCGGCTGGCCTTCGGCGGGCGCCGCGGCCTCCGGGGCACCGGCCGGGTCGGCGGCCGAACCGCGGACCGTACCGGACGACACGAGCGGCTCGAACGGGCCCCTGGTCTCCTCCGGAACCGGCGGAGTCTCCTCGGCCGGGCCGGCCGCGGCCAGGTCGTACCAGTAGGACGGGTCGTCCGGGCCAGGCGGCCTTCGCCCGGCGTCAGCGGGCTGGTCCTCGGTGTCGCGGTAGACGAACACGTCGGCGGGCACCTCCCCCGGCGGCCGGCCGGGACCTGGGCGCCGCGCCGGGCGGACCGGGCTGTCGGACGCGCGGATGACCTTCGCGTACCCGCCGTCGAACTCACCGGCAGATCCACTCGGTTCCGGGCGGGGCGCTCCGGGCCCGCGGCCGCCCGCGGCGTCGTAGCCGGGACCGCGCGCGTGCCGTCCCGGGCCGCCACCCTGACGTGGCCCCGGGCCGGGAACCGGGCCGGGCCCTTGACCTGGGCCCGGTCTTGGGCCCGGGCCTGGTCCTGGCCCCGGTCCGGGGGCGTAACCGGCACCGTGGCCGGGGCCGGGCGGGGGCGGGTAGGCCGGATCACGGGGCGGCAACGGGCCGCCGCCTGGACGGCCGGGACCGCCGGGGCCTGCCGGGTCCCATTCCCTCGCGCGGCACGCCGTCGCGGAACAAGCCGGAGTCGCGCATCGGGCCGCCCGGGCCGGGCCGGGGCGCCTGCGGCTGGTGCGGCGGGGCGCCGCGGGGCGGCACGCCCGCGCCGGGCATGGACTCGGGACGCGGCATGCCCGGCTCAGGACGCGGCATGCCCTGGCGGCCCGGCATGGACTGACCGGGCATCGGCGGGCCTGACATGGGCTGGCCCGGCATCGGCTGTGCCCGGCATCGGGCTGGCCCGGCATGGACTGCCCCGGCATCGGCTGGCCCGGCATGGACTGCCCGGGCATCGGCTGGCCTGGCATCGGCTGGCCGTGTCGCGGCGCTTCCCGCTGGCGCACGTGATCGCGGGACGGTCCCGGCGCGCCGCCCGGTCCGTATGGTGCCCGGCCTGGATTCGGCGGGTTCATCCCGGGCTGGTAGCCGGGACGCGGCGGCGGGGATCCGGCCCGGCCAGGTGGCGGCCAGTCCTGGCCTCGCCCGCCGGGCGGGCCGCCCGGGCCGGGGCCGCCGGGACCAGGGTTGACCGGGCCGGGGCCGCCGGGAACGGAGCCTCCTGGAACCGGGCCGCCCGGCAGGGGGCCGTTCGGGACAGGGCCGGCCGTGCGCAGGATCTCCGGGATGGGCGGGCCGCCGGGCGCACCGGGGGCGGGGCCGTCCCTCGGCACGTCGATCAGGCCGCCCGGGGTGTATACGTTGGTCGGGTTCACCGGCCGCCGGGAGGAACGCGGTGCGCCGTGCCCGGACGGCCGGCCGTGCCCGTGCGGCTCCGGGCGGGGCGTTTCCTGACGATCTCCGGGCACAGTCGCCTCCAGCTTGGACCGTCCGGATCTCCCGAGCCGGCCGATCGCGAAAAGCACCAAGACCACCAAGCCGAACGCGATTCCGGCCGCGATCACGTACAGGCCTATCCGGGCCAGGTGGGCCGGCGGGACCGGCGGGTGCTTGCTGACGTGCCGCAGGACGACACTCGCCGCCATGAGGAGGGCGCCCGCCACCACCGTCGTGGCAGCCGCAACCGCCAGGAAGAGGACGAGACGCATCCTCCTGGTGGCAGTGGCATGGGAGCGCACTGGTCAACGATCGCATCGCGGTTACCGGCCCGCAAGCCGAATGGCTAGCTGTAACCATTACGACCTCAGTTCCGGAGCGTGACGACACGACGGAAAGACGAAATAGGAAACGAGCGACCTTAGGCCCATGAGCTGGCATTTCGCCAATGACGGACACAGATCCCCGCTCTTCTCTGTGACGGGAGATACGTTGTGAGGATGACGACACAGGCGGATAAAGCACAGCGATTCCTGGCCATGCACCGGGCGGGCGAGCCGCTCCTGATGCCGAACCCCTGGGATCTGGGCTCGGCCAGGCTGCTCGCGTCGCTCGGGTTCGAGGCCCTGGCCACCACGAGTTCGGGCTTCGCGGCCACCTTGGGCCGCAACGACGGCTCGGTGAGCCGGGACGAGGCCATCGTGCACTCCGCGGTCATCGTCGCCGCGACGGACCTGCCGGTCTCGGCCGACCTGGAGAACGGCTTCGCGGACGACCCGTCCGGCGTGGCCGAGACCATGGGCATGGCGATCGAGGTCGGGCTGGCGGGCGCCTCGGTCGAGGACTCCACCGGCCGGGCGGACGACCCCATCTACGACCTCGGGCTGGCCGCCGAGCGGGTCGCGGCGGCGGCCGCGGCCGCGCACGCCGGACCCGGGCGGCTGGTGCTCACCGCCCGCGCCGAGAACTACCTGCACGGCCGCCCGGACCTGGCCGACACGATCGCCCGGCTGCAGGCGTTCCAGGAGGCCGGGGCCGACGTCCTCTACGCGCCCGGGCTGCGCCGCCTGGAGGACATCAGCCAGGTGATCCGCGAGGTCGACCGGCCGGTCAACGTCCTGGCCCTGGAGGGCGTGCCGCCGGTGGCCGAGCTCGCCCGGGCCGGGGTGAGCCGGATCTCGGTCGGCGGCGCGTTCGCGTTCGCCGCGATCGGGGCGGTGGTCAGCGCCGCGACCGAACTGCGCGAGCAGGGGACGTACGGCTTCCGGGCGGGCAGTGCGGCCGGCGCCGCCGCGGCCCGGCGCGCCTTCAGCTGATTGTCGGCACCACGTCCGAGGCGATCAGCGCCAGGTGGTCGAGGTCGCTCAGGTCGAGCACCTGGAGGTAGACGCGCTCGGCGCCGATCTCGGCGTACCCGCCGATCTTGGCCGCCACCTCGTCCGGCGTGCCGGTGACCCCGATGGCGCGCAGGGCGTCCGGTTCCCGGCCGATCGCGGCGGCCCGGCGGCGGAACTCGGCCTCGTCCTTCCCGCAGCACACGGTGTGGGCCACCGAGCAGATCAGGGACGCGGGGTCACGCCCGGCCGCCTCGCAGGCCTCCCGGGCGCGCGCGAACGCGGCCGCCGTGTCCGCCACGGTGCGGAACGCCACGTTGAACTCGTCGGCGAACCTGGCTGCGAGCCGCGGCGTGCGGCGGGCCCCGTTGCCGCCCACCAGGACCGGCGGCCGCGGGCGCTGGACCGGCCGGGGCAGCGCGGGCGAGTCGGCCAGCTGGTAGTGCGTTCCGGCGAAGGAGAACGTCTCGCCGTCCGCGGTCCCCCACAGCCCGGTGATGATCTCCAGCTGCTCCTCGAACCGCTCGAAGCGCTCGCCGAGGGACGGGAACGGGATGCCGTAGGCCGTGTGCTCGCCCTCGAACCAGCCGGCGCCGAGGCCGAGTTCCACCCGGCCGCCGCTCATCTGGTCGACCTGCGCCACGGTGATCGCGAGCGGGCCGGGCAGCCGGAATGTCGCCGCGCTCATCAGCGTCCCGAGGCGGATGCGGCTGGTCTCCACGGCCAGGCCGGCCAGCGTGGCCCACGCGTCCGTCGGCCCGGGCAGGCCGTCGGTGCCCATGGCCAGGAAGTGATCGGACCGGAAGAAGGCGTCGAAGCCCAGTTCCTCGGCGGCCAGCGCCACCGCCCGCAGCGTCTGATAGCTGGCGCCCTGCTGCGGCTCGGTGAAGATCCGGAATTTCATGACCTCTATCTTGCCAGCCAGGGATCTCAGGGTTTCCTCGCCCGGATCCCTCGTCTAATCTCGACTAGTGTCGAAGCGTTGCGATTGGCAATATTGCCAATCGAGTATGGTACGAGGGTGTCGATAGGTGACGAATCGGACCCAAGAGCCTATGTGCGACTGGCCGCGCGGATGCGCCGGGAGATAGCCGAGGGAACACTGGCCCCGGGCATGCCGACGCCGTCCATCACCACGCTGAGCCAGCAGTACGGGCATGCCCGGCAGACCTGCGCCAAGGCGCTGCGGACGCTGGAAGACGAGGGCCTGCTGACCCGCATCCCCGGCCTCGGTTACTACGTCACCGGGACGGGCGGCGGCGAGGCGGCGGCTAAGCCGTAGCTCACGCACCCGCGGATCCTTTCCGCCGGGCCGCCCGCACGGGAAGCCAGCGCCGGGCCGGCGGTCAGGCTGGGCCGGCGAGCAGGGTGGCGACGCACTCGACGTGATGGGTCATCGGGAACGCGTCGAACGCGCGCAGGCCGGCGAGCGCCCAGCCGCGGGCCACGAGCAGCCCGATGTCGCGGGCCATGGTGGCCGGGTCGCATGAGACGTAGGCGAACCGGTCCGCCCGCTGCCCGTCCGGGCCGCGCCGGTCGGAACCGAGGTACTCGATGACCTCACGGGCCAGCCCGGCGCGCGGCGGGTCGGCTACCACCAGCCTGGCTCCGGGGTGGTCACGGCGCAGGACCGCGGCGACGTCGCCGCGGTGCACCCGCGCCCAGGGCCACGGCCGCAGGTTGTGCCGGGCATCCCGGACCGCGGCGTGGTCCGACTCCACGCCCGTCACGGACCCGGCGGCGCCGACCGCCGGGGCGAGCGCCCCCGCGAACAGCCCCGCGCCGCAGTACAGGTCGAGCGCCGTGTCGCCGGGCCGTGGCTCGAGCGCGGCCAGCACCGCAGCGGTCAGCACGTCGGCCGCGCCGGGATGCACCTGCCAGAACGCGCTCGCGCTGACCCGCCAGTCCTGGCCGGCGGCGTGCTGGGTCAGGTAGGGCCGGCCGCGGAGCGGGGTCAGGCCGCGGCCGGCGGCGCCGGTGCGGCGCAGCACGGCATCCGCCTCCGGGGCGGCGTCGGGCGGGACGGAGCCCTTCGCGGTGACGATCACGGCCCGCTCCCCCGAGCCGGCCGCCACCAGCGCCTCCACCGAGGCCGTCCCGGGCCAGCGGCGGGCGGTGAGGCCGAGATCATTGATGGCCGGATGGGCGATCAGGCACTGGTCGATGGGGACGACGTCGTGCGAGCGGTGCCCGCGCAGCCCGGCCACGCCGTCCGGCCGCACCGCGTACTGCACCCGCGTCCGCCAGCCCAGCCCCGCGGCCGGCTTCCCGTCTCCGGCCCCTTCTCCCCTGGGCCCCTCATCGCCGGGCCCCTCATCACCGGGCAGCGCCTCGACCGTGACCTCGCGGTCCAGGCCCGCCAGCCGCTTGAGCTGCTGCCGGATCACGGCCGCCTTGAGCTCCCGCTGAGCGGGCAGCGTGGCGTGCTGCCAGTCGCAGCCGCCGCAGGCGCCGGGGCCCGCGTACCGGCAGGGCGGCTCGACCCGGTCCGGTGAGGGGGTGAGGACCTCCACCGCCTCGGCCCGCGCCAGCCGCGACGTGACCTCGGTGATCCGGGCCAGGACGGTCTCGCCCGGCAGCGCGTGCCGGACAAATACCACCGGCCTGCCCTCGGGATGGGCGACACACCAGCCGCCATGAGCCACGTCCGTGATCGTCACCTGGACGACCTGGCCGGCCTGAAAATTCTCTGGCAATGCAATCCTTCGCAGCTGAGGTGAAATCACCCGCCTCCAGGCGGGAGAGGATGCCGAGTGAGGGCATACCTTTGTGGTGCTGGTGTGGTGTTGCTCGGGGAACCTGCTCATCGTGGAGGACGGTCGTGCACATCGTAATCATGGGATGCGGGAGGGTCGGCTCGACGCTAGCCCACATCCTCGAAGACCGAGATAATACTGTCGCGGTCATCGACCGGGACCCGGAAGCGTTCCGCCGGCTCCGCTCGGCGTTCAAGGGCGATCGTGTCACCGGGATCGGCTTCGACCGGGCCGTGCTCACCCAGGCGGGCATCGAGCGCGCGGATGCCTTCGCCGCCGTCAGCAGCGGCGACAACTCCAACATCATCGCGGCCCGGGTCGCCCGGGAGACGTTCGGCGTCGTCCGGGTGGCGGCGCGGATCTACGACCCGCGCCGGGCCGAAGTCTACGAGCGCCTCGGCATTCCCACGGTGGCCACCGTACGCTGGACCGCCGACCAGATGCTGCGCAAGCTGCTCCCCGAGGGCGGCGAGCCGCTGTGGCGGGATCCGACCGGCAAGATCGTCCTGGCCGAGGTGGCGTTCTCCCCGGCGTGGATCGGCGAGCAGGTCAAGTCGCTCGAGGCCAACACGATGACCCGGGTGGCCTTCGTCGACCGGCTCGGCCAGGCCTTCGTGCCCGAGCCCGGCTCGGTCCTGCAAGAGGGGGACGTGCTGCACGTGGTGGCCAGGGAAAGTGATCTGGACCGGATCGCCGCGTCCTTCGCGGCGCGCGGAGGCGAGCACTGATGCGGATCGCGATCGCGGGAGCCGGGGCGGTCGGCCGCTCCATTGCCGGCGAACTGCTCGAGAACGGCCACGAGGTGCTGCTCATCGACAACTCGCCGAAGGCCATCAAGGTAGACAGCGTGCCCCGGGCCGAGTGGCTGCTGGCCGATGCCTGCGAGATCAGCTCCCTGGACGACGCGGCCCTGCAGCGCTGCCAGGTGGTGATCGCCGCCACCGGCGACGACAAGGCGAACCTGGTGGTGGCGCTGCTGGCCAAGACCGAGTACGGGGTGCCGCGCGTCGTGGCCAGGGTGAACCACCCGGGTAACGAGTGGCTGTACAACGAGTCCTGGGGGGTCGACGTCGCCGTCTCCACCCCGCGGCTGCTTTCCGCCCTGGTCGAGGAGGCGGTCAGCGTCGGCGACCTGGTGCGGCTGATGACGTTCGGCCAGAGCGAGGCCAGCCTGGTCGAGCTGACCATGCCGGACGACGCCCCGCTGGTCGGCCAGCGGGTAGGCGGGATCGACTGGCCCGCCGACACCTCGCTGGTCGCCATCTTGCGCGAGGGCCGGGTGCTGGTGCCGCACCCGGACGACCCGCTGCAGGCGGGCGACGAGCTGTTCTTCGTGACCAGCGAGGACGTCGAGGACGAGCTCGGCCGGCTGCTGCGGTCCAGCGACTAGCCGGCCGGGCCGCCGCACGGCCGCCTATTAGCGGGTCTCGGTGAACTCCGGGCCGCGCTCGAACGGGTTGAGGTCGCCGCCGAACCGGTTCTCCTCCTCGGCGGCGGCCTGCTGCTGCTCCAGCGCCTGCTGGGCCTCGGGCGGCAGCCGCAGCTCGAGGATCTCCCGCGGCGGCACCGGGTGCTCGCCGCGGACGACCACGACGTCCCTGAGCACCTCTTCGAGCAGGCCGGCGGGCTCGCCGCGCTCCGCCGCCGGGCCGGTGAACAGCCCGCGCACGAACCAGCGGGGCCCGTCCACGCCGACGAACCTGACCAGCCGCAGACCCGACGCGGGCTGCCCGGGCTCGGCCGGCACCTGCGCGATCAGCTCGGTCCCGAAGGATCCCTCCGACTCCTGGCTCTGCCCGCCCGCCCCTTGCACCTCGGCGGCGATCTCGGCCCGGACGTCGTCCCACAGCGCCCCGCGGCGCGCGGCCGCGAACGCCTGGATCTGGACTTCGCTGTCCTGGTGCCTGACCGTCACCCAGGCGCCGTGCTGCTCGGCCATGACGAGCTGGATCTCGTGCTCGGGCCCGATGGGCACCTGGAGGCTGCCCAGGTCCACCCGCTCGAGGTCGGGAAAGGATTCCTCCGCGTCCCACGGGCCGCCGCCGGGCCGCGGGTTACCCGCGGGCCGGGCCGGCTCGTCCTCATCGATTTCGTCGCCGGGCACCTCCTGGCCGGATTCCTCCGGCCAGTCCCGGCCCGCGTCTGCTGAACGACGCCGACGAAACACTCCGCACGCTCCTTAATCAAGTCTCAGTACTGGCCCGGGGAGATAACTTCCCGGGGTGCCGCGGCGTGGCCGCCGGTGGAGCCGAAGCCGCCGTCGCCCCGGATCGACCCGGGAAGCACGGTCACTTCGCGGAACGCCGCCCGCTCCACCCGCTGGATGACCAGCTGGGCGATCCGGTCGCCGCGGCTGAAGCTGACCGGGCGGTCCCGGTCGGTGTTCAGCAGGGTCACCTTGATCTCGCCCCGGTAGCCCGCGTCGATCGTTCCCGGCGCGTTCACCAGCGTCACCCCGTGCTTGGCGGCGAGGCCGGAGCGGGGGTGGACGAACGCCGCGTAACCGTCGGGCAGCGCGATGGCCAGGCCGGTCCGCACCAGCGCCCGCTCGCCCGGCCCGAGCTCGATGTCCTCGGCGGTCGTCAGGTCCGCGCCCGCGTCACCGGGATGAGAGTACGACGGCAGCGGCACGCCGGCGTCGAGGCGCTGGATCAGCACGTCCGGCTCGGTATGGGGCAACGGGGAACTCCCTCCTGGTGGCACGCACGGTGAGGATAGCGCGACATCCGGGCACTGTCGCATCTTACGGGCCGCCGGGACGTGGATCTCCCCGCCGCAGCTCAGGCACCGCCCGGGTGATGACGGCGACGATCGGTATCGCCACCACGGCGCCGACGATGCCGGCCAGCACGCCGCCGACCGCGAGGGACAGGATGACGGCCAGCGGGTGCAGCCGGATCACCCGCCCGACGACCTGCGGCTGGAGCAGGTGGCCCTCCAGCTGGTCCTCGACGATCAGCACGCCGAGCAGGATCACCGCGGCGACCCAGCCCTTGGCGGCCAGCACGACCACGATGGCCAGCGCCCCGGCCACGAGCAGCCCGATCAGCGGCACGAAGGCGGCCACGAACACGAGCACCGCCAGCGGGATGACCAGCGGGGCGCCCATGACGTACAGGACCAGCCCGATCACCACGCCGTGGATCGCGGCCACCGCCAGGGCGCCGCGCATGTAGTACACCATCGTGTGCCAGGCGGCGTGCCCGGCCCGGTTCATCCGCCGCCCGGCCTCCCCCTGCAGCCCGCTGATCAGCCAGGACCAGATCCGCTCGCCGTCCTTGATCAGGAAGAACATGACGAAGAGCATGAGCACCAGGCCGCCGAAGAACTCGGCGGCGATCTTCCCGCCGGTCACCACGGTGCCCTCGACGAGCGCCTTGTGCTTGCTGAGGTAGCTGGGGATGTTGTTCAGGGCGTCCTGCACGTTGCTGCTCTTGATGTGGAAGGGCGCGCCGGCCAGCCACGCTTCCACCTGAGTGGTGGTGTGCCTGGTCTCCTTCAGCAGGACCGGGTAGTCCGCGTTGACCCGGTTGGTCACCAGCATGACCAGGCCGCCGAGCACCAGGGCCCCGATCAGCAGGGTGCACCAGGTGGCGGCGAGGTTGTGCAGCCCGGCCCGCCGCAGCCGGGCCTTGAGCGGCTGCAGCAAGGCGGTGAGCAGCAGCGCGGCGGTGCACGGCACGACCACGATGGCCAGGACGCTGATCACGCGCGCGATCAGGTAGAGGGCGCCCGCGAGCAGCAGCAGCCGCCAGGACCACGCCGCGCCGGTCTGCAGCCAGCCCGGCACCCGGTTGTGCTCGGCGGTGTCCTCCGGGCGGCCTGGCGTGCGCAACGGGGCCTGTTCCGGCGTGACGGCCGGTTCCGGCCCGGCGTGCCGGCCGGAGGCGGCCCGGCCGCGGCCGGCGCCGGCTCGCTCCCGTTCGCCTGCCCCGCCTTCCAGGCAGTAGCCAGCCAGCTCACAGCGTGTCGTCCCCGTCCCCGCCCCCGCCAAGACTCCATCTGACCAACTACCCTCGACTGCATGGATGATTACCGCGAACGGCTCCGCGTCCCGCTCGCCTGGTGGCTGCTCGCCATGCCTAGTGCCCTCATCCTTGGCGCCACGCTCTACGCCGGCCTCACCGGGCCCTGGCCGTTCATCATCATGGCCATACTGGTGGCTGGCTGTGCCTTGCTGCTGATCACCATGGGCCTGGGCTCCATCGAGGTCCGCGACGGGACGCTGCGGGCCGGGAAGGACGTGCTCCCCCTGACGGCCGTCAGCGAAGTAGCCTGCCTCGACGAGAAGCAGACCACGAGGCTGCGCGGTCCGATCGCGGACCCGGCGGCCCGCCTGTACTCGCGACCTTACCTCAAGGAATCGGTCTACCTGGTGGTGCCGCCGCCGAGCCCGGCGGGCCCTTACTGGCTGATCGGCACCAGGCACCCGGCCGAGCTAGCCGCGGCCGTCGAAAGGTGTCGAGTGCAGGCCGGCCGCGAACCAGTGGCATGATGGCGCGGACGAGGGTAGGGGACGGGGCGATAAGGAGGCAGTTGGATGGCTGACAAGAAGGTCGAGCGGAAAGTAGACCTCGGCACCAAGGTCGTAAGCGCCGTGGCGGCGATGGCAGCCGCCTTTGTCGCGCGGAAGCTGATTACATTCGCCTGGACCAAGGCCATGGGCAAGGAGCCTCCGACGCATCCTGAGGATCCGCAGGTGGCCCTTACCGAAGCCCTGGGCTGGTCCGTGCTGACGGGTGTCAGCGTGGAGGCGGCGAGGCTGCTCGCCACCCGGGCTGCCGCACGCAGAACGTACAGCGGCCCGGAGCGCGAGCCCGTCGTCGTCACTCAGAGCTAAGCCGCGCACTCCCGGCAGACCAGCTGGCCGTTGCGTTCTTCGGCCAGCTGGCTGCGGTGGTGCACCAGGAAGCACCGGGAACACGTGAACTCATCGGCCTGGCGCGGGATCACCCGGATCGCGAGTTCCTCGTTCGACAAGTCGGCGCCCGGAAGCTCCAGGGACTCGGAAACGTCGTCGGGATCAAGATCGATGGTGCTCGATGACTTGTCCATCCGGCGCGCCTGAAGTTCCTGAAGGCTGTCCTCGGTCAGGTCGTCGTCCGTCTTCCGCGGGCTGTCGTAGTCGGTAGCCATCTGGGTACTCCATCCCCCTTCATCCGTAGTGCGCATTCGCTGCGCGGTTGTAACGCTTTCAAGGCCATAGTTGTGCCCGATTCCGGCGGCGAATTCTGTCACGTTCGCGGCCAGCGCACACGCGCCACGCCGATAACTCCTGACGCGTCCGGTTCCGGGGCCGCCGGCTGTCACCTTCCCCGGTCCGGTTACGCGTCCCGCTCCTGACTACGTGACGCGTCCCGCTCCGGGTTCAGCCTGCTGAGAACCGCCTCGAGCTGCTGGTAAAGACCGGGGCCGGCCGCCACCGTCAGCGACGTGCTCTCGGGCCGGCCTGCCAGGCCGCCGACCGTCGCGCCCGCCTCGCGGGCGATCAGGCCGCCCGCGGCGAAATCCCAGTAGTTCAGGCCTCTCTCGTAGAACGCGTCGAGCCGCCCGGCCGCCACCGAGCACAGGTCCACTGCGGCCGAGCCGCCGCGCCGGATGTCCCTTACGTACGGGAGCAGCGCCGCGACTACCTCGCCCTGGATCTGCCGTCGCCCGGCATCGTACCCGAACCCGGTACCGACCAGCGCCTGACCCAGCGGCACGCCGGCCGAGCAGCGCAGGGCCAGCCGGGCCTCGCCCCGGTGGAGCCAGGCCCCGTGGCCCGCCGCCGCGGTGAACGTCTCGCCGCGCCTGGGCACCTCGACCACCCCGGCGACCACGGTGCCGTCCACCTCGGCCGCGATGGACACGGCCCAGTCATGCAGGCCGTACAGGTAGTTGACGGTCCCGTCCAGCGGGTCGACGATCCAGCGCACGCGGCTGTCCCCGGATCCGCCATCGGTCTGGCCGCCCTCCTCGCCCAGCACGGCGTCGGCCGGGCGGTGCGCCCGGATCCGGCTGGTGATCAGGGCCTCGGCCTTGCGGTCCATCGCGGTGACGACGTCGGTCGGGCTCGACTTGGTCTGGACGACCTCGGGCCGCTCGTCGCCCCGCCAGGAGGCGAGCAGCCGCCCGGCCTCGCTGGCCGCCGCCACCGCGATCCGCAGCAGCGCCTCGCCGTCCAGGTCCTGGTCCGGACCCTGCCCCGGGCTGGCGGTCATGCCCGCGACGCGCCGTCCGGGCGGGCGGCCGGGGCCGCGTACCGGCAGCAGTCCGCCGCGCAGTCCTGATCCAGGCCGCCCGGGCTCACGAGCCCCGCGTCCGGTCCGCCCTCCGGCAGGGCGAGGCGTTCCCGCACCAGTTCGGTGATCATGGAGACGAACCGGGGGTGACAGCCGGGGGTGGCGGCCCGGGCGAAAGCCAGGCCCAGCGAGCCGGCCCGCTGCGCCGCCTCGACGTCCAGGTCGTGCCGGACCTCCATGTGATCGGATACGAACCCGACCGGGACGACCACGACCGCCCTGGTGCCGGCGCCGGCGAGCTCACCCAGGACGTCGCCGACGTCCGGTTCCAGCCAGGGCTGGGCAGGAGGGCCGCTCCGGCTCTGGTAGGCGAGGGTCCAGGAGTGAGGGGCGCCGCCCACCCGTTCGGTAATAAGCCGGGCCGCCTCGGTCAGTTCGGCCACGTACCTTCCCCGCGCCGGCCCGGGGCCGCTCGCCTCGGCCATCGCGGCCGGGACGCTGTGCGCGGTGAAGACCAGGTGGGCCTGGTCCCGCAGGGCGGCCGGGAGCGTGGCCAGCGCGGCCCGGGTGCTCTCGGCGAACGGCTCGATGAAGCCGGGATCGTCGTAGAAGCGCCTGATCTTGTCGATCCGGGGCGCGTCCGGGCCGGTCGCGGCCCGGGCCCGGTCGATGTCGTCGAGGTACTGCCGGCAGCTCGAGTAGGAGCTGTAGGCAGAGGTCACGAAGGCGACCGCCCGCTGGATGCCGTCCGCGGCCATGGACCGCACCGTGTCGTCCAGGTACGGCTTCCAGTTCCGGTTCCCCCAGTAGACGGGCAGGGACAGGCCGCCGGCCCGGAAGTCGGCGCGGATCACCTCGAGCAGGTCCCGGCACTGCTGGTTGATCGGGCTGACCCCGCCGACCGCGTAGTAGTGCTCGGCCACGCCGGCCAGCCGCTCCGGCGGGATGCCGCGGCCGCGGGTCACGTTCTCCAGGAACGGCATGACCTCGTCGGGGCCTTCCGGCCCGCCAAACGAGACCAGCAGGAAGGCGTCGTATGCCGGCATGCGTCCATCAAACCAGGCCCGCCGGCCGGCCAGGGCCGGGCCCCGCCGCTGGAAACGCGCTTGACGGTATACGATATTTTACGGATATGGGGCACTGCGGCCGATGACGGATCTCGACGATGCGAAAAAACCCGTCAGCCGCTCCCCCGGCAGCCTGCTGACCCGCCCGCTGCGACCCTACGCGGAGATCTTCGAGATCCCCGGGGCCTGGCGCTTCTCCGTCGCCGGGGTCATCGGGCGGATGCCGATGTCGATGTTCGGGCTCGGTACCGTCTTGCTCATCTCGGCCATCACCGGGAAGTACGGCGTGGCCGGCACGGTGTCCGCGGTCGGCTCGCTCGGCTACGCGTTCAGCTCGCCGCGGCTCGCCCGGCTGGTGGACTCCCACGGTCAGCGGCGGGTCCTGCTCCCCCTGCTCACGGTGTTCGTCCTGAGCACCGCGGCGCTGATCACGGCGGTGGAGCTCCGCCTGCCGACCTGGGCCTTCTTCATCCCCGGGGCGATCGCGGGAGCGACCATGCCGTCCCTGGGGGCGATGGTCAGGGCCCGCTGGAGCGTCCTGCTGGCCGGCTCGCCCCGGCTGCACGCCGCGTTCTCCTTCGAGTCGGTCGCGGACGAGCTGTGCTTCATCCTCGGCCCGGCCGCGGTGACGCTGCTGGCCACCGAGGTGGCCCCGGCCTCCGGGGTGGGCGTCGCGGCCGTGCTGTGCGTGGTCGGGACGGTATGGTTCGCGGCCCAGCGCGGGACCGAGCCGGTGGTGGCGCCGCGGGGGCCGCTCGGCGGGCCGGGAGGACGGGTCCGCGGCGCGGCCGCGCCCGGGCTGGTCGTGCTGGGCCCGGTGTACGTGCTGCTGGGCGCGATGTTCGTGTCGATCGACCTGAGCACGGTGGCGTTCGCCCAGGACTTCGGGCACAAGCCGCTGGCCGGCTTCGTCCTCGGCACGTACGCCTTCGGCAGCGCCACCGGCGGCCTGTGGTACGGGTCACGGCAGTGGCGGACGCCGCTGGAGAAGCGGTTCGCGCTCACCCTCGCACTGACCGTCCTGGGCGTGGCCACGTTCTGGGCCCAGCCCAACCTGGTCACGCTGACCTGCACCATCTACCTGTGCGGGATGACCATCGCGCCCACCCTCATCGCCGGCTTCAGCCTGCTCGAGGCCCAGGCCAAGCCGGGCCGCCGGACCGAGGCCATGTCCTGGCTGAGCAGCGGGATCTCGGTCGGGGTGGCGGCGGGCGCGTCGGTGGTCGGGTTCATCATCGACGCGCACGGCCCGCGGATCGGTTATGTCTTCGCCGCCGGGTGCGGGGTGGCCTGCGCCGCGGTCGCCATCGCGGGCCAGCGGCGGCTGCGGACCTCGGCCGTGCCCGTCACGGCGCCTGCCGGGTAACCGGCCTACGGATAGTTCTGGGCGTATTCGCTGGCCAGGGCGAGGACCTCGTCCACGTACCAGGTCGCGTGGTTGTAGGAGAAGATCGCCCCGCGCAGGGTCGCGGTACTGCCGGCGCCGTCGGCGCACAGCATCCGCGCGGCCGAGGGCACCGCATCGAGCGGGTTCCAGATGTCCGGCGTCCCGGTCTGGCCGAACCCGGTGATGCCCCACTCGGCCCAGGTGGACGGCAGGAACTGCATCGGGCCGAGCGCGCCCGCGCTGGACGGGCCCTCGTTGGCTCCGTTGCCGCTCTCGATCTCGCCGATCGCGGCCAGCACCGTCCAGGACATGCCCGGGCAGTACTTCGCGGCGGACGCCTTGTACAGGTTCAGGTAGCTGGACGGCACCCCGGTGGTCGGCACGTTGGTGCTCACCGGGAGGCTGCCCACGGTGACCACCGGCACCAAGTTGATCACCTTCGCGCCGGTCCCGATGACCAGCTTGATCTTCGCCATCAGGGTGACCAGGTTCACCCCGGGCGCGTTGATCAGCACGGCGAAGTTCTTCGCCAGCCCCAGCTGGGACGAACGGGACTGGTTCACGATGGCGTCCGTGCCCGGCACGCTGAGCGTGGTCGGCGCGCCGAACGGCAGCCGCAGCTGGACCGCGGCCGCGACCGGGTAGGAGTTCCCGGCCGCCAGGTGCAGCTTGCCCGCCGCGCCGCGGGTGCTGACCAGCTGTCCCCGCCCCAGGTCGGTCCAGACCGCGTTGGCCGCCGCGGTCTCCGGCGGCGTCCAGGACCGGAACCCGGCCGGCACGCCGAGCACGTTGGCGCTGCGCCCGTTGACGGTGACCTTGCCGCCGTCGACCGACAGCACGTTCCGCACCCCGGTCAGCTTGCCGATCTTGGCCAGCTGGGCGGAGCTGATCCCGGCCGGGGCGGCGGCGATCAGGTCAGGGACGAACAGCTGCCGTGGCAGCGCGCCGGCCGAGCCGGGCGCCTTGAGGGACGACGGCACCGAGCTTCCGGCCGCGACGCCGGGCGGCGGGGTGACGGTGAAGCCGAGAGAGCCGACTGCGGACCCCGGGCTGCCGGGGGCCACGCCAGCGCGGGCCGGAACGGCGACGAGAGCCAGCGCCGCGCAGGTCGCGGCCCCGGCCAGGGCAGCACGCCATGGAAACGGAAACAGCACAATGTATAAGAAGATATAAGGCGGCCTGCGCCAACAGAAAGTCCGGGACCGATTATTAAACAGTCCTTAAGAAGCCTATGACCCGATCTTCAGCTTCCCAGCGGGGCGAAGCGGATGTGATGGGGCACGCCGGGCGCTCCGAACGCGAGCACGCGCCCGGCCTCGGCGGCGAGTGCGTCGCGGACGGATGACGGGCCTGGCGGGCTGTTCCGGCTCTGCGGGCTGTCCGGGCCGAACAGCTCGATGGTCAGCGTGGCCGCGGCCCGGCCCGGTGCGAGGCGCCACATGCCGCTCACGAACCCGTCGATGAGCACTGTCCCGGGGATGACGCCGTTGACCGTGGAGATCCGGCCGGCGGCGCCGGGGCTGATCACCCGGGATCGTTCGGCATGGGAGAGCACGAGGTTGTCGAACTCGGCCACCAGCCGGGGCGGGGCGGGGGCGTCCTCGCCGGGACGCGGCGCGGTCGGCAGGTCGAACAGCTCAGCCCCCTGCTCGTCGCGGAAGGTGACCAGGCACGGCCGCAGCTGCTCGAGTACCGCCTTCAGCCCGGTCAGCCCGGACCAGGCCTGCACGTCCCGTACGGTCGCCGGGCCGAACGCGCCGAGGTACCTGGTGACCAGCTGGGCGAGCGCGGCCGGGCCGTCCTCGGCGGCCGAGCCGGGCTGACCCAGCCAGTGCTCGGCCGAGGTGTGCACCGACTGCCCGGCTTTGCCCCAGACGGCCCGGGGCGGCAGCTGGACGAGCGGCACGAAGGCGCGCACCGCCTGGGCCAGGGCCGCGGGCGGGTGATCCGGCCAGTGCGCCGCCAGTGCCTGGCCGAGCTGGCTGAACGTCATCGGCTCGGCCTCGACCAGGCTCCGGCCCGCGGCGGCCAGCGCGGCCGGGTCGACCCCGGCCAGCTGCCTGCCGAACGCGCCGCGCAGGCCGCGCTCGATCACCGGCTGCACCAGCTGCCGCAGCGGCAGGCAGTCCCGGGCGGACACCAGGTGGATGGTGCCGCGCATCAGCGCGATCCTGACCACGCTCCGGCCGGTGATCAGCGCGGCCAGGTCCTCGGGGCGGAAGCCGTCCAGCCGGGAGTGCAGGCCGTAGTAGGGCGGGAAGGGCGCCTGGGCCTGCAGCCCGACCAGGTGCTCGATGGTGCTTGTCACCTGCGCGGGCCGCTCAGGGCCGGCCGCGGGCAGCCGCGGGCGGTCGAGGAGCAGCTGGCGGGCCAGCAGCGCGCGGTTGACCGCGCGGCGGCTCAGTACCTTCGGCGTTGGCATCAGTAGCAGATGTTCGTGTGCAGGCGGGCCGCGGGCAGCGGATGGGCCAGGGCCTGCGCGGTGCGCGCGTCGGCCGGCCGGTGCAGGACCACGTAGCCGTCGGCGGCGAAGACCTGCGTGTACCCGTGCGCCCGCAGGGAGGCCAGCTCCTGGGCCTGCTGGCGGGGCGTGCAGAACGGGAAGTCGAGCCCGGTGGTGTCCCCCACCACCCACGGCGCCCACCGGGGCGTGCCGTCGAGCAGCAGCACCGTGTCCCGGCCGGACAGCCGGGGGCCGATGTTGTTGGACGCCTCCACCTCGGCCCCGGCGGGAACATGCGCGACGGCCGCCGCGGCCGCCCGGATCCGCGTGTTGACCCCGTAGAAGTTCGGGTGCAGCAGCTGCCCGAACGGCGAGGACGGGACGTACACCAGGGCGGCGGCGCAGATGGCGGCGGCCCACAGGGTTGCCGCGGCATAAGGCACACCGTCCCGTCTGAGCCATCCAGGACGGCCGAACGGGTAGGCGAGCCAGTGGTCCCAGCGGGCGGGCCAGTGGTTCTGCAGCCGGGCCGCGCCGTCGACCGCCGCGCAGCACAGCATCATCACCAGGAACGCGTCGTACTGGAACTTGGCCTGCCACCACAGCGGATAGCCGGAGGCGAGCATCCGCTCGGCCAGCAGCGGCAGCACCGCGATCACCATGGGCGAGGCGAGCGGCAGGAAGGCGAACATGGCGAGCAGCCCGATCATCGTCCGGGCCTTGACCCACGGGGTGATGAAGACGTGCAGCGCGTGCCACGGATGGGTGATCACGTTGAGCAGGGCGCTGCCCAGCGTGGGCCCGAACTGGCCGTAGGCCCAGTAGAAGGTAGCCGAGCCGCCGAACGCGGGAATCAGCACGTGGGTGGCGATCCAGGTCGCCGCCACGCCGCCGATCACGAAGCCCAGGCCGGTCCAGGCCCGCGCGCGGCGCCCGGTCACCTCCGCCCGGCGGCAGGTCAGCAGCAGGTAGCCGCCGAAGCCCGCGACGAGCAGGCCCATGTCCTCCTTGACCAGCAGCAGCGCCACCGCGGCGAGGATGCCGGGCCAGCGCCGGCCCGCGTCGAAGCGCTCCACCATCACGGCGGTCAGCACCGGGACAAACGCGACCTCGTGGAAATCGAAGATGACCGCTTCCATGACCGGCAGCGACAGCGCATAGGCCACGCAGGTGAAATACGCGGCCCCGGGGCCGATCCGCCGCCGGGTGTAGACCCACAGCGGCGGTATGGCCAGGGCGAACAGCACCCCCTGGGCGATGAGCAGGGTACCCGGGCCGTCGTGGATCCAGTACAGCGGG
Organism: uncultured Actinomycetota bacterium; assembly: GCA_963839095.1. Classification (GTDB taxonomy): domain Bacteria; phylum Actinomycetota; class Actinomycetes; order Streptosporangiales; family Streptosporangiaceae; genus Palsa-504. Next base: position 32,194 of record CAWIUF010000052.1, on the reverse strand, counting down.
GCGAGCAGGGCCAGCACCGGCGACCAGTGGTCGGCCAGCAGGATGAAGTGGGCGCCCTGGCCGTCGGAGATCCCGCGTGCCAGCGAGACCGGAGCCGCCAGATGAGCGTAGCCGCTGACCCCCTGGTCGAAGATGACCAGGTCGAACGTGCTGGCCAGGAAGCGGCGGAAGAGGATGAGCGAATCCAGGCAGTAGACGACGGCCGCCGCCGCGGTGAGCACCCCGACCTTGACACCGGAACGGCGCCACAGCGCCCGCAGCCGCCCGGGCCCGGCGGCCGTCCCGTCAGCCGCGCGGGGGGCGGTCGCCGCGCGGGCGGGCCCAAGGGGGGCCTGGGGGGATGGGTCCCCCCAGACGCGGGGAGCTCCGGCGGGTCGTCCCCCCGGGCCAGCACTGCTCACCGCTGGAAGGGTAGCAGGGGCGCGGCGCCGGCATAATGCGCGGCAGTATAGACAGGGAAGGCTACTCTCTTGCTATGAACCAGGAGGCAAGCCGCGGCCCCGCCAACGCCGCGTCGCGCGGTGCCGGGCGGCCGCCGAAGAAGCAACCTGCCCGCCCGTCGCTGGGCGGCGGTACCCCCGCCCAGGACCGTGAGCTGCGCGCGCAAGGCCGGGAAACCGTCCGCCGGCTGCTCGAAGCGGGCATGGTCGAGTTCGAGGACCGCGGTTTCCACGGCGTCCGCGTGGACGACGTGGTGCGCCGGGCCGGCATCTCGCACGGGACTTTCTATCTTTATTTTTCCAACAAGGAAGACCTGTTCAAGGCCCTCCTGAAGGACGCCCTGCACGACATGGAGATCGTGGCGGGCGACTTTCCCGTGGTCACCAGCGACGGGACCGGGCTCAGCGTGCTGCGCCAGTGGGTCCGCAAGTTCTTCCGTGCCTACGCGGCGCACGCCACCGTTATCCGCATCCTCAGCCAGGCCGACCTGGTGCCCGAGGAAGTGTTCGGTGACGGCCTGCGGCTGTTCTTCAGCATCGCCGAGGCCATGACCACCGGCATGACGGCCGCCGCCCAGGCGGCCGGCAAGCAGCAGGAGCGCGCCGAGCTCACCGCGGTGGCCTGCCTGATGATGCTCGAGCGGGTGAACTACCTGATCAGCGCCGAGGTCCAGCTGCCCGAGGACGAGATGGCGGACCGGATCGCGGACATCATGTTCGCCGCGTTCGGCCTGACCGTCTGAACGGGGGGCCTTTCGTCATGACGCGAAGGGTCTTATCCCCGGTCGGGGGCAAGATCCTTCGCGATCATGGTCACCTAGCCACCCTCGGATGGTGGGGCGGTCAGGCGGGGATCGGGGGTGCCCATCCCGGACGCCGGATCAGGCAGAAGGGGTGTCCGGCCGGGTCGGCGTAGACGTCCTCGCCGTCGAGCTTGACCGCGCCGAGCGCCAGGACGCGCGGGCCGGCGGCGGCCACGTCCTCGACCATGATGTCGAGGTGGAACTGCTGCGGTACGGCCGGGTCCGGCCAGGTGGGCGGCTGGTGGCCGGGAGCGAGCTGGAAGGCCAGCCCGGAGGCCTGCTCGCTGCCGGAGACCACGACCCAGTCGTCACTGCGATAGGTAACGGGCAGTCCTAGCAGCTCGGAGTAGAACGCGGCGAGCGCGGCGGGGTCCGGGCAGTCGAGAATGACATGATGCAGACGTCCGATCACCATCACATGATGCCCGCGGTGATCATCGGGGGTTAGGCAAATGAGGGACCGAGCCGGATGACCGGGCCGCCCGACGGGAGCGAGCCCGTTCCGGAGCGCGTATCGCTGGCGGTGATCCTGCGCGAGTGGGGCCGGATCGGCTGCATCGGGTTCGGCGGGCCGCCCACGCATATCAGGCTGCTGCGGGAACTATGCGTGCAGCGGCGGGGATGGCTGGATGCCCGCGAGTTCGAGGATGCGATCGCGGTCTGCAACCTGCTGCCCGGCCCGGCGTCGACCCAGCTGGCGATCTTCTGCGCGTGGCGGCTCCGCGGTCGTCTGGGCGCGCTGACCGGGGGCGCCGCGTTCATCGTCCCGGGCCTGGTCGTCATCCTCGCGCTGGCGGTGCTGTTCCTGGCCAAGGCCCCGCCGCTATGGGTGCTCGGCGCGGGCGCGGGGGCCGGGGGCGCGGTCCCGGCCGTGGCCATCCACGCCGGGGCCGGCCTGACCGGCGCGAGCTGGCAGGGCCGCCGCCAGACCGCCCGCTGGGTGCTGTACCTGACCGCCGGGATTGCCGCGGCGGCCACGATCGGCCCGTGGCTGGTTCTGGTGCTCCTGGCCTGCGGGCTCATCGAACTGACGGCACAGCACGCCGCCGATCGCGCCGGCCGGGATCCGCAGGCCATCGCGGCGGCCCCGGCACTGGCGTAACCGCGATCAGCGGCGGGGTGCTGCTGTCAGTGGCCTGGGTCGCGTTCAAGGTCGGCGCCCTGTCCTACGGCGGCGGATTCGTGATCATTCCGCTGATGCAGTCCGATGCCGTCAGCCACTACCACTGGATGACCGGCACGCAGTTCCTCAACGCCGTCGCGCTCGGCCAGGTCACCCCCGGTCCCGTCGTGCAGACCGTCGCCGTCGTCGGCTACGCCGCGGCCGGCCTGGCCGGCGGGATACTCGCCTCCGTCGTGGCGTTCACGCCGTCCTTCGCGTTCGTCCTGCTGGGCGCGCGCCGTTTCGATCAGATTCGCGGTGACAGGCGGGCACGCGGTTTCCTCAGCGGCGCTGGTCCCGCCGCGATCGGCGCCATCTTCGGATCCGCTATCCCGCTTACCCGCGCGCTGACCCAGCCCTGGCAGTACGCCATCGGAGGCGGCGCGCTGGTCCTGCTCCTGGCATTGCGCCGCGGCGTTGTCCTCACCCTGCTCACCGCGGGCGCAACCGGAGTCATCATCGCCCTGACCGTCAGCTCCGCCCTTCGCTAGGCGATAGCACCGCGGTGGTTCGGGAAGAATCGCTAACGTGCGATTTCTCAACGAGGTAGCCCCCGGGCACGACCTGACCTACAGCGATGTCTTCATGGTGCCGAGCCGGTCGGCGATCGGCTCGCGGCTCGACGTCAACCTGGCCACCACCGACGGCAGCGGCGCCACCATCCCGCTCGTGACCGCCAACATGACCGCGGTCTCGGGACGGCGGATGGCGGAGACGGTGGCGCGCCGGGGCGGCGTGGCGATCCTGCCGCAGGACATCCCGGCCGACGTGGTGGCGGACGTCATCGCCTGGGTGAAGTCCCGGGACCTGGTGGTGGAGACCGCGCTGACGCTGGCGCCGACCGACACCGCCGGCGACGCGCTGAGCCTGCTGCCCAAGCGGGCGCACGGCGCCGTGATCGTGGTGTCCGCGGGACAGCCGGTCGGGGTGGTCACCGAGGCCGACTGCCTGGGCGTGGACCGGTTCACCCAGCTGAGCCACGTGATGTCGGCCGACCCGTTCACGCTGCCCGCGGGGACGCCGCCGGAGCAGGCGTTCTCCATGCTGCACGACGGGCGGCACCGGCTGGCGCCCGTGGTGGACGGGACCGGCCGCTGCCTGGGCATCATGACCAGGACCGGGGCGCTGCGCGCGACCCTGTACTCCCCCGCCGTCGACGCTTCCGGCCGGCTGCGGGTCGGCGTGGCCATCGGGGTCAACGGCGACGTCGCGGCCCGGGCCAAGCTGCTGATCGACGCGGGCGCTGATGTGCTCGTGGTCGACACCGCGCACGGGCATCAGGAGAAGATGATCAGCGCGCTACAGGCGGTCCGCGGGCTCGACCCGGCGGTGCCGGTGGTGGCGGGCAACGTGGTGACCGCGGCCGGGGTGGCCGACCTGGTGTCGGCCGGCGCGGACATCGTCAAGGTCGGCGTCGGGCCGGGCGCGATGTGCACCACCCGGATGATGACCGGCGTGGGCCGGCCGCAGTTCTCCGCCGTGCTGGAGTGCGCCGGCGAGGCCCGGCAGCAGGGGGCCTCGGTCTGGGCCGACGGCGGGGTCCGCCATCCCCGGGACGTGGCGCTGGCCCTGGCCGCGGGCGCCTCCAACGTGATGGTCGGGTCGTGGTTCGCCGGGACCTACGAATCCCCCGGCGATACTTTCCGGTCACCAGAGGGACGGCTGTACAAGGAGAGCTTCGGGATGGCATCGGCCCGGGCGGTCCGGCTGCGCTCGGCCAGCGACACCGCGTTCGAGCGGGCCCGCAAGGCACTGTTCGAGGAGGGGATCTCCTCGGCCCGGATGTACCTGGACCCGGTCCGGCCGGGCGTGGAGGACCTGATCGACATGATCGTGGCCGGGCTGCGCTCCTCGTGCACCTACGCGGGCGCGCGGGACCTGGCCGAGTTCGGCGAGCGGGCCGTCGTGGGACTCCAGAGCGCGTCCGGCTACAGCGAGGGCATGCCGGTCCCGACCAGCTGGTTAAGGGGGTCTGGGGGGATATCCCCCCAGACCCGGGGGTTCCGGGGGGTCGCCCGGAACCCCGGGCTAGCACAGCTCAGCCCGTCGCGTTCAGCCAGCGGACCGGGGCGCCGTCGGCGGCGCGGCGGAACGGCTCGAGCTCGTTATCCCAGGCCGTGCCCAGGAGCCGGCTGAGCTCGTCTTCCAGCGACCGGCCGGCTCCCCGCGGGCGGCCAGCAGCATGACCGACCGGAGCCGGTCCTCGGAGACCATGATGTCGCCGTTGGCGCCGGTTACCGCGGTGAACAGGCCGAGGTCGGGGGCGTAGCAATGGCGCACGCCATCACAGCCGGGAGAGCTGTCCTCGGTGACCTCGAAACGGAGGCGGTTCCAGCCGGCCAGGGCGGACGCGATCGCTCCCGCCGTGCCAGGCAGCGCCTGCCAGTCGAGCTCGGCCCGCACGGCACCCGGAGCGGCGGGCTGGCCGACCCACGACATGCCAACGGGCGCCCCGACGATTCCGGCAACGGCCCACTCAATGTGCGGGCACAGCGCCGGGGGCGCGGAATGTATGTACAAAACACCATGCGCAGACACCGTGCCTCCTTATAGACGAGGTTCGCCTTCCCCTGCGGCCTCGCTACTGTGACACGGACTGTCCAGCTACATATTGTGCCGCATCCCCCTCCCCGGCGCCAGCACTTCGGCCAGGAAAACCGCGTGAATTCGCAAACATGACCAGTGTGGCCAGGATCACGATGGCCAGCGTCGACCACGGTACGTAATCGCCGAATCGGTCGTAGATCGTCCGTGACGAGACGGCCGGCAGGCCGAGCCGGACGCTGGTCACGCCGTGCTCCGGCTGTCCCATCCAGGCCAGCAGCCGCCCCCGGGCGTCGAACGCGGCCGTGACCCCGGTCAGCGCGGCCTGTACCGCCGGCCGGCCCGTCTCGGCCGCGCGCACGGCACCGAGCGCGGCGTGCTGGTCCGGCCCCCAGGTGCCCTGGAAGGTCGAGGTGGCCGACTGGTAGACGATCAGCTGCGCGCCCAGGTCGGTATCGACCCGGGACATGTCGGGGAACGCCGACTCGAAGCAGATGAGCACGCCGATCGGCAGCGGCCGGCCCGCCCGGTCGGCCGGGTACAGCAGGTGCGCCCCGGTGCCGGGGATCATGTTGGACGCCGCGGCCTTGCTGATCTTGGTGAGCCAGCCGAGCTGCTGCCGGAACGGGATGTACTCGCCAAACGGCACCAGGCGCGTCTTGATGTACTGGCCCTGGATGCCGGCCGGGCTGACCAGGACGCCCACCTTCTCCTGCCCCTTGCCCGGCACCGTGGTGTCCTGGTTGACCAGCAGGTCGGCGCCGTCCTCGCGGGCCAGTGCCTCCAGCTGGGCGAGCTGAGCGCGGTTGGCCGGCAGGGTCAGGTCCACCGCGGTACTGCTCTCGCCCCACACGATCAGGTCCGGCCTGACGCCGCTGAGCTCACCGGAGCGGCTCAGCTCGGCGGTCAGCCGCTCGCTGGCATCCACCCGCTCGGTCGCGTTGCCGATGATGCCTGGCTGCACCAGGGCGATCGTCGCCTCGCGGGCCGCCGGGCTGGCCGGGGTGAGCGCGAACGCCAGCGGCCCGGCGCCGAGGCTGGCCAGTGCCGCGGCCACGCCGAGGGCCGCGAGCCCGGGCCGCAGGGTGGCGCCCGGCAGCATGCGCGGCAGCGACTCGAGGGCGAGCACGATCGCGACGTTCGCCAGCACGAGCGCGAAGCTGATCAGCCATACGCCGCCCACCGCGGCCAGCGCCAGCACGGCCGGGTGCTGCCACTGGCTGACGCCGAACACGGCCCACGGGCCGCCGAGTGCCTGCCAGGACCGCAGCCACTCGGTGAGCAGCCAGCAGCTCGGCACCACTGCCAGCGCGGCGAGCGCCCGCGGCCAGGTCGCCGGCGGCCGCAGCAGCTTCTGCGCGGCTATCCCGAACGGCACCCACATCACGCCGATCACCGCGGCGACCAGCAGCACGGCGGGGCCGATCTCGGGTGCCATCCAGTACAGGGCCGCGATCAGGTATCCGGCGCCGAGCCACCAGGCCCGGATCCCGCCCTCCCGGGCGGTAGGCGCCCGGGCGATCAGCAGCAGCCCGGGTACCAGGCCAAACCAGGCCAGCCACTCGAGGTTCAGTGCGGGGAACGCCAGGACCAGCCACGCCCCGCAGACCAGCATGAGCCGGCGTACCGACCAGATCCACTGGCCCGTCTTGCTCAGTGCCCTCCGCACCCTTCCATTGTCGGTCCGGCCTGGCGTGGCCGGCGACACCGGGTCAACAGCGACCAGAAAGCTCAACCGAATGGTTGACGGTTGACCATCTGGCCGACTACTGTCAACCGAATGGTTGATGATCAGGTGGCGATGGACGCGGTGTTCCACGCCCTCGCCAGCCAGGCGCGGCGGGACATGCTGGGCCGCCTGGACGCCGGGCCGCTGACCGTCGGCCAGCTGGCCGAGCCGCTGGCCATGTCGCTGGCGGCGGCGGCCAAGCACGTACAGGTACTCGAGCGGGCCGGCCTTATCCGCCGGACTATCGAGGGGCGCCGCCACATCTGCCGCCTGGAGCCGGGGCCGCTCGCGTCCGCCCAGGCCTGGCTCGCCTTCTACCAGCGTCACTGGCGTGAGCGCCTCGACTCCCTCGAAGACCTCTTCCAGGCCGCTGACCAGCCCGACAATGACACCATGGAGCGATGATGAACGAGACCGGACCGACCGCAGCCGTCCGCATCGAGCGCACGATCCCGGCCTCGCCCGCACAGGTCTACCGGGCGTGGCTCGACCCCGAGCTGCTGGCCCGGTGGATGGCACCGGGAAGCTACACCTTCACCCGGGCCGAGGTGGACGAACGGGTCGGCGGCCGCTTCCGGGTCTGGCACGCCGACTCCTCGGGCACCCCGGCCGGAGGTTTCGACTGTGAGCTGGCCGAGCTCGTCCCGGGCGAGCGCATCGTGTTCCGCTGGGGGTTCGTGGGACCGCAGGGGCGGGAGGGTGCCACGTTCGACTCGCTGCTGACGGTGACGTTCCGCGCGGCTCCGGACGGGGGCACCGTGCTTACCCTGGTGCACGAGCGGCTCGAGGACCTCGCGGCCGCCCTGCCGGGCGTGGCCCGGAACATCGGTCCCGGCTGGGAGGACGTGCTGGGCAAGCTGGCGGACGTGCTGGGGAAGGGCGGCCGGGCCATCGCCGATCTCGGCGAGCCCGGCGCGGTGGAACTGCTCGAGCACCAGGCCCTGGCCCGGCTGGCCTACAACGGGCGGGACGGTTTCCCCCGGGTGATCCCGATCGGGTTCCTGTGGCGCGACGGCCGGATCTTCGTCTGCACAGCCACCATCGCGCCCAAGGTCAAGGCCCTGAAGGACCGGCCGCAGGTGGCGCTGACCATCGACAACGACGTAGCGGCGGCGAGCAAGGCGCTGTGCGTGCGGGGGGTGGCGACGGTCGACATCGTGGACGGCGTGCCCGAGGAGTACCTGGCCGCTACGGCCAAGGGCTTCACGGCCGAGCAGCACGCCCAGTTCGAGACGCACGTGCGCTCGGTGTACAAGCAGATGGCCCGCATCTCGATCGAGCCGACGTGGGCGCGGTACTACGACTTCACCGCCGGGCGGGTGCCGGAGTTCCTTCACAAGCTGTGAAGGCGGGCAGCGTCACGGGGCGAGTCCGGGCCGGATAAAGCTGGCGGCAGTTAACGCAACCAGCACTTTACCTGCGCAAACTACAGTAGCCATGGTTGCCGTTGGCGCGGTTATTAGGGTAACTAATGAGTCCTGGCGGGATAGGGACGAATTTCCCCCGATCGAAGGGCCGCGCCGATGAAACTGCCTCCGTTTGAGTACGAGGCGCCGACGACCGTCGCCGACGCGGTCGGCTTGCTGGCCGAGCACGGTGACGAGGCGAGCGTGCTGGCCGGCGGCCAGAGCCTGATACCGCTGCTGGCGCTGCGGCTGGCCCGCCCGGAGGTGCTGATCGACATCAACGGCGTCGACGAGCTCTCCGGGGTGTCAGCGGCGGACGGCTGGGTGGCCATCGGCGCCATGACGCGGGAGTACGTGGCCGAGGAATCCGGGACCGTCGCCGATGCGGTGCCGTTGCTGGCGGCCGCCCTGCCCATGATCGGCCATGAGGCGATCCGCAGCCGCGGCACGATAGGAGGCAGCCTGGCGCATGCCGATCCGGCGGCTGAGCTGCCGGCCGTCGCCAGGGCGCTGGATGCCGAGTTCGTGGTGCGCGGCCCGTCGGGCGACGCGGGTGATCCCGGCGGCGGAGTGGTTCGAGGGTTACCTCACGACGTCACGCCGTCCTGACGAGCTCCTCGACGGAGGTGCGGTTCCCGGCCGCCAGACCGGGCACGGGGATCAGCTTCCACGAGGTCGCCCGGCGCCACGGTGACTTTGCCATCGTCGGCCTGGCGACGTCGCTGGTGCTGTCCGGCGGGGTGATCAGCGATGCCCGGCTGGCGTTCGCCGGCGTTTCCGACGTGCCGGTCCGGGCCGCCGCCGCGGAGGACCTGCTGGCCGGCGAGAGGCCGTCAGCGGAGCTGTTCGACGAGGCGGCCCGCCGTGCGACCGAGGATCTCGACCCGCCGGCCGACCTGCACGGGTCGTCGGACTACCGGAAGACAGTCGCGGCCGCCGTGGTGCGCCGCGGCCTGCGAGCAGCAGCGGACAACGCCCGCGAGAGGCAGTGACTGATGGCGGACATCACCCTGAGGGTCAACGGCGCGACGCGCACGGGCTCGCCGGAGGCGCGCAAGACGCTGGCGGACTTCCTGCGCGATGACCTCGAGCTGACCGGCACCCACGTCGGCTGCGAGCACGGGGTCTGCGGCGCGTGCACGGTGATCGTCGACGGCCGGGCGGTGCGGTCGTGCCTGATGCTGGCGGTCCAGGCGGCCGGCAGCGAGGTAACGACGATCGAAGGGCTGGCCCCGGACGGCGAGCTGGGCACGCTGCAGCAGGCGATGTGGGATTCGCACAGCTTCCAGTGCGGTTTCTGCACGCCGGGGTTCGTCATGCAGGCCACCGCGTTCCTCGGCAGCCATCCTGACGCCGACGAGCAGCAGATCCGCGAAGCGCTGTCCGGCAACATCTGCCGGTGCACCGGCTACCAGAGCATCATCGACGGCGTCCTGCTGGCCGCCCAGCGCGGCAGGCGCAACCGTGAGAGCTGAGCGAGGGAGCGACCATGACAGCAATCGCGGCTGAGCGCTACACCGGCGCCAGCATCAAGCGCTCGGAAGACCCGCGCATCCTCACCGGCGCGGGCCGGTACGTCGACGACATCAAGCTGCCCGGGATGCTGCACGCCGCGTTCGTGCGCTCGCCGATGGCTCATGCCCGCGTGCTCTCGGTCGACGTCTCGGCGGCGCGGGCGCTGCCCGGGGTGGTCGCGGTGCTCACCGGAGCGGACCTGGAGGCGATGACGGTCCCGGGCCCGGATGCGCTGATGGCCCTCATGGGCTGGGCGGGCCCGACCCCGGAGTTCACCCTGCTGGCGACGGACAAGGTGCGCCTCGTCGGCGATCCCGTGGCGGTCGTCATCGCCGAGAGCCGCTACCTCGCCGAGGACGGCTGCGAGCTGGTGGAGGTCGAGTACGACGACCTGCCTCCGGTCGTGAGCGCCGCCTTCGCGCTCGACCCGGGCAGCCCGCCGCTGTTCGCCAACCTGGGTGACAACATCGCCCGCCCGCGCTCGCGCAACGAGTTCGGCGACGTCTCCGGCACCTTCGCCGGCGCCGACCGGGTTATCGACTTCCACATCGACGTGCACCGGCACCAGAACGTGCCCGATGGAGGGACGCGGCTGCGTCGCCAGTTACGACGCCGGCCGGGTGTCATGACGATGTACGCGGCCACGCAGAGCGTTCACGTCACCAAGATCGCCGTCGCCATGCGGCTCGGCCTGGAGCAGGACAAGGTGCGCGTGCTGGCCGGCGATATCGGCGGCTCGTTCGGCCTGAAGATCGGCGCGTCACGCGAAGAGCTCGCCGTGGCCGCCGCGCTCGCGTCACCTCGGCCGGCCGGTCAAGTGGGTCGAGGACCGCGGCGAGAACCTCACCGCGTCCGGGCAGGCGCGCGAGGAAAGCTTCGACGTCCGGGCCGCGGTCAGCGACGACGGCGACCTGCTCGGGCTGGACGTGAAGATGGTCATCGACACCGGCGCGTACCCGGGCATGGGCGCGATGGTTCCGGCCATCATCGAGGCGATGCTGCCCGGTCCGTACAAGCTCGCGGCCCTGGGCTTCGAGTCGACCGCGGTCGATCACGAACAAGGCGACCTACGTCGCCTACCGCGGGCCGTGGGCGTCCGAGACGTTCGTGCGGGAACGCATCCTGGACCTCATCGCGAAGGACCTCGGCCTGGATCCGGTCGAGATCCGGCTGCGTAACGTCGCCCCGCGCACCGACCCGCCGGCCATGATGATCACCGGGCGCCCGCTGGCGGGAGTCACGTCGAAGGAGTCGCTGGAGCGGGTCGCCCAGCTCGTGGACTTCCCCGCGTTCCGGCGCCGCCAGGCCGCAGGCGCGAGCGCAGGGCCGCTACCTCGGCATCGGCGTGGCCACGTTCATCGAGGCCGCCCCGGGACCGCGCGCGCCGGAGGGGGCCAGCGGCCCGATGGGCATGGAGTCCATGCGCCTGCGGCTCGAGGAAGACGGCATCGTCGCGCTGTTCACCGGGCAGATGCCGCACGGCCAGAGCCACCAGACGACCCTGGCCCAGATCGCCGCCGACGAGTTCGGCGTGCCGTTCGAGCAGGTCCGCGTGGTCGTCGGCGACAGCGACATCGTCCCGTTCGGGCTGACCGGCGGCAGCCGGTCGGCCACCATGACCGGAGGCGTGACCCTCCACGGCGCCCGGCAGCTCAAGGCCAAGGTGCTCGACTTCGCGGCGCATCTCATGGAGGCCAGCGCGCAGGACCTCGCTGATCACCGACGGCAACGTCTGGGTGCGCGGCGACCCGGCCAGCGCGATCGCCGTCAGCGAGGTCGCGCGGCGGGCCGCATCCGGGCAGTTCGGTGCCGGCGTGGACGCCAAGCTCGAGGTCGAGGCCACGTTCGACGGCGGCGAAGGCGGCTGGTCCGGCGGCACTCACTGCGCGATCGTGGACGTCGATACCGAGACCGGCCTGGTGAAGGTGGAGCGGTACGTCGCCGTCGAAGATTGCGGCGCGCTGATCAACCCCGCCGTCGTCGAGGGCCAGATCCGGGGCGGCGTCGCGCAGGGCATCGGCGCGGTGCTGCTCGAGCGATCGGCGTACGGCGAGGACGGCAGCTTCCAGTCGGCCACGTTCATGGACTACCTGATGCCGACCGCCTGTGACATTCCGCGCATCGAGATCGAGCACCTCGAGACCGTGCCGCTCGACGCCGACGTCAACTTCCGCGGCGTCGGCGAGGGCGGCATGATCGTCGCGCCGCCCACGATCGTGAACGCCATCGAGGACGCGCTCTCGCCCTTCGGCGTGCGGATCTACGAGCAGCACCTGCCCCCGGCCCGCATCCTGGAGCTCATCGCGGAAGCGGACCCGGACCGGTAATCACCCGCTAGGTGAGTACGGAGGACACGGCCAGCGCCCCGGCCGCTGGGTATCATCTCGACGCGGTGGCGTGTGCGCTCTCAGCCCGCGGCGCGGGCGGGGCGGCCAGGAGAGCGTCGATAAACCGCAGGGTCGCGCAGACCGATCCGTACCGCCATAGCGTCAGGGACCGGTCGAACCCGGTGGCGGCGCGCAGCTGACAGGCCAGTTCCTCCGCCACCGGCATGAGCTGGCGGCGCTGGGCCCGCAGCAGGTCCCCCGGATCGGTGCCGCCCCGGGACAGCAGGGCCAGCTTGACCAGCAGCTCTGATCGCACGTCGCGGGCATTCCCGGCCGGCTGGCGCAGCCAGCCCTGAACAGCGCTATGCCCCTCGGGCGGTGATGGACAGCCGAACTCTGGGCGGTCCCACGCTCGTCGTCTGCTTGTCCGCCGCCGTGATCAGGCCGAGCCGTTCCAGCCGCTGCGCGGCGCGGTAGACCTCTGTCTTCTGCACATGCCACACCATGCCCACGCTGCCGTCGGGCGCCAGCAGGGCGGCGAGCGCGAAGCCGTGCGCGGGTTCCTCACTGACCAGGCACAGCACCATCCACTCGGCCAGCGAAAGTCCCGGCCTATGCCGTAGCGGCATCGTGACTCCTCGCCCGGATCGCAAGGCCACGGCCAATAGAATCCAGCCCGGCTCATTTACCATTACGCTAATCAACCCGGACCTGGTTAGTCACGCCATGACAGCATATTTGCGCAGGTCAAGTAGCAGTAGCGCAGCAAGTGTTTTACCTGCGCAAATCTCTTTGGCATCGGCCTCGAAAGGCAGGCAGCCCTCGTTACCGTAGCCGGGTGCACGGGACGGGATGGACCGCGGCGGTGGCCGTGGTCGCGGCCTACGCCATAGCCCTGATCGCTACCCCGGCGGGCATCTCCGGGGCGGTGCTCCTGCTGCCGTTCCAGGTCAGCGTGCTAGGCACGCCCAGCCCGGCCGTCACCCCGACCAACCTGCTCTACAACGTCATTGCCACCCCTGGAGCCCTTTTCCGGTACCGGCGGCAGCACCAGGCCGGCGGCCGCCTGACCCTGCTGCTCACAGCCGGGACCCTCCCTGGCGTCATCGCCGGATCCGTCATCCGCGTCGAGCTGATCCCCGGCCCGAAGATCTTCGATCTTGTCGTATCCGCGGTCCTGCTGCCCCTGGGAGCATGGATCGCGGTCACCAGGCCGGCGCGCCCGGAAGGCCCCGCCCGCCCGGCGCGCCACATTCCCTCGCCCATCCTGATCGGGCTGGCCTGCCTGGTCGGCTGCGTCGGCGGTATTTACGGCATCGGCGGCGGCTCCATCTTGTCGCCGGTCCTGATCGGCGCCGGCCGCCCGGCCGCCGACGTCGCACCGGCCGCCCTGGCCTCCACCTTCGTCACCTCCATGGCCGGGGTGGCGACCTTCATCACCTTGGCGGCCGGCCATCCCGGCTCCGTTGCCCCCGACTGGCCCATCGGCATAGCCCTCGGCCTCGGCGGCCTGGCCGGCGCCTACACCGGAGCCCGTATCCAGGCCCGCCTTCCCGACACCCTCATCCGCCGGACTATCGGCATCCTCGCCATCGCCATCGCCATCAGGTACCTATGGTCCGGGCTGAGCTGACACTGCCTACGGCCACGGCGAACCGGGGCCATGCGGGCTGAACGGGTCAGCCGCCGATGGCTGACATGGGGCGGGCGGGCTGGAGGAATCCGGGATCGTTGATTCCGTGACCGGGCAGCTTGACGGCGACGGCGCGGCGCCAGAGAGCGGCCAGGTCGTCGTCGCTGGCGCCTGCGCGGAGCGGGGTACGCAGGTCGATTTCGGCGGTCGCGAACAGGCAGTTGCGGATCTGCCCGTCGGCGGTCAGCCGGACCCGGTTGCAGGATCCGCAGAAGGGCCGGGTGACCGACCCGATCACGCCGACATGCGCGGGCCCGCCGTCGACCAGGAATCGCTCGGCGGGCGCGGATCCCCGCAGATCCGGGTCATCGGCGGTGAGGGTGAACTCGGCGGACAGCGAGGCGAGGATCTCGTCGGCGGTGACCATGTCCGCGCGGCGCCAGCCGTGCTGGGCGTCGAGGGGCATCTGCTCGATGAACCGGAGCTGGTAGCCGCGGTCCAGGCAGAACCGCAGCAGGGCGGGAGCCTCGTGGTCGTTGATTCCGCGCAGGAGGACGGCGTTGACCTTGACCGGGGCGAGCCCGGCGGCCGCGGCGGCGGTCAGGCCGGCCAGCACGTCAGACAGGCGGTCCCGGCGGGCCAGCGTCACGAACGTCTCGCGGGACAGGGTGTCGAGCGAGGCGTTCAGCCGGTCCAGCCCGGCCGCATGCAGCGGCCCGGCCAGCCGGGCGAGCCCGATGCCGTTGGTAGTCAGCGAGATCTCGGGCCGCGGGTCCAGCGCCGCCGTCGCGGCGACGAGGCTGGGCAAGCCGCGGCGCAGCAGCGGTTCGCCGCCGGTAAACCGGACCTCGGTGATCCCCAGCCGCCGGACCGCAACGGAGATCAGCCGGGTGACCTCGCCGTCGGTCAGCAGAGCGGGACCGGGCAGCCAGTCCAGGCCATCGGCGGGCATGCAGTACGAGCAGCGCAGGCTGCACCGGTCGGTCAGTGACACCCGCAGATCCGTCGCGACGCGGCCGAAGGAGTCGGTCAGCATGTCCTCATGTCCTCAGCTCCGGGCGCTTCATCCCTGGCCGCTCAGTGCGGGTGCGGTGGCCGCCTGGTGAGCGGCCGGGGGTTCCTGGCTCTCGGTCAGGGCCTGCAGGAACTGCATGGTGGCCGTCATCGCCTCGCATCGCCACAAGACCAGCGTGTGCTCGAATCCCGTGGTGGCACTCAGGCGATCATCGAGCGCGGCGGCCAGGGGAAGCAGCCGGTCGTACTGAGCCCGGACCAGGGCCCGCGAATCGGCCCCGGCCCGGTCGAGCAGCGCGAGCTTGAGCATCAGCTCGGACATGACGTCCCTGGAGTGTTCCGCGGGCGTGCCCAGCCAGGCCTGCGCGGCGGCCTGGCCTGCCGGAGTGACCGTGTAGACCGAGCGAACCGGTCCCTCCGGGTTGGGCCGCTGTTCTCCCGTCGCCCGGATCAGGCCCAGGAGTTCCAGCCGCTGCAGGATGCGGTAAACCGTCGCCCGGGGAACCGGCCAGATCTGGCCGAGGCTGCCGCCGCGCGCTAGCAGCCCGGCCAGGCCATGGCCGTGAGCTGGCCCTTCGCGGACGAGGCACAGCACCAGCCATTCGGCCAGCGACAGCTTGCGCTCGCCCGCGCTCGGGTCGTCAGCGTGCTCATCGGCAGCGACGGTCATCATCCAGGGTCAGATTCCGGCAGCCGCGGCTAGCGCCCTTCCGGTCAGGACCCGGGCCAGGTGCCGCCGGTAGTCGGGCGCTCCATGCAGGTCGGCAGGCGGATTCGCGCCTTCGTCCGCGTGGGCGGCCGCGGCCCGGAGCGCATCCCGGCTGGCCTCCGCGCCGGCCACGGCACTCTCCGCGGCGGTGGCCCGCAGCGGCGTGGTGCCCATGTTCGTCAGCCCGATCCTGGCCTCGGCAACCGATCCGTTGGACCGGCGGACCAGCGCGGCCACGCCGACGGTGGCCCAGGACTGGGCGGTCCGGTGGAACTTCTCGTACCGGTAACCCCAGCCGGATCCGAGCTTGGGTATCCGGACCGCGGTCAGGATCTCGTCCGGCGCCAGGCTGGAGGTCAGGTAGTCGACGAAGAAGTCCGCTGCCGCGATCTCACGTTCCCCGCCCGGCCCGCGGGCGACCAGGGTGGCGTCCAGGGCCAGCACGACCGCGGGCAGGTCGCCGGCCGGGTCGGCGTGCACGAGGGCGCCGCCCAGCGTGCCGCGGTGCCGGATCGCCGGGTCGGCCACGGTGCCGGTGGCCTGCGCCAGCAGCCCGCAGTGCTCGGCTACCAGCGGGTCATGGACCAGCTGGTAGTGCGTCGTCCGGGCGCCGATCACCAGCGCGTCCCCGGCGTCGGTGACGCCGCGCAGCTCGTCCAGGGCGCCCACGTCGACGAGCAGCTCGGGGTAGGCCAGCCGCAGCCGCAGCAGCGGGAGCAGGCTCTGCCCGCCCGCGATGACCTTGGCGTCGTCGCCGCCGTCGGCCAGGGCCGTGACCGCCTCGTCCAGCGAGCCCGGTCGGACGTAGTCGAACTTGGCCGGGATCATGCGGCACCTCCGGTCTGGTCGGGCGTGTCGACGCCCTGCGGGCTGTTGCCCTGGGTCTGGTCGCTCTGCCGGGCCGCATGCTGCTCAGCCGCGCTGGCCTGATCGCCGCCGCGGGCGTCCTGGATCGCCCGCCAGACCCGCTCGGGGGTGCACGGCATCACGATGTCGTTGATGCCAAGGGGTCGCAGCGCGTCGACGATCGCGTTGACGACCGCCGGGGTCGAGGCGATCGTGCCCGCCTCGCCGACGCCCTTGACGCCCAGCCGGTTGGCCGCCCGGCTCTCGGTGCGGTCGGTGACGTAGGACGGCAGGTCAGCTGGCGGACGGAACCAGATAGTCCGCCAGCGTGCTGGTGACCAGGTTGCCGTCGTCGTCGTAGACCGCCTCCTCGTACAGGGCCTGCGCGATGCCCTGGGCGAGACCGCCGTGCACCTGGCCCTCGACGATGATCGGGTTGACCGCCACGCCGATGTCGTCGACGCAGACGTAGGAGCGGATCGTGACGAAGCCGGTCTCGGTGTCGACCTCGGTCGCGCACAGGTGGGTACCGTGCGGGAAGGAGAAGTTGTCCGGGTCGTAGGTGGCCTCGGCGTCGATGCTCGGCTCGACGCCTTCGGGTGTGTTGTGCGCGAAGAAGGTAGCCAGCGCTATCTCGGCGATCGTGACGCCCTTGTCCGGGTCACCGCGGACCGAGAAGCGGCCCGGTGTCCATTCCAGGTCATCGGCCGAGGCCTCGAGCAGGCCGGCCGCGATGACCTTGGCCTTGTCGATGACCTTGTCGCACGCCGCGACCAGCGCCATCCCGCCGACCGCGAGAGAACGCGATCCGTAGGTGTCGAGGCCTCGGGGGGAGATCTGGGTATCGCCGTGCAGCACCCTGATGTCCTCGAACGGCACGCCGAGCTGGTCGGCCACGATCTGGCTCCACGCCGTCTCGTGCCCCTGGCCGTGCGCGCTGGATCCGGTGACGACCTCGACCTTGCCGGTGGGCAGCATCCGGATCGACGCGTGCTCCCAGCCGCCCGCGCCGTAGGCCAGCGAGCCGACCACCCGGGACGGCGCCAGCCCGCACATCTCGGTGAAGGTGGAAATGCCGATGCCGAGCTGGACCGGGTCGTCACTGGCCCGCCGCCGCTGCTGCTCCTCGCGCAGCGCGTCGTAGCCGAACAGTTCCTTGGCCTTGGCCGTGGCCGCCTCGTAGTTGCCCGAGTCGTAGGTCAGGCCCGCGACGGTGGTAAACGGGAACTCCTCGTGCTTGATCCAGTTCCGCTCCCGGAGGGCGAGGGGCTCCATGCCGAGCTCGACGGCCAGCTCGTCCATCAGCCGCTCGATGGCGAAGGTGGCCTCGGGGCGGCCCGCGCCGCGGTAGGCGTCGGTCGGCATCTTGGTCGTGAAGATGCCCCGGCACCGGAACCGGTACGCGTCCATCTTGTAGATGCCCGGGAACATGAACGCCCCGAGGATGGGCACGCCCGGCGTGACCAGCATCAGGTAGGCTCCCATGTCGGCCAGCAGGTCGACGTCCAGGCCGCGGATCCGGCCGTCACGGTCGGCGGCGAGCCGCAGCGTCTGCCACTGGTCCCGGCCGTGGTGCACGGTCATGTTGCCCTCGCTGCGGGACTCAGTCCACTTGACCGGCCGCCCCAGCTTCCGGGCGATCAGCACGGCCAGCACCTCTTCGGCGGTGACCTGCAGCTTCGATCCGAACCCGCCGCCGACATCGGGCGCGATGACCCGGATGTTCTGCTCCGCGATGCCGGTGACCAGGGCCAGCATGACGCGCAGGATGTGCGGGATCTGCGTTGCCGACCAGAGCGTGAACTCTCCGCCCACGACCGAGCAGACCACCGCACGCGGCTCCATCGCCGCCGGGATCAGCCGCTGCTGGCGGTAGGTGCGCTCGATGACCACCGGCGCATCCCGGAAGGCCGCGTCCAGGTCACCCTGGGGGAAGACGAAGTCAAAGCTCTGGTTACCGGCCTCATGAACCTTTGGCGAGTCGGGCAAGATGGCCTGACGCATGTCCAGCACCGGCGGGAGCTGCTCGTAGTCGACCTCGATGGCGGCCAGCGCGTCGGCCGCGGAGTACCGGTCACGGGCCACCACGCAGGCCACCGCCTCGCCCACGTAGCGGACCTCGTCGACCGCCATCGGCGGGTGGGCCGGGATCACGATGTCCGGGGTGACCGGCCAGGCGCAGGGCAGGCTGCCCTGCTCATCGGCGAAGTCCGCGCCGGAGTAGGCGGCGATCACGCCGGGCTCGTTCCTGGCCGCGCTGACGTCGACCGAGGTGATCCGGGCATGGGCGTACGGGCTGCGCAGGAAGGCGATGTGCAGCATCCCCGGCAGCTGGATGTTGTCGGTCCAGTTGGTCTGGCCGGTGATGAGGCGCTCGTCCTCCTTGCGCAGGCGGGCCTTGCCGAGCTCGCCCGTGGTCACCTCGGCCTCGGTCGCGGTCATTCGCTCACTCCCGCCTGGGCGGCGCGCCGGACGGCGCGGACGATGTTCTCATAGCCGGTGCAGCGGCACAGGTTGCCTTCCAGGCCCTCGCGGATCTCCTCGTCGCTGGGGCTCGGGTTCTCCCGGAGCAGGTCCGAGGTCGCCATGATCATCCCTGGTGTGCAGTACCCGCACTGCAGCGCGTGCTCCTCGTGGAAGGCGCGCTGGATCGGATGCAGGCCTCCGTTCGCCAGGCCCTGGATCGTGGTGATCTCCGCGCCGTCGGCCTGCACGGCCAGGACAGCGCAACTCTTGACCGACTCGCCGTTCAGCAGCACGGTGCAGGCGCCGCAGTTAGACGTGTCGCACCCGATGGGCGTGCCCGTCTTGCCCACGACTTCCCTTAGATAGTGGACAAGCAGCAACCGGGGCTCGACGTGATCCGAGTACTTCACCCCATCGACGCTGACGGTAATCTCTGCCACGCGATTTCCTCCCCTAGCGAACGGGACGCATTCCTCTGGCAAACCTAGGACTACCAGGCGCCTAAGCACCAGTACCAACCCGGGTCCCGTTTTTATACACAGCGAAATAATTCCCTGCTCAGGACCCTGGACGCGATCCCCATTGACCGCCGGATACCGCTTTCCGCAATCAGTACTTGCGTGGCGCAATTGGTGCTTGCCGGTTCATCGGAATCTGCGGATAGGCCGGATGCAGTCGCCGCGGGAGCATCTATCGTGTTGCCATGCGCACCGGTATCGCCGGACCTGGCGATAAGGGATGATGGCCGCCATGAGCCCTATTGCGCGCGGATTCCACCGCCGGCGCCAGGAGCCGGCCGAGAACGCGGGCCGGGTTCCGCCCGGCCAGTACGTGACCAAGGACTTCCCGGTCCTGTCGGCCGGCCCGACCCCGCACACGGCCCTGGATCGCTGGAGTTTCTCCATCGGCCGCAGCGGGCGGCAGAAGACCTGGAACTGGGCCGAGTTCCGCGCCCTGCCGAGCCAGGACGTGACAGTCGATATCCACTGCGTCACGAAATGGACGAAGTTCGACACAGCCTGGCAGGGCGTGTCGGTGGACACGCTGCTGGACCTGGCCGGACACGACGGCCCGTTCGCGATGGCCCACTGCGACGGCGGTTACACCACTAACCTGCCGGTGGCAGACCTGACGGGCGGCAAGGCCTGGGTGGCCTACGCTTACGGCGGCCAGCCGCTGGCACCTGAGCATGGCGGGCCGGCGCGGCTGCTCGTCCCGCACCTGTACTTCTGGAAGAGCGCCAAGTGGGTGCGCAGCCTGGAGCTGCGCGATACGAACGACCCGGGTTTCTGGGAGAACTACGGCTACCACATCTACGGAGACCCATGGCGGGAACAGCGCTACGCAGGCGACTGACCTGGCAGGTCGCCAAGGTCAGCGCGGTCGCCGTCGAGACCGCCTCGGTGCGGACGCTCACGCTCGACGTGCCGGACTGGCCCGGCCACCAGGCGGGCCAGCACCTGGACATCCGGCTGACCGCCGAGGACGGCTACGTCGCCGAGCGGTCCTACTCGATCGCGTCAGCGCCCGGCGAGCCGGTCGCGATCACCGTCGAGCGCCTCGACGACGGCGAGGTCTCGCCTTATCTCACCGACGAGCTGCGGGCCGGGGATGACCTCGAGCTGCGCGGGCCGATCGGCGGCTACTTCGTCTGGGAACCCGAGGACGGCGGCCCGCTGTTGCTGCTGGCCGGCGGGTCGGGCATCGTGCCGCTGCGATCGATCCTGCGGCACCGCGAACGTACCGGCAGCACGGTCCCGGTCCGGCTGCTGTATTCGTCCCGGACGCTGGACGACGTGATCTACCAGGCCGAACTGGGCCGGCCCGGCCGCGGCGTCGAGGTCATCCATACCCTGACCCGTCAGCAGCCGCCAGGCTGGGCCGGGTACGCGCGGCGAGCGGACGCGGCCCTGCTCGCCGAGGTGGCCTGGCCAGCCGACGCGATGCCGCTGGCCTACGCATGCGGTCCGACCAGCTTCGTCGAGGCGGTGTCGCAGGCCCTGGTGCAGTCCGGCTACCGGCCGGAGCGGGTGAAGACCGAGCGGTTCGGCGCAACGGGAGGAACCTGATGGACGCGGTAGACGGCAACGCCATCGGCGGCCTGCTGCAGGAGGTTTTCGGCACCGAGATGACCGGTGCCACCAGCGTCTGCGGCAGCTGCGGCGCCGGCCGCCCGGTCGCCGAGCTCGCCGTCTACCAGCGGGCGCCCGGCACGGTCGTCCGCTGCCGCTCGTGCGATAGCGTGCTCATGGTCTTCGCCACGATCCGCGGCCGGACCTGCGTCGACCTGCTCGGCCTGGCCTCCCTCGGCTAGCGCCAGCCCGCCGCCCCGCTGGGGCTGGGGCGTAGCACCGCCCTACCAGGCCTGACGGCTACGCTGGGGTCATGGCAGAAGTCTCCTGGGCGGCCGGCACCGCGCTGCGGATGGCACGGCAGGCGCGCGGGCTGTCCCAGCAGCAGCTGGCGGGCATGGCCGGCGTCACCCGGCAGGCGGTGTCCGCCGTCGAGTCGGGCAATTCCGACCCTTCGCTACGCCTCGCCCTCGGCCTGGCCGGGGCACTGGGCATGACGATCGAGGAACTGTTCGGCCGGGGCGAGCTCGCCGACCCGGTGCTGGCCCGCCCGGTCGCGCCGGCCGGGCCGGGTGCCCGGGTCGCGCTCGCTACCGTCGGCGATACGTTCGTGGCCCTGCCCCTGCGCGGCGAGACGGCGGCCCGCACCGGCTTCGATGCCGCGGGCGGCCTGGTCCCGGGGCACGCCGAGGCATTCGCGGCCGGGGCCGGCGAGGTCCGGGTGCGCCCGATCAGCCCGCCGCGGCCGACCCTGGTCGTGGCCGGCTGCGACCCGGCCCTGCCGCTGCTGGAGACCCCGCTGAGCCTGCTGGACCCGCCGGTGGCGTTCGTCTGGTGGCCGTGCGGAAGCGGCGAGGCCATCCGGCTGGCGGCGGCCGGCCTGGTCCACGTGGCCGGGGTGCACCGGCCCGCGGACGAGCTCGCCCCGATCGACGTGACCGACATTCCTGGCGGCGCTGAGGTCGCCGGGTTCGCCTCCTGGCGCGAGGGGCTGGTAGTCCGGCCCGGGACCGCGGTGACCAGCCTGGGCGACGTGGCCCGGCTCGGGCTGCGGCTGGTGAACCGCGAGCCCGGCGCGCAAGCCCGTACCCTGCTGGACCGGGAGTGCCTGCGGCTGGGCCTGACCCCGGCCGAGCTTCCGGGCTACGACAGCCAGGCCTCCGGGCATCTCCAGGTCGCGGCCGCGGTCGCGGGCCGCCTCGCCGACGCGGGCGTGTCCAGCGAACCGGCCGCGCTGGCCTACAACCTGGACTTCATCCCGCTCGCCACCGAGCGTTTCGACCTGGTCATGCCGGCCAAGCTGGCCGCGTCCCGCGAGGTCCAGGGACTGCTGAAGGTCCTCACCTCACCGTGGCTGCTGACCCAGCTGGCCAGCCTGCCCGGCTACGAGCCCGCGTGAATAGCGGCATGATCCACTGACCGGACCCAGCCAGAGAGAGTGATTCACCGATGAGCATGGAGCTCGATAACGTCTTCAGCGTTCCCACTTCGCCCGCCCAGGCGTGGGAAGTGCTCCTCGACGTCGAGAGGATCGCGCCGTGCATGCCCGGCGCGACGGTCGAGGAGTTCGACGGCGAGGTGGTTACCGGCCGTATCAAGGTCAAGGTCGGCCCGGTATCGCTGACCTATCGCGGCACCGCGAAGTTCATCGAGCGTGACCCCGAGGCCCAGGTAGTGGTACTCGAGGCGTCGGGCAAGGAGACCCGCGGCGCCGGTACCGCCTCGGCCACCGTCCGGGCTTCGCTGGAGCCCGAGGCATCGGGGGACAGCACCCGGGTCGTCATCCACACGACGATGAACGTGACTGGCCGTCCGGCTCAGTTCGGCCGCGGCGTCATCGCGGAAGTCGGCGGCAAGCTGGTCGAGAAGTTCGCTGACAACCTGGCCCAGCTGATCTCCGACAGCAACGCGCCGAGCGCCGGCGCGGGCACTCCCCCCGCCGAGGCCAGCGCGGTCGCGGCCGGCGGCGGAACCGCGGCCGCCGAGACCGGAACGGAGGCGTCGCCAGCCGCCGTGACCCCGGCTCCCGCCCGGCCAGCCGCTAGTGTCGCCGCGACTCCGGCCGAGGCCAAGGGCGACGACTCGCTCAACCTGGTCCGGCTGGTCGGCCCGGCGATCCTCAAGCGGGTCGTGCCCGTCGCTGCCGTCGCGGCGGCGCTCGCGCTGCTCGGCCGGCGGTTCCGGCAGCTGCGACGGCGAGGCGCCCGGAAGGGCTAGCCAGCCCGCCGTGGCGGTATTCCCGCCGGGAATACCGCCTGCGGTGCGGCTAGTTGGCCCAATGAGCAGGTCGTTGACAGTCGAGGTGACGTACGTGCGTGACATCCTGGGCAAGATCGCCAAGTGGTGGGAGGCGGGCGAGGCCTTCGGCCTGGCCACCGTGGTGCGTACGTACCGCAGCGCCCCCCGGGACCCGGGCGCGGCGCTGGCCGTGTCGGCCGCCGGTGACCACGAGGTCTTCGGCAGCGTGTCGGGCGGCTGCGTCGAGGGCGCCGTCTACGAGCTCGCGCTGGATGTCTGCCGGACCGGGGAGCCCGTCTTCGAGACCTACGGGGTGAGCGATGACGACGCGTTCGCGGTCGGGCTGACCTGCGGCGGGATCATCGAGGTGTTCGTCGAGCGGGTCGGTAAGGCCAGCTTCCCCGAGCTCGGCGAGATCGCCGCCGCCGTCGAACGCGGCGAGCCGGTCGCGGTCGCCACCGTGATCGCCGGGCCCGGGCCAGGCCGGCGCGCGCCGCGTCATCTGGAGCCGTGAGGCCGCCGGCGCGGACGCCGCCGGGGATGACGGCTGGCACTGCGGCGCGTCGGGCACGCTGGGCGCAGCCCGGCTGGACGCCGCGGTCGATGATGACGTGCGCGGGATGCTGGCCCAGGGGCTGACCGGCATCCGCCGGTACGGCGAGCACGGCGAACGGCGCGGCGATGACCTCAGCGTGTTCGTGCACTCGTTCGCGCCCCCGCCGCGGATGCTGGTGTTCGGCGCGATCGACTTCGCCGCCGCGGTGGCCCGGGCCGGGAAGTTCCTCGGCTACCACGTCACCGTGTGCGACGCCCGGAAGGTCTTCGCCACCCCGTCCCGGTTCCCCGACGCCGACGAGGTGATCGTGGACTGGCCGCACCGGTTCCTGGCCGGCGCCGAGGTGGACGCCCGGACGGTGATCTGCGTGCTCACCCACGACCCGAAGTTCGACGTGCCGCTGCTGGAGGTCGCGCTGCGGACCCCGGCCGGGTACATCGGCGCGATGGGCAGCCGCCGCACCCACGACGACCGCCTCGCCCGCCTCCGCGAGACCGGCCTGACCGAGGACGAGCTGGCCCGGCTGCGGTCGCCGATCGGCCTGGACCTGGGCGCCCGGACCCCGGAGGAGACCGCGGTCTCGATCGCCGCCGAGCTGATCCAGCTCCGCTGGGGCGGCACCGGCCAGGCCCTCACCGACACCGAAGGCCGCATCCACCACCAGCTCGCTCTCAGCTGAGCGCGGCGAGCAGGTCGTCCAGGGCATCCAGGTTGTGCGCGCTGACCACCGCGTCGCAGTACGGCCAGGCCGCGGCCATGCCGCCGACCTCGGGCCGGTAGCGCGGTGACTGAGTACGCGGGTTGGCCCAGACGATCCGGTAGGCCACCCGGGCCAGCCGGGCCATCTGCTGCCCGAGCAGCTCGGGATCACCGGTCTCCCAGCCGTCGGAGATGATCAGCACCACCGCGCCGCGGGCCATGCCCCGGGTGCCGTAGCGGTCGTTGAACTCCTTGAGCGCGGCGCCGATCCGGGTCCCGCCGGACCAGTCCGGGGCGGCCTCGCCCGCCTTGGCCAGCATGGTGGCCGGGCTGGCGGCGGACAGCGCCGGGGTCAGCCGGGTCAGCCGGGTGGCGAAGCTGAACACCTCCGGCCGGTTCTCGCTGCTGCGGAACTGGCCTCCGTTGAGCGCGTAGAGGAGCAGCAGCAGGGCCCGGGCGTAGGGCTCCATGGAGCCGGAGATGTCGCACAGGACGACCAGGCGGCGCGGCCGGACTACCCGGGCCTGGTGCGACAACCGGATGACCTCGCCCCCCGAACGCCGGGCCTGCCGCATGGTCCGCCGCAGGTCAGTGCGCTTTCCTTTCCGGGGTCCCCGGAACCGCCGGGTGCGCCGCGGCGGGATGGCCAGGTCCAGCTCCCGCATGAGCGAGATCAGCTGGCGCAGCTCGGCCGGGGACAGCTCGGTGAAGTCACGGCCGCGCAGCCGTTCGGTGGCCGAGGCCACCCGCTGCAGAGCGGGTCCCTCGGGCAGGTCCTCGTCGTCGCCGTCATCGCCGGACGGCAACCCGGCCTCGATCATCTGAAGGCCCGACGTCAGGCCGTCCGGATCCGCGGCGGACGAGCCATCCGATGACGGGCCGCGATCATCGCCGGGGCGCGGGAAGGGCGGCTGGATCGGCAGCGACGGGTTCCGGAACGGGGACGGACCGCCGAAGATGGCCGCGAAGACCCGGTCGAAGGTAGCCATCTGGCCGGGGTCGGACACCATCGTGGCCAGCGCGCAGGCCCGCAGGTCGGCCAGCGAGGTCGCACCCATGACCGTCACCGCGCGGGCCATCCGCTCGCAACGGTCCGGCCCGACCGGGAGCCCGGCCGTGTGCAGGGCGATCCCCAGCCCGGTGGCCATGGCGGCCACGTCCGGACCGGCCGCCCCGGGCACGGTCCCGGTCTCAGTCAATGCGGCCGACCACGGCGGCCAGGCCGGCCTGGCGTACCGTGTCCTCGTCTTCGGGGTACTTCAGCACCGTGCTCAGGGTCTGGCCGGCGACCGGGGCGTCGAGCTCGGCGGCGCCGAACACGTTCACCGCGAACGCCCAGCTGATCGCCTCCGAGATCCCCGGCGGCTTGGTCAGGTCCAGCGCCCGCAGCCGGCTCACCGCCGCCGCGACCTGCCCCGACAGCCGCTCCCCCGACCCCGGCACCCGCCGCCGGACGATCTCCGCCACCCGCGCCGTGCCCGGGTAGGCGATCCAGTGATACAGGCAGCGCCGCTTCAGCGCATCATGCAGATCCCGCGTCCGGTTCGACGTCAGCACCGTCACCGGCGGCAGCACCGCCCGCTGCGTCCCCAGCTCCGGGATCGTCACCGCCGCCTCCGCCAGCAGCTCGAACAAGAACGCCTCGAACTCGTCATCAGCCCGGTCCACCTCATCGATCAGCAGCACCGCCGGCCGCGGACCCGGATGCAGCAGCGCCGACAGCAGCGGCCGCCGCAGCAGGTACTCGCTGGTGAACAGGTCCCGGTCCTGGATCCGGTCCCCCGCCGCCTCCGCCAGCCGGATCGCCAGCAGCTGCCGCGGGTAATTCCACTCATACAGCGCCTCCGACGCGGTGATCCCCTCATAGCACTGCAGCCGGACCAGCGGCGTCCCGATCGCCGCCGCCAGCGCCTTGGCCGCCTCGGTCTTGCCCACCCCCGGCTCACCCTCCAGCAGGATCGGCTGCCCCATCCGCACCGCCAGGAACAACGCCGCCCCCAGCTGCTCCCCCGCCAGGTACCCGACCCCCGCCAGAGCCGAAGACAAGGCACCGGCCTGCGGGAACCGGTCAGCAAGATCATTGGTCACAAGAGTCGAGTTTATCTTCAGCACCCTTTCGGCATTACGACCTGCGCCGCCACGGCTTCGGGGGTCAGGTCGTCGAGGCTGGTGAGGACCAGATTGGCCTGGGCGAGGGCGTCGGGATCGGGAGGGTACTGGGGGCGCGGGATGGCGATGACGCGCAGGCCCGCGGCGGCGGCCGAGCGCAGGCCGTTGGATGAGTCCTCCACGGCCGCGCAACGGGCCGGGGCCACGTCGAGCCTGTCCGCCACGGCCAGGTAGATATCCGGGGCGGGCTTGCCGCGCGGTACCTGCTCGGTGGACATCGTGACCCGGAAATCCGGGCGCAGGCCCGCCGCCTGCAAGACGGTGTCGATCAGCACGGCCGGAGCCGAGCTGGCCAGGCCCAGCGGCCAGCGGGCGGCCAGCCGCCGCACCGCCTCGACGGCACCCGGCAGCAGCGGCAGGTGCTCCCGGTAGCTGGCGGCCATCCGGTCGACCACGATCGACGCCACCTCGGCGGGGGGCAGGCCGACGCCGAGGTCCTCGCTGAGGTACCGGGCCCATTCGGGGGTGCTCATGCCCATGAGCTTGTCCTGGGCGTCGGCCGCCCAGTGGCCGCCGCGCTCGGCGACCAGACCGCGGCGGACCTGCTCCCAGACGGGTTCTGAGTCGATCAGGACGCCGTCCAGGTCGAAGACGACCGCCTCGATCATGCGGGGCTGCCCGGATGGCGGCCGGGGCAGCCGGTGGTGCCGGGGGACGCGCCGACCCCGTTCGGCATCATGGTCTTGAACTTGCCTCGGTGAGGGCGCGGGAGACCAGGACGCGGGCGAGGTGCTCGCGGTAGGCCCGGGTGGCGCGGATGTCGTCGGCGGCGCTGGTGCCCTCGGCGGCGTGCGCGGCCGCCTCGGCCGGCGCGGCGCCGCCGGCCAGGGCGGCTTCCACGCCCGCGGCCCGCAGCGGCGTCCCGCCCATGTTGACCAGCGCCACGTTGCCGCCCTGGACGGCGCAGCCGACGATGGCCCAGTCGATGGCCCGCTGGGTGAACTTCTGGAACGACCAGGCCCCGGCCGACGCGGACTTGGGCACCCGGATCTCGGTGAGCAGTTCGTCCGGCTCGAGCGCGGTCTCGAACAGGCCCTGGAAGAACTCCCCGACCGGGATCTCCCGGGTGCCGCCCGACCCCTGCGCGACCAGGGTGGCGTCCAGCGCGAGCAGGACGGCGGGCAGGTCGGAGGCCGGGTCGGCGTGCGCGATCGAGCCGCCGATCGTGCCCCGGTGCCTGATCTGCGGGTCGCCGACCTGCCCGGCCGCGTAGGCGAGCAGCGGGATGTCGCGGGCGAGGAGGTCCGAGTGCTCGACGTCATGGTGCCTGGTCAGCGCGCCGACGGCGACGTAGGTTCCCTGGTCGGTGACGTAGGACAGGTCACGCAGGCCGCCCAGGTCGATGATCACCTCGGGGGCGGCCAGCCGCAGTTTCATCAGCGGCAGCAGCGAGTGGCCGCCCGCCAGGAACTTGGCGTCTTCGCCGTACTCGGCGACCAGTTCCAGGGCTTCGGCGGCCGAGCCCGCCCGCTTGTAGTCGAAGGCCACCGGGATCATGCCGACACCTGCTTGTCGGCCGCGGCCGCCAGGGCAGCCCGGACGATGTTGTGGTAGCCGGTGCACCGGCACAGGTTGCCTTCCAGGCCCTGCCGCACCTGGGTCTCGGTGGGGTCGGGGTTCTCCTTGAGCAGCGAGACGATGGCCATCACCATGCCCGGCGTGCAGAAGCCGCACTGCAGGCCGTGCTCGGTGTGGAAGGCGCGCTGCACCGGGTGCATCTCCCCGTCCTGGGCCAGCCCTTCCAGCGTCGTGATCTCGTGCCCGCTGGCCTGGGCGGCGAGCACCGTGCAGGACTTGACGGACTCGCCGTCGAGCAGCACCGTGCAGGCCCCGCAGGAGGTCGTGTCACAGCCGACGTTGGTCGCGGTGAGGTCGGCCACGTCGCGCAGGAAGTGCACGAGCAGCATGCGGTCCTCGACGTCCGCGCTGATATCCGTGCCGTTGACGGTCAGGTCGACCTTCACTGGTTACCCGCCTTCTGTGCTTCGTTGATGGCCGTCCACACCCGCTGCGGGGTGGTCGGCATGTCGATGTGCCGGACGCCGAGATGCGCGACCGCGTCGATGACCGCGTTCTGGATGGCCGGGGTGGCGCCGATCGTCCCCGCCTCGCCGATGCCCTTGACGCCGAGCGGGTTCACCGTGGTCGGCGTCTCGCTGGCGAGGAGCTCGTAACTTGGCAGCTCGGCCGCGGTGATGGCGGCGTAGTCGGCGAGGGTGGAGGTCAGCGGGTTGCCGTCCGCGTCGTAGAGGACCTCCTCGAGCAGGGCCTGGGCCGCGCCCTGGGCGATGCCGCCGTGCCGCTGTCCCTCGGCGAGCACCGGGTTGAGCACCGGCCCGGCGTCGTCCACGGTCACGTGCCGCAGCAGCGTTACCTTGCCGGTCTCGGTGTCCACCTCGACCACGGACACGTGCGCGCCGAACGGGAACGTGGGCAGGTCCGCCGTGAAGCTCACGTCCGCGATCAGGCTGCCGCCGCTGGTGTGGGCCGCCACCTGCCCCCAGTCCAGCGAGGCGTCCGGGTCGCCGCGCACCTGCCACCGGCCGCTCGCGGTGTCCAGGACCACGTTGGCCTCGGCCGCCTCGAGCATGTCCGCGGCCTGGCGGCGGGCCTCGTCCTTGACCTCGACCGCCGCCTTGTACACGGCCGAGCCGCCGAGCTGGAGCGAGCGGGAGGCATAGGTGCCGACCCCGACCGGGACGAGGTCGGTGTCGCCGTGGATGACGGTGACCTTGTCCATCGGGATGGCCAGTTCCTCCTGGACGAGCATGGCCCACGCGGTGTGATGCCCCTGGCCGTGCGGCGAGCTGCCGGTGTAGACGGTCGCGGTGCCGTCGTCGGAGACTTCCAGCTTCGCGGTCTCCCCGGCGGCGCCGTCGGCCGCGGTGATCTCCACGTAGGTGGAGATGCCGATGCCGAGCTGCCTGACATCGCCGCTGGCCCGCCGGCGTTGCTGTTCCTGGCGCAGTTCGGCATAGCCGGATCCGGCCAGGACCTTATCCAGGGCCGCCTCGTACTCACCGCTGTCGTACAGGGCGCCGGTCTTGGTCTGGAACGGGAACTTGTCCGGGGCCACGAAGTTACGGCGCCTGACCTCGGCCGGGTCCATGCCGATCTCGGCGGCGAACAGGTCGACCGCGCGCTCGATCGTCGCCGCCGCCTCCGGCCGCCCGGCGCCGCGGTAGGCGCTGATCGGCGTCGCATTGGTGACCACGGCCCGGTAGCCGGCCTGGACCTCGGGGATGTCGTACACGCCGGGTGCCATCAGGCAGGTCAGCATGGGCAGGAATCCGCCCATCCGCGAGTAGGCGCCGCTGTCCTGGATGACGTCGATCCGGTAGGCCAGGATCTTGCCGTCCCGGTTGCCGCCGATCTTGATGTGGTGCAGCTGCGCGCGGCCCTGGGTCATGCCGACCAGGTTCTCGCTGCGGGTCTCGACCCAGCGCAGGGCGCGGCCGGTCTTCCTGGCCGCCCAGGCGACGATGATCGCGTCCCGGTCGATGCCGACCTTGGCGCCGAAGCCGCCGCCCACGTCGGGCACGATGACGCGGATCTGCTCCGGGGGCATGCCCAGGACGCCGCAGAGGATCATGCGGCACAGCTGAGCGTTCTGCGAGCTATGCCAGACGGTCAGCTTGCCGTTCTCGAAGGCGGCCGCGGTGGCGCGCCCCTCCATCGGCATGCAGGCAAGCCGCTGGTTGACGATGGCCTGCTCGACGACGACCTCGCAGCCGGCGAACGGAGCGTCGTCGGCGGACGCTTCCTTGGTGGCCGGGATATTGCTCCCGGCCGCGGGGAACAGCAGCGACTCGCCGGTGAGCGCGGCCTGCGGCCCCACCACCGCAGGCAGCGGATCGTAGTCCACCGTGACCAGGTTGGCGGCGTCCTCGCCCTGATAGCGGCCATCGGTGATGACCACCGCGACCGGCTCGCCGACGAACCGCACCGTGTCCACCGCCAGCAGCGGCTCGGCCCACGGGCCGCCCAGCGGCATCGGGGCTTCGCCACCGCCACCGCCCGCGCCGTCGTCCGGCGGGGGCGGTGCCAGGTCGGTCATGTCCTGGACGGTCAGCACCGCGACCACGCCCGGCTCGCTGACGGCCGCGCTGACGTCGATGCCGGTGATGCGCGCGTGCGCGACCGGGCTGCGGACGAACGTCACCCGCGCCGCCCCGTCAAGCTCCGGCGTCCGCAGGTCATCGACGTAGACCCCGCCCGCCGTCAGCAGGCGCGGGTCCTCGGTCCGTATCACCCTGGTGCCCAGGATGCTCATGTGTTCCTCCGCGCTGTCCTTATGTGGCTCCGCCAGCGAAACTACACCTGAGTTGGCCGGGCTCACCATGACCGGTGCCACAAAGGCGCCTGCTGCACATTATGACTGACCGCGCAGGTAGAGCCCCAAAATCCAACCTGAACTGGATTAGTCGGTTTTAGTTTCGGTTAGGATGGTCGAGACCGGACGGTAAGGGCCAGGCCGGGCCTTCGTGCGTTAGCGTCCATAACATGATCAACGTCACGAACTGGACAGCCCGCCTTCATGAACTCGCCACCGAGGCGCGGGTCCCGGGCGCGGCCCTGGGCATCTGGGCTGGCGGCCAGGAGATCCTGGCCGCCGCGGGCGAGCTGAACTCCGCGACCAGGGTCCCGGTCACGGCCGACTCGCTGTTCCAGGTCGGGTCCATCACCAAGATCTGGACCGCCACGATGATCATGCAGCTGGTCGACGAGGGCCAGCTGTCGCTGGACACGACCGTCGCCGAGGTACTGCCGGACGTCCGGCTCGGGGCCGGGGACGTGGGCGGCCAGGTGACGATCCGGCACCTGCTCACGCACACCAGCGGCATCGACGGCGACGTCTTCACCGACACCGGCCGGGGCGACGAGTGCGTGGAGCGCTACATCGGCCTGCTGGCCGAGACCCCGTCGGTATTCTCCCCGGGCGCGGCCTACTCCTACTGCAACAGCGGTTTCGTGGTGCTCGGCCGGATCATCGAGGTCCTCGACGGCCAGTCCTGGGACGAGTCGCTGCGCGAGCGGCTGATCAGCCCGCTCGCGCTCACCCGGACCGTCACCCTGCCCGAGGAGGCGATCCTGCACCGGGCCGCGGTCGGGCACCGCCGCGGCGGCACCCCGGTCGACGTCTGGAACCTGCCGCGCAGCGTCGGCCCGGCCGGCCTGATCAGCTCCACGGCCGGCGACCTGCTCACCTTCACCCGCCTGCAGCTCGACGGCGGCGTCACGGCCGACGGCAAGCGGGTGGTCAGCGAGGCGTCGGTGGCGGCCATGCAGACGGCGGGCGCCGCGATTCCCGACTTCTCCGCACCCGGCGCCGCCGTCGGGCTGGGCTGGCGGCTGAGCCGCTGGGGAGGCCGCACGATCATCGGGCATGACGGGGACACCATCGGCCAGTCCGCCTACCTGCGGATCGACCCCGAGGCACGGGTAGCCGCCTGCCTGCTGACCAACGCCACGGAGTCCGAGGCCCTGTACCGCCAGGTGTTCGACGAGGTGTTCGGGGACCTGACGGGCGTCACCATGCCGGCGCTGCCGCGTCCGGAGCCGGCCGGGCCGCGGGCGGGCCGCGAGGCGGATCCCGGTCAGCACGCCGGCCGCTACGAGCGCGTGTCGCGGCGGTTCGACGTGTCGGCCCGTGACGGGCAGCTGCGGATGGTCACGACCATGACCGGGAACCTGGCGACGCTCACGGCATCCGAGCCGGAGGAACTGCTGCTGCACCCGGCGGACTCCTCGGGCACCCGGTTCGTGGTGCGCTCGCGTGACGACGAGCCGTGGGTGCCGGTCAGCTTTGGCCAGCTCGGCGACGGCACGCCCTACCTCTTCGTGGGGGGCCGGGTAACGCCGCGGA